>NZ_JAACFT010000151.1 GCF_029051685.1 Bradyrhizobium sp. CSA207 | reverse complement strand
CACCGGCGGCGGCAGCGCCGCGGCTTACTTCCTCACCATCGACGGCGTCATCGGCGATTCCACCCGCCTTCACCATGAGGGCGCCTTCAACGTCATCGACTACAGTTTTGACGTCAGCGCACTGATCGGCGCCACCAGCGGCGGCGGCACGTCCAAGCCGACCTTCTCGCCGCTCACCGTCGATCTCGATCTCAATTCGGGCCTGACCGCGCTGCTCAAGGACGTCGCC
>NZ_JAACFT010000150.1 GCF_029051685.1 Bradyrhizobium sp. CSA207 | reverse complement strand
ACAACCCCATGCACAGTAGCCGAGGCTAGCCGGATCAACGGCTTACGGTAGGCATACGCAGGCGGCAACGCCGTTTGACTCGTCGGGCAAAACAGGGGCATTTTGCTATGGTCGGGCAGTGGGACGACAACTAATGCGGCGCGCGCTTGCCTCGCTTCACCGCCGGCTTCACCGCATCCCCCACATCCACTCCCGCACTCCGCAGCAGCACCTTCGCCGCTTCCTTTGCTGCACGGGCCATCGCCGG
>NZ_JAACFT010000149.1 GCF_029051685.1 Bradyrhizobium sp. CSA207 | reverse complement strand
TATCCTCTTTCCGGCAAGATTGAATGCGTCTGCGCAACCGTGACACCAACTGCCGGGCGCTATGTCCCTTTGGCAAAGCCAATGCGTCCGTTTTCGGGAAGTTCCGCTAATGTCTGCCTATGGCCCAGGCCGTGTGAAAACAGTGCAACTTGAGCCCACCGGCGCGTTCCGCGGCCGCCGGGCCTTTGATGCGATGGGATCGACCTCCTGTCATCTTAGGGGCAACCAGAAGCTTCATCTAGGCGCTG
>NZ_JAACFT010000014.1 GCF_029051685.1 Bradyrhizobium sp. CSA207 | reverse complement strand
GCCTTTGCGGCCGACGCCTGCGTGCCGAAAACTCGCCCGTATTGATCTGCTGACCGAATCGCGCCGCATGTCTGCGTCTGCGCACTTGGCTTCCATTAGCACTTTGGCGATGGTCCGCTCTGCGCCACAAGCCGCCATTCCATAAACGCTCAAACCGCTGATAGTCGCGGCATATTGGCGGGACGCTTGGTCAAACCGACGAGTTCCGGGTTTCGCGATCGAGCACCATACTTTTGCGCTCCAATCCCATCGACAGCCACCAAGGCCGCCGTCATCCACGGCGCGATGGCAAGGGACGCCAAGGCTACCCTACTGGCCAAACACGCTTACAACACGGCATTAGCCGCGTTCGGAGCGCCGGTGCGGCTGGCGATCTCACTGTATGTCGCGGATTGCCCGAGCGGGATGGCTCGCAATGCTTGGCCAGACGCTTAGTTGAAATGGTGTTCCCTCAAGATCGAGAGGTAGGCTCACGCTAATCTCGCGTCTCGCTGGCCTCCTGGACGGTCAGAGCCCCAATCTCCTCAAGGTCGTCGCCGCTGTAAGCCGGATTCTTTTCGGGAAATTCCCGTCGCAGATCCCGCTCCAATGCCTGGCGCGTGTCGCCCATTAAAATCGCGCAGATCCCGCGCGGGGAAACGGCAGTTAACCTCTCATTCGCGTGATCACTCACGTACGCGAAGAAACAAAACGGGCGCGCTCGCCTTCCCACAACTTCTGATCTGTTGCCCGGGCGTTGCGCTTCTCATGCTGCTTGCAGCGGAAAGGTGCGCCGCGTCGCCCTTTTGCATTTTCTCCATGACGTGCTCCTCGCTCTTCTTCCCGATCTCTTCAAACGAGTCCGCAGCGAACTTCGCATCACACGGACCACCCAAATCTCGACAGCGGTCGACGTCCTCAGGTGCGAGCTGTATCCGCAACGCTACGCTTAGAGCGTCAAAGCCGAATACGTGCAGATCTTCGTGGAAATCGCCCAGCCGTGGCGACAGGACAATCGTCTCAATGCCGGTAGCTCCTGCGCGTTGGGCGAGAGTCGCCTGCACCGTGTCTCCAGCGGCATCGGCATCGCGAGCGATATAGAGGCGGCGCAAACCCGGCGACAGCGCCATGGCAGCGAGGTGGTTGGGCTATGCCGCGGAGTTGACATCACCACCTCACCTTTCTGCTATTGCAGCGCGCCTTTTGGGGGAGGGAATGCGAGGTTATGTCCAATGTTCAGGCGCCAACCATTTATCGGTGCTCGATGGGACGCTAGGCCAAACGGCGGTGCTCCGCTCTCGATATGGAGCACCGCCGCCGAACAGCATTAGCTGCGAACGAACGCCAGGAGATCTGGGTTGATAGTGTCAGCATAGGTGGTGAGCATGCCATGCGGAAATCCAGGGTAGAGCTTCAGAGTGGCGTTCTTGAGGAGTCTGACCTGCAGCTCAGCGGCGCCCTTATACGGAACAATCTGATCGTCGTCCCCCTGCACGCATAGGGTCGGAACGTCAATGCTCTTAAGGTCCTCGGTGAGGTCCGTTTCAGAGAAGGCCTTGATGCCGTCATAGTGGGCCTTGGCGCCCCCCATCATGCCCTGACGCCACCAATTATCGACGACACCATCGAGCGGCGGCGAGCCAGGCCGGTTGAACCCGTAGAAGGGCTTGGACGCGACCTCGCGATAAAACTGCGCACGGTTGGCGGCCAGGCTTTTCCGAAAGCCGTCGAACACCTCAATCGGCAAGCCCTCCGGATTGTTCGGAGACTTTACCATGATCGGCGGCACTGCGGCGACAAGTACCAGCTTCGCGACCCGGCCCTTGCCGTGACGTGCGACATAACGGGTCGCTTCTCCGCCGCCGGTCGAGTGGCCGATATGGATGGTCTTCTGAAGGCCCAGATGCTCGACGACCGCGGCCGCGTCGGCAGCGTAGTGGTCCATGTCATGGCCTTCGGAAACCTGGCTGGAACGGCCGTGACCCCGCCGATCAATCCCGACGACCCGGTAGCCTTGATGCACGAAGAAGAGCATCTGGGTGTCCCAGTCGTCCGAACTCAGCGGCCAACCATGATGGAAAACAATCGGCTGGCCCGTGCCCCAATCCTTGTAGAAGATCTCGACTCCGTCGTGTGTCTTTACAAAGCCACTGGTCATACTGATGTCTCCTTGAGTGGACAATGCCGGGGCTGCAGCCCCGGCGGGTGGAACGGAAGAAACGATTGCAACTGCTGTGGTGCCAATCGCTCGACCCGCAGCATCCCCGTCCTCTCCCTATTCCGTTCACGTCGGCCGTAGCCTGCGCGCCGGTCAGACGAAAGCATCACGGTATTTCGCGATGAAAGCAGGGACCGAAAGCGCTGGCGTGCCGGTAATCTTTTCGACCACGTCGTTGGTGCCAGCGAAGATGCCTTCGCGGTAGTTCTGGGCGACTTCAACCAGGTGCTGCACCAGAAAAGGTGGAAACCTGTACAGATCCTCCATTTTCTGCCTGAACTCTTCGATTGACGTTGGCGCGTATGTGATTTTCGCGCCGAGGACCTCGCTCATTGCAGCGGCGATCTCGGTATGGTTCATCTCGACGGGGCCATGAAGGGTATAGATCTTCCCCTCGTGACCTGCCGGATTGGCCAGAATGTGGGCGATCACCCTTCCCTGATCGTCCGTGCTGATCGGGGCGTGGCGTCCGTTCCCAAAGGGGAATTCGATCTTCTTCTTCGCCCAAATCTCCTTCGCGAAATGAGGGTAGGCGAGCCAGTCGGCGAAGAAGGTGGGACGGAGATGCGTAGTCGCCACGCCTGACCAGTCGAAGACTCGCTCGGAGATCCAGTGATCCTGCGCGGCATGGCTCGTCGACTCGCGCCGCGCTGAAATCTGCGACATGTTGACGATTGCCGACACGCCCGCTTCCTTCGCCGCCTGCGCGAAATAGGCGGCTGCGCTGATGATCCCCGGTGCGATGGGGTGAAGAAAATAGGCCGATTTGATGCCTTCCATCGCGGCGCGAATATCATCGATGTCGGTAAAATCCCCGACGGCGATGTCGACACCGCGCCGGCGCAGGGCCGCCGCCCGCTCGTCGTCGGAGCGCAGGTAGGCCCTGACCCGCTTTCCCATGGCCACCAGCTCATCGATGGCAGCGCCCCCCGTTCGACCGGTCGCACCGCTCACAAGGATGTCCGCTTCACTCATCGTTTTGATCCTTGGGTCATTGGGAAGCGCCTCACGCCTAACTCGGCCACGCCGATTGACGGACGACAGTACAGAAATTGCCTCGGTGGAGGCTCTTCATCGCTGCAATCCCGATAAGAGATGCCCAGCTCATCCATTTCGACACCGGCGGTTACGAGCGCAACGACCGGATGCATGTGCTGCGGGATCCCTGGAGTCGTATGGAGCGCGATCGCGGTCCATACGAGGTCGATGTCAGACTGAGAAATCCCGCGGGCCGAAAGGAAGCACTGTCGCGACAAAACGTCCGCTCACTCATCGAACGGCGCCCAGTCAAGAACGACCGGCGCATCCACAATGGTGAGCGGCGACCTGTTGTGCGCAATGCGAGAGCAGATGTGGAACCAGTGCGGATAGGGTTGCTTGCAGTCGAGCTCATGATTGAGCATTTCGTTGAAAGCCCGCTTGAAATTGAGTCTGGGATATCGCCGAACCACCTCGGCGACGTCATCGGGGTCGAGTCGCGCGTCCTGCACACCGGAGACGTCGTAGGCGAGGCCACGCTGCATCAAACGACTTGTGTCGCCCCTGAATTGATTCATATCCCAGGTGTGCAGCGCGATGTTATCCCAAACCTTCTGGGCTCGATCCTCCGTCACGCCCTGCTCCCGGAGGAATGTCCGCGCCGCGCTCGCGCCTTCGATCTCGAACCGATGCGGGCCGGGTGCATGGGTGGTGAGACCGAGATCATGCAGGACGGTTGAAAGAAACATCAGCTCGCTATCGACCTTCTTGCCTTCCTGCTGCGCGAACAGCTCGCCGAACCAGTAGCAGCGCATCACATGGTTGAAGAGTGTGTCATCGGAAACGGAGCGCACGAGCTCCTCGGCCTGGCGTGCGATGCTGCTATCCGGAACCTTGATATCTGCGATCATGAGATGTCCTGTAAGTCGACCACCACACTCTTTACAACTTCCAAACGTCTGCAGCCAAACCGGCGTCCATGATCGCAAGCGACTGCTTGCGACCCGGCCGCGTTCGCTTGCGCGCCGCATTCTATGCGGGAACGTCCCGGACAACCTCGGTTAACTTGCCCGAATTCATCTCGAAAAAGAAACCGTAGAGCTTGATGTGCTTCGGGACTGCCGGACTGGCGCGGAGCAGCTCGACATCGTGCTTGATCGATTTCTCGAAGTCCGTGATAGCAAGACTATCATGCTCAAACATCTTCGAGATGTCGGCGTGATGATGATCGTGGAAATCAGCAACGAGAGCCTCCGGCGAGAAGGCCGTCGCGCCGCAGAATGAGTGATGCACAACAACGACCTTCTGAACCTGGAAGAGATAGTCCATCGTGGCCACTGATTGCAGGGCCGAAAGGGCTCGGCCGCCCGCGTTGGACACGACGAACAGCGTTCGCGTGTTTCCGATCCGGTTGCCATGTTCATCGAGGATGTTCTCTCCAGGGTAGACCTCATCCCCAAAATGATCGGCGACCGCCTGTGGAATCTCTGATGCCCGAGGGTCAAAGCAGTGAATGACGATCGTCTTCATCGGGATGAAATGGCTGAAACCCTGGAAATTGGACCGGTCGAACCACGACGCTTCGAACCACGGCTGTGTCCTGAATTCAAACTCGCTGTATTTCACCATTTTTCTTTCTCCATTGTTTCGCGCTTGATTGCGTGAAGGTGATGTCGCGAAGTGTGCGATCCTTGTCAGAGACGATGGCGGCGACGTTCCGCTCCTTCGATTTGAGCGGTCAGACTGCGGCTCCCTGGATCGCTATGTCGGTCGAGCGCGCCAATGCTTCCTGATTTTCCAGGGCCGCCAGCCGCTCCGTCAGGGCCGCATGGACGAGCGCGTAGGCGTCACTGCCGAGCGTCAAGCGCCTTGGCGCCGGGGCCTGATCGGCCGAGGCGATGATCGCCGCAGCGACCTTGCGCGGATCACCGGGAAACATGGCGAGGCCAGCCGACTCTGCCCTGCGGCGAAACTCGCCGGCAGGCGTCTGTTCATAGACCAGAAGGATTTGGCCCATATCAGCGCTGGAGGAAGCAAAATTCGTGCGCGAAGCGCCTGGCTCAACCAGCGTGACCTCGATGCCGAACGGAGCGATCTCCGGGATCGTGCCCTCGAAGAAGCCTTCGACACCCCACTTGGTGGCGGCATAGACGCCCATCGTCGGATAGGCCGCCTGCCCGACAGACGACGAAATCTGAATGATCCGCCCACCGCCCTGTCGCCGAAGGTGGGGGATTGCCGCGCGGGCGAGCCGGATCGACCCAAGCAGATTGGTGTCGATCTGGCGCTCGATCTGCGCGTCGCTGACCTCTTCCGCCGCGCCGAACAGCGCGTAGCCGGCATTGCTGACCACGACGTCGATTCGCTCCAAATCGGCGAAGGCTCGGCTGACAATTTGGCGCACGCCCTCGCCGTTCGTGACGTCGAGGACCGCGACCCAAAGACGCTCGCGATACTTGCTCGCGAGGTCCTGGAGAGCCTCGGGCTTGCGGACTGTGGCGGCTACCGTGTCGCCACGATGAAGCAGCAGCTCGGTCAGCTCCCGTCCGAAGCCGCTGCTCGCACCCGTAATAAACCATGTCTTCGGCATGATATGCGCTTTCGTTGATCCCGGAAGCCTCCAGTTGGAGACGCCTAGGCCCGCACGCTCTTTCCCATCTTGAGCAATTCGTTGATAGCAGCGCCCCCCGTGCGTCCGGTCGCCCCGCTGATCAGAATGTTTGCTTGGCTCATGGTCTGCTCCCCTTTGAGGGCATGTGCTCGCATCTCTTTCGTGAGAGCGTTGCCGCGGTTGCAAGCAGGATCACCTCGGCGACCTTTTGAGGACAGGAGAGCATCGCGACGTGGCCGGCAGGAACGCGGATGGTCTCTGCGCCGATGTGACTCGACATTCTTTCCTGCAGCGCGGGCCAGATAGTGCGATCATTTTCGGCCAGTACGTACCAGCAGGACCTGCCCCTCCAGGCGGTGCTGCTGACCGGTGCGCCGAGCGCGTGGATGGATATCGGTCCCTGAGTAGCGATCATGACTTCTTTCTGTCCGATGATCAGGTCCTGGGCGAAGTCCTCGAGGATTCCCTTGCGGGTGAGCTTGAAGAAGCCTGAGCCATCTCGCTCCAGCTCCGATGCCGCTGGCGATGGCGGAAGCAATTCGGCCAAGGACAAGGCGGATTGATCCGCATCGGGTGCAAACGCCGCCACGTAGACGAGCCCCGCGATCTTCGGATCATCGCCAGCCTGGGTGATGACCACGCCACCATACGAATGTCCCACCAGCAGCAGCGGTCCTTCCTCAAGAGCCATGGCCCGCTGAACGGTCGCGACATCCTCAGCTAACGAGGACAAGGGGAGTTGGACTGCTGTTGTCTCGACCGCTGCGCCATTGAGTTGAGCGATTACCGACGACCAGCAGGAGCCGTCGGTCCAAGCGCCATGGACCAGGATAACCGTTCTCGGCTTTGTGTTCCCCATCGCCAGCTCCATCCTTGTCGGCGACAATCGATCCGTGCAAACTGTAGATTGGACGGCACCGACGAGCATGTTGCGTGTTGTGAAGAATTGTTGCGGTGTAGCAAGCGGCCGATGATGACACTTGCGGGAGAGCGGTCGGCCGAAAGAGCCATCTCGGAACGCGTTGTGCTCTGTTTCGGAGGCGTGCGCCTGGATCGCCTCAAGCGACAGATTTTTGAAGGCGAAACGCCGATCCCTCTCGGCCCCCGCGCCTTCGAAATCCTGCTCGCGCTGATAGAGGCTCGCGGCGACCTCGTGAGCCGAGAGGACTTGGTTGCGCGCGTCTGGGGACGAGTCCACGTCGACGACGGCACAGTTCGAGCGCACGTCTCCAAGCTCCGCAACGCGCTCGGGCGAACCCAAGGCGGCGCGTCCCTTATCCAGACGGAGTCCGGTCGGGGCTACCGGCTTGCGGCTCCTATAACGGTTGAAGACAAGCCGAGTGCGCCGGTGCGGGAGCCCCGCACGCAGGAAGGCATTCCGCAATCCCTCTCGTCGCTGATCGGACGAGAGGCCGCCATCAACCATCTGGCCGCATTGATCCGACAGAACCGGCTGGTGACGGTGGCAGGTGCCGGAGGCATTGGAAAAACGAGGTTGGCCCAAGCCGTGTCGACCCGACTGAAACGCGAGTTTCCGGACGGCGCGGTCTTCGTCGACCTTGCGTCGGTGGCCGAGCCCGAGTGGGTCCCGACAGCGGTCGCGACCGCGCTGGGAAAGGTGGTGCTTTCAGGAAATCCAACGGAGATGCTGGTCGCGGGGCTGAAGGACAGGAGCGTCCTGATACTGCTGGACAATTGCGAGCACCTCGTCGAGGCGGCCGCCCTTTTTTGCGAAGCGATGGCGCGAGGTGCACCACGGGTCCGCATCATCGCGACCAGCCGCGAGATACTCCGGGTGGAAGGAGAATGGATCTACCGCGTCGATCCGCTCGATATTCCCCCCGCCGATCTGGCTTCGGCGCAGCAGGCCTTGAGCTATTCGGCCGTCCAATTGTTTGCTGAACGTGCAGCGGCTGCTGGGAGCTTCGCTCTCGGCGATCACGAAGCACCTTATGTCTGCGCCCTCTGCCGTGCCCTGGACGGCCTGCCGCTCGCGATCGAGATGGCGGCGGTGCAGGCAGGTGCTTTGGGCGTCAGAAGCCTGGCCGAACAGCTCGGCCGGCTGCAGCTCGAAGACCTGGGCTCGCGAAGGACAGCCATCACTCGCCATCAGACGCTCGCTGAGATGCTCCAGTGGGGTCACGATCTGCTCTCGTCCTCTGAGCGCGCGCTGTTTCGGCGATTGTCAGTCTTCGCCGGCTCGTTCACTGCCGAGGACGCCGCGGTCGCCGCGGATGAAAGCCACCCTGCCGGGGCGGTGATCCGCGACCTCGCTGCTTTGGCCGCAAAATCTCTTCTTTCGACCGAATCCGACGGAGATACACGGCGCTTCCGGATGCTGGTCACAACGAGACATTTTGCGCTGGATCGTCTTCGCCAGGAAGGCGAGGAAGCGACCGTTCGTCAGCGGCACGCATTGCTTATGCTCGAGCGGCTACGCCGAGGGGCGCCGGTGCAGATCGACGACGTACGCGCGGCTCTCGACTGGAGCTTCGCGCATGAACAGGCATACACGATCGGACTGCCGCTCACACTCGCGTCCGTTCCCCTCTGGTGGTCGTGGCAGCTCGTCGAGGAGTGCCGCGCGCGCGTGAACCACGCGCTCGAGTCCGCAGATCTTGCGGGCGATCCCGGAACCGAGATGCAGCTCCTTGTCGAACTGTTTGCATCGCTGCTCCAGATCGACTCCCATGGACGGCATATGATCGCGATCGCCGAGCGCGCGCTTGCAATCGCGGAAAAGCTCGACGATCTGCCGCACCAATTGAGGGCCAGATGGAGCCTGATGGTCAACGCCTGGAACGCTGGTCGATTCAAGGTCTCGGCAGCACATGCCGAGGCATTCAGAGAGCTGGGGCTCCGCAATGGCGACGCTGCCGCGATACTCGTAGGAGACCGGCTGATCGCCAACATCCGCCACGCGATGGGTGACCAGATCGAATCCGCACGTCTCCTGCAGAGCGTGCTGGAGCGCTTGGATCGGTCGGACACTCCGATGGATGCGAGACTGGTCTACGATCAAAGGAGCCTGGCACTGAGCACGCTCGCGCAGGTCCAGTTCCTGCGCGGCGAAATCGGAGAGGCCATCAGCACGGCGCAAGAGGCCGTTCGTGAAGCCGAATCTCGAACGGACCCGGTGTCGGAATTCTACGCTCTCCAGCAGGCTGCATGTCCGACCGCGATCTTCGCCGGCCACCTGGACTTGGCCGAGAAATACCTGACTCGGCTGGAAACCCACGGCCAGCGTCATAGGCCGTACGCCAACTGGGTGCCGTCCCTTCGCGGAATGATCCTGATCCGTCAGGGCGACGTGGAATCGGGCGCAAGGGAACTGGCTGCCGGAATTGCGCGGCTGGACGACCGGGGAATTTCCGCCAATCACAACCGCTTCAAAGCCGAACTCGCCACCGCTCTGATCGAAATGGGAAGACTCGAGCCGGCTGGCCGCCTGCTCGACGAACTCGAACGACAATCCGAAACCAACGGCGAAGGGCTTTGCGACCCCGAGATCCTGCGCCTGCGCGCAGAAATCGTGCGCCTCTCCGGCGGAGAACAGGCGCAGGCGGAGGCCCTCCTCAAGCAGGCTTTGCGGGTGGCCCTCCGTCAAGGGGCAGCGATCTGGGAGCTAAGATCAGCAACGAGCTTGGCGGCGTTATGGGCTGCATCAGGCCTGAGACTTCGGGCGGGGAATCTTCTCGGTCCTATCTGTGCCAAGTTCAGGGAGAGCAACGAGACACCCGAGGTTCGAGCGGCGCGTCAACTGTTCTCAACACTTGCGTAAGACCCTGCCGATCATACCAGCCCGAACGTTCCGCGTCGCAGATGCTCAAAGCCAGGACGTCACCATGAACCTCGCAAGGAATCGCCCGCTCCCAAACACAGGAAGGTCGGGCATCAGGCTTCAGAACCACCGCACCAGTTTTGCACCAGAAATGGCGCCAACGAAACGCGACAAAAGCGATCGGACACGAACAAAAGAGAAGAAAAATCAACTAAGCTGGCAGTTATCCCGTCGCTCATAACGGTCTGGTTGCACGTTCGAGTCCTACCGCTCACGGGCCATCGCGATTTCAATGAGGCGCGCCTATTTCGGGATCATCAGCGTTTACGGACTGCCTGATGTTCGCGAGGTGGACTGATTTGCGCTTTTTCCAGTCACCTAGGTTCGGCGGGCGATATTGCGGCACGTCGCGCCCGACGATCGAATACCTGTCGATCGTCTCCTTGACGTTTCTACGCGTGCCGTCCTCGCGCTCCTCGGGATCAGCACCAGGCTTGAATCTGATTTGCGTCTAAAAGGGAAAGGTGCTGCAGCGGCACCTGCCTAAGCGCCCCCCGATCACAATTGAGTCATTACATCGCAGCCAACCCTGCCGGCTTTACGCTGCGACTTTCCTCCTGCCGCTTCCACGACGCTTCCACGAACGAAATTTCGGGCTCTAATTCGGGCTGCAAAAAGCCCTCGAAAACGATGTGTTTTCAAGCGCGCAGATACGCGTCTGCCGCTTCCCAGGTCTCCGGCTCATTCGGCAAATATCCGAATGTCGGCTTTGCGCCAGAAGCCGCCCTCGGCAAGCTTGAAATCCAACTTTCGCCTTACCCCGGGAAAGCAGACCCAACTTGGAAAATACGGAATGTCCGAAAAGTACCCAACGACGAAAGTCAGCGGTCCTGTTCGATGACCTCGCTCGCTAGTTGCAGTTCAAGCCATCTAGCGCGCCGTCTGAAAGTCGTTCAGAGATGATTGGGATCGCGGCGTCGCACTCAACCCCGCTCTCCGACTGCAAGGTGGACACCTTCGACCCGTAGCGCATAATCCTCGGGCCGCATCCAGGGCGGCCGTTGCTGCCAACGCTGAAGCTGCTCCGCCGATTGCGGGGGAACACGTTCCAGTGCTTCGCGCGCCTCGTCCAATTGCCCGAGATAAGCGAGCGACGCAGCGACGTATTCGTAAGGGGGAGCGTAGCTCGGACGCAGGCGAACAACTTGGCGCAATGTCTGCAGCGCAGCAACGAAATCGCGTGAAAAAAACTGCAAGACCGCGCGCCAGATCGACCAAAGCCAAATCAGGGGATCGTGTGGGCTGGCACGCATTGCCTGCTGCAACCTCTCGAGTGCTTCCTCTCGATAGCCGCCGAACCCGAGTACACAACCAAGCATGCTGATGACAAAGGCACCGTTTGGATTGAGGGCAACCGCAGTGCGCGCTTCGGCGATCGCCGCCTCCCATTCGCCGCCCCACATCATCATATGTGCCAGCACGGCATGCGCCGTCGCATCCTTATCGTCGAGCGATACCGCGATTTGCGCTTGTTCACGCGCAGTTCCTTGAACCTCCGAGAAGGGGCGCGTCGAGAAGTGCCAGATCTCCCATTGGAGAGCCAGCGCGTTTCCGTAATGGCCGGGAGCGAAATTCGGATCGAGCGCGATGGCTTGGCGAAAAAAGGTCTGTGCGGTCTGGTTTTCCTCCGGTCCGTATTTGTTGAAGTGCCAAAGTCCTCGCTGGTAGGCTTCCCAAGCATCGAGCCGCTCCGGCGGCTTGCGCAACACTCGCTGCTGCTCGGCCTCCGCCAGCGCCGGCTCGATGACTCCGGCAACACTCGCCGTGATCTCGTCCTGCACGGCAAAGATATCGCTGAGGTCGCGGTCGTATCGCTCGGCCCAAATATGGGCGCCGGAGGTCGCATCGATCATTTGCGTGGTGACGCGCACACGATTCCCGCCCTTGCGCACCGATCCTTCGAGCACATAGCGCACACCCAGTTCGCGCGCCACCTGCTTCACAGCAACTGCCTGGCCCTTGTATGTGAAGGTCGAGTTGCGAGCGATCACAAACAGCCAGCGAATCCGGCTCAATTCGGTGATAATATCCTCAACCATGCCATCGGCGAAGTATTCCTGCTCGGGATCACCACTCATATTCTGAAATGGCAGTACCGCGATCGAGGGCTTGTCCGGCAGGGCGAGCGCCGGCCTTTCCCTTGGCGCGCTCCGGCCAATCGGTACGCGATAGACGCGGACCGGACGCGCGATGTTCTTGAGCTGCTGCACACCCATATCCTCGAAGTGGATGGTGAACTTGTCGCGCACTTGCTGATAGGACGAGTCCGAGATGCAGATGCCGCCCGGCTCCGCTATACTTTCTAACCGCGCCGCGATATTCACTCCGTCGCCATGAATGTCCTCGGCATCGATCATGATATCGCCAAGGTTGATCCCGACGCGAAACTCGATCCGTTGCTCATCTGTAACATCCGCGTTGCGCTCGGCCATGCCGCGCTGAACGTCCATCGCACAGCGCACGGCGTCCACCACGCTCGAAAACTCGATGAGGATGCCGTCTCCGGTGGTCTTGACGACGCGCCCACGGTGCTCCGCAATCTCCGGGTCCATCAATTCGCGACGGCAGGCCTTCAGGCGCGCGAGAGTGCCTTCCTCGTCAGCTCCCATGAGTCGGCTATAGCCAGCCACATCGGCGGCCAGGACGGCGGCGAGCTTGCGTTCGATCCGCTCGGGAGGCACAGGGGAGCCCTCTCTTGACCTGCAGCGAAAGCCTAGCCCAAAGGTACCCACCAATTCAACGTCAGGCTTTCGCGCTCTCCTTCGGAAATTCGAACACAAGGCACGTCGTCGTCGCATGCGCAAGCAACCGATCCCCTGCATCGGTGATGCGCGCCTCGGCGGTAGCGACGCGGCGGCCGGCGTTGAGCACGCGGCCCTCGGTGCGGATCATGCCGCTCGTCTCGCTCATGCCGCGCACGAATGAGATCTTGAATTCCAACGTGGTGTAGCCAGTGCCCGCGGGCAGCGTGCTCTGCACCGCGAGCCCCATCGCGGAATCCAAGAGAATCGCGGCATAGCCGCCATGCACCGAGCCGATCGGATTGTAATGGCGCCGACCCGGCACGCTGTGAATCACGACGGCGCCGGGTTCGACCGTGCAGTCGAACGGCTCGACCGTCTGCATGATCGGTGGCTCTGGCAATCGTCTCGCGAAGATCGCGCGGACAAAATCGAGCCCCGACATCGATGCCATCACGGCGATGGGTACGATGCCGTATTCGACCGCCTGCTTGCCGGATTTATCGTCCATGATCTATCAATACACCGCGTCGTCATGCCGGACCTGATCCGGGCATTCATGATTGTTCAGAGAGGATAGCCGGGTCAAACGCGGCATCTGGCAGCCGTTCAACAATTTCCGCTACCAAGCTCGCGACCTTAAGCCCGGAAGCCAATCCCGTCACCTGACAAAACCATCGAATGGTGTCATATAAATCGGATGGAGATCCGCGTTCGCCTTCTTGAACTCGTCCGAGGGCTTGCCATAGATTACCCAACGAGTGAGCTTGGCCACGGCGAAGAACTCCGTCGCTAATGGCCCGAAGCTTTCCGTTTGGTGAAACAGGGCCGCCTTCGAATCCGCGTAGCGTTCGAAGATGTCAATCGTCTTCCGGTCGTCCCCGATGTTGAACTCAAATTGCAGCGCACCTGGCTCCTTCTCTGTCACGGCCACAAGCTTTGGTATCAGCGGCGTGAACTTGTCCATCTGATCGACGGTAACGGTGAACACCCAGTACACCTGTTCGCTGCGCATCCCTGCCTCCATGGTACGGCGCCTTAAAGCTAACACGACGACAATCGGCGCAACTGCCAACCACTAGAACTGCGCAACCAATTTTCGCATGGGCTAATGTGACGTTTAAACGGGCTACCGTCTTGAAGGCTGCTATCGCGTCTAGAACGTTCTTGCCGTCTTTGTTTCTAGAACGCGCCCGTGTGCCTTCAAAAGCAAACGCCTCCAAGCCCCGGCACCCTCGAAGACTTCGATTTGAGACCGTTCGCGGAATGATCTAGGTGGTCCGCTCGAGACACGATGTTGTCGTTTGCACTCTGCCCCAACAAACAGGCGGATGATGCTCCATCTAGCCGGGGATTCCGCGTTCGCGTCGCCAGCTGGCTGGACTTTGACCAAAAGCCCTTCTGAAGAGCCTGCATAGATGTGCTTGATCCGAAAGACCTACGCTCAAGGCTATTTCACTGAGCGTTGCCGCACTGGTCATCATCAGGTGGCAGGCTCTCTCCAGGCGTCTTCTCACCACGTAGGCATGTGGCGACTCGCCGAAAGCTATTTTGAATTTTCGACAGAAGTGCGCTGGGCTCCGACGCGCTACCGCACTGAGATTCCGAATGTGAAGCGTGCGATCTAAGTTGCTGTCAATGTAAGTTTGCACGCGAGCGATCTGCCAAGCCACTAGACCACCTCTTGGGCAGCCGTTTGCGACAGAACAATGCTCGATCTCCGTGTGCAAGATGCGCGATGCCGTAATCAGTGACGCCTTGGCCAAGTCTCGGTCATGCTCTAGCTCTCGCCTTGCAGTTTCAAGCAGCTCGACCAGGCTGTTTGCCACCAAATGGAACTGTTGATCAGCAGCAAAGGAAAATTCTGGTGCTGTAGTTTGAAGTTCCGGCTCTAGACAACGAAATTGTGTCACGCGTTCGGAGGATGCACTGGATCCTGATACGCGCATTATAACCTCCCAATTCGATCGGCCGCGCCGGAACCAAAGGCATCTGCGCTGAGCAGCTTGGCGGAATTTGACGGCCGTACTCCGCCCTCAATCGCGGTGGCGCTGACGGGTTCAGAAAAAGGCAAGGATCCGCCGCCGTTCATGGAAAATTTGGCGATAAAGCTAGATTCAAGGCCGCTTGAATGAGGGCCAAAGGATATGTCGGAGGCGCCTCCGCCTAGCGGAACGGCCACGCCTGCCTTTTTGAGGGAGCGCTCAGCGACGTTCAGTTCGAAGGCCTCGAACAGAATCTTGACCGCCATGGGTGAACGAAGTTGATCGGGTGGCATCGTTGGCCCCGCAATAGGAACGTCTTCCTGCCCTTTTTGAGGTGAAACTTCCGACGAGCGACTGTATCGCTCTATAGTTTCCGCTCATGGCTTGAACATTTTGATCACCGTCAGTCTGCCCCGACCAGTTAATCTCCGTAAATCTACGTAGCGTTCCATTGCTGGGAGGGCACCGTGTGCTGCTGCCGCGGGTTCGCGCACTCCCAACTGCTCTGGCCTCTGTCAAGTAAAATCGGGTAAAAGGTGATAATCGAGAACGAGGCCTCCTTCGATGAACGGACGCGCAATCTCGTTCGGCCCGTTCCTGCTCCTTGCGGAACAGCGGCTTCTGCTTGAGGGTGACAGGCCGGTGCGGCTCGGCAGCCGCGCATTCGACATTCTCGTCTTTCTGAGCGAGCACGCCGGCGAGGTGGTCGGCAAGGACGAATTGATCGCGCGCGTCTGGCCGCAAACCTTCGTCGAAGAGGCCAACCTGAAGATCCAGGTCAGTGCCTTGCGCCGAGCGCTCGGCGACGGCCAGGGCGGCAATCGTTACATCGTCACCGTTGTCGGTCGGGGCTACAATTTCGTCGCGCCGATACGCATCGAGGAGCCATCGCGGGCCTCGCCGTCCCCGACGATTGCGCCGGCGGCGCCGCACAATCTGCCGTTTGCGACAACCCGGATGATCGACCGCGAGGAGAGCGCGGCAGTACTTGTCTCACAACTCTCGCGGCAGCGCCTCGTCACGATTGTTGGGCCCGGCGGCATCGGCAAGACTACGGTCGCCCTCGCCGTCGCCGAGCGGATGATCGGCGCTTATCAGCAAGGCGTCCGGCTGGTCGATCTGGCGCCACTCCGCGACGCCCGCCTGGTACCGAGCGCGATAGCCACCGTGCTCGGCCTGGAAATGCGCACCGAGGATCCATTTCCCAATCTCGTCGCAGCCCTGAGAGACGGCCGCATGCTGCTGCTGCTCGACAGCTGTGAGCACGTCATTGACGCGGCGGCTGACCTGGCGGCGGCGTTACTCGGCGGTGTGGCAGGCCTCACTATTCTGGCGACCAGCAGAGAACCGCTCGGGGTAACCGGTGAGCGGGTACACCGATTGGGACCGCTCCGCAGCCCCGAGCCGTCGTCTGAGCTGACAGCCACGGACGCCGCAGCGTTTCCCGCCCTGCAGCTCTTCGTCGAACGAGTCACCGCGATCGTCGAGGACTTCGCGCTGACCGACGCCAACGCCCCGCTGGTCGCTAGGATCTGCCGGAAGCTCGACGGCCTGCCACTGGCGATCGAGTTCGCCGCACCCCGCGTCGAGGTGCTCGGCGTTGAAGGCCTTGCCGTCCGCCTGGACGACAGCATGCGGCTGTTGGAGGCGCGGCGCCCCGCGGCCACGCCGCGGCACCAGACCATGCGAGCCGTCGTCGACTGGAGCTACTGCCTGCTCAGCGCGGACGAGCGACGATTTTTTCGCGCTCTCGGCGTGTTCCGGGGCGCCTTCACGGTGGACGCGGCGGCGGCCGTTGCGATGGACGCAGGCGTCCGTGCGATAGACCGGTTGGCCGATCTGGCGGCTAAATCGCTGGTCGTCGCCGATGTCGATGGCATCAAACCGCGGTTCCGATTGCTCGAGACGACCCGCGCTTACGCGCTGGAAATGCTTGGTGCGGGCGGCGAGCGCCAACCGATCGCGCGTCGCCACGCCGCATACTACCGTCAGCTTTTCGAGCAGGCAGAAGCTGAAGCGCCGGCGCGAGCAACCGCCGACTGGCTGGCCGACTACGCCCAGGACATCGACAACCTGCGCGCGGCGCTCGACTGGGCGTTCTCAGCTGGCGGCGAGGCATCGACCGGTGTGGCACTGACGGCTGCTGCACTCTCGCTCTGGATTCGCCTGTCGCTGCTCGAAGAGTGCCGAAGGCGAGCCCAGCAGGCGCTCGGAGCCGCATCGACTGAGAACCCGCGGGATGCCATGCGATTGCTCGCCGCGCTGGGCGCCTCGACCCCTGAGGCTTCGGAGATGGTCACAGCGTTTACCAGGCTACGTGACATAGCCGAGCGCCTAGATGATGTCGATTACCAGCTGCGCGCCCTCTGGGGACTGTACTTCTACTACACCGGCATGGGCCGTTTTCGCAGAGCGCAACCCTTCGCGTTGGAATTCCACTCACTTTCCCTGCGTGGTTCGGATCAGAACGACCAGATGTTCGGCAAGAGTATGGTCGCCGTCGCCGAGCACTATGTCGGCGATCAGGTGAGTGCGCGGAGCCAACTGGAGCAGCTGCTGACGCAGGGTGCCCTCAGCGATCGCGGATTGGATGTCGTCCGTTTTCGGGACGTCGTCCGATTCGGCATGGATCTTCGTCTCCTGGTCAGAGTATTCCTGGCGCGCGTGCTCTGGCTGCAGGGATTTGCCGACCAAGCCGTGCGGATGGCGGAGCAGAGCCTCCGGGAAGCTGACGCGACCGGCCACGCCATCTTACAATGCTTTGTCCTTGCCATCGCCTCGTGTCCGATCGCCTTCTGGACGGGCGACTGGGTCGCCGCGGCCAAGTACATTGCCAGGCTGGTTGAGTTGTCGCGACAACACGCCTTGCCCCATTGGGCCGCTTTCGGTGCGCGGTTTGAACGCGTTCTCGTCATCAAGGCCGGCCTCGACGTCGGATCGCGGAAGCGGACGAACGTGCAGGAGGAAATGGCCGCGCCCAACTTCAGCTTTCGCTCCTTGAGCGGACTCACGCTGCTGGCGGAAGCCCTCGGCCAGGCCGGGCGGATCACCGAAGGGCTGGCGGCGCTCGAGGCTGGCGTCGAGCAGTTCGAAGACGGCTGCTTTTCGCCGGAGCTCATCCGCCTCAAGGGCGAATTGACCATGCAACAGGACATACCCAGCGCCGCAGGATCAGCGGAGGCGCTCTTGCGGCGAGCGCTTGATGGCGCGCGCGAGCAAGGAGCCCTGTCCTGGGAATTGCGAGCGGCGACGAGCCTCGCCCGCTCGTTGCGGTCTCAGGGCCGCCCTGCAAATGCCATCGCCTGCCTCCGGCCGATCTATGATCGCTTCACGGAGGGCTTTGGTACTGCCGATCTCATCGCGGCGAAACAGCTATTGCATGACCTGGGCGATCGCAGGGACGTCCTCCGATGAACGGACGCGCAATATCGTTTGGGCGGTTCTTGCTCCTTGCCGAGCAGCGGCTTCTGCTTGAGGGCGACAGGCCGGTGCGGCTCGGTGGCCGCGCCTTCGACATTCTGGCCTTTCTGATCGAGCGCGCTGGTGCGGTGGTCGGCAAGGAAGAACTGATCGAGCGCGTCTGGCCGCAAACCTTCGTCGAAGAGGCCAACCTGAAGATCCAGGTCAGTGCCTTGCGCCGAGCGCTCGGCGACGGTCAAGGCGGCCATCGTTACATCGCCACCGTTGTCGGTCGGGGCTACAATTTCGTCGCGCCGATACGCATCGAGGAGCCATCGCGGACCCGGACGGCTGCGACGCTCTCGACCGCGAAGCACAATCTGCCGCTCGCGGTGACGCGGATCATCGGCCGCGAGCAAACCGTCGAGACACTTGTCTCGCGACTGTCGCGGCAGCGGCTGGTGACGGTGATCGGGCCCGGAGGTATCGGCAAGACCACGGTTGCCCTCGCTGTCGCCGAACGAATGGTCGGCGAATACGAACACGGCGTCTGGCTGGTCGATCTCGCATCTCTCGTAGATGCTCACCTTGTGCCAAGCGCGGCCGGGACTGTGCTCGGCCTTCAAATCCAGGGCGAAGATCCGATTCGTGGCCTGGTCGCCGCCCTCAGAGACAGCTGCATGCTCCTATTGCTCGACAATTGCGAGCATGTCGTCGACGAGGTGACGGGCCTGGCGCGGGCGCTTCTCGGCGGAGCAAAGGACGTCGCCATTCTGGCGACCAGCAGGGAGCCGCTGCGGGTTGCGGGTGAAAGCGAGTATCGGCTGGGCCCGCTCGGAAGCCCACAGGCCTCGTCCAAACTGACCGCAGCGGAAGCCGCAACCTTCCCGGGCGTGCAACTTTTCGTCGAGCGTGTGTCCGCGATCGTCGAAGACTTTGTGCTGACCGACGAGAACGCCCCGTTGGTGGTCGAAGTTTGCCGTGGGCTCGACGGCTTGCCGCTCGCGATCGAGTTCGCCGCACCTGGCGTCGAGGTGCTTGGCCTCGAGGGCTTGGCCGCCCGGCTGGACGAGAGCTTGCCGCTTTTGGGATCGCGCCATCGAGGGCGAGTCGGGCGGCACCGCACGATGCGGGCAGTCATGGATTGGAGCTACGATTTATTGAACCCGGAAGAGCAACTTTTCTTCAGGGCGCTCGGCATATTTTCTGGCAGCTTCACGGTCGAGGCTGCCGCAGCCGTGGCCATGGACTCGGCTACAGCAGGTATCGAGGCAATCGACCGCTTGGCCGATCTGGTGGCGAAGTCGTTGGTCGTCGCGGATCTCAGCGGTACCAGACCGCGATTTCGGCTGCTCGAAACAATCCGTGCCTATGCGATCGAGATCCTCGGCGAGAGCGATGAGCGCCAACATGTTGCTCGCCGTCACGCGGAATACTACCGCAATCTTTTCGAACACGCCGAAATTGAATCGATGGCACGACTTGCGGACGATCGGCTGGCCGATTACGCCCAAGAGATTGACAATCTGCGTGCGGCGCTCGAGTGGGCATTTCTACCCGGCGGCGACGCCTCGATCGGGGGGGCGCTGACCGTCGCAGCGATTCCGCTCTGGTTGCAATTATCAATGATGGAGGAATGTCGTAGCCGCGTCGAACAGGCGCTCACTTTAGTACGTGAGGCGCCAATTGATGCCCGCGGCGAGATGAAGCTGCAGGCCGCGCTGGGCGCGTCGCTGCTGTTTACCAAAGGTGCAGTTCTCGCGGCCGGGCAGGCCTGTACTGCGGCTCTCCGCCTCGCCGAATCGCTCGGCGACACCGAATACCAGATGAACGCGTTGTGGGAGACCTGGATTCATCGCACGAACACGGGCGAGCACGCCGCCGCTCTCGCCGTAGCCCAAAAATTTCACAACCTCGCACTGGAGCATGCCGACCCGGCGGTCCTGCCGATCGCGGATCGAATGATCGGGATGTCGTATCATTACCTGGGTGATCAAACGAATGCTTGGCCACATATCGAGCGGATGCTGAGCGCCGATGTCGATCCGCAACGGCGCTCCCCGATCATCCGGTTCTGGTTCGATCAAAAGATCGCAGGCCGCATCGTGTTGGCGCGGATTCTCTGGCTCCGGGGGTTCGCCGACCAGGCGTGGTTCACCGTGTTGAGCGCCATCCGCGACGCGGAGGCGCTCAACGACCCGGCTACTCTGTGTTACGCCTTGTCGCACGGCGGCTGCCTGGTCGCGCTGTGGCTGGGAAATCTGGCCGCGGCAGAACGTTACGCGGAAATGCTACTAGATATTTCGAGAAAGCACGGCTTTGCGCCCTGGAATGAATTCGCCTCTCGTTTGAAAGGAGTTGTGCTCGTCAAGTCCGGCGATCTCGACGGCGGGTCGCCATTGCTGCGCGCTGACCTCGACGAGATCACCGATTCCAACTCTGGCCTCTGGTTCCTGACTTGCCTTAGTCAGATGGCAGAAGCACTGGGCCGTGCGGGGCGGTTTGTCGATGCACTGGAAATGGTTGAGAGAGGCATCGAGCGCCTCCAAAGAGGCTGGCTCGCACCCGAGCTACTGCGTATCAAAGGCGAGCTTCTTTTGTTACAGAGCACTGCCGGAAACACAGAAGCGATGGAGAATGTCTTCCGGCAGGCGCTCGATGAGGCTCGTCGGCAAGAGGCGTTGTCTTGGGAGTTGCGCGCGGCGACGAGCCTTGCCCGCTCGCTGAGCCATCAAGGCCGTACGGCCGACGCCTTCGCCTGCCTCCGGCCGATCTACGATCGGTTCACGGAGGGCTTTGGTACCGCCGATCTTATCGCGGCGAAACAACTATTGGATGATCTGAGAAATCGTACGAGGCCGCCTCCTTGAAGCGGCGTCCGGGATGTTTGCCGCTAACGGCGCGGAAAGACCCGCAGGCGTAGGCCTCGCTCGCAATGCGTTCAGCAACGATGCAAACCCTGGACTTGCCATATCCACCGGTTTGGTTGGTATCGCTGAGAGTTACCGGCCGCTAGTTCTCACTCCGTGCAGCGAATAGCGTCCATTTTTCTCCATCGAACTCAACGATCTGCAAGTTGCGAATGAGGTTATAGTCTTCTGGGGAGTTTTCGTAGGATGATTCGGGAAGGCCTAATACCAGGGAGATACCCTTCAAGTTCGTTGCCTGCTTCATAACGTTCTCGCGCGTGAGATCGTCTCCGCAGCGTTTCAGGATCGTTTCCACCAATTCGCCAACCATGTAGCCTGTCGAGTACGCCATCTCGTCCGGGTTCACCCCAGGGAGATACGTCTTAACGAACTTCAGGTAGTCCTTGACGTCCTTGTCATTCAACCATCTAGAATCGCTAGGATCCTTCTGCCACAAAGCGCTAATCAGACCCTTCGCATTTTGCACGCCAGCGGGCTTAATCACTTGGCCAATTGACCCGGAGATCGATGGAACGATCATTCTCACGTTCCATCCCATTTCTCGCGCGCGTCGTATCGATTGAGAAGCAAACTTGGTGACCGCCGCATTGAAGAAGAGGTCCGCGCGGGACGATGAAAGCTGGGCAACCTGCGAATCGATAGTAGGTGACAAATCTTCGTAGGTGACCACCCTTACAATCATCGTGTCCGCCTTGTCGCCAAGTCCAGAACGGAGTCCGGCGAGGTATTCACGCCCAAGTTCGTCGTTCGGGTGCAGCACAGCGATCTTCGCATTTGGCCAATACTTCAGAATGAGCTTTCCGAAGATCTGACCTTCGGTGTAGAAGGGAATAAAGAGACCTGTCGACCAGGGTGAGTGCTTCGGATCGTTGAATTTGCGACTGCCCGAGATTTGAAGTACCTGCGGCACGCCTGCCTTATTCAGATAGGCTTGAACAGCAACGCCGGTCGGCGAACCGGCCGAACCGACAATCGCCAAAACACCCTCCTCCTCGACCAGCTTGCGTGTCTGCTCGACGGCTTTCGGCGGACTATAAGCATCATCAAGCGATATGAGCTTGATCTTGCGACCGTTCACTCCTCCTTTTTCGCGATTCACCTTTTCGAAGTAGGCGAGCGCTCCCTGCCCCAGTGCACCGGCTGCCGAAACAGGACCACTATACGGCACCGTTTGCCCGAGCTTGATCTCGTGATCGGTTACACCCGGTCCGTATTTTTTTTCAGTCGATTGGGCCGAGGCGCTGCCGCAGATCACCACAATCGCCAGCGCAAAAACGGCCAACCTGCTCATGCCGCACCTCCCTCAATTACTGCCGTTAGCTTGGGACAGCTACATCGCGAGATCGCTTATCGTGGAAGCGCCATTGTCGTATCGTCGGCAGCATAGCTCGCCAGCACACAGCTGCATAGCCACCAAGAGCACGGTTCGTGCGCGAACGATGGGCGGCAATGAGTGGTCTTATATTAGACATCGGCACCAAAATGGGACCGACGCGTGGCACCTTGCGGCGGCAAATCGAAGTTCGGCGCTGCCGGTAACTTGTCGGCAATGGCAATTCCGATGACGCCGCGTATGCGGGGGAGCGATTTTGTCCAAATTGCACGAATTATAGCAAAGACCGGATCTCACGGTTGGGCCTACAGACGTTAATCACAGACCGCGCTCGCATCCGCACAAGGACGAGACGCATTGGGCTCGAAATAGCGCATCCGGCCAGGAGACCACAAATGTCCAAGCTCGAAATGCTGACCCCGCAAAACAGCGCCATCGCCCTGATCGACTTTCAGCCTGCAATGTATCAGGGCGTGCAGTCGCACGACCGGATTGTCGTCTTCAACAACATCCAGATCCTCGCAAAGGCGGCGAAGCTCTTCAAGATACCGACGGTGCTGAGCACCGTTGCCAAGGATTCCTTTTCCGGTCCCTTCATGCCCGAGGTGACGGATCTGTTCCCGAACCACGACATCATCGACCGCACCTCCATGAACTCGTGGCTTGATGCCGGTTTCCGCAAGGCGGTCGCAGCGACCGGACGCAAGAAGTTCGTCATCGCCGGGCTTTGGACCGAAGCCTGCGTGATGTTTCCAACGATCGACATGCTGAGGGAAGGCTACGAAATCTATATCGCTGCCGACGCCTGCGGCGATCTTTCGCTCGAAGCACACAACCGCTCGATGGATCGCGCAGTGCAGGCCGGTGCGATCCCGATCACGTCTTGTCAATATGTGTTCGAACTCCAGCAGGACTGGGCGCGCGCGGAAACCTACGAAGGCGTCATGAACATCCTGCGCGCGCATTCGCCCTACGGCATCCAGGTCCGATTCTCGAAATGGGCGCTGGGCGAACACGCCTCGGAAGGCGGAGCGAACGCTGCCGAATAACGATCGTTGTCTTCGCAACGGGGAAGATCGGCGATGAAAATCTATCTGTTATCGGCGGGCGCCGGCATTCTGGTCGGCGTCATCTACAGCCTCCTCAACGTTCGCTCGCCGGCGCCGCCGCTCGTGGCCCTGGTTGGCCTGCTCGGCATCCTGATCGGCGAGCAGGTTATTCCGGTCGGCAAGCAGCTTCTTTCTGGTAACGGCCTCGCCGCCGCGTGGCGGCAGGCACAGTGCGCCCCGCATATCTTTGGCCTTTTGCCTGGCCGCCAGGCGGACACCGCCACGCTGGCGCCCAATGCCATTGAGGAGAAACGTTCATGAGCGCGCCCGATCTCATTCTGCACCATGGCCTGTTCACGACGCTCGATCGCGGCAATCCAACCGCCAGCGCGGTCGCAATCAAGGACGGCATGTTTGTCGCTGTCGGCCAAGACAGCGAGGTGATGAAGCTCGCTGGTCCCCCGACCATGGTGATCGACCTCAAGGGGAAGCGCGTGCTGCCGGGGCTGATCGACAACCATCTCCACATCATCCGCGGCGGTCTCAACTTCAATCTCGAATTGCGCTGGGACGGCGTTAGGTCGCTTGCCGACGCCATGGGCATGCTGAAGCGACAGGTCGAAATCACGCCGGCGCCACAATGGGTCCGCGTGGTCGGTGGCTTTACCGAACATCAGTTCGTCGAGAAACGCCTGCCGACTATCGACGAGCTCAACGCCGTCGCGCCGGACACTCCGGTCTTCCTGCTCCACCTCTATGACCGCGCCATTCTCAATGGCGCAGCGTTGCGTGCGGTCGGCTACGGCAAGAACACACCGGAACCCCCGGGCGGCGAGATCTTCCGCGACGCCAACGGCAACCCAACCGGACTGCTGCTGGCCAAACCGAACGCAAATATCCTCTACGCGACGCTCGCCAAGGGGCCAAAGCTGCCGTTCGAGTATCAGGTCAACTCGACGCGGCACTTCATGCGCGAGTTGAATCGTCTCGGCGTCACCGGCGCGATCGACGCCGGTGGCGGCTTTCAGAATTATCCGGACGACTATGCGGTCATCCAGAAGCTCAGCGACGAGAGGCAACTCACGATCCGTCTCGCCTACAACCTCTTCACCCAGAAGCCTAAGGGTGAAAAGGACGACTTCCTGAACTGGACCAGGACATCGAAGTACAAGCAGGGCACCGACTACTTCCGCCACAACGGCGCGGGCGAGATGCTGGTGTTCTCGGCCGCCGATTTCGAGGATTTCCGGGCGCCGCGTCCGGACATGCCTCATGAGATGGAGGGCGAACTGGAAGAGGTGGTCCGGATCCTGGTCCAGAACAAATGGCCGTGGCGTCTCCACGCGACCTATGACGAAACCATTTCACGGGCGCTCGACGTGTTCGAGAAAGTCAACCAGGACATGCCACTCGAAGGCCTGCACTGGTTCTTCGATCACGCCGAAACAATTTCTGATCAGTCAATCGATCGAATCGCGGCGCTCGGCGGCGGCATCGCCGTGCAGCACCGCATGGCCTATCAGGGCGAATATTTCGTCGAACGCTACGGGTTTGGAGCTGCGGAAGCGACTCCGCCCGTCGCCAAGATGCTGGCCAAGGGCGTGAAGACTTCGGCAGGGACCGACGCGACGCGCGTTGCGTCGTATAATCCCTGGGTGTCGCTGTCCTGGCTGGTCACGGGGCGGACCGTCGGGGGGTTGCGCATCACCCCGCAACGCAACTGCCTCGACCGCGAGACAGCGCTCCGGATGTGGACGGAGAACGTCACCTGGTTCTCCAACGAAGAAGGCAAGAAGGGTCGCATCGAAGTGGGGCAGTTCGCCGATCTTGTCGTTCCGGACCGGGATTTCTTTTCCTGCGCGGATTCGGAAATCGCGGACACGACGTCCGATCTGACGGTGGTCGGCGGCAAGATCGTCTACGCCAAGGGTGAATTCAAATCCCTTGACGCCCCGCCCCCGCCCCCCGCCATGCCCGACTGGTCGCCGGTCCGCAGCTACGGCGGGTACGCCGCATGGTGCGCCGAGGCCGAACCGGTTGCCGCGATGCGGATGCAGGCCGCCGCGCAATGCAGTTGCACCAACCGCTGCGGGATCCACGGCCACGACCACGCGAGCGCCTATTCGGCGAAGCTCCCGATTTCGGATCTGAAAAGCTTCTGGGGCGCTCTTGGTTGCGCCTGCTGGGCTGTATGAGATGGGTGCGAAGACCGATACACCACGCTGGGTACATACGATCCTGGAGACGCCCTTGATATGGCCTGCCGCGCGGTTGGCTCTGGTTTCGGCTTTCTTGATCGGTGGCCTGACGAAGCTCTCCGACTTCAGCGCGGCGATCGCCGAACAGGAGCATTTCGGACTGCATCCTGGCTGGCTCTGGGCAGCGCTTGCGATCGTGGTCGAACTGGGCGGTTCGGCCTTCGTGATGCTCGGGCGGCTGGTCTGGCTCGGGGCCGGAGGCCTGGGCGTCCTGACTGCCGTCGCTATGCTGACCGCAAATGACTTCTGGCACCTGACCGGGCACGACCGTTTCATGGCGCTGAACGCGTTCTTCGAACACCTCGGGCTCATAGCCGGCCTCATCATCGTCTCGATCCACGCGGCGGAGGGCGAACGCACGTGATCGAGTTCATCTCCCCTCCGCTTGTTTGTCGCCACCGCTAAGGAGTCCGCAAATGGTCCGCCTCTGCTCACTCATCGCGGCCGTTGCCATAGCCACCCTGGCCGGCACCTCCGTCGCCAGCGCGCGAGACGCCGCGCCCCTGGTTGGCGTCGGCTCGCAATACGACACGACCCATGTGTACGTCGCGCCCGACGATGTCGATAAATTCGTTGCGAGTTTCACGTCCACATTCGGCGGCCGAAGCACCAAACAGGTGGTCGCGACCGTGACGCCGACGCCAAGCAGCACGACGTCGCAGCTGATCCAGACGCCGGTCGGCACCGTCTCGCTGTTCGGCTTCAAGACCCCGATTCCCTATCCTTTTGGAGCGGAACGGACGGGATACCTCGTCGCCGACATGGACGCCGCCATCAAAGCTGCGCGCGCCACGGGTGCCGACATCATCGTCGCACCATTCCCCGACCCGATCGGTCGCGATGCCGTGATCCAGTGGCCAGGCGGCATCAACATGCAGATTTACTGGCATACGACCAAACCCAACTACGACGCGTTCCAGACCGTGCCGGAAAACCGCGTCTATGTTTCGCCAGACCGGGCGGATGGCTTCGTCAGGAGCTTTGTGCGCTTCTCGCACGGAAAAATCGTATCTGACAACGGGCGCGCCCCCGGCGTGGAGATCGGCCGTGCCGGCGACACCTATCGTCGCATAAGGATTGAATCCGTGTTCGGTAAGATGACCGTGCTGGTGACCGACGGGCATCTCCCCTACCCCTATGGGCGCGAGATGACCGGGTATGAGGTCCCCAACCTCGCCGAAACGCTCGACAAGGGAAAGGCCGCGGGCGTCACCGTCCTAGTCGACGCCTTCAATTCGGACCACCGTGACATCGCGCTGGTGCAGTTTCCGGGCGGTTATGTCGCCGAATTGCACGCGGCGTCGAAATGAGCCGAGTGCTGTGGCTTCCCTGCTCTCGCAGAGCGTCCCAATTTGGCGTTAGGCTCGACAGGCCTCAGTTCCCGGCATCCGATGACCCATGTTGAGCCGCAATCGAAAGCGCCTACCTGCCGTCCGCGAACGATTTTCTGGACGGTTTGCTGGCTGGTATTGGCGTCGGCGGTAGCTTGGGCCGACGATGCGGCGCCGCAGCGGCCCATCATCAAGACCAACCGCTGGCAGGAGGATTGGTCGGCGCTGGCTAATCTGGAGCTGCGCACCGAGCCTTTCGACGCCATCAAATACATCCCCATCATGCCGGGAGATCCGAAGAGCTACTTGTCGTTCGGCGCGACGCTGCGGGAGCGATTCGAAAGCGTCAACGCCGCCGGCTTCGGCGTAGGTGGCACGAAGAGCGACAACTACGTCATCCAGCGTCTTCAGTTTCACGCCGATGTCCATTTCGATGAGCACTGGCAACTGTTCCTGCAGTTCGAGGACGATCGCGCCTTCGGCAAGAACGTCACCACGCCCGTCGACCAGGACCCCCTCGACCTGCGGCTCGGATTTCTCGCCTACGTCAACGCGACCGAGGCTGGGACCTTCAAGGCGCGGGTTGGACGGCAGGACTTCGACTTCGACCTGCAACGTTTCGTCTCGTCCCGCGACGGTCCCAACGTGCGGCAGTCGTTCGACGCCGTGTGGGGCGACTGGGAGAGCGGCCCCTGGCGCTTCATCGGGTTCGTGAGCCAACCGGTGCAATACGATTTCCAACATCCGTTCGATGACACATCGAACAGCCATTTCCGCTTCCACACGCTCAGGGTCGAGCGGCAGGTCCTCGGGACGAACGAACTGTCCGCCTACTACTCCTTCTATCAGAAGGACAACGCAAAATACCTCGACGCCAGCGGTAACGAAAAGCGCAACGTGTTTGACGTTCGGTTCGCGGGGAATCTCAACCATGTCGATTGGGATCTCGAGGCAATGGGCCAGACAGGCGTAATCGGCGGCAAAGATATCGGCGCCTGGGCGGTCGGAGCGCGCACGGGCTACACGTTCGCTCAATTCGCGTGGCAGCCGCGGCTCGGCCTACAGATTGACGCTGCCTCGGGAGACCATCATCCCGCCGACAACGTTCTGGGGACCTTCAATCCACTGTTTCCGAATGGCTACTACTTCACGCTGGCTGGGTTCACAGGCTACGTCAATCTCTTCCACGTCAAGCCATCCTTGACTGTAAAGCCCGCGACCAACCTGTCGGTCATGGGCGCGCTAGGCTTCCAATGGCGCGAGACCACGGCGGATGCGATCTACGTGCAACCCAACATCCCGGTCGCCGGTACGGCCGGCAAGGGCAGTGCATGGTCGGGCGCCTACGGGCAATTGCGCGTGGACTATCGGTTCAACGCCAACCTGGCCGGCGCGCTGGAAGCGGTGCACTACAAGATCGGAAACACGATCCGTCAGGCAGGCGGTCACGACGGCGACTACGTCGGGGTCGAACTGAAGTACGCCCTGTAACTGTCGTTCTGCGAAGGTTCGATCATGCCCGCCGCAAGCTCAAGGCCGACGCTGCCGCTGCTGCTGAGCCTCAACGCCGGCTTCGTCGACGCCGCCGGTTTCCTCGCGATGCAGGGATTGTTCACAGCCCACGTCACCGGAAACTTCGTCACCCTCGGCGCCTCGCTGGTGTTTGGGACGTCGGGCGCGGTGGCGAAACTCCTGGCGCTTCCGGTGTTCTGCTCGGTCGTGATCCTGACGCGCCTCTTAAGTTCGGCGCTCTTGCGGTTGAACCGCCCTGCGCTGACGATCATTCTCGGCCTGAAGGTCGTCTTCCTCGTTGCCGGCGCGGTACTGGCGATCCGCCTCGGACCGTTCGTCGATGGCGACGCCTCGAAGGCGGTCGTCACCGGCATGGTCCTGGTGGCTGCCATGGCGATCCAGAACGCCGCCCACCGAATTCATCTCGGGACAGCGCCGCCCTCGACATTGATGACGGGAACGACGACGCAGATCATGATCGATCTCGCCGATATGGTGCACGCACCAACAACGGAAAATGTGTCCGCTCCCAGCGCGCGCCTGCTGGCTATGTCGACCAACATAGCCGTCTTCGCGGCGGGCTGCGCCACCGCCGCTCTGCTGTATGCGCATGTCGGCGTCTGGTGCTTTGTTGTTCCGCCGGTTCTCGGAATGGTCACTCCATTTCTTCGTGCGCCAGGCTGAGAGGGGCCGTGACGATGCCTGAGCGCCATCGCACCCAGCGCGGCGAGAGGTCCGGTGCTGCTATTGCGGTCCGTCAGGCCAACCTTGTTTGCCGTTCGACGTCACGCATCCGATCGTTTTCCGGCCCTTGTGTTCCCTGCGCCAGGCCGACGGTGGCATGCCCACCAACCGGGTGAACACCCGCGTCAGATGGCTCTGATCGGCAAATCCGCAATCGACGGCGATCTCCGCGGTCGCCATCGAAGATTCGAGCAACAGCGTCTTCGCCTGTTCGATCCTGCGCAGCTGCAACCACCTGTGTGGCGTCATGCCGGTCGTCATGCGAAACGACCGGATGAAGTGATTGCGTGAGAGTCCGCACGCCTTGGCGACGTCAGCCACCAGGATGTCGCCGCTGAGGTTGCTCGCCAGATACTCCTTCGCGCGCTGATTTTGAATCAGGGAGAGTCCTCGGGGCCGGGCGGTTTCGCGTTGGACGACCCCTCCGTAACGCTTACTGAGATGGGCAACGAGCGCCAGTGTAACATGATCGACGAACAGAGAAGACGCTTCCGCTGGGCGCTCCAGGGCCGGCAGCAGGACGGCTCCGAGATGGGCGACGACAGGATCGACCAAGCCGGGCTTGCAGTGCAGGTCGACGACCGGTGGACTGCCGGCTTCTTCGGTGAAATCGTTGAGGACGCTTCTAGGAATGTAGAACGATAGCGCCTCATGCGGGCTCCCGACGTACGACGCAAATTCGGCGCCAAGGTTCACGATCCTGAGCGAATTGGCGGCGTAACCCTGCGAGATTACGGGGCGTCCGTTGCTCCATAATTCGTGGTGCGCGACTTCGGTCAGGTGAAGCGCGGCAATGAACGTGTCCTCGGCCGGAATTGTCGCTTTCATGCCGATATGCTCCGGACCACAGATGATCCTGGTGATTCCGATCTGAGCCTTGGGCAACGAACGTGTAACCAGCGCCGGCGAGCGGTCCAAGCCGTGGCTGTGAGCCACAGCGTCTCCGTAAGTCCGGTGTTCGTCCATCGAATGAGATCCTGTCCGGTCGTTCGGACGATGTCGGTCTTGATGCGCCCTCGACTACCCGCTCAGCGTCGCTGCTGTCGGCGAGAAGTTCGAAGAAATCATCGTCCAGGGGAGGGAAGGTGAGGATGGTTCCCGGCCTACCGGTCTCGTCGCCGTAATAGAAATGGTAGGTCGACGGATCGCCGAAATTCACCGTTTTCTTGACGAAGCGAAGCCCAAGATCGCGCGTGCAGAAATCGAAATTCTTGAGGGGATCGCCGGCGATTGCCCGTCACAGTGATGGATGCCTGGCATCGGATTGCTCCTCGATGGAGCCCGGGTTGAGCTCGGTTGGCAAAGATATCACATCGCTATGGTTTGAGAACAATACGTGATTTTATCACCATACTGTCCACGATTTGGCGACAATAGGAGTGTAAATGGACAAGGTTTCGAGCCTCCAGGCGTTCGTGAAGTCGTCGAGACGGCAGCTTTGCCGAAGCCGGACGTCAGCTTCGCCTGTCCCGTTCGGCCATCAGCAAGTACGTCGCCGATCTGGAGCAGAGCCTAGGCTTGCAACTCCTCAACAGGACTACCCGCCACGCCAGTCCGAAAGAGCGCGGACAGATGTATTTCGAGCGCGCGCTCGCCCCGCTTTCCGAACTTGATGCGGCCGACCAGGCGGTCGCCCAGGCCCAGGCGACGCCGAGCGGACTGCTCCGGATCAATCCCCCGATGTCGTTCGGCACACTGCGGCTCGGACCTGTGCTCGGCGATTTCATGGAGAGGTATCCCGAAGTCAAACTGCAGCTCGTTCTCAGCGACGACCTGCTGGATCCAGTCCAGGACGGCTTCGACGTCACGCTCCGGATCGCCGAACTGGAATCCTCGAGCCTGATTGCCCACAAAATCACACCGATCGACCGCGCAGTCTGCGCTTCGGCCGATTACCTTGCCAGCCATGGCACGCCCCTCCATCCGCGGGACTTGCGCGAACACGCTTCGCTGACCTACGGCTTCCTGCTGACCGGCAATCAATGGAAGCTGACGGGTGCCCGCGGCGATCACTGGATCCAGCCGACTTGGTCGCTGTGCGTAAACAATACCGAGATGCTGCGCGACGCCGCAATCCGCGGGTGCGGCATCGCGCTGATTCCGACCTTTATCGCAGGCGAAGCCCTCGATAAGGGGACGCTGCGGGCGGTGCTCCAGGACTATCGCACTCCTCCGTTGGCGCTATATGCAATCTATCCGCCCACGAGACATCTGTCGGTCAAGGTGCGACTGTTCATCGATTTTCTGGTCGAGCACTTCGGCCTGGACGCAGCTTAGCAAGCCGGCAAAGTAGGACGCATGACCAATCCTGACGAAAGACCCAGTGCATCGCACGTCGAGGGGCGCGCCTCTCCCTGGATCGCGTTTCGTCATCGGGCCTTCACGGTGGTCTGGATCGCGACCGTCGTCGCCAATGTCGGCACCTGGATGTACAACGCCGCGTCCGGATGGCTAATGACGAGCCTCAATCCCGATCCGCTGACGGTCTCGTTGGTTCAGGTTGCGGGCAGCCTTCCAATGTTCCTGTTCGCGCTCCCCGCGGGGGCCCTGGCGGATACCGTCGACAAGCGCCGCTTCCTGATCGGTGCGGAGATTGTCCTCACCGTCGTCGCGGCAGCGAGCGCGGTGCTGGTCTGGCTCGACCTCGTCACCCCGTCCATCCTGTTGCTATTCACGTTCCTGCTGGGCGCCGGCGCGGCGTTCACAGCACCGGCATGGCAGTCCGTCGTGCCTCAGCTTGTCCCGAAGCACGACTTGGCCGCGGCGGTGGCGAGCAACGGCGTCGGCGTCAACATCAGCAGGGCGATCGGACCTGCGCTGGGTGGCGTGGTCATCGGCGGTTTGGGCATCGCGGCGCCGTTCTGGATCAACGCCTTGAGCAACTTCGCCGTGATCGGGGCCCTGCTCTGGTGGCGGCCGCCGGCGTCGCAAGGGAGCGGGCTTCCGCCGGAGCGCCTGACCGGTGCCCTGGTGATCGGCTTCCGGCATGCGCGATACAATGCGAATTTGCGCGCAACGCTCATAAGAGCGGTAGCGTTCTTCTTCTTCGCAAGTGCTTACTGGGCGCTGCTCCCGCTGGTCGCACGCAATCAGATCGCGGGCGGCCCCGAGCTCTACGGCATTTTGCTGGGAGCGATCGGCATCGGCGCCGTCGGCGGCGCCTTCACGCTACCCTCGATGAAGGCGGCTTTCGGATCCGACCGGCTTGTTGCGGCAGGCACACTCGGCACGGCGGTCAGTCTGGTCCTGCTGGGCGTCGCCCGCCATTCAGCGATCGGCATTGCGGCCTGCGCGGTCGCGGGCGTTTCATGGATCGCCGTTCTCGCGACCCTCAACGTCTCGGTTCAAATGTCCCTGCCGGATTGGGTGCGTGGCCGTGGCCTGGCCATGTTTGTCACCGTGTTCTTCGGCGCGATGACGGCCGGCAGCGCGCTTTGGGGGCAGTTTGCCTCGGCGCTCGGTTTGCCGGTGGCCCACTTCATCGCCGCGGCCGGCGCTGTCGTCGGAATCGCGGCGACCTGGCACTGGAAGCTTCTGTCCGGTGCGGGAGTTGACCTCGCGCCCTCCATGCATTGGCCGACGCCGGTCTTGGCGATCGACGCCGATGGCGATCGCGGTCCGGTATTGGTAACGGTCGAGTACCGCGTCGCCGCCGAGAAGCGTGCCGCATTCCTCGCCGCCGTCGGGCATTTGGGTCAACAGCGCCGGCGGGATGGCGCATACGCTTGGGATGTCTTCGAGAATGCGGCCGAAAAAGGACGCTTCCTCGAGACCTTCATGGTCACATCCTGGCTTGAGCATCTCCGGCAGCACCATCGCGTGACCAATGCGGACAGGGTCGTGCAGGATGCCATCCGCCAGTTTGGCGCGGAGGCGGAGCCTAAGGTCACTCACTTCATCGCCGCATCCTTCGGATCGTCTGACGAACGCTCGTAGCTTGAGCTTTCCGCTCGCGCTCGTTCTTCAGCCCGTTCTCGAACTCGTCGCCCTGCAAACACTTTCTTTGACTCGGCTGATTGCAGCCTGTGGGCCTCCTGGGCACAAATGATTGCTGTTGGCGAACGTCCGCTTCGCGCCAACAGCGGTCGTTCGCCAATCGATTATTGTGGAATGCTGATTCGACCTACACGCTCGTCCTGCTCCTCGTTACCCCTTCATTTTGCGACTCTTGTCGATCTCGGGCTAAGCGCTTTGCACCATATGATGGCCAGCAGCTTGCCCTCCGTCGACGTGAAGAGTCTCACCTGTCACAAACTTCGCGCCATCCAGGTAAAGAACCGCGTCTACAACGTCGGATACCTCTCCCATCCGCCCCATTGGATGGAGTGCCGCCAACGCCTGATGCGCTTCTGGCGGGTGCATCGGGGTCTTGATTATTCCCGGTGATACGGCGTTGATGCGAACGCCGGTCTTCGCATACTCGATTGCGAGCGCTTTCGTTGCTGCGCTTAGCGCTCCTTTTGAGAGAGAGGCCAACACGGCCGGGACGCTGCTCATCGGCTGGTCGACAAGACTTGTTGTGATCGTGACTACGTGGCCGCGTCCTTGCTTGCCCATAAATTCCAGGGCACGCTGAGTCATGTGAAAGAAACCCGTCACGTTTGTCGACATGTAGATCACATAGTCATTCGGCGAATAAAGCGTGAATGGCTTTGCCATGAATATGCCGGCGTTGTTAACCAGCGTGTCGACACGACCGAACCTATCGAGTGCCGTTCTGAACACTCTCTCGGCTGTGTCCGCAACCCCGACGTCACCTTGTACGGTCACGATGTCTGTATCGGAGGCCGGCTTGATCGACCGCGATGTTGCAACAACGCGGTAGTTGCGATCCCTGAAAGCCTGAAGGATACCGGCACCGATCCCCTGAGATGCTCCCGTTACTACGGCTACTTTCTGCTCTGTGCTCATGATTCACCCCGTTCAAAAAGGACGCTCCGCTTAATCAGACCTCCGCCTCGCCGCTGGTCATCAGCGGATCGTATCCCGGCTGTTTCAAGATCCCGTGGAGCTGTCGACGCCGGACGCCGATGTTACCTCCGCCAAACAGAGGAAGCGCGAGCGCATCCTGCAGCAGGCGTCCTAGCGGAAGAGCGCGATCGTAGCTCTCTATCCCGACGACTCGCATGAGATCCGTCAGTACCCGCACGGCTGTTTCCGAACCATGGACTTTTGCTTCGATCGCCAGCTCCTGCGCACCGGGCGATTGCATGTCGACCGCTTGGCACGCACGCCAGCAGAAGCAACGGGTCGTTTCGATGGCCATCTTTGCGTCCGCCAGCGCGTACCCGACCGCTTGATGTTCGATGACGGGGTGAATGCCGCCGCGCCTTTCATTGCGCGCGAAGCCCAGTGTGAACTCAAACGCTGCGCGCATCAGCGCCACGGCGAAAATTCCGACCAGGGCCGCTGCGCCAGTGAAGCACGCAGCAGTCAGGGCCAGACCACCGCCGAGGCTACCCAAAACATTTTCTCTGGAGACGCTGACTTCCTGGAGGTTGAACTGCGGCAAGAGGTGCGCGCGGTGCCCCATCGAATCGATCGCGCGCTCGAAGACCAGGCCCGATGCGGAGCTCTCCACGATCATGACTGAAATACCCCGCTCGGGAGGGGCATCAGGATCGGTTCGGCAAAGTACGGATAGAATGTCTGCGCCCTTGCGATTCCAACCTGTGGCTGACGAAATCCAGCTTTTTCGACCTTCGATAACCCACCGGTCACCCAGGAGCGTAGCCGTGGTGCGAACGCCCTCGCCCGGCGGCGGCGATCCGGCATTGGCGCTGCCGCCCGGTTCGGTGGCGCAAAATCCCGCCAACGGCGCTCCGGTTTGTTTGAGGAACGGAGGCAGCAGCCGGCTCCGCTGCTCCTCCGTGCCGCCGATCAAGAGTGGCAACAGTCCAAGCACGGTTCCAATCAACGTCAAGGTAACGCTGGCGTTCACCGCATAGAGCTCCTCAACCATGATCGCAGTATCGATGAGACCAGCGTTCTCTCCTCCGGCGGAGAGAGGAATGCATTTCCGCAGAAATCCGGCCGCAATCATCGCCTCGTAGGCGGGCCTCGTCGCGGCAAACCGTTCCTCCGGAGTGGGCAGAGCCTCTGCCTCCAACGCCGGCGAAAGCACCTCCCTTGCGAACTGGCGGGACTGGAGCTGTAGTTCGCGTTGGCGCGCGGTAAGTCGAAAATCAATGGCCACCGATCTTCCCTCCCACCGGAAGTTCATCAGCCAGACGCACTACGCCGCCCCGCTTGCAGCAAGTGGATCATAGTCGCTTCGCTTGAACATCGTGTGGAGCTGCCGCCGTCGGATGCCCATATTGCCGCCGTCGAAGATCGGCAGCGCGAGCGCATCCTGCAGCAGACGGGCGAATGGCACCTCATGATCATAGCTGTCGATGCCGACCACGCGCATGAGATCGGTGATCACGCGCACCGCGGCCTCGGAGCCGAAAATCTTTGCCTGAACCGCAAGCTCTTCGGCCGACGGCGACTGCCTGTCGAGTGCGTGGCAGGCGCGCCAGCTGAGATAGCGCGCCGCTTCGATCGTGGTCTTTGCATCGGCCAGAGCGTATCCGACCGCCTGGTGCTCGATGATCGCGTGAACGCCGCCGCGCTTTTCTGTGCGAGCAAAATGAAGCGCAAACTCGAAGGCGGCGCGCATCAACGCGACGCCGAGGATACCAACTAGTGCTGCGGTGCCCGTGAATGCTCCAGCCGTCAGCGCGAGCCCCGAACCCTCCTGTCCGAGCAGATTGTGGTGGGGTGTCGCGACGTTCTCGAAGCCGAATTGCGGCACGAGATGGGCCCGATGACCGATCGTGTCGATCGCACGTTCGAATACAAGGCCCCTTACCGGTCCTTCGACCGCAATGATGGACATCGCGGCATCGGGCAGCGCCGCTGGATCGGTTCGGCACACCACGCAGAGAAGGTTGGCGCCTTCGCGATTCCAACCCGTGGCCGACGACACCCATTTCTTGCGGCCGTTTATCACCCAGTTGCCGCCCTCCCGCCGGGCCGTGGTGCGAACGCCCTCGCCGGGCGGCGGCGAGGCAGCATTGGCGCTCCCCCCCGGTTCGCTGGAGCAGAAGCCGGCAAGCGGCGCTCCGCTTGTTTTGAGAAACGGTCCGAGCAGCCGCATGCACTGGTCTGGGGTGCCGCCGAGTAGAAGCGGCAACAGGCCGAGCACCGTACCGAGCATCGTCAGCGTCACACTCGCGTTCACGCTGTAAAATTCCTCCGCAAGGATCGCCATATCTGTCATGCCGGCATTGTCGCCGCCGGCAGGTGTCGGGATGCACTTGCGCAAATAGCCAGCCGCCACCATCGCCTCATAGGTCGGCTTGGTTGCACGAAAACGCTCTTCCGGCGTCGCCAACAACTCGGCCGCCCCAGCCTCGTTGAGGACCTCCTTGGCAAATTTGCGGGAAGTAAGCTGCAGATCGCGCTGTTGCGACGTGAGCGTGAAATCAATCACGATTGAAGCCTTCCTCATTTCCGGCGGCACGCCGCCGCGTTCAGCTCAGGACTAACTTGCTGAGGAGAGGAAGTCTTGGACGGTGGTGAACCGATTTCTTGGCCTACCGTGTACTGTCGGCCCGGCTCATGGAACGTCGAAATTCCCGCGGCGCCAGGCCGCTGCTGCGCTTGAACAGCCTGTTGAAATAAGAAATATCCCGGAACCCGGCATTAAATGCGATTTCCGCAATAGTTGCGCGTCGATGAGCGTGATCCAGCAAATTCCGGGTGCAAACGAGGATCCGCAGTCCGTTGATGTGTTCTCCGACCGAGCGACCCGTGGTGGAGAACAGCTTGTGCACATATCGTTGCGAGCAGTGGAATTTCAGCGCGAGTGTGGCGGCGTCCAGCTCGGGCTCGTTCCCGTGACGATCGATATAGTCAAGCATCATCGACAGCAAGACAGACCGACCAGCCCGTTCCGGCGGTCTTTCATCCAAAAAGCCAGGAGCATGAGATATCAGGTCAACGACATGTTGAGCGCCGAAGGCAGAGATTCCCGAGTTCGGCTCCGAACGAAGACAGAGTTCGGCATGTCCTGCGAGTGTCCGTGATAGCGCGCGGCCGGTCTCAGTAGCGGAAAGCCTCAACCGTGGTCGCTCCGCAAGAGCACTTGGCAATAACTGTCGCGGCACCGCAAAGCAAAACAGGCTAAAATTCCGACAATTCGCGATTTCGAATGGCTCCGTCGTGTCGACGATTGCAAGATCTCCGGGTCCGCAGATCTGCACGTGGTCGCGCTGAGTGTAGCGACCAACGCCATCGAGCTGGAGATTGACAAAGTACACATCGCCGATGCTTCGCGCGATGTGCGAGCGCAAACGGAGCACGACGTGCTTTGTGGCTTCGACACGGGAAATCTGGATTGACGCGACGTCTGCTCGCGAGATCATTCCTTGGAAAGGTTGCTCGGTGATTTTCCGCGGTTCGAGCTGAACGAAAGCGTCGGCTAAATCTTCGGCCCAACTTCCGAAGGGCCGGTCTGCCTCAATCGCTTTTGTCGACCACTCCATAGGACCACCCACAATTCACAGCGGCAAATTTCATGGTTTGGCCTTCGCTCGATAATACATCAGGGAGTGACGAGGTCAAATCCGCTACGGTATAGGGGACCGAACCTCAGACGGCGCCGGTGGCCGTCTGCTGCAATTTTGCGCTCCCGGAGGCTTCGCCGTTGGATGAGGCGACCGCAGTCATCGGCCGGCTTGTCCCTTATATCGTCGCGCGGCGCCGGATGTCGCGATCCGTCACTGTGAAACCGGACGCTGAGGGCAATCGTGAACGACCTCAGAGCCCGGCCTCGAGCTGTGGGGTACCGTGCGCGGCGAGCACATGGCGCTCGTCGGAGAGCTAGGGACAACGCCGATCGACTACCAACATGAGGACTTCACGCGCGTTGTGCCGGGCGGATTTGACGTCATCGTCGACGGCATTGGCGAAGACGGCTATCGCCGTTCATACGCAGCGCTCAAGCCCGAGGCCTGCTCTGCGCGATCGGCTTCTCGGCGAGCGTGCAGGCGCGGCGTCGCATGTTCCCTATCATGATGGAGATCGCGCGCCTATACCTGTGGAGACTGTTGCTGAGCGGCAAGCCGCTCTCTTTTACTCGGTCAATGCGATGCGAGCGCGGCATCCGACTTGGTTCAAGGAGGACTTGGAGCGGCTGTTCGGGCTCTTGGCTGTCATTCGGCGCGCTGTTTGACCGGGCCGGACATCAATGACGAAGCCCTTGGACGGTCAGCGAAAAATTCATCACGTGTGGGGTCAATCTTGGAAGCCGATGGGGGTCAAAGTTCCTCGCTTATTCACATGCAGAAGTGGCGCTTTCCGCGACCGCCCCACTCACTTCAGAAAGTTTGCTCACGTTGGATGTCGCAAGATTTGACCTCCCGGTGCACACATCGTGCACACGCCGCCCTCTAACCAACTGAAATTCCTGAACTCTCGCTCCAATCCATCAAGGGTCCATTTGTACGAACTGGAGCCTTCACTTCTCGCTCAGCGTTCCTTCAATGGCAGGGCCAAACCTCACCCAGTTCTGTCCGTCGAACTTCTGCAATTGCATCTGCTCGATCGGATAGTGGTCGGCTGGCGACGTGTTCAACGTCACATCCGGGAGCAGCATGTCGAGATGAACCCGGCTCAACGCCTCGGCCTGCCTCATGATGTTGGCGCGTGTCAGGTCATCCTTGCACCGCCCGAGGACCTCGACGAGCGCCTGGGCGGCATTGTAGCCGTAGACCACATAGAAATTGGTCCTGTCCTCTCCTGGCATGTATTTGTCGATGAACCCGGAAAACCGCTTCAAACCGGGATCATCCTTCCAGACGATATCAGCAGGATCCTTGCTGTAGTTCGCCGTGATGATGTCCTTGGCGTTCTCGAGGCCGGCGGGTTTCAACACCGCGCTGATAGACTGCGAGTTGCCATGCAGGATCTGCACGGGCTTCCAGCCGATCTCTGCTGCTTTCTTGATGGCCTGTGCCGCAAATTTCGCCGTGGCGAAGTTGACGAAGACGGTTGCGCCCGAGAATTTCAATTTCACCAATTCGGAATCGATCGTCGGCGCGCTGGTCTCATACGTGACTTCGGCGACGATGTTGCTGACAGCGTCGCCGAGACCATCCTTCAGTCCCTTGATATTGTCCCGCCCGAAGTCGTCGTTGGACGAGAGAACGGCAATCTTCCCGGCGGGATAGTTGTCGTGCAGGTACCTGCCGTAGATGCGTGTTTCGCTTTGGTAGCTTGGCTGGAAGCCCATCGACCACGGATATGTCTTCTGATCGCCGAAGATGGTTCCTCCGGCCGCGATGAACAGCTGCGGCACCTTTTTGGCGTTGACATATTTGATAACCGACATGGTGGTCGGCGTACCCAGTTGATTGAAGAGAAGAAGAACCTCGTCGCTTTCGATCAGCTTGCGGGTCTGCTCAACGGTCTTCGGAGGACTATAGGCGTCGTCGTAGGAGATAAACTCGATCTTGCGGCCGTTGATCCCGCCTTCATCGTTGATCATCTTGAAATAGGCGCCTTCCGTTCTGGCGATGATGCCGTTCGACGACAGCGGCCCGCTGTAGGGAGCGGTATTGCCAATCTTGATGGTAGTATCGCTCGCGCCGGCATCGTACCGCTTCTGCCCTTGCACGCTGCTTGGCGCTGCAACGGCCGATCCGATCAAGATCGCCAGCGCGATACCCCAAAGAGCCGATCGCGGCCTGCGCGTGTGCTGTGACATGCCTCTCCTCTTGGATTTGATTTTCGAGCGATGGTCGGCCGGATCGTCAGGCCGTCTTCAGGTCGAAGTCGAACCGGGTTCCCCATGTCGTCAATTGCTCAATCGTCCATACCCGAGGACGTTGGGGATACGCCTCATGCCAGGGCCGCGGCTCGAAAATGTTGAGCTCCGGAACGAGCACGTCCATGTCGGAATAGAGCTCGATCAGAAAACGGCTCGGGTCGTAGTGATAGGAAGCAAGGTTGTGGCCGGCAGTGTGCCGCGACGGCCCCCAGAGGATCGGATGGTTTTCCTTGGCAAGAAAATCCGCCACGTCGTGATGCGCGGCGCGGCTGCGCAGCTCAAACGCCAGGTGATGCAGCCGGGTTTCCGGCGCACCGATGACGTTGAGAACGTGGTGATCATGATTGCAGGTCAGGAACGTCGCAATTCCCTCGAACCAATCGGTCGTGCGGAATCCGATGGCCGAACAGAAATCCACGAATTTGTCGGCCTCCGGCGTGATCAGGGCAACATGCCCAAGACGCGTTGGGACGACGCCCGAGGTGCGGAAGCCGGGGCCAGGCATGGCCATCTCCGGCAACAGATGGAGCGTGTGCCCCGCAACGACGACCTCCACCAGGACGGGAACGCCCGGCCGGGCGTCGCTTTTCTTTTCGGCAGAGAGACCGAGACCGCGGAGCGACTTCACAGTCTCGTCGGCTGCTTCCTGTTCGATCCTCAGGCCGAGCGCCGTGAGGCGCTTCTCGGGCGCCGGCCTGATGGTGATGTTGTGGTGATCGAGACCGAGGCTGAAATAGGCGCGCCCATCGGATCCACGCTCGGCAGGTGTAGCGCCGAGCACGCGGTCGTAATAGGCGACCTCCTGCTCCGCAGCAGGCGTATCGAGATCGACATAGGCGATTTGGAAAGCGCGGGTCATCGTTTTTCCTCCGGCGTCGGCGCGACGGCTTCTGCGTCGTAGCCATAAAGTCTGTTCATTGCCTCAGGGCTGCCGCGCACACCGCGCGTGGCGAAGAGCTGATCCCTCTCGAGTTGTTGTGGTCCATCCCGGAGGTGGAAGCTCGTGGAATTGGCGCGGGATCTTTCCTGCACCTCGGTCGCGCGCGGCTTACGCAACGTGACGTAAGCCCGAAACGCCGACGGAATGTCGAAGGCTGCGTGCTTCAGGCAAGCCGCCAGCGCCGCACCGTCCTCGATGGCCTGCGCCGCCCCCTGTGCCATGTAAGGCAACATGGGATGGCACGCGTCGCCCAGCAGCGCGACGCGCCCCTGCGCCCATTCCGGAAGTGGATCGCGATCGAACAACGCCCATTTGAACGTCTCGTCGACGGCGTTGAGGATCGTCGCGATCTGCGGATGCCACCCCTCATATTTCTTCGCGGCATCGGAGATCGAACCGCGGTCGGACCATTGCTCCCGGGTCCAGGTCGCCTCTTCGCTGACAGCCACGAAGTTCAGGAATCGACCGGATGAAACGAAGTAGTGGACAAAGTGTCCACCCGGCCCCACCCAGTTCGTGACATCGAGCGGGAGGCCGAGATGCGCAATCCGTTCGGCAGGTGCGAGCCCCCGATACGCGATCTGCCCCGAGAACCGCGGCCTTTCCACACCGAACAGGCGCTCGCGGACCTGGGAGTGAATTCCGTCGGCCCCGATGAGGAGATCGCCATGCTCGGACGTGCCATCCTCGAAGCGGGCGGTCACGCCTCCTTCGTCCTGCTCGACATCGACCAGGCGCCGTCCAAGCTTGATCTCCTTGCGACCGAACGCATCCGCCAGAAGCGCGATGAGGTCAGCCCGGTGGAAATGGTAATAGGGCGAGCCGTAACGGCTCTCGATCGCGTCCCCCAGCTCTTCCCGCCCCAGGACACGACCGTCCTGCCAGCGACGAAAAACGACCGCTGAAGGGCGAACAGCGGCCCGCGCCATGGCGTCGCCGAGCCCATAACGGCCCAGCAGCCGGGAGACGTTGGGGCTGATCTGGATGCCCGCGCCGACTTCGCGTTGCGCCATCGTCTGCTCGAACAAGGAGACGTCGAGGCCGGCCCGACGCAATGCGATGGCAGCCGCCGTGCCGCCGATACCAGCACCGATCACCAGGGCATGAAGCGGCTTCACCGGTCCACCCCCCAGCCGAGAGCCGTCGCGAGGATCGCGTCGGCGTTGGGCGTCGTGCTGCCCGTTCCGCGCCACGCAATGTGGTGGTCGGGCCGAACAAGCAGCATGTCCCGTCCGTAGACGCCCTTCAGATCGGGCTCGTCCAGCTGCAGGATCGAGAGCGGTATCTGTCGTCGCGCCGCCGCGTCGACAAAGGATGACGGATCGCTTCCGCGGAAATCGATCAGCGTGAAATGCAGGCCCAGCCGATCGTAGAGCGCCGTCCCGTCTTTCAGATATGTGCTGGGCAAGCGGGCACCGGGCGTGGTCGTCGGCTTGTAGACAACGGAATCGAATGGAAAGGGAGTAGCCGAGCTATTTGCGACGATCGGCGATCCCTCATAGATAAAGCCGTGTTCGATCCCGAAACATTCGTTCTCGACGTTGCCGAGCCTGGCGATCGCTGCACCGACTTCCGCCCGACGCACGGGATTGTCGCCGTTGTCGCCTTCCAACAGGCTCCCATAGGCTTCGGCAATCTGCATTCGAACCTGCATGTGGCGGCCGGATGCGTCGCGATTTCGTGCCGCCACGGGTCGCCGCTCGATCTCATACGAGGCGAGCAGGCCGGGCCCGCCGAAGCCCTGCAGCGTCGCCGCCAGCTTCCAGCCGAGGTCGACCGCATCGCCGACCCCGGAATTCATCCCGTAGCCGCCGGTCGGGATGAACTGATGCGCGGAATCACCTGCGAGCAGGACACGACCCTTGCCATAGCTTTCGGCGACCAGGAGGTGCGGCGTCCACGCATTCGCGACCAGAATCTCGAAGGAGAATGGTCGGCCGGCATAGGCTTCGACGAGCGCGCGCGGATCGAGCTTGGTCGCGTCCTGGCCGGGAAGCACAGGCATGTGAACAGTCCAGATATCATCGTCGTTCTGGGCGATCATGGTGCCAAGCGGCGATTGGTAGTGCCAGGCAACGCCCCAGCGTTGCAGCAGATCCCGCTCGGTCGATCGAAAGTGGATCATGTAGAGTTCGCCGACGCGCGCCTGCCCCTCCAGCTGAATGCCCAGACCCGCCCGAACGCGGCTGGTACCACCGTCGCAACCGATGAGATATTGGCAGCTGACCTGCTCCTGGGCGCCGCTTCCCTGCTCCCGCAGATGAGCGACCACACGATCATCCTGCTCCTCGAAACTTTCGAAGGCGACGCCGAACCTGACCTCGACTTCCGGACGCGCGTCGATGGCTTTCTTCAGAACCGGCTCGATCTCGACCTGCGAGACCCGCATCGGGGGTTCGAGCGGTTGGGTGCCGTCGTTCTTGATGCGGATCTGCTTTCGAAACTCGCTCGGGGGCATGTATCGAAAGCGATGCAGCTCATATCCGGCGAGACTTGTGATCCAGGAAACATCGAAAGGATGATCTTCCGGCACCGCGACATGTCGCAACGCGTCCGCGAGGCCGAACTTGTGAAAAAGCTCCATGCTGCGGCTGTTGGTGATGTCCATCTTCGGGTGGCGGGTCGTCGTCGCATTCCGCTCGACCAGCATCGAGCGGATTCCGAAATGGGCGAGGACCTTCGCAAGCGTCATCCCGACGGGACCGCCCCCTGCAATCAGAACAGGAACTGATTTCATCGCTTCCTCCCAATAAGAGCGGCGCAGGATTTTTATTGTGCTGCCGCCTCCGAATGACACCCGATCAGAACCTCGCCAGATCAACTCCCTTGAGACGAAGCAGTGCAGCTATCGACACTCGTCATGACCTCGCCTCCGAGGAGACCATATGATGCCCGCATGGATCCGCGAGCAACAGGATCAACGCAGTGTCAGGCCGCCGCCTGCACCGTATTTTTCCCCTCCTGCGCAATCGGATTGCGAAGAACACCCAATCCTTCGATCTCGATCTCGCAGACGTCGCCGGGCTTCATGTAGAGAGGCGGCTTGCGCGCAGCGCCGACGCCGGACGGCGTTCCGGTCACGATAATGTCTCCGGGAGACAACGTGATGCCGACGCTGATCAGCGCGACCAGGGTTGCGACATCGAAGATCAGATCGGAGGTCGACGCCTTCTGCATCACCGTCCCGTTCAATCTCGTCTCGAGTTTCAGGCTGCTGGCGCCGGACGGCAACTCGTCGGCAGTCACGAACGCAGGCCCGAACGCTCCGGTGCCGTCGAAATTCTTGCCAATCGTCCATTGCGGCGTACGGAACTGATAGTCGCGGATCGTACCATCGTTGAAGATCGAATATCCGGCGACATGGTCGAGGGCCGCGGACTGCGGGATATGACGGCCACCGCGCCCGATGACAGCGACAAGCTCTCCCTCAAAGTCGAGCGCATCCGAGACATTCGGACGCACGATCGGCGCACCGTGGCCGACGAGGCTCGATGCGAACCGGCCAAACAGCGTGGGGTAGTCAGGCTGCTGGATACTGCTTTCGGCGGTGTGGTCCGCATAGTTCAATCCCACGCAGATGATCTTGCCGGGTGAGGACAGCGGAGGCAGGAAGCTCACCGCTTCCGGATCGATCGGTTCGCCCTTGAGGAGAGCGGCCGCGAGATCTTTCAGCCCGTCCCTTCCACCGGCAATGGCGCGCTCGAGCCTGCCATCTCCGCCGTCATCAAGCCCCCAGTGCCGGCCGGCCTGATCGGCCACCGCGAGGCCGCGCGTTCCGTTTCTTTCATAGGCGATGAAGCGCATGGGGCGTTTTCCTCCGTGTGCGATCCCCTATATCACATAAAATGCATATTACAATATAAAATGCATAATTTCCAAAGTGTGCATATTTACAAGTGACTCCGGTCATTTCGTCCGCTATGGCTATCAGCACCATGGAATCACCCACGAGCCTCACCCACGGAGCCTATGCGGAGCTTCGCTCCGAACTGCTCGCGTGCAACTTCGCCCCCGGAGAGAAGCTGAAGATCGACGATCTGTGCCGTCGCTTTGCGGTCGGCTCGAGCGCCGTGCGTGAGGCGCTGTCGCGCCTCGCATCGGAGGGATTTGTCGTCAGCGAACCGCAGCGAGGCTTCCGCGTCGCGCCACTGTCGGTCGATGCCCTTCGCGATCTCACCGACGTTCGATGCAGCATTGAGGCGCTCTGCCTTCGAGGCGCGATCGAGAAAGGTGGACTGGAGTGGCAATCGCAGGTCGTCGCCGCCCTGCACCGTCTGACGCATACGCCGGTATGGGCCGACAAGGCCGCGCGTCGCTACAGCAACGAATATGCGAGGGCTCACGAGACCTTTCACGAAGTCCTCGCAGCGGGATGCGGCAGCCCTTGGCTTCTTCATCTGCGAGCGGTTCTTTTCAATCACTCTGCACGCTACCGGTGGTTTACCGGTCCCTTGTCCAAGGTGGATCGAGACCTCGATAAGGAACATCGCGAGATTGCGGAGGCCGCTTTGTTGCGGGACAGCGAACGCGCTGTCGCACTAATGAACGCACACCTACAATTGACCGCAAAAATCGTCCTCGACGCTGTATCGTCCGAGCGCGAGCCGGCTGCGAGATCCTCAAGGGCAAAGCCGGGCAAGGCTCATGCACCCGACGGCCCAAATCTAAAACGCAAGCGCATCACGGCATCCGCCTGACGACCTGCCAGCTCCCGCCCCGGTATGGGCAAACCGGGTGTCGCTACAATCTGATGACCAGCTTCCCCCGATTCTCCCCGGCGTAGAGCATCGCAATCGATGCGGGAGCGGCCTCGATGCCGTCCTGCATGTCCTCGCGATACCGAAGCTCGCCGGAACGAATCCAGCCAGCCAGCGCCGCAATGGCCTCTTCATATCGTGGAGCAAAATCGGTGGTGAGGAAGCCCTGCATGATTGCGCGCTTGACGAGCAGATGCCGCTCCGGCCGCGGTCCCTCGTTCCAGGGATCCCAGCTCGCATATGAGGCGGTGCCGCAAATAGCGATGCGCGCTCCGACATTGATCTGCCGGACAACGGCATCGTGAATTGCACCGGACGTGTTGTCGAAGAACGCGTCGACGCCATTGGCGCAAAGCCGGGCAAGCGCTCCATCAAGATCCGCTGTCGACTTGTAGTCGACGGCAGAATCGTAGCCGAACTCTTCGATGCACTGCCGGACTTTCTCCGCGCCACCAGCGAACCCGATGGTACGGCATCCCTTGATCTTCGCGATCTGGCCCACGGCAGAGCCAACCCCGCCGGCGGCCGTCGAGACCACGACGGTTTCCCCTGTTTTCGGCCGGCACACGTCGAGCAGGCCAAAATAGGCCGTGAGGCCGTTCAGTCCGAGCACGCCGAGCGAGAGCGACAGCGGAAGGTCATCCTCGAGGACCTTCCGCATGACCTGCTGCGGTTTGCCTGCGGCATAGTCCTGCCAGCCGAATATGCCCATGACCTTGTCGCCAACCCCATAGCCAGGGCTTTTCGATTCGATCACCTCTCCGACCGAGAATGCGCGCATGGTATCGCCAACTTCGATCCTCGGCCAATAGGTGCTCTTGTCGGCAATCCATCCGCGCATTGCGGGATCTGCCGACAGGAAGATGTTGCGAACGAGGAACTCGCCGTCCGAAATCCTCGGCACCTCCGCCTCGCGCAGCGCAAAGTCCGTCGGCTGCGGAATTCCGTTGGGGCGTGAACTTAGCCATACTTGCCGGTTTTTCATTGCTACCGCCTTTCCTATCTCGTCGCGCTAGGGAGCCGAGCTGCGTGTTTCGGTCCAGTCGACCATGAGCTTGCGCTCGGCGAAGAGCCAGGTGCCGTCCTGCTTCACGAACTTATCCAGGTAACGGATCGACGCGATCATCAACGTGCGCTTTTCACCGTCCAGGCTCACATGATGAGCAATGCAGTAGCTTTCACCGGTCGCTCCATCGCCATCGAGGCGGAAGGTGCTCTGGCCGTTGAAATGCGTCGTCGCCTGATATTGGTTCAAATCGGCGAAGACGGGCGCAAGCGCGCTGCGGCCGTGGAGGACGTAGGTCGGCTCGGACAAGCGACTGTCCATGAAGACGTGAAACGCCGTGTCCTCAGTGAAGAGCGCCATCTGCCCGCTTGCGTCGCGCCGGTCGGCGCAATGGGCATAGGCGTCGATCAGTTCTCTGATAGCAAGGCGGTCGGCCGCTTCGTCCGGGGTCATGGTCGGGTTCATGGCGCTTCCTGTTGCCGGCTTGAGAAGGTGGCTGAGGTTACTTGAGATCGGTCCCGCGCATCCAGACGACCTGGCTGCCGGAGCTTCGGCCCGCCAGCAGATCGATGAACGCCCGGGGCAGCTGATCGAAGCCGTGCCTGTGCTCCTGGATAATGCGAAGTCGGCCCTGCCGGATCCATTGCCCGAGTTGTTCAAGCGCCTCATGCCGCTTTTGCTCGGAATATTCGAAGATGCCGAATCCTTGCAGTCGCGCGCGCTTCCACACCACGCGCATCAGATTATAGCGCGCCCGCCCACCGTCCTCGTTCAACACCGATACGCCGCCGCACATCACGACGCGGCCGCCCTTGGCCAGGTGCTCGAGGCAAGTATCGAGCACGTCACCCTGCACGTTGTCGAAATAGACATTGATGCCTTCGGGACAAGCATCCCTGAGCTGCCGGGCGAAGTCGGGCGCGGATCGATCGATGCCCGCGTCGAATCCCAGATCGTCGACAAGTTGCCGGATCTTGCCTTGCCCGCCGGCAATGCCGACGACGCGCGCACCGCAAATCCGCGCGATTTGACCCGCAATCGATCCGACCGACCCGGCTGCAGCGGACACGACCACGGTCTCGCCGGTCTTTGGCTGCGCGACATCCATGATTCCGAAATACGCGGTAGAGCACGTCACAGCGCTCGGCCGCGACGATCTCGAGGGTTTTCAACGGATCGAACGACTCGGACGGATACACCATCGTCGCCGCATGGGTAACGCAACCAAGGTTGCCCATCACCATGCCAAAGCAGTGATACAGCGGCACCGGAATACACACGCGTGAACCAGGCACGATGCCGGTCGCTTCACCGACGAAGAATGCATTGTTGATCAGATTGTGGTGCGAGAGGGTCGCCCCTTTCGGCAATCCTGTGGTGCCACTGGTGAACTGAATGTTGACGGCATCATCCATCTGGACCTTCGGCGCAACGAAGTCCAATCGTCCGTTGCCTGCTTTCTTGCCCTTGTCGAGGACCCAGTCAAGCGGATCCACCCCTCCAGTCGGCGATTGTTGCGCAGGCTGAATGGCAAATTGGCCGGCGTTTGGCCGAAGGCCGAAGGAGACGGCAGCGCAAAGGTCGCGAGCACGACGCCGAGCGACTGCGTGAAATGCCTGCGGGAAAGCCTCGCAACGCTCATCGTTCCAGCTCCATGGCGGCCCGGCGAACGGCGCGCACCACCCGATTGTGGACGCCGCAGCGGCAAAGCTGGTTCGCCAGCGCGTCCTTGATTTCGTCTTCGCTGGGGTTCCGATTTTGATCCAGCAAGGCTTTTGCAGCCATGATCATGCCGTTGGAGCAGTAGCCGTATTGGGCCGCCTGCTCGTCGATGAACGCCTTCTGGAGCGGATGCAGCTTCAGCGTCGTGCCCAATCCCTCGAGCGTGACGATGGGGGCGTCTCCGACATCTCGCAGAGCAATCGAGCAGGTCCTCGTGAGCGTTCCGCCAACAGATGCGGCACAGGCACCGCACTGCCCGAGACCGCAGCCGAACTTCGGGCCGTTCAATCCGAGATCGTTCCGGAGCACATACAGAAGCGGGGTCTCCGGAGCCGCCGCGACCACATGGGACTCACCGTTGACCGTAATTTGATATGACATTCCTCACCCACCGTCATGTGCCGGTCGGCCCGCGGTTTACTGCGGGACCGACTGGCGATATAGGCTCTTACGGGACGGTGAGTTCCGAGATCTTGGACAAATCGGCATCACCTGCCCCGGTAGACGTCGCTCCGAAGCCACTCAGCGAGCTGCCGCCGCGTTCGCAACGGACACGCTATCCTTGGACAGTCGGTTGTCGAGGCTGAGGGCACCTGCGCCGAACGCCGCGATCTGAAGCAGGCCGCCGGCCATCATGACGTTCTTGAGGAAGTGGATCATCTGGTTCTGATCGGCGAAGTTGTTGTGGAACGCCACGCCAGCGGCGATACAGAACACTGCCTGCGCGAGCGCGACGAAGCGTACCTGGTAGCCTGCAATCAGTAGGATCCCGCCACCGAGCTCAAGCGCGACGGCCACGATGTAGGCAAGCGGCGGCAGAGGCAGACCGGCGGCGGCGATCATCGCGGTCGTCGGACCGAAAGCGGCGAGCTTGCCGAGGCCGCTCATCGCGAAGGGCAGGCCGATCAAGATGCGACCAATGAGGGGAAGATAGCGGTTCATGTGAGTAGCTCCTTTGCTGGTGTGAGGTCAGGCGACATCGACGAGAATGAACTCCGCATCCTCGATGGCCGTGATGGTGAGTTCGGGTTCGTCGATGGCGGCGAGACCATCGCCGACTGCAACCCGTTGCCCGTTGACAAGAATCGCGCCCTGGGCAGGGGCGAGATAGGTGTGCCGCAAATGTGCCGACGGCGTGTGGGTCAGAGTGGTCCGCGCAAGCAGCGTGGCACCGAGAACACGGGCGTCGGCACGGATCGTGAGGGCCTCGGCATTCTCGGGGTTCCCGCTCGCGAGCTCGATGAGGTGTCCGGCACGATCTGTCTTCGGGAATTTGCGGCTATCCCAGCGAGGCGTCCCGCCGAACTGACGCGGGCGCAGCCAGATCTGGAAGAGCTTGAGCGGACCATCGTCGCGGTTGTGCTCGGAATGGCTGATGCCGGTCCCGGCGCTCATCACCTGCACATCGCCGGCCACGGTCCGGCCGACATTGCCGGCGCTGTCTTCGTGCGTGACGGCGCCCTGGCGGACATAGGTCACGATTTCCATGTCCGTGTGCGAGTGGCGTCCGAAGCCCGTGCCGGGCGCAATCTCGTCGTCGTTCCAGACCACGAGCGCACCAAGGGGGCCATTCGCGGGATTGCCCTCGGCCGACACGATGAAATGGTGGCGCGCTTTCAGCCAGCCGCGATCGCCGTGATCGAGCGTCTCTTTGGAGCGAAGCTGCAACATGACCATTCCTCTGCGTCGGACCCGTGTCCGTTTCGGGAATGGTTATGTGGCCAAACCGGTCGGCTGATTAGTCAGCAGATTCCGGACGCATCGTTCTACCTGGTGAACGATCGCGGGCCGATGGACAAGAAGCAGACGACGATACCAAAGGCCGCGCCCGTCTCCGCCTGAGAGACAAACCACAGCAGCGCAAGGCGGCCGTTGAACTCCGGCTATGAGGCCGCCGACGATCTCAGGGCCGCGGCAGCGAAGTCGATCACCGCCCGGACGCCCGGCAGCATGCCGCGCCGCGAGGCGAAGACGAGATGCAGGATGCCATCGGTGCCGCTCCATTCCGGCAGCACCCGGACGAGCGCGCCGCTCGCGAGCGCGTCCTGACAATATCTGGCCGGCAACAACGTAATTCCGGCGCCCTGGCACGCCGCCGCCATCAGGATATCGAAGCTGCCGCTGGCAAGGCGCGGCTCGACCGGAACGCTGCTGGTCTCACCGTTTTCCGCCGTCAGAAGCCAGGTACCGCCGCTCTGCTCGTCCTGATGCAGAGTAGGAAAATTGCCAAGGTCCGCCGGCGATTTCGGAACGCCCGCCTTTGCCAGCAGGCTCGGGCTCGCGACAAGGATGCGCCGGCTGACACCGATACGCTTCACCTGCAGATCCGCATCGGTGTCGAGGCGCTCGCGAACGCGGATCGCGACATCGACGCCTTCGTGGACCAGGTCGACCCGGCGATTGGTCGCGATGCATTGAACGCGCAATTGAGGATGAGCCGCAAGGAAGCCGGGCAAGGGACCGGCAATCGCGCCCTGAAGTCCGAGCGGACAGCTTAGCCGAACGAGCCCGCGCGGCTCGGCTTGCATGCGAAGCGCGACCTCCTCGACCGCGTCAGCTTCGATCACCGCGGCCTGCGCGTGCTCGTAGACTTGCTGGCCGACCTGGGTCAGGCCAAGTCCGCGCGTCGTCCGATCCAGCAGCCGCACGCCGAGCCGCTCTTCCAGCAAGGCGATGCGGCGACTGACGCGCGATTTGGGTACGCCAAGCACGCGGGAGGCCGCCGAGAATCCCCGATTGACGACAACGGCGACAAAGAACTGGAGATCGTTAAGATCGCGCACCGTTTGCCGCCGTTTCTCTCGTCGAAGCGGACCTTCCCGCACGGATGGCGAGGATGTCACGTTCGTTCTCCGACTCGTTCCATCATCGGCCGGTGAAGACGATCTTTGGCGGCTCGATCCCCTTCTTGATGGCCTCGGACCGCGCTGTGCGTCCGCGCCTTGCATCCTCGGAGCTGTGGAGCGCCATGGTGATATCCAGGATCATTGCATCGGCGGTCGGCACACCGCCTCCAGACCACGCCTTCAGCAGGGTTCGTATGGCCGCGTATGAGCGCGTGGGACCGGTCGACAGATCCTGCGCGAATTTCAGCGCAGCCGCTTCGACGTCATCCGCCGGCACCACGAGGGTCGCAATTCCCAGTTCACCGGCGGTGACGCCCGACATCGGCTCGCAAAGCATCGCGTAGCGGGCCGCACGCGAACGGCCGATCCGCTCCGCCAGTCGCTGCACCGCGCCGGCGACCGGCGCAGATCCCACCGAAGCCTCGATACAGCGAAACACCGCATCTTCGGCCGCAACGATGAAGTCGCAGGCGAGCGCGAGCTCGAAGGCGCCGCCGAACGCGGATCCACGCACGGCCGCGACGGTCGGAATCGGCAAGGCCTCGATGGCGCGAAACGATTGATTGCATTCGGCAATGAAGGTCCGGAACTGACTGGTGTTCTTCTCCAGAAAATCGAGCACATCGCCGCCCTGGCTAAAATTGGGGCCTTCCGCCCTCACCAGCAATGCCCTGATGTCAGTCTCGCCGGCTTCGTGAACGGCCTGCTTGAGCGCATCCGAGAAATCCGATGCAATGAGGTTTTTCGGCGGGTTGGCGAGCACGATGTGACCGACCGAGTCTTTCTGTTCGAACTTGATCACTTGCATTCCGACCTCCCTTCAACACGTGAATATTGTGACACCAAAGACGCCCCTCATCGCGCGCTCTCGGGAACGAGCGACGACATGACACGGCCGGGACGCATCTGCCAATAGACGGCGAGAAGACACAGGCCGCCGGCTATCGCCAGCGCACCGCCGACAGTTGACAGCGCGGAGCCGAGAGCGCTCTGCGTTCCCTCAAACATGCGATCGGCGATCACCGCAACGAGCGTCGGCGCGACCGCCGTTCCCGTGATGCCGACCCACGCGAAATGAACGGCCGTGATTTTCCCGATCACCGAGCCCGGCGACAGATGCACGATCGTAGAGGTGCCGATGGTGAAGAGGCTCGCAGCCAGCAGATTGAAAGCGGCCAGCAGCAACCAGGTCGCGGAGATGGATCCGGCCGCAGGTGCCAAGACGGCCGGCAGGAAGATCAACGCGCATATCGCAATTCCGAGCGCCGGGACCCCCGGCAGGCCGTACCGCCGGTAGACCAGGTCGACGAGGAAGCCCGCGCTGAGTTGGCTCGTGGTGCTGAGCAGCAGCACGATGAGACCATAAGTCAGGCCGATCTCGCCTGCCGGGATCTTCCATACCCGCCCGAGAAATGCGGGAACCCAGGACGAATAGGCCACCGACAGCATGATCGTCGAAGCGTTTGCCAGAAAGAGGAGCGCAAATACCAGCCATCGACCACGGATCGCCTCTAGAACTTCCTTCAAAGCCACAGATTTGGTTGGGCCGGCCGATCGTCTTGCCGGCTCCGGAAACGTGAAAACGAGCAAGGCAACAGGCAGTGCAAACACGCCACAGGCGATCATGACGAGCTGCCACGAGCGAATTGAGATCCCGAGCACCGGCACGACATAGGCCCCGTTCTCGCCGACCAGGTGAAGAATGGCTCCTCCAGCAAGAAGCGCGATCCCGCCGCCGATACTCGCGCCCATCGCCCAGATCGCAACGGCACGCCCGCGGAAGCGCGTATCAAATGCATCTTTCACGAGCGACATGCTCGCCGGCCCACATGTTGCCTCGCCCGCACCAACCCCGCAGCGGCTCAGGAACAGACCTGCATAGGTCGTGGCGGAGCCGCAAAGGATGGTCGACACTCCCCAGGCCGCGATCCCGATGCCGAGAATGCGTCTGCGGGAGAACCGATCGACAAGCACGCCGACAAGAAAGCCTCCGATGGCATAGGTGATGATGAAGGCAGCTCCGATCAGAAGGCTCATCATCGTGTCCGATATGCCGAGATCACGCTTGATGGGTTGAACCAGGAGCGGAAGCGCCGCACGATCGATGAATGCGACCGCATTCACCAGGCAAAGGACGCCGACCATCCACCAATGAGCCGGAGCGGGCCGGTCTGCTTCCTGTTCCATCTTCATCCTTCGTTTCCTCCTGTGTCGGCTTTTGTGTGCTATTTCGTTGCTAAGGCTTCGCTCCACGTTTCAGCCGCGATTTTCCGAACGACAGCGTTGAATTTCGCGGGCGCTTCGAGCTTGAGCATGTGGCCGCAAGCCTCGAACGGATGCGACGTCGCGAAAGGAGCCGAGGCGAGCAGCCGCGCCGCGTGATCCCGATGTGGCGCGACCTGATCGAGCGTGCCGGAAAGGATGGCAATCGGGCACCGCACGGCCGAGATGACGTCCGGCGTGTAGATGGTGAAAAGCGATCGTATCGCCTGCCGCCAGCCGTCGGTCGTCATGGCGTCGCGGAGGCGCTCGACATGCTGCCTGACCAGCGATGGCGTGTCGGGCGCCAGCAACTTGTCCGCGATGGCCGCGCGTGAGACCGGAATGTCGATATCCGCCGTGCAAAGCCAGGCGTTGAGCTCGGCTGCGCGGGCATCGCCGAGGAGATGGCCTCTGGCGACATTCGGGGCGGACAGAACGAGGCCGTCGACCATTGCCGGATATCGCCGCGCGAAGGCCAGCGCCACGACGCTCCCCCATGAGCTGCCGACAAGGACGGCAAGCCGCCGCACCCGAAGCGCGCGCAGCAACCCTTCCAGGGCATCTGCATAGTCGTCGATACCGGCGTCTTGCCCCGGGATGGGCGAGCTGCCGCCGAAGCCCGGCGCATTCCAGGCGATTACGTGAAAGTCCTGCGACAGCCCGGCAAGCTGGGCACGGTATCCGGCCGCGCTGGAGCCGAGCCCGTGCAGCATCAGCACCGCGGGATTGCGCGCGTCTCCGGCGGCACGATATTCGATGTGCCCCCGTTCTCCGGAATAGACCGGCGACGCAACGGCCAGCTGCGCAAGCCTGGACAAGTCCTGCGCAAGGAGTTCGGTGTCGAGGGCGGATAACGCTGCCATCGATCAAGCTCCAGCCGCCAGCTCCAGCCGCTTGGCCGGTTCATGCGCATCGTCGGAGCGGTAGCCGAGGCGACGAGACAGATCTTCTGCGCTCTGCCGAAGGGCACGGGCGAACACGCCGTCGAGATCGGCGCGAAACCGGCTCGCCTCGCCGACCGCAGTCAGAGCCAGCACCGCCTGGCCGCTCGCATCGAGCACCGGAGCACTGAGTGCGTTGATCACGGTCTCGCTACGGTAGAAGGTTTCGAGCTCCTGCCTTGCGAGTCCGGATCGCCGGACGTCATCGAGACGCTGTTCCCAACCGCCCGCCTCGGACATCGCAACGTCGCCGGGCCAGTCCGTCTGCGCGATCGCCTCGGGCGGCAGATGCGCGGCGAATGCCAGACCGGTTGCCGTCGAGGTCACCGGCAATATCAATCCGACGGGAAGCGCGTCGCTGACGGGAGCGGAGGCCGGCTCCCAGTGGGTGATGGTTGGGCCGTGGGTGCCCCAGACGGCGAGCGCCATCGTCTCGTCGAACTGGTTCGCAAGGCGCTCGATCGCGCGCGTGCCGAGCCGCATGGCGGCGAGTTGCGCCTGCTTGCGATCGGGCGACAATACGCCGTCAGCCAGATCGTGGGGATCGGCCAGCAGATATTGACCGTTGCCGAAGACAAGCGGCTTGCGTTCGGCGCAGTCGATCTCAAGCACCTCGCCGACATAGATGGTGTGGTCGCCGCCCGGCACGCGCGACACGACGCGGCACTGGAGCCTGGCGCTGCAATCGCGGAGCAGCGGCACGCCGCCGGAGCCGATATCGACATCGATGCCGACGAACTTCTCATGCGAAGACTTCGCAAAGCGCTTTGACAGCTCGATCTGGTCCTCGGCCAAGATGTTCACGGCAAAACGTTCGGCCGCGAAGAACGCCGGGTGGCTGTGACTTTTGACCGCCTGGCTCCAGAGTACCAGCGGAGGATCAAGCGAGACCGAGCTGAAGGAATTGGCGGTGACGCCATGGAATCTGCCGTCGTCATCGGCCATGGTCACCACGGTGACGCCAGTGACAAAGGTTCCGAGCACGCGCCGCAGGTCGCGGCTGTCGAACAGAGGAGCATCAGCCATCTTCCACCTCCTTGCGTTCACCCGTTTCGGGCACTCAAGCGGCAAGCGCTTCGGCCGCCTTCACCGCAGGCATCACCGCTTCGGCGAAGCGGCGGATCGAGGCCGCCGCCTCCGCATGCGGCATGGTTCCGAACATGAAGCTGCCGATCACGTAGTTCAGTCCGCCAAGCGCGACCTGGTCGGACAGGATTTGCGTGACCGTTCGGGCCGAGCCGGCGATCGCATGGCCGGATTCGACGAGCTGGTCGAACGAGGGCGGCAGCTTCGCGTTGACCGGCTGCGTCCCGTGCTTGCGCCAGAGCTTGATGAAATTGTCGTAGAACGCCGGCCAGGCCTTTCGACCGAGCTCATGGGCGTCGCGGTCGGTCTCGCCGACGATGATGTAGCGATTGACGCCGATGAGGGGCGAGGCTCGGCCCTGTAGACCGGCGGAGGCCATCTCCTCGCGATAACGATCGGAAATGGCGCGCACGCGGGACACCTGTCCGCCGCAGACCACATTCATGCCGTTGCGCGCCGGCCAGACCACGGAATCGGGCGAACCGACCGCGTACCACATCGGCGGATGCGGGCGCTGGAGCGGCTTCATTTCCACCGCGTAGTCGTTCAAGCTCCAGAACTCGCCTGTCGTCGTGACCGAGTCCTGCGCAAAGCAGCGCTGGATCGCTTCGAAGGCCTCCGCGTACATCTTCGCCGCCTTCGCGGACTCGATCCCGAGCGCGTCGAGCTCGTGCGGCGAGGCGCCGCGGCCAATCCCGAACTCGAACCGGCCGCCGCTCAGATGATCGAGCATGCAGATCTCTTCATAGAGACGCGCGGGATTGTAGGTCGGCAACAAATAGACCAGCGGACATAGCCGCAATCTCTTGGTCCGCTGGGACAGAGCCGCCATCCACACACTGGGCGACGGCGTCGTGCTCAGCGGGGTGCCGTGGTGCTCGCTCATATGGAAGCAGTGGAAGCCGAGCCGATCATAGAGCTCGGCGAGCGCAAGCCGGTTCTCGTACTGCTCTGCCAGCGGGAAACCGGAGCGATCGTTCTGATCGAAGACGCCGAACTTCATGATGAGGATCCTTTCGCAAGTGATATGGTTGATGCGCGAGCCGCAGTTAGGTGCTTTGCCGGACGTGGATCTGGAACAGATTGTTCTCGGGGTCGGCAAACGTCGCGACGCTGCCGTGCGAACCCATGTCGCGGCTCGACAGGTGCAGCCCACCGAGCCGCTCGACCCGCTGCGCCAACGCAGCCACGTCGGTCGCGCCGAAAACGACCACACTCCCGCGCGCGCCCGTGGCCGCTTCGGATGGCGAGCTCAGCGCGAACGCGAACTGTCCAACCTTGAACTGGCACCAGTTGTCGCGATCCAGAAAAGCCAGCGGAAGCTCCAGCGCCTCTGCGTAGAAGGCCTGCATGAGATCCATATCGTTGGCGACCGTGTAGACGCTGCGGATGGCACTGAGGGGCATCTTCGTCTCCTTCCCAGATATTTCAACAATATTGAAGACATATTTTATTGTTGTATAGTGCTCGCGACTTTTGTTTGTGTCAATCTCGATTCACTGAACCGGTCGAAGGAAGCAGATGCAGGAGAAGAAGCCGCGCCGCGGCATTCAGTCGGTGGAAATTGCCTTTCGGATTCTGAGCGTTATGCAGACGAGCCAGCAGGCGATGGCTCTCAAGGACATCGCGCCGCTGGCGGGCCTGACGACGAGCGCCGCGAATAACTATCTCGTGAGCCTCGTCAGGATCGGGCTCGCCGCCGCGGACGAGAAGCCGGGCCACTACCGCCTCGGGCCTGCGGCGCTCTCGCTCGGCGTCAGCGCAATCCAGCAGATCGACGGCTTCGAGATCGTCCGCCGCGAGGTCACCAATCTGCGTGACATCACGAGCCGAAGCGCGGCCGTCACGACATGGACCGACAACGGCCCGCTCAGCCTGTTCAAGCAGGACGGCGATCAGCGCGGCGCGTTCGAGTTTCGGACCGGACTGATCCCGATGCTGGGGTCTGCGGCAGGGAAGATCTATGCCGCCCGGCTGGCGCCAAACCTGACGGCGCATCTGATCGAGCAGGAGTGGGGCGCCGTCTTCGGCGGAAGGCCCGACGCCGGCAAGTTCAGGGACGATGCGGCGCGCGAGCTCAAGCGAAAGGGCTACACGACGATCGTCCGATCCGACCTCACCGGCTATGTCTCGATCGCGGCGCCGATCGTGGACTGGAACGGCGATCTTCGCTTCACCCTCAGCCTCGCCGGCACCCGGGCCTCCATGCAGGTCGAGCCGTCGAGCGATCAGGTGAAAGCGCTACTCGCCAGCGCATCGAGCGCGTCGCAAGCGCTTGGCGGCAAGACCGAAAGCCGCGACTAAAGCGCGATGAGAATCATCATCGCGCTTTAGGTTGCTGTTTGAGCATGATCTCCGCGCAAACGAACTCCGCGTTTGTCGCGAGGGGAAAACCGCTTCACGCTTTTCCAGATCATGCTCTCGCCGATTGCGCGACGCCGAACGGAAAGCCGATAGTTATTGCCTGTGGCTGACCAGCACATGGCGGCACGCGGAAGAAGGTTTCAGGCGATTTACCTTGAGGCAGGAAAGCACGACAGAGTCGCGTTGATCCACCAGCTTGCTGGCAGAAGCGCTGGACGTCCGGTGGGCAAGCCTTCTCGTGCCGCTATGCGCGAGGGCGCTCGTCGAAACCGGAACAGACCGCAGGATGAATGCCAAGAAGAATTTGTGTACTGCTCCCAGACGTCCATATTTCCAACGGCCACGGAGTGGGGAATGCCTTTCATTCCATCACCATCGCGTGGTCGTTTTTGCCAGAGGTTGGCGCGCTCCGCAGCAGCAGGACGAGGGGAATGGCCGCGAGCGAAAGGACCATCATCAACTTGAAATCGTCGATGTAGCTGATGATGGAAGCCTGCGTTTGTATGGTCTGATCGAGCGCCGCCCGTCCGCTTGCGGTCAAGGGACTGAGGGCGTGCCGCACGATGCTGCTATCAAATACGTGATTGAATGCCGTGACATGGCTCGCGATGGTCGCATGATTGACCTGATTGTTTCTCGTCAGCAGATAGGAGACGGCCGATATTCCCACACTGGATCCGACGTTGCGAGCGAGGTTGAACAGACCAGTGCCGTCCGCTCGCTGCTGGGGCGCAAGTGTGGCAAAGGTGACGGTGTTGAGCGGGACGAACAGGAATCCAAGTCCCGCACCCTGGATGAACCCGGTTACCGCGATTGTCCACTCCGAGACGTTCGGATTCCATCCGGTCATGTCGTACATGGCCCAAGCGGTCAGCAACAGGCCGATCAGGATCAGGAACCTGGTATCGACCCGTCCGACGAGGCGCCCGACCAGGAACATGCAAGCCATTGTGCCGAGACCGCGCGGACCCATGACGATTCCCGCAGTCACTACGGGATAACCCATCAGTGTCTGCAGATAGGGTGTCAACAACGCCAGGGACGCCAGATAAGTTACCCCGACGATGAAGATGAATAGCACCCCGATCGAGAAATTTCGATCAAGAAACAGCCTCGGATCTACGAATGAATTTCTCGCCGTAAAGGTGTGGACGAGGAAGATGTAGAGTGCTGATGCGCAAACGACCGCCTCAATCAGAATCTCGAAGGAAGAAAACCAGTCGAGTTGCGCACCCCGGTCCAGAAACACCTGCATTGCGGCAATGGCAATGCTCAGGCTGCCAAATCCGAGCCAGTCAAGCTTCGCCGCGGCGCTGGTCTTCGTCTCCTTCAGAAAAAACGATAGGCCGGCGAATGCGAGCACTCCCAACGGCACGTTGATATAGAAGACCCATCGCCAGCTGTAGTGGTCGGTCAGCCAACCGCCGATCACCGGCCCTAGCACCGGTCCCACCATGACCGACACGCCGAACAGGGCCATCGCCGACCCCCGTTCTTCGGCCGTATAGGCGTCGAGCAGAACGGACTGGCCAAGAGGAACGAGCGCCGCACCGAAGAATCCCTGCAGCAATCGGAAAGCCACGATCTGGACCAGCGATTGCGCAACGCCGCACAGCACGGAAGCAACTACGAAACCGACGACGGCCGCCATCAACACGCGCTTGCGGCCGAACCTGTTGGCGAGAAACCCCGATGGCGGGGTCATGATGGCCGCCGCCACGATATAGGACGTCAGCACCCAGTTGATCTGATCGGCGCTCGCCGACACGCTGCCCTGCATATAGGGCAGCGCGACGTTGGCGATCGTCGTATCCAGCGCCTGCATGATGACGGAGAGGATGACGCACAGCGTAACCGCGGGCCGGTTGATCGGCTGCGCATTTCCAGCGGCATCAGCCATGTTCAGCTCCCCGATCCAAAGAGACCGGTTAAAAAGCTCGGAAATCCGCGAGAATGTCCGGTGTAGACATTTACCTCCACGCTCATGCCGACGCGCAGCGGTGGCTTTCCGGGCGCATTGGTAACGCTGACACGCATCGGTATCCGCTGCACGACCTTGACCCAGTTGCCGCTGGTATTTTCGGCCGGCAGCAGCGAAAAGCTCGACGCTGATGCTGGGCTGATGCTGTCGATGGTGCCCGTCCATTGCTGGCCCGGATAGCTGTCGACCTCGACCAACGCCTTCTGCCCAGGCTTGACATAGGTCAGTTCAGTTTCCTTCGGGCTGGCCTGAACCCAGACGCGATCGGTCGAGACAATGTTGAACGCGGTCGCGGCGGCAGCAAGGTATTGGCCGGGCTGTAAGGATGGCACATTGGTCACAACGCCCGCAAAAGGCGCGTGGACCACCGTGTGCGCGAGCTGGCGCGCCGCTTCGTCTCGCGCGGCGACCGCATCCTTGTATCTGGGATGACTTTCGATCGGCGCATCGGGGTCGCCATTCAGATTGGCTGCGATACCGGTCAGTTGCTGTTGCAGCGAGGCGAGCTTTTGCTGTGACCCTTGCAGGGTGTTGCGGGCGGCGTCGAAGGTGGCTCTTGGCGTAAAGTTGTTGACGAGCAATTGCTCCTGCCGCTTGAAGTTGACCATGTTGAAGTCGACATCCTCTTGTGCCTGTTCGACCTGGGCCTGCATGTTGCGGTAGCTGGCCTGCAGCGCAACGAGATCGTTGCGGGTATTTCCGATCTGAGCCTCGGCACGATCCAACGCCAATTGAAACTGCAAAGGTTCCAACTTGAACAGGATGTCGCCCTTGGTGACCTCTTGATTGTCGTGAACCATGACTTGCGTGACGATGCCGGCGACGTCGGTCGACAATCCGACCATATCGGCGTGGACATACGCATTATCCGTCGACATTACGGCGCCGCCGGTCACATAGAAGTAGCCGCCCGCGACAAGGGCTACCGGCAGCAGCGCAAACATCAGCGGGCGCACCCATGATTTTTTGCGTGCTGGGGTACTCGCCGCGACCGGGCTGCCGCACGGTTCTTTGGACGGAACGACTTCCGGTTGACGATTTTCCGGATTCCGCATCTTCCCTTCCGCCAGCCTGGCGATCAAGTCAGCCCAGGCCGCTTCGATCCAAAAAGCGCCACGTTGCCCAGCCAGCCCCCTAGATTCTCGGCCCTGGACGCCTGCAACCGCTGAGGGCGGCCCATCTTTCTCTGCTTCAAACCAGCATGGGCCGCGCCGGCGGCGCGTCGCTCGGCCTCAGTCAATGGGAAGGTGAGAAGAAAGGAATATCCGTCGGCGGCGCAAGACGTATGAACGCGCCCTCCCAAACGGCTGGCCAGCTCGCCGATGATCGCCAGCCCTCGACCGCGCCGGATCGTTTCAGGTGCCGAGCCATTGTCAGAGACCCTGCATTTTACGACGCTGCCTGCAAGCTTCAACTCCACTCGCAATTCTGGATTTCTAGCGTCGAATTGCGCATGTCGCGCCGCATTGGTCAGCAGCTCGGATACAATCAGCCCAAGCTTCCAGCAGCGGGTTCCTTCAAGCCGCAGATCATCGGTTGAAAACAAGAAGCGTATCGCCAGGCGGTTCAGTCGATACTTCGTTATGGAGAGGCAAAGCTGCTGGAGGTACTTCGCGGCATCGGTGAGACGCCCCTGGTCCGGCATGCGCTGCGCGCGATGAACATCGGCGCATTGATGCAGGAGGTCTACGACGTCGAGGAGCGCGGCCTTGACCGCCACGTTGTTCGAGTGCATCGCTTTGGCTGACACCGTGTATATGGCGGAAGTAAGCTCGTTTTTTATTCTGTGATTCAGCTCGCGAAGGAGCAATGATTCATCGGAATTCGGTAACCGCACAGTGTGTTTTGTCATCTCGTGCTCGTTGTTTCTCTCTGACCACAAATGACGCTGAGCGTCCGCCGCGGCTTCGTTCGGTGGCAATGCCGTTCCAGACGGCTCGCGCAACGAATGGTTTCGGACAGGGACCATTATGGCTCGATACCGCGGCGCGCGAGTTCGGCTTCAATCGCATCGAAGGCAACCGCAGCCGGCATTACCGTCAGATTGATCCATAAGATGATCGCGATGCGCGTGACGATCAGGCAACTTGTCATGCCGATGCTACTCCCTGCACGAGATACCCATTAGTCGACGGTGTAGGTGATCGTGCTCCTATTATGATCTCAGGGTACCGCGCACACCCGCAATAATCTTGATCACGCGTGATCTCTTTGGAGGGAAACTGCGTTCTTGCTCTCGATTCTTCAGGTGTAGAAATCGCTGCGCCGCAAGTCCTAGAGATCGCGCCGAGAGGCACGTTCGACGCCCCCAGCAGGACGATGCAAACCTGGTCGTATGGAAGGCGGCCGTGGCGGTTAGACCCCGAACGCCCGCCTCGACGACTCCGCGCCGATCGGAACGGCCGCGAACTCCCGAGGACAGCTGCCTTCCACCCTAAACTCCCCTGCCATCCTGTTTGCCGATCACGCAGCGCCACGCCGCCAGGCGCTCGGCGGGATGCTGCTTCATCCACTCCGCGAGCTGCGGCGCGCCCATCAGGCAGGATTGCATTGAGACCTCAGCGAAGTCCGAGGTGGTGACAGTCTGCTCGTGGCAATTTTCCGGAGAGGAGAGACTGCAGAGCACGGCGATGATCTTGATCACGACAGGGAACTCCCGAGGCTGCGATGGGCATCGGCGCTGCTAACCGTATGACTTACTGGTGCCTCGTTCTGCTTCTCGCTGACTGTGTCATCCGGTGGGGAGATGCTGTCGTATATCGTGCGAGCCTCTCGAATTAGGCGAGCTCGCTCAAGCTCAGACTTTGAGACAAATCGAATAATTTCTCCCATACTCGCTCCAGACCATTAGTTCGAGAAGGGATCCGCAGAACGATTCCGCCGTTAGATGACGATGATAACTCCATATCGATCTAGGATATCACCGCAACTTTGAAGCTCTGCAGACGGTAACGAAGGGATAGAGAGCTCGTGCTGGGCCGCACGCCCGCATCCCAACGTCACTAGGCATTCTTCCGCAGGTGAGGCTGTGAAGCTGCTCATCAGGTCAACTCGCGTTCAGCGCTGGCAGCCGATCGCGCGAATGCTTTGGCCGCATCAACATACGAAGCTTTCTCGGCTCGCCGCTCGTAGTCATCGGCAAGGGCCTTAAGCTGACCCAATCGCTTGGTCCGTCATGGTTTTGGCGGCGCGGAGCAAGGTCCGTGCTGTCTCTAGATATTCCTTGCCCCGTTGCGAGATCTGGACCGTCATGAAACCCTCGCGCGGTTCTCTGGCAGCCGAAAGGCGATTTGGAGCCAGCCCATCCAACTGCGATCACTTTCCCTGCGAGCTCTGAAGCGATCGACGCACTTCGTGGAACAAAGCTGGGTTCGCCACGAGTAGTGCCGAACAAGACCAAACTTACCATCGCAAACTGCGCATCGCGCGGCTCTGCCAGATCTGAGACTTTCGGAGCAGTTTGACACTGTCGCCTCCTCTTGATTCTATCGTCGCTATTCGTCGATCATCCCTTTTTCACCGTCGCACTTCATCAGCCTGTGCGATCTTCCAACGCATGCAGCTTAAGACGATCGCGATCAACGGCTCAATTGCACGTACGTAATCGTGCGGCATCCAAAGGCGTCACGGAAACGATACGAAGGTCTATGGCGCTCGAAAGCCACTTCTCGATGCGAGACTTCGATTGCTCGACGGTGTCGGCGATCGTGCTCCCATCGTGAGCTCAGGGATATCCTACACACCCAAAGCAGTCTTGCTCGGTTGTGACCGGTTTAGAGGGGAAATGCGGTTTTGCTCTCGCCCCTTCGAGAGGAGAAGATAGTAGCGTTCTCGCATTCTCTGATCGCGGCAAATCAAGCAACGGAGCATGCGATGACGCCAACAGACGCGGCATGACCTTTAATTTACCTCCGGGAAATGCCAGCCCATCCATGGGGCCCGATGTGCCACGCGCTTGCGCGATGCAGCTCTCGATATTGGTGGCCTATCCGCCCACTCCAACCGACAGCACTCCTCGCCCGTGCCCCATGTTGGGGACTCGTTGCGATTACGGGCCCTGGCCACATGCGTCGATGGAACTGCTCTTGCAGGCTTACGCTTGGCCTGCGCGGGCCGGCGATGAGCATCGATCGCTCGTACATCAGGATTTGGCTTTGGCAGCGGGTCCGCCGACGTTTGATCCGTCATCTCGTCGGGCAGGCGCGCGACCGACTGCTCGGTCGGCGCCACCTCAATGGACGGTGCTGCGATCGTCGGCTGATGAGTGTCCAGGACGACCTTTTCCGGCCATTTGCGCTCGGATCTGATCCGAATAGTCGCCCTGTCGATGATCTCCGGCCGCTCAGAAAAACTTGGCGGGGGCTCCGGCAAAGACCAGCCGGCTATCAGTAGAAGAACCACAAGCGTGCTTCCGACAACGATAAAATATCTGGCTACGGGCACAGCCGATGGCTCCCGCGAGTTGAGCAATCGCGGTCAGCCCATGGCAGTGATGCTTGACCACACGCATGCTGCGCGGCAACTCGATTGGGGGTGACGCGCTGCCACATCGCACCTTCAATTAGAGAAAATTCTCCCTCACCATTTCCCAGACGTCCCCTCCACGGCCGTGCAGGATGGCGCGAGTCGAATAGAGCGCCATTCCGATCGCCGGCTCTACCTGCATGAATGGCGGCATGACGAGCTGCATCGGGTTGACGTGCACGTGCAGAAGTGCTGGTCCCGGTTGCACCAGCCAGTCCTTGACCGAGGTCTCCAGCTGGTCCGCGTCCGAAACCGTCTGGCCCCAGAGACCCAACGCGCGCGCAACCCCTGCAAAGTTCGGGTTCTTCAATTTCGTGAAGGTATCGAGCATCCCCTCAGCCTTCTGCTCAATCTCCACAAAACCAAGCTTGCCGTTGTCATAGACGGCAATCTTGATCGGCAACTCCTGCTGCACGACCGTCATCAGATCTCCGAACAGCATCGAAATTCCACCGTCACCTGCCATGCACACAACTTGTCGTCCGGGTTCTGCTTTTTGGAGCCCGATCGCTGACGGCATGCCATTGGCCATCGTTCCATGAAGCAGGCTTGCGAAAATGCGGCGCTGACCGTTCGCCTCGATATGGCGATAGGCCCAAGCGGCCGGGGTACCGTCGTCGGCCGTGAACAACGCATCTTTTGCCGCGTGGCGGCTGATCACCTGTGTCAGATAGGTTCCGGGAATGCTGCCATCGTGGCCGACAGCGACTTTAGCCCGTTCCGACTCCCGATACTTCGCATAGCGCTTAACGTATGCGCTTCGGAACGAGTCGTCGGTGCGCTCAACCAGCATGGGCAGCAACGACGCCATCGTCGCCTTGACATCGCCGACTACGCCCTTCGTGATCGGATGACGTCGTCCCAGATGGGTCGGGTCAATATCGACCTGCACGATCTTTGCCTTGTCTGGGTAGAATTGTCGCCAAGCAAAGTCTGCGCCCAGCATCAACAACGCATCGCAGTCCAGCAGGGCATGGTAGCCGGCCTCGTTGCCGAGCATCCCGGTCATTCCGATGTTGTAAGGATTGTCAAACTCAAGGAAGTCCTTTGCCCGCGACGTGTGCGCGATTGGCGCCTTCAGCTTGTTGGCAACCGCGAGAATCTCCTGGTGCGCTCCCTGGCAGCCCGATCCGCCGTACAGCACAACATTTTCGCTTTTGTTGAGGATTTCTGCGATCTCGGCGAGATCGGCGTCGCTCGGCCGTGTGACCGGCCTGGCGACATGCACCGCGTAAGGGATATTATCATCCACGACGGATGCGGAGATATCCGCCGGCACGATCAGAACGGCAACACCGCGTTTCGCCAGGGCCGTTTGGCAGGCGATCACGGTCTTGCGGCGCGCCTGCTCCGGCGTATGGATCATGTCGCAGAAGACGCTGCAGTCCTTGTAGACCTGCTTGAAGTCCACCTCCTGGATGAAATCGAAGCCCAATTCGTCGCGAACGATTTGACTTGCGATCAGGATGACGGGCGCACGGTTCCGATTGGCCTCGAATATCCCGTTGATAAAATGCAGACTACCGGGACCGCAGCTGCCAGCGACTGCCGTTAAGCGATCTGCTACCTGCGCCTCCGCCTGCGCGGCAAACGCTCCTGCTTCTTCATGTCTTACCGACACCCACTCGATTTCGCTTTTTTCGAGTGAGCGGGCGATCAGATTGAGCGTGTCGCCCACGATGCCGTAGCAATGCTTGACGCCCGCATTCTGCAAGGTTTCGACAATGATGTCCGCGACCAGCCTGCCCATTGTATTCAAACCCTGCTGTGACCATTCCTGCCACAACATGCACCCGTCTTCAGGCTCGGGCTTGTATCGGAATGCGAGGATTTGAACCCGACTGCGCAGACAGCGCACAACCGTCGAAGTCTCCGCTTTAGCCGACAGCCTTGGTGCCCGATTGGAGTCGATTGAGGACTTGCAGAGCGCGCTCGTGGTCGGGGGATACAATTCCGGTTGGCATTCGATCAAGAGCCGCCCTGAGATGTTTGTAGGCTTCTGGCACGCGCCTCTGTTCCAGCAATAGCTCGGCAAGGTCCGTCGCGGCCTTCAATTCAAATAGGGTGGCAGACTGGCGTTTCGCCCAGTCGATTGCGGACAGCAGGCTCCCTTCCGCTTCGAAATGATGCTCGGCCGATCGAGACGCCAAGATGAGTCCTTTCATCCTGAACAAGGCGGGCATGTGCAGCAATTTTCCGACGCGCTGCTGGACATCGATTGCGTTCAGGATCAGCCTCAGCGCCTGCTCCTGCCCACCAACCTTCGTGAGCGCCACGGCCAGATCGCAGACGAAATCCATACTCAGCATTTCTTGACGCTGAGCGTGAAGCTCCTCCAAAGCCCTCTTCAGCAATGAGATTCCATCAAGGAGATTGTTTTGAAGAAGCAACCATTGACCTCGCAGACCAGTCGCTATGGCGGAGTATGGTTTCAAGGAGTACGCTGCCGAGAGATCGCTCAATTCGGCGATGTACTGATCCGACCGTCTAGTGTCCATCATGTTCAGAAAGATAGGAACGATCAGAGCCAGGGATCGGCAAAATGTGGCCGGATGCCCCGACTTTTCACCTTCCTCTATGGCGAGCTTCGCGTACTCCAGTGATCGATCGAGCAAGCCGCTATACAGCAGAGACCGTGCCATGCCGATGAGCAAGAAGCTAGTGTAGTGAAACAGGTGCTGGCCGGGTCGAAAGCGCGGAACGGACTGCGAGTAGCGGAGACCGGACTCGCAATGCTGTTGTGCGATGATGTGATTGCCCAGCAGATGATTGGAGGCGGCCAACATCGATTCTGCCAGCGCCATGTCATCGGAGTCCCGCGTCTTCAGCGCCAATTCCCTGCTCCGGGCGGCGATGTCGGTCGCACCACGAATATCCATGGTCCAATGCGAATACATAAAGAGTCCGCTTAGGAGCCTCAGCTCATAGGCGATGTCCCCCAGATTGGTCGCAATCTCCAGTGCGCGCGAAAAAGACGCTCGAACGTTTTGATCGCTACCTTCAGTATGCATCAATACCGACGATAACGATGCATAGATTTCCATTGCCCGGCGAGAGTTTTGATTTCGAATTCCAAGGCGCGCTATCGCCTGTTCCGCCCACGCTTGGCATTCGATGAGCAGTGATAGCTCCAGAAACACCTGTGCTGAAGCCGCGGCCAATCGCGTCGCTATTTCGTCGTCACCGCGTCGCCCAAAGCTCCATTCGAGCGCCGCACGGATGCTGCTCAATTGGTCGGAATAGGCTGCGGTCCTCCTCGCTCTCGGCAAGGACGGCATCATCTCCCTCTGTGATTCGAGAAGTTCCGCAACGTATTTCGCGTGTTGGCCGGAGATCACATCGAGCTCGTCATGCTCCTCCAATTTTCCGAGTGCGTATGCCCGCGTCGTGTCAAGCAGTCGGTACCGTTGCTGGCCATCGTCAAGCCGAGTTACGATCAACGACTTCTCGACCAGGCCGGCGATCGCGTCGAAAATCTCACCGGTGTCTTCACCGAGTTTGCCTGCGACATACCGCGCGCCCTCCAGGGTGAAATGGCCGACGAAAGGAGCAATGCGTCGAAAGACAATCCTCTCTGCGTCAGATAGCAGATCATAGCTCCAATCCAATGTCGCCTTGAGGGTCCGATGTCTGGGAACTGCCGTCCGATGGCTTAGTTTCAGCAATTCCGGCCGAGACACCAGGCGGGAAGCGGTGCTCTTGAGGCCGAGTGCGGCCACCTGCCCCGCTGCCAACTCAATTGCCAACGGCATACCATCGAGATTTCGGCACATTTCCCCGACAAACGGCGCCTCCTCGTCGGTGAGAAGGACGCTTCCTGCCTTCGCCGCCACACGCCGTACAAACAACTGCACTGCCGGATATCGAAGCACGGCATTTGCCGTTTGCTCTGAGTCATCTGGTGGAAAATCAAGGGGAAGCACCCGGCAACAATGCTCGCCCTCTACCTTGAGCAATTCGCGACTCGTGGCCAGAAGATAGATCTGCTCCGTTTCCTGGTAGAGTTGCTCGGCGAGCAATGCGATCGCCTCGATCACATGCTCACAGCTATCGAGAATGATAAGGAGCTTTCGTGAACGAACGAGGTCGATCAGCTCCAGGCCGGGTTCCTTCGATTTGAGTGCAAGCCCCAGGGATGTCGCGACAGCCCCCGCGACATGCTGCGGATCGGTAAGGCTTTCCAAGTCTGCGAGATAGACCTCTCCGCCAAACTCTTCGGCAACGGCGCGGCCAACAGCCAAGGCAACGGTCGTCTTGCCAATGCCGCCGGGGCCGAGCAGTGTCACGAACCGCTCATTTCGAAGCTTGTCGCTAACCTCGCTGACGACCGTTTCGCGCCCAATCAGCATGACCGGTCGCACGGGGAGTCTGCCTTGGTGCCGGAACTTGGCGGTCCTGCTTTCCGTGCCGCCACCGAGAGGGGCCACGGTGCCGACAAACGAATAGCCCCGGCCCTTGATGTTTGCGATGTACCGGCTGCCAAATTGGCCATCACCAAGCGCTTTGCGGATCGCGGCCACGTGGACCCGGAGGCTCCCCTCCTCCACGGTGACGTCTGACCAGACGCGATCAATCAGCTCCTGCTTCGCGATGATTTCACCCGGGCGGTCGGCAAGGTAGATCAAAATATCCAGCGCCCGATCCCCGAGGGGAAGCGCCTGCCCGTCGCGCCGGAGCACCCTCTCGCCGATCGAAAGTTCGAAAGGGCCGAACTTCAGCTTCCTATGAACGGCGGCGCCAGACATGTGTCAGCCAAAATGAGGGATTTCCCAAGTATGCCTACCGCCGGTCGGCAAACGCTGCAACTGTGCGCGCGTAAAGTTGGCTACTACGAAGCTCGTAGGCTTTCCCATGCCTTTGGAAAGCACGAACTAAACCTTGGTATAACTCGATGGCGCTCAATGCGGAGGAAGCCGGACGCCGCGCCGCTGCAACGACAATGACCGGGCACGAGCAGCATGCGCGGGCACAACCCGCCCTACGCTGCGCGTCCAGCCGCTGAAGCCGGTTGCACAAGGATCGGTCGGCAGATAGCGGACAGATCTTATGTTCGCGCGCTCTGAGATGCCGATGTGGATTGAGTTGCAACGCCGGTGGCCAGCGGAAGCGACCTGTGGCCTACTGGCCATTGACGCGACATGGCAAACTAGTGCGCGCCTCTATTCCCCTTTGCGCGATCTAGCGCGGACTGAATACAATTCAGAAGGTCGCTCTCATCGAACGGCTTGGGCAGATAGCAGATGACCCCGGCTTGAAGTGCGCGAGCACGAATTTCATCGCTCGGATAGGCAGTTATCAGTATGGTGGGAATCGTTTTACCCGATCGAGACAAATTGTTGTGCAGATCAAGGCCACTCATCTTTGGCATGTCGAAGTCGACAACCAGGCAGCCGGTGCGGCTCAGTTCGGGTGAGCGCAAGAACTCCTCCCCCGACGAAAATGCCTGGGCGACCAAACCTACCGAACGCATCAAAACTTCGATTGCGTTTCCAACCGCTTGGTCGTCATCGACTATGGCAACTATTGGTTGGCTATTTGGCACTTGGCAAGACCGGTGACCGCGAGCAGCTTCCACGGAGCAACGGATATCGTCCGTGACGACTCTTTCTTATCTAGCCTAGGCACAACCGCTACGTGTTTCGATTGTACAAATGTATAGGAACTCAACGATTGACTTCGGTGGCCGGAAATCTGGTCGTCCATGGAGCAAGCTGCGCCACGGGCATAGACCCCTCGTTGACTCTGACCCCTGTTAGCTCGCGAGAGGCCCCTCCAGCGTAGACCGCGCTGGAGGGGCAAGAGAGGCCGCAGGAGTGATCGGCCTCGAGGGAGGAGAGCCTGACCATAACGGCACACGTTGGCACTCACAATTGATCCGGCGGAGAGGTCGGTTACCAAATAGGCGCATGCACACTATACAAAGGTTGGGCTGCCAGTCGGGCCGACTTTGGTGGCACCTGGCGTCTGTCGCAGAACACCGGCCGACTTCAACCGGCCGGTTCGCCGATGGCTGCGATCCGCGGAACCGAATTGGGCTCGTCCTCCCCTCTATCGCCAACGCGATAATCTCGCTATGCTCCATCGTGAACTGGCAAAGCTAATGCGCATGTCAACGAGGAACATGTGGTAGAGCAACCGCCAACAGTGATGGTCATCGACGATGATCCGGGAGTGCGGGGTTCATTAGGCAAGCTGCTTCAATCGGCGGGCTTTCGGGTCAGCCTGTTCGGTTCGGTGAGCGAATTTCTCGCGGCGCAACGGCCAGAGGGACCCGCTTGCTTGGTGCTGGATGTGCGGCTTCCCGGCCAGAGTGGACTCGAACTGCAGCGCGAACTGGCAGGTGCCAAAAGGCAGTTACCAATCATCTTCATTACCGGACATGGTGACATTCCAATGTCGGTGCAGGCGATGAAGGGTGGCGCGATCGAATTCCTGACAAAGCCATTCCGAGAGCAGGATTTGCTTGAAGCGATTCAGCTTGGTCATGCCCGTGACCAAGCGCGGCTTGAGCAGGAACGAGCTATCGCAGAGCTAAAAGTTCGTTTCGAAACGCTGACGCCGCGGGAGCGCGAGGTCATGGCGTTCGTGGTGACCGGACGGTTAAACAAGCAGATCGCAGCCGATCTCGGCGTAAGCGAAATCACGGTAAAAGTTCATCGTGGCCAAGTCATGCGCAAGATGCGGGCATCGTCCTTGCCTGACTTGGCACGCATGGCCGACCAATTACAGCTGACGCCAACAAAGCCGCATAACCCGGGTCGCGTTGCCTAGCGCAAACGCTCAACCTGCATCCGCCGTAACGATCCGATGCGTCTCACCACCGATCATCAGGATGCCTGTTAGGCTCGACGTCTGTCCTGTTTTCCCATCCGAAGCGGCATTCTACTCACGATGCGGCGGCCGGATGAGCCGGCGCAATGAAACGAAAGATAGCGCCACGTGGCGCGTTTGGGCTCGCCCACAATCGCCCGTTATGCGCTTCGATAATCGACCGGCAGATCGACAGCCCAAGTCCCAAACCGCTCGATTTTGTCGTGTAGAAAGCCTCGAACACGCGGTCAAGATCCGCCGGTACGAAGCCCGGACCAGAATCTCGCACCTCGACTGACACGCCATCCGGTTCGGAACGGGTGCTGATGAGCAATTCTCGCTCGTCTTCGCCGACGTCGCGCATCGCTTCGATGGCATTGATGATCAAGTTAAGTAGCACCTGTTGCAGCTGGACCCGATCTCCCTGGACACGCGGCAAGCCCTCCGCTAATTGCGTCCGCACCGAGACGCTATTGTTTGCGGCCTCCGCACGGGTGAGAGCAATAACCTCGAGGATGGCATCGTTGATCTCTACAGCGTCTTTTCGTGCGGGCGACTTCTTAATGAGCGCGCGAATTCGCCCGACGACCTCGCCTGCGCGATTCCCCTCCTTGACAATAAGAGAGAGCGCGTCGTCCACCTCGCGGAGGTTCGGTGGCTCAGCGCTTAGAAAACGTCGAGCGGCTAACGCGTACGTGACTGCGGCTGTGATCGGCTGGTTCACTTCATGGGTGATCGAGGCCGTCAACTGGCCCGTCGTCGCGACGCGGTTGGCATGCTCGAGCTCTAATTGTACCTCACGGTATCGCCGCTCGTTTTCGCGAGCTTCTGCCTCCGCCCGTTTGCGCGCCGTCAGATCAAGTACGTAGGCGACACCCTGGTTACCGCCCTCCTCAAATGTTGCCCCACCTATTAGTACAGGCACACGTCTACCGTCCTTTCTCGTATATTCTTTTTCGAATGGCTCGAAACGGCCGCTACTCTTTTGCTGTTCGATCCTAGCGTTATTCCGGTCGCGCCAGTCCGGCGGCGTCAGGTCCGCCCACCTTATGCGGCCCAAACACAGGTCTTCACGGTCATAGCCCACCATGCGAAGAAATTCGTCGTTGGCCTCAAGAATGCGACCGTCGAAATCCCAGATGAAAACTCCGATGATATTGGAATCGACAAGGCGCTGGATCTTCGCCTCGCGTTCCCGCAAAGCATGTTCTGCCCGCTTGCGCTCCGTCACGTCCATGCCCGTGGCGACAATCTCGAGAAACTCTCCGCTTGCCGTGAACACAGGATAGTTAGTTGCTTCGACGTGTTTGACCGTTCCGTCGGGAAGCATGATTCTGAACTCGTTCACAAAGCTTCTCTTTTCGCGCACTCCGTGTTCGATGCTTTCGTTCACCCTGTCTAGGTCGTCTGGATGGATCCGTTGCCACACCGCTTCGCGGCTAGGAATGCCCAGCAGCGGATCAAACCCAAAGATGCGGGCAGCTTCGTCGGACCAATAGGAAACTTCCGTCTCGGTGTAGACCGCGGAACCAGTGTGGCTCAACCTCTGTGCTTCCGCCAGATAGGCTTCGCTGCGGCGTAGCCGGTCTTCGGCCTTCTTGGCTTCATCGACATCAACAGACAGACCATACCACTGGATGATGCGTCCCTGCCGATCGCGCAGAGGCTCACCACGAACATGGTGCCAACGAAACTCGCCGTCCGCCCGGCGCAGGCGATGCACAACCTGGTACGAAGTTCCGGTCTGAATTGCGTGATAGAAAGCACTAGCAGTCTCTGGAAAATCGTCCGGGTGAACGAGTGCCTCCCAACCACCATGCAAATAGTCCTCAAATTGCATGCCGCTATAGTCCAATATGCGCTGATTGAGGTGGGTTGGTTCGCCGTCGGGCGCCGTTGACCAGATAAGGCCTGGTACTGTTTCGATGAGTTGACGGAGCTTGTATTCGCTTTCCCGCAGGGATTGCTCAGCGCGCTTAAGATCGTCAATATCCACGTTGACCCCGACCCACTGCAGCAGGGTTCCATCGCTCGCCCGGAGCGGTTCGACGCGACTGCGGAACCAGCGGTAGCCTCCTTGGGCGTTACGAACTCGAAAACTCTCCTCAGCGGGCTCGCCCGTGCGCAGGCAGGTTGACCAGGATTCGCGTGATCTTTCGTGGTCGTCGGGATGCAACAACGGGATATGGGCGTCCCACTGTGCGCCAATGTCGATGCCGAACCGTAGGGGATGATCTTTCGGAAGACCAAGGTAATCCGCAGTTCGTTTATTCACGAAGGTGAGGCCACCGGACGGAGCCGCGCACCACGCATACGCCGGAATCACATTTAGAGTGGCTTGCAGCTGAGCCAAGAATCTCGACTGTTCTTCGGCCTTCTTGCCATCAACGTCGACAGTCATGTTCTGCCTGCGGGTTTTGTGCATCGACCGGGCGCCGTAGCGGCCCTTATGGCTAACTCTTTCGCTCTGGATACATTGCGTTGGACAACATTATCGCAAAACATCCGTGAGAGCACGTTCCGAGTACGTGCCGTTCGTCGAATGCAGCACCACCTTTCAGCTCCGGCGCTGAGCTTGCTACTTGAATTCGGCAAGGCCTTACGTGCGCCACGCACCGCGGCGGCAGTCCGTCCTGCAGAATCTTACTGCATCGCCTGCATCTCGAGGAATCTTTGGCTTCGATGATCCGTCCCCGCGAACTCCCGCTAAAGATGCCGATCATGTTCGAGTTGACCAAGCGCTGGATCCTTGCCCCCGCTCCTTGGAGATCATTGTACAGGCGCGCTTTCGATCGTGTTCACCGTCAGGTCGGCGAGGGGACCGGACATGCAGGAGATTAGCACGCAAGCCAAAGCACCCGTCAGCATATTTGACAGCTTCAAGCTCACGCTCTGCCCGACGATTTCGCCATCCTTCGCCCGCCTTGCCGCGCCCGAACGCTCGTCTGGTCGAGGATTCGCCTGGCCGAAATGAGATCGGGTGTTGCGAGACCTTCGGAGAATCGATTGTAGACAGGACCGATCAGATCACGGGCTTCCTGCACTTCGCCGCGCCCGATCCAGATACGCGCGAGCTCCAATCCAGCACGCAATTCGAACGGCAGCGCTGATTCCTGCCGGGCCTGCATCATCGCCTTCGCGAAAAACTCCTCTGCCAAGAGACTCTCGGGCACGTCCCCGGACGCAAACGCGGAGCCTTTCGCCAGGAAGAAGGCGGGCAGATGAAGGGGCTTTTTGGCCTTGACAACGGTAGCAATCGATCGATCGATAAGCGCCAACGCTTCCGAGCGTGCGTTTTGCTTCGCCAAGCCAACCGTTAGCTCAGAGACAAAGTCGCTCGTCAGGACTTCGTGCCGGTGAATTGCAAGTTTCTCCAAGCTCTCTTGCAGAAGTTGCACGCCATCCGCCGTTCGGCCGACGTGGACCAAGTAGCGGCCCCTAAGCCCCGAAGCGACCGCACGAGCTGGCGCCAACGAATAGCTCTCAGCGGTATGCTCGAGCATTGAAAGGCTATGTTCGACCTGCTCTAAATCTCCGATCCAAAAATAGAGCCGCATCGGGTGAGTGAGCGCCCGAAACAGTCCGATTGAATGCCCTGACCTTGCGGCCTCCTCAATGTTCATTTTGGCGTAGTGGACGGCTTGGTCGAGATTGCCCGAGAAAAACAGTGAATGGATAAGAACGCTAAGCGAAGAACTCCGAAAATCGAACAGATATTGGCTCGCGTTGAACCGTCGGAGGTGAGGCAAGCCATGCAATGAGCGTTTCAGATGCTCCTGCGCCCGCAGTTGGTCAGAACGCAGACAGTATGCTGCCCCCAGCAAGGAATCAGCGATGGCCGCATCGTCCGGACTTCCGGTTTTCCCTGCAGCGGCCACGCTACGAAGCGCGAGCTCATACGCTCCTGCCGCGTCGACAATGCCATGAAGATACATCGACATGCCGCTAATTAGAGACAAGTGCAGACGCGTATCTTCGTGGCGCTGCACAAAGTTCAGCGCTGTATGGAACGCCTCGCGAACCCTCTCACTATTCCCTTCGGTGTACATAAGCGACAAAGCCAAAGCCGCCTGAATCTTCATCTGATGCCGAGGATCGCAATCCGGCGTCATCCGGTCTATCGCCTTCTCCATCCATGTTCGGCATTCCAAAAGCAGCGACATGGCCAGGAGTAGCTGCGAAGCCGCGGCAGCCAATCTTATCGCTGTGGGGTCATCTCCATTGGGACCAAAGCTCCATTCAAGCGCGGCACGGATATTCCCGAGATGGTCTCGCACGGCGTCGGCTGCCGCTTCCGTGGACTCCAGATCGAAGAGGTTGACCGGGTTGCTTTCCAGCATTTGAATCGAGAAGCTCGCGTGCCGCTCGGCGATAGACTCCTGCTCGCCACTGGCGGCCAACTTCTCTAAAGCGTAGGCACGCGTCGTATCAAGCAACCGGTAGCACGGCCCCCGCGAGCTCGGCCAAACCCCGATCAGAGATTTATTGACGAGATTTCCTAACGCGCCCGCGATCTCGGACTCGTCTTTCCCCAATTCCTCCGCCACTGCGAGCGCTGCCTCCAGCGTGAAGTGCCCCACAAAAATTGCGACACGTCGCAAGAGGACTCGTTCAATCTCCGAAAGATGGTCGTGGCTCCAGTCCAGCGTCGCGATGAGCGTTTGATGCCGTGGATTTGCGGTTCGCCGACCGAACTTCAACAGATCAAGGCGCGACCCCAGTCTTGCCATCATATTCCTGACGCCGAAGATAGCGGCCCTTCCGGCGGCGAGCTCAATAGCGAGTGCAATGCCGTCAAGCTTGCGGCAAATCTCGGCAACCATGAAGGCTTCGTCGTTACCGAGCGAAAAGTCGCCACGGCGAGCACTGACACGCTCGGCGAACAACCGTACGGCCGGATAGGCAAGCACCTCTGACGCAGTCAGTCCCGGCTGCTCTGGCGGGCAATCCAGTGGACAAAGACGGAGTACGCGTTCACCAGGGACGTGCAGTGCCTCCCTGCTGGTCGCAAGTACGTAGGCGTCGGGGGCATTTTGGAAAACATAGTCTGCGATCTCAGCGGTTTTCTCGATCAGATGCTCGCAACTATCAAGAATGATAAGCAGCCTGCGAGGGCGCAGAAACTCAAGCACCGCTTCCTTTGGATCGACTAACTGCGGGTCGAGCCCGATCGCAGAAGCGATGGCGCCTATGACCTGCTCCTTGTCTCTAACTGTCGAAAGATCGACAAAGAAAACCGCACCGGAGAAATCCGCCAGCACCCTGTGTCCGACGGCCAGAGCAACCGTCGTTTTGCCTATGCCGCCCGCACCCAGAATCGTAATCAGACGTTCCGTCTGGAGCCTGACTTGAATTTCAAGAACAACGGCGTCGCGACCGACCATGCGGCCCAGTGCGGGCGGCAGGTTGGACAGTCCCGAAGATGAGTTATCTCTATCGCGGTCCGCGGGAACACGCGTGACCGGTGCGATAAAGCTATAGCCCTGGCCCTGTACATTCGCGATGTACTTGTTACCGAACTGACCGTCGCCCAGTGCCTTGCGCAGTGTCGACAGATGGACGCGAAGACTGCCTTCCTCGACCGTTACGTCAGGCCACGCCTTTGCAATCAGTTCGGCCTTCGCGACAACCTCACCGGCCTTTTCGAGAAGTGCGATCAGGATGTCGTAACCCCTGCCGCCAAGCGGAATGACCTGGGTTGCCTTCTTGAGAGAGCGCTCCGCGACATTCAGCTCGAATGGGCCAAACCGAAGCCGGATTGCACCCTGTGGGCCTATTTGTTGAACCGACATGAGCTATTCCGCCAAGATCGTCGATGATTCGGTCGTTGCGCTCATCGTCGTCAGTCTTGTGCAAATATACCCCCGGCCCATCAAGTGTTAGCCAAAACCTCTTTCAGCGACAAGCCCGTCACTATATCGAATTGACGGCGCCATCACGCCAGTGTGAACAGTCTAGCATCTGCGTGGCCAACCGCAGATCGGGAGTATCAAATCCCTCTCGAAATTTCGCGTGAATGGCTTGTAAGGCCTGCCACGCGGCCTCCTTTCGCCCGTCCGACTTTTCGGCAATAGCAAGGCTGGTCGCGGCCCTGAGCGCCCACGACAAGCTCGCTTGTCTGTCCGATAGTTCGAGCGCACTGAGAAAATACTGCCTGCCAACCGCAAGTCCCTCGTCGTTCCCAAGGGCCAATTCGCCCCTGATACGGCGCAGTTCCGGAGCGTACCATTGGGTGTCGCCAAGATTGATCTTCGCCCGTTCGAAGACTGCTAGTCCTTGCCGGGGTTGACCTGCGACGGCCGTACACCTTGCAAACTCTGCTTGCAGGATCCAATTGAAGACCCCATAGCGCGCCGCCGACAACTTCTCCAATCCTCGGTAAAGCGTCGCCGAAGCTGTATCCCCCTCGCCCCGCCTGACTCTGCAGAGAGCCTGCATGCTGAGGCCGAAGCCGTGATAGCTCTCCACGGCGTATTTCGCGGCGTGGTCGACAAGCTCGTTGGCAAGCGCTTCAGTCTCGAGATCGTCCGGAGTTGTCAGGTACGTGTTGAAGCTTGCCCAGGCGAGCGCCACGCAGAGCGGTACCGCGTGATCGAGTTGGCGTGCCTCGGCGATCGACATCAAGTTGAGGCGTCGCGCCTGATCAGGGCGGCCCAGGAGCCACGCCAGGTTGGCCAATACCGCCAGGGAATCGACTTTCCGATCGTAGCCGAATCGCTTGATGAGAGATTGTCGGGACGCTTCATCATCGCGATGCAGAGACAATTCGAAATGAGCTTCGGCCTGCAGCATGCGTCCAACGTGGTGGTATGTTACGCCGCGCATGTAGTTGGCCGTTGCGATCGCGCCACGATTGCCGGTCCCTTCAGCGACATCGCCGCATCGATCAGCCAACTCTGTCGCCTCGGCATAACTAGGAAGCCGTATCTGGTGAGCCCAGAGGACAAGCAGAGAATCGAGCTGGCATGCGGTGTCGTTGAGGCACTCGGCAAGAAGGCGAGCTTTCGCCCAGTTCGCGTACGACTCTTCAGTCATACCATCCGTGAACATCATGCAACTGGCGAGTGCGGACTGAATGATCATTTCTTGCCTTGAGCCGGCACTCGCATCGTCGAGTCGACTGCTGGCTTTCGCCATCCACTCCCGGCATTCGGTAAGAAGGGCCATTGCCATCCAGGTGCTTGCCGAGGCGGCAGCAAGTTCAACGCCGATTTTCGCATCACCCTCGATTGAAAAAGCCCAGTTCAGGGCGGCTCTGAGATTGTCCACCTCGCCCCCAAACGCCCTTAGCCTTTCAGGCATATCCATTGAAGCGCCTTGTTTGAACAAGTCGCAGAAGTAGAGGGCGTGGCGCCGGCGACAGTGGTTTCCTTCATCGCTTTTGGCAAGCCGCTGTGAAGCAAAAGCAAGAGTGGTGTCGAGTAGACGCAGCCGCCCTTCCTGCCCTCGAGCGGCAATCATCGACTTCGAACGAAGCTCCCAAAGGCAATCCGAGACATGTGCTTCATCTATCATCTCGTCAGCGACAACAGCGACCGCAGCTTCGAACGTAAATCCGCCGGCAAAAACACTGAGCCGGCTCAGTACACGCTTCTCTGCTTCACCGAGCAGGTCATAGCTCCACTCCAGCGCGGCGTTTAAGGTCTGGTGCTTCGGCAAAGCCGTTCTACGCCCCACCCATGACAGGTTTAGTCGGTCGTCGAGCAAGCTCGCGGTCTTGCTGAGACCAAATATGTCAACCCTGCCGGCTGCGAGTTCGATCGCCAGTGGAATTCCATCAAGCCGCCGACACATTCCCGCGGCAATCGGCGCATCTGCATCGACCAACTCGAAGGCACCTCGCACGGCGCGCACACGGTCGACCAGCAGTTGGACCGCGGGATATTGCAGGACATCGTGTGCCGACACGCTGCTGTCTTCAGGAGGGCATTCAAGCGGGCAGAGTTCATAGACATGCTCACCTTCAACACGCATCGCCTCCCGGCTGGTAGCGAGCAAATGCAGTGTCGGGACACGGCGAATCAGTTCTTCTGCCAAAGCCGACGCCCCGTCGATAAGGTGTTCGCAACAGTCGAGAATGATGAGCGTTGGCCTATCCTGCAAACGGTCGATCAAGGCTGGTACGACATTATTTGTTTGTACCGACACACCGAGTGCCGCGGCCACGGCTGGTGCGACGAGCCAAGCGTCGCTGAGAGCACTCAGGTCGACGAAATGAAGCTCGCCATTGAAGGTAGCGCTCATCTCATGGGCAACTGCCACGGCTACCGTGGTTTTGCCGATACCGCCAGGACCGACGATCGTCACAAACTTCTGCTCGGCCAGTTTCATCTGGATTGCGGCGAGCGCCTCTCTTCGTCCGAGCATCCGCATCAAGCGCGCAGGCAGTTGAGACCTCGAGGATGGCTTGAGATCCCCCGACGTTGACGAGGAAAGTGACGTTACCGGAACAACGAAGCTGTATCCCCGCCCGGGCACGTTCGCGATATATCGCCTACCAGGGTCACTCTGAGCGAAAGCCTTCCGTAGTGCCGAGATATGGACGCGCAGGCTGACCTGTTCGGCTCCTCTCTTTGGCCAGACGAGCTCGATCAGAGCTCTCTTGTCGACGACCTTGTTTGCCTGCTCCACTAGGACGATCAGGAGATCCATGGCGCGCGCGCCAAGCGGCACGACCTTTGAACCATTTGTCAGAAGCCTGCTTCCGATCGACAGCTCGAAGGGGCCGAAGCTCAGGACTTTCCCCTGCTGACCGCTCATGGGATGTTCTCGTCCGCGCTGGTTCTCGAGGCTTCGCCATGGATTCCACGCTCGCGTCGCCAGCGGGCCGGACTTTGACCAAAGGCCTGTCTAAAGAGCCTGCATAGATGAGCTTGATCCGAAAAGCCAACGCTCAAGGCTATTTCGCTCAGTGATGCCTCGTTGGTCATCATCAGATGGCAGGCCCTCTCGAGACGCCTTTTCACCACGTAGGCATGCGGCGACTCGCCGACAGCCAGTTTGAATTTCCGAGAGAAGTGCGCCTTGCTTCGACGCGCGACCGCACTGAGATCCCGGATGTGAATGGTGCGGTGTAAATTGCTGTCAACGTAAGCTCGCACGCGAGCGACCTGCCAGGCCGCCAGACCGCCTATTGCGGAGCCGTTAGCGCCTGAACAGCGTTCAATCTCCGCTTGCAGGATATGCGATGCTGTGACCAACGACGCCTTGGCCGCCTCCCGATCACGCGCGAACTCTCGCGTCGCGGTTTCAAGCAACTGGGCCAGGCTGTTCGCAACAAGGTGGAACTGCTGGTCGGCTGCCAGAGAAGGGTCGGGTCCGATTTGAAGTCCTTCCATGATCACTCCCTCGACGAACTCTATCCGAGGCTTCGGGTCGGCGAGAGAGTGCAGCAAGGAGCCCGCCTTGGCTTGTTAAGTAGCGTTCTGAACTGTTAAAGATGGGCAAATGCCCTTTCCATGAGCAAACGCTCGGATCGAATAAAATACTGTTTATTTTCAATTCGTTGCCGGCGCGACGGGGCCCCAGGCGCGGACCGATCGCCGACAACAAGAGCTGTCCGGAACGCCTTAGGCTGGCTCAGATCCAACGCGCTACAAGGGAAGCGAGGATGCAGACGTACAGGGCCGCCTCCGCGAGCGGAGGATTCGCGAACATTGATCTCAATCCGAGGCGACCGACAACAAATCGGACGGCTATCAGAATCACCAACGCGAAAAACAGATATCGCACAAAGGGATCCACCAGGATGCCTCCCAAATCAATATCCCTTGGTGCGCCCATCGAATTTCCCTAAAGTAGATTTTCCAGCCGATAGAAGAGCCCCCGGTCGCGCCTGGCCGCCGGCATTCCCTCTCCTCCGACAACCGAGACGCTGCAGGTCATTCCCGCAACGAGCGGTACCTCCGGCGGGACTTGTTCGATCCTGACACGCACCGGAATTCGTTGCGCAAGCCGAACCCAAGTAAAGATCGGGTCGACGTTTGGAAGCCCTTGTGTGCTGCTTGCCGCGTTCGCAGCACTGATGCCGCCCGTGATGCTCTCGATCTGCCCCCTGATCAGCTCTTGAAAACCCAACAGCGTCGCTTCAACTGGATCGCCGACATGGATGTTGGCGAGTTTTGTCTCCTCAAAATAGGCATCGATCCAGTAAGAATGCTCGTCGATCACCGACAAGTTTGGCGTACCGGCTCGAGCAAAGTCTCCCACGCGCATCAGGAGGTTTGTGACGTAGCCGTCGACGGGAGACCGCACCTCCGTCCTTTGAAGATTGATGTCGGCCTGCGAGAGCCCTGCCTTGGCGCTCGCAAGCGCGGCTTCCGCCATTTTCGCGTTGCCGTCGAACACCTGCTTCTCCTCAATCGAGGTCGACAGCGTCGTAAGAATCGCGCGCCGGGCGTTCTGCGCCTTCTTGACTGCGAGGTCGGCCTCTCGGGTCAAGATGGTCGCCTTGGCATTGTCCAGCGCCACTTCGAAATCAAACTTTTCGATGACGTAGAGCACATCTCCCTTGTGAACATGCTGGTTGTCGTGTGTTCGCACCTCAACAATCTGCCCCGATATCTGTGGTGCAACGTTTGCGACCTGCACACGGACCATACCATCGCGCGTCCACGGAGATGTCATGTAAATCCGCCAGCCATGTCGTGCGACAACAAGCGCCGCGACCACAAGTACGCCGGTGGCAACATAACGGAACGCCTTGAGCGCAGCCCGCCTTCTCGTCTTCAGTGCAACGACCATGGAACATCTCCTTTCCTGACCGAGCCATGGTCACAGAAGTGCCGGATCCTGCGCTGCTCGTGCGCAAGCACCAGGCCTGCCGTCCAGAGATCCGTCGCCGCCGCCAGAAGCGCCTCGCGTGCCTCGATTTGACTCCCGCGCATCCGTCGGAGAACCGACCTGGCGCCAGCGAAAAGTCTTCGGCTGTTGCCGGACCAGAGAGCACGTTGCAATTGACCAATCCTCGAACCGATTGCCGGGTCGTCCGAGCTCTGCACCAAATGAAGGTGCGCTGACGCCGCAGCAAGCGACAAGTCATTGATCGAAAGGAGGGCCTTGAGCACTTGCCGACGCGGCCGGCGTGCGCCGGCAGCCGACGTGACGTAGTCGGCGATCCGGGACGCCAAATCACACTCCAGCGCTGGCAGGCTGCACTCGGTGCCCGAAACGGATGTCGTCAAGCTTTCCTGTGTCGCTTTGACGACCGCATGCTGCTTGTCGAGCGCGGACACCGGCCACACCAGGCGGGAGGCCAGAAACACCACCCCGAGGGCGAAAGCGACGAACACGCATTCGGAATAGAAAGTGAGCGGGTTGTAGACCTGAGGGTTGGACGGCGCGAGCAGGACCAGGAATATGATATTCATGATCAGACCGATGCCGCCAATCGCAGGACGGACACTGAGCAAACAGCCAAAAAACACGACGGGCGCGATTGCAACGGCAAGTCTCACGAAGTCCTGCGACTCCGTCAGGACGTAGAAGCGTACGATTCCAGCGCTCACCGAGGCGAGCGCAAAGCTCAGCATAGCCGCTACCGCGAATTTTGAAGGACTTGGCATTGTGGTGCTGAGCGCGCACAGGATCGCTGTAATCGTCAGGGCAGCAACGGATGCGGGCCAGCCGGCAAACAAGAGAAATGTCGCTCCGGCGACTAGAGCAATTCCGATGCGCGTTGCGTTGCCCAACGCAACTGCAAATTCCCCGCGATGCGGCAGGCGTATGTCACGCGCGGGCTCAAGTCCTTCGCGCAAAGATAGCAGTCCGTCATCGAGGAGACTTTTCGATTCCACGAAGCGGATAGCCTGTTGAAGCTGCCACACCGCCCCGACCACAATATTCGGGCGGGACAGCTCGGTTTCACGCAGCTCTGTCAGGAAGGTAGGTGCCTCGGAGTGGTGATCGTCGATAACGGCAAGACATTGATCTCTGATGGTGACGGCCAACGGATCTCGGTGGGCAAGCAAACGCAACAGCCGAACCTGATGGACGATCTCGACGAGCGCGAGCATGGCGCTCCTTGCGCCCGCAGCCCGATGCTGCCCGTCCGCCATATCGTGAGCGACGATGTCGACCTGATCTCTCAATCCCGAGATTTGTGCAAGGAGTTCTCCCGCATGCTCGGACTTATCCTCGTTCCCACTCAGCACAATGCGCACATAACTTCGAATATCGGCCCAGATATCGTTTATTCGGCGCTCCAATCCGCGCCACACCGGCGGTGATCCGAAGACGTCATTTATCAAGGTCACGCACAGGATACCGATCGTGATCGCAGCCATTCGGTCGGTCATCGTCGTGAACACATTCTGCGGAGTATCGATGTTAACGAGGGTAATGATTGCGACCGTGTAGCCGGACAGTACCGCAGCGTAGGCTTGATAGCCGCGGAGGTAGCTTGCGACGAACACACAAATGCATATCCAGCAAATGAAGGCGCCGAGCATTCCGATCCGCTCGCCGGCAAAGAGGCCGGCGATCACGACTGACATGGTAGCGCCAATAAGTGTGGCCGCGATCCTGTTGGCTGCCTTGGCAAGCGCCGCGCCGCGCGTCGGCTGCGCCAGAATTGCCACCGTAACGGCTGCCGATGAGGCTCCTCCAAGCTGCAGCCAAAACGCGACGTAAAGCGCGATTACGGCCGCCAACCATATCCTGAAGGCATAGGCCCATATGTGAACCGGTATTACCATGCGCGAACGTCATGTGCTCTCAAGGGACGGCTCTGGACCTCCGCAATGAACTGGAATGCCTTGGGAAAGCGCCACGCTAGACCACCCCGTAGAAGCTCGCCCCCCATCATGTCCCTGCTCCTACCTCCCGCAGTCATCGGGAGAGATTTACCTTCGCGAGGTCGATAAGCTGGGTCGCCCGGCCATCGAGAACGGCCTTCATCATGTACATCCCAAAATGATAGGCTTGATCCAGTGTGGTCCTGGGTGGCATGGCAAGCTCCTGCCGCGCACTCATCACATCGACGAGAACCGGTCCCTTGTGCGCCAGTGCGGCCTCGATGGCGCCCTTCAACTCCCGCGGCTTTTCAACCCTGATGCCGCGGACGCCCATGGCTTCCGCCATCAGGGCAAAGTCGGGGTTCTTGAGATCACAGCCCGTGTCCAGGAATCCGTTCGCTTTCATCTCCATCTCGACAAAGCCGAGCGTTCCATTGTTGAGGACGATGACCTTCACTGGAAGTCCCATCTGGGTCAGCGTGATGAAGTCTCCCATCATCATGCTGAAACCGCCGTCGCCCGACATTGAGATAACCTGGCGCTCCGGATAGGTCGCCTGTGCGCCAATTGCTTGCAGCATCGCATTCGCCATTGATCCGTGATTGAACGATCCAATAATGCGGCGCCTGCCGTTGACCTTGAGATAGCGTGCAGTCCAGATAATCGGCGTTCCGACATCACAGGTGAAGATCGCATCATCGGCCGCCACTTCGCTGATCACGCGGGTGACATATTGGGGATGAATGATGTCGCCGTCCGGACCACTCTCTGCCAAGGCGTCGAGGTCTCTGCGCGTTCTCTGGTAATCAATCAGCGCATCGCTGAGATGACTTGAATCCGTCTTCTCCTTGATCGAAGGTAGCACGGCATCGAGCGTGTCCTTGACATTGCCGAGCAAGCCTAGATGAAGCGAGCAGCGATTGCCGAGCGCTTCAGGCCGCATATCCACTTGAGCAATTTTTGCATGCTCCGGATAGAACGCCCGGTATGGGAAGTCGGTACCGAGCATCAAGAGCGCACCGCAATTCTTCATGGCGACGTAGCCGGATGCAAAGCCGACCAGGCCTGTCATTCCCACGTCGTAAGGGTTGTCGTATTCGACAAACTCCTTGCCGCGAAAGGCATGCACGATCGGAGCCTTCAGTTTGCGGGCAAGTTCTATGACCCCTGCATGGGCGCCTGCACACCCAGCGCCGCAGAACAAGGTGACCCGGGATGCTTTATTGAGAAAGTCTGCCAGGTGCCCGATATCGGCCTCGCTTGGCCGCAAAACGGGCGCGGTGGGTGCTATCCATTCCGGAACGTCGTCATCAATCTTCATCAGTGCGACGTCGCCGGGCAGCACAACGACTGCAACACCACGTTTGGCAATCGCGACCCGCATTGCACGTTTCAAAATCTGCGGAAGCTGCTTGGGATTGGAAACCAGCTCGACATAATGGCTGCAATCCCTGAACAGGTTTTCCGGATGGGTTGACTGGAAATAATCAATCCCGATTTCGCTGCTGGGGATGTGGGCCGCGATCGCCAGAACAGGCACGCCGTTGCGCTGACAGTCGAACAGGCCGTTGATCAGATGAAGGTTTCCTGGACCGCAGCTCCCCGCGCACACAGCAAGGCTGCCGGTAAGATGAGCTTCAGCGCCCGCCGCAAAAGCCGCGGCCTCCTCATGCCGCATGTGAATCCAGTCGATGGATTTTCTTCGCCGCAGCGCGTCAGTAAAGCCGTTCAGCGAGTCCCCCACAACTCCATAGACACGCCTCACGCCAGCCTTCTCGAGAGCTTCGACCAAATATCCAGATGCAGTTCTGCTCATCGAATTTTCTTTCCTATCACAAGAACGTCTCCCGTTGAGGGTCTCCACGGGACGGGAGTGCTGCAGCGACCCTCTCGGCGGAGCGAGGGACTCGACGCTCCGCCGCTACGGCGGGGGTGCTTTCAGCCCCCTAGCAGCTATGGTCTTCGAGAACCTTCAGATCCCTGACGGAGTAAGAAAGTGAGTAACGAAACCCGGACTCGATCCTTTTCGGCGCGAGCGCATGGAGTTCTTCACCATTCGCTTCCGGAAGGTTAAGCTCGCCCTTCCCGATCCATGCGCCGGCGACGGTGAGATTGTCGGTGATCGACATCGCCAGTTCGTTGACCGCAGGCTTGTCCTGGTAGCCGGCCGCCAATCTCGGGAAATATCGCAACAAGACCGTGGGTCGGCTGAGGAGAGACAGTCCGTTTGCGACCGGCTTGTGCAAGGTGACGCAGGCTTCCGCAAGACGCTGGCCATGCGCCGAAAGGCTCGCGCCAAACCGGCCCCCGGACGCGACCGGCGCCGCGGCGGGACCTGAGGCCGCAAAGGAGCGCGTCTGGAAAATGCTACCCATTTTCTTTGGAAAACCCTGCGTCCAACCGCGCGCCAGCGCAGCGTCATTGTCTACATAGATGTACGGACACCACATTACGGGCACGTCGCGGTACATCGCGTCGACCAAAATAAACGCTTCGCGATACTGATAACGAGCCGGCTCGAGATGTTCGTCGTCCTGGGCCGTGAATTGCCAATCCAGAAACATCATGACGGCGTGACCGTTTGAGTTCGGATCTTTGGAAAGACCACTCGGCAATGTCGCCGCCGTCGCGTCGGGGTCCGTCCAGAACTCGACTCCAACAACGTCGCCGGCATAGTGCCAAGGTGGTGGCGGAGTTAGAGCGGCCTGGCCGAATGGCGATTTCGGAACTGTAAAGCCCTTTAGCATTCTCGTGGTCCTGATGCATCTCTTTCAGCAAACAGGCTACCGACTCCAGCCACAATTGATTTGATTGAAGTGCGTTGACTTGTTTATTCCTGCCACAATCGAGAACGCGCTTGTTAGCATCACGCGCCATTTGCTAGGCGGTCAGATTTGCCAGGATCTCGATATCGGTGACCGAATAGGAAAACGAGAACCGATATCCGCGCCCCACCTTCAGTGGCCCCAGCACTTCCAGCTCTTCGCCATAGGCTTCCGGAAACCTGAGCTCACCCTCGCCGCTCCAGATGTTTGTGATCAGGAGGCGGTCCGAGACGCACCGCACCAGTTCATCCACGGCGGGCTTATCGTGCATGCCCGCGGAGAGCCGCGGAAAATATCGCCGTCCCACTACCCGGCGATCGAGCAAGCCAACAAGACGGTCTACCTTTTCACGCAAGGTGACGCGGGCTTGCACCAGCAACCGGTCATGAGCGGACATGCAGGCGGCGAACCTGCTATCGTGCGCGAGTTGCGCCGAGGCCGGGCTCGGGGCGGCAAAAGTGCGGGTCTGGTGTACGGCACCGAACTTCTTTGGATATCCCTGGATCCAGCCTCTCATCAAGGCCGCATCGTTATCGGCATAACAATATGGACACCACGCTATTCGTGCCCCCTTCCACATCGCGTCGAGGAGGACGCTGAATCCGCGACTCTGGTATCTGGCAGGATCGAGATACTCATTGTTCTGCGCGGTGAACTGGTAGTCCGTGAAGAGTGCAACAGAGTGGCCCGGACATTTCGTGTCAAGCTCGACACCCGTCGGAAGAGTATGGACTGACACATCGGGATCATTCCAGAACTCCACCGCCAGAACGTCGCCTGCGAAATGCCAGGGCGGCGAAGGGACCAATGCAGCGGCGCCCAAAGGGGACCGAGGGGCGGTGAATCCTTTGAGCATTTCCTCGTCCCCACCACCAATTGCGTATTGGCCGTTCGTCACTTGAACGTGCAACGTTAGTGTTGTTGTCGTTCCCAACGCTTGGACAGACGTGCGGTGACTTGGTGGTTTGTGCACCCCCGATGTTGATGGCCGCACTCACGCTTTTGGGAAGCGGAAGGACTGCAGAGAGGTCGAAAGCTCCAAAGGCTGACGCTTTGCTACAAGCATGGGCCTCGGCGAGAGCGTATTTGTTTTTGCCGTGATCGATTACCAATGGCAGGTCCTCTAATGAATGTAGAACGCCAGAATATTGGGATGATACTTCGGCTAAGGTCCTCGCTGCAGTGGTGCGTCTCGCTGGCCCTACTGTCCGCGACGACGTCTCCCTCCTTCTCACAAGGCACACTAGAACAACGCATGGCGTGTACGCCCGACGTGCTCAGACTTTGCAGTGCATTCATCCCCGATGCAGATGAGATAACGATTTGTCTCAAAGACAAGAACGCCGAGCTCAGCGATGCATGCAGGGCGTCGCTTGAGGCGGGAATGAAGCAGCTACCCAGCGCGAGCGAAAGCACCGGAGCTCGCAAACGCACCGCGAGATAGAAGGATCGGTGAGATGTCTGTTCACAAAATGAAGTTTATGCTGGTGAACGACTTGGCGCCGCGCAGGCCCTCTGTCTGCACGGAGTGTTCGCGACCGCTGGAACGGGGGTACTTGCATGATCTTTCCACCTCAAAACGCTATTGCTGCATCGATTGCTACCCCCAATGGATGGTGATGAGTGGCTTTGTCGGATTGATCGCTTCAACGACTCCGTTCGAACTCGCTATCGCCTGGCCGAAACTGACCGTTGATGTCGCGACAGCGCTGCTCGACAGCGCGTGGCGCGATCATCGCGGCTGATGCTTGAGACGAATTCGCCTGCTCTTATCCTGTCTTGACAGGTGGTGGTGCTACAGCGCGGCGCCGACAACGCCAGTTCCAGCTCTGTGACAGGCATGTACCAGGTAAAGAACAATCTGAGGTTCACGCGGCAGTTGGTCGCTCACGTTTGCGCACGGCCCGCCATTATCGTCGACCTTTGCGACGCGGCAGCGTTTATAGACATGCACGGCGACCGCACTCGGCTATGGGTCACCGCGGAGACCGCCGTTAAGTGCGCCGATAGCAACCCCCGTCTGATCGACCAAGCCACCAAGACTCTCGAAAACACACTGCGCCGTGAAGGCATGCTTGACTAGCAACTGGCCTCCTTTACGGATCAGACCCGCTTATCCGAGCGCGCTCTTGAACAGGGCACCGCCACGCAAGGTCTATCGGCTTCGCCTCGCAGCGGTGATTGAGCCTGATCCGCAGCCTGCACGAACCAGCGTGACCAACAGGCGATGAAGAGCGCCGCCAGCGCAAGACCGGTGGGCAATACAAGCGACCACAGTCCGACGTGCGCCTGGCACCAGGCGCCAAGGCCCGCCCCGGCAAGAAAGCCCGCAATTGCTACTCCGGTGCGCCGTGCTCGCGTCACGGCCTTGGCGCGGCTATCGGGGTTCGTTCCGAGCCACACCTCACCAAGATCCAGTACCAGCCGGGTCAAGTTGGTCGTCATGACCGCAGTAGACGGCGCATCCTTGAGAGAGAGTTGCACAAGCGCGTTTTGTACGGCCATCGCGGAAACGCCGAGCATGGCAGCAACTATCATGATCGCCGCATCCGGATCAGTGAGGCAGCCAACCCCGACACAGATCGTGAGAAGACCGGAAAGGAGAAAAAACTGCAGGAACAGCAGTGGCCTCAGAGAGACAATCCTGGACCGATCGAGTCCGGCCGCCAGAAGTCGCGCTGCAACGAGCGCGATGATAAACACGGGCACGGACAGCAAATGCGCCGCCGACGCGTGCTCGCCTGCAGCGGATCTTGCCGCAAGGATCACCAGATTGCCGGTAACGTGGGCGATGAACAGGGTTCCCAGCCCGAGGAACCCAATCACGTCCACACTGCCTGCGATGACGCTCAGCACAAAGGTCAGCAACTTCGTGCCGAGCGGGTCGCTGACCGTCTCCACGGTTCAAGACCTTTTCATCAATGATTCAAACTGTGCTCACTCCGGGTAGACGGGGCGATAGACACACGATCGGATCAGCGCGCCGACATCGGCAGGCCGAGGCACTCGCGCCAAGCCTTGGTCGAAAATGCAAGCGGCAACCCGCTCGGCCACGTGCAGTGAGGTGGCGAAAATCCGTTCGCGCGGCGGATAGATGAGCTCTGCTGCGAGGTTGTCCTCGCTGACCTGTTCGGCAATGGCCTGCGCGGCGGTGAGGAACATTTCGTCGGTGACCCGCTCCGCCTCCGTGGCAAAGATCGCCATGGCCATGGCTGGGAAGATGTAGACGTTGTTGCCCTGGTTCGGCACGAATTTCCGCCCGCCGATCTCGACCGGGGGAAACGGGCTGCCGCTGGCAAAAATGGCGCGACCGCCAGACCAGCGATAGGCTTCCTCGGCCGAGCACTCGGAGCGCGAGGTCGGGTTGGAATATGGAAAGATGATCGGTCTCTGATTGAGCTCGGCCATGGCTTCGACCGCCTCGCGGGTGAACAGTTTCGGGATTCCGCTGACCCCAATGATGCCGGTCGGCTTCAGGGCCTTGATCGCCTCGACGAACGTCGAGATCGGCTGCCGGTCCTGCGCGAACGGGCGCTGAAAGTCCGCGAGATCATCGCGAGAGGTGACGAGCAGACCCTTGACATCGAAGAGGGCGTTGCGATGCCTGGCTTCGTGTATATCCATGCCGGCTCTAGCCATGGCCTGGCTGATCAGTTCTGCAATTCCGGTTCCCGCCGAGCCAGCGCCGAGAAACAGGAACCGCTGATCAGTGATCTTCTTTGTGATGCGCAATGAGGCCAGGATACCGGCCAGCGCCACTCCCGCGGTGCCCTGGATATCGTCATTGAACGTACAAACCTCGTCGCGGTAGCGCTCGAGGATCGGCACGGCATTGATGTTCGCAAAGTCCTCCCACTGGAGACAGCATTTGGGGTAGAGCTGCTGCACCGCCGCAACGAACTCATCAATGAATGCTGCATATTCGTCGCCGCGGATGCGGCCTTGCCGCAGTCCCAGGTAGAGTGGGTCGTCGATCAGAGCCTGGTTGTTCGTGCCGACGTCGATAACGACCGGCAGGCAGGACTGCGGCGGCACGCCGGCACATGCAGTGCACAGAGCGAGCTTCCCGATCGGGATGCCCATGCCGCCGGCGCCGAGGTCCCCTAACCCGAGGATGCGCTCGCCGTCGGTCACGACGATAAAGCGCACGTCCTTTTCGGGCCAATTGGACAGGAGTTCCTTGACCCGGCCGCGCGCGCTGATCGGCAGATAAATGCCGCGCGGCTGGCGGAAGATGTGGCCGAATTTCTGGCAAGCCTCGCCTACCGTAGGCGTGTACACAATCGGCATGTAGGTCGCCGGATCCGACATCAGGACCGAGTAATAGAGGGTCTCGTTGCGTGCCTGCAGATCGGACAATACCAGGTATTTGAGCAAATCGTTTTCAAGACGGACGATCTCATCGTGTCGGCGCGCAACCTGCAACTCCAGCGAAAGCACGGCCGGCGGCAGCAGGCCTTCGAGACCGAAAGCACCGCGCTCTGCCTCCGTGAATGCGGTACCTTTGTTGAGGCGTGCGTTGTGTAGCCGGTCGTAACCGGCAAGCTGCTTCGCAGTCATTTTGGTTGGTGCGTTCATCGTGATTGCTCCATTTGTGCGATTTCGCCAGTGTTTGCTGCGAGCATCCCTGAATGGATGAGCGCAGCCGCCTTGACTGTGCCAGCGGCAAGTGCGGCGCCTGTGCCCTCCGCCTCGCCCATCTCGAGATCGAAGAGCGGTGTCAGGCCGATCTTCTCCGCGAGTTGCCGATGCCCGGGCTCGTTCGCTGCGACATGGGCCAACAGGCAATGGTCGAGAGCCGCCGGATTGGCGCGATGAAGCACAGCCGCGGCCGCCGTCGCCGCAAAGCCCTCAAGGACGACGGCAACCTGTGTCCGCGCGGCGATGATTGTGCCGGCGATTGCCGCGAATTCGCGCCCGCCCAGGCGGCGCAGAACTTCGAGCGGATCCTCAAGATGACCGGAGTGCTGGGCGAGCGCATGATCGACAGTCGCCGCTTTCCGGCTGATCATCGCAGCATCGGCTCCCGAGCCCGCGCCGACCCAGTCGGCACCGCTGCCGCCAAAGAGCGCGGCCGAAATCGCCGCGGCGGAGGTCGAAGCACCGACGCCGATACTCCCCAGCGCGATGAGATCAACGCCGTCGGTGATCGCCTCTGTGCCGAATGCCATGGTTGCGGCGCAACCTCTCTCGTCCAGCGCGGCGCCAATGGCGAAATCGGCAGTCGGCAAGTCAAGCGCGAGGTCATAGAGCTTCAACCCGAGGCCGTGGGCGGCGCAAACCTGGTTGACTGCCGCGCCGCCGGCCGCCGCAAGCTCGACAAACCGCTGGGTGGCCTCAACGGGGCGTGGCGAGACGTCATGGCGCGCGATCCCGTGGTTGCCGGCGACGATTGCCACGACCGGGCGCAAGACAGCCGGCGGCCGGCCCGTCGAGACGGCGAGCCACGCGGCAACCTTTTCGATCCGACCAAGCGAATTTTTTGGCTTTTCGATGCAGCCGAAATCGTCGCGAACGCGGGCAGCCGCGCGCTCATCCAGCGGAGGCAACCGCTCTATAAGCGCGCGAAAATCGCCGAAGGGCAGCCCGGAATCAATTGACGAAAGAGTTGCCATCGGTCATGTCCGTTGACGACCGGAAGCACTTCGCTCTGCTTCCGTGAAGGCGGTGCCCTTGTTGAGGCGCGCGTCAGCGCCTGCGGCCTGAACGCCATGATCGGCACTATTTGCTACATAGGGTCTGACCATCTTTGCGGGATCGACGACGCGGTCGAAGGTCGCCTCGTCGACGTGGCCGAGTTGTAGGGCCGCCTCTTTCAAGGTCAGATCATGCTCCGCTGCGAAATGAGCGATCGCTGATGCCTTGTCATATCCGATGACCGGAGCCAGCGCCGTGACCAGCATCAGCGAGCGCTGCACGTATTCGGAGATCTTCTTTCGATTCGGCCGCGTTCCTTCGACCAGGAATTGGCGGAAATTCGTGCACCCGTCGCTGAGCAGTGTGATCGACTGGGCGATATTGGCGATCATCACGGGCTTGTAGACGTTCATCTCGAGATAGCCTCCGGCGCCGCCAAAGCCCACTGCGATATCGTTCGCCATGACCTGCACGGCGATCATCGTCAGTGCTTCTGCTTGCGTCGGATTGACCTTTCCCGGCATGATTGACGAACCGGGTTCGTTCTCCGGAATCAGCAGTTCGCCGAAGCCGGCGCGCGGGCCGCATGACAACAACCGGATATCGTTGCCGATCTTGTAGAGCGACACCGCCAAGGTGCGCAGCGTCCCCGAGAGTTGCACCAGCGCGTCATGCGCGCCCTGAACGGCGAATTTGTTCGGTGCGCTTACAAACGGCAGTTTCGTCAGCGCGGCGATCTCCGCGGCGACCGCCTCGGCGAAGCCGGGTGCGGCGTTGATCCCGGTACCGACCGCCGTACCGCCCAGCGCAAGCCGGTAGATGCCCGGCAACGCCAATTCGATCCGCTCCAGGTCGTCCGTTAGCATCGCGGCGTAACCCGACCATTCCTGGCCAAGCGTGAGCGGCGTCGCATCCTGCATGTGGGTGCGGCCGATCTTCACGATGTCGTCCCATTCGACCGCCTTGACCGCGATCGCATCGCGCAGCGCGGTGACGGCGGGAATGAGCCGCTCCTTGACATTGACGGCGGCGGCAATGTGCATTGCCGACGGAAAGGAGTCGTTCGACGACTGCGACATGTTGACGTGATCGTTGGGATGAACCGGGTGCTTGCTGCCGAGCGGTGTGCCTGCGAGCTGACAGCAACGGTTCGAAACGACCTCGTTGACGTTCATATTGAACTGGGTACCACTCCCGGTCATCCACACATGCAGCGGGAACATGTCCTGGTGGCCGCCAGCAAGGATCTCCTCACAGACACGTGTAATCAGGGCATGGACCTGATCCGGCAGCCGGCCACCTCTGTGGTTTGCGGCGGCGGCGGCGCGTTTTATGATCGCATAGGCAACGATCATTTCGCGGGGGATCAGGTCGCGGCCGATGCTGAAATGCTGCAAAGAGCGCTGGGTCTGCGCACCCCAGAGTTTGTCGGCTGGCACGTCAACTTTGCCCAACCCGTCGGTTTCCGTTCGAAATTCTGACATGGTGCTCTCATCTGCTCGGTGACATCAGCCCCGCTCGGACATCATGTGTTTGGTATTGGCGATCGCGCGCGCGGGATTCAGTCCTTTCGGACACGTCTTCGTGCAGTTCATGATCGTATGGCAGCGATAGAGGCGGAATGGATCCTCGAGGCGATCCAACCTTTCGCCGGTACTTTGATCGCGACTGTCAGCGAGCCAGCGATAGGACTGGAGAAGGATGGAAGGACCAAGATACTTGTCCTGATTCCACCAGTAGCTCGGACATGATGTGGAACAGCAGAAGCAAAGGATGCACTCCCACAGACCATCGAGCTTCGCGCGATCCTCGGGAGATTGCCGGCGCTCGCGGTCCGGCGGCGGCTGATCCGACTGCAGCCATGGCTCGATCAGCGCGTATTGCGCGTACAATCCGGTCAGGTCAGGAATGAGATCCTTCAAGACCGGCAGATGTGGCAACGGCGTGATTCGGCTCGCACCCGCCTTCAGGCTGCTGATGGGCGTCAGACAGGCCAACGTGTTGTGTCCGTTGATGTTCATCGCGCAAGAGCCGCATACGCCCTCACGGCAGGAGCGCCGGAACGACAGCGTCGGATCGATCTGGTCATTGATCTTGACGAGTGCATCGAGAACCATCGGTCCGCAATGATCGAGATCGATTTCGAACTCATCGATCGTCGGGTTGGCGTTCTTGTCTGGATCCCAGCGATAGATCCGGAAGCCCTTCAGGTGCACTCCATCTTTCGGTGTCGGCCAGTGCTTGCCTTTGCCGACTTTGGAATTCGCTGGAAGCGTGAACTCGGACATTTTCGGGCTCTCCTGATTTGATGCCGCCTTGCCGCTATCGACGTACCCGACGTGTTAGTGAGTGCGCTCTGCTGGCGGGAAGCTTTCCACTTCGTTGGAAAGTGTATTCAGACGCACCGGGCGATAGTCGAAGGTGACCTTCCAGTCAGCGTCTTTCCAGGCAACGGTGTGCTTGAGCCAATTCTTGTCATCGCGCTGCTGAAAGTCATCTCGCGCATGTGCGCCTCGCGACTCCGTTCGGGCAACGGCGGAATGAGCAATCACGACCGCCTGCTCCGCCAGGTTGGCGAGCTCGAGCGCCGAGACCAGCGCGACGTTCCACTTCAGCGAGGGGTCGTCCACCGTAACGCGCTCCAGCGGATCGCGCAGGTCCGTCAGCCTCTTCATGCCCTCCTGCAAGGTATCGCCGCGGCGGAACACGCCGAAGCCCGATTGCATCGCCCCCTGCATCAGCGGACGAATCTCGCCGGGCTTGTTGCCGCCCCTGCTATTGCGTGTCCGGTCGAAGCGGGCCAGCGCGGCCTCCTGCGAGTGACCATTGACCTCGCGCGCGCGGGTTCCCGGCTTGATCAACTCGGCCGCGCGTAGCGCCGCCGCCCGGCCGAAGACGATGAGATCGAGCAAGCTGTTGGTGCCGAGCCGGTTGGCGCCGTGCACCGAAACACATGCCGCTTCTCCGATTGCCATCAATCCCGGCACGACTGTCTCGGTGTCGTTCTTCGTCGGACTAATGACTTCGGCCTTGATGTTCGTCGGAATGCCGCCCATGACATAATGTACGGTCGGAATGACCGGAATTGGCTCTTTGTGGGCGTCCACGCCGGCGAAGGTACGCGCTGACTGGACAATGCCGGGCAGACGCGCATCGAGCACATCGGCAGGCAGATGCTCGAGGTGAAGGTGAATGTGATCCTTTTTCTCGCCGACCCCGCGCCCCTCCCGGATCTCCACAGCTTCGGCACGGCTGACGACGTCGCGGGATGACAAGTCCTTCTCTCGCGGCGCATATTTTGGCATGAACCGCTCACCTTCGCTGTTGGTCAGATAGCCGCCCTCGCCGCGGGCCCCCTCGGTAATCAGAACGCCGGCACCGTAGACGCCGGTGGGATGGAATTGGATGAATTCCATGTCCTGCAGCGGCAGGCCGGCGCGCAGCACCATCGCGCTTCCGTCGCCGGTGCAGGTGTGCGCCGACGTGCAGGACTGGTAGACGCGGCCGCAACCGCCCGTCGCTATCACGGTCATGTTGGCGCGGAAGCGATGAATTGATCCGTCCTCAAGGCACCAGGCGAGCAAGCCGCGACAGACTCCGTCGTCGTCCATCAGCAGATCAAGCGCAAAATACTCGATGAAGAAGCGGGCCTTATGCTTCAGGCACTGCTGGTAAAGCGTGTGCAAAATCGCGTGGCCGGTGCGATCGGCCGCGGCGCAGGCCCGATACGCCATGTCACCCTTGGCATATTCCGTCGTGTGTCCGCCGAAGCGCCGCTGGTAGATTTTGCCGGCCTCGGTTCGGCTGAACGGCACGCCCAAATGCTCGAGCTCGATGACCGCATCCTCCGCCTCGCGACACATGTATGCGATCGCGTCCTGGTCGCCGAGCCAGTCAGAACCTCTCACCGTATCGAACATGTGCCAGCGCCATTCGTCGTTTTCGATGTTTCCCAGGGCGGCGCTGATGCCACCTTGCGCCGCGACGGTGTGGCTACGCGTGGGAAAGACCTTGGTGATGCAGGCCGTGTTCAAGCCGGCCGCGACCATCCCGAGCGTCGCCCGGAGCCCGGCGCCGCCGGCTCCGAGGACGATCACATCGAAAGAGTGGTCAACTATTTCGTAAGCGTTGGGCATCCTGGTCTCCCTAGCGGCCGAGAAAGAGTTTGAGGACTGCGAGCACAGCGCCGCCTGCGAGGATCACGGCAACGGCACGAAAGAGAAGTTCGGCTGCAAGCAGCCGGGCGCGCGTGTGCACGTAGTCAAGAACAACGGAGCGAACGCCGATCAGCGCATGCATGATCCCCGCAAGAACGACGAGGATGACGAGCAGCGCCGGTACAGGCGAAGAAAGCCAGTCGGCTGCCGTCTTTCGGTCCAAGGTCGCGATCGACAGGATCGACGCTGCGAAATAGAGGCTCAGCGGGATCAGCGCGATCGCCGTCAGGCGCTGCAATCGCCATTCGCGCAGTCCATCGCGCGCGCTGCCGAACTGGCGGACCTGGCGGGGCACCACCTCGTCGCGCAGTGCAGTCGTATCCGATAGGGAGGTCGCCTTTGTCATCGCAGTCTCCTAGGCCAGAAACACATAGAGCCAGGTCATGGCGGTCAGCAGTACGGTCCCGGCAAGAACGGCGTAGCCGCTGCGAGCAGCGCTCCTGATTTCAAAGCCGTAGCCGGCGTCCCAAGCCAAATGACGAACGCCATTGCACAAGTGATAAAAGAAGGCGATCGACCAGCCGCACAACAGCACGATGCCGAACGGAGAAGCGAGAAGCGCGTGGGTGGTTGCAAATACTTCGCCGCCGGCTGCCACGCTGATCAGCCACCAGACGAGCAGGATTGAACCTACTGCCAACGCAATGCCAGTGAGCCGGTGAAGGATGGACAGCGCCGAGGTGATCTGGAAGCGATACCAGGTCGGAAACATGAAGGGCGATAACGGACGTTCCATGGGGTGCTCCAGTCGATATTCCGATTTCAGTGGCGACCAATCTGCCGCGATGCACGATCTCGCTCGGTGCAGAAACTGCGCAGTAGTCGCATCACGTCGTGTTCATGTTCCGGCGGCGGATCGCTGACGCCGAAGATCCAGTCAAACAGATCCGGGTCCGTGCAATCGAGCAGTGCTTCGAACCGTCCGAGTTGATTGCTGTCCAGGGTTTTGAGGGAGCCCTCGGCGAACGGGCCGAGAATGAGGTCGCTTTCCTGCGTTCCGCGATGCCAGCACAGAAAGAGAAGCCGCCGGCAGCGAATATCTCGCTGCTCGCTCTCCGATGGACAGGAAATATGATTATCCATTCTGCGTGCTTCCCTGTGCCAGGGAGGCCCGGTGCGCGATGAAGACGCCAGGCCGATCCGCATTTTCGTCAGTCGTCTCGATATTCATCACGCTGCTCCGGCAACGGCATTTCATCCCGTTTCGCAGCGCTGCACTTGTCGCTGCGTACACACAATGCTCTTTCCAGACGGTCCGTTCTTGGACGCGACGGCTTGATCGTGACTGATCATGCTCAAAATGGCGGCGACCAACGTTGAACAAACCACGGCGGCGTGCCAGATCCGCTGTGCAGCCGATCGGAGATTTTTCATGAAGATCGCTTCACCGCGACCACAGCGAGCTCGTCGACATCTTCGCCAACTGCCGCGCTGACGAATCGGGCGGCGTCCGTGGCAAGCAAGACCGCTCGCGCGATTGCCTTTATCCTTCGTTGCTCCGGAGCAGCGACGGTCGCCTACGAGCTGGTGTTTTTCCTGGGACTGCAGGGACTTTGGGCTGCGATGACGGCAATGATCGTTTCGCAAGAACGATTGCACGAGACGCGCTCGTCCTTGACGGGACGCATTCTCGGCACACTGCTTGGGATCGGCATCACCGTCGCAGTGAACGAGATCGGCTCACGCACTGCAATCTCCACTGCCGTCCAGATGGCAATTGCAGTGGCGCTCTGTGCGCTGGTCGTGCGCGAGCTTCCAACGCTTCGAGTTGCGATGTGGACCTGCCCGATCATTCTGCTGACTGCGCAACCGTCGGTCCCGATGCTCCTGGTCGCACTACATCGCGGCAGCGAAGTCATCCTCGGCGCCATCATCGGGTGGACAGTTCATTGGCTCGCCGAGGTCGTCGTAGACGCATTGGCTGGCTCGGAGCCTGATCTGCATTGTGGCCGTGTATCACGTCACGAACCTGCGCAACCTGTCGATCGACAGCGAACTGAGCATATCGAGGGTGACTAGGCCGGGAACCCATAAATTCGCTGGACGGACGGCTTGCCCGAGTCCGCTATGCCCCATACCGACAAAATTCTGCAGCGCAGCTAATTGACGAGATAGGCCATAAGCCGACATAGACCCTACAAGGCTCACAGGGTTTGCACTCGCGGGTTCCTTGCGACGTCCACCGCGGTTTGTACGCCGGCTTATTTCTACGAAATCAGCTTCATGGATAAATTCCACAGCCGTTCGGCGTTCTCCGGATCGAGCGCATATCCAGCATACCCACCCGTGAAGTCGCTGGGCCGCTTTGTGACCTGCTGAGCCTCGTTGCAGTCCTCGAAATAGAGACCGCTGGTGCCCTCAAGAAGAGGTGATGCTGCCAGCAACACCGACGTGGAGGCCCCTTGCTCCAGCGTCTTACGCCGATCGGGAGGCGGCCACCCGTATACTTCTGCAGCCCCGTCGCTATTGCTCCCGGGTGGAGCGTATTCGAACGAATGCCGTTATCTGCCCAACGCTGGGTGATGCCGACGGCCAAGAGGGCGGCAGCAGTCTTGGACTGGCCGTAGGCGCCGATTGGCGTGTAGGGGACGAAGTCGAAATTCAGATCATCAAAAACAACCGGCGAGAACAGATGGCCGGTAGAGCTTACCGATACGACTCGGGCGCCGTTCGCTGCAGCAAGGGCTGTGTGCAAACCGATGGTGAGCGCGAAGTGTCCGAGGAAGTTGGTGCCGAACTGAAGTTCGAAGCCCTGCGGCGTCCTTTCGAGCTCCGGCACCGCCATGATGCCGGCGTTGTTGACCAGGATGTCGAGTGGGCCCTCCCAGGCATCGGTGAAAGCCTTGACGGACCTGAGATCCGACAGATCAAGGGGCATTATGTCGATGGCCTGGTTGCTCGTCGACCGGCGCAGTTCGGCGGCGACCGGTTCAGCGACGTCCACGCGCCGCACCGCCATCGTCACGGCGGCGCCTGCACCGGCCAAGGCACGCACAGTCGCAGCGCCGACACCCGCCGCGCCGCCAGTGACGATCGCTTTTCGTCCGGTCAGATCGACGCCCGCGATGACTTCCGCCGCCGTCGATTGGAATCCAAAGTGGGTGGTGAACCGTGCCATTGTTCCGATGTAGCAGTTTACGTGCGCCCCGTCCGGCGGCCTCGGGCCTTCTGATCGCCTCATCGATGGGCCTCATCGCGTGGCGATTATCCTGGACCGCGACAGTAACGCGGAACCTTTCCATTGAATGAGAGTGTCGTAGCTGGCACGCTCGTCCCACCGCGCCCGGTTCATTGTGCCGGTCTACTGTTCGAGAGCCCGGCGCCACACGCGCGGACTTACGCCAACCATCCCTGTGAAAGCCCGCGTGAGGTGGCTTTGGTCGCAGAAGCCGCAGGCCGCGGCCACATCAGATATCGACAGCTTCCCGTCGCGCAGCGTTTCCTTTGCCACCTCAATGCGGCGCTTCATGAGCCATCGGTGCGGCGCCATTCCTACGGATTGGCTAAACGCGCGCGAAAAATGGGCCTTGGAGAACCCGCATTCCCGAGCCAACTCCTCCACCGGCACACCACCCAGGTTGGCGTCGATCAGCTCCTTCGCGCGCCGCTCCTGCCATGGCGCAAGCCCACCCTGGACCGGCCGTGACATTGGCCGCATGCCTCCATAGGTCTGAGCGACATGCGCCACAACCGCCAGCAGAACGTGATCGACGAACAAGGGGTTGGCCTGGTCGGGATGTCTGAGGGCGGGCAGCAGCAAGCTCCCGAGGCTGGACATCATAACGTCGTTGACGCCCACACCGGGCTTATAGTTCAGATCGCGAATTCGCGGTGCGTTGGCCTCGTCAGCGATCGCGTCCAGCACCGCACGCGGCAGATAAACGACCAGAGAGTGATAGGGCTTGTCGAGGAGAGTGACAGGATCTCGCCTCAGGTCATGGAGTGACGTCTCGCCAGCCCGCAGATCGCACACTGACGCTCGTCGGCCATCCGACCAGTATTCGCGATGGGGAAAATCGCGGAGTTGCACGGAGACGAGGAACGCATCTTCCGGTCGAATCGGACCGCTCAATCCCGGCCGTGGATTATCGCATCGAACCTCGGTGACAGCCATATCAGCGTTGCGCAATGCTCGGGAAACGATCGCAGGCGCGTTTTCGACTCGCGCTCGCTCGCCAAGCCGGTGTCCATAAGCCTCGGTCATCATTCCATCCATCGGAAATTCTCCGCACTCCATCCGATCGCCAAGCTCGCGACGTAGCGTCTTGGCTCAAGCTCTTTCAATGTTGCATCCTCATGCTCATCGGCGCACCCGAAGGCATCATCATGTTCGTATTCATATCTGCCACGATCCACATCGTGCCGGCGATCACGACGATTACGATGAGAACGCCAAAGGCGAGCGCGAGTACGTTGTTGGTGCTTTCCGGCCCGCTGGTGATGTGCAGGAAAAACACCAGGTGAATGCCCATCTGGGCAATGGCGAGGACAGCGAGCCCGAGGAATACGCCGCCCGGCCAAAGCAGCGTCGTGTTTGCAGCCCAGAACGACGTGGCCGTGAGAAGAACCGCCACAAACAGGCCGATCGTGTAGACGAGAAGCTCGGAGGGAGCCGATGCGTGCATCTCGCGGCTCGGCCTGTCTCCTGGTGCGCGTTCGTGTCGAGCTTCGGTCATGAACTCACTCCCATCAGATAGACCACCGTGAATACCCCAACCCAGACGATGTCGAGCGCGTGCCAGAACAAGGAAAAGCAGAGCAGGCGATGCTGCACCCTCGCAGCGAATCCGAATACCGCCACCTGCACCATCATCACGACCAGCCAGATCAGTCCGAGCGCGACGTGCAGCCCGTGACATCCGACAAGCGTGAAGAATGCGGACAGAAAGGCGCTCCGCTGCGGCGCCGCACCGATAGCGATCATGCCCAGGAATTCGCGGATCTCGAGGCTAAGAAACATGGCTCCGAGTACCAAGGTGATTAGAGCCCCTAAATAGGTCCTGAGGTAGCGGCGCGAATTGATGGCCAAGGACATCAGTCCGCAGGTGTAGCTCGAAACGAGAAGGCAAGCCGTTTCAATCGCGACCGTAGTCTGATTGAACAACTGGGCGCCGGTCGGCCCGCCGGCTGTGGAGCGCACGAGGACCGCGTAGCTCGCGAACAGCGCGGCAAACATGATGATGTCACTCAGCAGGAAGATCCAGAAGCCATAGGCGACCACGATCCTCTTTGGAGCAGGTCCCGCCTCACTCGCACTTGGCAGTTCGTCTTGCGGAATCTGGTCAATTGCGACGGCGATATTCATGCTGCAACTCCTGCCTGGTGGGATCGTACGAACCGGGCGACCTCCTCGGCTGGCACCTCAATTTCGTTGTGGCGGCGGAATGAGAAGGCAAGCAACGTCATGAATGCGCCGAACACTCCGACGATGGCCAGCCACCAAATGTGCCAGATGAGCGCAAAGCCGATGACGACAGCGAAGAAGGCGGTAACAAAGCCGGTGGCGCTGTTCTTCGGCATTTCGACGGGCTCGTACTTGCGCGTCGGCGTCGGCTCGTCCTTTGTCGCTTGCGCGCGGCTCTTGCTGCTCCAGAACGCGTCCAGTCCGGCGACCTTGGGTTGGAACGCAAAGTTCCATGCCGGCGGCGGAGACGCTGTCGCCCATTCGAGCGTACGACCGTTCCACGGATCGCCGGTCACGTCGCGCAGCTCCTCGCGATTACGGATCGACACAACAAGTTGCACGACTTGGCAAACGACGCCGACCAGGATGATAGCGGTGCCGAAGGCCGCCGCTATCAACCACGGCTGCCAGGACAAATTGTCGTAATGTTGCATGCGCCGGGTCATGCCCATCAGGCCCAGCACGTAGAGCGGCATGAAGGCGACATAGAAGCCGACGAGCCAGCACCAGAACGAGGCTTTGCCCCAGCGTTCGTCGAGCTTGAACCCGAATGCCTTGGGGAACCAATAATTGTACCCCGCCATCACGCCAAACACGACGCCGCCGATGGCGACGTTGTGGAAGTGCGCGACCAGAAACACGCTGTTGTGCAGCTGGAAGTCGGCCGGAGGCACCGCCAGGAGCACGCCGGTCATGCCGCCGATGACGAAAGTCACCATGAAGCCAATCGACCACAGCACCGGCACCGAGAACCGAACCCGGCCGCCGTACATCGTGAACAGCCAGTTGAAGACTTTCGCGCCCGTCGGCAAAGCAATGATCATGCTCATGACGCCGAAGAAGCCGTTGACGTTTGCGCTGGCACCCATTGTGAAAAAGTGGTGCAGCCAGACAAGGAAGGAGAGGATACAGATGGTCATCGTCGCGGCCACCATCGAGCGATAGCCGAACAACGGCTTGCCGGAGAAGGTCGCCATCACTTCCGAGAATACGCCGAACGCCGGCAGGATCAGGATGTAGACTTCGGGGTGCCCCCATACCCAGAAGAGGTTGGAGTACAGCATCTGATTGCCCTGGCCTTCGAGCGAGAAGAAGTGAAAGCCGAGATAGCGATCGAGCGCCAGCATCGCGAGCGTCGCGGTCAGAACCGGAAAAGCCGCGACAATGAGCAGGTTAGCGGCAAGCGCGGTCCAGCAGAAGACCGGCATGCGCATATAGCTCATCCCTGGCGCGCGCAGTTTGAGGATTGTCGTGACGAAGTTGATGCCCGCCAGCAAGGTGCCGATACCGGAGATTTGCAGCGACCAAAGATAGTAGTCGACGCCGACGCCGGGCGAATATTGCATTTCGCTCAAGGGGGGATAACCCCACCAGGTGGCTTTTGAGAACTCGCCGACCGCCAGCGAAATGTTGACCAACAACGCGCCCGACGCAGTCAGCCAGAAGCTGACGGAGTTGAGCGTAGGGAATGCGACATCGCGAACACCAAGTTGCAACGGCACCGCGAAGTTCATGAGCCCCACCACGAACGGCATTGCCATGAACAAGATCATGATCGTGCCGTGGGCAGAGAAAATCTGATTGAAATGCTCGGGCGGCAGATAACCCTGTGCACCGCCGGCTGCGAGCGCCTGCTGCGAGCGGATCATGATTGCATCGCTGAAGCCGCGCAGCATCATGACGAGCGCCAGTATGCAATACATTGCGCCTATCCGCTTGTGGTCGACCGAGGTGAGCCATTCGTGCCACAGATAGAGCCAGGCTCCCTTCGCCGTGATGAATCCGAGAACAACCACCACGACGAGGACCATGAAGCCCGTTGCGCCCATGATGATCGGTTCATGGAGGGGAATCGCGTTCCAATCGAGCTTGCCAAGAAGATTCATCGCTCTGCCCTCTGCGAGGTTGAACAAATTGATAGAGAGGAGTCTTGCGCACCCATGTCAGCGTTTACGATGCTGCTGAACAGATCGGGGGCGACGGCGCGATAGGTGAACGGCGCGACCGCCTTGCTTGGCTTGACCAGGTCGGCGTAAGTCTGCTTATCGAGCGCCGAACCGGTTTCGCGGGCCTGGCGAACCCACTGTGCGAATCTATCGTCTGTCACTGCATCGACCGTGAAGCGCATGTCGGGAAAGCCGTCGCCGCTGAACATGGCAGATATCCCCGCATAGGTTCCGAGATGGTCCGCCTGCAGGTGGAGGCGCGTCGCCATACCGGACATGGTGTAGATCTGGCTCCCGAGCTGAGGCACGAAGAAGCTGTTCATGACGCTCGATGAAGTCAACTCGAAGCTGATCGGCGTGCCAACCGGCACGACCAGCTTGTTGACGCTCGCTAGCCCCTGCTCCGGATAGATGAACAGCCATTTCCAATCGAGTGAGACGACCTGAACGTTGACAGGCTTGACGGTTGAGCTAATCGGCTTGCCCGGATCAAGGTCGTGTGCGCCGATCCATGCGACGCCGCCGACCAGGAGCACCGTCATCGCGGGGATGGACCAGACCAGCAACTCCAGGCGTCCGGAATATGTGAAATCCGGCCGATAACGCGCACGCTCATTCGATGCACGAAACCAGAAGGCAAAGCCGAGTATCGCAAGGATTACCGGGATCACGATCGCCAGCATGATACCAAGCGCGTTGAACAGAATTTGCCGCTCCGCCAGCGCAATCGGCCCTTTCGGATCGAGCACGCCTTCCGTGCAACCACTGAGCGTCATGGCTCCGATAAGGAGGCCAGCCAATAAGCCGTATCGCATGTTAGACCTCGCTGAGGTTGATGGTGCGCCACGCGGTGCGGGCGGCTTCCGGCAGAAGCTCGCCATGCACCGAGATGCCGAGGCCAGCATGCGAGGCACGCATGAGCGGGGATGAATTGCCGCCACGATCGACCAAGAGCGCCGCGAACAGCACGAACAAGTAGGCGATGGAAAACACGAACAGCCTGTGAGCAGGGCGGCGATCAGGCCCAATGCTCCTGTTCAGTTGAACTGCGAGCAGAAGGAAAAGCGCTCCGCAGATGGCGGCGATCGCACCATACACCGTGCCTGCAAATCCGATCGCCCAGGGCAGCTCCGAGGCGAGAGCCAAAAGGCCGCTGTAGATCAGGATCTGGCGCGTTGTTGCAGCGCGTCCTGCGACAATCGGCAACATCGGCACGCCTGCACGGGCATAGTCATCGGCGCGGTTGAGCGCTAGCGCCCAGAAATGCGGCGGCGTCCAAAGATGATGAGGAGCAGCGTCAGCGGCTCCAACCCGATTTGTCCGGTTGCCGCGACCCACCCGACCACGGGCGGAAGCGCACCTGCGGCGCCGCCGATAACGATGTTATGTGGCGTCGTCCGCTTCAGCCACGCCGTGTACACGACGACATAAAAGAGAACCGTGCCGGCCAGCAATGCGGCTGCCATGAGGTTCGTCGCCAAGGCGAGAACCACCACAGCCAGACCGCCGAGAACGAGTCCAACGACAAGCGCCTCTAGCCGGGAGATCTTGCCGAGGGGAATTGGCCGCATCGCTGTGCGGCTCATGACCGCATCGATATCGGCGTCGTACCACATGTTGAGAACGCCGGCGGATCCAGCCCCGGCGGCGATGGCAAGAACCGCGGCAAGAGTGGTTAGCACATCTGGTCGAGTCGGAGCGATGCTCATTCCGACGAGCGCGGTGAAGACGGCAAGCATCATCACCCGCGGCTTCGTCAGTGCGGCGAAGTCGGATGCACGGCGATGACCAGCTTGCGGACGAGCCAAATGAGGCGACGATGCAAAGCGTCCGCGTCTCTCCTCAAGCTGGGCAGCGATGGATTTGACGCTCATCTCCCTGCTCCGTGTTCTCTCACGAGTGTTCCCTCACGTGTTCGGTTCGAATGGTCGTCAATGCGTGCAGGCAATATGCATTCGCGCCCTCGGCGGCGATTGAACGCGGCTGCTCGATTGGGGCCAATCATGCTCAAAATTGCCTGCTGACGAATTCCGGCCTGACGACACGCGTTGCGATGGCACGATTCAGGACAATCTGAGCACGTTTCAACAAGCGTCCTGCGCCGGCTTTTTCTAAATCAGATCATCGTTCGGATACGCGCAGCGCGCGGCTTGGAGGACTATCGATGAAGATGTCGTTGCTCTGGATGATTGCAACTGTCTGCCTCATGGCGCCAGCGTCCGCCGCGCAGGCGCGGTCCGCCTATGACGGCTCCTGGGATCTCGTCTTCGTGACGCAAAGGGGCGAATGCGATCCCAGCTACAACTTCACCGTCAATATTTCCGACGGCATCGTGACCCACCCCAATCTGGTGAAATTCAGAGGATACGTCGCGAAATCCGGTTCGGTTCGAGCGTCAGTGACGGTTCACGAGAAATTCGCGTCCGGCACCGGCAGGCTTACAGCGACCACCGGCGGCGGGAGATGGAGCGGTCACACGGGAAGTGCGCGATGCTCTGGCTACTGGACCGCACAGCGCAATTGACCAATCCGAAAAAGGACACACCGTATCCCGCGCCGCCGGCCCGCGAGGCGGCATTGGAGATGACCGCGCTGGCAGCCACGCTTCTGTTTGCTCACGGTCAGACCACGGAACGAACGGTTGTCGCCGCCGAGCGCCTCGCGCGCGTACTCGGCGTGGCGGTGAAGGTGCTGCCATATTGGGGCGAGCTCATTGTCAAGGTCGACAGCGCGCCCGTCTCACACATCGTTCCCGCCAAGCCACTCGGTGTCGACATGGGCAGGGTTCTTGCGGTCTCGAGCGTGATTGAACAGGTCTGCCATGGCAAACTGCCGGTCGAGGCTGCCCAATCCGCACTCGAGTCGGCCGGCCGTCTGCCACCGTCCTCAACGCCACGCTTCATCTTGTTCGCAGCCGTCGGCGCGGCGTCGCTTGGCGTCATATTCGGTACGCTCGATACGACAAGCCTTCTGCTGATCGCAGCGAGCGCCGCCATCGGTGCGCTCGCCCGCCGCTGGTTGTCCGGTTTCAGCCATAACCCGCTCATCCAGCCGCTTTGTGGCGCGCTTATCGCCGGAGTCGTGGCTGCTGCTGCCAGCCGTATCCAACTATCGGTTGCATCACCGCTGGTCGCTTTCTGTCCCTGTATGGTGCTGGTCCCCGGTCCGCATATTCTCAACGGTGCAATCGACCTTGCTCGTACGCGTATCGCGCTGGGAATTGCGCGCCTGGCCTATGCCGGCGTCATCGTGCTCTTGATCTGCGCTGGCGGCCTGTTTGGGTTCACCGCCGCCGGCGGAAACCTCGCGATAGCCGGATCGTCTCCGCCTGTTCCCCTGATCATCGACGTGATTGCGGCAGGATGCGCCGTCGCCTCCTTCGGCACGTTCTTCTCGATGCCGTCGCGCCTGCTAATGTTCCCAATCGCGGTCGGCATGCTGGCGCATGCGGCCCGCTGGGCGCTGATCTATCTCGCCGGGGGAAGTGCTCCGATGGGGGCGCTCGCCGCCTGCATGCTCGTCAGCATCCTCACGGCGCCGGTCGTCGATCGCCTGCATCTGCCCTTCGCGGCTGTCGCCTTCTCCGCCGTCGTCTCGTTGATGCCGGGCTTCTTCCTGTTCAATGCCGCGACGGGCCTTGTCGAATTGGTCTCAATCGGTCCGGACGCGCCGGCGGCTCTGCTGACCGGTATCGTCGCGAGCGGTACCACGGCATTTCTGATCATCATGGCCATGGCCTTCGGGTTGATCCTCCCCCGCATGCTGTACGAACGCCTCTCGCCCTCCGCCGTATGATGGGGCACGGCCGTTCAATGCGCCGCAGCGCCATCCAAGAACAGTCCGCACCTCCCCTGCATTATCCTGTCGGGCCGGCTGGCCCCCAAGAGTCGGTGCACCCATGACGACAGTTTTGACCAAATCGTTCCCGCAGGAAAAGCCGCCATCAACACAAGCGGCGCGAGGCAAAAAGCGCGTCCTGATCGTCGGCGGTGGCTTTGCCGGTATCGCTGCGGCACGGGCACTGAAGCGAGCCGATGTCGACATCACGCTGATCGACCGGCGCAATCATCACATCTTTCAGCCGCTGCTGTACCAGGTCGCCACCGCTGATCTGGCGCCATCCGAGATCGCGGCGCCGATCCGGCAGCTCGAGGCGAAACAGAAGAATCTCAGCGTGTTGCTGGCCGAGGTCAGGGGCATCAATCTCGGGGCTCGCACGGTCGAGGCCATTTGCCCGGAGATTGGCAATCGAAAACTCGACTACGACTTCCTGGTGATCGCGACCGGAATGCACCCGAGCTATTTCGGTCATGACGAGTTCGCGCGGTTCGCGCCGGGCCTCAAGAGCCTGAACGACGCCGAAACGATCAGGACCAAAATCCTGAGTGCGTTTGAATTGGCGGAATCGACCGATGACGAGCAGGAACGCGCGCGCCAGACAACTTTCGTTCTGGTGGGTGCTGGCCCGACCGGCGTCGAGCTTGCCGCTTCGATCGCTCAACTGGTCTCGGTGACCCTGCGCAACAATTTCCGCAAGATCGACCCGGCCAAGAGCCGAATTGTCCTGCTGGACGGCGGCACCCGCATTCTGCCGACCTTTGCGGAATCGCTATCGCGAAAGGCGGCCAAGCGACTTACGAAACTCGGCGTCGAGGTGTCGACGGGCGTGAAGGTCGAGAAGGTCGACGATCAGGGCGTGATCGCGGCCGGCGTCCGCATTCCCAGCGCCACCGTACTGTGGACAGCAGGCGTCAGCGCCTCGCCGGTCGTGAAAATGCTCGGGACGCAGACGGACCGCGCCGGGCGCGCATTCGTCGGCGCCTTCATGGACATCGCCGAGGCGCCTAACGTGTTTGTCGCGGGAGATGCTGCCACGATGACCCAGGATGGGCATCCCGTCCCCGGCGTGGCGCAGGCAGCCATTCAACAGGGACGATTTGTCGGGCGCGTCATCGCCAACCGTGTCAAGGGACGCAAGGACGGTCGACCGTTTCGGTACCGCAACAAAGGCAATATGGCGGTGGTCGGCAAGAATTTTGCGATCCTCGAGGCCGGACGTTTGCGCAGCAGCGGCTTTCTGACTTGGGTGGTGTGGGCCGCACTACATGTGCTCGCACTGCCGCAGCTTCAGAACCGGTTCCGCGTTCAAACGCAATGGTTCTGGTCTTATCTGTCCGGGCAACGGAGCTCACGGCTGATTTCCGAAGGGCCGCGGTCGTCTGGGTCATAGTCATAGTTAGGCTGAGTAATTATTGCCGCTGGACCTGGTTGGGGACTGCATCTGTGGACGCTTCCATTATCTCCGGGCTCGCCGCCCTCATGGGAGCGGCTGTCGGTGGCTTGACGAGCGGGCTTGCAAATTGGTTGAACCATCGAAGTCAGCTCCGCGCCCAGTGGCTGCTTCACGAAAAGAGCCGCCGGCAGATCCTCTACGCGGAATTCATCGAGGATGCCTCCAAGTGCTATATAGATGCGCTCCAGCACGGTGAAGGCGACATTCCAGGTCTGATCGGTCTTTACGCCAAGTTGAGCAGGATGCGCGCCGTGTCTTCAGCGCCGGTGGTCCAGCGTGCCGACGAAGTCGCCCGAAAAATCCTCGATACCTACTTGGAGCCGGATAAGAGCTTCGTCGAGCTGCGCGAAATGGCCATCGACGGCACGATCGATCTGTTGCAAGGCTTCAGCGCTGCGTGCCACCACGAATTTGATGAGATGTGGGCTGGACAATTTTGACCCCTGTCAGCCCGGAGCAGGTCACTCCGCCGCCAACGGCGATCGAGCGAATGGCAGCTCCAGTCTCCGCCAAACGTCGATCAACGCATCGAGGAGCTGGTCTATTAACGCCTGACCATGGAAAGGCGTCGGCGTTATCCGAAGCCGCTCGGTTCCTTTCGGCACCGTCGGATAGTTGATCGGCTGGATATAGATCCCATGGTCGCGCAGCAGCAAGTCACTGGCCTGCTTGCAAAGGCCGGCGTCGCAGACCATCAACGGCACGATATGTGTGCTTGTCGGCATGACCGGCAGCCTCGCTGCGCTCATAACCTGCTTCAGGCGTGCCGCGCTCGCCTGCTGCAGCCGGCGTTCCTGGTCGGACGTCTTGAGATGCCGGATCGCCGCAGTCGCGGCAGAGCAAATCGGAGGGGGAAGAGCGGTAGTAAAGATAAAGCCGGGCGCGTAGCAACGAACCGCGTCGATCAGATTGCTGCTCCCCGCGATATAACCACCAAGACATCCGAACGCCTTGGCAAGAGTTCCCTCGATCACGTCGATCCGATGCATCGTGCCGTCGCGCGCCGCAATACCGGCTCCGCGCGCGCCGTACATCCCGACAGCGTGCACCTCGTCACAATAGGTCATAGCGCCGTAGCGGGTGGCCAGATCGCAAATCTGCCCGACCGGCGCAAGGTCGCCATCCATGGAATACAGGCTTTCGAAGACAATTAGCTTGGGCCTTGCGGGCTCTGCTGCAAGCAGCCGCTCAAGATCGGCAACGTCGTTGTGCTGCCAGATCTTTCTGTCAACGCCCGACTGCCTGATACCCTCAATAATTGAGTTGTGGTTCAATTCATCCGACAGAATAAGACAGTCGCCAATGAGCCTAGCGATCGTCGAAATTCCGGCCTGATTCGACACATAGCCGGAGGTAAACACCAAACCCGCCGCCTTGCTGTGTAGGTCGGCAAGCTCGCGCTCAAGCTCGACCAGCGGTGAATTGGTGCCCGCGATGTTGCGCGTGCCACCGGCACCGGTTCCGGTGCGCGACGCGGTCTCGGACATGGCGCTGATCACATCCGGATGCTGGCTCATGCCCAAATAATCGTTCGAACACCAGATCACAATCTCTCGCGGACCGCGCGGGGAATTCCAGACAGCGTACGGACAGCGCCCTGCGATGCGTTCGATTTCGATGAAGATGCGGTAGCGCTGCTCGTCGCGCAACCGCGTCAAGGCCTTCGCAAAGACATCGTCATAGATCATGTTGGGCGGTCTTCTACGGGAATGCTGTCGACCCTGGCGTTGAGCTCTGCACGGCCAATGGCGCGATGAGCGGGCCTGCAGGCCGTGAGCTTCGGTTAACTGGGGCTGCCTCGACCTATGCCGCAGGTTGCTTTGTGTTCGGAATGGCGCCGCCCGCACGCAAGCCGTCGATCTCAGAAGCGCTAAATCCGAGCTGCCGGAGAACCTCCTCGTTGTGTTCTCCAATCTTTGGGGCGCGCTTCGCGGGTACTTTGGCGACCCCGTGCACTTGAAGCGGGCTGCTGATTGTGGACGTCAGCTTGCCGCCGGCACCGTTGAGCGGAACGATGATGTCGTTCGCCCGGAGCTGGGGATCATTGATCACCTCTTGTGGTCCACGTACCGCTCCGAACGTCACGTGGACGCCGTTGAACACCTCGTACCAATGTGACATCGGCTCGGAACAGAAGGTCTGGTCGAGAATCGCCGTGAGTTCCGTCATGTTCGCCATTAGCTTGGCCGGGTCGGAGAACCGCGGATCAGTCAGGAGATCGGGTCGGCCGATCGCCTTCGCCACGGCCTCCACCTTGTCGGGCGTGATGATGAGAACGAACCAGGTATCATCCTTGGCGCGATACACGTTCATGGCCGCATTTGCGGGGTGCATACGATCATGTAGCCCGAAGAATTTCGCGTCGCAGAGCGCTGCCTGGATCGAGACGCTGGCGGACCACACGCCCTCGGCAAGCAGCGAGGTTGTGACATGCGCCCCCTCCCCCGTGCGCTCGCGACGATACAGAGCGGTGACGATCGCCGAATAGAGCCCGACGGCGGTGGCGTTGTCGCCGCTGCCGGCCACCGGCCAGGTCGGCGCCGCACCGGCATCGCGGGTCATCGACAGCAATCCGCTGCGGGCCCAGTACGACGTGATATCAAAGCCGGGAAGATTCGCATCCGGCCCCTTGTCGCCGAAGCCCGTGATGTCGGCATAGATCAGTCGCGGATTCCACCCCGACACATCTTCATACTCAAGCTTCAATTTCTTGCGCGCCGGATGCGGGGTGTTAACGATGAGAACGTCGGCCCATTTGACCAGCTTCTCGAGAACCTCATGCGCGCCCGGCGATTTCAGATCGAGCGCCATGCCGCGTTTGTTGCGATTGGCCAGGTGCCAGGGATAAGCGTCGTCAGCGACCGGCTGCGGCGGGAGATGGTTCGCATGCCGCCACAGCTCGCCACTCGGCGGCTCGACCTTGATCACGTCGGCGCCGAAATCGGACAAGATCACGGCCGCGCTGGGACCCGCGATGAAGCTCGCGAGGTCCACCACCTTCAGTCCGGAGAAAATGTTGTCGTTTGCCATGGGTGTCCTTTCCAGATCCTCGTAGAGGTCGGCCTTGCTTCAGCGTCCGCGAAACTGCGGCGCACGTTTCTCGAGGAAGGCGGCGGTGCCTTCCTTCTTGTCTTCGGTGGCGGCGCAAATGCCGAAGAAAGAGGCTTCCAGTGCAAGGCCTTCACCCTGGCTCGTCTCCATCCCCTTGTTGGCGGCTTCCAGCGAGAACTTCACCGCGATCGGCGCGTTGGCCATGATCTGCTTCAGGACCGTCTCGGCGCGATCGATCAGGCTGGCGGCGGCAACGACCTCGTTGACGAGGCCGATGCGATAGGCTTCCTGCGCGGAAATCGTCTCGCCCGTGAGGATCAGCTGCAACGCACGCCCCTTTCCCACCAGGCGCGGCAGGCGTTGCGTTCCGCCACCTCCGGGCAACAGGCCCAGCTTGACCTCGGGTTGCCCGAATTTGGCGTGCTCGGCTGCGATCCTGATGGTGCAGGCCATCGCGGTCTCGCAGCCGCCGCCGAGGGCAAAGCCGTTGATCGCCGCGATCACCGGCTTGCCGAGATTCTCGATCAGGTCCAACACACCCTGCCCGAACCGGCTAGATTCTTCGGCATCGTAGGCGTCGACATGTGCGAGTTCACTGATGTCGGCGCCGGCGATGAACGCCTTGTCGCCCGCACCGGTGAGGATCACGCCGCGCACGGAGGCGTCAGCCTTTACGTCCTCGAACGCGGCGTGCAAATCAGTCCAGGTCGGCGTATTGAGCGCGTTGAGCACTTTCGGCCGATTGACCGTGACGTAGGCAATCAGCCCCTTTTTCTCGTAGAGGACGTTCGCAAGGGCCAGCGCCGCTCTGGGTGCTGAGCCTGGTGCTGTTGCAGGCGAAGGGGTGAAAGGTGCACTTCCCGAAACCATGGTCGTGTCTCCTGGGTAGGGCAGCCGGCGCTGCTGCGCCGGCCCCGCTGAATGGTCAGAGGAAAGCGCCGTGACCGGTGATGGCCTTGCCGACGATCAGATTCTGCATCTGATAGGTGCCTTCGTAGGAGTAGAGCGCCTCGGCATCGGCAAAAAAGCGCGCGACGTTGTAGTCGGCGACGATACCGTTGCCGCCCAGCACCTCGCGGCCCCAGGAGACCGTCTCGCGCGATTTCGAGGTGCAGAATGCCTTCGCCAGTGCCGCGTGGTGGTCGCCAAGCTTGCCTTCGTCATCGAGCTGCGCCAGGCGGAGCATCAGACACTGGCACGCGGTCAGATTGCCGAGCATCTTGGCGAGCAGGTCCTGGATCATCTGGAACGAGGCGATCGGCTTGCCGAATTGCAGTCGCTCCTGGGCGTATTTGAGGGTGGCTTCATATGCGCCCATCTGGATGCCGGTCGACGCCCAGCCCACCATGTATCGCGTCATCCGCAGCACGCGCGCGGTATCGCGGAACGAATTGCCGCCCTGGAGACGGTTCGCTTCAGGCACCCACACATCCTTCAGCGTGATCTGGCCGTTTTGCACCACCTTGAGCGCGATCTTGTGCTCGATCTTCTCGACGCTGAAGCCGGGCGTCGACTTGTTTTCGACGATGAAGCCCTTGACCTGATTGTCGGCGAGATCGCGTGCCCAGATGATGGAGAGGTCGCACCACGGCGCATTGCCGATCCACCGCTTCTGCCCGTTGAGAACCCAGGTATCGCCTTCGCGCTTGGCCGTCGTGGTCAGACCGCCGCTCGTTCCGGAACCGACCAGCGGCTCGGTGAGGCCAAAGCAGCCGATCTTCTCCCAGCGCGCCATCGCCGGCAGCCATTTCTGCTTCTGCTCCTCGGAGCCATCGAGATAGATTGAGCCCATGGCGAGGCCGCTGTGCACGCCGAAGAACGTGCAGAACGAGGCGTCGGTGCGCGCCAGCTCCATGGCGACGAAGCCGAACAGCTTCTGGCTCCCGCCCGCGCAGCCGTAACCCTCAAAGCCGAGCCCGCCGAGGCCGAGCTCCTTGAACGATGGCAGCAGCTCAAAGGGAAACGCGTCGTCCGACCAGTACTTGTTGATGACCGGCTGAACCTTGGTCTCCATGTAGGTCCGCACCTTCTTGACGAGCGCTCTCTCGTCGGCGGTGAGAAGGTCAACCAGCTGATAGAAGTCGCCATCGGGCGCAAGCGCGGGCTTCGGCGCGGCGGTCTTGTTTGCAGGGGTTGCGGTGGGCATTTGGAATCTCTCCTCGCTGCGGCTCGGAAGCCTGAAAAAGTGAAGGACCGGTTTGAGTGTGATTGATCTCGTCGCTGCCGCCGATTTTGTTAGCTCGGCTTGGCGGCTTTCTTGCGTAGCTCGATCAGGCCGAGCAGAACTTCGTCGCGCTCCGCCTCCAACTGCGCGATGGTGCGCGATCCGGCCTCGGCATGGACGCTGTCGATCAGCTTCTTCTGCACGTCCGGCGTCAGCACCGGCGAACCGAGAGTCTTCCACCAGGCCGTCATCGGGCCGGTGAACTGCTGGAAGAAGTGCTCGATGCCGCCCGGACCGCCGCCGAGATGGTTGAGCATCATGCTACCCATGACGCCCCAGCGCAGGCCTGGCCCCCAGCTCAGGGCGGTGTCGACATCGGCGGCGCTCACCACACCCTCGGCGACTAGGTAATAAACCTCGCGGCTCAGCGCGGCCTGTAGACGGTTGGCAACATGCCCCGGCATTTCCTTGTTGAGACGCACCGTCCGTTGTCCGATCGACGTATAAAATTCCTCTGCGCGACGGATCGTGGCTTCGGAGGTCTTTGCGCCGCCGACGATCTCCGTCAGCGGAATCAAATGGGGCGGATTGAACGGATGGGCGATGACGCAGCGCTCGGGATGGGACACAGCCCCCTTCTGGATCTCGCTCATGGTGAGCCCCGACGAGCTCGATGCGATGATCACGTCGGGCGGCAGCAGCTCGTCGAGCTGGCCATAGAGCTTCTGCTTGAATTCGATCCGCTCGGGCCCGTTCTCCTGGACGAGGTCGGCGCCGTCGAGTGCCTGCGCGACGTCGGGTGTGAACTTGAGGTTTGACTGCGACGCTCCGGGCGACAGGCCCAATCGCGTGAGCGCCGGCCAGGCCGTCTCGACAAACTTCCTCAGCGCGGCTTCTGCGTTCGGCGCGATATCGGTCGCGACGACCTGAAGTCCCTTGGCGAGAAACAGCGAGCTCCAGCTCGCGCCGATCACGCCGGTGCCGATGATGGCGATGCGGCGAATGGGCTTGGCGTCGGTCATGTCGTTCTCTCCAATGCGTTGGTTAGACTTCGGCATAGGCAATGCCGGTGAGATTGCCCTGGGCGTAGAGGAAGTTGCGCTCGCCGGACCCATCGAGCCGCGCGGAATAGACCGAACCGGCAAAATCGGTCACGAACATGCGATCGTTCGGGACGTCGAGCGCGATACCGATCCCCTCCATGAGATGGGTCACCACGATCTCGGACTCGGCGGGCTTGTTGTCGATCGAAGCCCGATTCACCGTGTTGCCGCGCGGAGGGTCACCGCGGTCGGTCCAGTAGAGAATCCGATTCGTGTGGTCGATCTCCAGATCGATCGGCTCCGGCAGACCGTCATAGAAGATCTCGATATCGGATCTTGTGGCTGCGGTCTCGCCAGCGGGTATTTCGACATTGGCGCGGAAGATGCGGCCGAGCCCGGCATTGTCGGGGCCCTTTTGCGTCCAGTAGATGCGTCCGAATTTCGGATCGATCGCGAGCCCAACGCACCATCGGGTCTGGTCCTTGCGATCGGCTTCGCTGTGCCCCGCCTCGATGAGCGTCTCCAGCTGCGAGCCATCGAGGTTACAGCGCATGAGGCGCATGCCCTCGCGGTCGCACCAATAGAGCTTGCCGCCTTTCTTATCGAGGATGATCTGCTTCGGCGTGTGGGTGTGTCCCTGCGGGACGATTGTCTTGCGGTTCTTGCCGTCGATGTCGGCGCGCTCGATGGACCCGTCGTTCAGGCTCGGGATGCCCATGTTGGTCCAGTAGATATGGCCAGCCTCGACATCCACGACGATGCCGTCCGGAAGGTGGCAGCCGGCCACGATGGTCGTGCGTTCTGAGCCATCCGTGTTCATGACGTGAATGCAACCAGCATTCAGCTCGAGAACGAAGAGACGAGGGACTGAGGGGTTTGATTTCGTGACGGCTTTTGGCATGTCGCACCTGCATCCTGGCCCGACCGCGAACCGGGTCAGGTGACGCGACTATGACGGGACCGCCGTCCGTCATCTTGGACAGGAATGTCGCCGCTGGAATGGGTCTGCTGCTCGATCCCCTGCGCCCCTCAGGACCACGGGACGACCAACGATGCGAGAGCAGCAGCTTTCGACAAGTAAGGAATCAAATGTCCAAGCACGGGCAACGGACAGGCTACATGGTCGGTTTTGACTCAAAAAAAATCAGCGCCTCGCGATAGCGACTGGGCCTGGCAACCGAATAAAGTGGGCCATCCGGTCACGAGAAAGGGGGTCAGGCATGGAAGTGCCGAGCTCGGACAAGGACATTCAAAACACACCCGACGAGCCGGCTAACGGACAGGCGAAAACCACGCGCAATGCGACGCGTACTCCTTCCATCATCGTCGGGGTCGTTGCGGCTGCCGTCGTCGCGCTTTCCGCCTTCTATCTCTTGCGACCGGAACCATTGCTCGTTCAGGGCGAAGTCGATGCAACGCGGCTCGATATCGCCGCGCGTGTCGACGGACGGGTCGGCAAAATCCCCGTCGAACGCGGCCAGAACGTTGCTGCGGGCGCGGTGCTAGTTCAGATCGACAATCCAGAAACCCTGGCCAAGCACGAGCAGATGGAGGCGGCCAAGGCCGTCGCGGACGCCCAGCTTGCCAACGTGCTCGTCGGAACGCGGGTGGAGGTGATCGCGGCACGGAAGGCGGAAATGGAGCGGGCGCAGGCGGCGCTTGTGCTGACGCAGAAGACGTTCGACCGCACGCACACATTGACCGAGCAAGGCAACGCGCCGCAGGCCCGCCTCGACCAGGCCACCGATGCGCTGCACGAAAGCGAGCGCGCGGTCGACCAGGCCAAATCGGCCTATGAACAAGCGGTCAACGGCTACACCAAGGAGGAGCGGGCCATCGCCGGGACCAACGTAGAGAAGGCCAGTGCCGACATCCAGAGCGTCCAGTCGATCATCGATCAGCTCGTGGTCTATGCGCCCATCGCTTCGCAAGTCTACCAGCGCAATGTGGAGCCTGGCGAATATGTGTCGCCGGGCGTCCCGCTCGTCACCTTGATCAACCTCGCCGACCTCTGGGTGCATTTCGATCTTCGCGAGGATCTCGTCAAAGGCCTCAAGGTCGGCGATCGTTTCAATGTCCGCATTCCCGCCCTCGGCGACCGCTCGGTGACAGTCGAGGTCAAGCTCATTGCGACCAAGGGCGAATATGCAAGCTGGCGGGCCACGCGCGCCTCCGGCGATTTCGACCTGCGGACGTTTTCGATCCGCGCCTATCCGGTGCAACCGGTGCCCGAGCTACGACCGGGAATGAGCGCCTATCTGGATTGGCGGTCACGGCCATGAGGCCGGCGCCAAAGCCCGGATTTCTGCTGGTCGCACGGCGCGAGTGCCGCTGGCTGTTTCATGATCGCGTGGCGCTGCTCCTGATCTTCGGCGTGCCGCTGTTCGCCTTCGTGGTCCTCACGACGGTGTTCAGCCATCCAGTCATTCGCGGGCTCGGGGTGACAGTCGTTGACGAGGACAAGTCGGACGCCTCGCGGGCCCTGGTGGAATACATTGCGGCGTCGCCAAGCCTGAAGATCGTCGACCGCTCCGGCACGCTGTCCACGGCGGTGCAGGACATACGCTCCGGAAAGTCGATCTCGGCCGTCTACATCCCGCCGGATTTCGAGCGCGACCTGAAGGCCGCGCGCCGCCCGCAGATCGTCGGATTTTACAACCAGCAATTTTTGACCCCCTCCGGCATCGCATCCTCGGGTCTGAGCGATTCACTTTCCGCCGCGGCAGCCGTGGCCGCTCCCGCCAGTCGCGCGGCACCTGCGCCAGCGTCCCTGGGCGCGCTCAAGGCGGAGACCATGGCGCTCGTCAATCCGCAGAAGAACTACGCGCAGTTCCTGCTGCGCGCGCTGCTGCCGACTATCATCCATGTGGTGATTACCCTTGCCGCCGGCTATTCTGTCGGCTCCGAATTCCGCCGCCGCGACGCGCGGGCCTGGCTCGAAAGCGCCGGCGGCGATCCGCTTGTCGCGCTGGCCGGCAAGCTCGCGCCGCTGTTCTGCATCTTCATTTTGATCATGCTGGCCGAGCCACTGTTCCTGGAGGGCGTGCTGGAGGTTCCCTTCAAGGGCGACTTGCCGTTGATGATCGCTGCGGCCTCGCTGCTGATCATCGCCTATCTGTCGCTCGGCGCCCTGCTCCAGCTTCTGGTCGGCAATCTCGCCACCGGACTCGGGCTTGCGGGCCTGATCGCCTCACCTGCATTCGGCTATGCCGGCGTCGGCTTTCCGACCATCGGCATGAATGCCTTTGCGCAGACATGGAGCGCGATCCTGCCGCTTCGCTGGTACATGGCCGTCCTGCTGGGACAAGCCGCGCGGGGATTGCCGGTCGCAGATTCCGCTGTTCCCTTTGCGGCGCTTGCGGGCCTGGCGTTGCTCTTTGTCGGCCTGGCGTGGATGCGCATGGCGAACGTCACCCGCATGGGCTGGTTTGCGACAGCGCGGCCTGCCGAGCCATCCGAGGCCATCTCCACACCGCGCGGCGTCGGCGGCGCCTTCGTGGCGGAGTGGCGGCGCGTGCTGGGAACGCGGGGCGCCTTCGCTCTGCTGTTTCTCGCTCCCCTCGTCTACGGCATCTACTATCCGCAGCCCTATCTGAACCAGATCCTTCGCAAGCTTCCGATTGCGGTCGTCGATAACGATCTCAGCGATCTCAGCCGGCAGATCGTCGAGACGCTGGATGCGAGCGGCGCATTGAGCGTGACGGTTCGCGCCCGAACGCTCGCCGAGGCGCGCAGCGCGATCGATCGCGGGCAGGCCTTTGCCGCCGTCGAGATTCCGCCCGACACCGAACGCGACGTGCTCAAAGGCATCACCGCCCACATACCCGTCTATGCGGACGCAACCTATCTGTTCATCTTCAGATCGAGCGCCAGCGGTGTCGCCACCGCCATCGGAACCTTGACGTCCGCACTCGCTTCGCGCGGCGCGCGCCCGGATGGCAGCCTCGTCAAGGCGAAGCTCGCGACGTCGAGCCCGGCTGACGTGTTGCTGCAGCCGATCTTCAACCCGGTGGGCGGCTATGCGAGCTACGTCGTTCCGGCGGCGTTCATCCTGATCCTGCAGCAGACCCTGCTGATCGGCGCGGCCATGCTGACCGGCACCGCGCTGGCGAGCGGAGGCGCAGCCTTTGCCGGCGTGCTCGGCCGCGGCATCGCGCATCTGACCGTCTACCTTCCTGCGCTCGCGCTCTACGTTATCGTGCTGCCCCGCATCTACGGTTTTTCGGCACTCGGCCATCTTCCGCAGATCCTTGCGCTCGCGAGTGTCTTTCTGCTGGCAACCAGCTTCATGGGTCAGGCCGTCGGGTCCTGGTTCAGACGACCGGAGAACGCAACCATCCTGCTGCTGGCGACGAGCCTGCCGCAGTTCTTCATGGCCGGCTTCGCGTGGCCGCGCGAAGCGATTCCGGACGTGGCCCTTGCGTTCGGCCGGCTATTCCCGGCCGACTCCGCGATCGACGGCCTCGTGCGCATCAACCAGCTCGGCGCCGGCATCTGGGAGGTTGCGCATGACTGGCTTGCATTGTGGTGCCTCGTGCTTGGCTACTTCGCGCTCGCGGTGATCTCGGCTTTTGCCGTCAAGCGGAGACAGGGACATGCCCAACCTTAGACCGGCCGCCTTCGTCGCGATTCCGCTCGCGCTGGTCGCGGCGGGGGCGCTGCTCTACGTCATACGCCAGTCGGCACCGCCGGCAGCCATCGTCGGCGTCGTGCGCGCGACCGAGATCAGGGTCGAGCCGGAGGTCAACGGCCAGTTGGTCTCGATCGCGGTCGAGAAGGGTGCCTCTGTGAAGGCCGGCGACGTCGTGGCGCGGCTCTCGGCGGTGGAGTTGACGGCGCAGGCGGACCAGGCGCGTGCGGCACTCGCGTCCGCCGTCGCAAGCCGCAACAACGTCTATGCCGGCGTCCGCCGCGAGCAGGTCGCCTCGCTGAAAGCCGCGATCGCCAAGGCCAGCGCCCGCCTCGAGTTCGTGCAGGCCCAACTCACCAGGACGAGCACGCTGGCGCGCCAGAGCTTCGAATCCCAGCAGTCGCTCGACCAGGCCGAGAACGACGTTGCAAGCGCGCGTGCCGACGTGGCCGAGGCCCAGGCCAATTTCGATGCGGCCGTGGCGGGCCCGACCCGGGAAGAGCGCGCGATCGCCGACGCGCAGGTGCAGGCCGCGGCCTCCGCGGTCACCGTGCTCGAGCGCCGCCTCGACAAGATGGTGTTGCGCGCGCCGGCCGACGGCGTGGTTAGCGTCATCGCCGCCGAGGTCGGCGAAAATGTTCGCGCCGGCCAGCCGATCCTGATGGTCGAGGCCGCGGGCAGGCAATGGCTCTCATTCAACGTGCGTGAGGACCATCTCGATCGTCTCGCGATGGGAGAAACAGCGAACGTGATGCGGAACGGCGCCAATAGCGCGACCAAGGCGGTCATCACCGAGCTTCGGCCGCTCGGCGTGTTTGCCACCTGGCAAGCCGAGCGGGTGATTGGCGATCATGACCGCAATACGCTGCGCTTGCGCCTCGACCCCAAGGGAGAGTCGACAGACCTTGAGCCGGGCATGAGTGTGTGGATCGGGAAGTAGCACCGAGCATCGAAATCCGCTTTCAGACCGCAGATGCAACATCACGGTCTCGCAGGTTTGCATCCAGAAAAAACTCGTTTTCAAGGATTCGTTCTTAGACCGACTTTGCGGCAAAACCGATAGGAAGCAGTGATCGTTGCATAGACGGCCCGAGTTTGTCAGCGCGCGCTAAGCAGCCTGCTCGGCGTCTTCGCCGTCTTCGCGCTTCTTATTGATTAAATTCAACAGATGGGCCGCTGCCCTCGCGTCAGATAGTGCTCGATGGTGATTCTCAAGCTCGATGTCGTAGATTGTGCACAGCTTCCCTAGGCCGTACGATTTGTGCCCGGGATATCGACGCCGCATGCCCACGCAAGTGCACAGCTTCGGAAAGCGGAAGCGCCGTTCGAGCCGCTCGTACTCGCAGGACAGGAAGCCGTAGTCGAAGTTTACGTTGTGGGCGACAAAGATGCTGTCGCCCATAAACGCCATAAAACTGTCGGCGACTTCGTGGAACACCGGCGCATCCCGAACCATCTGGTTGGTGATGCCGGTCAGTTCGACGATCTTCGCAGGGATCGGTCGCTGCGGATTGACAAGAGAGTGCCACTCGTCGACCACCTGATGGTTACGAACCTTGACCGCTCCGATTTCAGTGATGCGATCACCGGACGACCAGGCTCCCGTGGTTTCGACGTCGACGACTACATAGTCCTGCTCAGGGTCGAACCTATAGTCCACGCGACCGATCCCGGCCGGGATGCCGGCGTTCTCCAGTTGGCCTAGACGGGTCAGTTGGTTACGGCGTAGGGCGTCGCCTTCCGTCTTGACCTCGACGAATGACACCTTGCCGTCGCGCACGTGCATCAGGTCGGGGAAGCCGTCCCGCATGCCGCGGAAGTCGTCGCACATCGCCCGAACAATCTCGGCCAAGCCGTCCGCGCCGGCGCCTTCGAGCAAGGCACGCAGTGCGTCCATCTGCACGTGGTCCCAAGCGAAGATTCCGTTGGGCCGGCCCCATCTGGCGGTCACAGTGCGCAAGACAATCGGAAGCGCATTACCGGATCTGACCGCGGCGAGCTTGCCGTCGATCTGCGAGGCGAACCGCTGATAGAAGGTCCGGTCGCGGAGGCAATGTGGGACCCAGTCGAAACCGCTGTGAAGTTGGGCGGACTCGAAAAGCTCATCCCAGAACAGCAACCCAAACAGCGTATGCCAGAGCCTGTTCTCCGCGAAGTAGACTTGCCCGCCCTGGCGCCGCAGCACGCCGGCGACGCCTGCCTCGGGATTACCGCGATGAGTGTCGTCGACAACAATCGTCAGCCCCGATCGCAGCAACTCGGTGCACAGACCTGTCCGCCGTCCGCCGAACTTCCGCGCGTAGAAGTCCGTCGCGAAGAGATGCTCGTCATCGCTTTCGGGATCGTCGATCATGTCCCGCAGCAGATTCTCAGCCGCCTCCTTGTCGCCCTTCGCGTACAACAACCGGACGAGGCGCTCGCGGCAATCTGCCGAGCCGCCAAAACGATAAAGCCGTTCGGCTAGATCTTTGTTGCCCTGCTTCTCGTAGAACTGCCCGACCTGACACGCGGCGCGGGCTGCAAGGTCGGCGGCGTATTCGGTCGTCCGCGGGGGTCCATCCAGGATCGCCGCGACCGCTTGTTGAAAGATGTCGGCGGAACGGACCTCGATGCGATCCAGCACTTGGCTGTAGTGAAAGCACGCATGCGCTTCGTCGGCATCGGCGAAGCGAGCACTGAACGACGTCTCCCTGTTGGTGCGCAGGACGCCGAGATCGCGCAGAGCGAAGTTCTTGAGGTTGTCCGCCGTCTTCCCGAAATAGAGGTACAGTAGGAAGTCGATCGGTCGTGTGTTGTCGAGCGCTATGAATCCGCCGGCGCCGGAATGCTTTGCGGCAAGATCGAATGGAATCGCGGCGACGAAGAAGTCGGCCAGCACCGGCTTCGACCATGAGGTACGGACGTCGCGGCCGAACCCCGCCGCACGGGCGCCGTCGAGAAGCGCGGTCTTCGGCAGGCAAAGTACGAAGGCAGAATAGTCTTCGGCACGCAGGCCGCGCGCATGGCCACACTCGATCAAATCGCGAGCCGCGGTTTCAAGGTCGGTTATCTCGGGGTACTTGAAGAGCGCGCGATTGAAGATCACCCCTCGCCGGTTGACCATCCGGATGAGGAGACATTGCGCATCCTTCGAAAGGCCGCGAAAGCGCGCGGTGAACGAGCGATGCTCGTCGGTGAGGATTTCGCCATACGTCTTCTCCACGAAATGGAGCATTTCGACGAAGTGGTCGAGATAGTAGTGGACCGGCAACGTGTTAGGCTTCATTGCGCGCCGGGTTCCCATCAATTCTGGTCGACGAATCTGTTCTCAATGACCAGCCAAGTACGGTTTTGTCGTTCCTTTTTTGTTCTGGCAACTCTATTTGTCAAGAGTCCGCGCGGCGCAGCACAATCGCAGCGCGGAAGCCGAAATGCGCGCCATTCTGGAGGCCGCCGTGCGTCCCGAAGGCCGGCTGCGGCTCGGCACCGCCCTTTCGGAGATGAGCCGGAAGATTGGCCTTACCAATGCCGATGTCGAAGGCACTCGAACATGGCCGCGACGCGCGTCCCGCTGAGCCGATGTGCTTCGAATGATCCTGCTCGATACCAATGTGGTCTCCGAGGCGATGAAGCCCGCCCCCTACCCATCGGTCCGTGACTGGCTCGACGCCCAGGCGGCCGAGACGGTGTTTCTCTCCAGCGTCACCTGAGCACAGAACGACCAGTTTGCAGTGGGTGGCATTCGACCTGGCGACCCCCAAGCGGTAATCTGGATGAACCGCGTCATCGGATAGTGTCATGGGTGTTTCTGAGCACGAAAAGCTCACAATCAAAGAATTTTTCGATGCCATCTCTGGTGTCGAGGGCCACTACGAACTCGTAGCCGGCGTAGCCTACGCCATGGCCGATGCGAATGAAGCGCACAACGTCATCTGCAGCAACGTTCAAACGGTGTTCGTCCCCGCTGGAAAGCACAAGGGATGGCGCACCACATCAAGCAACACGGCCGTGCAAACCGGGCCGACTACAATCCGATATCCGGACGTCGTGGTGGATTCCGGCCCGGCCAATGCAGCGGCAATGACGGCCTCGAGACCGACTATCATCGCAGAGGTTTCCTCGCCGGGCACGGCCGTCTTCGATTGCGGGACCAAGCTACGCGAATACCAGGGGGTGGCAAGCGTCGATACAGTGATGCAAATCGAGTCGGGAATTGCCCTCGTCAAAGTTCACAGACGGCACAAGAGTGGAACCTGGACTGAGGAAACAATCGAAGAGTTTGACGTCGCGATCCCCTCCCGTCGTTGGCAACGTTCATCACGCTGAACGAGATCTACGATACGCTTGAGGTGAGACCTCGGACGCGTCTCAAAGTCTTTAGAAACGATCACGGCCACCGGTTTTGATCGGGTTAATTGCGCTGGACGCCAAGCTGAGATCTGCACTGCAGGCGGCTTAGGCGCGGCGCCGTACGCCTCGACACGGTGGAATCTGACGGCGCCGCCTTCCGCTCCTGACTTCCTGAAGTAAGCCGGCATCCAGGATGGACTTTCGATATTCACACGCGGCCGGTCGCTGCTACGGGGCCGAATTAGAGCGGTGATGTCGAAGGATGAAGGCGCGTATCGAGCGCGAACGCTTCCTGAAGGTGCTGCTGGTACGCGCCTTTCGCCCTGGTCGCGTCGAAGATCAGATTCCAGCTGTGATTGGACACCACACTTGGGATCACGACGAATTTGTGCTTGGCCAAGAGCGCATCACCGAACGCCTGCTGGCCCGCGCCTGGGATTCCCGGTCGCAGCCAATTGGCGTTCGGAACGTCGGCAGCGCGAACCATTTGAACGTCGGACACGTCGGCGATATGAAGCGCGGTCAGTACGTGCGGCAGAGAGTCGAGCGCTTTGAAGCCTTTGTGAACCGCCACTTCGAGGATCGCGGTCGCTGGATCAATCCACGACGCGAACGCCTTTGCTGTTCCACCGGCCGCCGACCTGGAATGCGCCTTCGCCACTGTCCCAGGTCGACGCAAAGCGCGCCTGATCGAGGCGCCAAGCGATGAGCTTGCCGCCTCCCAATGGCTCTAAAGGCGTCATGCATACACGCCATATGCGAGGCGTGTGAGGTACTGTTCAACGAGTTCGATGCCCGCCGGAGTGGCAAGCAGGTCGATCGGGCGGCGCTGTTCAAGACCGATGGCCGGACGCTCGAGCCACTGCTCTGCCTCTTCCTGGGAACCGAACACGTCCGTGGCCTTGGCCAGGATTTCGGCAAACTTCCAGGTCCGCCCACTTTGCTCCTGGCTGAGCGGCTTGTCCGGAGCGTCCTTGCGTCGCTGAAAGGTGCGAAGGCTCATTCCGAAGGCTTTTTCCAGCGAGTCCGTTTGAATGAAGAGGAGGTGACTGACGAAGTGGGTCAGCGCGGAGCCTGGCAGTCCGTCCAGCAGCAGTTCGTGGGCGTCGAGGGTGCTTGCGATGCGGCGCGACAGGATGCGCGGCCCGCCGAGCAAATCGGCCACCTTCTGCAGATCATTGCCTAGCTCCTTTGGAGCCGGTTTCTCGGCTGCAGCAGTCATAGTAGCCCTCATTCATACCCAAGACGTGCTCTCCAAAAGATGCGGGTCCTTCGGAATAGTGAGCTTCCGACTGAGGCACGACGCCAGCACCTCGTCAAGGAAGCCGTTGGCAGACGGCGATCTAACGTAGCGCAAGTCAGACTTAACGGACTGCACGAACTGGTCGTAGCTGTGCCAGCCCTGCCAAGTTGGTCTAAACCAGTCTTCCTTGTCGTCGAGCACGTTGATAATACCTTCGGTCATGCCTCGCTCCCTCGCACGGTGATAGTATGCCCTAACAGGCGCTGATCAAGCCACGAACTTAGAAGAGGAGAGTCGGATGGGTAACCCAGCACACTATAGCCGCGAAGTCCCAAGCCGATGTTTGCAACTCATCGACGGCCTTTGGCCGTATGTGGAGGGGGTCTTTCAGTCGGACCGGCGCGACCTCGGCCCTCTCACCAGCACATTTTTGATTTCGATGTCGTATCCAATCGTCAATTTACCGATTGAGAGGATCGAACGGCACAGTTCTAAGCAAGACCAAGGGTATGCCGACGATAGGCATGTTGACCCACACCTCGCGGCCACGGTCTGGCGAGATCTAGGGGGGCAGAAGTTGGAGGACGCTCCCTTCTTTGCGCCAGACGTGTGGAGCTATTGCCAATCCGAGGTGTTCAACATCTCGAGCGGTTTACCGGAGCAATATGCTGAAATACTAGCTTCGCCGCTGGCCCACGCCAGCGCTGGCGATCTGGAGACTTCAAAATGGTGCAGCGCTCTAAGGAACGCGCTGGCCCATGGTGGGATCGCTTACCTCAATGGCAACGGTCGCTATGCCTATGAAGCTCCAGTGAGCATGTATCTGTTTGTTAGTGGACGCTATCGCAAAGAGAAGGAGGAGGATCGACCGGTGCTGGTCGGGCTCAATCTCCTGAGAATTAAGGAAACCGACTACCGAAATTTCCTCCGAAGCTGGGTAAATTGGCTGCAGGTTTCCAAGATTGAAGCAACTCTAGATGATGCCGCCTAGTCAAATCTCGGAAATGCAAGTCGCTGCTTTCAAGAAGGTCGAAGACGCCCGTACACGCCGGGAGTTCTGGTGGCCCCTGCCTAGGCCCTCCGGAATATTATGTTGAAGCGGATCTGCCTTAACCCAGCAACGAAAATCCATCGCCCAGAACCGTTCGGGTCAGCAGTCCTCGGTGCAGCCGGGTGTTCCGCGCATTACAGGAGGTCTCGAGGACCAGCAAGCAGGCATGACAAGCCGCCCCCTGCAAACGGGTACCCGCAACATCTCCGATTGCGTGCGGCGGTCGCAACATGCGCTGAACGGCTTCGTGATGGTGATCGTCGGGTGCGCGCCATTCCCAGGCGGCCTTTCGTTTCGGTCTGTGACGCTTCTCGCGTCCACCCGCTGCGACGGTCGCCATCGCGATCGGGCTCTTCGCGGGCCCGCGGCGGCTGCCTCTGAGACCTATTCGGCTGACGCGGCGCACAAACGCTATACCCCTTGCCTGAAATAGTTGGCGGCGCCCCTTGGCATCAGCGCAGAACGGTGTATGTCCAGCCGCCCATTCACAATTGGAGTCTTCAGATGAAGCCCTCACGCAAGTATCGCGCCTTCCTTCAAGAGCCGACCATCCGCAACGTATTTACGACGACCCTCCAATACGGCGCCGTGCCGTTTCATGTTTTCGTTCCGCTGGTCCGCGCTCGATTCGGTAATCCCACCCGCGCGGAGCGCCAGACTCTCGGCAAAGAAATCCGTCGGGCAGCCGAGGCGTTCGGATTCCGCCATAGGCGTACCGGCGTCCGGCCTGCGAAGCCTATTGTCGGAGCCGGTTCTTCGTATCTTTGATACTCTCCGCATCGTGGCCGAATGGTCGAGGCGCTGTTCAGAGCCTCACAAACGGCCAACCAACCGATCAGTCGGCGTGAGGCCGGTGGGTGAGCTTGTGGTTCGGAGCAGGCAAGCCCATCGGCTTGTAGAAACAGCCCACCATTAGCACTGGGGTGCCTCGACTTGCGATTTCGATCAGCCGGGCATGCTCCGGACTGTCGTTCAAGTTCTCGGTCACGTGAGCTAGTCCTTTGTTCGTCACTTGAAAGACTGCGAATAGCGCATTCTCAGCTTCACCGCTCGGGCCGGGATAGCGGCCTGCGGCGTCAGCAGGACTCACCTTTTTGAGCGGCGCGCCGGACGATGTGTTGAAGTCTTCTATCCCAATGTCGGTTGAGCGACGCTTCTTGATGTTGCCGAGCCTGCCGTTCTTGTCGCACAACCCCAGAAACTCCAGCAGCGCACGGCAGTGCATCATCCCGGCTTCGATGCAGGGATTTGTGAAGCCGTGTAGAGTGCCTTCGACCACCAACTTGTCGCTCGCATAGAGCGTCATGGGAGCCGCGCCCCACCTGGTGTTGAGGTTGAGCGCCAAGTTGAGCGTTTCAACTGCATGCATGCGATACGGAAGCAGTTCATTCAGAAGGTGATCACGATCCATCTTTAATCTTCTCAACGAGGTCGTTAGGTCGGCCCACTGAGGTCGCCCCCGGTGGGACTTCCTCGTGCCCCCTTCGTTCCGGTGCCGCTTGGTTCAGGCTAGGTCAACTCCTGCCGCAGACGGGCGACCAGAACCGTCTTTGCGCGGCCAGCGCGCGCGTTCATACGACGGAGTTCGTCGCCGTCAGAGAATATCAGCAGGCAAGCGGCAACGTGATGTTCCGATCGTTCACGCCGCAGCGCACGGCGCAGATCAAAACTCAAGGTCGACGTCTTTCGCGACCCGGCCTTTGCGACGGATGAGTCTCGTGCCGAAGTCATCTTCGAGCGCCACCTCCGCCAGCGCGTACTCGATAAGCTCGGTGTCGGACGTTATGCCGGATTTTTTCTTCGCGGCTGCCACCAGATCTCGCCAAACGCGGCCGCCGATCCGACGGCTTTCGCCACCGAGCAGACCAAGTTTCCGTGCCGCTTCCAAGACCGCACGCCGCCTGACGTTCGGCTGTACCGGTACGCTTGGACTGTCGCGGGTCGACTTCAAAATGATAGATCTCCTGCTCGGAAAATAGAGATTTGGTCAACGGGTTCAACGTCCTTATGGCCCAAAAAGACGTCAACATTTCCCGGCCTGACGAACAACTCGAAAAACAAGCTGCCGAACCTAGGGGAGTCAAGGATGAGTTTGCGGGATCACCTCAAAAGACTCCGATGGAGACACGATCACAGCGGTTTCGGCAAATTCGGTGGCCCAATCGCCCGTGTCCACGTTCCCCCTGATCGCAGTGACGGGGGCAATTCTCCGCAGCGCGGTGATGATCTCGGGATCGCCGATGTCGCCGCCGTGAATGATGTGATCGACATGGGCCAGCATGCGCAGAGCCTCCGGCCTAAGCAGGCCGTGCGCACCCGAGACGATGCCGATGAAGGTCATCAAAGCGTCCAGTCGAAGCACCTTAATCACGCGTTGAGCCGCAACTTCCTGATGCACCACCGGTGCCCCGGACACAACCGACTAAGCCGACTTCCGCCGCTGGCCCGTCATGGGTTTCTTCGCCGCTGCTTCCTTCGCCGGCTTCTTGCCTTGGATCGGCATCAACATCTCTTTCTGGCCCGCCGCCACCTTGCGCGGCTTCTTGGCGGGCTCTGCTGCCTTCGCCGGCGCCGCCTCCCGACCGACGCTCTGCCGCAGCGCCTCCATCAGATCGACCACGTTTTCGCCTTTGGGCCGCTCCTTCGGGCGGATGGTCTTGCCTGCGCGCTTCTGGTTGATCAGGTCGACCAGCGCGGTCTCGTAATGATCCTCGAATTTCTCGGGGTCGAACGTGCCCGTCTTCTGGTTGACGATGTGCCTTGCGAGGTCGAGCATGTCCTTGGTGACTTTGACGTCCTGGATCTCGTCGAAGTACTCCTGCTCGGAGCGGACCTCGTAGGGGTAGCGCAGCAGCGTACCGACGAGACCCTTCTCCAACGGCTCGAGCGCGATAATGTGCTCGCGGTTGGTGAGAACCACGCGGCCGATCGCCACCTTGTCCATCTCCCGGATGGTCTCCCTGATCACCGCGAAGGCGTCGTGACCGACCTTGCCGTCGGGACGCAGGTAGTACGGACGGATCAGATAGCGCGGATCGATGTCGGCCTTGTCGACGAACTCGTCGATCTCGATGGTTCGCGTCGACTCCAGAGCTAGCTCCTCAAGCTCTTCCTTCGTGACCTCGATGTACTGCCCTTTGTCGAGCTCGTAGCCCTTAACGATGTCCTCGTTCGCGACCTCGTCACCGGTATCGGCGTCGACCTTCACGTACTTGATCCGGTGACCGGTCGCTCGATTGAGCTGATTGAACGAGATCTTTTCGGATTCCGATGTCGCCGGGTAGAGAGCCACCGGACAGGTGACGAGCGACAGACGCAAGAAGCCTTTCCAGTTGGCTCTCGGGGCCATGTTACGCAGAACTCCAGTTCGGGACGGCTCGGACTCAAGACGAACGGGAGGGCATGGTTCCGACAGCATGGACGGGCCCACAAGAGATATTTTTCACGTCGGCTATCGACTCTTTCGTTCCTGTTATGTTCTATGGAGCATGACTGGACCGACCCGCGACCTGGCGCATGCCGAACCCGAAGGAGATGGATAAGATGGCCGCTCTCGTCGGCAGAAACGTGCCTCGGGAGCCCGAATTGGCTCCGGAAGCTGATCTGCCGCCGGAATACTGGCAGGCGCTTCTGGACGACCCTCGCGCAGAGAGCAGGTCGGGCCCCTCCGGAGGGGCGCTGCGGCTGAGCCAAATTCCTCAACATATTCTGAGGGTGGGGTGCCGGCGCTGCGCCAGGGTCGTCGAGATTCAGAAGGTCGATGGCGTCCGCCTCGATGGTCGGGAGACGCTCTGGAAGGATGTCGGGCGGCGACTCTTGGAGAATACCTGCACGCAGCGGACCGGGCGCCACGAGGAAGACGGCTGCTGGCCTGCGTTCGAGTAGTCGCCGGCGCGGCCGGAACTGGATGCTGCCATGGCACCGAAACATCACCCGACGCCCCTCAGCGGCGGCGACCGCAAGGCGCTCACCAAGGAATTGGGGAGGGCGCGCACGATGACGACGATTCTCGCTGGCCAGTCTGCCGAAGCCCGCGCCAAGGGCGAGACCCTCATCCGACAGGCCGACAAGCTGCTCTGCGAATCGTGGAATGAGAGGATGTGGGCCGACGGAGGACCGATCGACCCATCGCCGACGATCGACCAAGCCATAAACGGCAGCTATTCCTGGCTCGAAATCGAATGCTCGCGCTGCAAGATGAAGCGGGACGTCGTTATGGCCGCGCTACGCCATCCGCCGACAACTTTCGTGCATGACCTGGCGAGCCGGCTTCGATGCAGCAAATGCGCCAAGGCGAATCGCCGCCCGGCGGCGACGCTGCTACAGTTGACGCAACGCCCGCGGCACACCGATGACGAGAAGCCGCCGCACAAGGACTCGAAACACGGATCCGACGCATGACGACATTGCAGGACATCAAGAAGAATCTGCCCGACTGGCCCGACGACGTTATCGATCAGTGGCTTCTCAAGCTCGCCAACCAAACCGGCATGAGCTGGCCTCCATCCGAGCCGCTGACGGGACGCTGGAAGCTGCTGCTCACGCACCCGGTGTCGTGGTGGAAGGACGTGACTTGGACGCAGGAGAAGCGCGACTGTAGCTTCGACAAGCTGTCCATCGACGGCCGCAAGACGATGAACAACATGTACGATGCGTTGGTCGAAGGTAAGGACAACGGCTTCGGCGGCGACAACAGTCCCGCTCGGTTTCAACGCCAATTGAAGATCGTGACGACTACCGGAGAATTCGAACGTCCCCCCGTGCTCTTTCCGATCGCCAGCGGCCTGAGCCCGCTGGACGGCAACCATCGTATCTTCGCCCATCACATCGCCTTGCAACTGACCGAAGAAGACCTCGCCAAGTACAAGGTCAAGCGACCTGATGCCATCCAGACCGCCTGGATCGCCAGCCACAAGAACGGCGAGGATCCGGGGTAGCGATTCATGTGCAATCTCTACTATGCCGACCTCGGGATTATGCCGACCATGGCCTCTGAACGGGCTCTGGCCGCGGCGATCGCTGCGTTAGAGTCGGCATAATCCGATTGGTCCCACAGCGACGTATGGCCAGAGACAGACCGCAAGCTGTCAATCGGCGCCGAACTCGGCCCGTTGAACTAACGGCGGCAATTCCTTGTCGCACCTGACCGACTCTGCGTTGAGGTGGGTCCCGATCGGCGCCGATCGTGACCCCACCCCAACGAGGCTTTCTTAATTTCGTTCAGACGAATACTGCCGGTACTTCAAGCGACGTGACCCCGGCGCCGATTCACACCCCATACGTTGGAGTCGGTCGTCGTGAGTACGACGCGCTTGGGGTCCGACCAGTCGTAATGCAGACGCTCCCAGATTCCGCCCGAGCCTTCCGTGACATCGGCCTGCAAGCCGCCCCGGTGATGCACCTTGAGGTATGCGTCGGCGCTGTTGCCAAAGAGCCTCGAGCGACCCGGCCCGAAATCGGTCAGTCCGGCGACGTACTGCTCGGGCGTACCAGTTGACGTTCCATGAAGGTGGATGATGGACATCTGCAGTTCCCTTCTTCCATTCCCAATTTCGACTGAAGTTCACTCCGTGGCCGTGTTCGCCTTGCGAACCAGTACGCTATCGTCCTTCCGGACGATCTCGATTGCTCGCCCTTGTTGCGCCGTTGAGAGAACCACGCGCTGACCAGGTGCAAGAACAGAGACGACACGGATCGGCGTTCCCGCTTGGCCCTGCGCAAGAGTGGCAACGACGTGAAAGCCGTCCCGCTCGACAGTGTAGTAAGCGATGCCCGATATCTCGCCGAGGTCGATGCTCTTGCCCTCGATCGGACGTAGGCTATCGGCACGCGCGCCCGCCAGAGAGGCAATACCGAATGCCGTGGCAAAAAGGATCTTGCGGATTGACATAGCAACTTCTCCTATCAGTTCGAGAAATGAAGCGGCCATCCGGCCAGCTTGTTGTTACGAAAGCACTTCGCCGCCCTGGTGAAACTTGGCTCCATTGACCGAATGACCTGCGTCGACGGCTTGCCCATTGTCCAAACCGGACGGCGGAAAGACGCTGTCGTAAATTGCGCGGGCTTCGCGTATCAGGCGGATTCGTTCGCGCTCAGCCTTCGGAATAAATTGGATAACCTCACCCATATTCGCCTCCAACTGTAATGCCGTGTTCGGCAGGTCCTGGTTGGCAGATGGGACGAAGCATCTCAGTCAGCAGGCGTGTAAATCGGAAGACATCCTTCCAAGTTTCGGAAGGCCAGGACCGAGAACTAATAATCTCAGGTCAGCGGAAGAAGCGCGCACACGATCCGCTTTTGGGGCCAAATGGGGCCGCATCTCACAAATAGCGGGGCTCGTACCGTGACGCTGCTAATCCGCGAAGATTCGCTTCAGCCGAGGCGCGGCAAAGTCTAGAAACGCGCGTACCTTGATCGGCAAAAACCGGTTCGCGGTATACACCAAATTGACCGGCATTGATGGCGGCTGGAATTCATCCAGCACGGTTTTCAATGCTTGTTCCTGCGGACCAGCCTCGATTTGATACGCAAAGGCGAAGGAAATGCCTAAGCCAGCACGAGCTGCGGCACAAGCCGCTTCAGCGCTGCCGACGATGAGCCGCGTACGCACCGGCGCCGCTATGGTCATCTTGTCTCTGACGAATGTCCAGGCATCGGGCAGTGAAAAGCCGGCATAGCTGATGCAATCATGCTCGACTAGATCTTCCGGAGTGCGCGGCGTTCCGCGAGCAGCCAGATAGGCGGGACTGGCGCACACCACCCGGCGCGTTCTTCCGACCCTTACCGCGACCAAGCTCGAATCCGGCAACTCGCCGATGCGCACCGCGACATCGATTTGCTCCTGAGCCAGGCTCAGCTTTTGATCCGTGGGAATCATCCGAACCTTGATATCCGGATAGGTCTTGAGGAAGTCCACGATGATCGGCATGAGAATGATGCGCCCAAGCACCAATGGCGTGGTCACAGCCAGTTCGCCTGTAGGTGCAGTGTACTCACCTGACGCTGTACGCTCCGCTTCGATGACATCCGCGAGAATGCGCTTGCACGCCGCAAGGTACGAACTGCCCGCATCCGTCAGCACCAGCTGACGGCTCGATCGGTTGAAGAGCTTCGTCCGCAGGTGAGACTCTAGTTCGGAAACGTTGCGGCTGACGGTTGTGAGCGGCGTTTTCAGACGCCGTGCGGCCGCGGACAAGCTGCCCTGCTCTACCACGCTCAGAAACGTCGACATCGCTTCCAGGCGATCCATCGAATTCCCTTCCATGGTTAGGAAGACTACTTTTCGATTTTGCCACATCACCCCGGCTTTCGGAAGGCCGGCATGGCTTGCGAGCGGCCCGCCGAGCCCTGTCGACGGAGCTTCCGCTACGCGGAAGGACCCCTTCCACGTAGAGCCATTTCAAACGTTGGCCGTCCAATCGATCTCCTTGGGGGCAAGGCGAGCGGCCTGTCTCTAACACTGACAAGGAGAGTTAAATGACAAGGCATATCGAACACTATCGTTACGAAATGCAGCACAGCGATGATGCCAGCTTCGTCGCGTACCAGCGCAGGTCGGGCGATGGCCTCTGGTACACGATCTCCTTATGGATGATACCGGAGGCGGCGGGTCACTGACTTCTGGCCAGCCGCCGGTGTCAGCCAACCTTGCTGATCCAATGGCAGACTCATCACACCGAATCATCTGGCATCGTAATGCGATTCATTGAGGAAATGAGCGTCGGGCGGCGAGTTGGCGACGCCTTTCGGAGCATCGGAGAGTAGAATGGCTGCCATGCTTTCAAACGTCGTCCTGCCCGTTGTCATGAAGCGGCCTGGCGCATTTTATTGGCTACTCAGCGCCGCTTGCGACGGGATCGTGAGCTATCTCGCCCGTCGGAGCACTATTGCATGCCTTCACGGTCTCGACGACTGCGCACTGCAGGACATTGGCCTGGTCCGTCTCCAGATTGAAACTTCTGTCACTGGCCTCTTCACGCTTTCTGGCCAGGCGGACGAACGGATGACAACCTTCGCCGCCGCGATGGAGCAAAATCGGCGCCACCGGAAGCCAACCGCGGAGGTCGCGCAATGGAGCTGACACTTGGCGGTTCTGGTCGCTTTTGCCGGTGTCTTTCTGATTTGCTTCATGAAGGGCGCGTTCGGGGGCGGTTTCTCCATCATTGGCATCCCGCTGTTGTCGACCGCGATGGATCCGGTCACCGCGGGCGGTCTCCTCGCGCCCCTGTTCATCGCGATGGATTTGTTCGCCCTGCGCTACTGGAAGCCATCGACGTGATCGAAAGCGGACCTTCTGCCGCTGTTACCGGGGCTCGTGAGCGGTATCGGACTAGGCTATCTCCTATTCCGCTTCCTGGACCACCGCGCCATCGCGATCGCGATGTCTGCCATTACCTGATCTTCATCGGGCTATGGCTTGTGGCGGGCGCAGAGGTCAGGATTCGTCCGCGTTCGGCGCCGAAGGCGCTTACTGCCGGTCTCGCCTCGGGAGCCACCACGATGGTGGCGCACTCGGGCGGACCTCCGCTTGCGATGTATCTGCTGCCTTTAGGACTCACCAAGGACGTCTACGCGGGGACGACTCGTCTGTTCTTCACGGTGGGCAACAAGGCGGTGCCGTGGCTCCTTCTGGTGAAGCCGACAGCCAGCATCTGGACATTGATGGCTCTTTGCGTGCTCGCCATTCCCACCGGCATATGGGCTGGTTGGCGGCTTCACCGAAGCCTGGACCAACGCCGGATCTATCGGCTCTGCTACGGATTGCTGGTCGTGACGGCGCTCAAGTTATTGTGGGACGGAGTTTCCGGCTACCTCGCGTGATCATCTGGTGGCGGCGAGTCGATTTGATCATTTTGCGACGGTATCGAGAGTAGACCAACCTGAGCGCCGCCGGCAGCCGATTAGATCTGCCATGGCAATTCCTAAGAACGTCATTCAGCTTGGCACGTCCCCGAAGCGGTTTTTTTGCAATGGACACCACTGCGCGATTCGCGATCCTCGGTTCTGGCCGGATGGGCGATATTACCCAACGGGTGTCCTTGGCGCTGCGGTCGGGGCATAAATCACGCGCTGCTTGAGCCCGAGCTTGCCGCGAACGATGAGCCATAGGCTTGCAATCGCGATCAGTCCCACGACCAGGTTGCTTGCGACAAACAGAACCGGCGCAAGCTCGGACATCGCGCCGCGATCACCGAACTGAATGAGCCGCAACGGCGCCCAGGCCAGTGCAGTCGCGCCGAAGGTGAAGGCCCAATAAGACATCGAGAACGGCTGCTTCCTGATCCAGGGAATCAGGCGAAGCAGCACCAGCGCCTGCAACAGTCCATATCCGATCAGGGCATGGGCGAAGATATCCGGTGGGCCAGGAGACAGGTTCAGATAGGCTACCGCACCAACTGGCGCAGGCGCGAGCTGGATGCCCAACGTCGGTCGCAGTACTTCTGGCAGGCTCTGCTGGGTCAGAAGACGATGAACGAGCACGGATTCGATCGCGAGCCACGAAAAGATCCCCGCGCCAAACGCAAGCTGGCCCCAGTCGGAGTGGCCGAAAATGGCGCAAACAGCCGCGGATACGAAGCTGCCTGCTACGGTCGGGAGGTAGAGCACGGGCGTCGTCGCGGTGTGATCGCGCTCGCCGAACCACAATCCTCCGGTTCTCCACACTGCAAAACCGAACGTAAACAAGGCGCCGGCAATGAGGAGAACTTCGGCCATCATCCGTGAATACGGTAGGATGCCTGCCGCGACAATCATCGTGGCGACGCCGATGAGGCCGATGAAGCAGCACTGCACTGGATGAGCCGCCTCAGCAAGCGTCTCATGAGGGGCTGCAACCGTCTTGAGCAAGTACAAGACGAGCAGGATCGCCCACGCCGCGACGGCCGCGAACACGAGCGCCTCGCCAATAACGGCCGGCAGATCCCAGAGGCGGTGGGCCTGGCGCCAGACGTTGCCGAGCCCCGCGACGCCAAGAACGACGCCGAAGAAAGAAGCAGGAACGATCGGGACCTTGATATGCATCTTTGTCCTCGCGTCTCAGGGGTAAACGACCGTTAAACCGACCTCGTCGATTGGCTCAGCATGCTCGCCTTCGATCATCTCCACCAAGTAAACCCGCCCTCCAAAGCGGAATCTGATCACTTGGATGAAGGCTTTTGGACATCATCGAAATTGGCGCCAGGCTCTTCGATCAGCACCGCTGGCTCGTCATACCCTTTCCGGCTGCTGTAGAAGATGAGCGCCATGAGGCCGATGCCGACAAGCAAGGAAAACAGAACACCGAATCCCATGGCGACGTAACCAGAATCCGGCACGGCCGCATCGCTGATCGTCCAACCGACATAGGCAATCACAGCAGAGGCGATCAGAAGCAACCCTAGCACGGCTATCGTGACCCAGATGCCGACCTGGCTGCGCTGCGGACTTGCAGCTTCGATGGAAGGTCGGCCGTCACCGGCGATTTCATTCATGAGAGATGCTCCAATACCCCTCTCCGGTTTCCTTCGCTCTCAAGCGCCGTGGTAAACCAGTCGGGTGAAAAATTCCGGCGTGATGACGAACTGACCCCATTTTGCGTCGAACGCCGCCGTCGGCCTGGCCGCGACCGTCTCCTCGATCGAGCGGCCCTGCTGCTTCAGCCGGGTGACGTTCTCGTGAATGGCAACCAGCATGTCGCGATAGGCCGAGAGCTCCGCCTTGTTGCTGACGGGTTGGCCGTGGCCGGGGATCACGATGGTATTGTTGCCGACTGCGGCGACATTGGATTCCGCCGCTTTGATCATCCCACCGATGCTGCCGCCGGTCGAATAGTCGATGAAAGGATAGATGCCGTTCCAGAAGGTATCGCCGGTATGAAGAATATCGGCCTCGGCAAACGAGACCGAGATGTCGCCGTCGGTGTGCGCTGGGCCGTAGGGTTTCAGGCGAAGCGTGGTGCGGTTCAGCATCAGCGTCTTCTCCGCGGAGATCACCTCGGCCGGAATGGCCGCGGGCGGCGAAGGCGGGAAATTGAAGTTCCAGTCTTCGACCCGTTGCGCCGCCAGCAGATGCTTGCGGGTGTTCTCATGCGCGACGATCGCCGCTCCCTCACCGTGCAGCCATTCATTGCCATCGGTGTGATCGAAGTGCCAATGGGTGTTGATCAGATGCTTGATCGGATCAGGACTCAGGCTGTTGGCGGCTTCCAGGATCCGCCGCTTCGTGGCGGTGATCCCACCGTCAATGAACACCTTGCCGTCGGTGCCGGCCAGCATCGCGATATTGCCGCCCGACCCTTCCAGAATGCAGACATCGCTGCGCAGCTTGTGAACCTTGATGGGCGCTTTGGCGGCATCGTCGCGGATAAGGTCCACGAGGGTGCGGGCCTCCGCATAGGCTTGCGAAGGACTGAGCCAGCCGCCTCTTGCGGCGACGGTCGTGGCGGCCGCGCAGCACAGGCAGAAGCGGCGCCGCGTCATGGCGTGCTGACGTGAAGACATTTAGACCTCCGTATTGCTGTGCTTGTCACTGGCACCAAACCGGCGCATGGCTAGGAGCGTCTGTCGGAATCCATGCAGCAACGGGGTGAACGGCGTATCGATTGCCCCGGCCTGTCGGTAGAACTCGCCGACATCGTCGACCGGTGTGAGAGGTGGTACCCATGGCAAGCCTCCTGTTCCATGAGTTCACGGCGTTGCCGTCGCTTTGGTCGCGATCGCTTTCAACGCGGCCGACATCGTTTCGATGGCGGCCTTGGTGGCATCATCCAGGCCGTGGCGTTCCGCAAGAAAATGCGGGTCGTTGTACGAAAGCCAGATCGCGCCCGAGGCGTCCTGCCAGACCAGCGCCTTCAGCGGCAGGTCGATCCCGATTGTCTGCACCGATTGCATCAGCGGCGTGCCGCCGTTTGCGTTACCGAAGATCAAGAGATCGGTCGGCCGGAGCGCCAGCCCCACGGCGGCCGCGCCCGCCGCATGGTCGATATGGGCGAACACCGTCATGCCCTTGGCCCTGACTTCGGCCTCCAGCCTGTTCATCGTCTCTTCCGATCCATGGCCGCTGCGTATCGTGATCAGTCCCTCTGTCGCCATTGCTCGTGCTCCTGTTAGTTCAATCAGTGCAGTCAGTGCGAAGGCGATTATCGCCCGCTCGGCGAAGCGCCATCTCATTTCCTTCCAGCGCCCCGGGTCGGGCCGAACTCCGCCTCGGGAATAAAGCCGTCGCGATTTGGCATCTTGACTTGCGGGAGCGACGCCTTATCGAGGCTGGCATCTGCGGAAATGATTCCGTTGAGGCTGAGAATGTAGGCGGTCACGGCATAGGTATCGTCGTCGCTGAGCGAACCAGGCGCGGGATATGGCATGGCGCGGCGGATGTAATCGAACAGCGTCGTCGCATAGGGCCAGAAGCTCCCGACAGTCTTGACCGGCATATCCGACGCCAGCGTGCCCTGCCCGCCGACCAATCGATCTTTGATGCCGCCCTGGCCGCCATCGCCATGGCACGCGGCGCAGTTCTCCTCGAACACTTGCTTGCCGCGGGCGACGGCGCCGCTGCCTTCGGGAAGGCCCTTACCGTCAGGCCGCACGTCGATGTCCCACAGTCTGATCTCGTCGGGCGTTGGGCGGCGTCCGAAGTCGTAGGCAAGCGCCGGTGCGATGCAGGCGGCCGCGACCGCGAAGCTGGCGAAAAGCGTCTCAGGCAAGCGCATTGCGAATCCTCCCGGCCTCATCGATGCTCCAGGTCTGTTGTGCGTTGTAGTGAAACAGCGCGTTCCTCCCCATTTCCGCAATGAAGGAGCCGCGATCAGGCTGGACGTTGCCCTTCTCGTCCGTGGAGCGGCTGACGATCTTCGTGGGCTTGCCGTCCCAGTCCCAGTCGATCTGGAAGCGGGTCTGCGCTTTCGGCAGCACGGGATGGCTCAACTGCGCCTGCTTCCAGCTCCTCGCGCCGTCGGTGCTTACCTCGACCCTCGCGATCTTGCCATGGCCGCTCCACGCAATGCCGGTAATGCGGTTGTAGCCCGGGCGAATCTCCATCATTCCCGATGGCGAGGTGATGACCGAGTTGGTCTCCATCCGAAGCTGGAATTGCCGCGCCTTGCCATTGGCCAGAAGCTGGGTATAGCGCGCGGTTTCCCAGCGCGTCATCCAGGGTTGATCGCCGAACTTCATCCGGCGTAGCCATTTGATATTGAGGTTGCCCTCGAACCCTGGCATTACCAGCCGCATCGGAAAGCCGTGTGCGGGCCGCAGCGGCTCGCCGTTCTGGCCATAGGCCACGAACGCTTCGTCCAGGATTTCGTCCGTGAGCGGGATGCTGCGGGCAACGCCGGCCGCGTCGCCCCCCTCGGCCAGCATCCACCTCGAGCCACGATCGATACCCACGAGGTCGACCAGGAATTTGAGCGGCACGCCCGTCCACTCATTGGTGCTGACGAGACCATGCGTGTTCTGCACGGTCAGGTTCGGGTCGGCCTTCTTCCAGTTCTCCCATCCGTTCCCGGTGCATTCGATGAAGACGACACGCGAGACCGATGGCATCGCCTTGAGGTCGTCGACGCTGAAGACCAGCGGCTTTTGCACCAAGCCGTGGATCAGTAGGCGATGTTTGTCAGGATCGAGTTCGGGGGCACCGGAATGGCTGCGCTCGTAATGCAGGTCCGAAGGCGTGATGCTTCCGACCAGCTTCTGGAGAGGTGTCTTGGAATTGATCGCCTCGTCCGGATCGACCTTGCGCTTGCCCGGTCCAGCCTCGGGAATGCGGCCGATCTGTACGAATTTCGACCGTTCGCTGTGGGCGCTGAGATCCGCGCCGGGCTCGCGCGGCGGCACGTCGGCAAGCGTATCCGCCAGCGCCGGGCTCGCAACCAGGGTTCCGATGCTGGCGGATGCGAGGTTTAGCATGCGCCTGCGCGAGAGGGTCGGAGATTCCGGTTCGCTTTCGCTCATTGTACGAATTCCTCGAATCTCGGGAGACGTGTCCGGGCGGCGTTTCACCCCGCCCGGCGTGATTTCGACGAACGACTTGTTCGATCCGGTGACGCGTCTCTGGCTGCTACCTGGCGTTTGCGCCGATCTCGACCGGACTCGCCGCCTTCTCGATGGCAGCCGCTACGCCATCCGGATCGGTGAGAAACGCGGTGTGGCCGGTATCGAGCGTCAACTCGAGGCGCACGGGGGTTGCCATTAGCATGGACGCCTGCAGGCTCGGGCTCACGACAACATCCTGCGCCGTGTGAACATAGACTTTGTCGACTTTTCCGAACCGATCCGACGTCAGATGAACTGGGGTCACGAGCGGTGCCAATGGCTCATCGACAATCAGGTTCGGAACAGCCGCGCGCAATTGCGGCGGACACAAATTGCAAAACAGATCGGCACGACCGGCCCCATCGACGACGGCAATTCCCTGATCCTTCATGATCTTGAGGAACGGTCCGATCTTGCTGTCCTTGTCGGAGTTGCCGAGATCCAGCAGAGACTGTCCGTTCTTGGGCAAGTAGGCAGCAAGATAGACCAACGTCTTTATTTTGGATGGCTCGGCTTCGGCGACGGCAGAGATGGTCATGCCGGCGAAGCTGTGTCCCACGAGAACGACGGGATGCCTCTCTTTGGCGATCGATTTGATGATCGTGTCGCGATAGAGGTCCAGGCTTATCTTGTTGACAGGCACCGGATTGTTGGGGCGTCCGGGCATCGTAATAACGATGACCTTGTAGCCGTCGGCCTTGAGCTTCGGCGTTACGTTACCCCACACGTTCGACTCTTCCCACGCGCCGTGGACGAGAGCGATTGTGGGCTTTTCAGCGGCCTGCACACCGCCGCATGCCATCGTGGCGGTCAACGCTGAAGCGGTGATCGCAACCTGAATAAGACGTTCCATTTTTGTTTCCTTTCCATGTGTGTGAAGACTTGGTCATCATGCGGGAAGCCGGCGATCAAACGAAGTTAGGCGTTGTGATACGCTGTTAGATTTTGGCACTCAGTCCAGGCGCCGGCCTCCAACTTGCCGTTGACGTAGCCGGATGCTTTCATGATTCTTGCCTCGATGTTGGTGGAGGGACGGCGCGCACACGGCACGCGCTGTTATTCTCAAATCGACTGACGCAGCGATCTAAAGGCGGCGCGCAGCTCTGCGCTCAAAAGCTGAGGTTGTTCCCAGGCGGCGTAGTGCCCGCCCTTCTCGACCTCGTTGAAATAGATAAGTTTGTGATAGGCCTTGTCTGTCCAGCTCCGCGGCGCCGGGTAGTTCTCGCCGGGAAAGACGCTGACGGCCGCCGGGATGGAGACGTCGGCGGCGTTGTAGAGGTTGATGCGATTCTCCCAATAGAAGCGCGCCGCAGAAACCGCTGTGTTGGTCAACCAATAGAGGGTGATGTCGTCCAGCACGTCGTCGCGTGTCAGGCCGTCTGCCGGATGTCCGTTTATCGTGCGCCCGAGAATAGCCGACATGATTGCCGCGGCTGGCTGGCCATAGCCGTCGCCGTGGTCAAGAAGCCAGCTCGCCAGGCCGATCGGCGAATCCGCCAATCCGTACAGCGTTTGCGGGCGTGTCGTCATCATTTGGGCGTAAGCGCGCTTCTTCGCGAACAGAATCGCGAGCTGGGCGTAGGCGCGCTTCTCGTCGGCCGAAAGACCCGATGGCGGCGGATTGCCAACCTGCAGCGCTTTTGCGATGTCCGGGGGAATGGTACCCGGGAAGTTGGTGTGAATGCCCAGCAATTCCGGCGGTGCCTGTCTGCCCATCGCAGTGCAGATACCGCCGCCCAAATCACCGCCTTGCGCCCCAAATCGTGTGTATCCGAGGCGCTTCATCAGCACGACCCAAGCGCGTGCAGTGCGATCTGAATCCCAGCCGGGCGTGGTCGGCTTGGCTGAAAATCCGTACCCAGGCAAGGACGGAATCACTAGATGAAACGCATCCGATGCGCTGGCGCCGTGGGCTGTGGGATCAGTGAGCGGGGCGATAATCCTAAGCTGCTCGATGACGGAGCCGGGCCATCCATGCGTGACGATGAGTGGCAGCGCATTTTCGTGTTTCGAGTTAACATGAATGAAATGGATCTCGAGCCCATCGATCTCGGTCATGAATTGCGGCAGCGCATTCAGTTTCGCCTCGCACTTGCGCCAATCGTAGTCCGATCCCCAATAGCGCGCGACCTCCCTGATCGCCGCGAGTTGTACGCCTTGCGATTCGTCAATGACCGTTTCCTGGTCAGGCCACCTTGTCGCGTGGATGCGCCGGCGCAGATCGACAAGCGCCTCCTCTGCGAAATTGACCCGGAAGGGGCGGATGTCGCCACTCGTCGCGGCCGCCGCCGGATGGCTGGCAGCAAGGCCCGTGGCGTTTGCTGCGGCGGCTCCGATCGCGGCGGTGCTCAGAAAGTGGCGCCGATCTCGATCGATGATTTCGGAAGCCTTTGACGTAGCCATGGCCAATCTCCTTGGCTGCTTTGAATTATGTTAATCGAATCGATTGATCTCGAGGAATTTCGCTGTGCCGTAAGTGACACATGACCACCGATGAAGGGGGGCTCGTCCCCACCACTCACAATGCTCAAGTCGACTGACGCAGAGACTTAAAAGCGGCTCGAAGTTCTGCGCTGAAGAGCTCAGGTTGCTCCCAGGCCGCGAAGTGGCCGCCCTGATCGACCTCGTTGAAATAGATGAGCTTGTGATACGCGCGCTCTGTCCAGCTCCGCGGCGCCTGATAGATTTCGCCAGGAAAGACGGTCACGGCGGCCGGGATGGAGACATTGACCGCGCTCAAGAGGCGGCGCTTGTTCTCCCAAAAGAGACGGCCCGAGGACACCGCCGTGTTCGTCAACCAATACAGCGTGATGTTGTCGAGGATGTCGTCTCGGGTAAGAGCGCCCGCCGAGTGACTATTGACGGCGTGCCCCAGCACGGCCCACATGATCGCCGACGCCGGCTGACCGTAGTTGTCGCCATGGTCAAGAATCCACGCTGCAAGACCAGCGGGAGAATCCGCGAACGCGTACAGTGTTTGCGGGCGCGTCCCCATCTCCAAAGCGTAGGCCAGGTTCTTTGTACGCAGCCTGACTAGCTGCTCGTACGCGCGCTTTTCTTCGGCCGAGAGGTCGGATGGTGGCGGGCCGCCCGCCTGCAGTGCCTTGCCGACATCGGGAGGAATGGTCTCGGGAAAGGTGACGTGAATGCCGAGCAATTCTGGCGGCGCCTGTTCAGCCATCACGTTGGTGATATTGCCGCCCCAGTCGCCGCCCTGTGAGACGAATTTCGCATATCCAAGGCGCTTCATCAGCGCGACCCAAGCGCGGGCGATATGCGCAGGATCCCAGCCGGTCGCAGCCGGCTTTCCCGAAAAGCCGTAACCCGGCAAGGACGGAATCACCAGATGGAATGCATCCGACGCATTGCCGCCGTGCGCCGTAGGATTGGTCAGCGGATCGATGATCTTGAGCTGCTCGATGACCGACCCCGGCCAGCCATGCGTGACGATGAGCGGTAATGCGTTCTCATGCTTCGAACGGACGTGAATGAAGTGAATGTCCAGGCTGTCGATCTCGGTGACGAATTGCGGCAGAGCATTGAGCCGCGCCTCGATCTTCCGCCAGTCATGGTCCTTGTGCCAGTAGTGCACGATTTCCTGCATGGCCGCCAGTTGCACGCCCTGGGACTCATCAGCGACGGTCTCTTTGTCAGGCCACCGGGTCGCCGCCAGGCGCTTGCGCAGATCCATCAACTCCGCCTCCGGGACATGAATATGGAACGGGCGGATGCCGTCGTTCGAGGCAGCCTGCGACGGATAGGCGGAAAACAGGCTCGCGGCGCCTGCCGCCGCAATCCCCGCGGCTGCCGTGCTCAAGAACTGGCGCCGGTCCGGATTGGTGACTTCGAAACCTTGCGGCTTGCGCATCGCGTTTCTCCTGACCTCATTGAATTGCGCGGACCAGACTGGAAATTGGCCCCAGACCACGTTCGCGCAGAAGCAGGGAAAATGCCCGTTATGGGTTGTGAGACACCGTTAGACGTTGCGAGCGGCGACAAATCGAGCGGCCGGCCTGTGACCTTCGACACCACGGCCTGCCAAGGTCCATCACCAATTGCCACTGTTGGTGCCAAGACCTTGTGCTGTATGTTGCAAGCGTCGGCAGGGGCGCGTGCCGCCGTCCTCCGTCAATACTAGCGCTGCAGAAGATCTCGGGCGGCGCGCAGGTCTGCCGTATCAAACCCTTCCTCGAAGCGTTCATAGGTTCGCTGTAACTCAGCGACGGCCATGGCCGCGGCCTCACCATATCGTGCGTGGCGCACCCAGCTGGAGGCGGCCCGGAGCCGCCAAGACAAGGCCGATTGTCGTTCTGCCAAATCCATTGCGGCGAGAAAGTCCTGTTCTGCCCCCGATGAGTCACCGTTTCGCGCCCGCAACTCGCCCCGAACGCGCATAAATTCCGGCATCTCCCAGCTGTCGCCCTGTGCCGCCGCGGTAGCGTCGATCCGTGCGTTTATCGAGGCGAGAGCATCCGCTGGCCGCCCCAGCGCCGCAATCCCCTCGGCCAGCGCGATTGCCACGGGCCCGCTATGGACCTCGAAACGATCAGCGATCATGCCAAGTAACCCCGGCTGGAGTAGCTTGACACCTTCGTCCACGGCACCGAGTGCAACATGCAGAACACCTCTCAACGCGCGGGAGCCCGTGAGCAATGGCCCAAACCGATGCTTGCGCGAGTAGTTTTCTAGCCGGTCAATTACCTCCTCCAGCCTGCTCAACTCTCCGACCCAGTGATAGATGCGGGCAGCGAAACAGAGTCCTCCGCAGTACAATACAAGGTCGGAATTTGAGCTCGGCTCGGCTAAGCGGTTCGCGACAGCAATCGCTTGGTCCGGAAAGCCAAGGAGCCACAAGTTAGTACACGACAGGTTTTGCGCGCCGCGAGGACTCGCAAAGTGGTCTACCGGCAGATTTGGAATCGCGGCGTCCGCGGCCGCCCCCGCTTGCTGCAGCTCCCAAGCACGCCGCTGATCACCACTCAAGTGGTAGGCGTCTCCAAGGAAGGATTGTGCGCGGGCCAGCGCTGCCGGATCATCGATTTCGATCGCGACGGCTTCGGCGAGCAACGAGACCTCGAGAAGCGATCGCGGATCTCCGGTTCGGCGGTGCAAGGCGTGTAGTCGGCTGAGCAGCCGGAATTGGTTCTGGAGATCGCCAATCTCTTGCGCCAGCTTCAGACCGCGCCACAACGCTGCTTCACTCTCTTTGCTGCTCCGCGCCGTCGACATCGCAGCGTGCCCGAAAGCCCACAGTAGCTCCACTTTCGTGGCCCCATCCTTAAGAGCGTTTTCCGAAACGGCCAGCGCACGACCCGCCCATACGCGACATTCCTCAAGCAGGTTTAGTTCTACAAACAGCCGCGCACAGACGGATGCGAGGGATATTTGGAATTCAGGGTCATAGTCCGCGGCGTCGGAGTAAGCCCACCCCAATGCCGCCCGGGCATCCGACAGCAGTTCCGCTCGATGAGCCCAACCACCCGGTCGCTCTCCCCCCGGTTCATAGGAGCGGGGCGTTAACGCCTGATGTACGTATTTCGCGTGCCTCAGACCAGCCGCGTTCGCCGCGCCAGATGCAGCGAGCTTTTCCTTCGCGTACGCCCGGGTGGTATCCAGCAGCCGAAAGAGCGGTTGGCCGGCCTTGGGACGGCTCGACACCAGAGACTTGGCGATTAACTGCTCTAAAACACCGGTGGTTTCCTTGGGCTCGTGAGAGTCGCTTGCAAGCGCACTAGCGCCCTGAAGTGTGAATTGGCCAGGAAACACGCTGAGACTCTCTAGCAAGCTACGCTCGGCCGGCGAGATGAGTTCGTAGCTCCAGTCCAACGCCGCACTTAGCGACTGGTGGCGGAGCGGCGCAGTACGGCGCCCACGCCAGGCAAGGCGAAGTCTCCCCTCAATGAGTTCGTCTATCTCGATCAAGCCATGCGCCGAAAGCCGGCTGGCGACTAGTTCAATCGCGAGGGGTAACCCGTCGAGCTTGCGGCAGATGCGGCCTATGATCTTAGCTTCGGCATCCGTGAAAGGCGGACTACGACCAGCCGCCACAGCACACTCCACGAAGAGCCGAGTAGAGGGGTACTTTGCAAGCTCGGCTTTGCTGCCGAGGTTTTCGGGGGGACTTTCTAGCGGCGCGATTGCGAGTACGAACTCACCTGCCACCTCAAGCGATTCACGACTGGTCGTCAGGAGAGAAACGCTCGAGGCATGCTGGTAGATCTGTTCGGCAAGGCGCGCGACTCCCTCCACGAGGTGCTCGCAGCTGTCGAACACCAGCAGAATCTGCCGGTCCTTGAGTGACTCAATCAGCCGAGAACTGGGATCTCCGGCCGGAACGAACATGCCGAGCGCTGACGCCACGGCGAAGACGACGTGTTGCGGGTCCTTGAGACTGCAGAGGTCAAGGAATCGGACGCCGTCTCTGAACCGGTTTCCAATTTTATGCGCGACGGCGACCGCGAGCGTCGTCTTGCCGATTCCTCCGGGGCCGCGAAGCGTGACGAACCGACGTGCGGTCAGGCGATCGATGAGCGCGACGATGTCTGCTTCCCGTCCAATGATGCGGGCTGGCCCGACCGGAAGGTGAGGATTTGGCGTTCCTTCCCCAAGGAATGCCTGCTTCGGCGGTGACGCGGCGCGGCCGACCTGCGCCACGAAGCAGTAGCCGCGCCCGGGGACATTCGCGACATAAGGCGCGCCGTCCTGGCTGTCTCCCAACGCACGCCTTAACTGAGTGATATGGAAGCGCAGGCTGCTCTCGTCGACGGTTAGACCGGGCCAAGCCTTAGCCATGAGTTCGGCTTTGCCAACGACTTCGCCAGGGCGATTGACCAATATACAGAGAAGATCGAATGCACGACTGCCAAGCGAGGTCGGCGTACCATCGCGCTCCAGGAGGCGAGCGCGCGTAACAACGCGAAATGGCCCGAAGGAAAATTCGTCCGGGACTGGTTCGGTATCGATAATTGGGCCTGGTCCGTCGCGGCTCGCCACAGAACACCCATTTGGCCTCGGCTGGTGGAGCATTTTTACACCAAACTTCCCGACAATACGACCCGTAGCGCCCGCCGAAAGGTTGGCTAAGCTTCGATATTCGTCGCGGCCGTTATCCGAGGGCAGGCGTCATGACTGTCACGGTGGTGCCGCTACGACTGGCCTCGCGATGCACTTCTGCCCGAATGCTTCGCGCAAGGCCTTCAAGCGGCGGGATCCCAAACACCTTGCGAAGCTACCTTCAGACCTTCGCTAAGCGGTATGCGAAACAGCACCGCGGGTGAATCAATCCAAATCGGATGCGGATGCCGGCGCGCCGTGCTTGGCGAACCATCGAGGACCAGGCTCAACGCGAATAGTGAGGCTCGACCCGATACGGACCACAAGCAGTCGCAATGAGTTTGCTCAATCTTTTCAGGATACCATTCACGCTTCGGCGGAGCGGCACCGTCGTCGACTGAATGGCCAGCATGGTGACCTCAATGGGGCTTGCCCAGCACGAAAGCGAAGGGGACAACAAACAGCTGATCACCGAGGTCGTCGTTGACGTGCAAGATCCAGCCACGCCAATCTTCAAAGCTGCGCGCCATAGCGAGCGATCTCACGACGCAGGCCGCTTGATCACGCGCCTCAGCGAGGTCTTCTATCACGGCGCCACAGCGATCGACCAAAACCTCCTTGCTGTTGGAGCAGTGGAAGTAGACGTGAGTCATGTTCAGCCTCCTTCGAACAACGCCTCGGTTTCGGCATTAGCAGTCGAGCGAGCCATGGCTTTGACCGCATCAGCATACGAAGCTTTCTCCGCTCGCCGCTCGTAGTCGTCGGCAAGGGCTTTGAGCTGATCCGCAATCGCTTGGTCGGTCATGGTTTTGGCCACGCGGAGCAAGCTCTGCGCTGTTTTCACGTATTCCTTGGCTCGTCGTGAGATCTCTAAAGTCATGGCGCCCTCATGCGGTTCTTGGCGCCTGGTCCAAGGTTTGGAACCAGGGCAGCCAGTTGTAGTCACTTACCCGGCGAGCTTTGAAGCGATCGACGCACTTGCTGGAACAAAGGGGGGTTCGCCACGAGTAGTATCGGATGAGGCCAAACCTGCCGTTGCAGATCGCGCATCGCGTGGCTCTGCCATGTCTACGACTTTCGGAGCACTTGAGCATGGTGACCTCCTTTTGGCGCTGTCCTTAGTTCGCACAGGAGGTGAGAGAACGCTCGTTAGGTGCTGTTAGAGAGCGTTAGTCATTGCGAGAAGTCGCAATTCCCGTTGCAATGAACATGGCTTGCGCGTCAACGCTGCGCCGAACGCACAGGCGCGCGAGTAACAAAAGCGCGACAGGCCGCCGTCACTTTGGGAGCATTCTGTCGAGCGCGCCGTCTCAAAGTTCTTCGATGGTGCGGCAGGCGCCTCCATTCCGTCGATCAGACGGAGCACAAGCGCCAGTAGTCCGACCAGCGGCGGCTCAACGAAGTACCACGCGCCGAACTTCAAGAAGCGCAGCTTTGCGTAAGCATCGGACCAGACGCTGCGTCTTCCGGCTGCGCCGGGGCAGGTATGTTGGGCTGAACGTAGATCGCGTCGGCAGTGGTCTCGCGCCCCTGGAAGCCGAGAGCGCCCATGACTGACAAGTTCGGCGGAGGTTTCACCGTCAAGGACGCTGACCAAATGACCGAGGAGGTCGAATGCGCGACTGCGCCCAAACGGGCTTTCTCCGTTGCGGCGCATCACAGACTACCTAAGCGCTTGGTGGACAAAGTACTTTTACACCACCCCCCCAAAAACACGACTTGGGCAAGAACGCGCAAGGGCTCCAAAGCCGGTTCCTTGTCAAGCGATTCACTGCTTCGGCAAATTTGCTCTAGACTTCGTTCGCGTAGAGAAAACGCTAAATCTGGACCTTCCCTTTTTCGAGGGGCAAGTACGCGTGCCAGACGAGCTTATCCAAAAACATCCCATTTCTTTTGGCCCGTTCCGGCTTTTTCCCGAGGCTCGGCTATTGGAGAAGGACGGTGCTCCACTCCATGTCGGGGGCCGCGCGCTCGACATTCTTGTCTACCTTGCACAGCGTCCCGGCGAGGTGGTGGACAAGCGAGAATTGATCAAGCAGGTTTGGGCCGATGTGAATGTTGACGAGGGTAGTCTTCGCTTTCACGTCACCGCTTTGCGCAAGGTGCTCGGTGGCACCGCCGAGGGCGCGCGGTATGTCGTAAACGTTCCCGGGCGCGGCTATTGCTTCACCGCATCCCTTGCCCGTACCGAGCCTTCGCGCGCGCCATCCGTCGGCAACGTGAGCCCCAATCACTCCCTGCCGGCTCCACTGGCCAAGATGATCGGACGGACCGAGGCGATTGAGAAGATTTCGGCTGAGCTTTCGCTTCATCGCTTTGTAAGCATCGTTGGGTCTGGCGGCATCGGCAAGACCTCAGTCGCTGTCGCTGTAGGGCATTGCCAACTCGAAGCTTTCGGAGGGCAGGTTTTCTTTGTCGATTTCGGTGCGCTTGGTGATGCCAAGCTTGTTCCACACACCATCGCGTCAGTGCTCGGACTAAAAGTTCTCTCAGAAGATCCTTTGTCCGGCTTGCTGACATTCTTGCGCGGTCGACGCATCCTTCTGATCTTCGACAGTTGCGAACATATCGTCGATACGCTGACGCCGTTGGTCGAACGCATTGTTGGAGAACTGCCAGACATCCATGTTCTCTCGACAAGTCGGGAGTCTTTTCGCGCCGAAAGCGAACGGGTGTTTCGGCTTTTTCCGCTGGATTATCCACCGCAGTGCGACGGGCTGAGCATTGCTGATATTCTTACCTATCCCGCGGCTCAGCTTTTCGTCGAACGGGTCACCGCAAATCTTGGAGAGTTCCAGCTTGGCGAAGAAGAGGCTCCCCTGGTCGCGGAGATCTGTCAGCGCCTGGATGGCATCGCACTTGCGATTGAACTTGCCGCCGGACGGGTCCACGCCTACGGCATCGCTGGCACCGCATCGCTCCTCAACAGCCGCTTTTCGCTGTTGTGGCGCGGGCGACGTACGGCAATTCCAAGGCATCAGACCCTTAGCGCCGCGCTCGGCTGGAGCTACGACCTTCTGCCTCCCGTCGAGAGCACCACTTTGCGCAGGTTGTCGGTGTTCGTCGGGCCGTTCACGCTGGAAGCAGCGCTCAGGGTTGCTTCCTATCAGGGAGTTAGCGAACCCGAGGCGGCCGAGGCCATCGCAAACCTGCTGTCAAAATCGCTCATCGCGACGCCTTCGGAGCGGCCACTGAGATATCGCCTGCTCGATACGACCCGCACCTTTCTCGGAGAGAAGCTGGCGGAAAGCGGTGAAACAGACCGAGCCGCCCGCGCCCATGCGGAATATTTTCGCGATTTTCTTAAGGAGATCTCTGTCAAATTTACTGGCTTGCAAAGCGACAGTGGCTTCCTCCCCTACGTAGATCACCTGCCCAATGTGCGGGCCGCACTGGAGTGGAGTTTCTCCAATCACGGCGATCAAACGATCGGCGTAGACCTCGCCGCGTCGGCAGCGCCATTCTTTCTCGAGCTTTCGCTGCTGACGGAGTGTCACCACTGGACGCAGCGAGCCATCACGTCGCTTGATGCAACATCGATCGGCGGCCGGCTGGAGATGGAGTTGCAGGCTGCGCTTGGCGTCTCCGTGATGTTTGCGCAGGGCAACGTGGAGGCGGTCCGATCTACCTTTGCGCGCAGCCTGCTCCTTGCCGAACAGCTCAACGACTTGCATTGGCAATTCTGGTTGCTCCGGGCATTTTACATCTATGACATCCGCATTGCAGACTTTAAAGGCGCGTTACGCACCGCCGAGCGGGGAGAAATCGTTGCAAAGGCGCTGGCCGATCCTGCAAGCAGGCTATATGCCGAATGGATGCTCGGCGGGGTGCATCACCTGATCGGCAATCAGGGCAAGTCCGTTCATCTTTGCGAAAGCGCCATGGTGCAGAATCCAGGCTCTGAGCTACCCAGTATTCTTCACCTTGGATTTGACGATCGCCTCCTCGGCATCATTGGATTTTCGCGGGCTCTCTGGCTCACTGGCCGGCCGGACTGTGCCGTCGATGCGGCAAGATATACCATCAGCGAAGCGGAGCGTCTTCGCACGCCACTGAGCCTCAGTCTCGCGATGCTCTGGACAATCCCTGTCTTTCTCTGGATTGGTGACTGGGTTGACGCCGAAAATATGATCGAAAGGTTCATCGACCACACGGCGAGGCACTTCCTACGCCCTCATCATGCCGTCGGCGTTGGCCTGAAGGGAGTGTTGTTGATGAGCCGCGGGGACCTCGCTGGCGGTATGGACCATCTTGACCGCTGTCAAGCCACGTTATCCGCAACTCGCTATCGGCCGATGATGACAGTGTTCGCAACAGCACAGGCTGAAGCCCGAGCGCAGTTGATGCAGCTTGACGAGGCGCTGCGTCTGATCGACGAAGCCATCGCTCAGATCGACGAATCTTTCGACATGCCGGAAATGTTGCGGATCAAGGGACACATTCTGGCTTCTTCTGGCCGCGCTGCGGAGGCCGAAATCTGTCTCCAGCAGTCGCTAGATCTATCGCGCAAGCAGTGCGCTCTCGGCTGGGAGTTGCGCGCTGCGATCACGCTTGGACGCCTTTGGCAGGAGGCCGGTCTCCGAGAAGACGCGCGCGCTCTGATCGAGCCGCTCTACGGAAGGTACGAAGAAGGCCTCGACAGCATCGACCTCGTCGCTGCAAGGTGTCTCCTCAACGCCCTGAATTGACAGCATCTTCAATATCATGCCGCCGAGAGACCGTCTCGCAACGACTAACAACTCCTAACAAGCCAAGCCATGAATATACCGTCATGGTGGAGGGACCTCATGACGACCGGATGAAGCATGGCACTCCTTGATGAAGCGATTGAAGCCAGCGGAGGCTTGGCGCTCTGGAATAGGTTGACGCGATTCACGCTCCAGCTTTCGGTCGACGGAGCGCTCCTGACCCAGGTCAGTGAGGCTGCTCGATTCAAGGACATTGTCGCGGAAGGGTGCTTCCGGAGGCGGATCGTGCGATTAACCGGGTTTGCCGATGCCGGCAGAAGCGGTGTGTATCGGCCGGACTACGTCGCCATTGAAAATTCCGAGGGCGAAGTTCTGCGGTCCTGGAACAACCCGCACCAGGCATTTCAGCAGGAGGCCGAGGAAACATTCCATGAAGAGCCGTATCTCGTCTTCCTTTGTGGCTTTTCCATCTGGGACTATTTGACCACGCCATTCCTCCTGGCGCATCCTGGTGTCCAGATCGAGGAATTGCCGCCTTGGCATGAACATGATCAGCCGTGGCGCCGACTTCAGGCCGTGTTTCCGCCGGACCTTGTGGCGCATTCTCCTGCACGGACCTTCTATTTCGACGCGGCGGGCCTACTGCGCCGGACGGACCATCATCTCTTCGGCATGAAGGTCGCGAACTATTCGTCGGCGCATCAATCGTTTTGCGGCATCGTGATTCCAACTCTTCGTCGGTCGTTGACCCGCGAGGCCGACGGCACCGTAATGGCAAAGCCATCGCTCCTCGACGTGGAGATCTTCGACGCTGCGTTCGAGTAGCGCACGCGTTCCCGCTCGGGACTGGATTCCCATCGATCATCGCTCGCAACGTCTAACAACGCCTAACGGGCTAACAGGCCGGCTCGGGTGCAGAGTATGGCTGCACACCTCGATTCCACAGGGGACCGAAAGGGTCGGCTCAAGGAGCGTCCGCTATGATCCAACAACTAAATTCCATCGAAGCAGAGTCGCCACTTCCGGCCAATGTCCAGGAGTTGCGCCCCTCCACCGATCGCGCCAGCGTCATCGAGCCCACACCAGTTTCGGCCAGCCCGATCGCGTGGCGGTCGCGGCTGCGGCGCTGGGCGGCGATAGGTGCAGCCGTGGCGCTGTTGGCCGGGACCGGCTGGTACGGCTGGAATTATTGGACCGTCGGCCGGTTTCTCGTCTCTACCGACGATGCGTACGTGAAGGCCGACAACACCACTATAGCGCCGAAAGTGTCGGGCTACCTGACTGACGTCTTGGTTGCCGACAACGAACACGTGACGGCAGGACACGTGCTGGCGCGGATCGACGATCGGGATTTTAGGGTTGCGCTCGACCAGGCCAAGGCAGATGTTGCCGCGGCGCAGGCCGTCATTGAGGGCAAGCAGGCGCAGCTAGACGTGCAGCAGGCTGTGATCGAGGCGGCGAAGGCGACGATCGATGTGGACACCGCGACCAAGACCTTCGCGAGCCAGGAGAACAAGCGTTACACTGACCTCGCGGCTACCGGCTACGGCAGCGTGCAAAACGCGCAGGCCGCGCAATCGCGCAACGCCGGCGCGGAAAGGATCATCCAGCGGGACCACGCCAACCTCGTTTCCGCTCTGAAGCGGGTCGACCTGCTCAAAGCCGAGCTTGCGCAGGCCATCGCTGCCTCCGCGCACGCCGCCGACTTGCAGCGGCAGGCTGAACTCAATCTCGGCTACACGACAATCACCGCTCCGATCGACGGTGTGGTCGGCGACCGCACCCTCCGGACCGGCCAGTTCGTCCAGGCCGGCACACAATTGATGTCACTCGTACCGGCGACCGGCGCCTACATTATCGCCAACTACAAAGAAACCCAACTCACCAACGTGCACGCGGGCCAATCGGTCAACGTCGCCGTCGACATGTTCCCCGGCCAAATCGTGCATGGCCGCGTCGATAGCCTTGCGCCGGCGAGCGGTCAGGAGTTCGCACTACTGCCGCCGGACAATGCCACCGGCAACTTCACCAAAGTGGTTCAGCGCATCCCGGTTAAGATCGTGCTTGATGGGGGCGCGCCGATCGAGCTCCGCCCCGGCATGTCGGCCATCCCGACCATAGAGACGCAGCCCCACTCGCCAGCCCTCGGAAAGGCGTCCCGAAACTCTGAGATCGCCGACGTCACTCGTCGCAGGTGATATCATGTCCACCCTCGCCCCTTCAGTTTCGACACCTGTGTCCCAGGCCGCGCCGGAAGCAGCCCGGCAAGACCTCGATAGCGCCAGCCCGATCGTGTGGATCTCGCTGCTCGCCGCGATGATCGGCGCCTTCATGGCGATCCTGAATATCCAGATCACCAACGCTTCTCTGCTCAACATCGAAGGCGGCATCGGTACTGGCGTTGACAACGGCTCCTGGATATCGACCTCCTATCTGATCGGCGAGATCGTCGTGATCCCGCTCACCGACTATCTCAGCCGGGTATTCTCCTTTCGCAACATCATCCTCGCACACGCCACGTTGTTCGGGGCATTTTCGGTTGCCTGCGCTTTCGCCCATGACCTGCCAACGATGATCGCGATGCGCGCCCTCCAGGGCTATTTCGGTGGCGTCCTGATCCCGATGGCGTTCACGCTGGTCTTCACCAAACTGCCGAAGGGCCAGCAGCCGATCGGGCTTGCGATGTTCTCGCTCGCGGTGACCTTTGCGCCCGCAATCGGTCCTACCATCGGCGGCTATCTCACCGAGAACTATGGCTGGCAGACCATTTTCTTCGTCAACGTCATTCCGACAGCGGTGATGGTAACAACGCTCTATTTCACGTTGGAGCGGCAGCCGATCCAGCTCAGCCTCCTGAAAGAAGGCGACTGGTTCGGCATCGCCACCATGGCAATCGGGCTCTCGGCGCTGCAGACCGTGCTGGAGGAAGGTAACAAGGATGATTGGTTCGGCTCGCCCTTCATTGTAAAGCTCGCCATCATCTCCGCGATCAGCCTATCGCTTTTTATCGCCAACGAGCTGATCGTGGAAAAGCCGCTGCTGCGCTTGCGGCTGTTAACCAACCGAAATTTCGGGTTGGGAACGATCGCCGCGGTCTTCCTTGGCTTCGGGCTGTTCGGCTCGATCTATTTGCTGCCCGCCTATCTCGGCCAGGTCCAACACTACAACGCAGAGCAGATCGGGAACGTGCTCGCCTGGACCGGCCTGCCGCAACTGATCCTGATCCCGCTCGTGCCAAAGCTGATGCAGCGGATCGATGCGCGCTATCTCGCCGCATTCGGCCTGCTGCTGTTCGCCTACAGCTCCTTCATGAACACCACGATGTCGCCGGACTATTCCGGCGACCAGTTCTGGATTCCCAATATCGTGCGCGCCATCGGCCAGGCGCTGACGTTGGCTCCCCTGAGTAACGTCTCGCTCGGCAGCATTGCGCCGCAGGACGCCGCGGCGGCCTCCGGTATCTCCAACATGATGCGCAACCTCGGCGGCGCGATCGGCACCGCGGTGCTGGCGACCATCGTTACCAAGCGCGAGCAGTTTCATTCCAACATCATCGGCCAATCGGTTGATCTCGGCCGCGAAGAAGTGCGCAGCCGGATCGCAGGACTGACCAACTACTTCCTGAACCACGGCGTGGCTGATACCGCCGCCGCGCACCAGCAGGCCATCATCGCGCTGGGCAAAGTCGTGAAACAGCAGGCGCTGGTGCAGGGCTTTAGCGACACCTTTATGGTGCTCGGCGTGGTTCTCGTTCTGGCCGGTCTCGCTATTCTGGCCACAAGCAAGTCGAAGGCTGCGACAAATGGTGCCGCCGGCCACTAGCCATTCTGAACATGGAGAGATGATGGCTGCTTAGAGCTGCTCCTTTTGCAAACGCGCGGCCAAGAATTCAACAAACAGCTGAGTCTTGGCCGGCAGTACCTTGGTCGCGGGCCAAACCGCATGAATTGGCACGGGCGGCGGCTCGAAGCGCGTGAGCAACAGCTCGACATCGCCGCGGTCAACTAGCGACCGGACTTGCCAAAGTGGCCCGACGGCAATGCCGAGACCCTGCACGGCGGCTGCATTCGCGGTGGCTGCTCCGCTGGTTCGAACCCGCCCCGCAACCTTGATGGCCTTCATCCGTCCCTTCGCTGGGAACGGCCAGTCATTGCCGAATCGGGTTGTGGTGCGGACGATGCACTGGTGACGCTTGAGGTCGTCGGGACTTCGCGGCCGGCCGAACTTGGCGAGGTAGCTTGGGGCGGCAAAGACAACACGCCGCGAACTTGCCAGCCGCCTTGCCTTCAGGCCTGAGTCCGGCAGGTCGCCGATTCTGATCGCGAGGTCTATTCCTTCGCCGACAAGATCGACAAAGCCATCCGACAGTTCGAGCTCGACTTCGACTCCGGGATACCTTGCAAGAAACTCCGGCAGCACCGGAACAATGTGAAGCGGCACGAAGCTCGTCGAGCCGGAAATGCGCAAGAGCCCGGTGGCTTCGGCCCGGCGGTTGGAAGTCTCAAGCTTGGCGGCTTCGATCTCGGAAAGCGCCGCGTTCAGCCTTCGATAGAACGCAAGCCCGGCGTCAGTCGGATTCGAACGGCGCGTCGTGCGGCGGATGAGCTCGACACCGACCTCCTGCTCCAAAGCAGCCAGGGAGCGGCTCACCGATTGCAGCGAACGCCCGAGATGACGAGCAGCCGCGGTGAGGCTCTGCTTTTCGACAATCGCTGTAAGCGCTTGATAGTCTTCCAGCCGGTTCATCGATATTCTCCCGTTCAGCGGAAGACTATATCGCGTTTGCCGCGCATTCTCACGCGGTGATCTGTCTCCTATCTGGACGATGGGAGCCGTTTAACCGCAGCCCACAACAGCTAACGTCTCCTAACATTGCCTAACTGGGAGTTGTCCAGCTTGTGCGCGAATGTCATCCGCGACGGGTCTCGGCCCGGTCACCACCGTCGCATCCGTCCCAATTGAACGCCTTCGGAGCGTCAAGCTGAAAGAAACATGCCATGAGCACCATCGTGAAGGCTGCCGCCGTGCAGATCAGCCCCGTGCTGTACAGCCGCCAGGGGACCGTCGAGAAGGTCGTGAAGAAGATCCACGCGTTGGGCCAGAAGGGCGTGCAGTTCGCCACCTTCCCCGAGACCGTGGTGCCGTACTACCCGTACTTTTCGGCCGTCCAGACCCCGATGACCCAACTGTTCGGTGATGAGTATCTGAGGCTGCTTGATCAGGCCGTGACGGTGCCGTCCGTGGCTACCGACGCAGTTGGCGAGGCTGCTCGGAAGGCCGGCATGGTGGTCTCGATCGGCGTCAACGAGCGTGACGGCGGCACCATCTACAACACACAGTTGCTCTTCGATGCCGATGGCACCTTGATCCAGCGTCGCCGCAAGATCACGCCCACCCATTTCGAGCGCATGATCTGGGGCCAGGGTGACGGGTCGGGTCTGCGCGCCGTCGACAGCAAGGTCGGCCGCATTGGCCAACTCGCATGCTTTGAGCACAACAACCCCCTGGCGCGCTACGCGCTGATGGCCGACGGCGAACAGATCCATTCGGCCATGTACCCGGGCTCCGCCTTCGGCGACGGATTTGCCATGAGGATGGAAATCAACATCCGTCAGCATGCCCTTGAGTCCGGCGCCTTCGTCGTCAACGCGACCGCCTGGCTTGACGCCGATCAGCAAGCGCAGATCATGAAGGACACGGGCTGCCAGATCGGCCCGATCTCCGGCGGTTGCTTCACCGCCATCGTGGCACCCGACGGTACGCTGGTGGGCGAACCGCTCCGGTCCGGCGAAGGTGAAGTCATTGCCGACCTCGATTTCAAGCTGATCTATAAGCGCAAGCAGCAAATGGACTCGCGCGGCCACTACGCCCGTCCGGAACTGCTCAGCCTGTTGATCGACCGGACACCGACGGCGCACGTCCACGATCGCGCAGCGCATCCGGTCACCGTTGCTGGGCGCATCAGCGAACTTCTGTAGTCACACTTGCCTATCTAAGGGAGATACACATGAGCGTTTCCAACGACAGCCCCATCCTTGTCACTGGCGCAGCCGGCGAAATCGGCTCTATCGGCCGTCATCTCACGGCAATGCTGATCGCCAAGGGCCACAAAGTGCGCGCCATGGTCCGTCGCGAAGACGAGCGCGCAGCGGCCTTGCGTCAGCTCGGCGCCGAAACCGTCATCGGCGACCTCACCGATCTGCAATCGGTACATCGCGCCATCGAAGGCTGCAGGCGCATTTACTTCAGTATGTCGGTGTCGGCCGCCTATCTGGAAGCAACGGTGAACTTCGCTGCAGTCGCGCGTCATCACGGCGTCGAAGCCATCGTGAACATGTCGCAGATGACCGTGACGGGGATGAGCATCACCGAGACCACTGACAGTCCGCAGCACAAGCTGCACTGGCTCGCGGAGCAGGCGTTGACGTGGTCGGGCCTGCCCGTCGTAACGGTGCGGCCCACCGCATTCATGGAGAGCTTCTTCCTGCGCCTCGCGGTCAACGGCGTACGCGAAGCCGACGAGCTGGTGCTGCCGCTGGGCAATGCCAAGTCCTCGCCGATCGCGGCAGTCGACGTGGCACGCGTCGTGGCCGCAATTTTAGACAATCCTGCGCCACACATCGGCCAGATCTACAACCTGACAGGCCCGGAGTCTGCCGATCTGGATCACTATGCGCGCGCCTTCTCCGAAGCGCTCGGCCGTACCATTCGTTACCGCAATGTGCCGATCTCGGCATGGTCGGAAAAGCTTCGTGAACTGGGCGTAACGGAGCACCTGATCAAGCACCTTGCGGTGTTGGCTGAGCTTCACCGACAGGGGCGCTTCGACCGCATGACCGATGACGTGCTTAAGGTCACCGGCCAGAAGCCAATGAGCATGCGCGAATTCGTAAAGGAGCATGCCGCCGAGCTCACGCGGAGCTGAAACTGCGATTTGATGATGCATTGACGAGTATGCCCCGCCGAATCATCTTGTTAACTCAGACCGGAGTTGAGCGATAATGATTGTCGTTACAATCCGGCTGCCTTGCAGGCGATGCTCTCCCAACGGGTTCACCCGGTCGCCTGAGCGACACACAGAGGGGAGATAACATGAAATTCGTTTCTGCCGCCGCATTGGCACTCATTGGCTGCCTTGTCGGCTTTAATTCCGCAAACGCACAAGGAGCTGCTATGAAAACCACGCCGACGACCAAGATTCTCGCCATCGGGACCATCAATCCCGGTTTTGAACAAGCGCAAGTGTTTGCTGTCCTACCGGAGGAAGTTCGGGAAACTGTCGACCTCTATCTCGATGGCAAGATCGAGCAGTGGTACTCGCTGCAGGGAAAGCGGGGCGTGGCGTTCATCATCAACGTCACCGATCCGGCCGTCGCTCACGAAATGCTCGAAAATCTGCCATTGGGAAAAGCACATATGATGAGCTTCGAACTGATCCCCATTGGCCCGCTCAACCCGCTTCGCCTTTTGCAGGGAATGCAGCAGAAACCTTGAGTTCCGAGACGCGAGGCGCATCAGCGATGATCCAGCCGGTCGAGAGCCTCGAGATCACCATCCTGGTGGACAACGGCACCGACAGCTTGTCGACCAATCCTGGGTTTGTTGAAACCGAGATGGCCGGCGCATGGCGGCGGGGGATGAAATGGCTCAGCGGACGGTGCCTTTGCTGCGCCGCCCATGGCCTGTCCTGCCTGATCACCACCCGGACCCCGTCGTTACAACACACGCTTCTGTTCGACACGGGTCCGGACGAAACCATCTTCGAGCGCAACGTTATCAGGCTCGGCGTCGATATGGGCGGCGTCGACGCGATGATGCTCTCGCATGGCCACTGGGACCACGCGGGAGCGATGCCGCGCGCAGTGCAGATGATGACCCTGGCGAACGGGGGCCGGCGCGTGCCGACCTACATGCACCCCGACATGTTCGCCTCCCGTGCAATGAAGGCCCAGGATGGCCGTCTGATGCCCATGGAGGACATTCCCAGCCAGCATGTCCTGGCGGCGAATGGGGCTGATCTCATCATCACCCGTGACGAGCAATCGGTCCTATCGAACACCGTCTTCATCAGCGGCGAGATCCCGCGGGTGACGTCCTTCGAAAAGGGCATGCCCGGCCAGCACAGGCTGGACGCCGCCGGCGAGTGGACCCCCGATGAGCTCTTGGTGGATGAGCGGTTCGTCGCCGTCCATTTGGCGAACAAGGGCCTGTTCGTCTTCACGGCCTGTTCGCACGCCGGCCTGATCAATGTTCTCACGCACGCTGCGGAGCGATTTCCCGGCATCCCCCTCTTTGGCGTCTTGGGCGGTTTCCACCTGGCTGGCCCGACCGAGGCGATCATTCCGGAGACCGTCGACGCGCTAGAGGCCTTCGACCTCCAACTGATCGCCCCGGCGCACTGCACCGGCTGGCGGGCGTTGGGACAATTGGCCCAGCGGTTCGGGGCTCGCGTCGTCCCGTCGGCGGTCGGAAAGCGCTTTGTGCCGTAGGAACACGTGGAAGGCGTAGTCGCCCACTCCCGGCCGTTGCCGCTCTGCCTGCCGCGTCCTTCAACAGCAACCCGCGACGAATTCCACCGCCGTGTGGGAAAGATCGCGTGTCCCGACGCCGGGGAAGCCGGCATAGGTGATGCCCGTGCCGGCAGGAGGAGGCGGAGGCCATCACGAGTGCAGCCCGCGATGGGGCACCCGCTCGATCGAGGAGATCTCGGGCGCGGAAATGCGAACGTGCGATATCGATCGCCGGATCGATGTCGATGCATCGCGCGTCCCAATCGAGCGCGATCGAAACTCCGCTCTTGCCCCCAAGGCGCAGCGTCGCCTCACCGCGTTCGATGGCGACCTTGTCCATCTCGCGGATGGTCCCCCGGATGACAGCGAAGGCGTCGTGCCCGACCTTTCCATCTGGTCGCAGATAATAGGGGCGGATCAGGTAGCGCGGACGATCTCGCGGTCTACGAATTCATCGATCTCGATCGTGCGCGTGGACTCAAGCGCGATGTGCTCAAGCTCCTCCTTCGTTACCTCGCCACCAGCAATCCGTCGAACCCCGAGGCCCATCGCCCCAGCTCTGGCCTCGGCTGCACCAACCGCTCGTACTCGAACGAGGTCTCTCCCGACCTCAGCACCTTCCGAACCGTGTTCCGTGACATCCTCAGGTCACGAGCAATTCCCTTGATCGTCTTGCCCTTGCCCATGATGAAGGCCGATTACGACGTAGCAAGTCTCCCGCCAACCGATGGTTTCGAGCCCGAGCGAAGTCAACGACCTGCCGATGGTGCTGGCGAAGCCGGCGATCAGCGTGTTGCCGGTGATCGATGGCCGGGCCCATGACGAGATGAAGATCGCGGGCGTGAAAGCGGTAGGTGATCTTCCCACTGGGCTTGTTCAGTGCGGAGGCATCCTTCCGGACCGTCCCGTCGCCAGAAAGCGCCCATTCATTCAGGCCAAAGCGCCAGTCCTATCCCCGCGTCGTACGCAGCTTCTCCATGTCCTGTAGCGCCCGTGGATGAATGACCAGACACTGGCCATCATGTGACATCTAAAGTCACGCCGCCTTCTGCAACCGCTTCCCTGCCGCAAGTGCCTTCGTCAGCACGTCGCTTGCGGAAGTCTCCTCGCAGCCGGTGAGACAGCCAATCGCGAAAGCCTTTTTTGCCGCTTTGCCAGCGCAGGCGAACTCCCGTGCCTGCTCTAGATGCACGCGCATGTCGTTGAGTGTGCCGAGCTCGCTCTGAAGTTCTCTCAGGGCGCGCTCGAGCTTACGACCGGCTTTGCGGCCATCGCAACGGAGCGCCGCGAAGAATTCACGACCATATCGTACCTTTTTCACCGCGATCCGAAATTTGTGACGCTTGCGCCAATCGAGCCGCTCAAGCTTGAGCCCCTGCTTGCTAATCTTGCGGATGCGGCGGGCGAGCTCGTCCTGCGCGAACGCACGCGCCGGGCGCGTCCTCAGCGCTTGCGTCAACGCATCGGTCTCGTTGCGCCAGTCGCCATCAAGCAGCCACAACGCGCAATCTAGCAATACGCTACGGAAACGCTCGCTTCCAGCCGCCGCTCTTGCAGTCGCAAAACCAGCGTTGCGTGTTCTCTCGAGATCGTGCTCCAGGATCTCGAACTCTTGCCGGTCCGGATGCTTGGCACGATACGGCGTTAGCGTCTCACTGACGAATACATCGAAGTCGCGCGCAGGACCGAGCTGTTCGGTAAGCCATTTCAGCTCTCGTTTCAGTCCCTTCACATTGCGGTCATGCAGCATATCGTTGAACAGCGATAGCGCTGCGCGCATCCGTCTCAAGCCCACCCGCATCTGGTGGATGCCTTCAGGATCACCGTTCCGCACCGCGCCCTCGTTGCCCGCGATCTGGCGGAGGCAGGCGAAGCCGACCGTGGCAAAGGCATCTGCAACCGTGACCTCTCGCGCCATCATGACCGGCTCAGCAAAGACGGGAGCATCCAGCGCGCCGTCGAGCAACGCATAGCCCAGCTCCGCCTTGGAGCGAACGGACAACGTGATGGGGGCGATGCGCACGAGCTTTTTCGCAAGCCGCGCGACTTCGCTGCGATCACCATGTTTCAATTCGATCTCGATCTCGGCGAGGTCGAGCTTCGCACCCGCCGTGGCCACGCAGCCTTGATCGAAGGCTAACTCGATATCACTGTCGCCAATATGCAAGGGAATGACGACGCGCTCCACGCGCGTCTCGAACATGGGTTTCAGCTGTTTCGTCAGCCTGGCCGTCAGGAGCGGCGCGAGCGCGGTGTCGCGGGCCAACTCCAGTTTGGGCTCGTCGCGGTCAATCTCCGTTTCCCATTCCTCGCGGGTGACCAGCGCGCTGGAGTTGGCTTTAATGGTCTGCAGCCGCTGTGCACCGGCCTTACGTACCCGCAGGCTGATGCCATGTTTGCGGAGCACGAAATCATCGGTATCAAAATACACCGAGGTGAGCTCTTGCTTGCGGCTGACATCGTTGGCCTGCTTCTTCAGCCACGACAGCGCCATCGCCTGCTGCAGACCGCGTTTCGACGTGGCGAGCTTGAGTTCAATCTCCGCGACCACGGTTCCTTCTCCACGATGTGTCCCAACTTAAACGGTCATAATCTCTCAGCTGGACCCGTCAACCGCCAAAGGCGGCCTCCGGGCTAGTGAATTTTGATTTCCTCCAGTGGAAGTCGCAGCTCTGCGGCGCGCTCCTCTCGGTCCCTCTTACGGAACTCATTTTCTGGACGCTCGAAATCGAGCAATTCCTTTCGAGCCTCCTCTAAAAGGCGGTGACGCAGTACGCGGGTCGTTTGCGTGCGTTCAGTCATTGCTTACCCCGTCCAATAGTGCGCCAGCGTATTGCAAAACTGGAACTGCAGAAAGGTTCGTTGGCGTAAGATTACGTATTTATGACGGCACCACCAGTCGAATGGCGCGCCTTTGATTTGCCCTAGTGGCGCGTCGGTTGACCTGGGCGAGTGACCTAAGCATCGTTTGGTTTCCAAAAATGGGTCTGTCCGCAGCGCGGACATGTGAGAGGGATTGCAATATCGGGCAAGGTTTCAAAAACGACAGTCTCAGTGGCCAATCCGGTCGGTACAGCCTGGCCTGTGATGGATCAAAATATCTGGCATCAACGCGGAGCCGGAATTGACCAAGATCAAGGGCAAAAATCCGTGACTGCGGCACGCTCGCGGTGGACATCTATGTGGGCTGGATTTTCTTGCTCAGCGGCTTCGTGGGGCTTGTCACGATGTTCTTCGCGCCGACCGTGCCGGCGTTCTTATGGGCCTTGCTGACCGCGGCGCTTTCCCTGTTCTGCGGTATCTTGCTGCTCTGGCATCCGGTTGAAGGCGCGATCTCGCTGACGCTGGTGCTGATCGCCTTCTTCGTCGCTGAAGGCGTGTTTCAGATCGCAGCCGCGATCAGGTACCGCGATGCATTTCCCGGGTCCTGGGGATGGATGGTGATGAGCGGTCTTTCGGATCTGCTTTTGGCCGGACTGATCATCAGCGGCTGGCCCGGCTCCGCCGCGTGGGCGCTCGGCCTCATCGTCGGCATCAATCTCATCACCTCGGGCATCGCGGTCACGATGGTTGCGATCGGTTGCCGTTTTCGAAACCGAAGCGTCGGCATTCGAAGGCCTGAGTGCCTTGCGGGAGCTGCACGAGGAGGGGCTCACTCTCTACGCCTCGGCAGTGGTGGTGAAGGAAGGCAGGCAAGAACGAGGTCAAGCAGGCCGCCGACCAGGGCGCGGTGGGTACGGCTGTCGGCCTGGTCACGGGCAGCTTGATCGGGCTCCTCGCCGGGCCGGCGGGGCTGGCATCGGGGCTTCGCTGGGCGGCCTCAGCGGACTCGTTTTCGATTTGGACAGCAGCGGCGTCAACGTGGCTTTTCTGGACGACGTCTCGAAAGAGCTTTCGCCGGGGGAAGGCGGCTGTGCTGGCAGAGATCGAGGAAACATGGATGACGCCGGTGGACGCACGGCTGCACAAGTTGGGCGCAACGGTCTTCCGGCGCCTGCGCTCGGAGGTCGTCGAAGATCAGCTAGTGCGGGAAAGTGCCGCCTTCGAGGCGGAGTTGAAGGCGCTGCAGGACGACCTCAAACACACCGCCGCCGAGAATCGGGCCGCGGTGCAAAAGGATATCGAACAGGTCAAGATGCAGATCAAGACGGTGCAAGAGCAGGCTAAGAAACGGCTTGATCACGCCAAGGCTGAAACGGATGCGAGAGAGCAGTCGCTAACGGACCAGGCGAAGCAAGCAAGCGATCGGGCCAAGCGCCGTATCGACAAGCGCATCACCGAGGTGAAGGCCGATTTCGATCTCCGTGCCAAGAAGCTCAACCAGGCTTGGGCGTTGACGAAGGAGGCGCTTGCCGCCTAGGCGAGTAGGTGCTGCTCAGGGGCGCTCGGCAAGGCCGAGCGTCCTTCGCGGCCTCTGGCCGCCTCATTTTTTAATACGATCCGGCCGATCGCTTCGCCTGCTGTGAATAAGCGTCCAACATTGACCCCTCTGCTGTCGGACAGGTAGTCGAACTTGATCATTCCGAGCTCGATCATCTCGTCCTTCTGCTAGTCTAGGCCGGTCGTCTCTACATCGAGCAGGATGGCTGTCTTGGTGCTTTCCCAACTAAAGGGTCCGTTCCGATACAAAATCGTGGTAAGTCCCTGCAAAGATTGGTGGGCGCACCATGGCTCGAACCTGGGACCCGCTGATTAAGAGACAGCCACGGGTTAAGAACGATCAAACACTGAACCTTTCCGGTGCCCCAGACCTCCTATATGGCTGGGGCGTCGCAAGACGGGAGTAAGTAATGACGGACCGCACTCAGTCAGCCCTACTACCGCGCGACCGCCGGCTAGAGGTGGCGAAAAAGGAACTGGTTGATTTCGAGAGGCGCGAAAATGAGTTCCGCAAGAAGGATCGCGAGGAGCGAGCCGCAGAGCTGCGGCTTCCCCTTAAGGAGATCAAAATCCAGTAACGCAAGGTCGCCCAAGTTGGCGATCTGGTATCGCTTGCAGGTCCTTCGCTGACCTTGAGTCTTTTAGCCAACGAGGCTCACCCCCGAGAGACAATAGGAATGCTAGGTCGCCAGCCAGAAGGGATTAGAACCACCCTAGATGGCTTCGTCCAGATGCATACGCTCCGCGAGCTTTGCAGCGGCTTCCTTCCGCTCGCTGTATCGGTCCGTCAGGTACGAGGAAGCGCCGCGCGTCAGAAGCGTAAACTTCACCAGTTCTTCCGTTACATCGACGATCCGGTCGTAATATGCCGACGGTTTCATCCGGCCGTCCTCGTCAAACTGCTCATAGGCTTTTGCGACCGACGACTGGTTTGGGATCGTGATCATGCGCATCCAGCGTCCCAGAACACGAAGCTGGTTCACCGCATTGAACGACTGCGAACCACCACTGACCTGCATCACCGCCAGCGTCTTTCCCTGCGTGGGACGAATGGCGCCGAGCGACAGGGGAATCCAATCGATTTGCGCCTTCATTATGCCAGTCATCGCCCCGTGACGTTCCGGGCTGCACCACACCTGACCTTCCGACCAGGCGGAGAGTTCGCGCAGTTCCTTGACTTTCGGGTGATCGATCGGCTGGTCGTCGGGAAGCGGCAAGCCCGACGGATTGAAGATGCGAGTTTCGGCTCCGAAGGCCTCCAGCAGACGAGCGGCCTCCTCGGTGGCAAACCGGCTGAACGAGCGCTCGCGTAGCGACCCATACAGCAGCAGGATGCGGGGGCGATGCTCAATCACCGATGGCCGCAACAATGCCGCCGGTTCCGGAATGTGGAAGGTGGTCGGATCGACGTTCGGAAGTTCATCCGCCATCGACAGCGCCGGCGTCTTATTTTGCACGGGATTTCCTTTTGTGAGGGGTCCCCAGGCTTTCGAGCAGCGGGGCGCACAGTTGCGGACTGCCGCTACAGCAATCCTGAACCATGAACATCATCAGGTCCTGGAACGTCTTCAGATTGGCGCGATAGATGATCGAGCGGCTGTGGCGCTCGCCAACGATCAGGTCGGCCCGCGAGAGGATGGAGAGGTGCGCTGACATCGTGTTCTGCGGGACCCCGACCGAGCGGGCCAATTCCCCGGCAGGAACACCTTCGGGCTCGCTTTTCACCAAAAGCCGAAAGGTTTCGAGGCGGGTAATTTGTGCCAATGCGCCCAAAGCGAGGATTGCGCTTTCTTGTTCCATACATCCGGATATATGGATGCAAGATCCTCTGTCAACCGGTAGACTAGGCCGTCTCAGCTGCAGCTTCCGCATTCGCCTTTGCTGGAAGCAAATCAGGGCGACCAGCGCCGCCAGACTCAGGAGCGCCGACTTGGCAACGACGCCCCGGCCGAGCGGCTCGATCCTGGGTCGGCTCTGCCCCCGTCCTAACCTCCGAACTCGGAATTCCAGTAGCTTTCGATCTGTCTGACGAGAGAAGGCGGAAGCGGAACGTAGCCTAGCTCCGCCGCTTGCGGCTGTCCGTTTTCCAAAGACCACATGAAGAAGTCTCTTGCGCGTTTCGCCCGCCCAAAATCTTTTGGTTGCTTGTACATGATGATGAACGCAGTCGCGGTGATGGGGTAAGCGTTTTCCCCTGGAGCATCGGTCATGACAAGGAAGAAATCCTTTGCTCCCGCCCAGTTCGCGTTCTCGGCCGCGGCCTGGAACGCCTCTGCGCCGGGTTGAACGAACCGTCCCGCCCTGTTCTGCACCAATCCGTAGGCCAGCTTGTTCTTGATGGCGTAGGCATACTCCACGTAGCCGATGGAGTTCTTTGCCAGCGCAACAAATGCGGCAACTCCTTCATTGCCTTTTCCGCCCGCGCCGATCGGCCATTCGATGGACGTGCCTTCACCTACCTGTTGCTTCCATTCAGGACTGACCTTCGAAAGGTAATTTGCCCAGTTGAATGTGGTCCCTGACCCGTCCAAGCGGTGTATGACCGAAATGGGGGCTGCGGGCAGATTGACGTCTGGATTGAGTGCGCGGATCGCCGGATCATTCCAGTTCTTGATTTTACCGAGAAAGATGTCCGCGAGGATCGGGCCTGTGAAGCGAATGCCGCCCGGGCCGACACCGTCAATGTTGACGACGGGCGCCACGCCGCCGATCACGAGCGGAAACTGACCGAGGCCTCTTTTTTCCAGCTCTTCAGTCCGCAACGGCATGTCCGAAGCGCCAAAGTCGACGGCTGCCGCCTTGATCTGAGTAATGCCCGCTCCGGATCCAATCGATTCATAGCGGATCTTGTCGCCGGTCTTGGCTTCGTACGCCGCGGCCCATTTTTCGAGAATGGGGAACACGAAAGTCGATCCGGCCCCAGCGCTCTCGGCAGCTTGGGCAGCTCCGATCGACAAGGACAGCGATGTGAGAAGGACACCCAATAAGCGCTTGATCATTCGAGTCTCCCCGACTATATGTCCATTTGTCCCGACATATATAGATCGCGTATTAGACTAGAGGCAACGATTTTTCTTCGTATCGCGTACTGCCTCGCTTAATATGTCGAAAAATACCGACACAAAAGTGTTGAGAAGGTCATGGATCAGGCGAGCTTCACCGAGACGGCGATCGAGGGATTCGCGTCCCTTGGACAGCCCACACGGTTGGAGGCATTGCGGCGGCTGCTGTCAGTCTATCCGGACAGCCTTCTTGCGGGAGAGATCGCGCGTCACTGCAATGTGCCGCACAACACGATGTCGAACCACTTGACCGTACTCGCCCGCGCCGGCCTGGTCGTCGCGGAGAAAAACGGCCGAACAGTCAGCTACCGCGCCGACGTCGCCGGTTTTCGCGGATTAATCGACTTTCTCGCTCACGATTGCTGCGGTGGAAAACCCGAGCTCTGCGCTCATCTTCCAGTGGTGCCTGCCGCGCCAGCCCCCGAGCCCTCGCCCGATATTGTGGCGCCTGCATTCAACGTCCTGTTCTTGTGCACGCAGAATTCTGCCCGCTCGATTATGGCCGAAGCGCTCCTCCAGAAGATCGGGGGCGGACGATTTCACGCCTATTCCGCCGGATCCCACCCTGCCGAGTCTCCGCTTCCAGATGTGATCGATCGCCTGAAGCACTTGGGACACGACGTCACCCATTTGCGCTGCAAGTCGTGGAACGAGTTCACCAGTCCCGAGGCGCCGCGCATGGATTTCGTGATTGCACTTTGCGACACGCCGCAGGGACAGTTTTGTCCGGATCTCGGGACAAAATTCGTGAGCGGCGCGTGGCCGGTGCCAGATCCCACCCAGTTCACCGGGTCAGCCTCCGAACGGACGACATTGCTGAACGAGCTCTACGCGATGATACGGCGGCGGCTCGAAATCTTCATCAGCCTCCCATTCGCATCGCTTGACCGCATCGTGTTGAAGGCGCGTCTGGACGAGATCGGCGACACCAACCGCGTTTCGCCATGAACGTCCCGGTGGTGAATATGTGAATATGCAGACTGATCGCGCTTTTGTTGACCGCTGAACGACATTCAATAACTCTAGAAAGCTTGGGTGATGCTTCATGATCGACCGCATCTACAACGTCCTCTTCCTCTGCACCGGCAACACCGCCCGGTCAGTCATCGCCGAGTCCATCCTGCGCAAGGATGGCGACGGGCGCTTCCGATCCTTTTCGGCCGGCAGCCAACCCAAGGGCCGGATCAATCCCTTCGCCCTCAAGGTGCTGGAGAAGTTCGGTTATCCGACTGACGGGATGCGCTCGAAGAGCTGGACGGAATTTGTGGCGCCCGACGCGCCAATGATGGATTTCATATTCACTGTCTGCGACAGCGCCGCCGGCGAAAGCTGCCCGATATGGCCCGGCCAGCCGACGACCGAACATTGGGGCATCGAGGATCCGGCTGCCGTCGAAGGCACCGACCTTGAAAAGGAGGCGGCCTTCGAATTCGCGTTCCGATATCTAAAGCACCGAATTGGCGAATTCACGAATCTGCCGCTGCACGGCATCGACAAGCTCTCGCTAGGTACCAGGTTGCGCGAAATCGGCCGCCTCGACGGCGCGACCCACTCGCAACCAAAGGCCAGCTGATGGATACGTTTGATCTCCCGCGGCGCTTGGCGGCGGAAGCGCTCGGCACCGGAATTCTGGTCGCCACCGTGGTCGGATCCGGCATCATGGCCGAGACGCTGACCAAGGACGTCGCCCTGGCGCTGCTGTGCAACACGTTGCCGACCGGAGCCATTCTCGTCGTGCTGATCACGGTGTTGGGGCCTATCTCCGGCGCGCATTTCAATCCCGCAGTCACGCTGGTCTTCACCGGCAAACGCGAGCTGACGCCGCAGGAGGCCGTGCTTTACGTGATCGCCCAGATCGCCGGCGGTATCGCCGGCACCATGGCCGCGCATCTCATGTTCGCGCTGCCTGTCATCGACTTCTCGATGAAGACCCGTACCGGCGGCGCCCAATGGTTCGCCGAGTTCGTCGCAGCCTTCGGCCTGGTCGCGACCATCCTGGCCGGAATCCGCTTCCAGCGCACGGCGGTGCCGTGGCTCGTCGGCCTCTACATCACGGCGGCTTACTGGTTCACCGCCTCGACCTCGTTCGCGAATCCGGCGGTCGCAATCGCGCGTTCGCTGACGAACACGTTCGCGGGAATCCGTCCCATGGACCTGCCAGGCTTCATCGTCGCCGAACTCTGCGGCGCCTTCGTAGGCATGCTGTTGATGAATTGGCTGCTCGGAAGACCCGAAGTGAGGGGCCCTGTCAAAATCGCGGAGACATCTCGATGAGCGTCACGATCTATCACAATCCAGACTGCGGCACCTCCCGCAACACGCTCGCCATGATCCGCCAGAGCGGCGTCGAACCGACCATCATCGAATATCTGAAGACGCCTCCCTCGCGGGAAAGACTCAAGGAGTTGGTAGCTGCCATGGACATCCCCGTCCGCGCCCTGCTACGCGAGAAGGGTACCCCCCACAAGAAACTTGCCCTCGACGATCCCAAGTGGACTGACGAACAGCTCTTCGACCAGATGCTGGCTCATCCGATCCTGATCAACCGGCCCATCGTCGTCACGCCGAAGGGCGTCAGACTCTGCCGCCCCTCGGAAGCGGTGCTCGACCTCCTGCCCAATCCCCACATCGGACGCTTCGTCAAGGAAGACGGTGAGGTCATTGAGAGCTGATCTAAGGGCGCGCGCTCATAAATCGAACTCGATCGGTACATTTTGATCGATGTCCGCTATGCCCCGATAGCGACCGAATTCCGCATCGCAGCTGGGTACGAAGGACGGCAACGCCATGACCGTGACAGTTATGTGAAGCTATTTACTAGTCCCGAATGCCCTTTACAGAGGGTTGGATCGTGAGGCGATAGGCGACTAACGCGCTTCCGTCGAACTTTTCCAAGACCTCGCCGCAGGCCGGACAACGGTATTCGCCCTTGGTGCCTAGTTGTGACGTAAGTTCAAGCCGCCGAAAGCCAGCTCCGCACTCCGGACACGTCGCGTCGCCCTTTTTCATAAAACCCCCGTAAAATCCCAGTGCGACACTCATAGCACTGGTTAGGGCGCTTTAGTGGCTACCTGCCAAATAGCAATATTATTGAGACCCATAGAACCGCAACGCCAATCGCGGGCACGACGATCCACAGGCCTCATTTCTCATGCCCTAGCATATGACGGGAACTCAGACCGCTTCGATAGCTATACGTAGGGATGTTTCGGGGCCCTAAAGCGTCCGGTGCGATCATTCGCGACTGAGGTGAACTAGCAGCAAATTTGGCCATATCCACTATGCTCCCGAAAGCGGAATTCGGAAGATCGGCGGCCCCGCGGAGCGCCATAGGGCCGTAGATGTGATTAAAGCTCCGAGGCTGGAATCATGCGCTATGAACTCGGCGACTACGAATTGACCGCCCTCAAACCGATGAACAAGCAACGTGGCGTCGGCATGCAAATGATCGTCGTGTGAACACAATGGGCCTCTGCCTGGAGCGCCAGTCAACAATGTCGATTGTGATCAGGTAGGGCCTGGAACGTATCTCCGCCGCTTGAACGGTGGCTATGGCCCCGACCTTGGCGGTCGGGGCCCAAACCTCAGGCCGTGTAGTCGAGCGACTTGAAGCTGAGATGCTTCACACCCTCGGGCGCATCCGCGAGCTTACGGATGCTCGCCCACGTCTGCTTGTAATTCGGGATGATGAATTCGTTCACGCCGGGTGAGACGACGTTCCCTTGCACGCCGTTTGCTTGGGCGAAGACCATGAACGTCTGTTTTGGCTTGGCTGTCGGCGTCGGATAGACCATGGCCTGGGTCGAGCCGTTGTCGTTGTAAACTTCGACGAGATCACCCTGCTTAAGCCGCAGCTCGTCCATGTCTTGCGGATTCATCTGGAGGTAGGGATACGGCGTCCGATCGGTCACAAACTCGTTGTCCTGGTCGAGGTAGGAACTCTGCCAGGTGATGTTGGCCCGGCCATTGTTGATCAGGAACGGGAATTTCTTCATCTCGGCTTCTTTGCCGGGCGCCTGCAGGCCGCGCCACTGCGTCTCCATAAATTTGGCCTTCCCGTCCTTGCTATTGAACTTGCCGTCGGCATAGAGCCGCTTGGTGCCGAGGATCCGCTCGGCGCCGCCCGACGCCGGCGACACCGCCCCTGATGTTGGGGCCCCCTTTTTCTGGACAGGCTCCTTTCCGCGGGCGCCTTCGATGGCCGGTCCCTTTAAAACCTCTCCCGTCGTTGTGCCGGTCGACGTGCCGGCGGCGACAGGGCCGGTGGTCTCGAGCCCGACCGCGGGCTCCTGGAAGCCGTTCGTCCCCATGACGCGCAACCGGGCATAGGTGACGAACTCGCCGCCCTTCTCATGCTGGTGATAGCCGTCCATGAAGGCGTCTTCTTCGGTCTTCCAGTCGAAGCCCTTGAAGCGGTCGGCAACCTCGGGCTTGCCCTGTTCGCGCAGCACCCGCTCCATGTGATTGGCGATGCGCGCGGCGATCAGGCAATCGGGCATCGCCTGCCCGGGCGGATCCATGTACTTCTCGGTCAGGCGCATGCGGCGTTCGCCGTTCATCGAGGTGAGGTTCGCCTCCCCCGAGGTCGCAGCCGGCAGCCAAACGTGGCAGGCCTCGCCGATCTTGGTCGGGACGATGTCGACGTCGACCGCAAACAGTCCGCCTTTCTTGATGGCATCGGCGATCGCGTTGATCATCGCAGGCCGATCGCCATAGGGCGCGGTCATCATGGCGTCCTTCACCATGTCGGTGCGCTTCTTGTAGGCCTGCTTGAACTTGAATGCGTTCAGCGTGGTCTTGTAGTGGTCGCATCCCCAGATGTGATGGACACCGCCCTTGCCTTCGATCAGAAGTTGGTCGACGTACGCGGCGGGCCGTCCCACATGCGCATCGGACGGCCGTGAGTAGCCTTCCTGGTGTCCGCCCATGCGGACGCAACCGCCGCCGGGCCGACCAATATTGCCCGTTGCAAGCGCGACATTCACCAGGGCGCCGTTGGTGCGGTAGTTGTCGTTGCCCCAAATCAGGCCCTTTTCGTAGGCGAACATCGCTCGACGACGTGCATTGCCCGCTTTTGGCTGCGCGATCCATTCAGCGGATTTGCTAATTTGATCGGCAGTAAGACCCGTGATCTTCGCTGCGTCTTCCAAGCTGAGTTTGTTGGCGGCCTTCATCTGATCGAAATTGGTCGTCGAGGCGTCAACGTACGCTTTGTCGACCCAGCCCTTGTCCGCAATGCGCGTCATCCACGCATTGAACAACGCGAGATCCGTGCCGGGATTGATCGCCAGATGCATGACGTTCTCTTTGCCGGCTTCGACCTCGCAGGCGTTGACCGTTACCGTTCGACGCGGGTCGACAATGATGACCTTGGCGCGCTCCACCGGTTCGGAGCCGAACTCGGCCTTCTTCTTGTCGAGCGAAGTTCCGCGCAGGTTGGGGACCCAATGATTCAGGAAGTAATTGGTCTGGGTCTCGAGCGCGTTGGTACCCACTGCAATGATTGTGTCGGCGAGCTCGGCATCCTCGTAGCAGTTGTTGAGCTCGCCCACACCCATGTCCCGCGTGGCGTGGACTTCCGAGTTGTACGCCGGGCGATTGTGAATCCGGATATTCTTCACCTTCATGGCGCCGAAGTAGAGCTTGCCGGTGCCCCAGGTGTTTTCGTAGCCGCCGCCGGCGCCGCCATGGTCGAAGGCCGAGACGAACACGCCATCTTCGCCCATGTCGTTCATCACCGCGACCGTCACTTGTGCGACGAGGTCGAGCGCATCGTCCCAGCTCGTCGGCTGCATCTGCCCATAGCGCCAGACCATGGGGTCCGTGAGGCGCTGCAGTTGCGTATTGCGCTGCTGCGAGTAGCTCATCTCCGCCATGCGGGCGCCGCGGACCGACCCCAGGCCCGAATTCACGACGCAGTCCTTGTCGGGCTTGATGACGATGTGCACATCCTGGCCGTTCTGGCGAACGATGTTGTACATCGACGGCGAATACCAGGCCGCGGTCTCCGCACCCTGCTGCTTGCTCAGATCCACACCGAACTTATTCTGATTGGGCGCCGTACCGCCCTGTGTGCTGGCGGACCAGGTATAGGCCTTGTAGCCGCAGCCGACGATGCAGTAGTGGCAGGTTACGTTGGATTCCTTGGCGTCCGCGGGGATGATCGGGAGCCGATCGATTTGACGCTTGTAGGCCACGGTCGTTCCTCCGCCTTAGAGCACGTTGGAAAGGCGGCCGTAGAGCAACTCATCCACGCCTTCGGCGTAGATGTCGCCCTTGTCGTCGACACGGAGCACGTACTGAGGGAGATTTTGTGTCGCCTGACCCCAGATCTGCTGGCCGCCCGCCTCGCAGTCGAAGCGGGAATAATGGCCGGGACAATTCATGGTCCGGTCACCCGCGCCGTAATTGAGGGTGAAGCCCTTGTGCGGGCAGATCGTCGTGAACCCGACGATATCGCTTTCGGCTCCTACCCCGCCTGGCACTAGCTTACCGAGCTTCAAAAGCACGCCAGGAGCATTTGCGTCCGGATAGGAGACGTTCAGCGGCTCGTTGAGCTTGAGATCCCGAACGTTGGCCAGACGATTGACGGGGTAGTCTACCCTTGCGGCTCCCGTCGCAGCCTGAGCCGGAATAGGTGTGATTGAGGTGACGGCAACTCCGGCAGCGGCAAGACCCGCCCCGCTCATGAAACGGCGGCGGCCGACGTCGACCATGCGATCGCAGCGCGACATGGCAAATGCTCCTCGGGTTCGCCAGTACGCCTACTGGCGGGTGTTTCCTCGAGATCGGACCGATACGCCTACCGGCCGGAGCGCTCGTTATTGTCGCACGCCCTTCACATCCGGGGGCTACGATCTGTCGAGACGTCTCGACACATTTAATAATGGAAATGTTCTGGCTTGTCACCTTCCTCGTGGGGTAAACATGACGCACCTAGATGACTCGCGCGGAGACTACGGAATGCGGAAATCGATGCTGGCCGTTGCCAGCCACGCCAGCACCCGGCCAGTCCAAGGAGAGTTGTCCGAGCCGCACGCGATTTCAACTCTTGCCGCACTTGCTCAGCCCACGCGCCTAGCGATCTTCAGGCTGCTCATCAAGCATGAGCCGGTCGGCATCACCGCCGGCGTGATCGCCGACACCATTGGCGCGCCGCACAACACGCTTTCCTCCCACCTGGCCATCCTGGTCCGGGCAGGCCTGCTCCGCAGCACCCGCGAAGGGCGGACCATCATCTATAGCACGAACGTTGAGGGAATGCGGGCGCTGATAGGGTTTCTGGTCAGCGAGTGCTGCGATGGACATCCGGAGCTGTGCAATTTGGTCGCGGCCGACGCCGCGGCGTGTTGCGGGCCGGCGCCGGCCAAGACGCGGCCGGCGAAGAAGGCCGTCAAGCGCAAGGGCTGATCGCATGACGTGGACGCTCTGGGGACTGGCGGTCCAGACGGTCGCGGGCTTCTTCGGTGCCCATGCGGCCGCGAGTGCGGCCCACGAACATCGCTTCGGCTTCATCGGCCACAGCCTCACCGGCCTCGTCGGCGGCGCCCTGAGCGGCGCGTTCCTGCAGGAGGCCGCCGTCACCATCGTGACGGGCAGCGGCAGCCAGAATCCGTCAACGGTAGCGGAATTCGTGGTCATCCAGGTGCTCACCGGCGCCGTGGCGGGCGCGATCCTCACGCTGGCGATCGGCTTCCTGATAGCGGCGCGCTCGGGCGGAACGCCGAAATCCTGAAATCTGATCGGGTCACCGAGCTTCGGCACCACAGATCGCGACCTCGCCGCCCACATCCGCGGAGTATAACCGCTTGTGTCTCGATCAGGCCGGCGCATCATCGATGCATAGGCTCGAAGTCGCGAGAACACATACTCGGCGCGACAGTTCACGCAGCGCCATAGCGCGCGGAAGCAGCAAAATTACTGGTCAGGATCGACATGTTGTCCGCGGCAATGGAGAAGGATTTCGACGTGTAGCGCCGACAGTGAGTGAGATTTCTTTGAGGTTGGTTGCCGGGAGGCGCATCCACCGATACCGACATTCGCTGGCCGTGGCCGTCTGACGAGGGCGAGTCCTGCGTCCCGAACGCAGTGAGCATCTTCTAAGTTATTGATCTTTCTCAGGGCGACGGTCGTTCCCATCCCGTTTTGTTCACGCTCGTTTCACCCAATTCGTTGCGTTGCGGAGTTCTGAGAGAGAACGGCCGTCACTATCTTGGAGGCTCACGTTCTCTATGTCAGCGGATCCAACGAAAGAGATGATAACTGGCGCTCAAGACCTGTCCGATGATGACCAGCTAAGGCCGCGTACGGCGAAAATGCCCCCTGTACGTTAAGGAAATTCCGACAGAGCCGGTGATTAAGAGTCCCATCTCAAGTGCAAATTCCGCGCGATCCCCCACGAGCAGCAATCTCCTAGGGACGTTTCGGTTGTCGACGCCGCGAGTGCCCGTGGGAGTTATTTGCGGGCCGCCAACGTTTTACATGCCGCAGCCTTGCCAATTCCGAATCCCCTGCCCTGCGCTAACCGCCCGGAAACGAGCGCGCGCAGAAAGATTCGTCCCGACCGGAGCGATTTAAATGCTGACAACAAAGGAGAGGCGGCCGGCGATCGGGCGGTGCGCAAATGAGCGAATCCTTCTTCACAGTCGCCCAGGTTGGCCGGCCGTCTTCACTAACCGCCTTGGCATCATCAATTGCGTCGACCAAGTAAACCGCGGCGCAAAAGCATAGCGTCTCCCCTCAACGAGGCTTTCGTCTGCGAGACCCTTGCACAGCGCGGTCACTCTCTTCAACATCAGTGCCTTCCTTACTATGTGCAAGAAGCCTGATCGGCGGCGCCGATGGTGAAGAACTCCCTACGCCGCATTGGATCCCTCTTTATGTGACCGTCTTTATGTGACCGATTTCCGTCCCTATTGTTTCGGCAGCAGCTTCACGCCCGGCGCCGGCTCCTTGTAGTCCGCCGCCGACTTGCCTTCTTGGGGAATCTCGATCCAGCGATGCGTACCACCGCCCTCGCATTCCTGCACCACGGGGAAGTAGAGCATGCGCCCGGGCACGAGATCATCGGTCAGATAGACGGAAATGACGAACTCCTCGTAATAGTCGTCCGGCACGACACCTCCTTGACGCCCTCGGTGACGTTGTTGTGATACATCGCATAGGGCTTGTAGTAGGCGCCTTTGACGAGGTCGATCTGCCAGCCGGCTTTCGGCATTGGCTCGACGCCGACGACGCCAACCGGAATTTGGACGCGGACCTTCAGGGTCGGCGAGTTGCCGCAACCATGCGGAACGCGAAACGTGGCGCGGTAGCCGGCCCCGATCGGAGCCTCCGTCTGTCCGAGCGTCACATGCGCCTGCGCCGCCGCGGTGAAGCCAAGCAGGGCCGAGATTGCGATCAGAGCGCTTCGCATTTGGGGCGAGCCTTTTCTGGTGATGAGCCTGTAGGTGATTGGCGAAGTCATCTTTTATTCCTTCCTACATCCTGTAGCGCACGCCGCCGTAGATCGCGCGGCCGGTGCCGGGATTGAACAGCCCCATGGTCGGGTCGGCCCTTCCGACCGTGACCGTGCTGGAGATGTAGCGGGTGTCGAGCAGGTTGCGCGCCTTGATGTAGCCGGACCAGCCCGTGCCCTTGTCGTAACCGACCTTGAAGTTCAGAAGGGCGTACGGATCCACCGTGAGCGTATTGGCGTTGTCGGCGAAGAATGCCTGCGGCATCCATTCCACATTTGGCCCGATATAGAAGCCATTCGCATTCCTGTAGAGAATTTCGGCACGGAGATAATGCGGCGGCGCGCCCGGCAGGCGGTTATTGCCCCACTTGGCATCATTGTCGAAGCGGAATTCGCTGTAGGTGTATGTCACATTAACTGCGGAATTCTCGCAGTGGCGGAAACGCCCAAGCCCGCGCTCCCCCTTCGAACTCCTGACTTTTCCAAAATCGCCAGATCGGTGCGGCCGCTTGGCCGTCGTCGATGACGTTGTCGACTATTGGCGGGCGGTTGCGCTCGAGTTGGAGAGTATCCGATGTTTCGTTTTCATGCCTTGGGAGGCGTGAGCGTCCTTGCGCTTCTCGCCATCCCCGAAATCGCCCATGCCCAATCTACACAACTGCCCAGCGTGACGGTGCGGGCCCCGGACCAAACCCGTCCGGTCACAGCGACTGTCGCCGGAAACAGGTCAGGCGCCAAGCGCGTCAAACGCGCAAGCGCGGAGCCGGCGGAGCCAACCGCGGCGGTCAAGCCACTCGCAAACGCTCTCGGAACTTATAATCCCGCACTTGATTTGCCGGATCTCAGACTCCCCTCGGGAACCACTGTGACGACCGCGGGCCCCGTTGACGGCTATCGGGCATTGTCGGCGAGACGAATCAGGGTGTCTCCCTGCGGGGTCGGGCTGGGGGCTACGCTGAAGCCCCGTCGGCGGGTCTTCCCCCTCACGGGCCGCCATCCCTGACGCAACGCTCGAGCTGGCAGCGGCTCATGCAGGTCGTTTCAGGACGCTACGCGTTCAGGTGCACAGTCGGTCGCGTCCGCAGGGCCTGTTGTTTACCTGCGACGCAATGCGCTTCGTACACATCGACCAATAATCCTGGTCGACTTCGAGGCGAGCCGTGACCCATTGTTCGCTCATCTCGATGAGAGTGGCACAGGCTTCTCGATGCAAAATGTGCGATCCCGCAAATCCACGCTTCCGGGAAAGGACCACCCCGCTCTCGAATGGGCTTTCCTTGGTTCCGGCGCGGCCTTCTACGATCAACCCGCAAGGGGTTCGCTACGCAAGCGTGCGACCTCTTCGGCTTCGCCTCTCGAGGTGACCGCGGCCGCCCCCGAACACATCGGCGCCTGTCGAGCGGGGATGGTCCCCGCCTCAACACGGGAGCCTTTCGATGTCGCACAATCTCACCCTCGCCCAGAACCACGCCTTCGACCTGGCCCGCACGCTCATGGTGCCCGTCATCCTCTTCCAGGTCGATGACGAATTCGGCGTCATGGTCTCCAGCGAATACGACGGTGAGCACGACGCCATCGTTCACGAATACGATCCTTGGTCCCCGGCTCATTGAGCCGGGTGACCGGCTGCCGCTGGCGCCAGGCCGCCTGCAAGGGAAGCTTCGCCGCGGGTGCGATCCGGTGATTGACGACCTGTCACCGCGCCCTTGCATCCGGCCGGCTTCGCGGCCGGTCGAGGGTGTCCCGCAAAGGGTCGGAACAAGCAAAACAACCAAAGGAAAGGGTCGGGCCTCGCCTGGGCGAGCCCCGGCGTAGGCATATGGACAAAAGAGAAATCGAAGTGCTGCGCGAACAGGTCGGCTGTTCGGCGCTGCTCGAGCAGCACGGGTGGAAGGTCGACATCAAGGAGAGCACCCGCCGGGCGATCAAGTATCGCCGTAACGAGGGGATCGTCATCGTCATCCACGATGGTCGCGGCTGGTTCGATCCGCTCTCGACGGCGAAGGGGGACGTGTTTTCGCTCGCCCAACATCTGGGTGCCGTTGGATTCGCTGACGCGTGTGATCGCGTTTCCGGCGTCGTCGGCTTTGTGCCCAGCGCGCCCGCCTGGCGGCCTATCGCAAAGCCAAAACCCCTTGCCTCGATTGCGCAGCGTTGGCGCCATCGCACCGAACCTCGGCCCGGCTCCGCGACCTGGCGCTACCTGGCGATCGACCGGCATATCCCCGAAGGGATCATCGCCGCCGCCGTTACCGGAGGACGGCTCCGCGAGGGGTCGCAAGGCAGCATGTGGGCGGCGCACAGCGACTCGGTCGGCATCATCACTGGCTGGGAGGAGCGTGGCCGGAACTGGCGCGGGTTTGCGACGGGCGGTGCGAAGGAGCTGTTCCGCCTGGGCGCTGCCGATGGCGTGCGCATCTGTGTGACGGAAGCGGCGGTCGATGCGATGAGCCTTGCCGCTCTCGAACAGTTACGTGATGACACGCTGTATCTCAGCACCGGCGGAGGATGGGCGACGGCAACCGAGACGGCGATCCGTGCTTTGGCCGGGCGCGCCAATGCGGTCATTGTCGCCGCGACCGATAACAATCGGCAGGGCGAAATCTACGCCCGTCGGATTCGGGAGATCGCGGACGAGGCCGGCTCTCGTTTCCTGCGGTCGCAGCCGCGCACCGACGATTGGAACGAAGACCTCAGCGCCGCCCGAATCGGGGGTGGACACGAAGGCACGGCATGGTCCCGTGCTGTATGTCGTCCGCGCGAAGGCGAACGAATATGAGGAATGAGAAAAAGCGAGGATCGCTGCCGCATGCCCGGCCGGCGCGTCAAGGGTGAAGCTTCGCCCGCGTGCCGCGGCCCTTGACCCGCCGGACCGGAGAGGCGGCTGCCGAGGAGGTGTGACGAAGGACTGGAGTGATGAGGAGATCAGGCGGATCGCTCGCGCTTCAGCCCGGTCAGGCTGAAAAGGAGCCGCCGATGCACACCTTACTGACCATCCGCAAAGTCTTCGAAGGCGTCGCCACGCGCCACGAGATGTACCGTATGTTCCACCGCCATCGCGGCGATCCGGCAATGGCCGAAGGTGACGCCCCGCATCTCTTTGCGGGCGAGTGGTTCGAGATCGCAGAATGCGATCATGATTATATGCTCGAGATCCTGCCGCCGCTATGGATGCGCGCCGACATGTTCGCGATGCGCGAATTCATGACCCGCGGCGTCACCAGCATCTTCTTCGCGCTCACCATCGACGGCAGGCTCCGCTGGTTCCACGGCTATTGCGACTTATCGGCCCCGGGTTCGCCGGAGCGGATGAAGGCAGAGATCATCGAGCGCGAATCGCGGCCGGTCCGCGCCATGACTCGCGACGAGCGGCTTGAGCACATCTGGTCGAGCACGCATGACGACTATCGCGGCTATGCCGGCGAGTGCTGGCCCGCGCCCATGCGCGGTCGCCGCACCGTGCTCGTCTACGCGGGCCAGCGCGGCACCGTCCTGAAGCTTCTCGACGACCTCACGGAGGCGGAGATCGCGGCCAAGCTGCCGGTGCACCTGCGCCATCTGCCGGAGACGGTCGCGGCCTAGCCTGACCCTTCCCTTCCCGCCCTGCGAACAGCCCGGCCACGCGCCGGGCTTCGCATTTCCGCACCGGCCCTGGCGCCGGCTCTCCGTCGATCCCGCAAGCGCCCATGCCGTCCGTCGCAGCTGGCGGCGGCGGACGGCTGCACGCGCGCAGCAGAAGGACCTTTCCAAATGGCGCATGACGATCCTTTCACCCTCGATCTCTTCGACAACACCGCCCTTTCGTCGGACCTCGGCCTTGGCGTTACCGCGTTGGGCCTCGATTCCAGCGGCGTCGACGATCATGATGACGATCCGCCGCCGTCGGCGCCGGCCCCAGTAGGGCCGGCCGTCACGTCGGCGCAGCCCTCCCCGGCCGGCTCGCGCAAGCGCGGCGACAATTTCTACCTTGCCGATGCGCGCGGCCTCGCAAGGAACTGGAAGCAGCGCGCCCGCGACAATGTCGCGGCGGTCCGGCTCGCCGCGCAGATCGCGGCCGAGCAGCGGGCCGCGACTCTCGACGAGCAGCGGCGACTGATCCGTTTCACCGGCTTCGGGGCGTCGGAGCTTGCCAATGGCATCTTCCGCCGCCCTGGCGAAACCGAGTTCGCGAAGGGCTGGGACGCGATTGGGGCCGATCTGCAGGAGGCAGTTGACGATGCTGACTACGCCTCGCTCGCGCGCTGCACCCAGTACGCCCATTTCACGCCGGAGTTCATCGTGCGGGCGATCTGGGCGGCATTGCTGCGGCTTGGCTGGCGCGGCGGACGTGTGCTCGAGCCCGGGATCGGCACCGGCCTGTTTCCGGCACTGATGCCCGAACCGCTACGCCATGTCTCGCACGTCACGGGCGTCGAGCTCGATCCCGTCACCGCGCGCATCGCCGGGCTGCTGCAGCCGCGGGCGCGGATCGTCACCGGCGATTTCGCGCGCGCCGATCTACTGGCGAGGTTCGACCTTGCGATCGGCAATCCGCCCTTCTCCGATCGCACCGTCCGCTCGGATCGTGCGTTGCGCTCGCAAGGCCTGCGCCTGCACGATTATTTCATCGTCAAGGCAATCAAGCTGCTGAAGCCGGGCGGGCTTGCCGCCTTCGTCACTTCCCACGGCACGATGGACAAGGCGGATGGCTCCGCGCGCGAACTGATCGCTGAGCATGCCGATCTCCTCAGTGCGATCCGCTTGCCGGAAGGCAGCTTCCGCGCCGATGCCGGAACCGACGTCGTGGTCGACATCCTGTTCTTCCGCCGGCGCAAGCACGGCGAGCCGGAAGGCAACCTGTCCTGGCTCGAGCTCGAGGAGGTGCGCCCGGCGACCGAGGACGAAGGCGCCATTCGCGTCAACCGCTGGTTTGCGCGCCATCCCGGGCTGGTGCTCGGCGCGCACGCGCTGACCTCCGGTCCGTTCGGAGAGACCTACACCTGTGTTTCCAAGGCCGGCGAGGACCTCGCGCCCATGCTGGCCGAGGCGATCACCCTTCTTCCGGACGGCCTCTATGACGGCGAACCGGAGCCCATCGACCCTGACGGCGAGGACGAGGCCGTGCCGGCGAAGTCGGATCGCGCCGCGAGCCTCTCGGCGCGCGAGGGCAGCTATCTCCTCGATCACCGGCTTGGCCTGATGCAGATCCTCGACGGGGAGCCGGTCGCTGTTGCGGTGCGCAAGGGCCGCAGCGCCGACGGCATTCCGGAAAAGCATGCCCGGATCATCCAGAAGCTGATCCCGATCCGCGATGCGGTGCGCGAGGTGCTGAAATGCCAGGAGCTTGATCGGCCGTGGAAGGATGCGCAGGTCCGCTTACGCATCGCCTGGTCGAATTTCGTCCGCGCCTTCGGCCCGATCAACACGACCGTCGTCTCGACGACGGAAGACCCGGAAACCAGCGAGGTCCGCGAGACCCACCGTCGGCCGAACCTCCAGCCCTTTCTCGATGATCCCGATTGCTGGCTCGTCGCGTCGATCGAGGACTACGACCTCGAATCCGACACGGCGAGGCCGGGTCCGATCTTCACCGAGCGGGTGATCGCCCCGCCGGCGCCGCCGATCATCACCAGCGCCGCTGACGCGCTGGCCGTCGTGCTCAACGAGCGCGGCCATGTCGATCCCGATCACATCGCCGAGCTCGTGCATCGCGATGCGGTCGACGTGATCGCCGAACTCGGCAGCGCCATCTTCCGCGATCCGGCCGATGGGTCGTGGCAGACCGCCGACGCCTATCTCTCAGGCGCGGTCCGATCGAAGCTCGCGGCGGCGGAGGCCGCGGCCGCGCTCGACCCCGAATATGAGCGCAATGTGGCGGCCCTGCGGGAGGTGCAACCCGCCGATCTCCGTCCCTCCGACATCACCGCGCGGCTCGGTGCACCGTGGATTCCCGCCGCCGATATCATCGCTTTCGTCAAGGAGACGATAGGCGCGGAGATCAAGATCCACCACGTGCCGGAACTGGCATCGTGGACCGTGGAAGCCCGCCAGCTCGGCTGGATGGCCGCCGGCACCTCCGAATGGGGCACCGAGCGGCGGCACGCCGGACAGCTTCTCTCCGATGCGCTTAATTCCTCGGTGCCCCAAATCTTCGACACCATCAAGGACGGCGATAGCGAGCGTCGCGTCCTCAACGTCGTCGCTACCGAGGCGGCGAAGGAGAAGTTGCACAAGATCAAGACCGCTTTCCAGAACTGGATCTGGTCCGATCCTGACCGGACCGATCGCCTGGCGCGGGTCTACAACGACCGCTTCAACAATATCGTGCCGCGCGCCTTCGACGGCTCGCATCTGAAGTTGCCGGGCGCCTCGGGCGCATTCGTCCTTTACGGACATCAGAAGCGCGGCATCTGGCGCATCATCGCCTCGGGCGCGACCTATCTCGCCCACGCCGTCGGTGCCGGCAAGACGATGACCATGGCCGCTGCCATCATGGAGCAGCGCCGGCTCGGCTTGATCGCCAAGGCGATGCTCGTCGTTCCCGGCCACTGCCTGGCGCAGGCGGCGCGCGAGTTCCTGGCGCTCTATCCGGGCGCGCGAATCCTGGTCGCCGACGAGACCAACTTTACCAAGGACAAGCGGCATCGCTTCCTGTCGCGCGCCGCGACCGCGACGTGGGATGCGATCATCATCACCCATTCCGCGTTCCGCTTCATCGGCGTGCCGTCCGCGTTCGAGCAGCAGATGATCCAGGACGAGCTCGAACTCTACGAGCAACTGTTGACCAAGGTCGAGAGCGACGACCGCGTCTCGCGCAAGCGGCTTGAGCGGCTGAAGGAGGGATTGAAGGAACGGCTCGAAGCGCTCGCCACACGCAAGGACGACCTCCTGACCATCTCGGAGATCGGCGTCGATCAGATCATCGTCGACGAGGCGCAGGAGTTCCGCAAGCTGTCCTTCGCCACCAACATGTCGACGCTGAAGGGCGTCGATCCCAACGGCTCGCAGCGCGCCTGGGACCTCTACGTAAAGTCCCGCTTCATCGCGACAAAGAACCCCGGCCGGGCGCTGGTGCTCGCCTCCGGCACGCCGATCACCAACACGCTCGGCGAGATGTTCTCGGTGCAGCGCTATCTCGGCTACGCGGCGCTTCTGGATCGCGGGCTGCACGAGTTCGACGCCTGGGCCTCGACCTTCGGCGACGTCTCGACCGAGCTCGAGCTTCAGCCGTCCGGCAAGTACAAGCCGGTCACACGCTTCGCGACCTTCGTCAACGTCCCCGAGCTGATCGCCATGTTCCGGTCCTTCGCCGACGTGGTGATGCCGGAGGACCTGCGGCAGCACGTGACAGTCCCGGCGATCTCGACGGGTAAGCGGCAGATCCTGACCGCAAGGCCAACCCCGGCCTTCAGGCGCTACCAGTCCCTGCTCGACGCGCGGATCAAGGCCATCGAGATGCGCGATCGGCCGCCCGAGCCGGGCGACGACATCCTGCTTTCCGTCATCACCGATGGCCGCCATGCGGCAATCGATTTGCGTCTGGTCGATCCAGGTAGCGCGAACGAGCCGGACAACAAGCTGAACCTGCTGGTCGCCAACGCCTTCCGCATCTGGAAGGAGACATCGGAAAACAGCTACGTGCGGGCCGACGGCAAGCCCTACGAGCTGCCGGGCGCCGCGCAGATGATCTTCTCCGATCTAGGCACCATCAGCGTGGAGAAGACACGCGGCTTCTCGGCCTATCGCTGGATCAGAGACGAGCTTGTCCGCATGGGCGTGCCGGCGTCCGAGATCGCCTTCATGCAGGACTTTAGGAAGTCTGAGGCCAAGCAGCGCCTGTTCGGCGACGTGCGCGCCGGCAAGGTCCGCTTCCTGATCGGCTCGTCCGACACGATGGGAACTGGCGTCAACGCGCAGCTTCGGCTCAAGGCGCTCCACCATCTCGACGTGCCGTGGCTGCCGTCGCAGATCGCGCAGCGCGAGGGCCGGATCGAGCGCCAGGGCAATCAGCACGATGTCATCGACATCTTTGCCTATGCCACGGAGGGTTCGCTCGACGCGAGCATGTGGCAGAATAACGAACGCAAGGCCCGCTTCATCGCCGCGGCGCTCTCCGGCGACACGTCGATCCGCCGTCTCGAGGACCTCGGCGAAGGTCAGGCCAACCAGTTCGCGATGGCCAAGGCGATCGCCAGCGGCGACCAGCGCCTGATGCAGAAGGCCGGGCTTGAGGCCGACATCGCCCGGCTCGAACGTCTGCGCGCCGCGCATGTCGACGATCAGCATGCCGTCCGCCGGCAAGTCCGTGACGCGGAGCGCGAGATCGAGTTCTGCACGCAGCGCATCGTAGATGTCGGCAAGGATATTGAACGCCGCGTTGCGACGGCCGCTGACGCCTTCGCCGCGAGCGTGGCCGGCAAGCGCTATGTCGAGCGCAAGGAGGCCGGCCGCGCGCTGATGAAGGAAATCCTGACCCTCGTGCAGCTGCAGCAGGAGGGCGAGACCATCATCGCCACGATCGGCGGCTTCGACCTCGCATATTCCGGCGAACGCTTCGGCGGCGACGGTTACCGCTACACCACCGTGCTGCTACGCACCGGCGCGGGAGCCGAGATCGAGCTGCCCGTCACGGTCACGCCGCTCGGCGCGATCTCGCGACTGGAGCACGGGTTGGAAAATTTCGAGGGCGAGATCGAGCGCTATCGCCAGCGTCTCGCCGACGCCTGCCGCAGGCTCGCCTCGTATCAGGCGCGCGAGGACGGCGACTTCGCCTTCGCCGCCGAGCTTACCGAGAAGCGCCGGCAGTTGGCGGAGGTGGAGAAGGCCCTTGCGAGCGATGTGGAGGGGAGTGGGGAGAACGCCATCGCGGCGTGACGAGGAAGGAAAGAAAGCCCGCTCGCAGATCGGTCAGGCCGGCAACGCTGACGCTCAACCGCGGCCTGCGCGATCCCGGCCCGTCGTCCTTCGCAGGGCTTAAGAGCCCTGCTTGTCCGGCCGGACAGGGATGCTCGGCCGCTGTTGTGCCGGCCCGGCCGCTCCGCGGGCCGGGGGATGTCTTCGGAAAGAAGACGGAAAAGGACGCGCGAGCCGCGGTCCGCGAACCCCGAACAGGAGAAATCCCATGCAACTCATCAAGGTCGATCCGCGTGCGCTGAAGGAGAGTCCGGACCGCATGCGCCAGACGAAGTCGACGCCGCAGGCTGACGCCCTGCTGCTGGCGACGATCAAGGCCGTCGGCATCGTCCAGCCGCCCGTCATCACGCCCGAGACTGGCGGTGGCAACGGCTATGTCATCAACGCCGGTCATCGCCGGGTGAAGCAGGCGATCGCCGCCGGCCTCGAGGAGATCGACGTGCTCGTCGACGAGGCGGCGAACGACAACGGCGCCATGCGCGCGATGATCGAGAACATCGCCCGCGAAGCGCTCAATCCCGTCGACCAGTGGCGCGCGATCGAACGCCTCGTCGCGCTCGGCTGGACCGAGGAGGCCATCGGCGTCGCCTTGGCGCTGCCGGTGCGACAGATCAGAAAGCTCCGCCTGCTCGCGAACGTGCTGCCCGCCATGCTCGATCACATGGCCAAGGGCGACATGCCCGACGAGCGGCAGCTCCGCACCATCGCCTCCGCCTCGCTGGATGAGCAGAAGGAGGTCTGGAAGAAGCACAAGCCCTCCAAGGCCGATCCGCAGGTGTCGTGGTTTAGCGCGGCGCAGGCTATGACCAAGGCCCGCATGTACGCACGTGATGCCAGCTTCGGCGACGACCTCGCCCAGGCTTACGGAATCCAATGGGCAGAGGATCTGTTCGCGCCAGCAGATGAGGACAGCCGCTATACCACGGATGTCGAGGCCTTCCTCGGCGCCCAGCAGGAATGGATGACGAACAACCTGCCGAAGCGCGGCATCATCGCTGAGACGACGAACTGGGGCGAGGTCAAGCTGCCGCCGAAGGCGGAGCGCGTCTACGGCAAGTCGTCAAAGAGCGATTGCACCGCGATGTATCTGGACCGTGACGGCCGGGTGCAGAGCGTGCATTACCGCATGCCCGCGGCCAAGAAGGCGACGGGCAAGGGTGCGGCGGCCGACAGCGACGCTGCGGATGAGTCCGCAACAGTTTCGAAGCCGCGTCCCGACGTGACGCGCAAGGGCCTCGAAATGATCGGCGACTTCCGAACGGACGCGCTGCACGAGGCGCTGGCCCGCGCGCCGATCGAGGATGACACGCTGATGGCTTTGTTGATCCTCGCCTTCGCCAGCCAGAACGTCTCGGTCGATTCGGGAAGCAACGGGACCTACTACGGCAACCGGCGCATCGCCCGCCATGCCGCCGCGCTATTCGATCAGGATAGCAAGCTCGTCCTCGACATCGACACGCTCCGCGTCGCGGCGCGCTCAACCCTCATGGAAGTCCTGTCGTGCCGGGAGAACCGCACCGCCAGCGGCATCGTCGCCCGCGTCGCCGGTGACGTGGTCGGCGCGGATAACTTCCTGCCGAACATGGGCACCGACGACTTCTTGTCGTGCCTGTCGCGGGCTGCGCTCGAAGGCTCGTGCAAGGACACGCCGGTTCTCCCGCGCCAGAAGGTGAAGGACACCCGCATCGCCCTGGTCGAGCACTTCAGGGAAGGACGCTTCGTGCATCCGGCTGCGCTGTTCGCTCCCGACAAGGCTGCCGTGTCGTCGTGGCTGGCGAAGAACGCCGTCGCAGCAGATGACGAGGCCGACGACCAGGTCGAGGACCCGGAAGCCGCGGACAGCGATGGCGACCAGCCCTCGGACGCCGAGGCGTTCCGCGAGGCGGCGGAATAGCCGGTCCCCACCCAACGATCCGAATGACACCCCGCCGCCGGCTCAGCTGGCGGCGGCTTCGTTTCCACCGCCATGAACAGGAGGACGTCATGTCCGCACAATTGATCTTCGACCTCGTCCCACTCGGCGCGATCGTCCGGTTTTTCGACGGCACGCCGCGGCCGCCGGAGCGCCACCGCAAGAAGCTCGCGGCCTGGGAATACCGCAATAGCGGCGGCCGGCTGATCCGCAAGCAACCCGAACGCCGCGTCGGCAACACCGTCATCAGTGCGAGCATCACGCTGCACACCGGCGATTATGGCGGCGACGGTGTCGTGGTGCTTCGCGTCCACCGCTCGTTCTCGGTCGACAGCGACCTTAAATTCGCTGTGACCGAGCGCCCGAAGGCCGGCGCGGTGCGCGTGCTCGACCGGCCCGGCGAGGATGCCGAGTTGGTCTATCTCGCCGGCAGCCGCGCCGATGCCGAAACCTGGCTGCAGAGCCACCGCTATCCAAATGCCGTTCTCGAAGAGGTGACGGCCGATGCGGTCGCCGCCGACGTTGCGGAAGGGAGGACTGCCGCATGACCGCGTCCGCACTCCCTACCACCATGACCGACGACTCGGCCGCCGGATACCCCGAGGTCGAGTTTGGTCGCAGCGGCGATGGCTTCCTCGCGGCGCGCGTTGCCGACACCGCCTTCGCCATGCTGCCGGCACGCGAGGGCCGCCACTATCTCGCAACCGGCTGGCGCATCGGCCGGCCGATCGCCGAATGGAAGCACTCCGACTTCTACGGCCATTCGGGCGAGCTCGCCGACGAGGCCGCCTTCCGCGCGAAGATCGCGGAGAATGCCGAGCACCAGCGCGAGGCGCGTGCGCTCGGCCGCCGCGACATCGCCTCCACGGCGAACACGCCTTGGGGCCCATCTCAGGGCGCGACCGTCTATGCGGAAGGCGTCGTCTGCCATTCGACGGCAGGACACGGCGGCTTTCATCTTTCCGCCGAACGCAACCGCAGCGTCCATTCGATGCTGCGCGCCCGGGGTGGCTGGTACGAGGAGGACGAGGGCTGGGCGATCGTGGCGATCACCTTCCCGAATCTGTTCACCAGCTACGAGCGGCGCTGCGCGGAGCGCACGATTAGGGATAGCTGGCCCGATGCCTGGGAGGTGATTTTCGGGACCCTGCTCCAGCCCGGCGAATCCCGGGAGAAGGATCGGCGCGCCTTCGAGACCGAGCACGCCTACGATTGGATCGTCGTGTCGGCGAACGCGTCGGATCAGCATCCCGGCTTTGTCGAAGTCGTCGCCACGCCGGGCGGCCGACGTGGCGCAGGCACCGAGGAGCGGCGCTTCCTGGTCCCGTCCGACGAGTACCGAATGGGTCGCTTCGGCTTCGTCGTCGATGAGACCCGCCACTCGGTCTATTCCGGGCCATCGAGCTTCGTCACCTGGCAAGGGAGGACGTCCCCATGAAGATCTCCCCCGAGCGCCTCGCCCAGCTTTCGCGCATGGAGGAGGCGCGCCGCCAGACGCAGCGCCAACTCGACATGATCGACCGGCAGATCATCCGTCGCATGACGGCGCTGATACCACAGCTCGGTCGCAAGCGGTCGGGATACCGCCGCGGCAAGCCGCCCGACCCGAGTGCGTTCTTGGAACGCTACCGCTGGAATCTTGCGGCGATCACGGCAGCGCGCCAGCCGGAGATCGACGCGTTATCGCGCAAGCTCGCCCGGCAGGATACCGCGATCGAGATGCTGCGGGCTCGGTGCGCGCCGGAGTCTCGACACGCTCGTGACGACCCGGAGCGCGCACATCGCAAGGACGAATGTCGCAGTCCGGCCGAGTGTCGTCCAGGGAAGCGGCATGGCGCTGCGGCATAGCGGACCACGCAGGTGCATACTTCGCGGCATTCCCGGCCACACGTTGCGAGCACAGAAGCGGCGGAGGCCAGATCGAACCTTTCCGGTATCGCCAACCCGGCCCGTATTCTGTCGCCTCTCCCCTCGGGTTTGCTGCGGTCTGCGCCCCCGGCGGTCCGCTTCAAGGCCAAGTCGCAAGCGACCGGAGACCGCCGATCTCGGCAAGGCCCGGCCGCGTCCGGCGCAGGGCCCAGCAGCCTGGGACCCCGCTTGTCCGCAACCGGACCTTGCTCGCCTGGCGGTGCCCGGACCTTGAAGCGGCCCTCATCCCGGCGGCGCTGGGCGACCGCACCCGAGGGGAGAGCCGGCAGGGGCCGGACCGAACCCGACGGCGAAACCAGAAAAGGAGTTCACCATGACCAAGACCGCTCGCGCACCCCGCACCAACGCCCGCGTCGTCCCGCTTCGCCGCGGCACCACCGTCGAAATGGTCCGGCTCGTTTGCCCGGACGCAGCCCAGGCCACCCGCATCGCCGAGAGCTTCGGCCTCCCCGTCCTCGACAGCGACGCCATCCGCGACCTGCATCAGCGGCTCATCAGCGAGACCGCCGACGCGCTCGGCGAAGGCGTCAACGAACGCGCCATGCAGATTCACCTGCAGCGCATCGTCGGCTCCTATGTCGGCTCGGCCCACGGCGCTGGGCAGTTCTACAGCCGCGCGGTCACCGAAGCACGCGAGGCGACGGCAAAGCTCGCCAACGACACGCGCGACGAAGACCTCGATGGACCGGTCGGGTTCGAATCCGCGGCCCAGCGCAAGCGCGAATTCGCCGCCGAGGTCGCCGTTCAGGCACACGCACTGCGCATGGCGGCTGAAGGCGCCGTCGCCGCCTACGAGCACGTTGTCGGCGAGAGCTGGAAGCCGTTCGAACGCCAGCCCGACCAGCCGGGCGAAACCGTCAGCCGCAAGGCGGCCGAGGTTCAGATGGCGGCGTTCGGGTGATGCCGCCGGCGGGGCTTCGGCCCCGCCTCTCGCTCACGATCCGATATCGGCCGGTCCTTCGGGACCGGCCTTTTTCATGTCGCACATCGCGACGGCGCAAACGAGCAAAGAGAAATGACCCGGGATCGAGCGCACGTCGCGGCCCGTACCGGCTTTCGGTCGATGCTCCGGCCGGCGCGGCAGCGCAACGGCTTTGCCGTCCTCCACTGCGTTCCGGTCCGGCGTCTCTCCCCTCACCCCGACCACCAGCGTCACCGGATGCGCGACCCCGCAGGCCTTCGCAGCGGACCGCCGTGACGGGCCGCGACAGGCGCGGCCTCCAACGGAGGTTAGAATCATGACTGGTAAGGAAACCAAACCCCGCGCCGACATCTATGCGCGGATCACCGATCGCATCGTCGCAGACCTTGAGCGCGGTGTGCGTCCGTGGGTCAAGCCATGGAATGCGGCCAACGCGGCTGGGCGCATCACGCGTCCACTGCGTCACAACGGCATGCCCTACCAGGGCATTAACGTCGTGCTGCTGTGGTCGGAAGCGGTCGCGCGCGGCTTCACGTCATCGGTCTGGATGACGTTCAAGCAGGCGCTCGAACTCGGCGGCCATATCCGCAAGGGCGAGAGCGGAACGATGGTGGTCTACGCCAACAAGATCACCAAGACCGAGACCGACGAGCATGGCGATGAAGTCGAACGGGCCGTTCCGTTCCTGCGCGCCTATACCGTGTTTTGCGTCGACCAGATCGAGGACCTGCCGGATCACTACTATGAGCGCCGCGCACCAACCGTCGCGCCGGCGCAACGCATCGCTCATGTAGATACCTTCTTCGCCAACACCGGTGCGAACATCCGGCACGGCGGCGACAAGGCATACTTCGCGCCGGCGCTCGACCTCATCCAAATGCCGCCGTTCGAGAGTTTCCGTGACGCCGAGAGCTATGCCGCCACGCTCGCGCATGAATGCGGTCATTGGACTGCGCCGGCGCATCGCGTCAATCGCGATCTCAGCCGCTACGCAAAGGATCGCAGCGAGCGCGCCCGTGAAGAGCTGGTTGCGGAACTTGGCGCGTGCTTCCTCAGCGCGGACCTTGGTATCGTGCCCGAACTCGAGCCGCGTGCCGATCACGCAAGTTATCTTGCGTCGTGGTTGGAGGTGCTGGCCAACGACAGGCGTTTCATCTTCAGCGCGGCCGCCCACGCTCAGCGGGCAGTCACCTATCTGCACGATCTTCAACCCAAGCCGGCCGAGATCGACCAAGCGGCATGAGGCGCAACGATCCGTGTCTCGGCCGCTTGCGCTCATCGTTCACCTTTCTAGGACAATGACGAAGGCCTCGTCTCACGGCGGGGGCCTTTCTTTTGTGCGTCGTCATGCCTGTGCCGGCGACTGGAGAGGCGGTGCTTCCCATCCCGACGGCGTAGGCGAGATGCACCGGGCGGGTTCTTCGTGCTTCCGAGATGCCCGTCTGTTTCTGGGCGCGCGTCTTTCCGAAGCCGCAGAAGGCTGGTGTCATCACAATACGACAGTCCGGAGTTGTTATTGCGTCCGCTGGACTGGCGGAAAGCTTACGCGGCGCGCGCGAGTGCCTTTCACCAATGAGCCCGTCGTCGTGCGGTGTGGCTTGCCTGTCGCTCAGCCGTATCCTCATCGTTCGGCCTGTCGCGCCCAATGCGTCCTCGATTTGGCATGTCTAACCGAAGGCCGTCGTCGCTGCGCTCCGCCTCGATCAAAAGACCGCAACGGCCGTTCTCGGCTTTCTTCCCCTGGCCGCTGCGCGCCCATTCCTCGCGAGACAAGAAAGCCTCGCCCTGGCCGCCCTCTACTGCGTGGCGGCCCTTCGGGTGCGGCCCGATCGCCTCCGGTCAACGACAGCCATCGAGGTCGCGATGGTCGCGGCCCGAGAACGAAAGAGGACACGAACATGGCTACCATCGGCAACTTCACCGTCAACGGCAACGGCTTCGTCGGCACCGTCAAGACGCTCGCTCTAGGCACCGTCAAGACCAAGATCGTTCCGGCCGAACGCACTTCAGACAAGGCCCCGGACTACCGCATCTTCGCGGGCGCGAACATCGAGTTCGGCGCCATGTGGAAGAAGAAGTCCCAGGACACGGGCCGCGAGTACCACTCGGTCAAGCTGGACGACCCGAGCTTCCCGGCTCCGATCTACGCGACGCTGGTCGAGGTCGAAGGCGAGGAAGGCCACTCGCTCATCTGGTCTCGCCCGAGTCGCGACTGAGACGCCGCGCAGGTGGCCCCGCCGCGAGGCGGGGCCTTCACCCGTAGGCGGAAAGGAGAAACGATTTTGAACGCGCGCGTAAAGTCGACAAGCGCTGCCTCATCGTGCCGCCTATCCCTTCATGGATAGCTGATGGGGAGGCCGGAAGGGCCTCGTCGGCAGTCACACCGCATCACCTGCGGCCCGTGGCGACGGCCCACCTACGCTCATCCAAATAGCCGGGCCAGCGCATTCGATTGCTCGGCGAATTTTCGGGCGTTGGTCTTCCGAAGCCGTTCCAAGTTTTGCAGCTTCCATCGCAGGCCGGGAAGCTGCTCCAAGTGCGGCACGCCCAGTAGCGACCATTCGGGCTCTGCGGCAACCAGCGACAGCAGGAAGCGGCGCTCATCGCCGTTCAGACCTTGCTGCAGTTCGCGCATCATTCGCTCGCGCGCTGCCAAGAGCGCGTCGAGTTCAACGGGCTCGGTGGTCATGCCCGCGAAATTGTGTTCGAACTCCTGGCGGAGATCCCGCAGCGATGGAAACAGGACCTCGTGCACCGGCCGGTTATGGCTCGCAAGATAGACGACGAAAGCGCGGCGAATGCCCGCCGTGATTCCCTCGTGCGCAAAAAGCTGCGTGACATCGAACAGATCGCGGGGATGCTGCCGGTCCATCGCCGCAACCAGTTTGCCGCCATATACGTCTTCGAACGACACCACCGAGATTTCGAGATCCGCCTGCAGCGTGTCACGCGCGGCCTCTGTCAGCGACGCCATGTGCACCGGATGGACGGTGCCGCGCATGACGAAGTTGACCTCGATCTTGACCTCAATGCCTCCTCGCCGCACCATCAGCTTGGTCTCGCCGGATTCCGTCGCGGCCGGCGCATGGGTCAGAAATCCCTGCTTCTGCAGGCGCGCGGCCGACTGACGGATGGCCTCGTTGATGCGCCGCAGCGCCTGCTCGCGCGGCAGTGTGTGGTCGGGAAACACCAGATCAAGATCGACCGAGAGCCGCGGCATGTCGCGCACGAACAGGTTGATCGCCGTGCCGCCCTTAAGTGCGAACGTATCGTCGACGAGCACCAGCGGCGCCACGCGCGTCAGCAACCGCGCGCTGTCGAGGTAGACCTGGTTCATGGCTTCAGGACCAGGAGCCCATCAGCGGAGCGGGACACCCAGGCCCTGTCGCTGCCCTTGGGCAGTTGAGACGGATCGAGCTTGCTGGCCCAGGGCTGAGAGAGTTCGCGGCCAAGCTGCAGGCACAGACGCACGGTCTTGATGCTGGTGCAGCGCTTGAGCAGGTCTCGCAGCAGATCGGCACGCAGGCTGTAAGTGCTTTCGACCAGCTCGCGCGCTTCTTGCAGCGGCTGCCGGACGCCGACTTCGCTCAGCACCTCCAGCAATGCGCGTTCCGGCGCCGAGACGAGCGGGCCGCCCTTGCGGCTCTCGAAGGGCCTGACATGAAGCAGCGCGCCGGGTTCTTCCTTGAAGAGTCGCTTGCGGTGGTACTCGGCCGGGAAGCGCTGGGTGAACCACTCCGGAAGGCGTCCCGCTTTCCAGCCGTACAGATGGAGGACGGGCCGCTGGGGGACGTACTGGCGGATGCCGTGCCAGTCGAAGGCCGACTTCCCGCCGACATGCAATCCTTCGAAGCTCCGCTGCAGCAGGACGAGGCTCGGGTGCAAAGTGGGCGGATCGTTTGGCCGGCAATAGACGCCGCGTGCCAACCGTTGCAACCAGCCGGCACGGACATAGTGGACGGCAAGGTCAGCCGATATCCCGAGGGCGGCGAGGTCACCGGAGGTCAGCGGCGCCCCCGGCGCCATGCGGGTATAGAGCGTGTTTAGCTTGTTTCTGTGGGTCGGAGCCATGCTACGATAATAAGAATATTGTCAAATTCTGCAAGCTTGAGTTGGAAGTCAAAGTCGTAGTCAGGCTACGATAACCCGCATTAAGCTAAGAAAACCCCAAGATCGGCCAGGAACTCGTCAGCTGCCGTTGCGCTGCGCTCGGCGATACCCGCCAAGCACCACGTGGTGTGCAATTCGGGTCTACCCATCGGTGCACGAACGCGTCGACTCTCCGCTGACAAGAAACCTTGCCGGCGAATACACCGGATGCAGAAGTCACCACCCGATCCTAATGTCGCCGATGCCGCGCCGACCGCGCCAATTCTGACCGGCTATGACAAGCAGCACCTGGTCACCTATCTCCGTCTGCTCGACGCCGCAGCCGATGGCGCCGACTGGAAAGAAGTCGCGCGGACCGTGCTGCATATTGACTTCGCGCGCGAGCCGGATCGGGCGCGCCGGGCGTGGGAAACCCATCTCGCCCGTGCCCGCTGGATCATCGAGCATGGCTACCGGGATCTGCTGCGGGGCGGGCACCGCACTGAGGGCGCCTACAGAATCCCCCAGGCCCGATATCGTCCCCTGCCGGTCACCTCCCGCAGGTCAAGCTCGCCGACCAGGTCCTGAGCGGCGCGCGGCGTGATCTTAAGCTCCTTCGCGATCATACCGGCCGAGGCGATCGGCCGGGTCAGCATATAGTCGAGCAGCGCCGGCAGTTTTGACGTGGCGCGACGGCCGGCGAGTTTTCGGGCGAGCAGGGTTCGCTGGTTAAGCCAGCGGTCGTGGTCCTTGAGACCGGCCGCCGCGGCAGCGGTGATGGCCTCGAGTTGCACGGCGAGTCGCGCCGCCGCGTCGCGCGGCCGCCGGCGTTCGCGGGGGATGGCCTTCAACCCGTCATGCAGGCAGGGCAGATGCCAGCGGGTCTTGGCGCGCGCGCGCAACACGCTGGCTGCCAGCAGCCGGCCGAGCCAGGGCGTGTGCTGCAGCGGGGCGATGGCGTCCCAAGCCTCAGTCGCAAGCGCGGCCGCGAGCGTCGGCGGCAATATGCGGGTCTGCTCGACCACGGCGCGCCAGTCGTCGAGACGCGCGTGCTCGTCCCAGTCGGGGTCGTAGACCAGCGGGTCCCGCTCGGACTGGGTGCGACTCCCGCCGGCGAGTGTCCGCTCCGCCTTGGCATTCGCGGCGTCGACCGCGGCGAAGGCGGCGGCCAGGTGCGGGTCGGACTCGGTGCCGCCAAGCGGCGTGTCGAGATCAGCGTCTCCGCTATCGTAGCCGCCGACGAAGCTTCGCTCCCCTTCCTTTCGGATGCCCCTGCCCTCCTCCCACTCGCCCTGCCCGGTGCGGCCGCGCAGGCTGTCGAGCCCCGCCGGCGATGGCGCCCAATCCGGCTTCGCCTCGGCGATGCGGCGCCGGGTCCGTAGCACGGCGTGGGCGCGGGTGAGTTCGTGGGTCGGGGCACGGATGTCCATGCCGGCGTCGTGGAGAACCAGATCTTCGAGGTGGACCAATTCGCCTTCCAGCCACAGACTGGCGCAGGCGTCAGTATAATGTGTGCGCGCAATCCAGCCGTCGCGGATCGGGCTCTTGGCCAGGCGTTCGTCGAGCCGGGCAAGCGCGTCCTCGGCGATGGCGAGTGGGCCGGCTAGCTGAGCCCAAGGCAGTGGATCGGGAATTGAGTAACCGTTTTGCAAGGTCTTGATAACTTTAACAGGAATCGTTCAAACGGAAGCTATCACGGGAATAACTTCGGTCATAGCGACAGGCTGGTTCCCCGTGGCGCTCGCTGTCAATAACCACTGCTTATCGATTGAGCAGGCCGTTAAAGCGCATCAGCGATCCGAGGGCCGCTGCCCGGTAAACTCCCCTGCCCCTGGTCCGGACAAGCCCCCTTCTTTCCGCGCGCCGCGGCCGCCCCAGCCGGGTCGCCTAGGCGGCTTCGATATCGGTTTGCGGAAAGTCACCGCCCTTGAACATCAAGGGCTGCCCTAGATGCCGGGCGCAAGCGTAGGCAAAACAGTCCCCGAAATTGAGGCTCGCCGGATGCCGGCCCTTGCCGAATCGGTCGAAGGCGTCGAGAGCGAGCCTTGCCGTTTCAGCCGGCACCGCGACAACGGCGATCTCCATCAGCGCCAAATACTCTTCGACCGCTTCGGCGGCGGCGCTGACCGAAAGATCCAGCACGCGCGCGACCGCGACCGCCGCCTCCCATACCACCAACGGTGACGTCAGACGCGTTCCGGTCTGCTGCAGGCGAGCCAAAAGCTCTCGTGCCTCCTCCTCGTCGGTCAGGAGCGCGGTCAAAGCCGAAGCGTCGATGAACATCAGGTGTCCTCATACAAACTGTCGCGGAACGCCTTATCGGCGGGCTGTCCCTTGGCGGCGTCGCCCCTCGCGCGTAGATCCCGGCAGAACTGGACGCCAAGGTCGACCAAAGACGGCTTGCCCTGCTCGCGCTCGAGTTCATGGGCGAGCGCCACGTGCACTGCTTCGGTGAGGCCGAGTTTTTTTAGCGAGGCCACCTTGCGAGCGAGCGCGTCGGTCTCAGGGTTCTTGATGTGGAAGGCCATGGCGCGCTCCTCTAGACTGCATCGTGTATACCTGTATATCATCACGGATACACCAATGGGAAGGGCCGGCCTCGTCGTTTGCGCCCCGAAGACGTGCGGCTTTCGTGACGTGTGAGGGCAACTTTTATGGTTAGTTGTCTATGAACACCTGCCCTCTCCCTCTCCCGGATGCTGCTTCCCTCAGGGCTGTCCTCGCAGATCATCTGGCCGTCGGGACAATAACGGCCATCCCACCCTCGCCCGCTCCTTCCTCGCTTTGAATTCTGCGCGGCGCGGATCGACGTCGACTACCGATGGGGATACCATCGGGACTCGACTGGTGCGACGCGCCCTGGCGAATTGAAGCGAGGGACGACCGCAGGTCCCAAATTGTTGTCAGCTGACAACATCCATCCTTGGTAGGGCCCTGTTGTCAGCTGACAACAATCGCCCAGGCGGGTCGCTGCTGTGTGCCATGATCCAATGGCGTCCATGGGGCAGATCGGCTTCGTTCGAGAGCCACGCAGCTCGATATCCGCGCCAGCACCCATCATCGAGAGATCGTATTCATTCGGCGGCCTTGCCGCCTCGCCAAAGGAGCACCCCCACGCCGGGCGCCTTCGGTCAACCTCCCGTTAAACGGCCTTCAACCGCGAGCTCGGCCTGGACCTCGCCCAAAGGTCCTGAATGCGTTCGCCTGCTTAGCCCCTCAGGCCGGTCCATTGTTGCGCCGGTCGAAACGAGTCAACAGGAGGTTCCTGCGTGGCGATAAGATGCAGACTTTCGAGGAAAACCGTTCCTATCTGGAACCCGGGCGATCTCGGCGAGCGTTCCCGCGAATGGAGCTGAAGGCCCGGCGTCGAGCTCCCCGCTCAAGATTGGATCCGTCCCATGGCGGCCAGTTGCCGTTCCTTCGTCGGATCGCACGCGCCCGGGATGAAGCGATGATCGACGCGCTGCGGCACTCCTGCATCGTTGAAAAGGGCAGGAGGGTCTTCGTTGCAGCGCCGAGCCCTGAGGTCGATGTCGCGCCTGGCGATCCGTCGGTGTGGCCACACGGAAGTGCAAGAGAAGGGCCAGCGCGGATGACCTGGGATGTGTCTGCTCGGTTGCTTGCGACCTGTTCGTCCGGCCCCGGTGGACCCCCTGCGACAGTGCGGTTCTTCTGCTTACCCTTTTTGGGCGAGCGGCGGCGCAGCGAAGTGACGCGCCAGCCCCCCGATCAACACCCGGGAAGGTCCGGCGCGCTGCCGATCCAAGCGAGACGACATCGTCGCTTTACGGTGTCTTGCCATTCAGCGCGGGCGTCTGAGCCGTTGTCGTGAACGAGGCGGGGAGGGTGCTTCTCGCGGGACCGCGGCGCCAGACGTTGGGCAATGGCGGGCAGGAGCCGACGCTGCCTACATGACCTGAGATCAGAGCCCTGAACTGAGGCTGCAAGCCATGGCGTGTCCCGTCGCCCGGACTCCAGCCGTGGCAGCACCGTTCAGCGCAGCGGTTGGCGAGCTACAAAATGACGCTCTGGGGACTCGTGAAGGCGAGCCGACTCACGCCATAGTCGAGGCTCATCCCATTCGCGCTGAGCCGTTGTTGTCAGCTGACAACAACAGGGCGGTGCACCAAAAAATGGGCCCGCGCGCCGTTTGGCACGTCATCGAGCGTTAATAACTCGTTAACCCTTTAATTCTTGCTCAAATCACAGAATCGTGGCCATCTCTCAAGACGGAGACTAGGCGTCTGACGAGCAGAAACCGTCTTGAGAAGGCAAATGGCGATCTTAGCGGAAGATTCGGCTACCATGAGCGAGACTGCGTCTGCGCGGATCACTCGGCACGCGGGCATTCTTTCCGGCCAGCTTCGCTCGCTCGCGACAACTCTTTTCCCGCCTTCGGCGAGCAAGTCGCTCCGGTCGTTCACCTCTGGAGAGGTTGCGCGAATTGCGGGCGTGTCCGATGGGTACCTTCGGCAGCTCTCTCTTGACGGACTTGGACCAACCCCAGCGACAGGAACCGGGGGGCGACGGTCTTACACTCTGGGTCAGATTCATGAGTTGCGCGAGTATCTAGCCACTGCGCGGCCGCGCGAAGCAATGGAATTCCTTCCGCGCCGGCGCCCAGGCGACAAGCTCCAAATCATCACCGTTGCAAACTTCAAAGGCGGCTCCGCCAAGACGACGACGGCATTGTATCTGTCGCAATACCTCGCCCTTGCCGGCTTTCGGGTCCTCGCGATTGACCTCGATCCGCAAGCTTCGCTTTCAGCAATGTTCGGGTACCAACCCGAGTTTGACATTGGGGCGAACGAAACCCTGTACGGGGCCATCCGATATGACGAACATCGCCGGCCACTGCGCGAGATTGTCCGGCCGACCTATTTTGACGGGATAGGGCTCGTTCCAGGCAATCTCGAGCTTATGGAGTTTGAGCACACTACGCCTCGAGCAATGGTCGAGCGGCGAGAACGCGGACACGACCTGTTCTTTCGCCGCGTCGCCAGTGCCATCGACCAGGTTGCAGACGAATACGACGTCGTTGTTATCGACTGCCCACCCCAACTTGGTTACCTGACCATGGGCGCGCTAAACGCGGCGACCGCTATGCTCGTGACCATCCATCCGCAGATGGTCGATGTCGCATCCATGAGCCAATTTCTTCTCATGACGTCGGATCTCATGTCCGTCATCGAAGAAGCTGGCGGGCGCCTCGATCACGATTTCATCCGGTACGTCATCACGCGTCACGATCCCAATGACGTGCCTGAGGCTCAAATCGTGGCTCTCCTCCGCACCCTCTTTGGTTCAGATGTGCTCCAGGCGACTGTGTGGAAATCGACCGCGATCGCCAATGCTGGTCTCACCAAGCAATCACTTTATGAGCTGGAGCGCGGCGCCGTAGGGCGGGGCGCCTACGACCGGGCATTAGAATCGGTCGACGCGGTCAATGCCGAAATCGCGCAACTTCTTAAGAAGGTGTGGGGTCGATGAGCAAACGTACTGACACTATCAAGAGCCTTTTCACGGCCCCGCAATCAAGTGCGTTGTCAGCTGACAACATGCCGGCTGCCTTGCCGCGGGTCTCGTCGGGCTCGGTTCGCTCGTTGAAAGACTCTTTCTCGGAGGTTGAGAAAGAGAACGAGGAGCTTCGCGAAAGAATTGCATCCGGAGCTGTGATACTTGAAATCGACCCCTCGCTCGTCGATCCGTCACCGCTGGCCGACCGTTTTCGCGATCAGGATGATAGCTCGTTCGAAGCGCTCAAACAGTCGATCGCACAGCGTGGCCAAGAGGTGCCCATTCTCGTTCGGGAGCATCCTGAAGCGAAAGGGCGCTATCAGAGCGCCTATGGTCATCGCCGCGTCCGCGCCACGCGCGAACTAGGTATTTCCGTCAAAGCAATTCTGCGATCGTTGTCAGATGAGGCGCTTGTCGTGGCGCAAGGCCTCGAGAACGCACCGCGCGAAGATTTGAGTTTCATTGAGCGCGCCAGCTTCGCGATGCATATCGAGGATGCCGGGCATAGCCGCTCAGTCGTGCAGGATGCGTTGTCGGTCGATCGGGCGGAGGCCTCGAAACTTCTTGCCGTGGCTCGATCGGTTCCTGCCGAGGTCATTCAAGCAATCGGGAAAGCTCCGAAAGTTGGCCGCGGCCGTTGGCAGTCATTCGCTGAATTGATCAAGGATTCCGCGGCGCTCAAACGGGTCAGAGCGGCGATCGCCGAACCTAAATTTGCAGAGCGCGAAACCGACGCACGATTTCTTGCAGCATTCTCCGCGGCAACCCGTCCATCTCGCGGGGAGCCCTCGAAAGGGTCGGACGAGAAGCCGATCTTTTCCGTGTCCGGGGAAAAGATTGCGCACGTGCGTCAGGCCGAGCGCGAATTGAAGCTTACCATCGACAAGAATGTCTCGACGACATTCGCGGCATTTCTTGTGGACCAACTCCCGGCCCTGTTCGACGCCTTTTCCAAGAAGAGCAGTGGTCAGGAAAGTACCGAGGCCTGACGGTCTCGTCCCGTAAACACGAACCAGGAGCAGACAAGGCAAAAGAAAAAGGCCCCCGAAACGGAGTTCCGGAAGCCCTTCTCTTCAAGTTTGGCGACTGACAGAGAATCACTTTCGCGAATCGCAGTCAAGAGTTTCTACGCGATTTTATCGTCGTTTCGGCGAGCGGATTTTCTTTGCCCAACTGAGGCAAAGACATGCAGTCACACTCTCCAACGACGCCCTTTGGGCGGCGATCGCTGACGCTTGCCCATGTGGCAAGCCAGATGGTCGCAACGGAACGTCCTCCCGAAAAGATCGTGCACAAATGGAAGATCTTCCACGCCATCTGCACGGCACGGCCGCGCCTTGGGGTTTCGGAGCGCGCGCTCTCGGTGCTAAACGCGCTCCTAACCTTCCATCCCGAGACCGCGCTGACAGGAGAGGATGACCTGATCGTCTTCCCCTCGAACCATCAGCTCGCTCGGCGAGCGCACGGCATGCCGGCATCGACGCTGCGACGCCACCTCGCTGTGCTGGTCGACGCGGGGCTAATCGTTCGGCGCGACAGTCCAAATGGCAAGCGATATGCGCGGAAGGACGATGCTGGCAAAATCGAGCTCGCGTTCGGCTTCGATCTGTCACCGCTCGTCGTGCGCTCGGAAGAGTTCGCGAGCCTGGCGGCCGATATCGAAGCCGAGGCCCGCGCACTCAAGCTCGTACGAGAGCGCATCACGCTGTGCCGGCGCGACATCGCGAAGATGATTGCAACTGGCATTGAGGAAGCCGTCCCGACGCGTAGGGGAGGGCAGGGGCCTGCCGATTGGCAGGTCGTGCACGCTGCCTTCCGCGCGATCGTCGATCAGATTCCGCGCACGGCGACGCGCCAGGAGCTCGAGCCGATCGCCGACGAGTTGTCGCAGCTAGCCGACGACGTGCTCAATCTTCTGGAAGCACACATCAAATCCAAGAATCCGAGCGCCAATGAGTCCCATTCTGAGCGCCACATACAGAATTCAAATCCAGAAGCCCCTATTGATCTTGAACCTGTCTTCCGAGAAGGCAGGGCGGCGGGAGCTGAGCCCAAACCTCAACCATCGCGAGTCGGGGAGGGGGCGTATCCATTGGGAATGGTCCTGAGTGCATGCCCGGACATCGTCGATTATGCGAAGGGCGGGATTTCGAACTGGCGCGATTTCCTGGCCACAGCGGCCGTTGTACGATCGATGCTGGGGATCAGTCCGAGCGCCTGGGAGGAGGCGCAAAAGGTTATGGGCGAGGTGCCCGCAGCCATCGTCGTCGCGTGTATCCTGCAGCGCGGGACGGCGATCAATTCCGCCGGCGGTTATCTGCGCGGTCTGACGCGAAAAGCCGAGGTCGGCGAATTTTCGCTTGGCCCGATCCTGATGGCGCAGATCAATTCTCGCCGGCGAGACAAGCAGCGGGCGTGAGGCGATGAGGCGCCGTTCCCAGACCTTGCCTTTTTTCGTGTGATCGAAAGTGTGCGTACTGACCCCGCTGCTGCGCTGTGTCGACGCAAAGCCGTTCGGAGAGATCGTCATGGCAAAATACCCTCCAATCGTCCTCACGCCATTTTTCCAGCCTCGTGATGAAGGCGCCGCGGAGCAACGGATGTACGTGGCGGGGTTCGCGGACGAGGCGGGCGAGGCCTGGGGGACGCTGATTCCGCTGGATGCGGAGATGGTCGAGCACGCCGTTCTGGGACAACACACATTCGGCGTCTGGTGCAATTCCGACGGACGCATCCAACCGCAGCCGACCAGCGATAGCCTTCTTGAGGATCTTCTGGAGAAAGGTCAATTGAAGGAGACGCCCCTCGATGAGCTCGTCGCCGAAGCCATCGAGCAGGGCAAGAATGAACCCAATGATGACATCCTCGATATGTTCGAGACCCTGCATGAGCGGCTGGTGCGGGCGGAGGGCATGGTCGCTGACGAGATCGCGCGGCGCAGGCGATGACTCCTCGCGCCGCAGTCAGCGCGGTTCAGCGCTGTAGGGCCAGCTTGTACTAACGCGAGCACCGCGACCGCGCGCGGCCGACACCCGGACCGGTCGATGAAAACATAGAAAACCGACGACCGGGCCGCGCTCCGACTACTCTTAAGCTTCGCCGGAGCCGGAAAACAGCACCGTCGGTGGCGTCGCGCGCGGCGGCGGGAGAGTCCGACCGCCCGGGGCTCCCGGTTTGCTCTTGAGATCGTATCGCTGGGCTAGGTCGAGCAGCCGCCGCTTGGTGAATGGGTCCGCGTTCTCCGCCAGATCGCGCGCCCGCTGCGCGAAGCCCCTATAAAATTCTTCCACGACGCCACTGAAAATCGGATTTCAACGTGAGACGCGCTCCGCGTCAAGCGGCCTGGTGCATGCGGACAATTTTCGGCGATTTACTTGTGCTCGCGGCGCACGGGGAACTAAGCTGGTCCCGGCAGGCAAAAATCATGACTCCGCTCTACCTCAGCCGGAAGCTGTGCCCGAAGTGCGGTAAGCCGATGACGGCCCTGCCCGACGACGTCGCGCCCGGCCGGCCGCGCTACGTCTGCGTGGTCTGCGAGGACGATCCGCTGCGCGATCCCGCCGCCCGGAAGTGGGCGGAAAGCCCGCTGCGACCGCCGGCCAAATAACGTTCGAGTTGAAATCGAGCCCGGCAGCGGGATTGCTTGCAGAGGGCGATTGTGCTCACAACCCTCCGACGATGTGGAGTTGCAACCCGAACGCCCAGCTTCGTTCCATCGCGCGTGCCGGCGGTCCCGGACTCGGAGGCCGGCACATACAGCGACGTTAGCATCTGTTTTTCGCCTCGCGGGGCGCTCGGTCGCATGGATGCGAAGGGCGGGGTTGCATCCACATGGCGAGTACGTTGCCAGCCTCGTTATCGATCTTGCGATCGCGAGTTCGACACGTGCGCCGACGTTGCTGACAGCGACGATCTCCATTGCGGGTGATGACGCGCCGTCCAGGTGACCTGACTTAAGGTGAGCCGCATTTTGCTGCCACGCCCGTTGCCGAATGGCCGAACGCACTAGGGCCGCCTGTTCTTCATTCCATGTGTTTTCGCGACGGGCGCACCCATCTGCGTCCTCGATAAAGGCTGGTCTGACCGAAGGCCGATCCCGCTTCGCGGGCTCTCGATCTTGTCCCTGCAACGTCCGTCCTCGACTTTCTTCCCCTGGCGCTGCGCACCATTCCTCGCGGTCCAAGAAAGTCGCTGCCGGCCGCCCTCCATTTCATTTCGGCCCTCCGGGTGCAGGTCGATCGCCTCCGGTCGCACGACCGCCATCGAGGTCGCGATCGGCGCGGCCCGAGAAAACCAAGGGTAGAGTAGGGGCACAGCGCCTGTCCGTCTTGCGACGGATGGTTTCTGCGCCCCTCTCGCCGAACCGGGCGTGCAAGTTTCCAAGCCACCGGCTCTCCATGCGCGGCTTACGCCGCGTGTGATCCTCACGCGTCCATGAGGGTGTTGAACGACGCCCAGAAGCGATCGGCTCCTTTGCGGAACTTCTCGCCAGGATCGTTCCATCCGTTCGGTATGCGTATGCCCCGGTGCGGGAAGTGGAGTGATCCGCCTTCCCGGAAGAACCGCAGCGATTTCGGTCCGTCGACCCATCGCCAGCGGCTGTCGGGCGCTGTTGCCTGGAAGCGGCGACGCAGTTCGTGCCACGTCGTCTTAGGGTGCTTCCTGTGCAGCCATCGCCCGATGCGCTCCCACAGCCACCAATCCAGACTGGCAAAGTCCCGCGTGGCCCACGTGGCGTAGCGGTAGTAGTTTCGCCATCCGGTGATGACCGGGTTGAGATCGTCGATGAGATCGGCAAGGGCTTGGCCTGTCGGCGTCGCCTTCACCCTGACCTTGATCTTGTGGCGCAGGTCTTTCAGCTTGCTCTTCGGAATGAAGAGATTACCGACCATACGTCCGGTGCGGCGTGCCTTGGTCTGCACCACCCGATAGCCGAGGAAGTCGAAGCCTTCCCCGACGCCGGTGATCCTGGTCTTTTCCATCGACAGTTCCATGCGCAATTCCGTTTTGAGGAACTGCGCCAACGCAAACTTTTCGGCTTCTGCTTCCTCGCGGGTCCCGTCCGTCAGCACGACGAAGTCGTCGGCGTAACGTACGGCGTAGAATGTCGGCCTGTTTCTCCGGCGATCGTAAAGCCGCCGGTCGGCTGCATTCTGCGGTCGTTCGCGAGGGCGCATCGACCACCGTCCGTATCTCTCGTCGATGGCCGCCAGATAGACGTTGGCCAGCAACGGCGAGATGATGCCGCCCTGCGGGGTGCCCGTAACAGGGTGGCGGACGGTGCCCTCGATCATGACACCGGCTTTTAGGAAGGCGAGCACGAGCCTGAGGACCTTGCGATCCCCGATGCGTCGGCGCACACGCTCCATCAGCACATGATGATCGACGGCATCGAAGCAGCCCTTGATGTCACCCTCGATCACGAAGCGGTACTCGGAAGTGCCGCTGGGTGTGGGGTGCAGTCGTCGCTGGATTTTCGCCAGTGCATCATGGGTGCTCCGGCCGGGCCGGAAGCCATACGAGGTCGGATAGAAGTCCGCCTCGAAGATCGGCTCCAGCACGAGCTTCAAAGCCATTTGCACCAGTCGGTCTTTGAGCGTCGGAATGCCGAGCGGACGCACCTTGCCGGGCTTACCCGGTTTGGGGATCAGCCTTTGCCGGACAGGCTCGGGCCGATAGGTGCCGCTGCGTAGTTCATCGCGGATATCCTCGATGAACCGTACTGCGCCGCCCAGCCGCTCTTCGACCGTCTTCCGCGTGACGCCATCGGTACCCGGTGTGCGGCTGCCTTTGTTACGGGTCAGCCGACGCCAGCTTTCCAAGAGCGTCCTGCGGTCGCATACGATGTTGAACAGATCCGCGAACACCTTTTCGGCATTCGCGACACTCCACCTGTGAAGCTTGCGCTGCATGTCGAGGACGAACGCGGTATTCACCGCGCCGGGCCTCATCGGCCCGCCTCCTGCCGGCTTGCTTCACCCACTGTCTCCCTTCGCCATGTGGACGGCTTTCCCGCCCTCCGACTACTACGAAGACTCCGCCCCCTGCCGCGCCGATAATCGGTCGCCTCGATCATCTCGCGCCATCCGGCGCGAGAGAACACGGCAAGGTTCCCAAGTTCACCTGACGTCCCTTCACCTGCCTTAGGGACCGACTCTACCCCGTGAGGATTCCGGCCAACGGTCACCGCAAGCTGGGCCGCTGGCTGACGTGCGCGATCACGCACGTCCCTGATCCCCGTCCACTCAGCGGAGATCGGCACTCCTCCGGTCTTTCGACCGATCCGCCCACTTCCGGTTCGGCGGATTCCATGTTGCAACGAGGCTTCAAACATCGGTTCGATAACTCTTTCCGTAGCAGGTACGCTCGCCGGACCAGCCTCGGACGGAAGTCCCGGGTCGTCCGACTTTGACGGGTTCTGCTCATTTATGGCTCGCCGGAGGCACCCGGCTTACCTCACCCGTCTGCTTCAACCCCCGTGCTTGCGGCACGTGGGCTGCGGGGTCTCCCACCCCGCAGGGGCAACAAGTGCGCGTGACGGACTCCACCCGTCACTCTTGGCGCACGAATGAGACAATGGCTACCATCGGCACCTTCACCTCCACGGGCAACGGCTTCTCCGGCGCCATCAAGACGCTCAACCTCAACGTCAAAGCCAAGCTGATCCGCGTCGACAACCCTTCCGACAAGGGACCGCACTTCCGCATCTACTCTGGCAACATCGATTATGCGTAGCGCGGGATTATGCGGAGTCGTTGGCTGGTAGCCGCGGTTTTCCCGGGCTTTTGCCGCTGTGTCGCTCCGCATAATGACGGGGCGCTGTCCGCGGCGCCTCGCGTGTTTGCGAG
>NZ_JAACFT010000148.1 GCF_029051685.1 Bradyrhizobium sp. CSA207 | reverse complement strand
CACCGATCAGGGCGCGCAGTTCACCAGCGCCACCTTCACCGGCAGGCTGGAGGCCGCGGGCGTCGCGATTTCGATGGACGGACGCGGCCGTTTCATGGACAATATTTTCATCGAACGGTTGTGGCGCAGCATCAAATATGAAGAAGTGGTGTGCTGTGAACGTCACTGTTCGAAATATGAACGGTGGCGATGCTTTATCGGAGATGAGGGTAGGCCCCTCGAAGTCGGCTTGCAGGAGCAGGCTTCAA
>NZ_JAACFT010000147.1 GCF_029051685.1 Bradyrhizobium sp. CSA207 | reverse complement strand
TTTGACGTCAGCGCACTGATCAGCGCCACCAGCGGCGGCGGCACGTCCAAGCCGACCTTCTCGCCGCTCACCGTCGATCTCGATCTCAATTCGGGCCTGACCGCGCTGCTCAAGGACGTCGCCACCGGCAAGCACATTCCCGCGATCGAGCTGCAGGGCATCAGCATCGACGGCCGCACCGTCTATGACCTCAAGCTCGGCGACGTCACGCTGACCAGCTATCACGACAGCAACACCGGCCACGACATGCT
>NZ_JAACFT010000146.1 GCF_029051685.1 Bradyrhizobium sp. CSA207 | reverse complement strand
ATGCTCCAGCGTATCCACGTTGACGCGGATCGACTGGTTGGCGATGCGGTCGCCCTCGGCGGCCACCTCGTCCGCCATCGACTTCTTGGCCGCGGGCTTGTCCTTGGCGGGCTTTGTCTCCTTGGCGACGGGCGCGGCAGCTGCCACGGCCGGTGCGGGCTCAACCTTGGCGACAGGCACCGGCGCTTCGATCGCGGTCTCGCGGAAGGCGCGCTCCAGCTCGTCCAGCGACACTTCGCCGGGACGCAGCGGCCGCTCCAGGGTCTGGTCGATCAGCGCGC
>NZ_JAACFT010000145.1 GCF_029051685.1 Bradyrhizobium sp. CSA207 | reverse complement strand
ATCCCGCAGGGGCCGGGCCTCGGCATCGAGGTCGACGAGGCCTATGTCATCGAACGCGCCAAGGAAGGCCACCGCTGGCGCAACCCGATCTGGCGGCATGCCGACGGCAGCTTCGCCGAATGGTGAGAGCGCATAACCCGAAAATCGGAACCGATTTTCGGAAAGGATTTGTGCGCAATTCAAAGTGATAGGGTCGCGCAAGCGGCCCTTTTTCATTCACCGTGTCGGATACCGTGGGTCTCGTCCGTCATAGTGGAAACTCAAAGAGGAGATTTCACGATGGCCAGAGCAATCGCAATCATCGTCGCCCGCATCATCTTCAGCTTCGTCTTCTTCATGGCCGCCGGCTTCAAGTTCGCCGATATCGGCGCAACGGCGGGCTATATCAC
>NZ_JAACFT010000144.1 GCF_029051685.1 Bradyrhizobium sp. CSA207 | reverse complement strand
GTGCAGAGGCCCATCGAGATTGGCCTGCCAATAGTCGAGGAACTTCTGCATGTGGGGGAAATCCGGCGCCAGATCGTAGTCCTGCCAGACATAGGTCTGCAGGACGGTTTCGAAATCGGGAACGCGATAGAGGATATGCGCTGTGGTGAGTCCATAACCGTTGAGTTGCCGCTCAAGATCCGAAGAAAACTGCATGCTTCATCTCCTTTTCATAACGGGCGGAAGGATGACGCAAGTCCGCTGTGTCATCAATCAATTTGCGAACTTTTGACTTCATTTATTGTTCCGTTCCAGCATGTTAGCAGCCGACGCGGGAGAGTGCTAATTTTCCTTCAAGACCCTCTTGAAATCGGAAAATCTCGAAAATAAATTTTCTGCGCGAAGTGCTCAGA
>NZ_JAACFT010000143.1 GCF_029051685.1 Bradyrhizobium sp. CSA207 | reverse complement strand
GGTCCGGTCCGCCGACAGCGGGCTGCCGGTGCCGGGCGCGATGGTCATCGTCACCGATGTGCGCGGGGACCTGCTGGCCACCGGGAACACCGACGAGCAGGGCGGCTTCTCCTTCGCCGAGCTGGTGCCGGGAACGGTGACCGTCGCGGTGAACGCCCTCGGCCACCGGCCGCGCGCGCTGCCCGTCGAGGTGGGCGGCGCCGGGGTGACGCGGCTCGAGATCGAGCTGGAGACCGGCGCCCGGGTGCAGGGCGTGGTCCGCGCCCCGCACGGGCCGCTGGCCGACGCCCGGGTGACCCTGGTCGACGCGGCGGGCAACGTGGTCGGCACGGCCACGACCGGCGCGGACGGGGCGTACGCCTTCGCCGACCTGGACGGCGGCGAGTACACCGTCATCGCCACGGGC
>NZ_JAACFT010000142.1 GCF_029051685.1 Bradyrhizobium sp. CSA207 | reverse complement strand
GGGTGGTATCCGCGAATCCCGCGACCACCGGTTTGGCGTTGAACGCGATACCGAGACCCGCTGCGGAGAGCATGTCGATGTCGTTGGCCCCGTCACCGACGGCGACCGTCTGGCCGAGCCCAACACCGAACTCGGCGGCGAACCGCTCCAGCGCCCTGGCCTTGCCGGCCCGGTCGACGATGTCGCCGACAACCCGGCCGGTCAACTTGCCGTCGACCACCTCGAGGGTGTTGGCGGCTGCGAAATCCAACTCCAATTCGTCAACCAGGTGCCGGGTGACCTGGGTGAACCCGCCTGACACGATGCCGCACCGGTAGCCGAGTCGCTTCAGTGTCCGAACGGTGGTCCGCGCGCCGGGGGTGAGAACGAGGGACGCGCCGACCTCGTCGAGCACGGCCGCGTCCAGGCCTTCGAGCAT
>NZ_JAACFT010000141.1 GCF_029051685.1 Bradyrhizobium sp. CSA207 | reverse complement strand
CCTGTTCACGACGCGGTAGGCCTCGGCGGCCGCCTCGTACGGGTCCGAATGCGGGGTGCCGGTGATCCGACCCTGGAGCACGCCCTGCTCCATGCCCAGCCGGTACCGGTCGTAATCGGTGGCCTCGCGGGCCCGTTCCAGCGACCGCCGATCCCGCGGAGGAATCAGGCTGGACGTCTCGTGCTGCAGGACACCGTCGATCCGGGAACGGTTGGGCGAGAGCGCCTGCAGGCTGCTGTCGAGCTCGTGCAGCAATGCGCTCCTGTCCGGGCTGGTGGAACGCGGCGCCTCCCGGGACTGCTGCGCCCGCTCATGCTCTTGCGCGCGCGACGCGCGGCTGCTGCTGCCGGAACCGATGAAACATCTTCTCATGGTGGGAATGTGTCGTAAGTGGGTTGGAGGGGAACGCCGGGCCGGGCTC
>NZ_JAACFT010000140.1 GCF_029051685.1 Bradyrhizobium sp. CSA207 | reverse complement strand
CCGCTGCGGGACGTCGCGCTCGCCGGCCGCTGAAACTGGTGCAGCTGCGCGCAAAACCATGCTGGTTTCCATCACCGACGATCCGCCGATCCTGGTCTGCGCGGATCTCCAGGTCGAATACCTGACCCCAGGACGTCGCCACGTCATCCTCGACGGCGATGACGCCACCGCGCGCTGCGTGGAAATGCTGACGCTGTGGCGCGTCAATCTCTGGCCGGTGATGCATCTGAAGCGCATCGCGCAGGCGGCCTGGTTCAATCCGGCATCCAGGCTGACCGATTGGATCGCGGAGGCGAAGCCGCGGCCGGGAGAAATGACGTTCGAGCACCCGCTGCCGTCGGCCTACAGCTCGTCGCGGTTTGTGGACTACATGTCCAATATCCGCAATGTCCGTTGCGTGCTCGCGGGCTTTTCCCTGGATGAAACC
>NZ_JAACFT010000013.1 GCF_029051685.1 Bradyrhizobium sp. CSA207 | reverse complement strand
GCAAAGGTCGGATCGATCGAGGACTTCTTCGAGCCGGGTCCGTTCGAGCTCGGTCAGATACCCGCAACGGCGAAGTCTTGAGGAATGAGGTTACGTCATGCGACGTTCGACTCTGGCAGACAGCGTTGCTCTATGAACCTCTGCGCAAGTCATCAGCGGCCGCTCCAGCGGCGGAGCCACACTGGCCGCAGGCAGACCTGCTGAAGGTCAGCTAAGGGTCAAGCGCGTCGATCTTACCGATGCTCGGTCAGGTCCGGTTTACCCTCGGCAGCCGACTCGCGGACGAACGCTGGGTTTCGTCGGTATGGGCCACTTGCAGCCATCGAACGAGCGGGCTCTCAAGTCGCCTTCGGGCCATGCGCAGAGCTTTCAGCGCGCCAAGCGAACTACCTGCGTACAATCAATCTGCGGATTAGGACACCTGTTATCCAGCCAACACCCAAGCCGCCAATTCCGATATATAGAAGCAATGTCGAACCGATCTCAGAGCTGGTCATAGTGGCGCCGGTATGGACACTCCAACTTAGCCAGTATGAGATGGCTGGCAAATTCAACAGTAAGGCTAGGCTTCCATCGAGCCATCGTCTTGAAGACAGCAGTGAGCTCAGTGCCATTGCCAATATAAATCCGACTATGCCGGGCGGACTGAAAACGCTAACTGCAAAGAGGAAAGCTGCTTCACGCATGGACCGGCTATGTTCGCTCAAAGATAGCAAAGGATTGATGACCCGACACTCGCGAGCGACGAAGCGGTCTTCGGCGACGGAGTTATCGTTTCCGGTTAGCGAGGCATTAACGGGCGGTTCCGTTCGTCGGAGGCGGCGGTCTGCTTTGGGTCATTCGCGTCGATTTGCCCGCGTCTTCTCGATGTCCGCTCTGGCCCCGACTGCCGACGTTCCGGACGCGATGGCGATCTTCGCCTTGGGGCCAGGAGCGATCGTTTGACCGCACGCATGGCTCATGTGCTGCGAACCCTGAGACCGGTTGACGATCCGATTCCTTTGATCACCAGCCGTCGGAACATCTCGTCGACCGCAGTCGGCGCCAGCTCGGGCTTCCGCTCGAGCCACCACGTCAGCACGGTAAGAAATGCGCTCACGATGAATTGTAGTGCAAGTTCCCGCGGGATTGCACCATTCCGCTCCACGGTCGACAGTTCTTGTCTCACGAATTCGGACAACACACGGCGGATCTCGCTCACCGCGACGGCGCCGCCACGTCGCCCCACGAGAGCGCGGTAGACATCTTTATAGCCGTCCGCGTGCTGAAACATCGCAAGGCTGAATACTAGAGGCTCGCTCCGCCGCGCCCTCCGACGAGGAGAGTAACTGTCTCGCGCCTCCGTCAAGTCGGTGCGAAGTCTTTCAAAGCCGCCACGCAGGAGGTCCTCCTTGCCCGTATAGTGGGCATAGAAGGTCGAGCGGCCGACATCCGCCTCGTCAATAATGTCCTGGATTGTCGTGGCTTCGTAGCCTTTGCGCAGGATCAGCGAAATCATCGCATCATGAAGCGCCCGCCGTGTACGGGCCGCACGGCGATCTATCGCTTTTTTCATCGGTCCTCCCGCTATTTCCGAACAAATGGGACCAATCGTCCGGTAGTGAACATCTCAGCCCTTATTGTCCTTTGGTCCCGAACATCCTGTTCCCTATCTTATGTCAAGTTCTCTGGCGCACCGATAGGAAGGCGGGTGCCGCGCGAACATGGCGATCGAGAGCCATCGAGGTTCCGCCATTAGCGGGCGCAGTTGCATAGGAGATGGCTATGCTCGACCTTATCGCCACAATTTTTGCTACAGCACTGTACGCGACAGTAGTGGGGGTGCTGATCGGCTTATCGCCGGCTCGAGCCATGACTAGGCTCGTCATCTTTGCGGCCGCCGCCGCGTGGCTCGCACTCATTTCCGCCGCCGCTGCCTTCGGCAGTTTGGCACCAGGTGCACTCGGCCCGCTTCCAGCAACGTTATTGCCGTTCACGGGATTGCTCGTGCTGCTGTTTGGAAGCTGGTATTTTTCGCAAGTCCGTAGCGCGCTTTTGTCGGTGTCCCTACCGGCCCTCGTGGCGGTGCATGCCGGGCGCCTGGGTGGCCTTTTCTTCCTACTACTTTATTGGGATGGACGATTGTCGGCGCCATTTGCGCCGTCCGCTGGTATAGGGGACATGATCACGGGTGCTTTGGCGCTTCCGCTTGCGGCGATGCTTGCGTTAGGCTTCCAGATTCCTAAGCCATGGATTGTTCTTTGGAACGCGTTCGGCACCCTCGATCTGGTCGTGGCGATCGTGCTCGGCCTGCTCTCGGCGCCAGGTACACCGTTCCGCGTTTTCACTGAGGGGCCAGGCACGCTGGCAATGTCTACGTTGCCATGGGCCTTCGTGCCGTCGATGCTCGTTCCGATCTATCTCTTCATTCACTTTGCGATTGCAGTGAAGCTCAAATCGTTGCCGGGCGCGGCTCAAGCCACAGCTATGGGCGCACTGAGGTAAGGCCAAGGACCGATAATCGTCGGTTGGCGTCCGCGCGACCCACATCGGTGGCGGTGGCGAAGGAGAAAGCATGGCCGCAGCGTTGGCGATCCACATTCTGGCGGCCATTATCTGGCTTGGTGGCCTTTTCTTGTTGTGTGTCGTGCTGCAGCCAAGTGTCCGTCCGCTGGACCCGGCGACCGCGCTGTCATTGTGGCATCGCGTTCTGTCACGCTTCCTTGTCTGGGGTTGGATTAGTCTTGTGTTGATCCTCACCACTGGCATCACCATGGTGTTCCTGGAGTTCGGCGGATTCGCTAACATTCCGAGCATTCATCGCGCGAATATGGTGATCGGGATCCCTGCAATTGCGCTCTACGGCTACCTCTATTTCGCACCGTGGCAACGCTTTCGCCGTGCGCTGTCGAGTAATGGTTTGATGGCCACGGAAGGAAGCATCAGGCAAGTCCGAATCCTCATGGCGACGATCCTGGCTCTTGGCCTAGTCGCCTCGGTCGTTTCCGCAGGAGCGCGCTATTACGGATAGATGTCCGGATGGGCGAAACGTGTGCCCGCACGATCGAGAGAGATCCTCATCAGGGCTCCTGAATGTCCGGAAGGGGTCAGAAGGAGCGGTAGATGCCAGGCTGAACTTCCTTCCGGTTTGCTACCGACAGCCGACATTACGCCGGTTCAAGAGATCTTCGCCTTGGGGCCACTTACGGACCAAATGACTACCTCGTCTGCATGCGCGGAAATGCCGGGCATCGAGTCCCGGTGGGACGAATTCCTAGACGCCCGCTTCGCGTAGAGTGCGCGCATCATCGCGTGGAACGCACCGATCGTGATCCGCGGCATTAATCGCGCATCATTGTTCGAAGATCGCCGCAGCGTTTGCCGCAAGCCGGAAATTGGAACTCCCTACGGTGTTACCCATACGCATTTTGCAATTGTGTCTCGTGGCGCTTGGATTTAGTCGTCAATGATCCTGCAAGATAAAAACTCGCCTCGCGGTCGCGTGTGTTTGGAGCTTTATTTTTGAGATTGAGAGCTTCCGCAGCTGAATTGGATTTCGAAGCGCGAAGCGTAGGTGGATTTAAACAAAGTTTGAAGCTGCCGCCCTATGCCGCTCGAAATGCGATGCGGCGGATGTTTCGCGGGGGGCTACAGTGACGCTTCCCAGCGGAATTGGTAACCGACTTCTGGCGGCACTACCGCCGGCAGACCTCGATCTGCTGGCACCCGAGCTCGAGATCGTCGCGCTCGATCGGGACGCGGTCGTCTCGCGGGCGGGTGACCAGACCGAGCACGTCCTCTTTCCTCACAGTGGCGCCATTTCGGTCATGATCGACATGGCGAACGGGCAGACGGTCGCCAGCGCCGCAATAGGGCGCGAGGGAGCCGTAGGCACTCTTTCCGTGCTGGGGCCGTCCCCTGCGGCCGTTACCGCCATCGTTCGTGCCGCGGGCACCGCCTCGCGGATTCCCGCATCGCGATTCCACGCCGCTTTCAACCAGAGCCCCGCGATCCGCCATGCAATCCAGATTCACTTCAAGGCCATGGTGATTCAGTTTCAAGTCGGCGGGGCCTGCAATGCGCTGCATCCGGTCCAAGCCCGCATGGCACGCTGGCTGCTCCATCTTCGCGACCGCGTCGACCACGACGTCCTCCCGCTCACCCAGGAGGCGCTTTCGCAAATACTGGGAGTGCGACGAACGACGGTGACGCTCCTGATGCGCAATCTGCGCGCTTCCGGAGCGATCAAATCTGAACGGCGATGTGAAATCGAGATCGACCCATCGCGGCTCGCAGCGGTGGCGTGCGAATGCCGCGAGACCATGCGTTCCGAAGTCGAGGAGATCTTCTCTAGGAATGTAGCCCCACCTCGTGCTTTGGTTCTGCCGACGCAGTAACGAAACGGGCGATGCTAGTCGTTTCGGCACGGCCCAGTTAAGCAACCACGACGGTGCTGAAATCACTCCGAATTACGGTGACAGTGCATTCAATCCAAGCGGCACCGCGGCCAGGGAGCGAAAAGTCAATAAGTGCACTGTCACTGTAATTCTGTAATTCCTACTCGAACCGCGTGAATCCATCGTCGCTCCAACCCTCGCTGCCGACGCCATGATGGACGAAGAAAAGCCCGTCGGGGTCGTAGCGGCGCTTGATCGCGAGCAGCCGCGCGTAATTGTCGCCCCAGAACGCTTTCTGCCAATCTGTTTGGAAGTAATCGCATTCGTTGACGTAACAGCCGGTTTCGGGCGCGGCCGAGCGCAAACGCGCCATGGCCTCCTTGACGTGCGCGCGGTGATCGATGCCCCCGGGAAGGTTCGGCGCCGGCAAGCCGTCGAAGGCCGGAGGCCCGGCGGCCGCAATGATCGCGAGCGCAAAAGCATCGGTCACATCGGCGTTCATAGGAGAGTCCTTCGCCGCCGCGATCGCTTCGCTCGGCGCGCCGGCGAGCCCCTTGTTGAAGTGGAACGCGACCGCCCACTGCCGACTTGCCGCAAACCAGGCGTCGAGGAGGCGCGGCCGGTTCTCCGGCCCGAGCAGCGAAAACGGAAGCCATGCCGAGGTGTAGGCCTGCCAGAAGGCGCCGACCTGCTCGCCGTCGCCGGCCCACCAGAAGTCGGTCCATGACGCTTGCCGCCGGCTATCGAAATTGACAACTGATCGCGCGAACAGGCGATAAAGCCAGCCGTTCCAGAAATAGCGCGCCGGCACGCTCGCGACGGCGAATGAGGTTTGGCCCTCGTAGTCGGCAGGATTGGCGTCGGCGAAGTCGAGCAATGGCTTGAAAGCCGCCCGGGCCTCGTCCTTGGTGATGCCCTGAAAGGTCATCGCCACCTGGAGGCGATTGTCCGGACGCGCGCGCACCTGCTCACCCCAATGTGGATTGCAAAGCGCGCTCGCATAGAGCTCGAGGAAGCGCCCAAGCAGCCGACGGTAGGCCTCGTCGGAATGGGCACGTAGGGTGAGGCTCACGGCGCCGACCGTGTCGGGGAGCGGATGGGTCGCAAGCGTCAGGCGCGTCACGACACCGAACGTGCCGCCGCCTCCACCCTTCAGGGCCCAGAACAGGTCGGGTTCGCGCTCGGCATTGACGGTGCGGACGGCGCCGTCCGCCGTCACGATCTCGGCCTCGAGAAGGCTCGTGGCTGCCGTCCCGAATTTCTTGGAAAAGCTGCCGAACCCGCCACCTTGAACGAGCCCTGCCACGCCCACGGTGGTGCAGCCGCCGCCCTGCACATAACGTGCCGCGCCGCCAGTCACCGCCTGGTAGACGTGCAGCCACATGGCACCGGCGCCGACCGAGACCGCGGGGACGGCCGCAGCGCCCGATCCGGCCGGGCTAAAGGCGTCGTGGACGGTGATGTTGTCCATCCCGCGCGTCCAGAGCAGGAGGGAATCCGGCGCGCACGATGCTCCGAAATAGCTGTGGCCGCGCCCCTTAACGACGAGACGCAAATTGTGGGCGGCAGCAAAGCGCACGGCGGCGGCCACGTCGGCTGCGGTCTCGGCCGCCACCATGTAGGCACTGGGGGCTGATCGCCACGCATCGAGCCAGCCGGAACTTTGGGTCAAGCCGGCTTGGTCGCCGATCGCGAAGGGGTTTGCGAGCAGCTCTTTACCGTCCGGCCCATCCAGCCTCGGCATCACGACCTTCGATAGCCGGCCTCCGGTGGCCGTGTTCAGCGTGGCCCAGTCGGAATCGCCAGGCCAACCAGGCATTCCCGGCCGGACGCGACCCGGCGTCACATTCGCAATGGCCCTGCGCGGGAACCACGGCTGGAGGTCGGTTTGAAGTGCAATCATCGTCGCAATCCCGCCCTGTAGCAGACGTCTTCGGTGCATGCGTCATCTCCTTAAGGTCTGCGCGCGGTCCGCAACGATCAGCCGAGTGCCAATCCGAGAGATCGACTTGTCCGGACCCGCCGACACCGGAAGTCTGCCCGACACGTTCTGCCGCCGGAAAGCACGTCGTGACGGGAGGTGAAGTGTCGGGGATCAATGGCGACGGGGTGGGACGAACGGCAAGACCCCAGGGACGAGTCGCCTGGCACACGCGGCCGTTCGGCTGCACGGTGACGGCGGCAGGAGCCGTCGCCGCTCCGTCTGACGCATTTGACAACCGTATCAAGACACAACCGTATCAAGGCTTGGGACGACGCAGGCGCACGATCTTCGGCTTAGGGCGTGTACTCATAAATCTGACCAGACTGCGAGTAGTCCATGTCCGTTTTGCATTTAAGACCGGAGATGCCTGGTTCGCCCTAGCGGGTCAGCCATGGGGCCACTGACGGACGTGATCCCGCTGTGTGCGCATCCTCTAGTCAGAAGCGCCGAGTCGCAAGAGACGCTGGGTCTGATTATTTCTTGCGCGGATCGTCCGCTGGGTTGATGTAATCGATGCCTCCGGGACCGACGAACTGAACTTGGAGAATCCCCTCCTCATTTCCGGTCCAAGCGAAGTGAGAGTGCTTTGCTGGATAGACCCATAACGAGCCCGGCTTTAACAATTCGCCCTTTTTCTCAAATTTGTCGCCGTGGCTAGTCCCGATGTTGCCGCTGATGATAGTCACAACTTCGGAATAGGGATGAGTGTGCGGTGGCATTTGAAAGTTAGGAGGAAACTTTATCCGTAAGACGACCACATCCCCTGCTTTCGTCGGGTCGCCGACGAGAGTTGCAATTTGGACGCCCTTCGGAAAAGCCGGGTTCTCCGCCCACGCAAGTGCCTCCGGCGTGACTCGCGTCGGCGTGTCTTGTGCAGTCGCCGGGAGTGAGAATGCGAGCAAGCCTGCTATCACCAAGAGTTCTCTCATGTGAGTTCCTCCTATCGTGATGTGGAGCAAGACACATATTAGAGCTCTATGAGTTACCGGAGTCTAGCTAATACCTAGCGCGGCGAGACGACTATCAGGCAGTTGATTTCATTCGTGAACGGCAAGGTCAAAAGATAGGGCAGCGGTTCAGTCGCTCGCCACATGACAGCTCTAGCCCGCAATGGGTCACATGCGGTCATGGCGGAAAAGAGCGACGACGTTCGCTTCGCATTGAACGGCCGACGTCGGACTTATGGCGCGACAGAGTCTGCGGACTTTTGGGGGGAGGATCCGAACCTGAGCAGGCTGCACCCAGCAAGCCAGCCGGCGCCGCATGCGGCGCCGGCTGTCCCCTGCTCCTACTGCGAGCGGTCCGAGGTCCAACCCTTGTACTCCTTGACGTTGTCGCGCGTCACGAGTTTCGACGGCAGCAGTTCGACGGTGGATGCCGACTTCTGGCCGTTGAGGATGCCGACGCCGACCTGCACGGCGCGGCGGGCCATGAAGAACGGGTCCTGCGAGGCGGAGGCCTGAATCTGCGCAGACTGCGCGTCCTTCAGGGCGGCTTCGATGTCGGGCGCGCCGTCGACGGCGGTGATGATGATGCCGGTGCGCTGCTGCTGGCGCGCCGCAAGATCGGTGCCGATCGCCTGCGGATCGTTGATGGCGAAGACGGCGTCGATCTTGGCAAAGCGGGTCAGATAGCCCTGCGCCACCGTCAGGCCGCCTTCGCGCGAGCCCTTGCCGTCCTGGTCGTTGGACAAGACCTTGATGCCGGGGTTCTTGCCGAGCACGTTCTTGCAGCCGACGACGCGGTCGATCACCGCGGAGACCTGCGGGCCGTTCTCGATGATCACATCGCCTTTGCCGCCCAGCTTGTCGACGATGTACTGGCAGGAGATCTCGCCGGCCTGGACGTTGTTGGTGGTCACCGTGGCGTCGGCGCCTTCGGCGGCGGTGTCGACCGCCACGACGACGATGCCGGCGGCTTGCGCCTTCTTGATCGCAGGGCCAACCGCCTTGGGATCGCCGGGATTGAGCAGGATCAGGTCGACGCCGGCGGCAATGAAATTGTCGATCTGCGTGACCTGCTTGCCGAGGTCATACTCGAAGCCGACGGTGGTGATCTTGACGTTGGGGTTGGTCTTCCTGGCCTCGAACTCCGCGCCCTTCGACAGCGCGACGAAGAACGGATTGCCGAGCGAGCCCAGCGAAATGCCGATCGACTTGAGCTCCTTGGCTGAGGTCGGTGCTGAGCTCAGGACGAGCGCCATCGCGGCGCCGGCAAACGAGATCGTCTTCAACATTGGCTTCCTCCCTGGTCTGTTTGAATCTCCGCCACGGCGACCAGTTGCCGTGACGGAATAGATATGACGGCGCCGCGCGTTTCTTCGCGCTTCTTATTTGAGCATGATCTTTTCGGAAAACCGCTTCACACTTTTCCGGATCATGCTTTCAAGTCCGCGCCGAGCCCTGCAGCCGATAGCGGTCCAGCGCCACCGCGCCGATGATCACCAGGCCCTTGATGACATATTGCCAGACATCGGACACGCCGATCAGGATCAGGCCGTTCGACAACACCGCAATGATCAGCGCGCCGACCAGCGTTCCCCAGATCGAGCCGATGCCGCCGACAAAAGAAGTGCCGCCCAGGATCACGGCGGTGATGGCGTCGAGCTCGTAGGACTGGCCGAGCTGCAGGCCATTGGCCGCGTAGAGACGTGCCGCCTGCATGGCGCCGCCGAGGCCCGCGAGCAGGCCGGAGACGCCGTAGACGAAGATCAGCACGGCCCAGACCTTGATGCCGGCCAGCCGCGCCGCGCTCTCGTTGCCGCCGACCGCATAGATGTGGACCCCGAGCACGGTGCGCTTGAGCACCAGCCACGATACCAGGATGACCAGCAGCGCGATCACCCAGAGCCAGGGAATCGAGACGACGCCGGGAATAAGCGTCAGCGCGCCGTTGCCGATGAAGGCATAGGGTATCGACGGATTGAACACCGTGGTGTCGGCGCCGAGCAGGCGCGCGGCGCCGCGCACCGCGGTCAACGACCCCAGCGTGACGATGAAGGGTGGCAGCCGCAACAGTGCGATCAAGGCGCCATTGAGGATGCCGAACACCGCGCCGGTGAGCACCGCGACCGGCAGCCACAGCGCCCCGAGATCGGGGAATTTGGAGATGATCAGCCCGGCCATCGCCGAGGCCGCGAGGATGGAGCCGACCGACAGATCGATGCCGCCAGTGAGGATGACGAAGGTCATGCCTGCGGCCAGCACGGTGTTGACCGCGGACTGCTGCACCACGATGCCGATGTTCTGGCCGGTGAAGAAGCGGCCGTCCGACAGGACATGAAAGCCGATGCACAGCAGCAGCAGCACCGGCAGCATGCCGACCGCACGAATGATCATCCGCGTGCGCTGCCGCTTGGTCTCCTGTGCGGCCGCAAGGCCGGACCCGGCGGGGGCGGCCTTGGCGGGGGCGGCTTTGGCGGAAGCGCCGTTCTCAGGCATCGAGCTGCTCCGTTCCGGTGGCAAGTGCCATGATCTCCTCCTGGCTGAGCGGCGTCGCACCGCGCCGCATCTGGCCGGCAATGTGCCCTGCGCGCATCACGATGACGCGGTCGCAGATGCCGATGATCTCGGGCAGGTCTGACGAGATGACGAGCACCGCGGTGCCTGCTTTTGCGAGGTTGTCGATGATCGAGTAGATCTCGGACTTGGCGCCGACGTCGACGCCGCGCGTCGGCTCGTCCAGGATCAGGATTTTCGGGCCGATCGCCAGCAGCCGCGACAGCAGCACCTTCTGCTGGTTGCCGCCGGAGAGCCCGCCGGCGGGAACGCCGACATTCGCCGCGCGGATGCCGAGCCCAGCGAACGCGCGCTTGGCGCGCTCGCGCGCCTTGTCGCGGTCGAGGATGCCGCCAAACTTCGCATCGCGGCCGAGCACCGCCAGATTGATGTTGTCGAGGCAGGACATGTCGAGGAACAGGCCGAGCGCCTTCCTGTCCTCGGTGAGGTAGGCGATGCCCGCGTCCAGCGCCTCGCCGGGCGTGCGAATCAAGATCGTGCGGCCCTCGATCTCGACATGGCCGGAGGTCATGGGCGCGGCGCCGATGATGAGATGTGCAAGCTCGGTGCGGCCGGCGCCGATCAGGCCGGCAAGGCCGACGACCTCGCCCGCATGCACCGTCAGCGAACATCCCTTGACGCGCCGCCCGTCGCCGATGTCGACGGCCGCGAGCACCGGCGCGCCCGGTCGCGCCTGGGGATCATGATCCTTCTTGTAGAAGGACGAGACGTCGCGTCCCACCATCATCCGCACGATGGCGTCGGCGCGGATCTCGCCCTTGTCGAGCGAGCCGACCAGCGTGCCATCGCGCAGCACCGTGACGCGGTCGCCGAGCGCGTAGACCTCGTCCATGCGATGCGAGATATAGATGATGGCAAGACCTTCGGCGCGCAGCTGGCGGATCAGGGCGAACAGCCGTTCGCTCTCGCCGGCCGACAGCGCCGTGGTCGGCTCGTCCATGATCAGGATTCTTGAGCGGGCGTGCAGCGCACGGGCGATCTCGACCAGCTGGCGCTGGCCCATCGAGAGATTGGCAACCAGCGTCTGCGGCGTGAAATCGGCACCAAGCCGCGCCAGGATCGGACCGACGCCGGCCTGCATCGCCTCGCGCGCCAGCAAGCCGCCGCGGGAGACCTCGCGGCCGAGGTAAATATTCTCGGCGACGCTCAGATTGGGGGCGAGCGAGAGCTCCTGATAGATGATCGCAATCCCGGCGGCGCGGCCGCCGTGCGGGCCGTTGATCTGCACCGGCTGGCCGTCGATGCGGATTTCGCTGCCGGGATCGGGCCGGTAGGCGCCCGACAGGATCTTCATCAGCGTGGATTTGCCGGCGCCGTTCTCGCCCATCAAGGCATGGATCTCGCCCGGATAGACGGTGAGGTCGACGTCGCGCAACGCCTTGATGCTGAAGAAAGACTTGGAGACCCGGCGCATCTCGAGGATGGGCTCGCTCATCACACCTCCCCGACGCGCCGACGGCGGCATCGCATCTCACCCGCGTCTCGTTCTGTCCCTGGCGCGAGTGCGCGCATTAAACAAAAGGCTGCGGCGCAGGGCAATAGCTCTCGCGAGCCGACCAACGGTCGGGGGCGGATTTATCTTTGTCGGACGGAACCGATCTTCGGACGTCATGCCTTTTCTTCGCCACATCGTCGCGCACCATCCTTGCGCCCGATCGCGATGCTTTGCGTATCGCGGTCAGTGCGGCGGCCGGTACAGGCGGCGCCATTGCGCAAGCCGCGCCGCATAGGCTTGCGCGAGCGCGGGCTCGGGCTGGAACGTCTCGACGCGCTGCGGCGCGGTGCAGATGGCCTCGATCGCCTCCCCGGTGACCGCGAGCCGCCCGAGCCTCGCTGCGCCGAACGCGGCGCCGGTCTCGCCCTCGGCAAAGCGATGCACGGGGATGTTCAGGACATTGGCCAGCACCGCAAGCCAGAACCGCGACCGCGAGCCGCCGCCGATGACATCCGCCTCCGCGATCGCAAGGTCAGTCTCGGCAAGCACGTCGCGGCAATCCGCAAGCGCGAAGGCAACGCCTTCGAGCACGGCTTGCACGATCACGTCACGATCGGTGGCGTGACTGAGCCCGTCGAGCATGCCGCGTACATCCGGGTCATCATGCGGGGTGCGTTCGCCCGCGAGATAAGGCAGGAAGCTGACGGGCGACGGCGCCTTCGGGCACAGCCCGAGCGGCGCCAGCAGGTCAGATTCGGACGCTCGCAGCAGCCGCGCGATCCAGGCCAGGCACGAGGCCGCCGAGAGGATCGCGCCGGCTTGTATCCACCTGCCCGGGACGGCGTGACAAAAGGTGTGGACGACCCGCTCCGGATTGGCCGCGATCGTCTCGCTCGGCACCAGCAGCGCGCCGGAGGTTCCGAGCGAAATGAAGGCTGCGCTGCGGCTGATGGCGCCGATACCGATCGCTCCCGCCGGATTGTCGCCAGCGCCGCCGGCGATCATCGGCCGCCGCCTCATGCCCCAGCGCTGCGCCATTTCGCTGCGCAGCCGTGCCGCCGGCGCGCAGCCCTCGACCAGACGCGGCATCTGGCGGCGCGACAGCGCGGTTGCGGCAAGCCCCTCGTCCGACCAATCGCGCCTGATAACATCGAGCCACAATGATCCCGAGGCATCCGAGACATCCTCGATCGCCTCGCCGGTCAGCACCAGGCGCAGATAGGCCTTGGGTTGCAGCACAAGCGTCGTGGCGGCGAAGATCTCCGGCTCGTGCCTGGCGACCCACAGCAGTTTTGGCGCGGTGAATCCCGGCATCGCCTTGTTGCCTGTGGTCGCCCGCAATGCTGGCCAGAGCCGCTCCAGCTCGGCGCATTCGGCGACAGAGCGTCCGTCATTCCAGAGAATGCAGGGCCGTAGCGGCCTCTGACCGGCATCCAGCAGCGTTGCGCCGTGCATCTGGCCCGACAGGCCGATGCCCTCGACCTCGGCCAGTTCGCGCGCGTGATCGGCCTTGAGTGCATCCAGTGCCGCGAATGTGGCCTCGATCCACTGCGCCGGGTCCTGCTCGCAATGGCCGGGATGTGGCGAAGAGACCGTCAGCGGCCGGCTGCGGCTCGCCACCACGCGCTGGGCGTCGTCGACGAGAACGATCTTGACGGCAGACGTGCCGAGGTCAATGCCGAGATACATGATGCCGCTTGATGCCACTTGCGCTTTCCGCGCCGGCGACATTGCGAGCATCGCGCGATCATTTCAAGCCTTCGCTTCTAGGGATTCCAGCCGCCGCTTCCATAGGGACGCGTGATGATTTCGAGCAGGTGTCCGTTCAGATCCTCGAAGTAGAGACCGCGGCCGCCGTCATGATGGTTGATTTCGCCGGCCTTCTGCCGACCGGGATCGGCCCAGTAGCGCAGGTTCCTGTCTCGAATCCGATTGAAGATCGCGTCGAACTCGGCGTCACCGACCAGGAAGGCGTAGTGCTGATGCGCAATGTCGCCTTTGGTCTCCATGTAGTCGAGATTGGCGTCATTGTCGGTCTTGACCATGTGGAACGGTCCCCAACACCGCGGCGCCGGCAACCCCAGCATCTCGGCAAGGAAGTCAGCCGAGGCCTTGCTGTCGTGCGCGGACAAAATCGTATGATTGAAGTCGACGGTCATGGCGGCATCTCCTCGCAGCAGGGATCGGCACTTTCGCGGCGCATTTGCCAAACGAGATTAGGCCAAACAAGGTTGCACGCCGCACGTTCCAATCAGAACGCTCGCGTCACTTTCGCACACGCGCTTGCTGTCGCCCATGCCTGGCCTGTCGGAACGACAGGAACTGGTCCGACCTCCATCCGCTGTGCGGCGAGCGACCGCCTCCGCCTATGCCATGGAGCCCAACTGTGCGTCGTTGACGAGCCCGAAGAGCCCGCTGCAACTGGCGAGCTCTCGGGGTCGACGCTGAGGGCCAGCATGGCGCGGGATCAACCCTTCCCGAACATCGGATGCGCGTGGTTGCACGCTTCGACCGCCGCGTCGTTTATCTTGCGATCATTGCGATACTGCGGCAGCAGCTGCGAGTGCACATTGCGGATGCACTTCGTATATTCGGGGTTCATGTGATTGAGGAAGCTCAAGTCGATCGCCGCAGCCGGGCGCGTGCCGACGACAGAGCCGAGCCCAACGACGAGGACGGAGGCAAGAAGAGTGGTGCGATAGGCAGACATGGCGATGTCCCTTTTTCCGGCTGCCCAATCGCAGCGTGGAGGCACCATGCATGAACCCGCGAATAGGGTCGGTGACGGAGATCACAGGGCGGTTTGAGGTCGCTAATACCGCCTTCAGCATGGCGGCGGCGCGAACCAAGGACGCGAGGTTCTGCGACCATGCGTGGATAGCAACGCAACGCCGCGATTCATGCGTTGAGGCAGCCTTGCGAAACAACCTACAGCAGGAGATGCTGACACGTACCGTGCATCACAAGGAACAACTCATGCCCGTCGACACCAAAGCCGCCACCGACCGCCTCATGCGCTTTCTCGCCGTCGAGGGCATCACCGGACAGGAGGCGGCGATCGGGCGCGAGCTTTCGGCCGCGCTGACGGAGGTCGGCGTGCCGGCGGGCGCAATCCGGCTCGACGACGCCAACACGCGCATTCCCGTGCCGACCGAAACCGGCAACCTCATTGTCGACCTGCCCGGCCGCGGCGCGCTGCACAACCAGCCGCGCATCATGTTCATGACCCACATGGACACCGTGCCGCTATGCGCCGGCGCGAGGCCGAAACTCTCCGGGCGCAAGGTCGTCAACGAGGCCAAGACCGCGCTCGGCGGCGACAACCGCACCGGCTGCGGCGTGCTGGTGACGCTGGCGGCCGAGCTTGCCAAGCAGAAGCTCGATCATCCGCCGATCACGCTGCTGTTCTGCGTGCGCGAGGAGAGCGGGCTCTATGGCGCGCGCCACGTCAATACCGATGAGCTCGGCTCGCCGGTGATGGCCTTCAACTATGACGGCGGCTCCGCCTCCAACGTCATCATCGGCGCCGTCGGCGCGGATCGCTGGACTGTCGAGATCTTCGGCCGCGCCTCGCACGCCGGCGTCGCGCCGGAGCGCGGCATCTCCTCGACCATGATCCTCGCGCTTGCACTCGCCGAGGTGAAGGCCGGCGGCTGGTTCGGCAAGGTCGTGAAGGGCAAGCGGCAGGGCACCAGCAATGTCGGTCCCGTCACCGGCGGCGAGGGCCGCCCCGCGGGCGACGCCACCAACGTCGTCACCGACTACGTGCACGTGCGCGGCGAAAGCCGCAGTCACGACGGAAAGTTCTTCAAGGAGATCACCAAGGCCTACAAGGCCGCTTTCGAGAAAGCGGCCAGGAAGGTCACCAACGCGCAAGGAAAATCCGGCCGAGTCAAGTTCAAGGCCGAGACCGACTATTTTCCATTCCGCATGAAGGACAATCTGCCGGTGGTCAAACGCGCCATCGAAGCGGTCTCCGCCGTCGGCGGAACGCCGAACGTCCGCGCCGCCAATGGCGGCCTCGATGCGAACTGGATGGTCCGCCACGGGGTTCCGACCGTGACCTTCGGCGCCGGCCAGAACGAGGCGCACACCATCGACGAATGGATCAATCTCGACGAATATGAGCGCGGCTGCGCGCTGGCATTGCAGCTTGCAACGATGCGGTGAGCTGTCGAGATGCACTCGTAGGGTGGGGTTAGCCGAAGGCGTAACCCACCACTTTGGTTGCCGCGAGGCGAGAAGTGGTGGGTTACGCTTCGCTAACCACCCTACGAATTCGCTCGCGAAAGAGGAGTCAGGGTTGCCGCAAACGCGGTTGCCGAGCGACACCCCGCGGCCTAGCCTGCAAAGAAAAAGCAGGAAGGAAACATGCCACGCATCGCGACCATCGAGACCGGATTCTACCGGATCCCCCTCCCCGTCACGCTCTCCGACTCGACCCATGGCGCGATCGCGGCGTTCGAGCTGATCACCTGCCGCATTCGCGATGCCGATGGCACCGAAGGCGTGGGCTACACCTACACCGTCGGCCGCAATGGCGGCGCTGTCGCCGACATCCTCACGCGCGAGATTCCGCCGCTGGTCGAGGGACGCGAGGCCGGCGACACCGAGGCGATCTGGCATCATGTCTGGTGGGGCCTGCATTATGGCGGGCGCGGCGGGCCTGTGGTGCTGGCGCTCTCTGCGCTCGACATCGCGCTGTGGGATTTGAAGGCGCGGTGCGCGGGGCTGCCGCTGTTCCGGCTGCTCGGCGGCTACGATTCGCGCGTGCCCTGCTATGCCGGCGGCATCGACCTCGATCTCTCGGTGGAGGCGCTTCTGAAGCAGACCGACGGCAATCTCGCAAAGGGCTTTCGCGCCATCAAGATGAAGGTCGGCCGGCCCGACCTCAAATCCGATGCTACGCGTGTCGCTGCCATGCGAAAACATCTCGGCGACGGCTTTCCGCTGATGGCGGATGCCAACATGAAGTGGACGGTCGAGGAAGCCATCCGCGCCGCCCGTGCGTTCGTGCCGTTCGACCTCACCTGGCTCGAGGAGCCGATCATTCCCGACGACGTCGCGGGACACGCGCGCATCATGCAGGCCGGCGGCGTGCCGATCGCGGCCGGCGAGAATTTGCGCTCGCTGTGGGAGTTCAAGAACTACATCGCCAGTGGCGCGGTGTCCTATCCCGAGCCCGACGTCACCAATTGCGGCGGCGTCACCGCCTTCATGAAGATCGCGCGGCTCGCCGAAGCGTTCAACCTGCCCGTCACCAGCCACGGCGCGCACGACATCACCGTGCATTTGCTCGCTGCGTGTCCGAACCGTTCCTATCTGGAGGCCCACGGCTTCGGGCTCGACACCTATATCGAGCACCCGCTGGTGCTCGAAGACGGCATGGCACTCGCCCCCGTGTGGCCGGGCCACGGCATCAGCTTCGACTGGAAGGGGCTGGCGAAGCTGGCGCCGTAGCGCGTGGCCTCCTCCTTACCTCTTCCGCTTGCGCGAGGGCTATCGCATTTGAGAGCGGCATCCCTGCGGCTCATCCTTCGAGACGCCCGCTTTAGGCGGGCTCCGCAGGATGAGGACGGAGTGCGCGGCAGCAGTATTCAACGAGCACCAATGCCGCTAAGCCTCATCCTGAGGAGACCGCAGAGCGGTCGTCTCGAAGGACGAGGCGCGCGCTCAGGCTGCGCCAAAAGGCCATATGTGATTGCCCTGCCGTTGGGAGGGGAGCGACCCTCGTGGCAGCTATCACGGGGCGCATATTCCGCTATGGTGGCGAGAACCGACACCAGAGGTTCAAAACCTTGACACCCGAACTGCACCAGAAACTGACCACGTGGCGCCGGCATTTGCATGCGCATCCCGAACTCTCGCTCCAGGAGAAGGCCACCGCCGCCTTCGTGCAGGAGAAGCTGACCGAGCTCGGCATTCCCTTCGAGGCCGGCATCGGCGGGCACGGCATCGTCGCGACGCTGACGCGCGGGTCTGCGCAGGGCCGCGTTGGCCTGCGCGCCGACATGGACGCCCTGCCGATCACCGAAGACACCGGCCTGCCCCATGCCTCACGCCATCCCGGCGTGATGCATGCCTGCGGGCATGACGGGCATACGGCCTCGCTGCTCGGCGCGGCGGCGCTGCTGGTGGACGACACGGACTGGAGCGGCACCGTCGATTTCATCTTCCAGCCCGCCGAGGAAGGCTTTGGCGGCTCGCGCGCGATGGTCGCAGCCGGCCTGTTCGAGCGCTTTCCGATGGACCGGGTGTTCGGCTTTCACAACTGGCCGGGGCTCGAGGCCGGCACCATCGCGGTCCATGACGGCGTCGTCATGGCCTCCGGCGGACGCGTCACCATCACCATCGACGGCCATGCCGGACACGCCGGCATGCCGCATTTGACGCGCGATCCGGTGATGGCGGCCGGCCACCTCATCGTCGCGCTGCAATCGATCGTTTCGCGCAGCGTCGATCCGCTCGACACCGCCGTGCTCTCGCTGTCCACGATCGAGGGCGGCACGGCGGCGAACCAGATCGCCGGGCGTGTGGTGATCCGCGGCACGCTGCGGTTTCATCGCGACGGCGTCAAGGACGTCATCCTGAGCGGAATCGAACGGACCTGCGCCGGCATCGCGACGAGCTTTGGCGTCAAGGTCACGCCCGAGATCGTCATGGGTGTCGGCGTCGTCATCAACACGCCGGCCGAAGCGGCCCTCGCGCGGATGGCTGCGGAGAAAGTGCAAGCCGAAGTGCGGCGCGATCTCGCGCCCAGCATGGCCGGCGAGGACTTTGCCTTCTACCTCCAGCAGCGGCCCGGCGCCTTCGTCTGGATCGGCAACGGGGAATTGCGCGACGGCGCCGAGCTGCACGGCCCGCGCTACGATTTCAACGATGCGATTTTGCCGGTCGCATCCACCTGGATGGCCGAGGTCGCAAAGACGGCGCTGTCGGCGAATAATCAATGATGAAACAAGTTCGGTCGGCTGTCCGCGGTTCACCTCTCCCCAGCGGGAAGAGGTCGGATTGCGCCTGGCGATGCGAAGCATCGTCCAGTGCAATCCGGGTGAGGGGCCGCAGCGCTCAGTGAGGCCGTAACCCCTCACCCGGATCGCATCTTTCGATGCGATCCGACCTCTCCCTACGGGAGAGGTGATTCGCCGCGCCCGCATCGATTCAGCCAAAACTTATCCCGCTCTAACAAATGTGCGCCAGCACTCGAAGCCGCTCACGATATCTCGCGGGGCAGCTTCCAGTCCGGCCGCGGCTCGCAGACCTCGTCCACCCGCTCGACGTGATAGCCGGCCGGGAGAAGCCGACCGCCCTCCTCGTCCGCAACGGGAACGTCGGTCACCAGTCCTTCGATCAGCGCCGCCTCCCACACCTCTTTCTCGGAGGAAAACGGACTGCCGATCTGCTTGTTGCCTTCGAACAGCGCATACATCGATTGGCTCCTGGGTTGGTTCCTGCCTGCATGTCCATCCCGACAAGAAACGTATCCGCCCCATGGACGTTCCCCTTCCGGGAAAGCGCGGCCTACCCGAGTAGCGCAACCAGTGACGGCAACGGACGGGCACGTGAAAAATGGCGCGCGTTCTGATCGGCACCTCCGGCTGGCACTACGCATCCTGGCGCGGCCCGTTCTTTCCCGAGGGCTTACGGCTCAAGGAGCAGCTTCGCTATTACGCCAGCCAATTCGATACCACCGAGCTGAACGGCGTATTCTATCGCACACCGACGCCGGAGGCCGTCAAAGGATGGCGCGAGCAGACCGGCGGCGACTTCGTCTTCGCCTGGAAGGCGTCGAAATTCATCACCCATTGGAAGCGTCTGTCCGACCGCTCCGTCAACAGCCTCGAACTGCTGGAGGACCGCATTTCGTTGCTGCGCGGCAAGGTCGGGCCGATCCTGTTCCAGCTGCCGCCGCAATTCGAGGCGGACGCCGACCGCCTCGCCTCGTTCTTCAAGCTGCTGTCGAAGAAGCGCCGCTACAGTTTCGAATTCCGCCATCCGAGCTGGTATCAGCCCCGCATCCTGCGGATGCTGGCCGACGAGAACATCTCGCTCTGCCTGTCGGACCACCATGACGCGCCGGCGCCGTGGAAGCGCACGGCAGAATTCGTCTATGTTCGCGGCCATGGCCCCGGCGGCCGCTATCACGGCCACTATTCGCGGCCGACGCTCGCGCAGTGGGCGCGCCGCATCAAGTCGTGGAAACGACAGGGTTGCGACGTCTATGTCTATTTCGACAACGACCAGAAGAGCGCAGCGCCGGCCGACGCGCTGAAGCTGAAAGCCCTGCTTTAATTCTGCTGCGTCAACCCACTCTTCTCCTCATCCTGGGGAGCGCGGAACGCGCGTCTCGAGGGATGGCCCCGGGTGAGATCCGGGCCTGCATGGTTCGCCCGGCGATGCGAAGCATCGTCCGGAGACGCGCGGAGCCTGTCATCGGGCCGCGCTTTGCGCGGACCCGGTGGCGCTCCTCACCATGAGGGTCTTATGACGCAGCAAGATGAGAACGCGCTACGGCCCGCCGGCAACCGAGCCCGCGATCACCATGACCAGAACGGCAAGATCGATCTTGCCGTTGACGACCAACTCTTCCGAGGAGCCTTCGACCTTCAGCGATTGTGGCCTGTTGGCGGCCTGCCGCTTCAGCTCGCCGATGATGGCTTCCTTGAGTTTCTCTTCCAGCATCTACTGTCCTTTCACGCCGGTCATTTGGGGTTGGGATCTTCGAGGTCTGCGCCAGGCTCATGCAGCCGTCCGCATCCCGACCAACCGGGGGCACTGCGTGCGGTTCCCGAGCGCGAAGAAGTCGCGGTGCGGTCTCCGCTGCGCGTCCTATCCCGCTGCCGCCATCACGTGTCGTCGAGAAGGTCGAGCAATTCCTCGACCCGCTCGAACGAGGCATCCCGCATCGGACTGTGGTAGACGACGCGATCGCCATCGCGCTGCAGCGATCGTCCCCTGGATTTCCGTAACCGTCCCGGCAGGAACGTCGCGGCCACCGCCTCGGGGCCGACATCAAGACGGACGATGCCTCTGCGCTTGCATTCAAGCCTCAGCCTGGCTGCTGCAAAGAAGTCGCGCGCCATCGGCGGCAGCGGCCCGAAACGGCGGGAGGTTTCCTCCTCCAGATCGTCGACATCGTCCTCGCTCAGGCACCTTGCGGCACGGGCATAGAGTTCGAGCCGCACGGGCTCCGACTGCACATAGGTTTCCGGAAGCATGTCGGCGACCGGCAGATTGAGGTCGGGCACCCACATCTCGATTCGTCCGTCATCGGCCTTTTCCGATGCCATTTTCAGGAGGTGGCTGTAGAGCACGGGTCCGAAGACCTGGACATGGCCGGATTGCGCTTCCGAAAACAGATCCCCCGCACCTCGCAGATCCAGATCGCGCTCGCTGATGGCAAAGCCCGCGCCCGGCCGGCTGAACTCCTCGAGAACTGCAAGCCGTTTCTCGGACTGACCGGACGCCGTCTCGGTCAGCAAATATGCGAAGGCGCGTATGCCGCTGCGGCCCACCCGCCCGCGCAACTGGTGAAGCTGGGCAAGACCGAATTTTTCAGGCCAGCACACCACGATCGTGTTCGCGCGCGGGATATCGAGGCCGCTCTCCACGATGTTGGTCGCAAGCAAAACGTCGGCTCCCCCTTCGACGAAGCTCATCATCCGGTCGTCGATCTCGTCGGCAGGCAATCTGCCATGGAGGCAGACGATGCGAAGATCGGGCGCCACCGCCTGCACGCGTGCCAGCAGTGGATCGAGATCCTGGATGCGTGGACAGATCAGGAAGCTCTGCCCGTGGCGCCTTTGCTCGCGCAGCAACGCCGAGGCGATGGCGGCATCCGACAACGGAGCGATTCTGGTTGCGACCGGAAGCCGATGAACCGGAGGCGAGGCGATGATGCTCAAATCCCTGAAGCCGGCAAGACCGGCGGCGAGAGTCCGCGGGATCGGCGTCGCGCTCATCCAAAGCGCGTGGAGATTCTTGGCCAGTGCCGACAGCTTCGCTTTCTCGGCTGCGCCAAAATGCTGCTCCTCGTCGACGATGACGAGGCCAAGATCGTCGAACTTCACGTCCTTCGAAGCGAGCGCCTGCGTGCCGACCACGATATTCATCCGGCCGCTGCGCAAGCGCTCTTTCGTCGCCCGCACCTCCGCGCCTGACGCGGCCCGCGATAGGCTGCCCACTTCGATGCCGAACGGAGCGAAGCGCTTGCTGAACGTTGCGACGTGCTGCCGTGCCAGCACGGTCGTCGGCACCGCAATCGCCACCTGCTTGCCCGACAGCACCACGGCGGCCGCCGCCCGCAGCGCCACCTCGGTCTTGCCGAATCCCACGTCGCCGCAAACCACGCGGTCCATCGGGTGGCCGGATGCAAGATCATCCAGCACATCGCGGATGGCTGCCGCCTGGCCGCTCGTCGTGAAATAGGGAAAGCGCGCGACGAATTTCTCGTAGACGGGGCCCGGCGGAACCAGCTTCGCAGCGCGCCGCCGGCGGCGCTGACTGATGTGCTTGGCGAGCACCTTGCCGGCGATCTGAATCTCCCGCTCAGCCTCGGTGCGGCGAGCCCACCACGTGCTGCCATCCGCCTTGTCGAGAGCCACTTTGCCGCGCTCGGCCGCATAGGGCCACATCAAGGCCAGATCAGGCGGCGGGACGAGAGCCGCGTTGTCGCCAGTGAACCCAAGCCTGACCATCTCGCGCCACGCGCCGCCCCCCGTGTTCACGGTCTGCAAGCCATCGAGCACGGCAAGGCCCCGCTGGAGATGGACCACCACCGTGCCCTGCTCCGGCACGTCGGCATGATCGAAGGCTGCGCTGCCGCTTCTGGCCATCGGCTGCGGATGATGCGCCCGGCTGCCGAGCACGTCGGCAGCCGTCACGACGACGAGAGCCTTCTTGCCGGCGACGACGAAGCCCGCATCGAAATCGGCCAGCAGCGCCGCTTCGCGATCGCGTCCGCTCGTCACCTCGTTCCAATCCGCCAGACGCTCCGCCCTGACGCCGCTCATCCGCTCCATCGCACGCAGATCCTCCTCCTGCGCTGCAACGAAGATCAGCCGCGAACCGGCTCGCCGCGTCTCTTCGACGAAGCCGCGAAGGGCTTTCCTGGAGGACGTCAGCTTTGAAAACTCCGGCGTCGGTTGGAATCGGGCAGCCTGCGGCAACACCTTCATGCCCCTGCTCGCCTGCTTCCATTCGCGCGGGCCCAAATATTCGCGCTCCCTGTCGGCGCGGCCCGCCGCCTCCTCGATCGTGCTCAGCCAGCCATCGGCATGCAGCGGGACCCCTGCATCCGCAATCCATTTGGCTCGTCCGCAATATTCGAACAGCGTCGCGCGCTTGCCGCGTTTGCCGGCGAAGCCGAGCCGCTCCGACATCGGATCGACCAGAAGCTCCCGGGTCTCGAAAATGATGTCGTGCTGTTTCGGGTCGAACGCCACGATGCGGCGTATCGCGCGAGCCGAATGCTCTATCCGGAACGGACCAAGCGCGCCGGCGGGAAATATCTCGAATGTCTGGCCATGAAACAGGCCGCCGCCCGGATAATCCGGCTCCTCGTCCAGATCGTATCCAAGGCTTTCGAGACGCGCGCGAAGCTCCTGCTCGGCGAACGCGCCGCCGACCTTCAAGCTGATATTCAGGCGTGAGAGACTCGCCGGCGGCGGCAGGCGCTCCATCACGGCTTCGGCAGTCGAGATGAGAAAGATCGGGCGTTTGGATTTCGCAAGACGTCTCAGCACCGAGGCGCGGCGCCCTGCGATCTCGCGCGACGGCTCCAATTGATCGAACGGCAAGGTGTTCAATCGCGGAAACACCAGCACCTCGCAGGACGGGTCGAGCGCATGAATGACGCTGCCGAGCCGCTCCGCCCTGCTCTCATTCTCGGCGAGAAACACGAGGCCGCTGCGGCCGGACTGCTTCCATTGGGCGAGCAGATGAAGCGCCATCATGCCAAGCGGCGACGACGATGAGATCGCAGCGCGTTGCACCGCCTTGCTTGTCTTTGGCGACCTCTTGTTCGGCGAGCGCCTGTTTGGCGAACGCTTCTTTGGCAGGCTCTTGGTTCGCGAGCTGGTTCGCGAAGTTTTGGCCGGCCGAGCTTTTGGGGAATGCCGCACGTTAATCCGTTTCTGGTCGTCAACGATCGTCAATTGCACGCGAGCCGAACTAAATTCGATTCGGCGGTCCATCGCCATGCATATGGGATTTGCCGTGCGAACGCACGCGTCCTATCAAGTCTAGCGCGAAGTGACGGTTGCAGGCAAACGCGAGAAATAGCGCGAGAAACGACCCTCTCCATCCAGGGCGTTTCCCAGAGACCGCCACGGGCGAAGATGTTCTGCATGTCGATGCAGAGGTGAACGGCATTGCTGATGTCGGCGACATCCGACTTGCTGTCCCTCATGGTCTTCCACCGTCAGATGCTTGCACGGCCGACGCCGCACGCCTGCGGTAGAATTCCGCCGGCCGTGGTTTCGTTCCTGCTGAACGGGTGACGAGCAGCGCCGGCGCGCAGCGGTGCATTCCCGCTATATGATCCCGCCTTGCCGAAGCGCCGCAATCGCGGCCGCGTCATAGCCGAGTTCGGCGAGGACAAGATCGGTATGCTCGCCGAGCAGCGGCGGACGGTTTGCGATTTCTCCCGGCGTTTCAGACAGCCGGACGGCCGCGCGCGCGACCGGTGCGGGTTTCGGCAGGCCCGGATAATCGACATCCTGCATGAATCCGGCGGCGCGAATATGCGGATGATCCAGCGCCTGTTGCGGGCTGAGGACCGGACCGGCCGGAATCATCGCAGCTCCCAGCGTGTCGACAGCCTCCTGTGTGGTGCGCTCGGCGCACCAGCGCGCCATCCGCGCGCTGATAACGGGACCGTTGTCACCGCGTTTGAGATCGTCGGCAAAGCGCGGATCGTTCAGCCACTGCGCCTCCTCACCCATCAATCTGGCCCAGCGAATGAACAGCGGATGCCCCGTGACCTGGCACAGCACCCAGCCGTCCTTGGTGCGATAAAGATCGGCTGGAGCTGCGGTCTGGCCGAGATTGCCGGTCGGAACGCGATTGACTGATATCACCGCCTGCTCGATCAGCGTGGCGTTGGTGAAGGACAGCGCGGTCGCAAGCAACGCGCCCTCGACGATCTGCCCGCGCCCGGATTTGCCGCGCTCGATCAGCGCGGCGAGCGTCCCGAACGCGCAGTGCAGCGCGGTTCCGAAATCGACCCAGTTCACCGCGGCCCTGTAAGGCGGATCCCCAGTTCCGGTCATGTACACCGAACCCGACATCACCTGCCCGACGCCGTCGAAGCCGACGCGGTCGGACCAGGGCCCCGGCCCGCCGAATGCGGTCGCCGTCGTCAGGATGATGTCGCGCTTGATTGCCTTGAGCGAGTCGTAATCGAGCTTCATCGCGCGCAAGGTCTGCGGCGGCAGATTGGCGACGACCACGTCGGCGGTCTTGACCAGGGCGCGCACCACCTCCTGGCCCTCCGGCCTCATCGGATCGAGCGTGATGCACTTCTTGTTGCGGTTGATCTGCAGGAACAGCGCGCCTTCGCCGCCTTCGCCGACCGGCGCGACGAAGCGATCCTCGCTGCCGTCGCGCTTTTCCACGCGAATGACCTCGGCGCCGAACTCGGCCAGCAATGTCGCGCAATACGGCCCGGCGATATAGCGCCCGAAATCGAGGACGCGCACGCCCTCCAGAACTCCCCCCATCGATCTCTTTCCCTTATAATTTCGGCCAGATTACAGGGAATGATTGCCACGGCAAGATGGCCGGCAGCATGCCTCGACCGGCAGATGTGATCGCGCTACGGTTCAACTGCTCGACGTTCTGCTCTAGTGTAACCTATCCGTCATCCCTACCCAGAGCCGCATCCATGCCGCAACAATTCGACCGATCCAAAGAAGATCTCGGCAACGCGATTCATTTCGAGCATGTCAACATCCAGGTTCCGGATCAGCGCCTGGCAAGCTTATTCTACGTCACGGGACTTGGACTCACCCGCGATCCCTATCTGATGGTGTCCGACACCAACATGTGGATCAATGCCGGACGGAGCCAGTTTCACCTGCCGAGCGGCAGGCCGCAGGTGCTGCGCGGTCATATCGGGCTGGTCATCAAAGGCCGCGAGGCGCTGCTACAGCGGCTGGCGTCGGTCGCAAGCAAGCTCGAGGGCACGGCGTTCGCATTCGCCGAGCACAACGGCTATGTCGAGGCGACCTGTCCGTGGGGCAACCGCCTGCGCTGCTATGAGCCGGACGCGGCGCGTTTCGGACGCATCGCGCTCGGCATCCCCTATGTCGAATTCGAGGTGCCGGTTGGTACGGCGCCTGGAATTTGCGCGTTTTATCCGGAGATCATGGGCATGCCGGCCGAATTGTGGAATGGCGATGGCACGGTTGCGGCAGTGAAGACGGGCCGCGACCAGCACCTCTTGTTCCGCGAGACCGATCGGCCCCAGCGCGACTATGACGGGCACCATGTGCAAATGTACATCACCGATTTCTCAGGTCCCTACCGCAGGCTAAAGGCGCGCAACCTGATCTCCCGCGAGGACAACCAATACCAGTACCGGTTTTGCGACATCGTCGATCTCGGCAGCGGCAGGCCGCTGTTCACGCTCGAGCACGAAGTGCGCAGTGCGACGCACCCGATGTTCATGCGGCCGATGGTCAATCGCAATCCGGCGCTCACCAACCGCAATTACGCATTCGGCCACGATCAGACATCATGGGCGATGGGGCCGGAGCAGTACGAGGGATAGGGAACGGCGCGGTTCACCTCTCCCCAGCGAGGAGAGGTCGGATTGCGCCTGGCGATGCGAAGCATCGTCCAGTGCAATCCGGGTGAGGGGCCGCAGCGCTCAGTGAGCCTGTAACCCCTCACCTGAATCGCATCTTGCGATGCGATCCGACCTCTCCCTTCGGGAGAGGTGACGAATGCCGCGCCTGCATCGATATAACCAAAACTCAGCTTACTCTAAGGCATTCGCTCGCACTGGTCTTCGTCAGGCAACGGCGCGCGTGGCCACAGTCGAGACCGTACCGTCGAGGAATCCGGTCAGCCGCTGCCGGATGATCTGCTCGGCTTCCATCATGATGCGGTCGATCAGCTCCTTCACCGTCGGGATATCGTTGATCAGCCCGACCACCATGCCGCAGCTCCAGGCGCCGGCGTCCATCTCGCCGTCGACCATCACCCTGGGGTAGACGCCCGCGACCTGCTCATGGATGTCCTCGATCTTGAGGCTCGCCCCCTTCTCCCGCTCGACTTCGAGCAGGTGATCGACACCCTTGTTCTTCAGCACGCGCTCGGTGTTGCGCAGCGCGCGCATCACCAGCACGGTGTCGAGTTCGGTGGCTTTGACCAGGGCCTGCTTCACGTTGGCATGAACGGGGGCTTCCTTGGTTGCGACGAAGCGGGTGCCCATGTTCATGCCGGCGGCGCCCATCGACAGCGCGGCAACGAGGCTGCGCGCATCCGCCATGCCTCCCGAGGCCACGAACGGAATCTTCAGTTCATCCGCCGCGCGCGGCAGCAGGATCATGTTCGGAATATCGTCCTCGCCGGGATGGCCGCCGCATTCGAAACCGTCGACGCTGACGGCGTCGCAACCGATCCGCTCGGCTTTCAGCGAATGCCGCACCGAGGTGCATTTGTGGATCACCTTGATGCCGGCCGCCTTCAGCGCCGGCATGTACGCTTCCGGGCTGCGGCCGGCGGTCTCCACCGCCTTGACGCCGCCTTCCTTGATGGCGGCGATATATTCCGGATAGGGCGGCGCGGTGAAGCTCGGCAGGAAGGTCAGGTTCACACCGAACGGCTTGTCGGTCATGTCGCGGCAGCGCGCGATTTCCTTCGCCAGCAACTCCGGCGTCCGCTGGGTCAGGCCGGTGATGATGCCGAGACCGCCGGCGTCCGACACCGCAGCTGCCAGCTCGGCGAAGCCGACATAATGCATGCCGCCCTGGATGATCGGATGCTGGATGCCGAACAGTTCAGTAATTGCTGTCTTCACGTGCGCTTCTCCGCTTTCCGATCAGTTGACGATTTCGAACAGGCCCGCCGCGCCCATGCCGCCGCCGATGCACATAGTCACCACGCCGTACTTCGCCTTGCGCCGCCGCCCCTCGATCAGGATGTGCCCCGCAAGCCGGCTGCCGGTCATGCCATAGGGATGGCCGATCGCGATCGAGCCGCCATTGACGTTCAGTTTGTCCGGATCGATGCCGAGCTTGTCGCGGCAGTAGATCACCTGGACAGCATAGGCTTCGTTCAGCTCCCAGAGATCGATGTCATCGATCTTCAGTCCGTGCCGCTTGAGAAGGCGCGGGATCGCCGCGACCGGACCGATGCCCATTTCGTCCGGCTCGACACCGGCGGCGACGAAGCCGCGGAAGATGCCGAGCGGCTTCAGGCCCTTCTTGGCGGCGATCTTGTCGCTCATGATCACGCAAGCCGATGCGCCGTCGGAGAGCTGGCTGGCATTGCCCGCCGTGATGGTCTTGCCTTCGAACACCGGCTTGATCTTCGCGAGTGCTTCCGCCGTGGTCTCGGGGCGCGGACCTTCATCCTTCGACAGCGTCACCTGCTGATAGGTAATCTCCTTGGTGTCCTTGTTGACGACAGCCATCCTGGTCGTGATCGGGACGATCTCGTCATTGAAGCGACCAGCCTGCACCGCGGCACCGATGCGGCGCTGACATTCGAGGCTGTATTCGTCCTGCCGGTCGCGGCCGATCTTGTAGCGCTCGGCGACGATCTCGGCGGTGTCGAGCATCGGCATGTACATCTCCGGCTTCATCGCCATCAGCTCGTCGTCGACCGCATGGAATCTGTTCATGTGCTCGTTCTGCACCAGGCTGATCGATTCGATACCGCCTCCGATTGCGACCTCGACGCCATCCAGCATGATCGAGCGTGCCGCGACCGCTATCGCTTGCAGGCCGGAGGCACACTGCCGATCGATCGTGGTGCCGGCGACGGTGACCGGCAGGCCGGCACGAATCGCTCCCTTGCGGGCGACGTTCATCACCATGGTGCCCTGTTGCATCGCGCAACCCATCACCACGTCCTCGACCTCGCCGGGCTCGATGCCTGCGCGCCTGACCGCTTCGGCCATCACGTGGCCGGCCATGGTCGGCCCCTCGGTGTTGTTCAGCGCACCGCGATAGGCCTTGCCGACGCCGGTGCGCGCGGTGGAAACGATAACTGCCTCTGTCGTCATGCTTGCCTCTTTTGCTACGCAGCCGCGTCGAGCTGCACATAACGCAGCAAGTGGTGAGCGGGATCGCCGAACTGGATGTTGATGGAGGAGATTCGCTTGAAGTAATGGCCGACATTCAATTCGTCGGTCATGCCCATGCCACCGTGGAGCTGCACCGCCTGGTCGGCGATGAACTTGCCGGCATAGCCGACTTTCGACTTGGCGCCGGAGGCGAGACGCGAGATACCGCTCTCGCCGGCGCCGAGGCTGAGGTTGAGATGCTGCATCAGGGAAAGCGCCTCCTGATGGGCGATGAACATGTCGACCATCCGGTGCTGCAGCACCTGGAAGCTGCCGATGGTGACGCCGAACTGCTTTCGGGCCTTGGAGTATTCCAGCGTCGCGGAGTTCAACTCGGCCATCGCGCCGACCGCCTCGGCGCACAGCGCGCCGATGGCCCGATCCCGGCAGGCTTCCAGCAGGGCGACGCCCTCGCTGCCGAGCAACTCGCCGCGAACGTCGCGGAATGTGATTTCCGCGGCGCGGCGGCCGTCGATGGTCTTGAAGCTCCGCAGATCGAGATTGGCCGCCCGGGCATCAACGACGAACAGGCTGACCCCGCCGCGATCGTCGCGCTTGCCGGCGGTACGCGCCGAGACGATGAGATAGTCCGCCCAGGGCGCGGCGATGACGGCGGTCTTCTCACCACTGAGCATGTAGTCGTCGCCCTCGCGCCGCGCCGTGGTCGCGACATTGGCGAGATCGAAGCGCGAGCCTTTTTCGGTCCAGGCCAGCGCCCAGATCTTCTGTCCGGCGATGATATCGGGAATGAAAGCCTGCTTCTGCTCTTTGGACCCTGCATGCTCGATCAAGCCGCCAGCCAGCACGACCGTCTCGACATACGGCTCCACGACAAGGTGACGGCCGAACTCCTGGGCAACGATCATGGTGGACAGCGGGCCGCCACCGAGTCCGCCGCTCTCCTCGGAGAAAGGCGCGCCGAGCAGGCCGAGCTCCGCAAAGGCGCCCCACTGCCTGCGGCTCCAGCCGTCTTCGCTGGCGACGATCTTGCGGCGCGTCTCGAAGCTGTACTGGTCGCGTAGCATGCGCTGTACGCTGGAGCGCAACAGTTCCTGCTCTTCCGTGAACTGGATATCCATCCGATCCTCTCGTTGCGCTGTTGCTAGAGACCGAGCACCGCTTTGGCTATGATGTTGCGCTGGATCTCGTTCGATCCGCCGTAGATGCTGAGCTTGCGCGCGTTCAGGTACTTTTCCGACGCGGTGTGGATGTAATCAGGACCCGGCATGAACTGGTTTGCGCTCAACGGTTGCTCGCGAAGCGCGAGGCCATAATTGCCGATGGCACGATGCGTCAGCTCGGTAATCCCCTGAAAGATCTCGGTGCCGCGGATCTTGAACAGCGAGGCCGCAGGACCCGGATCGATGCCGCGTGCCATCTGGGCAATGACCCGCAGCTCGGTGGCCTCGAGCGCAAGCACGTCGAGCTCGATCCGGCCGATCTCCTTGCTGAGTTCGAGATGCGCCGGATCATCCGCAGGGATCTCCGCCTTCACGATCTTCTTCAGCCGGTCGAGATAGCGCGTCGACCGGCCGATCCCGGCCATGCTGGTGCGCTCGTTGCCGAGCAGGAATTTTGCGTAGGTCCAGCCCTTGTTCTCCTCGCCGATCAGGTTCTCGACGGGCACGCGGACGTCTTCGAGGAAAACGTCATTGACCTCGTGCGATCCGTCGATCGTGATGATCGGACGCACGCTGACGCCGGGCGATTTCATGTCGATGAGGAGGAACGAGATGCCGGCCTGAGGCTTGGCCGAGGGATCGGTGCGCACCAGGCAGAAGATCCAGTCGGCGTGCTGCGCCAGCGTCGTCCAGGTCTTGTGGCCGTTGACGATGTAGTGGTCGCCGTCGCGCACGGCCTTGGTCCGGACCGTGGCGAGGTCCGAGCCCGAGCCCGGCTCGGAATAGCCCTGACACCACCAATCTTCGCCCGAGAGGATCCGCGGCAAGAACTTCTGCTTCTGCGCGTCGTTGCCGAAGCTGTAGATGACGGGACCCACCATGGTTACGCTGAACGCCAATGGCGGCAGCGTCCCGGCCCGGCTGGTTTCCTGCTCGAAGATGAAACGCCGGGTGATCGACCAACCGGGTCCGCCATATTCCTTGGGCCAGAGCGGCGCGATCCAACCCTTCTTGTAGAGAATGCGGTGCCAGAGCAACGATTGCTCTTTGGTCAGATCGGTCTCCGGATTGGGGACCCGCATTTCCTTCGGATAGTTCTCGGCAATGAAGGCGCGCACCTCATCACGGAAGGCCGCGTCTTCAGGAGACAGTGCGAGTTCCATCGGGCGCGTCCTACCACTTCTCACCGAAGGGGCGGATTTCCATCTCGAAGGTCCAGGCGCTCTTCGGCTGCTGATAGAGCTGCCAATAGGACGTCGCGACCGAGGCCGGCGGCATCAGCAGATCCGGATCGTCGAGCGCATTGGGGCCGAGCGCTTCCAGGCGCCGCTGCCGGACCCATTCGGTGTCGACGCCGGAATCGATAATGAGGTGGGCGACATGGATATTCTTCGGGCCGAGTTCGCGCGCCATCGCCTGCGCCACAGCGCGCAGTCCGAATTTGGCGCTGGCAAAGGCCGCATAGCCGCTGCCGCCACGCAAGGACGCGGTCGCGCCGGTGAAGAAAATGTTGCCCTGACCGCGCGGCAGCATCAGCCGGGCCGCCTCGCGCCCAGCGAGAAAGCCGGAGTAGCAGGCCATCTCCCAGACCTTGCGGAACACGCGCTCGGTCGTGTCGAGGATCGGGAAGTTGACGTTGGCGCCAATGTTGAAGATGCAGACATCCAGAGGCGCGTGCTTGTCGGCGTCATTCAGGAAGGAGATGATCTCCTCCTCTTTGCGCGCGTCGAGCGAGCGCGCCTGGATCTCGCCGCCGGCGGCCTCGATCTCCTTGACCAGCGGCGCCAGCTTGTCGCCGTTGCGGCGGCCGACGAGGACGGTGAAGCCCTCGGAGGCGAACTTCTTGGCGATCTCGCCGCCGATGAAATCGCCCGCGCCGATCACGGCGACGGTTGCATTTCTCTTTTTCAAGGATCTTCTCCCGGTTAGGTTAGGCTCGCTGTGTGCGAAGCTGTTCTGTCGGACCTGGAATGTGGGCCGCAATTTTCGCGGCCGATGACGATGCGCTCATCCGCTCTCACCGCGCCAGCGCGCTGACGGAGGGTACCATGGCCGGCGGCGCAGTCCTCGACCGGCGTGGTTCGCTCCAGGGCTTTGCGCTCCAGGGCTTTGGTAGGCTGGTGGCGAGTTGATTGATCGATGCGGCTCGGCAAACCGATTGCAGTCTGATCAAGACCAAGCGCTTGCGACAGTTTCGCCACGACCAACCGCCTCCCGACTGAAGAACATCGACGCTTTTCAACGTTGCGCCTCCCTGCGAACATGCGTTCTTTTTTAGAACTCGTCAATCGCTATTTTGCTGCCACGGCCGGATCAGGAAACGGCAACTTCGCTGCCATATTCCTGGACTCTCGAGAACTCGGTTTACAACGCGACTTTCAGCCGATACCCATAGCGTATCAAATAAGAACTTATGGGAGAGACGAGCATGGGAGAAAGTCGCGGAGTCGCGATGCTGGTCGGCGCGGGTGATGCCATCGGCGCTGCCGTTGCGCGGCGGTTTGCAAGCGGCGGCTACACTGTTTGCATCTGCAGACGCGATGCGGCCAAATCCCAGGCGCTTGTCGATGAGCTCAGGGGGAAAGGCCACAGCATCCATGCCTTCAGTGTCGATGCCCGGCAGGAAGCGGAGGTGCAGAAGCTGTTCGCGGACGTCGAACGCGACATCGGCCCGATCGAGATCTGCCTTTTCAATGCCGGATCGAACGTCAACAAGCCGCTGCTGGAGACCACGGAGAAGCTCTTCTTCAAGGCCTGGGAGCTAGCCTGCTACGCCGGTTTTCTGGTCGGACGCGAAGCCACGCGCGTCATGCTGCCGCGCGGGCGCGGCACCATCTTTTTTACCGGTGCGACCGCAAGCATCCGCGGCAGCAAGGGGTTTGCCGCGTTCTCATCGGCAAAATTCGGCCTTCGCGCGCTGGCCCAGGCCATGGCGCGCGAGCTCGGGCCCAAGAACATTCACGTCGTCCATCTCATTATCGACGCCGGCGTCGATAGCGAAGCCATTCATCAGCGCATGAAGGCGGCCAGGGGGATCGAGGCCAGCGAGATCCCTCCCGACAGCCTGACCAAGACCTCCTCGATTGCCGAAGCGTATTGGTTTGCCCATCAGCAAAGCCGCGACGGCTGGACCCATGAACTCGATCTTCGCCCCGCTGCAGAGAAATGGTGACATGAGCGACAATCCAGACCTCACTTTGTGGGGCGTCGGGACAAGCCGCACCGTTCGACCACACTGGGCGATGCACGAGCTGGGTCTGGCCTACAAGGTCAAACCGATCGGCCCGCGGACCGGCGAGACCAAGACCGCCGAATATACCAGGCTCAATCCGCGCCAGAAGATTCCGCTGCTGCAGGACGGCGACTTCCGCATCGGCGAAAGTGCCGCGATCGTCGCATATTTGTCGCGCATGTACTCCACGCCGGAGCGTGCATTGATTCCGGAATCCACCCGCGATTATGCCGCGTGGCTGGAATGGTGCTTCTTTATCGTCACCGAACTCGACTCCACCAGCCTGTACGTGATGCGCCGTCACAGCGCCGATGCGCTCGGTCCGATCTACGGCGTCGCGCCGGAGGTGGTCGCTCAAGCCGCGGAATATTTTCGGGCACAGTTGCGCCATGTGGAGGTCGCGCTGTCCGATGGCCGACAGTTCCTCATGGGCGACCGCTTCAGCAGCGCCGATATCCTGCTGACGACGTGCCTGGACTGGGCGGTCGCATACGGTGTCGGCATTTGCGACAATGCGCAGCCTTATCTCGAGCGTATGCGAAGTCGGGAGGCTTACCAGCGCGCGGCTGCGGCGAATGTTCCGACGGCACCGATTACGCCGATGCCTGCCAAGGCCTGAGAGCCGATCGCCGGTCGCGCGAAGCGCTTCGCCCTACACGGCGACGCGCAACGTGCGCGCGGCGACCATGCTGTCGATCGCGTCATCGTCGTAACCCAGCTCGCGCAGCACCTCGCGCGAGTGCTCGCCGACGCGAGGGGCCGGTCCGCCGATTGCGGCCTGGTTGACCTCGAAGCGGGCTGCGGGCTTGGGCTGCCGCACCCGGCCGACCTTCGGCTGATCGAATTCCGCGATGATGCCGCGCGCCACCACCTGTTCATTGTGAATGATTTCGCCGCGCCGCAGGATAGGCGCGCAAGGGACATCCGCAGCATCCAGACGCTCCAGCCATTCGGCGGTGGTGTGCTGGCCGATATATTCCGCCATCTTGTTGATGCGCGCCGTGGCGTTGACCGAACGCGCTGACGGGGTCGCAAACCGGGTATCCTTGGCAAGCTCGGGATCGCCGGACGCACGACAGAAGCCCTGCCATTCGGAATCGGAGATGGTGCCGGCGGTGATGTAGCCGTCGCTGGTCTTGAACACGAGATCCGGCCGGTCATTGGGATCGGCCGCGGCGGCCGCGGCTCCGACCACCGTGTACTGCATCATGCCTTCCGGCCAGAGGTAGGAGATCATGGCATCCAGCATCGCGACCTGGATATGATCGCCCTGCCCGGTCTTCTCACGCGCGTAGAGCGCCGCCGCCACCGCCTGCGCGGTAAACACGGCGGTCGTCTTGTCGCACACGATGGTGCGGATCATCTGCGGGCGATTGGTGACCGGCTGCGACTGGATATCGGCAAAGCCCGACAGGCCCTGAATGATCGGGTCGTAGACGCGCTTCTTCACATACGGTCCGCTCTCGCCGACGCCGCTGATCGAGACGTAGATCAGGCGCGGATGGCGCCGGCGCAATTCTTCGACGCCAAGGCCGAGGCGCTCCATGGTGCCGGGCCGGAAGTTCTGCACCAGCACATCGGCCTGCGCGACCAGTTTGGCCAGCACCTCACAGCCGGCCGGGCTCTTGACGTCGATCGAGAGCGAACGCTTGCCGCGGTTCGACGAGATGAACAGCGCGGAGAACTCGCCGTCCTTGTCGATGGTGGCTCGGCTGCGACGGGTGATATCGCCGCCGATCGGCTCGATCTTGAGCACGTCGGCGCCCTGATCTGCCAGAAACATGGTCGCAAACGGGCCCGACACTACGCCGGTCAGATCGAGGACACGAACGCCGCCAAGCGGACCAGCCATTTCACTCTCCCTGGATCTTTTTTTTCTGCCAACGGGCTGAGGGTAAACTCTAGCTTCCCGCCAGCCCCTTCGCCACAACACGCCCGGACCGCAAGTCGGTAACTAGCCGGTTTTGGAAACTGGCTGCCGGCTCTGTTCGACGATCGATTCCTCGACGTCCCGGAGCTGATCCTTGCCGAAAAACATCTCCTTGCCGACGAAGAACGTCGGCGAACCGAAAGCACCGCGGCTGACGGCGTCATTGGTCGAGTCGATCAGCTTCTTCTTGACGTCATCCTGTTGTGCACGCGCGACCAGCCTGTCGATGTCGATCCCCGAGGAAGCAAATGCGCTCCGGAACACTTCGGGATCGTCCATCTTCTTGGGCTCTTCCCACATGTGATGATAGGCGGCGCGGAAATAGGGTTCGAACACGCCCTCGAACTGGGCCGCGACGGCGCCGCGCATCAGCATCAAGGTGTTGACTGGAAAGAAGGAGTTCTGACGAAATTTCGTGATGTTGTGACGCCGGATAAACCGCTGGGTCTCGAGCGCCTGGTATTCCGGCTTGTTCTTGATCCCGCGAAGCGAGTCGAACGGCGACATGTTGCCAGTCGCCTTGTAGATGCCGCCAAGCAGGACCGGGACGTACTCGAATTTCACGCCGGTCCGCCGCTCGATCCCGGGAATGGCGACTTCCGCCAGATAGGCGTTCGGGCTGCCGAAATCGAACTGGAATTCAACCTTGGGGGTCATGACCGCTTTCTCCCGCAGAGCGCATTGGATGATCTGAGACCGGCGATCCAATCGCATGGCTTGCCTGATCTCGTCTTTACAGTTCTAAAATTGAACTGTCAAATTTGGCCGGATTTATGCTGGTTTGGCCTAGTGATCGGGTATTGTTTGGAATTCAGTACCTATCTAGAATGCAAGGGAATGGAACAGCCTCCGCGACGATTCGAGGCGGCCATGCCGGGACGACTGGAGAGTACGGATGAAGTGGAAGGAACTCGAGGAAGAGCCGTGTTCGATGGCCCGGACCATTGGCGTGATCGGCGACCGCTGGACGCTTCTGATCCTGCGCGAATGCTTTCTGCGTACGCGGCGCTTCGAAGGATTTCAGTCGGCGCTCGGAATCACCCGCCATTTGCTTGCTGAACGGCTGAAGAAGCTGGTTCGGCTGGGCATCCTGCGCCGCATTCCCTACCAGGAAGCGCCCAAGCGTCACGAATATATCCTGACCCAAAAGGGCCTCGATCTCTATCCGATCATGATGGCGCTGGTGCATTGGGGCGACACTCACATGGTCGACGAGCGCGGCCGGCCGCTGCTACACCAGCATCGCAAGTGCGGAAAGGACTTCGACCCGGTCATGGTATGCTCTGAATGCGGCGAGCCGCTCCTCGCCAAGGAGGTTCATACCCATCCAGGCCCAGGCGCCCAAAGCCCGCTGACGATAGAGGCACCTGACAAGCCGAAGGCAAAGGCGCGCCGCAGCGCCGCTTGAGCCGGCCACCGGCATCACGCACTGAACGCATCCTCAGACTCGAATCACAGCTGCGTCGGGTTCGTTGCAGTGGAGACGGTCCGCCTGTTCAGCCCGGTGTTTGAGCACGGCACGTTGATTGACATAGGCCTTGTCGGTGATTTCTCCCGCGGCCAATGAAGGCGGATCCTTCAGCAGGGTGAATGAGCAGATTCTTTCGCTGCTTCCAACGGCCTCATTATATTCCCGCAAACGATGCCTCAGGAATTCGATCACCCGGGGGTCGCAGGTCAAATCCGCAGCCGGCGCGTTCGAAATCCGCGCAGCCTCGGTCGGATTCAGCCAGCACAGCAGCGCGCAGGCTTCACGATTTTCTCCGGCAACGACGACGTCCAGCAAGACGCCGCGCGTTGCGGCCAGGATGGCGGCACGCATAGTCCCGATCGCAACCCAGGTACCGTTCGCGAGCTTGAAGTTCTCGGAAATTCTGCCGGTGAAACGCAGACCGAGCTCCGGCTTCTCGGGATCGAGAAACGACACGGTATCGCCGATGCGGTAGAAACCCTCCTCGTCGAAGGCTTTCTCCGTCAGATCGGCCCTCCCGAGGTAACCGGGGGTGACGTTGGGACCCTTTACCCTGGCCTCGTACGTATCGGAAACAGGGATCAGTTTCAGCTGCACGCCCGGCGCGGGAAGACCAATCTCCCCGGGCCGATCCGTTGCCCAGTGGGTCGTGCTGATTGTCGGCGCGGTTTCGGTCGTCCCGTAGCCCGACATCACTGGAATCCGCCGGCCCGTGATCGATGATGTCAGCCGATAGAGTCTTTCAAGCGTGCCCTGCGAAATTGCAGCCCCCGCGTAGCTCAATCGATCCAGCCGCTTGAAGATGCTCGCGCCGAGGGCGGCATCGTTCTCGATGGCATCACACAAGAGATTATAACCGGCAGGAACGTTGAACATGGCCGTCGGCGAGATCTCCTTGAGGTTCGCCACCGATTTGTGAAAGAGCTGAGGCAGCGGCCGGCCGTCATCGATGTAGAGCGTCCCGCCGTTCTTGAGAATGCCGTGAAGAATGACGTTGCTGCCCATCGTATGGTGCCACGGCAGCCACTCGACCTGGACCGGCGCCTCCGGAGGCGACACCAGCAGGCTTCCCATTTGCAGGGAGCTCGCCATCATGCGGTGCGTGTTCAGAACGCCTTTTGGCAGACCGGTCGAACCGGACGTGAAGAGAATTTTTGCAACGGCGTCGCTGGGTATTGCACCCGACGCACGCGCGAACCCGTCGCAGTCCGTTCGATCCGTCAGGACGCGGAAGGGGGTCGTCTCCGGCGCGCCATCGACGCTGATCCAGGCCGCGTCTGCCAATTCGGGAATGGAGCGGGCTGCGGCAAAGTCCCGTCCGCTCTGAACGAAAACGAAGTTCGGCCGCAGCACCTGCGCGATGTCCTTGAGGCGCGCAAGGCCGCCGGGCATCAGCGTGTAGTTCGGCGATATCGGCGCCAGAATGACGCCTATCGACATCGCAGCAAAGGAGATCACCGCGTTCTCGATGGAGTTGCCCGAAAGCACCGCCAGCTTGTCAGCCGGCTTTGCGCCCATGTCGATCAGGCTTTGGCCGACCGCCTGGACCTGCGACCACGCCTGGCGATAGCTGATCTCGTCCCATCCCCCCTTGGCATTGCGTTGCGCGAGGAATATTCGCTCTGGAGCCGCGTTTGCCCAGCGCGGGAGAAAGTCGGTGACGCGCCAGTCGCATGGCCCCAATTCAAGCGGCGACCTCAATATGAGCGTGCCGTCGCTCCGGCGCTCGATGGACAGCTCCCTCGGCGCAAACCTCAGTGGCTTCGTCGACATCGAAAACGATCTCCTGAATTGCCGCGGGTGGATAGAGCGAGCGGGCTACGCCGGGTCACTCGGACCTGGCGTCCAGGACTTCTCCGAAGGCTTGCCACGTCGTGCCGGTCCAGCGCTGCAGCCGCATCTGCGTCCAGATCATGTTCTCGGTCTCGCTGGTGTTGACCTTGATCCCGGGCAGCGCAGTCGGAACGACGACATCTTTCAGGTTCTTGGCCTGCGCCAGAATGTTCTTCCGCGACAGATCATCACCGCATTGCTTGAGAATCTGCTCGAGCAGGACGCCTTGCTGATAGCCGGTCAGATAGCTGCCGTTGGTGATGTCGGCGCCCGGCAGATATTTGTCGAAAAATGCCCGGTAGGCCTGCATGCCCGGATCGTTTTTCCATGTCTCATCCAGGATATCCTTGTTGATCGTCCCGACCATCACGCCGACCGATTTGTCGAGGCCGGCCGGTGCAAGCGTGCCTCCGACCGATCCGGACGGGAAATTGATGATCACGGTCGCCTTCCAGCCGATCACCGAGGCTTGCCGGATGGCCTGAGCCGCGAACTTCGGCGTCCCCGCGATCACCAGGGCTTCGGCACCCGAGCTCTTCAGATTGGTAACCTGCGAGTCGATCGTCGGTTCGGTGACCTCATAGGACGCGCTGACGACCTTGCGGTCGAAATCCTTGCCGAGAAACGCCTTGAAGGCACCGAGGTAATCTTTGCCGAGATCGTCGTTCTGATAAAGGATGGCATATTTGGCGTTCGGCAACGTCCTCGTCAGGTATTTGGCGTAGATCTTTCCTTCGGTGTCGTAGCTGACAAGACCCGTGGTGATCAGCGGGTAGTTGGCGACGTCCGTGAACTTGGACGAGCCACTGACGATGGCGACACTCGGTACGCCCTTGGCCTTGAGGTATTTTGCAGTGGCCGAAATGCCGGGCGTGCCGAGCTGGCCGAACATGAACGACACTTCGTCGCTTTCGACCAGCTTGCGGACGTGCTCCACCGCCTTGGGAGGACTGTATCCGTCATCATAGGCGATGTAGTTGATCTTGCGTCCGTTGACGCCGCCGCGGTCATTCAAGGCCTGAATGTAGGCCATGAGTCCCTTGCCCACGAGACCGATCGATGACGCCGGTCCGCTGAAGGGAAAAACCCCGCCGATCTTGATCTCGGTGGCCGAGATTCCCGGCTCTTCGGCGGCGAATGCCGGCCCGCTCAAAAACAGAGTCAGAGCCGCAACGATCTTCCATCTCACCAACATTGCTCGTCCTCCCAAACGTGCACCCTTTTCGGGTACGTGGCTTTGTTTTGTTGCGCCGGTGGCTGCGCGATTGCAAAACGCATCCGCGCTGAACGGGTCCGCCGTAATCCGGCACGTCGCGGCCGTTGCGTCGGCCATCTTCCTTGCAGCCTACAGTTCTTTTTTTGAACTCGTCAAGCGATTAGATGATCATGCGCCGGGGGCCGTGAACGACAGGCCCGCGCTGGTGCGCAGACCCGCAGGCGCATTTGCGCGCTGGTGAACATGCCTTTTATACATTCTATTTTAGAACTATGCGCTACCCGAGCTCGCGCGGAGCGACGTGGCGCTCGCTTCACCTATTTAACGCCTACTACGAAGTAGTTGGGGGAGGATTCACCGAGCCCTACTCTGCGGCCATTGCTGTTCGCAATTCCGGTTCGTTCGCAAAATGGGCATGGAGCTCGTCCGAGGCCGGCTTGATTCGAAACCAGGCGACGTAGAGCGCAGGAAGGAACAGAAGGATCAGGACCGTGCCGACCGCCGTTCCGCCGATCAGCGTATAGGCCATCGATCCCCAGAACACGGAATGCGTCAGTGGGATGAATGCCAGCACGGCGGCGAGTGCGGTCAGGATCACCGGCCTCGTGCGCTGCACGGTGGCTTCGATAACAGCGTGATAGTCATCGAGGCCGGCAGCACGGTTCTCCTTGATCTGTTCGGTCAGGATCAGGGTGTTGCGCATCAGGATTCCCGCCAGTCCTATCAGGCCGAGAATGGCGTTGAACCCGAATGGCTGGTTGAAGGCGAGCAGCATCGGCACGACGCCGACGAGGCCGAGCGGTGCCGTCAGCATGACCATCGCCATCGTCGAGAACGACCGCACCTGCAGCATGATGACGATCAGCATGGCGGCGATCATGGCCGGAAAGACCTTCCCCAAGGCGTCGTTGGCCTTGGTTGCTTCCTCGATCGATCCGCCGAGTTCGATGCGATAGCCGGCCGGAAGGGATGCGATCAGCGGCTGAAGCGCCGTCATGATCTCCTTGGAAACCTCTGGCGGCTGGGTTGCCTCATTGATGTCCGAGCGGATCGTGACGACCGGGATGCGATCGCGGCGCTTGAGGATAGGCTCTTCCAGGCGCACCTCCGAATGGCCGATCTGATCGAGCGGAATCGCCCGGCCATCCCGGCTCATCAGCGAGAAATCCGCCAGACGCGTCGGATCCATCCGCTCGCCGCCTGCGCTGCGGGCCACGATGGGGACATTGCGGATGTCTTCCCGGACCTGCGTAACGGCGATGCCGGTCAGGAGCAGTTGCAGCTGCCGGCCGACCTCCGCGGGCGAGAGGCCGATGAGGTTCAGTCGATCCTGATCCGGGATGAAGCGGAGCACGGGTGTGCGATTGCCCCAATCGCGGTTCGCTTGCCGCGCGTCAGGAACGCTGCGCATGATATCGAGCGCTTTATCGGAGATCGCGTACAATTGCGCGGGATCAGGCCCCGTCACCCGAAACTCGACCGGGAACGGCGTATAGGGTCCGAACACGAGCTGCGTGACGCGCAGATGCGCCTCGGGTGCAAGCCCTTCCGACACGGCCTGTCTGAGCCGGTGCTTCAAATCCTCGCGCGCCTCCGCGTCGGGCGTAAGCACGACGATCTTGGCGAAGGCCGGATTGGGCAATTCCGGCGCCATCGCGAAGAAGAAGCGTGGAGCACCCTGCCCGATATAGCTCGTGACGATCTTGGCTTCCGATTGCTGGCCCAGCCAGCGCTCGAGCTTCTCGACCGTGGCGGCCGTTGTCTCGATGCTGGTGCCTTCCGGCAGGCGAACCTCCACCAGCACTTCGGGACGGTCGGACGTCGGGAAGAACTGCTGCTTGACGGCGCCCATGCCGACGCCGGACAGCGCGAAGGCAATGGCGACGATTCCGCAGGTTACGAATTTGTGGCGCACGGCGAAGGTGATGAGCGCTCGCAGGCGCCGATAATTCGGTGTGCCGTAGATCGCGTCGTGACCGCCTTCGATCGGTTTGATCGCCGGCAGCATCTTGACGCCAAGATAGGGCGTAAAGATCACCGCGATGATCCAGGAGACGATCAGGGCAAAGCCCACGACCCAGAAGATGTTGCCGGCGTACTCGCCGGCGGTCGAGCGCGCGAAGCCCACCGGCAGGAACCCGGCGATCGTCACCAGTGTTCCGGACAGCATGGGCGCCGCCGTGTGGCTCCACGCGTAGGCTGCCGCCGCGATGCGGTCCATGCCCTCTTCCATTTTCACCACCATCACCTCGATGGCGATGATGGCGTCATCCACGAGCAGACCAAGCGCCAGGATGAGGGCACCGAGCGTGATGCGATCGAAGAACCGCCCGGTTTCCAGCATGATGAGAAACACGACGGCAAGCGTCAGAGGGACTGCAGCCGACACGACGATACCGACCCGCCAGCCGAGGCTGAGCAGGCTGACCAGCAGCACCACGCCGAGCGCCATCGCGAACTTCATCATGAATTCGTCAACGGCCGAGGTGATGTTGACGGCCTGGTCGGACACCTTGTCGAGCGTCATCCCGAGTGGGAGTGTCTTTGCGATGGACGCCGCCTTGTCCTTCAGCGCCCTGCCGAGCGCGAGCCCGTCCCAGCCCTCCTGCATCACCGCCGCGAGCACGATCGTGGGCTCACCCTGATGTCGGATCAGGTAGGTGGGAGGATCCTCATAGCCGCGGCGGACCGCTGCGATGTCGGATAGCTTCAGTGTCCGTCCCGAAGCGACAATAGGCGTGTCGCCGATCGCCTCGACACTGTCATAGGCGCCGTCGATCCGGATGAAGACCTGCGGCCCCTGAGTGTCGATCGAACCCGCCGGCGTGACGGTGTTCTGCCGCTGCAAGGCGCCGATGATATCCTGTGCCGATACGCCGAGGGTTGCGAGCTTGGCGTAGGAAAACTCGATGAATATCTGTTCGGGACGTTCACCGAGGATGTTGATCTTCTTGACGCCGGGCACATGCAGAAGATCCTGGCGAATGGTCTCGGCTTGCCTCGCAAGCTCCCGCATCGGCATGCCCTTCGCCTTGAGGGCATAAAGGGCGAAACTCACGTCCGAATATTCGTCGTTGACGAACGGGCCGAGCACCCCGGCCGGCAGGTTGCGCGCTTCATCTGCGAGCTTCTTGCGGGCCTGATAAAACTCCTCCTGCACGCTGGATGGCGGGGTGCTGTCCTTCAATGTAACCGTCATATACGCGTAACCCGGCCGCGTGGTCGTCTCCACCCGGTCGTACCAGGTCAATTCCTGAATCCGCTTCTCGAGCGGTTCGGCGACGAGGTCCTGCATCTCGCGCGCCGTTGCGCCCGGCCATACCGTCGTCACCGTCAGGGTCTTGATGGTGAAGGAGGGATCCTCCGCCCGTCCGAGCATGAAAAAGGCGTAGGCGCCTGCGGCCGCCAGCAGGATAATGAAGAACAGGGTGACGGCCCGTTCGCGAACGGCGATCGCGGAAAGATTGAGGTTCATCTGCTAACTCACAATTGGTTCGGCGACAGCTTCTGTGAGGCCAGCTGCCGCTTGGATACCAAGCCCACGGGCGGCTTGCTGTGAATCTTGAAATTCCTCGAGTGCTTGGACTTTGCCCCACCGCAGGGTGAACACGTGGAGACCGCGGTTGACGTAGGAGCTGTCGCCGTCGAGCAGCGTTGCGGTGCCGTCCCACTCGACAAAGACTGTGGTGTTCCAGGGCCAGCCCTTCACCCAGACATTGTTGACCGTGAGATGGAGAGTGGGCAGGACGCGTCCGAGCCGCTCAAACCAGCGGCGCACGGCCTGTTTGTCGTGGCGCTCGCCGCCAAGCGCGTGGGCGCCGGAAACGCGGTGATGGACATGCGGCGCAACCGCTTTCACCGCTTCATCCCAGCGATGGTTGTTGACATGGTCGAAGGTCTTTCGGATTTCTTGCTCGACAATGTAGCTGTACAGCATGTGGCTTCTCCAACGGCCAGCGCGGAAAGATTGAGACGCTTCAGTTGCTCCGGCTGTCAGCGGCGGTCCTGACGCGGGCGCCCTCCTGCAGGAGATGAGCGCCGAGCGAAACAATCGCATCACCAGAGCGCAATCCGGAGATCACGGCGGTTTCGTCGGTCACCCGAACAAGCCTGACCGGCCGAAAGCGTACCGTGGAGGTGGCGCTATCCAGGATCCAAACACCGGTCTTGCTGCCATCATCGAGCACGGCGCCGAGCGGCACCTGGACTTCCGGCTCGCTCGTCTGGCTTGCCAGCCGAATGGTCACCGTCGCGCCTAGTGGCGCGCCTGCGGCCTCACCGTCGAGGACATAACGGGCCTCGTAGGTGCGGGTCTGGGCATCGGCGGCGTCCGACAATTGCCGCAGATGCGCCGTATAGCGCCGCCCATCGGCTGCCCCATACACGCTGGCCTCGGCCACGGAGTCGATCGCCGGCCGGATCGTTTCGGGAAGCGCGACCACCGCTTCGCGAGGACCGGCCTTTGCAATCCGAACCACCGTCTGGCCGGCAGAAACGACCTGCCCGGGCTCGCCAAGCGTTTCAACCACCGTTCCGTCCGCGTCCGCGACCAGGACCGAGTATGTCGCCTCGTTCTCGGCAACCCGCGCATCGGCTTCGGCGGTCGCGAGTTGCGCCTCGGCCGTATCCAGCGCGGCCTTCGCTTGCTCGTAGCGCTGTCGGGAAGCCCATCCGTTGCTCACCAGCTTTGCGTATCGCTCCTCATCCGCTTCGGTCTGAACAACGGACGCACGCGCGGCAGCAACGGCGTTGCGCTTGGCCGTGACCGCAAGACGAAGGTCGGTTTCATCGATCCGCATCAGCGGCTGACCGGCCTTGACCTGCTCACCGGTATTCACAAGCCGCTCCACGATCTTGCCGGGAACGCGAAAACCGAGGCTGCTCTGCACCCTCGCCCCGATGATGCCCGTGAAGCCACGCTCCGATCCGGTCACCCGTGCCGCGGCCGCGACCCTGACGATCGGGGCTTCCTGCCTCGGATCGCTCACGGCCGAGGCTGCCGGCGTGCGGAGCGCGACAAATGCGGCCACCGCGCCCCCCGCGGTCAGGATGCTCCCCAGCACGATAATCCGTCGCTTTTTCATGCCATCGCCTCTTGCCAGATAGATTGCGTTCGAGCTCTATATCGGATATTAGATGTCGGACGCAATCTAAATGTGGAGATCGATGATGCGAGTGAGCCGCATTCAGGCTGAGGAAAACCGGCAAAACGTCATCAATGTCGCAAGCCGCCTGTTTCGGTCGCATGGATTTGACGGCATCGGCCTCAAGGACCTGATGAAGGCTGCCGGGCTGACCCAAGGCGCTTTTTACAAGCAGTTCGCGTCAAAAGAGGATTTGGCCGCGCAGGCGTCGGCGCGCGCGTTGGAGAGCGCCACGCTGCGATGGTCGGCCGCCACCGCCGCAGAACCCGAGGATCCGCTGGGCGCGGTGATGGGGTTCTACCTCAGCACGGACCATCGCGACGAAAAGATGGACGGCTGCCCGATCGTGGCGCTCGGCTCGGATGTGGCCAGACAGAGCAGCGAGGTGAAAGCATCGTTCGAAGGCGGGATCAAAGCGCATATCGAGATCCTCAGCCGCCTGATTGCCGAGACGAGCGACGAGGAATCCAGGAGCAAAGCCATGGCCATTCTCTCGACGATGGTCGGGGCATTGACGCTCTCACGCGTGGTCAACGATCCCGATCTGGCTCAGGCCTTTCTGGAAACGGCATCCCGGCAGATTCGCGACGCCGTCGCCGCTTGAGGATCGGTGCTTCATAACTCACAGGGAGGAACGAAATGCGTAAAGCAGGGATACACAATTTTCCGGCAATCGATCGTGTCGTCTACGGCAAAGCTGCGGCTGACGCTTTGAACGATGAAGCGGTGCGACTTGAGGCCAAGCGCGTCTTCCTGATCGTCAGCCGCACCTTGAACACCAAGACCAACGAGATCGAGAAGATCCGGCGCGCGCTCGGCGGCAGGCATGTCGCCACCTTCGACGGAATTGCCGAGCACACCACGCGCAAGCAAGCTGCCGAGGTTGCCCGCCAAGCCGATGACGCAGGAGCTGATCTGGTCGTCGCGGTCGGCGGCGGCTCGGCGATCGACCTCGCCAAGATCGTCATTATGGCGATGGAACACGACATCCGCGATGAAGCGGGTTTCGATCCATTCCCGATGGGCCCGGGCGTCACCGTTTCTCCGTTCCGATCGCCCAAGATTCGACAGATTGCGGTACCGTCCACGCTGAACGGCGGCGAATACAATGCAGCAGCGCTCGTCACCGATGAACGCAATCGGCTGAAGCAGATTTTCTTCCATCCCCGGATGATGCCGGTGGCGATCATTCTCGACCCTGAGCTCACCGTTCATACGCCTTCCAAGCTGTGGATGGGATCGGGAACGCGCTCGATGGACCATGGCATCGAAGCATTGTGCTCGCCCGCCGGCACCCCGCTCGCCGACGAGGTCGTCCTGGCAGGCATCCGCACCCTGCGCGAGGGAATGCTCCGGACCTTGCAGCAACCTGATGATCTGGAGGCGCGCCGACTGTCTCAATACGGCGCGTGGCTCGCCGCTTTCGGCCTCCAGGCGCGGGTCCCGATGGGCGCCAGTCACGGCATCGGCCATGTCCTTGGCGGGACCTTCGGCGTTCCCCACTACTATTGCACACCTGTCATCATGCCGAGCCTGCTCCGCTACAACAAGCCGTTCACCGAGGATGCGCAGCAGCGCCTGGCGTCGGCTCTTGGCGAGCCGGGTATGGAAGCCGCAGCTGCCTTCGCAGAATTCACCAAGAAACTTGGATTGCCCGGCCGCCTTGCCGACGTCGGTATCGGCGAAGACAAGTTCGACCAGATCAGCAAGATTGCGATCAATCATCGCTTCGTCCAGGCCAATCCGCGGCCTTTCAAAAGCGAAGCCGACATCGTCGATCTGCTGCGAATGGCCGCTTAGCCGAATTCGCACGGAAAAATTTGGCCATGACAATCAGCTCGGTTTGCGGAGCTGTGGTCCGGTCGGGCGCTTGCCACGTTGCGCTGATCTGCCAAGGACCCCATTTCGGTTCGTGCGCGAGCTTTCGGTCGAGCCGAACGGCGTAGTTCATGGGCAACTCAAAGAGGTAGTCTTTATGCGTCGCGTTGTCGTTACAGGATTGGGTTTGGTGTCGCCGCTGGGCTGCGGCAGTGACTTGGTATGGTCGCGCTTGTGCGCGGCCCGTTCAGGACTGGTTGTCCTTCCCGAATGGTCAGCCGCCCTCCCCGCACGGGTCGGTGGGCTCGTGCCGACAAAGGTCGACGATCCGGATGGAGGCTTCGATCCGGATCTCATTGTGCCGGCGAAGGATCAGCGCAGGATGGATCGCTTCATCCTGTTCGCATTGGCCGCCAGCGCCGAGGCAATTGCACAAGCGGCATGGACTCCTTCCGACGCACAGTCGCTGGCGCGCACGGCAACCGTGATCGCATCGGGCATCGGCGGATTTCCGGCCATCGTCGAGGCGGTTCGGACCACCGATCAGCGCGGGATCAGGCGGCTCTCGCCTTTCACCGTGCCGTCCTTTCTGGCAAATCTCGCAGCCGGTCACGTCTCGATCCGCTACGGCTTCAAGGGTCCGATCGGTACGCCGGTCACCGCTTGCGCCGCGAGCGTGCAGGCGATCGGCGATGCCGCGCGCCTCATACGATCCGAAGAAGCGGATGTTGCGATTTGCGGCGGCTCGGAAGCCTGCATCCACCTGGTGAGTCTCGGCGGCTTCGCGGCCGCCAGGGCACTGTCGACCGGCTTCAACGAAACGCCGGCGCGTGCGTCCCGCCCCTTCGACCGCGACCGCGACGGCTTCGTCATGGGCGAAGGTGCCGGCATCCTCGTCATCGAGGAGTTACAACATGCGCTGCGCCGCGGCGCCCAACCGATCGCCGAAATCGCCGGCTATGGCACGACGGCAGACGCCTATCACATCACCTCGGGACCCGAGGACGGCGACGGCGCCCGCCGCGCCATGGAAGCTGCCCTGCGGCAGGCCGGTCTCGAGCCCGGCGATATCCAGCATCTCAACGCCCATTCCACTTCGACGCCGGTTGGCGACCTTTCCGAACTGGAAGCGATCAAGGCCGTGTTCGGCCGCGAGGGGCGAATTGCCGTGAGCGCCACCAAATCGGCGACCGGTCATCTGCTCGGCGCGGCCGGGGGAGTGGAAGCGATCTTCACGATACTCGCGTTACGCGACCAGGTCGCGCCGCCCACTCTCAATCTCGACAACCGTGACGCCGCGGCGGAAGGCGTCGACATCGTCGCCCGCGAGGCCAGGCCGATGACGATGGAGCATGCGATTTCGAATGGGTTCGGCTTCGGAGGCGTCAACGCCAGCGTCATCTTCCGGCGCTGGCAATGAAGAACCCGGCCCGGTTTCGTACGGCGTACTCGACCAGGCACGACATGCCCGGAAGATCGCCGCAATTTGACAAATCATCCGACGTGCCATCGCCCCTTATGGATATCGAACTTCACCAGGCCTTCATCCCGCATTTTCAGCAGCAGGGTCTGGCAAGCTTCCTCATTCGCGACATTGGCGCGTTTCATGACCTCGTACACTTTGAGCGGCTTCTCTCGAAGGGCAACCAGGATCTTTTCTCGTTCATTCAACACGGCGAAACTCCGACGCTCATCAAGCGCGCCAATCACTGAAAATACGACAGCTGATCTTCCGTTACGACCCGCTCGACATTATCCGACTTGCTCTTGATACGGTACCGAAGACGTCCATCTGCCTCGATCGGCATACATTGAACGATGGTGTAAATCATCGGCGGATCAGTTGCCGCACGTCCTTGTGGACCCTGGGGCTGGTGGCGAACGTCTTCATTCAGCTTATAAGCATATGACATGTGCTCACCTCTAAAATTCATCTCCGGCTGGTCTAGCGTGGAGCATGCTGCGACGCAATGCGTCGGGGCGCTGGAGCCGCTGGTTTCGACGCACCGCACTTTCAAGTCGCCGCCTGCGCGACAAACGTCTATCATAGACGCCAGAAATGATTTGGGTAGCCAATGATTTGGGTAGCCCTGAACCAATCATGGGTGCAAGGATCTGGCAATGACCAAACGGAAGCGCTCCGCCGAGCAGCAGGTCGCGGATGAAGCGGACCGAAAGGCGCAAAACCCCGTTGGGGCGCGGCAAACGATAGCGGACAGCCACGCCGATCCAGAGTTCCAGGAAAACCATAAACGTCTCAGGGCCGAGCGCCTGGCGCGAGATGCCGGGCTCAAGAGCAAGAATTGACCCTTAGAGCAAGAATTGACCCTTAGAGAAGCATCAGATCGGAAAAGATGACAAAAGAAGTTGGTGAATACGAACCGCCGAAACCAATCAGCAAGGCGGAGCGTGAAGCACGCAAGGCCTTCCGCCAGGTCGACGCGGAGAAGGCCATGTCCGAGCATGCGCTCGCCGAGAAGGCCTTTGCTCAGAATCGAGAGCGGCTGAAGGCAGAGCGACTGGCGCGGGAAGCCGCAGCGGGCCCGGTGCCAAAGAAGCAACCCAAGGCGAAGAAGAAGTGAACCCGCACGGACAACTACGCAGGTTGGCCTTGCCGGAGTCGCGCTAACGCTTTCGGCAACTCGGCCCGATGGCATCCGGGTACCCCCCGGGCGAATGATGGAAAGTTACCGATCAATACAGCAAAGGCCCGGACATTGCTGCCGGGCCTCTGTGGCGAGCGCTGAGGGTTGGACCTAGAAGTCCATGCCTCCCATGCCGCCTCCGCCAGGAGGCATGCCGCCAGCCGCGTTCTTCTTTGGGGTTTCAGCAACCATCGCTTCGGTGGTGATCAGGAGCGCTGCAACAGACGCGGCGTTCTGGATCGCCACACGCACCACCTTTGTCGGATCGATGATGCCCTTCGAGATAAGGTTGACGTACTCGCCTGTCTGAGAGTCGAATCCGTAGGCGTAGGTTTTGCTCTCAAGGATCTTGCCGACGATGACGGAGCCGTCTTCGCCGGCATTGATCGCGATCTGGCGAGCGGGGTAGGACAGTGCCTTGCGCACGATCTCGACGCCCGTCTTTTGATCGTCGTTCTTGGTGCGCAGGCCCTTGAGCTGCTCGGAGGCGCGCAGCAGGGCGACGCCGCCGCCCGGGACGATACCCTCCTCAACCGCCGCGCGGGTTGCATGCATCGCGTCATCAACGCGATCCTTGCGCTCCTTCACCTCGACCTCGGTCGCGCCGCCGACGCGGATCACCGCGACGCCGCCCGCGAGCTTGGCGAGACGCTCCTGCAGCTTCTCCCGATCGTAGTCCGAGGTGGTTTCGTCGATCTGCGCCTTGATTTGATTGACGCGCGCCTCGATGTCAGCCTTCTTGCCGGCGCCACTGACGATCGTGGTGTTTTCCTTGTCGATCATCACCTTCTTGACGCGACCGAGCATTGCAAGCGTCACGTTCTCCATCTTGATACCGAGATCTTCCGAGATCGCCTGGCCGCCGGTCAGGATCGCGATATCCTGCAGCATGGCCTTGCGGCGATCGCCGAAGCCCGGCGCCTTGACGGCCGCGACTTTCAACCCGCCACGCAGGCGGTTGACGACGAGGGTGGCAAGCGCCTCGCCTTCCACATCCTCGGCGATGATAACCAATGGCTTGCCGCTCTGAACAACTGCTTCGAGCAGCGGAAGCAGCTCGTTGAGCTGAGACAGCTTCTTTTCGTTGATGAGGACGTAAGCATCATCCATTTCAACGCGCATCTTGTCGGCGTTGGTTATGAAGTAGGGCGAGATGTAGCCGCGATCGAACTGCATGCCCTCGACCACCTCAAGTTCGGTCTCCAGCGACTTGGCTTCTTCGACGGTGATCACACCCTCGTTGCCGACCTTCTTCATGGCATCGGCCAGGAACTTGCCGATCTCGGAGTCTCCATTCGAGGAGATGGTGCCGACTTGAGCGATTTCCTCGTTCGACGTCACCTTCTTGGAGTTCTTGACGAGGTCGGCGACCACCGCTTCCACCGCGAGGTCGATGCCGCGCTTGAGGTCCATCGGGTTCATGCCGGCCGCAACCGACTTGGCGCCCTCGCGGACAATCGCGGCCGCTAGAACCGTCGCCGTCGTCGTGCCGTCACCGGCCGCGTCAGCGGACTTGGAGGCGACTTCGCGCACCATCTGCGCGCCCATGTTTTCGAACTTGTCCTCGAGCTCGATCTCCTTGGCGACGGTGACGCCGTCCTTGGTGATGCGCGGCGCGCCGAACGACTTGTCGAGAACGACGTTGCGGCCCTTGGGGCCAAGGGTCACCCTGACAGCGTTTGCGAGAATGTCGACACCGCGAAGCATGCGATCGCGCGCGTCGACGCCGAATTTGACTTCTTTGGCGGACATTATGATTTCCCTTGGGAACGGATGCTCATGCGGCTGGCCCGGAGGGCGTCTGGGCAATGAGATCATCAGGTAGGCTTGAACCTCGTCCTGCGAGAGGCCGACTGCGCCGGCTGCTCAGGACGGGATCGGACAACGGCAGATTACGCCGCCTTCTTCTGGACGTGTGACACGCCCGTGAGAACGCCCATGATGTCGCTCTCCTTCATGATCAGGAGGTCTTCGCCATCAAGCACGACTTCGGTACCGGACCATTTGCCGAACAACACGCGGTCACCGATCTTGACGTCGATCGGAATGAGCTTACCCGCTTCGTCGCGGCCTCCCGCACCCACCGCCACGATCTCGCCCTGCGAGGGCTTCTCCTTGGCATTGTCCGGAATGATGATGCCGCCCTTGCTCTTTGCTTCGGCGTCGATGCGCTTGACCACCACCCGGTCGTGGAGCGGACGGAATTTCATTGTGCCCTCTGTTCTATTTTCGGCCCTAGCAGTCGAATCTCGAGACTGCCAACCCTCTGCAACTATGTCCGCGCGAGCGACATACAAGGCATTGCCGGAGCGATATTCGGCGGCGACCATGTCCGCGTGAGAAACCGATAGCTATTTGCCGGGAAAGCGCGCACGGTCGCTTGAGGGCCGGAAATGGCTTACTCTTGCTGTGCGCCCGGGCTGTCGCTCGCGGATGCTCAATGCAAGGATGCGATCGAGTCTCGTGAGTGAGACTCTGGTCGATCTCTCGCTTCTCGACATCATAAGCCCGAGGCAGTGGCAAAGGCGCGCTAGGTGCCCGACCTTTGCGCGAATCCTGGCGCCGACCGAAAAGCACGACCGGCATCTGGTCGCCCCGGCACTTGCGGATCCCACGCCGCGAGCCGGCGAGAGCTGGGCGAGCATGAGCTGGTGTCTAAGGAATAGGAGCCCACTTCCGGGCTCTCAACAGAAAGCAGTTCATGCAGAATCTCTCACCCCGGCACGTCAAGTTGGAAGAGTCCGTTCGGCTGGGCGTGGTGTCCGGATGGTATTCGACCAAAGTCAGTGGAACATTTATGTCCGGTCCCCACGAATCGGAGGCCGATTGCCTGCGCAGGATCGCGGAAATTAATCCTCCGCCGGCCGCCAAGCGGAAATGACCCGATCTCTGGAGTGCCGTCCCGGTAATACACGGAGGCGAGCCGGCGATGTCGACGGCAATCCCGTCGGCATCATCTCGCGGATCAATGTTCGCTCGAGCACTGCCCGCAACAACTCAGGCCTTCACTCGGACGAAAGGAGAGCGGCTGGTTACGGCCACTCTCCCGCGCGAGCCTTCTTGGTTCAGATCGGACCCGAGAGCGGACGTTATCTCAACCCCACTTCAGTTCACCCTTGGCGACCTTCGAGCCGATGTCGAGGGCGACGCCCATGCCGAGATTGGGGAATCTGGCGTCCATCGCAGCCTTCAGGGCCGCGCCATCCTTGGCCTTGGCCAACTCCTCCTCGAACGCGACCAGATACGCTCTGGTGTGCTGAACGCCTGAAAGATCGGTCGGAGCATTGGGCGCGCTATGGCCGGCCACTACGACGGCCGGTTTGCGCTCGGCGATCTTGTCGAGGTTCGCGATCCACGCCGCGCGCTGTTCCTTAGTCGGCGTATCGGCGGTCCAGACATGGACACCGGAGAAGATCATAACGCCGCCGAAAACGGCCCTGAGCGAAGGGACCCAGAGATAGCGGCGGTTGGCCAATCCGTCGGCGGCGACGATCTCGACGGTCTCGCCGTCGATCGTCAAGGACGGGCCGTCAAAGGCCTCGGGCAGCACCACATCGGAAAGTGTCTGCGGGCCGTTTTCCTTGAGTTGGGGGCCCCATACCGCGAGCTTCTTCTCGACATTGCCCTTGATCGCTTCGAGCGTCGCCGACGCGGCGATCACCTTCACCCCCGGAAAGGCTTCGCGAACCGGTTTCAGGCTGAAATAGTAATCGGGATCCGACTGGCTGATGTAGATCGCAGTGAGCTTCTTGCCCGTCGCCTTGATCGCCTCGGCCAGCGCGCGTCCATCCGGATAGCTGAAACCGCCATCGATCAAGAGAACTTCAGTCGGGCCGGACAGCAGGACGGGGGCGCGGAAGAATCCGTTGGGGCCCGCCGGAAAATGCTTCCAGCTCAGCTTGCTATCCGCCGCATGGCCGAACTCGGCAGGAGCAAAGACGGCTGCTGCGCCGGCTGCCAGGGTGGTCTTCATGATATCTCTGCGTGTGGGCATCTGGATTTCCTTCGCGCTTATGAGACAGAGGCGATTGCCGCGGGAGAATCCCCGCGACCATCCCCCTGCGAGAAATCGGCATCGCCTTGGCGCTGCCGTTTGGCAGGATCAGGCGACCTTCAGCTGCGAGATGAGAAGGTCGAAGCGCCCGAACAGAAGATTGCCGGGCAGCAGGTGGCGCTCGGCGCCGTCCCCCACCAGCAGTGCCGGAACGCCCGAGATGCCGAACCGCTGCATCTCGAACTGCGCGGCCTGGATCTCGCGGCGATAGGTCTGCATCAGTTCGCTGTCCTGCGCCCGCACCCGCTCGGCGGCCGCAGGCAGACCGGCGGATCGAAGGATGTTGCTGACGCCGGTCAGGCTGACAATGTCCTGGCCATCCACGTAGCGGGCATGCTGGATCGCCTTGAGCGCTTCGAGCTCCCTCGCTGGCTCCGTGGCGCGGACCGCGATCACGCCGAGGGTTGCCGGCGCAGAGTCGAACATGCCGCCGAGCTTGCCCAGGACCTCGCCGCGGTAACGTTCAGAGAAAGGCTGGCCCGTCAGGCGCGCGATCCGCCGGTCGTTCTGCCAGGCATAGGCCGCAAATTGTGCGCCCATTGCGCGCGCCCCCTCGCCCGCGAACAGGCCTGTCGGCATGAGCGCCAGCGTCACGTCGTCGAGTTGAGCAAGCTTTTCAAGGGTGGGGTCTGCGCCGTAACACCAGCCGCAGAGCGGGTCGAACAAATAGGTGATGCGCATGTGCAACTCCGCGGCAGGTTTGCTTGAGGGCGGAGATAGGCGAATTTCATTCATTGATAAATGACGTCTAATACGACAGACTGTACGTAATCGACTTACAATCTACCTTGATGGCGCGGCATGGAATCGATCAATCTCAACCGGCTCGCCTACTTTGCGGCGGTCGTCGACGCCGGGTCGTTTACCCGGGCGGCTGACCGGCTCGGCATCACGAAGACGGTTGTCAGCCAGCAAGTTGCCCGGCTCGAGCGGGAGCTCAAGACCGGGCTGTTGGTGCGGACAACGCGGCGGGTCGAGCCCACGGAAGCCGGCCGCCTGCTCCACGCGCGATGCGTCATGATCCTGCATGAGGCCGAAGCCGCGGTGGCGGAGCTGGCGCAGACCAATGCCGAGCCGATAGGACTGTTGCGGATCGCTGCGCCGAACGACTACGGCTCCTACAGGCTTGCGCCCCTAGCCGCGGCGTTCTCGAAAAGATTTCCCGCCTGCCGCGTCGACTTGATGCTCGCCGACACCAAGATCGACCTGATCGCGAACCAGATCGACTTTTCGATCCGTGTCGGCTGGCTGGAGGATTCCAACCTGCAGGCCAGACGGATTGGAAGCTTTCGGCAGCTGCTGGTAGCGGCACCGGGCGTCGTCAAGAAAGGCGCCGTGGCCCGGCCGGAAGATCTGGCGTCACTTCCCTTCGTTGCCAACGCTGCCCTGAGGGAGCCCCTGGAATGGCAATTCGCCAAGACCGACTTCGAACGGCAGACCATTCGCATGAACCAGACGCTGACCATCAATACAACGCCGGCCGTTCTCGCCGCGACCATCGCGGGAGCCGGCCTGTCCGTATTGCCGGATTTTCTGGTCTTGAACGACATCAAGGCCGGCCGGCTCATCCACATTTTGCCAGGGTGGACGCTTCCGGCCGGCGGCATCCACGCCGTTTATCCGGCGTCTCGTTTCCGCCCGCCCAAAGTCACGGCGTTCGTGGCGATGCTCATGGAGGAGCACAAGCGCGCCGCCTCCCGTGTTCCGAAGAGCCAGGAGCGAAGCGCGGCGAGGCTGTCTCGCTGAAGCGAGAGGCTTGAAGTGCGGCCATGGTTGAGATGCAGCTGCGCAGCACGCTTCCACGCGGGTGTGAACGCCTGCCGGGGGCTCTTGCGGGCCAGGAACTGGAGGCCAAGGGAAGCGTTCTGTCGGTACGATCTAGCTCCGAACGAGCATCCGGGCCGAACAAGCGCGCAAAACACGCGCTGCTGTCCGGCGGCGCAACGATATCGGATCGAGCTTCCGCATGAACAAAAACGTCCGCTTCAATCTCGGATATGCTGTCGCCGCGATTTTCGCCGTCCTCCTGATCCAGCATCTCATCTCGGCGGCCAACCAAATAGCCGTGATTCCCTACAGCGAATACCAGCAGTTGCTGCGTCAGGGGAAAGTCGATGCCGTCGGCATCTCCGATCGCACCCTGCAAGGCACGCTGAAGGAGCCGCTGCCGGGCGGCCAGAAGCAATTCGTCACCACGCGCGTCGACCAGGAGATCGCGCAGGAGCTGGAGAAACACAACGTCCGCTTCACCGGGCAGATCGAGAGCACGTTCCTTCGCGACCTGTTGTCGTGGGTCATGCCCGTGCTGCTGTTCTTCGGGCTCTGGTGGTACATCGGCCGGCGCATGGCGGAAGGCGGCGGGATCGGCGGCGGGCTCATGGCGATCGGCAAGAGCAAGGCCAAGATCTATGTCGAGTCCAATACGGGTGTCACCTTTGCCGACGTCGCCGGGGTCGACGAAGCCAAGGACGAGCTTCGCGAGGTCGTCGATTTCCTGAAGAATCCCACCGATTATGGCCGGCTTGGCGGCCGCATGCCGAAAGGCGTGCTGCTCGTCGGCCCGCCGGGCACAGGCAAGACCTTGCTGGCCAAGGCCGTCGCTGGCGAGGCCAGGGTGCCGTTCTTCTCGATTTCGGGTTCGGAGTTCGTCGAGATGTTCGTCGGTGTCGGCGCAGCACGGGTGCGGGACCTGTTCCAGCAGGCGCACGAAAAGGCGCCGGCGATCATCTTCATCGACGAGCTCGACGCCCTCGGCCGCGTCCGCGGCATCGGCCCTTTCGCCGGCGGCCACGACGAGAAGGAACAAACGCTCAATCAGCTGCTGGTCGAACTTGACGGCTTCGATGCGCGCTCGGGGGTCGTCATCCTCGCCGCCACCAACCGGCCGGAAATTCTCGATCCCGCCCTGCTCCGCGCCGGCCGCTTCGACCGCCAGGTGCTGGTCGACCGGCCCGACAAGAAGGGGCGCGTAGAGATCCTCGAGGTTCACATGAAGAAAGTGCGCCTCGCCGCGGATGTCGAGGCAGACGCCGTCGCTGCCTTGACGCCGGGATTCACCGGCGCCGACCTCGCCAATCTTGTCAATGAAGCAGCGCTTCTGGCGACCCGCCGCGGGGCCGACGCGGTCAGCATGAGCGACTTCAACAATGGGGTGGAGCGCATGGTCGCAGGCCTCGAAAAGCGCAACCGCCTGCTCAATGCAAGGGAACGCGAGATCGTCGCCTATCACGAGTTGGGGCACGCCATTGTCGCGCTCTCACTGCCGGGGGTCGATCCCGTGCACAAGATCTCCATCATCCCGCGCGGTGTTGGCGCGCTTGGCTATACCATTCAGCGGCCGATCGAAGACCGCTTCCTGATGACGAAGGAGGAGTTGGAGAACAAGATGGCGGTGCTGCTCGGTGGCCGCGCCGCGGAACTGATCGTGTTCGGGCATTTGTCCACTGGTGCGGCCGACGATCTGCGCCGCGTGACCGACATCGCCCGCAGCATGGTGACGCGTTACGGAATGTCCGAGAGACTTGGCAGCGTGGCCTATGAGCGCGATCCCGGCAACTTCCTTGCGGGCGCCGAACGCCCCTATCCGGTTCGCGAGCGCGACTACGCGGAGGAAACTGCAGCCGCAGTCGACCACGAGGTGAAAGCCATTGTCGACCAGGTCTTCCAACGCGCCCAGGGCATCCTGAACACGCGGCGGCCGGTGCTGGACCGCGCCGCGACGAAATTGTTGGAGAAGGAGACGCTGGAGCAGAGCGATATCGATATGCTGTCCCGGGAAATGCCCAAGGAAGGATTACGCGCGATCTAACGGGCTCCGCACCGAGCGGGCGCGGCGTTCAATGGGCACAGTAGCGCAAGACAAGTTTACGCAGGCCGCTTCCGCCTAACCTCCGTCGGGAGCTCGATCACGTTCCCTATTGATGGCGAACTGCTTGATATGCTTGGCAAAGGCGAGCCTCCGCGTCTTGACGGCTCGATCTTGATACCTGCATCGGCTCGCTTGGCCTGCCACTCGATGAAAAGGTGGCCGGCCACCAACATCATCCCGGCGCAGAACAGCGCAAGGCCAGCCCTTACAAGATCACGATAGTCATCCATCCCACGAACCAAACACCGTGCCGATCAGCTGCCGGTGGCAGCCTCACGGACGTAACCGCCTCGATGGTTTTGAACGATAGCTGCCGCGCATGGCGCGCTGCGCTGGCGAACACAAGCAGGCGGTTCAGGCCGTCTGCCGGTGCTCGAGCAGATCGTGACAGAAACCAGGGGCGGAAAGCCACAAAGAGGCAAAATCATAGGTGGTCATCCATCAGAGCAACATGGTGACAGGCGCGCTGGATGCCGTGTCCGGCGGCACGGCTGAAACGATTAGAGAAGAAATCATATGGTTCGGTATTTCCGCACGCCTGCCTTGCAGTGCATTCACCCTCTCTGTCGACGCGCTTGATGATGGTCGGACACGCGCTCCAGCGGCTGCGAGCAGGCCGGCTTGCGGCTTGAACCGGGAACTCAGCAGCTAAAGTGCTGGCTGGGGCGGGAGGGATCGAACCTCCGAATGGCGGAATCAAAATCCGCTGCCTTACCGCTTGGCTACGCCCCAACAGGTGACTGACGGAACGGCGGAAGAACCGGCTACCGCGGATTCCCTCCAGTCGCAGCCGGTCTATAGGGAGCGGCGCGGCATTTCAACCGCTTGAGGGGCAAAATACCACAGCCCCGCGATTGGCCGCGCCACACTCTATTATGACCCGGCGATGGCGCCGTCCCGGGGACTAGCCGTCCCGGCCTTCCCAACAGTTGAGACCTCCGGCGTTTCATGGGAATACGGCACCAAGACTGTCCACGGGAGTGAGCCATGACCTACCGCGCGCCGATTAATGACATGCTGCTGTCGCTCAACCATGGCGCCGGGCTGAAGGCCGCCCTGGAGGCCGGTCATTACGGCGATTTCGACGCCGACATCGTCGCGGCCGTGCTGGAGGAAGCCGGCAGGTTCGCTTCGGACGTGCTCGCGCCGCTCAACCGGGTCGGCGACGAGCACGGCATCAAGCTCGACGACGGCAAGGTCACGACCGCCCCTGGCTGGCCCGATGCCTACAAGCGCTGGACCGAGGGTGGCTGGAACGCGGTGTCCGGGCCGGAGGATTTTGGCGGCCAGGGCCTGCCGCTCGCGATCAACGCGGCCTGCACCGAGATCTGGAGCGCCTCCAACGTTGCCTTCGGCCTCTGCCCGCTGCTGACGGCGTCGGCGATGGAGGCGCTGGACGCGCATGGCAGCGACGAGCTGAAGAAAATCTATCTCGAAAAGCTCGTCTCCGGCGAATGGACCGGCACCATGCAACTGACCGAGCCGCAGGCTGGCTCCGACGTCGGCGCGTTGCGCACCCGCGCCGAACGGCAGGCCGACGGCACCTATCGCATCAAGGGGACGAAGATCTTCATCACCTATGGCGAACACGACATGACCGACAACATCGTGCATTTCGTGCTCGCGCGGCTGCCGGATGCGCCGGCCGGCACCAAGGGAATCTCGCTCTTCCTGGTGCCCAAGTTCATGGTCAATGCCGACGGTTCGCTCGGCGCGCGCAACGACATCTTCGCAAGCGGCGTCGAGCACAAGCTCGGCATGCATGCATCTCCGACCTGCACCATGACGATGGGCGATCATGGCGGCGCAATCGGCTTCCTGGTCGGCGAAGAGAACCAGGGCATGCGCTGCATGTTCACGATGATGAACCAGGCTCGCCTCGGCGTGGGGCTGGAGGGCGTCGGCGTCGCCGATCGCGCCTATCAGCAGGCCCTCGCCTATGCGCAGGAGCGCAAGCAGGGCCGCGCGGTCGGCAGCAAGGGCGAAGGCTCCGAGGCGATCTTCGTGCATCCCGACGTCAAGCGCATGCTGATGCGGATGCGGGCGCAGACCGCGGCCGCGCGCACCATCTGCTACGCCACCGCGGTTGCGATCGACGTCTCCACGCGCGCGAAAGATCCCAAGGTGCGGGCCGACGCAGCCGCACGCGCCGCGCTTCTGACGCCGATGGCCAAGGCCTATTCCACCGATGTCGGCAACGAGGTCGCCTATCTCGGCGTGCAGGTGCATGGCGGCATGGGCTTCATCGAGGAGACCGGCGCGGCGCAGCACTATCGCGACGCGCGCATCACCGCGATCTACGAGGGCACCAACGGCATCCAGGCGATCGACCTTGTCACGCGCAAGCTCGCGGCCAATGGCGGTGCCGCGGTGTGGGCGCTGCTGTCCGAGCTCTCGGCGACCGTCAAGCAGGTCGAGGCCTCCAACGATCCGGCCTTCGGCACCACGGGTACAAAGCTGCGCGAGGCGCTGGAGGCGCTTCACCGCACCAGCAAATGGCTTCTGGAGCGCGTCGCCTCCGCGCCGAACGAGGCGCTCGCGGGTGCGACGCCCTATCTCCAGCAATTCGGCGCCACGCTCGGCGGTTGCATGCTGGCATCCGAAGCCCTTGCCGCCAAGGGCGAGGGCAATACGGACGCGCCGCGTTACGTCTCGCTCGCGCGCTTCTTCGCCGAGAACATCACGGTGCAGGCGGGTGCGCTGGAGCGCACCGTGACGGAGAGCGCAGAGTCGGTGGCGGCGGCGGATGCGGTGTTGTTGGGGTAAGCTGCTAGGATGTACGTGCCGCACGTTCAGTGTCGTCCCGGCGAAGGCCGGGACCCATACCCCTAGGCAGAAGTTTGACGAAGATTGGCAGTTAAGCGGTCGTGCGTTACTGCGATCCGAACCCCATCGATGGATCACGCGGTATGGGTCCCGGCCTTCGCCGGGACGACAGCGGAATATACGGCGCGCTCCCGGCCAACTCTCAGCTCGCGGACTTACCTCGACCTTCGTGCTGCGCCACTTGCTCCCGGCCGCCACAGCACGATCCCGGCTGCCACGAGATCGAGCACCACGCACATCGCGAATGCCGTCGTGTAGTCGCCGGTCAGGCTGCGCACGAGGCCGACGATGCCGGGACCGAACGCGCTGACGATGCCGCTGATCGAGGTCCCTAGTCCCATCGCGGCCGCGAAGGCGCCAGCGCCGATCTCGCGCTGGATGATCAAGGGCGGGAACGTGATCATGTTGCCGATCGAGAAGCCGTAGACGGCGCAGCATACCAGCAGCACCGTCGGGCTCGTGCTCTGCACGACAACGAAGAGTGCCGCCGCCTGGCTCGTCATCGAGGCGGCGCTTGCGAGCCGCGGATCGAGCCGATCGACGAACAGGCCGAGCGACAGGCGGCCGACCACCGCCATCGCCGCCATGATGGTGACCGCAAGGCCCGCGGCATAGCGGCCGATCAGCGGCTCGAGAAACGTCACCTGGTGGACGATGAAGCCCATCTGCGCGAGCAACGCTATTGCGAACGGCAGCACCATGGTCCAGAACGCCGCCTGGGCGAGTAGCGCCTTGCGCGAATGGGCCGGCGTGGCCGCGCCGCCACCGGAACGACGGCCGCCCGATTCCGGCGACATCTCGGCCGGCCAGCCGGTGAAGATGACCACCACCGGCAACACCAGCACCACCATCGCCATCGTGACCGCCAGCATGGCCGAGCGGAAGCCAATGCTGCCGCTCAGCGTCAGCAGCAGCGGCACGAGGACGATCCCGCCGCAAGTCGCGCCGTTGAACGCAAGGCTGAGCGCGAGCCCGCGTCGCCGTTCGAACCAGGAATTCAGTACGGTTGCGATCACGACGGTGCCCATGCCGGTCCAGCCGACCGACATCAGCGCGTAGGCGAGATAAAGCTGCCAGGGCGTCTGCATCAGTGCCAGCAGCACCGTCGATGCCCCAAGGGCCGTCAAACCGCACAGGATCAGCGATCGCAGCCCGATGCGGGCCAGGAGATCGTCGGTGAAGATGACCAGGACGGAGGTCAGCAGAAACGAGAAAGTGCTGGCGGCGGAGACCAGCGTGCCTGGCCAGCCATGCGCGCGCTGGAGCTCCGCGAGATAGACGCCCTGGCCGTAGAGGCCGAAGCCGAACATGAAGAAGGCCATCAGGAAACAGGCCAACACGACCCGCCAGCCGCGATAGTGCACCGAGGATTCGTCAATGCCCGTTGTGGCAATCATCAATCAAGCAATCGGCCAAATGGAACGAGACGAGCATCGTGCCGCACAACCACCGGTTTTTCAATTGAAACATTGTAGCCGATTGTTGCGGCGCGCAACACCGCGTAAAGTAATGCGTTCGCACGATCCATGGCAGGCCGGTTCCCGGGACAAAATGCAGCCATGGCGCAAAGACCATGCGCCTGTCTCATGGAATTGCCACGAAAAGGTTGAGCGAGCGCATTGGCACGTACGTGGGATGATGTAGGCTGAAGCCAGCGAGACTCGCCAGAAGCAGGCTGCGGCGGCCGCAGGGGGCACTCATGCCGAACGGTAACATCGTCGTCACCGAAGAGCACGCGACGCGCGTGATCACCTTGCGCCGGCCAAGCAAGAAAAACGCGATCACACAGGACATGTATCGCGAGATGAGCCGCGCGATCGATACCGCGCAAAACAATCCCGAGATCCGCTGCATGATCATCACCGGCGGCTCCGGCGTGTTCACTGCCGGCGACGATATCGACGATTTCATGCAGGCCGGAGCGGCGAATTCCGAGACGCTGACGGACGGAGCGCGCTTCCTCTACTCGCTCGCCCTCAACGTCAAGCCGATCATCGCGGCCGTGGACGGCGCGTCGATCGGCATGGGCACCGTAATGCTGTTCCATTGCGACTACGTGCTCGCCTCCACCGCCGCGACCTTCTCCGCGCCCTATATCCATCTCGGGCTCGTGCCGGTCGGCGCTTCCAGCCTGCTGATGCCGAGCACGATGGGGTACCAGCGCGCCTTTGCGATGCTGGTGATGGGACGGACCTTCACCGCCGCGGAAGCCCACGCCGCAGGCTTCGTCAACACGGTGGTCTCGTCGGGACATACCGAGGTCGAGGCCCGCAAGGTGGCGCGCGAGATCTGCAAGCTGCCGGCCGAGGCGGTTGCGGCCTCGCGCAAATTGCTGCGCGCCGCGCCGGAAGAACTCACCCGCCGCATCGACCAGGAAAGCCATCTGTTCGGCGAGCGGCTGACGTCAGACGAAGCCATCGCCGCGTTCAATGCCTTCGCGAACAGGAAGCGGCGGTAGGATTCCCACTATCGTCATTCCGGGGCGCGACAAAGTCGCGAACCTGGAATCCATCGATCTCCCGAAATTGTCGTCCAATGGATTCCGGGCTCGCGCTACGCGCGCCCCGGAATGACGGGTATGGTAACAAGCTTCGTGAAATCTTCGCGTGGAATGACTAATCTCGCTCCATGCAACATCTTCTCCGCCTGACCATTTTCGCCTTCGCGCTCGCCGCTGCCCTGCCCGCTTCCGCTCAAACGGCAGCTCCCGTCGAGCTGCGCATTCTCGCGATCAACGATTTTCACGGCAATTTGCGGCCCCCGCCGGGTGGCATTCGCATCGGTGATCCCGAGGACAAAGCCAGGAAGGTGATGGTGGCGGCCGGCGGGGCCGAGTACATGGCGACATTGGTCAGTCAATTGCGCGAGGGACGCCGGAACACGATCTTCGTTGCCGCCGGCGATCTGATCGGGGCGAGCCCGTTCTTGTCCGCGATGTTTCACGACGAGCCCTCGATCGAGTCGCTCTCGATGATGGGGCTTGCGATCAGCTCGGTCGGCAATCACGAGTTCGACGAGGGCAAGGCCGAGCTGCTGCGGATGCAGAACGGCGGCTGCCATCCGGTCGACCGTTGCCAGGGGCCGCATCCCTTTACGGGCGCGAAATTTCACTATCTCGCGGCCTCCACCGTCGAGACCGCGACCGGCAGAAGCGTGCTGCCGCCCTACGAGATCAGGGAGTTCGACGGCATCCCCGTCGCCTTCATCGGACTGACCTTGAAGGGCACCGCCGGCATCGTCTCGCCCGCCGGCATTGCCGGTCTCGAATTCCGCGACGAGGCCGAGACGGTGAATGCGCTCGTGCCGCAACTGAAGGCACGCGGCGTGGAAGCCATCGTGGTGCTGATCCACGAAGGCGGCGAGCCGGCCGGCGACTACAACGACTGCCCCGGCATCTCCGGGCCAATCGTCGAGATCGTCAAAAAGTTCGACCGCGCCGTCGACGTCGTCGTCAGCGGCCACACCCACCGCGCCTATGTCTGCGAGATCGATGGCAGACTGGTGACGAGCGGCGACAAATACGGCACGCTGGTCACCGCGATCGATCTCAAGCTCGATCCGGCAACGCGCGATGTCGTCAGCACCAGAGCCGAGAACGTCATCGTCGCCAACGCCTCGCTGCCGAAGAAACCCGAGCAGACCGCGCTGATCGAGGCCTATGACAAGCTCGCCGCCCCGATCGCCAATCGTCCGGCCGGATCGGTGACGCAGACGCTGTCGCGCGTGCCGAACGAGGCCGGCGAAAGCGCGCTCGGCGACGTCATTGCGGACGCGCAGCTCGCGGCGACGAAGGACACCAAGGACGGCAGCGCTGTCATCGCGCTCACCAATCCAGGCGGCATCCGCACCGACATCGTTCCGAAGGAGAACGGCGCGATATCCTTCGGCGATGTCTTCGCGAGCCAGCCGTTCCGCAACCGCCTCGTCACCATGACGCTCACAGGGAGCCAGCTCAAGGATATGCTGGAGCAGCAATGGCTCGATCCGAAGCGGCCACGGATCCTCCAGGTGTCGAACGGCTTCAGCTACACCTGGGATGCGTCAAAACCGTTCGGCGAGCGCGTCGCGGCCGAGACGATGACGCTCAACGGCAGGCCGATCGAGCAGTCCACCGGTTACCGCGTCACCCTCAACGATTATCTCGCCGTCGGTGGCGACGGCTTTACGGTCGCCAAACAGGGCACCTCGCAGCAATATGGCGGCTATGACGCGGACGCGCTGTTTGCCTTCTTCAGAGCGCACGGACCGATCGGCCCGCTGCCGCCCACCCGCATTCTTCGCGTGAATTGATATGGCGCAAACGGGCCGGAACGGGACCACCATTTGCCATTTAGCGCCAAGCGCATAGATTGGGTCTTGCATTGCGTTTTGGCGCCGGCTGCGCCAAGCGACCTCAAGAGCCCGTTCCAGTGAGCCCGACCTGATGAGCCCGACCTGATGAGCACGCTTCTCCTCTCCCACAAGGCCTGTCTCGACCACGTCACGCCGCCGGGACACCCTGAAAGGCCGGACCGCCTGCGCGCGGTGGAGGAGGCGCTGTCGCATGAGCGCTTCCAGTTCCTGGTGCGCGACCATGCGCCGGAGGGCGATCTCGACCTCGTCACGCTCTGCCACAACGAGCATTACGTCACCGAACTGCGCCACATCGCGCCGACCAGCGGCCAAGTCTATGTCGACGGCGACACCTCGATGTCCCCGGGCACCTGGGAGGCGGTGATGCGCGGCGTCGGCGGCGCGGTCGCCGCGACCGAAGCGGTGATGGCCGGCGAGCATCGCAACGCCTTCGTCGCGGTGCGCCCGCCCGGACATCACGCCGAGATCGGCAAGCCGATGGGCTTCTGCTTCTTCGACAACGTCGCGATCGCGGCGCGCCATGCGCAACGCAAATATGGCATCAAGCGCGTGGCCATCGTCGATTTCGACGTGCATCACGGCAACGGCACGCAGGACATCTTCTGGTCGGATCCGACCGTGATGTACTGCTCGACCCACCAGATGCCGCTGTTTCCGGGCACGGGCGCGCGGGACGAGCGCGGCGACCACGATACCATCGTCAACGCGCCACTCGCCTCCGAAGACGGAGGCCCTGAATTCCGCATCGCATTCGAGAACCTGATCCTGCCGCAACTGACGAAGTTCAGTCCCGAGCTTCTCATCATCTCTGCGGGCTTCGATGCGCATTACCGCGATCCACTGGCCTCGCTGAATTTGCGTGCCGAGGATTACACCTGGGTCACGCGCAAGCTGATGGACCTCGCCGACAAGAGCGCAGAGGGCCGAATTGTTTCGGTGCTCGAGGGCGGCTATGATCTGCAAGGATTGAAAGAATCTGTTACCGCGCATGTCGGCGCCCTGATGGGCGCCTGAAAATACCCGCCACATTACGCCCGCAAAACCCTGCTCTTTCTGCACGGGAAGCGAATCGGGCAATCGGAAACGGATATGGCCGAAAACACTCAAGTCGACGTCTCCAGGCTCACCTTCGAACGTGCCATCGAGGAGCTCGAGACGATCGTGAAGCGGCTCGAGGACGGCAAGGTGCCGCTTGAGGAATCCGTGACGATCTACGAGCGTGGCGAGGCCCTGAAGCGCCGCTGCGAGGAGCTATTGCGCCAAGCCGAGGCGCGGGTCGACAAGATTACTACCGATGCCAGCGGCCAGGCCACCGGCACCGCGCCGCTCGACGTGCAGTAAGGCCCGCCCACTCGGGCGGTGACCGCCTGCAGTTTTTGATCATCATGTGGGGTTCCGCTCGCGGGAGATCCGCGACGCACAATCTGCTTGGTCGCGATTCGTGTCCCAAGAGCCTCCCAGCTCGTTGAATCCACCCCAAACGGCCCTCGCGCTCGCCTAAAACCCTGCCAAGGAACCGGGCAAGATTGGAACCTCCCGTCCCGCGCCAGGGTTAGCCAAACCGGCCTGCGGGTTCCACCTGCATAGCCGTAGTCGGTCCCGCGGGTTGGCTTTGGCCCAAGGTTTGGTGTAAAGCTGCTCGGAGTGTGGCTTTTTGTAAGCCTTGCGTGGGCATTGATTACCGACGACAAGCGCCTCAAATCGCTAATGAAATTGGCTGGGATGGACGAAGCCGATCTAAGTGACAGGGATCACAGAGACTGAACCGGAGAGCACTTAAGCTCACCTAAGCTTGAAGAAGGGGCTCTGCCCCATGCAGGTGGCTCCGACGGTTTAAGGACTCGCGCTGCGCCGATATTGTGCAAACCCATCGCGCACCGGAATGACCTTCCGGCGCTGACAAATTGGAAATCGCCGTGAACGCATACAGTAAAACGCCGCTTCTCGACACCATCCGAACGCCAGACGACCTGCGCAAGCTCAAGGTCGAGCAGGTTCGCCAGGTCGCCGACGAGCTGCGACAGGAGACGATCGATGCCGTCTCGGTGACCGGCGGTCACTTCGGGGCGGGCCTCGGCGTTGTCGAGCTCACCACCGCGATCCATTACGTCTTCGACACCCCGCGCGACCGGCTGATCTGGGACGTCGGCCACCAGGCCTATCCGCACAAGATCCTCACCGGCCGGCGCGACCGCATCCGCACGCTGCGCACCGGCGGCGGCCTGTCCGGTTTCACCAAGCGCAGCGAGAGCGATTACGATCCGTTCGGCGCCGCGCATTCCTCGACCTCGATCTCCGCCGGCCTCGGCATGGCCGTGGCCCGCGACCTCTCCGGCGGCAAAAACAACGTCATCGCAGTCATCGGTGACGGCGCGATGTCGGCCGGCATGGCTTATGAGGCCATGAACAATGCGGGTGCAATGAACTCGCGCCTGATCGTCATCCTCAACGACAACGACATGTCGATTGCGCCGCCGGTCGGCGCCATGAGCGCCTATCTGTCGCGACTCTACTCCGGCAAGACCTATCGCACGCTGCGCGAGGCGGCCAAGCAGATCAACAAGCGGCTGCCCAAGATCCTCGCCAACCGCGCCAACCGCGTCGAGGAATATTCCCGCGGGTTCATGATGGACGGCGGCACGCTGTTCGAGGAGCTCGGCTTCTACTACGTCGGCCCGATCGACGGCCACAATCTCGACCATCTGCTGCCCGTTCTGAAGAACGTCCGCGACATGGAGGCCGGCCCGATCCTGGTCCACGTCGTGACGCAGAAGGGCAAGGGCTACGGTCCGGCAGAAGCCTCCGCCGACAAATATCATGCGGTCGTCAAGTTCGACGTCGCGACCGGCACCCAGGCCAAGGCCAAGCCGAACGCGCCGGCGTATCAGAACGTGTTCGGCCAGAGCCTCGTCAAGGAAGCCGAGAAGGACGACAAGATCGTCGCGATCACCGCGGCGATGCCGTCCGGTACCGGCGTCGACATCTTCAACAAGGCATTTCCGGATCGCACTTTCGACGTCGGCATTGCCGAGCAGCACGCGGTGACCTTTGCCGCGGGTCTTGCCAGCGAAGGCTACAAGCCGTTCTGCGCGATCTACTCGACCTTCCTGCAGCGCGGCTACGACCAGATCGTGCATGACGTCGCGATCCAGAATCTGCCGGTGCGCTTCGCCATCGACCGCGCCGGCCTCGTCGGCGCCGACGGCGCGACGCATGCCGGCTCGTTCGACAACGCCTATCTCGGTTGCCTGCCGAACATGGTGATCATGGCTGCAAGCGACGAAGCCGAGCTCGTTCACATGGTCGCGACCCAGGTTGCGATCAACGACCGCCCGAGCGCGCTGCGCTATCCGCGCGGCGAAGGCCGCGGCGTCGAGATGCCGGACGTCGGCGTTCCCCTCGAAATCGGCAAGGGCCGCGTGGTCCGCGAGGGCAGCAAGATCGCCCTGCTCTCCTTCGGCACGCGTCTGGCCGAATGCGAGAAGGCGGCCGACGAGCTCGCAGCCCACGGCCTCTCCACCACGATCGCCGATGCGCGCTTCATGAAGCCGCTCGACACCGAGCTGGTGCTCAAGCTCGCCCGCGACCACGAGATCCTGATCACGATCGAGGAAGGCGCGGTCGGCGGTTTCGGCTCGCATGTCGCGCAGTTCCTAACCGACCAGGGCGTGCTCGACAGCGGCCTGGTGCGGTTCCGCTCCATGGTGCTGCCCGACGTGTTCCAGGACCACGACACCCCGGCCGCGATGTACGCCCGCGCCGGTCTCGATGCCAAGGGCATCGTCGCCAAGGTGTTCGAGGCGCTCGGCAAGGACGTCAAGGCCGAGACGGTCAAGCTGGCCTGATTATCGGCAAGACGCTGCCCGCACCTCTCCCATAGGGAGAGGTCGGATTGCGAAGCAATCCGGGTAGAGGTCCCACGCGAGAGCGCAACCCCTCACCCGCGCCTTCGGCGCGACCTCTCCCAATGGGAGAGGTTTTGCACTTCCGATGCCGCAGCAACTTCACGCCTCCTCGACCGGTGGTCCAATGAAAATCTATCTGGCAGGCCCTGACGTGTTCCTGCCGGATGCGGTCGAGATCGGTCGCCAAAAGGCGGCGATCTGCGCTCGCTTCGGGCTCGTCGGCCTCTACCCCCTCGACAACGCCATCGACCTCGCCGCCCCCGATGTCTCGCGGCAGATCTTTGCCGGCAACGAGGCGATGATGGATCAGGCCGATGCCATCATCGCCAACCTCACCTCGTTCCGCGGCGCCGGGGCCGATCCCGGCACCGTCTATGAGCTCGGCTACATGGCCGGCCGCGGCAAGTTTTGTCTGGCCTATTCCAACGATTGCGCCGTCTATGCCGACCGCGTCCGGCGCTTCGTCGATGTGACCTCCGAGAACGGGCGGCTGGTCGATGCGCAGGGGCTGACCGTCGAGGACTTTGGCCTCGCCGACAATCTCATGATGATCCATGCGCTGGAGCTGCATGGCTGCCCGCTGGTGACGCCGGCGGCGATGCCCATCGACGTCTGGCATGATCTTGCCGCGTTCGAGACTTGCGTCCGGATGGCGGCCGCGCGAGCGATCACTACATAGTCCCTTCAGTCGTCTCCGGAGAGCGTGATGTCCCCTCCCCGCAAGCGCGCGGATGTTCTGCTGGTCGAGCGCGGCCTGTTCGAAAGCCGGGCGCGGGCGCGCGCGGCGATCGAGGCCGGGCTCGTCACCGCGAACGACAAGCCGGTTTCCAAACCGTCGGAGACGGTCGCAGAAGATGCAGTGATCCAGGCCGAGCCGGCGCATCCCTATGTCTCCCGCGGCGGTGTCAAGCTTGCCGGCGCGCTGGAGCGCTACCCGATCGAGATCGAGGACCATGTCTGCCTCGACGTCGGGGCCTCCACCGGTGGCTTCACCGAAGTGCTGCTCGCCAACGGCGCGAGCCTCGTCTTCGCAGTCGATGTCGGCACCGCGCAATTGCATCCCTCGCTGCGCGGGCATCCAAAAATCATCTCGATGGAGGAGACGGATATCCGCAGCTATGAAGGCAAGCGGCTGCCGGCGCGGCCCGACGTCGTCGTCATCGATGTCAGCTTCATCTCGCTGAAGACGGTGCTGCCCGTGGCGCTCTCGCTTGCCGCGGCGCCCATGAGCCTGCTGGCGCTGATCAAGCCGCAATTCGAGGCGGACCGAAAGCACAACAAAAAGGGCATCATCCGCGACGCCGCCGTGCATCAGGAGATCTGCGACGATATCGCGGCCTTTGCCGCATCGCTCGGCTGCACCGATATCGAGGTGTTCCCCTCCTCGATTGCGGGCGGCGACGGCAACATCGAATTCTTCCTGGGCGCGCGCCGTGGTTGAGCGCGTGAAGATCGATCATGTCGGCCATCGCGGCGATGGCGTCTCGCTCGATGCAAGCGAAGCCATCTATGTGCCTTATGCGCTCGGCGGCGAGACCGTCGAGGTCGACCATGTCGCGGGCAACCATCCCGACCGCCGCAAGCTGCTTGCGGTCGATGTCGCAAGCCTGGAGCGCATCGAACCGTTCTGTCCGCATTTCGGCGTCTGCGGCGGCTGCGCGATCCAGCACTGGGCGGCCGAGGCGTACCAGGCCTGGAAGCGCAACATCGTGGTCGAGACGCTGGCGCAGGCCGGCATCGACTGCGAGGTGGCGCCGCTGGTCGATGCCCATGGTGCGGGGCGCAGACGCATCACACTGCATGGCCGGTTCGGCACGCATGACATCCTCAAGGTAGGCTTTTCCGCCGCAAGCTCGCATGACGTCATCCCGATCCATCGCTGCCCCATCCTCGATCCCGCACTTGAGGGGGCGCTCGATGCCGCCTGGGCGCTCTCGGAGCCGCTGACGTCGAGGATGCCGGTGACAAAGCCGCTCGACATCCAGGTTACCGCCACCGCCAACGGCCTCGACGTCGACGTGCGCGGCTCCGGCCCGCTGCCGACGGCGATGGTCACGGCGCTGTCGCGCGTCGCCGAGCAGCACCGTCTGGCGCGGCTGACGCGCCACGGCGAACTGGTGCTGCAACGCCTGCCGCCGACCCTGCAGATGGGCCGTGCCGAGGTGACGCTGCCGCCGGGCTCGTTCCTGCAAGCAACCGTCGCAGGCGAAGAGACGCTGGCCGCGCTCGTTGTGGAACGCATCGGCAAGTCCAAGGAGGTTCTCGACCTCTTCTGCGGCGTCGGCCCGTTCGCGCTTCGGCTTGCCGAGAAAGCCCGCGTCGCGGCCTATGACAACGACGCCGGCGCCATCGCCGCACTGGCAAAAGCGGCGCGCACGCCCGGCCTGAAGCCGATCAAGGCCGAGCCGCGCGATCTGTTCCGCCGCCCGCTGGTGCCGCAGGAGCTGCGCGAGTTCGATGCCGTCGTGATCGACCCGCCGCGCCAGGGCGCGCAGGCGCAGGCGCTGAAGCTCGCCTCAGCCAAGGTGCCTGTCATAATCGCGGTCTCCTGCAATGTCGCGACATTTGCCCGCGATGCACGGCTGCTGATCGATGGCGGTTACAGGATCGAGACCGTGGTGCCGGTCGACCAGTTCCGGCACACGCCGCATGTCGAGCTGGTGGCGCGGTTTACGCGGTAGGCCGGCACTCCGGAGCTTGATGCCGATCAACCGTCAGGGTCTGCGGCGGCGCTAGAAGCGTCGTGCGGAAGTTCTGCGGAGCGGATGATGACGATTGACCGGCGACAACTCCTGGCGACTGCGCTCGGGCTTTCCGTGGTGGCGACCGCCGGCCGGCCCGCAGCAGCGGCGACGTCGAGCTATGAGGAGGCGGTGCAAGCGTCGCGGGCACCACTGCGCGCGACGCCGAGGGACCGAGAGCTCGTGCGCTTTGCGACACTCGCCGCCAACAGCCACAACACCCAGCCCTGGACCTTCTCCGCCCGCGGCAATGAAATCGTGATTGCGCCCGACTTCACGCGCCGCTGTCCGGCGGTCGATCCGGACGATCACCACCTCTTCGTCAGTCTCGGCTGCGCCGCCGAGAATCTCGTGCTCGCGGCATCAACGCTGGGCTGGCGCGCAAACCCGATAGTTGACGGCGACCGGATCGTGATCGTGCTCGAAGAGACCCCGCCTGCCGCATCGGCGCTGGCCAACGCGATTCCCCTCAGGCAATGCACCCGTGCAACCTTCGACGGCAGGGCGATCGGGCCCGACGCGTTGCACCAGCTCGAGAATGCCTGTCGCGAGCCGAACGTCTCAGCGATCCTGATGACCGAACGTGTCGCGATCTCGAAGGTCGCCGATTACGTGCTCGAAGGCAATTCCGCCCAAATGCGCGACAAGGCCTTCATGAGTGAGCTCGTGAGCTGGATGCGCTTCAACGAGGCGGACGCGGTCGCGGCCATGGACGGGCTGTTCTCGCGCGCGTCGGGAAGCCCGTCCCTGCCGGCATGGATCGCGCGGCCGCTGCTGAGGTTCGTCTTCACCGAGCGCGGGGAGAACAAGAAATACCGCGACGAGCTCGACAGCTCCGCGGGCGTCGTCGTGCTTGCCGCCGATCACAGCGACAAGGCGCACTGGATTGCGGTCGGCCGCGCCTGCCAGCGGTTCGGCCTGCAGGCGACCGCGCTCGGGCTCAAATATTCCTTCGTCAACCAGCCGGTCGAAGTAGCGGCATTGAGGCCGCAATTCGCAACCTCGCTCGGCCTCGGCGATCGGCGTCCCGATGTCGTCATGCGCTTCGGAACCGGGCCGGATCTGCCGAAATCGCTGCGGCGCGCCCCGGAACTGGTGATGCGCGGATGATGCTGCGAATCCTGGCGGCTGCCGGCCTCTATTTCCTGATCGTCTTCGGCACGGGATTTCTGCTGGGGCCGATCCGCGTGTTCTGGCTGGAGCCGCGCATCGGCTCCCTCGGAGCCGTGCTGTGCGAGACACCGTTTCTGCTGGCCGCCATCCTCGTCGCTGCACGCATGGCGCCGCGTGCGGTGCGGCTCGAGCCCCGGACACGCGCCCTGCTTGGGGTCGGAGCGGCCGCGCTTGCCATGCAGCAGATCGCGGACGTCTTGGTCGGCGTGGCACTTCGCGGAATCAGCCTCCGCGAACAGATCGCTCGCTTCCTGACCGCCGAAGGCGCGATCTATGCGACGCTCCTGCTCCTGTTTGCGATTATGCCGGCTCTGACGCACCGGAAGCCCGGGTAGCCCATGTTGCCATTCACCGAAGACCAATTCCTCGCAATTTTCGCCAGCTACAACGAAGCGATCTGGCCGGCACAGGTCCTCGCCTATCTGCTTGGCGGCACGGCGGTGATCCTGCTCGTTGCGCCCAGCCGCTGGTCAGATCGTGTCATCGCAGCGATCCTTGCCGTCATGTGGGCTTGGACCGGCGTGGCTTATCACCTGGTATTCTTCGCAACGATCAACAAGGCGGCCATTCTGTTTGGCGCGCTCTTTGTGCTTCAGGCGGCCGCGCTGATCCATGCAGGACTCGTGCAGCATCGCGTCGTGTTCCGCTTTCGCGGGCATTTGGCTGGCTGGATCGGACTATTCTTCGTGTTCTATTCTGCGCTGCCGTATCCGCTGATCGGCCTGGTCACGGGACATTCCTGGGCCGAACTGCCCTTGTTCGGGGTGACGCCGTGCCCGGTCACGATCTTCACATTCGGCATGCTGCTGCTCACGCGCGGGACCCTTCCTGCCGCCCTGCTGATAATCCCCGTGATCTGGTCGCTGATCGGCGGCAGCGCAGCAATTCTTCTGCGCGTGCCGCAGGATTGGCTGCTTCTTGCCAGCGGCGTGATGACAGTAGCTCTGGTTTTCAGGGGTCGCGCCGCCTAAGCGACATTTTCCCGAGTCGTGCTCCCCGCGCCAGCGCGCGCAGGCACGGGCGCTGAAACTCGCCGCCGGCAAGGTGCCGGTCGTGATCGCGATCGAAACGGGGGTGCCGGTCGACCAGTTCCAGCACACGCCGCATTTCGAATCGGTGGCGAAGTTCAGGCGGTAGTCTGCTAACGACGCAAGCCGCCCAACGCCGGCGACTCGCCGGGCAGCATGGAGGAGTTGATGTCGCTGTCGATGCGCCCAGACTGCTGCTGGGTGTAGCCGACCCCGAACGACAGGCTGAGGTTGGAGGTCGGCTTGAATTCGACACCCGCAAACCCACCATAGCCAGGCGTGGCGCTGGACGTGAGCGGCGCAAGCGAGCTGCCAAGGCCGTTGCCATATTTCAGCGTGTCGAAACCGGCAAAGAACGTGACGGGCATGCCGCCCGCCGTCTTGGTGTTGTAGCCGAACTGCGTGCTGTCATAAGAGAGCGCGCCGAAATTTCCAGATGTGCTAATGCCGCTCAAGCCAAGGCGACCGCGCTCGCCTCCGACGAAGAAGCCGCTCGGAACATCGCTGCGTTCGGCTGCATCGCCGGCATTGAAGCCTGGAAAGTTACCGTAAGCATCGGAACTCTGGCCTGCACTGCCACTGAGGCCAAAAGGCCCGCCCGGTATCCAATATCTCAGGGGCGCAACTTGCGCCTGAAGCGGTGCTCCGCCCAGGCAAAGCACCGCGAAGAGAGTTGCGAGACCACGTGGAACTGCGAGGTTGGACATTCAGGCTACCGTCGAAAAAGTTCGTGAATTATACCCTCCGCAGATCGCAAATGCCAGCGAGGGACGCGCGACTAGCCCGTGGCAGCGCCCTTCAATCTGATCCGAAGGCCAAGGCCTGAACTCCTCACGCCGGGCGCGCGGGCCTGTGCGCGACGTAGCCGACCCGCAGGCCAGGCACGAAGCCGCAGTCCTCGTAGAAACGACGCACGCGGGGGTCCTTGCGGCCGCTCTGCATCAGGACGTGATGGCAATCCTTGCGCCAGGCTTCTGCCAGCGCCGCTGCGACGACGGCCCGACCGTGGCCGCGTCCCTGATAGTCGGGGTGGGTCACGACATTCTCGAGAAAGCCGTGGCACCGGCCGGCGCGCAACAGATTCGGCGCAGTGATCAGCATGGATGTCGCGACGATCTTGTCCGCTTCCGCCGAGACGAACACGGCGAGATCGTCACGGGACATTGTCTGCCGCCAGATGTCCTCGGCTCGCTCCAGCGGTGCGGCGGCGGCGCTGACCTCCGATGCACGAAACAGCTCGAGCAGCGCGGAGAGATCGGACTCTTCGGCTAGCCTTGCGGTCGGCATTCGTCACTCTCCTGACTTCGAGCCGGTCACGCCCGGCCGACGAAGTCAGCTCGAGGCATCCGTTGCCATCCCGAAGGTAAGCTGATTCCGGCCGCGATCGGCCGCGGCAAAGTTCTTCGATGTCTTCCGCGCAAGCTGCCACACGGCCATGCCGATCCCGCAGCCGCGCCCGGCGCTGACCTCCTTCCACGGGTCGCGCGCCGACGTAAGCTGGCGTCCATGCCGCACGATCCGCTGCTCACGCGCCTGACGTCCGCACTCGCCGAACTGCCGGGTGTCGCGGCCATCGTGCTCGGCGGCTCGCGTGCGCGGGGAAGCGGGCACGCCGCGTCGGACCACGATCTCGGCCTCTATTTCAGGGCGGCGGTTCCGCTGGATACCGCACGGTTGCTCGCCACCGTAAAGGAAATCGCCGACGATCCCGCCGCCGCGACCGTGGCGAAGATCGGGGAATGGGGACCCTGGATCGTCGGAGGGGCCTGGCTGTCGGTCGGCGGACAGAAGGTCGATCTGCTCTATCGCGACGCCGATGCGGTCGAAGCCGCGATGGAAGCCTGCCGGGCCGGCATCGTCAGCATCGATTACCAGCCTGGCCATCCACACGGCTTCTGTTCTGCGATCTGGATGGGAGAGGTCGCTCATTGCCGGCCACTGCACGATCCGCAAGCGCTGATCGCCCGGCTGAAATCGATCGCTCTGCCTTATCCGAGGCCACTGCGCGAGGCGTTGATCCGGCGCTTCCAGTGGGAAATCCTGTTCGGCATCGAGAATGCCGAGCTTGCCATCGCGCGCGACGAACAGACCCATATCGCCGGATGCGCCTACCGGTCGCTCGCCTGCGCCGCGCAGGTCGTGTTCGCTCTCAACGAACGCTATCTCATCAACGAAGAGGGCGCCCTCTTGGAAGCGGCGCGGCTGCCACTGACGATTCCGCATCTGGCCGAACAGGCAAAGAAGGTCTGGCGGCTAATCGGCGGTGGTTCTTTCGCGCACGCCTGCGACGTCTTGCGTCAGATCGACCGGCAATTGAAGGCGCTGACGCAGTCCAGCGAGAAACAGCGCTGAGCGGCTACGCCGTCCTGTCCACCGAAGACGACGTATCGGACGGCGGTAATTTCGTCACCGGTACCTGGAAAGATTTGGTGCCGACCTGGAAGATGACCTTGCCGTTTTTTCCGTCGTCCGTCGAGATCTGCGTTTGTCCGAACATGACCACGTTCTTGTAGACGATGCCGGTGCCCTGCCGGGTGATGCCGTCGATCGTGGTCGTGACCAGCGCCTCGTTGCCAGTGATGGAGACGACCCGGAAACTCGCGCTCTTGTTGTTATCGGCCGAATAGCCGCCCCAGCTTCCGATGAGGCGGCTCTCGGAGGCCGGCGGCGCCTGTTTTTCCAGCGATGCGCTCGCCTGACCGCCGCCGGCGGAGAACACCAGTGCCGCATTCTTGCCGTTCTTGGTCCCGATCGTGACCGAACCGAAGCTGATGGTTGCACCGTCGACCTTGCCAAAACCACGCTCGGTGTGCCCGTTATGGGTGTATTCCACCTGCGCCCGGGTGCCGCGAATGTTCACGACCTTGAAGCCGACGGCCTGATTGTTGCCCGCCCAATTGCCCTTCCATTCACCGAGCAGGTTGCTCTGGTGATAGACCCGCTCGTTGGCAGGAGAAATCTGGCTGGTGCTCTGCGTGACGATGGCCATTGGATTGCTCGGCGGACCCGTCTGACAAACCCAACTTCGTCCGCGCGCCGGTCAGCAGGTTATTGACGGAAACAACTGGATTAGGGCCACTCACCGATTAACGAACGGTTAAATTCAACCGCCTCGGGGGTAGCGTCTCACCGCCCCCAGCGGTCCGACCAGATCTTCTCGCCGATCAAGCAACTGACGCGCGGCTCCTTGTCCGCGACGCGCATCACGGGACGCTCCGGCCTGAGGCCTGCGACCTCCATCAGAAGCTTCGTGCGGATCGCTTCCTTGAACTTGTCGCGGTCCTTGATCGTGATGACGAAGGAGCCGGGGCCGCCGATGACGCAGTCCTCATAGTAATAGTCGAGATTGTCGATATCCATGGTCGAGTAGGACGGCTCCTTGACCATGATCGGCAGGCCGTTGATGACGATGCCCTTCTCGATCGCGGCGTCGCGCGCCACCGTGACCGGGCTGCCATTGTTGTTGGGGCCGTCCCCGGAAATGTCGATCACGCGGCGGATCCCGCGATAGGGATCCTCGTCGAACAGCGGCATCGCGAAGGTGATCGCGCCGGAGATCGAGGTGCGCGAGGCGCGGCGGATCGGCGTCTTCATGATTTCGGCGGCGACGGCGTCCGCGGTCTCCGGTCCGTCGATCAGCCGCCAGGGAATGATGATCTTCTGGTCGGTCGAGGCGGCCCACTCGAAATAGGTCACCGCGATCCGGCCGTTGGGCCCCATCTTCAACGCCTGCAGGAATTCCTTCGACTGGATCGCCTGCGCGTAGCCTTCGCGCTGGATCGCGAGTTCGTCCATGTCCATGGAGTAGGAGACGTCGACCGCGAGGATCAGCTCGACATCGACCGTCTGCGCCTCCTTGTCGGCCGCTTGCTGCTGCGGTTGGCTTTTAGGCGCTTCGAATTTGGGCCGCTCAGATTTAGGTCCAGGTGCCGCGATGCCCGCGACGTCCCCTCCGGCAAATACGCCGGCCACCAGCACAGCCCCGATCGAGAACAGCAAGCGCATCGCAGTCTCCCGTCGTATGACGCGATGGTGACATGCAATCGCCTTGCCGCAAAGTGCGAAGATCGCTTGTGCTTCACATTCGAGTTAGGAATTTACGAGTTCGGAGTCGTACGCTTGCGCGAAGATGCCGCCGTTTCGCCATCGCGATGACGGTGGAACACACCGGATGCGCGGGTTAAAGCCGTGCATGACATGAGCAGCATCCTCCCACCCTATTGTCCGGCCCGATTTCCATGCTAGGCTGACCGCACAGATGGGGATGGAGTCCCCCGACAACTGCACTGCGGTCGATGATCGCAATTGGCTGATGACTTCTGCTCGAGGCGAGGCGATTTTTGAGCCTCTGCCTTTGGCGGGAGCATGGACAAACCCGCCGATGGCGGGTTTTTTGTTGCGTGATGACTTTTTGCCTGAGGACGAAGGCCAGGACGTGACGACGACCACACCGAATGCCGCGCGCGCCGGACTGCCCAGAGGGATCTGGGTGCTCGGCTTCGTCTCGATGCTGATGGACATCTCCTCGGAGATGATCCACGCGCTGCTGCCGGTCTATCTCGTCACCGTGCTCGGCGCCTCCACGCTGACCGTCGGCTTCATCGAGGGCATCGCGGAGGCGACCGCGTCGATCACAAAAATCTTCTCCGGCGCGCTGTCGGACTGGCTCGGCCGGCGCAAGCTGCTTGCCGCGCTCGGCTACGGCCTCGCCGCTCTTACCAAGCCGCTGTTCCCGCTCGCGCCCAGCGTCGGATGGCTGGTCGCGGCGCGCTTCATCGACCGCGTCGGCAAGGGCATTCGCGGCGCGCCGCGCGATGCGCTGATCGCCGATATCGCGCCAGCGGGCCTGCGCGGCGCGAGCTTCGGCCTGCGGCAATCGCTCGACACGATCGGAGCCTTTCTCGGCCCGCTCGCGGCAATCGGCCTGATGTGGTGGACCGCGGATAATTTTACCGCGGTGTTCTGGGTGGCCGTGCTGCCGGCATTTTTGTCCTTCGGCCTGATCGCGTTTGCGGTCAACGAGCCCGAGCCTGACGCAAGCCGGGAGCCCGCGAAAAATCCGCTTAACCTCGCCGCGATGCGGCAACTCGGAATGGTGTACTGGCGCGTCGTCGCGGTTGGAATCGTCTTCACGCTTGCTCGCTTCAGCGAAGCCTTTTTGATCCTGCGGGCACAGAACATCGGCCTCAACGCGATGTGGATACCCGCCGTGCTGGTGCTGATGAACATCGCGTACGCGCTGTCGGCCTATCCGGCTGGCGTGCTGTCGGACCGGATCAACCGGACCGGCCTGCTCGCGCTCGGCCTCGTCTTTCTTGCGGGAGCCGATCTCGCGCTCGCGCTGCTGCCGAGCCTTGCGGGCCTGGCGCTCGGCGTCGTGCTGTGGGGGCTGCACATGGGATTGACGCAAGGGCTGCTCTCGGCGCTCGTCGCCGACACCGCGCCGCCCAATCTACGCGGCACTGCGTTCGGCTATTTCAATCTGCTCACCGGCATTGCATTGCTGGCCGCGAGCGTCATCGCCGGCGCGCTGTGGGACGCCTTCGGTCCGGTCGGCACCTTCTTCGCCGGGCTTGGCTTCGCATTGGTCGCGCTTGCTGGGCTGCTCGTGATCGGCAATGGACTGAGCGTGGAGCGCAAGGGATGAGGGGGGACCATTCGTCGTGCTGAGCGGAGTGATCGCGATCGTGATCGGCAGCATGCTGGGCGGCTGCGCGCGATATTTCGTCTCCGGCGCGATTGCGCGGCGGCTGGGCGAGACCTTTCCCTGGGGTACCATGACCATCAACGTCACCGGCGCCTTCCTGATCGGCATCTTCGGCGCACTGGCGACGCACCCCGCCTCGGTCTTCGCAACGCCCAATCCGTGGCTGTTCGCGGTGACAGGCTTTCTCGGCTGCTACACCACCGTGTCCTCGTTCAGCCTGCAAACGCTGACCTTGGCGCGTAACGGCGAGCAGCGAGCTGCGCTCGGCAATATCGTGGCTTCGGTCGGGCTCTGCCTTTTCGCCGTCAGCTGCGGTTTCCTCCTTGCAGACACGCTTGGAGGCTAGTCAGACGTGAATGTTCCCTCCTCCACCGAACGTTGGCGCAGCGCGATGCTCTATGCCTGGGTATCCGCCGGCAGCATCGTCGGCGGGCTGACGCGCTATCTGGTCTCCTTCGCTCTCGACACAGGGCCCGGCTTTCCGTTTGCGACACTCTTCATCAATGCCACGGGATCCCTGATCATCGGCTTCTATGCGACGCTGACCGGTCCGGACGGGCGCATGCTGGCGCGGCCCGAACACCGGCAGTTCGTCATGACCGGGTTCTGCGGCGGCTACACCACCTTCTCGGCCTTCAGCCTTGAGACCTTCCGCCTGGTCCATGGCGGCATGAAGTACACTGCGTTCGCCTATGTCGCGGCGTCCGTCCTTTGCTGGCTGGCGTCGGTGTGGCTCGGCCATATGATGGCGAGCCGCTACAACCGTTTGAAAAGGAGTTGACCATGCAAATTCCCAATCAGGCAGTTTTGCTCCGGATCTTCATCGGCGAGAGCGACCATTGCGACGGCAAGCCGCTTTATGAGGCGATCGTGATGAAGGCGCGCGAGCAGCACCTCGCCGGCGCCACGGTGCTGCGCGGCCCCATGGGCTTCGGCAAGTCGAGCCGGCTGCACACCTCGAAAATCCTGCGGCTGTCGGAGGATCTGCCGCTGCTGATCGAAATCGTCGACAGCGAGGATAACATCAACGCATTCCTGCCCATCCTGGATGGCATGATGTCGAGCGGGCTGATCACCTTGGAGAAGGTGCAGGTCCTGCAATATGGTGAGAAGGCCGCGGGCTGACGCCGCGGCTGGAACCGAGAGACGCCCGCCGTTTCAGGAGGCGGAATGAACGACATTGTTACCAAGCCGAAGACCCGGACGAAGACCAAGGTCGAGCGGCCGAAGCTGCACAAGGTCATCCTGATCAACGACGACTACACCCCGCGTGAGTTCGTGACCATGATACTCAAGGCGGAATTCCGGATGACGGAGGATCAGGCCTACAAGGTGATGATCACCGCGCACAAGCTGGGCGCCTGCGTGGTCGCCGTGTTTACCAGGGACGTCGCCGAAACCAAGGCGACGCGTGCAACGGATGCAGGCCGCGCCAAGGGCTATCCGCTGCTGTTCACGACGGAGCCGGAGGAATAGGGCGCGTCAGGCTGGCTCTTGAGGCGCGCCATGATGATTTCGTCATGATAAGTTCCGTCGATCAGGATAGCCATCCGCCTGGTACCCTCCTCAACAAATCCAATCTTCCGATAGAGCGCTGCCGCGGCAATGTTGGTTGCGAACACGCCGAGCTCGATGCGCCGGAATCCGAACGCGTCCGAGGCTTGTACAGCATCCCGCAGCAGCCTTTCGCCAAATCCTCTGCCTCTGACTTCCGGCAGAACTCCCATGAAGAGATCGCCGACATGAGCCGAGACGGCGCGGCTGGCAGGCGGCACGTTGCACCATCCAACCACAGCGCCGTCCATGACGGCGACGATCTGCGGGTAGCCGCGCTCGACGTTGCGCTGAACGAATGCGCGGACCTGTTCGATCGGGGGAGCCTCGACAAATGCGACGTACCTGCGCTCGCGGGCAACGACATCGACGGCGGCCCGAAAGGCGTCCGTGTCGGCGATCTGGATCTGGCGGAATTCGACGGTCATGAAGGGACTCGTTGCTTCGGGCCAACAATAGCCTGGCTGTTCCGCCATCGCGACCGGCCTCAGGCCATCACGACGGGCGTCTCTTCGTCCAGTCCATACACGCGCTGCGCCTTGGAAAATCCCGCGATAGGAAATTCACCAAGCTCTCGCCAGTCGTGGCGGCAGACATTGGCAAAGCCTTCCGACGCCACGACGGTCCGTCCCGACCGGCCCGCGATCTTCTCCAGCCGTGCCGCCAGATTGACCGCGGGGCCGATGCAAGTGAAGTCGAGCCGGTTGCCGCCCCCGATATTGCCGTAGAGGATGTTGCCGACATGCAGCGCGACGCCAAAGCGGAAGCGCTCGATGGCGTCGCCGACCGGAAACGCGAGCGCTTCGACGCTGGCGCGCGATTCGCGAGCGGCCTCCAGCACGCGCGAACAGACATGAGCCGCGTCGCCGACATATTCGTCGATCGGGAACACCGCGAGCAGGCCGTCGCCCATGAATTTCAGCACCTCGCCGCCGTGGCCCCGGATCGCGGTCACCTGGCAGTCGAAGTATTGGTTGAGGATCTCGACCACCGTCTCGGCCGGCAGCCGGTCCGACAGCGCGGTGAAGCCGCGCAAATCTGACAGCCAGATCGCGGCCTGCATGGTGTCGTTGTGGCCGCGGCGGATCTGGCCGCCGAGGATGCGCGCGCCGGCGCGATTGCCGACATAGGTGTCGAGCAGCATCTCGGCGGTGCGGCGCAGGCTGATGATCTCGCTGACGCGCGCGAGCGGTTTGATGATGGCGTGAATCGCCGCGATGTGTTCATCGCTAAAGCCGCCTGGATGGCGCGTGGTCCAGCTCGTCGCGTGGACCGAGCCGTCGAGAAACCGCATTGGCGTCGCGACGTAGTCGGTCACGCCTTCGGCGCGCATGTCGTCGAGGAACGGAAAGCGCTTGCTGTCGGGGTCGTCCATGCGGCCCCGCACCTCCAGTCCCTGTTCGAATACGACCCGCAGAGGACTTCTGGCGAATTCCGGCGTCTCCAGGATCTCGAAATCGGCCGTGCCGATCTCGACCTCCTGCCCCTCCCGCCAGATGAAGTTGCGGCCGAAAATTTCGGGATGCAGCGTGCGGATGAAGATGCCGAACCGCCATAACGGCAGACCCGCTGCGACCATACGTTCGCAGGCTTCCGCAGTCATCTCGGCCGGGGCCTTCGACGACCAGGCGCCGTCGATCAGCCAATTGATGGTGCGCTGGAGCTCGGAGGTTTCCATGACCGCATTTGCGGACGAAGTTGTGGGATCGTCAAGCTGCGCGGTGGGCTAGTACCGCGACATCAACGTCCCACCTGGCCGCGATCGCGCAAGAAGTGATCGGCCAGCACGCAGGCCATCATGGCTTCGCCGACCGGGACGGCGCGGATGCCGACGCAGGGGTCGTGGCGGCCCTTGGTCATGATCTCGGTGTCGGCGCCGTGGCGATCGACAGTCAGGCGCGGCTGGAGGATCGACGAGGTCGGCTTCACGGCGAAGCGCACCACCACCGGCTGTCCCGTGGAGATGCCGCCCAGAACGCCGCCGGCATGGTTGGATAAGAAGCGCGTGCCGTCGTTGCCGGTGCGCATCTCGTCCGCGTTCTCCTCGCCGGTGAGTTCGGCGGCGCCAAAGCCGGCGCCGATCTCGACACCCTTCACCGCGTTGATGCTCATCATCGCGGAGGCGAGCTCGGCATCGAGCTTGGCGTAGATCGGCGCGCCCAATCCTGCCGGCACACCCTCGGCGACGATCTCGAGCACTGCGCCGATCGAGGAGCCGCTCTTGCGGATGTCGTCGAGATAGCTCTCGAAGAACGCCGCCTTGTCCTTGTCGGGACAGAAGAACGGATTGTTAGCGATCTCGTCCCAGTCCCATTTGTCGCGATCGATCTTGTGCGGGCCCATCTGCACCAGCGCGCCGCGCACTTTGACGTCTGGCAGCACCTTTCGCGCGATCGCGCCGGCGGCAACCCGCGTGGCGGTCTCGCGCGCGGATGAGCGCCCGCCGCCGCGATAATCGCGCAGGCCGTATTTGGCCTCGTAGGTGAAGTCGGCGTGGCCCGGGCGAAACTTGTCCTTGATCTCGGAATAGTCCTTGGAGCGCTGGTCGGTGTTCTCGATCAAAAGCCCGATCGGTGTGCCGGTCGTCACCTGAACGCCGGTTTCGGGATGCGCCATCACGCCGGACAGGATCTTGACCTGGTCCGGCTCCTGGCGCTGGGTCGTGAAGCGCGACTGGCCGGGCCGGCGGCGGTCGAGGTCCTGCTGGATATCGGCCTCGGTGAGCGGGATCAGCGGCGGACAGCCGTCGACCACGCAGCCGATCGCCACCCCATGGCTCTCGCCAAAGGTGGTCACGCGGAACATGTGGCCGAAGGTGTTGAAGGACATGCGCTGCTCGCTTGGTTCCGGCGTGTGGTAACGCGCGAGGGGCCGGGGGTCAAACCGCAGCACCGCCCCGGATGATGCTCGCAGGACTTAACTATACTTCTCCAGTCGCCCGTCGCGGAAGACATAGACGGCGCCCTGCTCGATATAGAGCTCGGCGGCGCTGGCCGGGGTTTCGATGCCGAGCGCAACCATCAGGGCCCGGCAGGTACCGCCGTGGGCGACTGCGACCGTGTCAATCAGCAGCGACTCGTACCAGTCGAGCATGCGCAGCTGCACGGCCGCATAGGTCTCGCCCCCCGCTGGCGCCACCGTCCATTTGTCGGCGAGGCGGTTTGCATAGACGTCGGGATCGGCTGCCTCGCTTTCGGCCAGCGTCAGCCCCTCCCAGACGCCGTAGCCGATCTCGCGCAGGCGATCGTCGAGCGAATAGTCGGCAGGCGGTAGTTCGAGGCTGCCGCGCACAAGTTCCATGGTCATGCGCGCACGGCCGAGCGGGCTCGACACGTAAGGCAGCGCCGCCTTGTCCTTCCCGTCGCGCTTGAAGAGGTCCGCCAGCACGCCCGCGGCATGCACCGCCTGCCCGCGGCCCCGCGCATTGAGCGGAACGTCCTTGGTGCCCTGGAGCCGTCCGAGCGCATTCCACTCGGTCTCGCCATGGCGAAGAAAGTAGGTCGTGGGCACGGGCATTTCAGGAAGTTAGTTTTCTTGCTTGAGCATGATCTTGTCGGAAAACCGGTACCCACTTTTCCGGATCATGCTCTAGTCCTTGCCACCCAGCGAAATGTCCGGCGCATCGGGGCGCTTCATGCCCAGCACATGATAGCCGGAATCGACGTGATGCACCTCGCCGGTGACGCCGCGCGACAGGTCGGAGAGGAAATACAGCGCGCTGCCGCCGACGTCTTCGGTGGACACGTTGCGGCGCATCGGCGCGTTGTGCTCGTTCCACTTCAGGATATAGCGGAAATCGCCGATGCCGGAGGCGGCGAGCGTCTTGATCGGCCCCGCCGAAATCGCGTTGACGCGGATGTTCTTCTCGCCGAGATCGGCAGCGAGATAGCGCACGCTGGCCTCCAGCGCAGCTTTTGCCACGCCCATCACGTTGTAATGCGGCATCCACTTCTCGGCGCCGTAATAACTGAGCGTGATGATCGAACCGCCGTCGGTCATCAGCTTCTCCGCGCGCTGCGTGACCGCGGTCAGCGAATAGCAGGAGATCAGCATCGACTTGGTGAAATTCTCCTGCGTGGTGTCGACGTAACGGCCGTCGAGCTGCTCGCCATAGGCGATCGCGTGCACCAGGAAGTCGATCTTGCCCCACTTCTCCTGCAGCACCGCGAACGCCGCGTCGATGGTCGCGGCATCGGTGACGTCGCAATGGCCGAGCACGAGGCCGCCGATCTCGGCGGCGAGCGGCTCGACGCGCTTCTTCAGCGCATCGCCCTGGTAGGTGAAGGCGAGCTCGGCGCCGGCCGCATGGCATGCCTTGGCGATGCCCCAGGCGATCGAACGGTTGTTGGCAACGCCGAGGATCACCCCGCGCTTGCCTTGCATCAGTCCCTGCATCAGACCTGAATTCTGCGCCATTTTCTTGATGTCCCATAGAGCGGGGTTGAGGTCTGGAGGTACACCAGCCCTCCTTCGCGGTACAGTCCTAATCCGCGGCGTTAACGCTGTTTGAAGCGCCGGAATAGCCGTTCCGTTCGGGTGTTATCATCGTTGAGGCGCTCGCGCCGAACGTAAGGACGTCAAGACGGCCATGAGTGCGTTTCGCCAGAGTGTCGAAGCCATGATCCCGGCGTTGCGCCGCTACGCCCGCGCACTGACGCGCGATGCGGATGCGGCCGACGATCTGGTGCAGGACACCTTGGTGCGGGCGCTGCGTTCGGAACGATTGTTTCTCGGCGGCGACGTCAGGAGCTGGCTCTACACCATCCTGACCAACCTCAACAAGAACCGACGCCGATCGCTGGCAAGACGGCCGCAATTCATGCAGCTGACGGAGAACAACCCCGATGCCAGCGGGACCGAAGCCGAAGGACGCGACATCGAAAGGGCGCTGGCGACGCTCGTCGAGGAGCAGCGCTCGGTGCTGCTGCTGGTGATGCTGGAGGGCATGAGCTACCGCGAGGTCGCCGACATCCAGGGCGTGCCGATCGGCACTGTGATGTCGCGCCTGGCGCGAGCCCGCGCCCACGTCAAGGCATCGCTGGAGGGCGAGCGCCCGGCGCTCAGGCGGGTGAAATGATGGCAGAGTTGATGCATCGCGCATATCGCGTCGTCTGCTTGCAGAGGGACAAAGCGCACGTTAGCCGCGAACGATATTTTGGGCCGCAGAGCCAGAGACGACCGATATGAACGAGCGCAATATTCCAGTCACCGAGGACGAGCTGCACGCTTATATCGACGGCGAACTGCCGGCCGAGCGCCGTGCCGACGTCGAGGCCTGGCTCGCCGCCCACCCCGAGGATGCCGAGCGGGTGCAATCCTGGCGCGCCATGGCCGAGATGCTGCACGCCCGCTACGATGCCGTCGCCCAAGAGCCGGTGCCAGCGCGGCTGGAACTGGAGCGGCTGGAGCGCCGCCCGAGGCAGTGGCTTTATGGCGCGGTCGCGGCCGCGCTGGTTGCCTTCGTTGCCGGCGGCGCGGCCGGCTGGGTGGCGCATGGCGCCGCCAACGCGCCCTCGACCTTCCAGAGCTTCACGGCCGACGCGCTCGATGCCCACCGCCTCTATGTCGTCGAGGTTCGTCACCCCGTGGAGGTCGGCGGCAACGAACGCGACCACCTCCAGGCTTGGCTGACCAGGCGCTGCGGCTGGACCGTGTTCGCGCCGAACCTGGAGGCGAGCGGACTTAAGCTCGTCGGCGGCCGGCTGCTGCCGGGGCCGAACGGGCCCGCGTCGTTCCTGATGTATGAGGGCCCCTCGGGCGAGCGCTACACGATCTACACCGCCAAGACCGAGAGCGGCGCGACGCAGATGCGCTACGCCAAAACGGACAAGGACGGAGCGCTGTTCTGGGCCGACCGCGGCGTCGGCTACGTCGTCAGCGGCAGCGGTGACCGCGACCGGCTGACCAAGGTGGCGCACGCCGTCTACGACCAGGCAGAGAAAAGCGGCACCTAGACAACCCGCGCGAACGCGGTGCCTCGATTCCGACATTGAAAATTTGGAATCAGGACATCGGCGCGTCTCATTATCGCACCGGATGCTCACGCGAAACTGAGCAGCGTTCGATCCGCCGATCGACGCGGGCGGCCTCGATTGGGGTTTTTGGTACCGCGCTGGTCCCCCTCTCGAGGCCGCACCTTTTTATCGCTTGCCCCGCCGGACAACCGACACGTCGTTCACATCGACGCTGAAGCGCGATCCGCGCTTCAGCCGCATGTTGAGCATCATCCGTTCGGGAAGAGAATGCTCCGATCGTCGAAGCGGCCTCGGATAAGCGCCCTAGCCGAGCCCGCTACGCGGATTGTAGGGATGTTGGTCCCGCCACTTTTCCATCAATGCCTCAAGCTCGGCGTCGTTCCCGTCCGGTAGAATAATCCTGACGGTGACGAAGAGGTCGCCGGTTCCGCCCGCCTTGGGCAGACCCTTGCCCTTGAGACGGAAGGTCCGGCCGCTGGAGGTGTTTTTGGGGACCGAGAGCTCCACGGCATTGCCGAGGGTGGGCACGCGTACCTTGGCGCCGAGCACCGCCTCGTAGAGCGTGACCGGCAAGTCGACCCGCAGATCGGCGCCCTCGACCTTGAAGAAGGCGTGCGGCGCGACGGTGATGGTGATCAGGAGATCGCCGGGCGGATGGCCAGGCACGGTCTCGCCCTGCCCCTTCAGCCGGATCTGCTGGCCGCTGACGACGCCGACCGGAATCTTGACGTTGAGTTCCTTGCCGGATGGCAATCGGACGCGCTTCTCCCCGCCCTGCACCGACTCTTCCAGCGAGACGGTCATGGCGACGTTCAGGTCGAGATCCAGCCCGATCCCGCCGGTGTCGAATTCGAACTGCCCGGCGCCGCCGGCACCGGGCCGCGCACCGCGCATCCCGCCGCCGAACATGCTGTTGAGGATGTCCTCGAACGCGCCTCCGCCCGGGCCTGCGCCCGCACCGCCGCTGCGGAACGTATAGCTTTCGAACCCGCCGGGACCCGCGCGCCCGCGCGGACCGCCGCCGCCAGGAAAGCCCTGGAACCGCGGCTTGCCGTCGGCGTCGATCTCGCCGCGATCGAACTGCTTGCGCTTGTCCTCGTCGCCGAGGATCTCGTTGGCGGTATTGAGCTCAGCGAAGCGCTCGGCCGCCTTCGGGTCGTTCTTGTTGCTGTCGGGATGGTGCTTCTTGGCAAGCTTGCGATAGGCGCTCTTGATCGCGGCAGCGCTGGCGCTCCGCGGCACCCCCAAGACCTCATAGGGGTCGCGCATCCGTCACGTCTCCTCTCGGAAATCGATATGTTCAAAGGGCTCCCCGCCCCACCTGGGATTCATGTGGGGGACCAGTGGCATTTTTGCAACTAGCCCCGCGGAGCCGATTCCTAACTCCGCCACGGCTTTAGCGTATGAATCTCCCAACGGCCACGGCTGCTTTGGCAGCCGGCGCCCTGAAGCCAGCTTTCGGTGCTGCCGTTGACATAGCTCGCCAGGAAATCGCGGCACTTGCGGCCGTCCTCGGCGGCGTAGGACTGCGCGATCGGGGTCACTGAGCCCCGTGCACCGGTCTGCGGATTCTCCCAGTGCTGGCTGGAATCCTTGTCGCCCTGGCTCAGGACGTCGGAGGCGGCGTTGCGGGCGAAGGCGAGATCGGTCTCGGTCGGTGCGGCCTCCTTTGCCGCCCGCACGATCGAGCCGGTGAGGTCGCTGTCGTCGGCCTTGGCATACGCACTGCTCTCGCTGCGGGAAAAGCTGCAACCGCCGGCGCCGAGCCCGATCAGAATCATCGTCATGACAAAGCCGGACGGCCGCATCGCGGATAGGCCAACGCGTCCCCATGCCCTATATAGGGCGGTAGCGGACACCAACGCGTTTTGGACCTCAGGACGCAACTCGGACTCCAGACATGACCGACACGACTTCGATGAGACACCAGACACCCTTAACATCCGGTGATTTCACCGCCGCCGACGAGCCTTTTGCGCTGTTCGAGGCCTGGCTGAACGAGGCGATCAAGAGCGAGCCGAACGATCCGAACGCCATGGCGCTCGCGACCGTCGACGCCGACGGGCTGCCGGACGTGCGCATGGTGCTGATGAAAGGCTTCGATTCCGCGGGTTTCGTCTTCTACAGCCACATCGCCAGCCAGAAGGGCCGCGAGCTCGCCGCAAATCCTAAGGCCGCGTTACTTTTTCACTGGAAATCGCTGCGCCGTCAGGTTCGCATCCGCGGCAACGTGACGCCGGTGTCCGAGGCCGAGGCCGATGCCTATTTCGCCACCCGCCCCAAGCAGGCGCAGATCGGCGCCTGGGCGAGCAAGCAGTCGCAGCCGCTGGAAAGCCGCTTTGCCTTCGAGCAGGCTATCGCCAAGGTCGCCGCCAAGCACGTCATCGGCGAGGTGCCGCGACCGCCGGGCTGGAGCGGTTGGCGCGTCACGCCGTCGCGCATCGAGTTCTGGCACGACCGCCCATTCCGCCTGCACGACCGCATCGAATTTCGCCGTGACGCCGTCGGCCAGCCGTGGTCCAAGACGCGGATGTACCCCTGACCGGAAAGACTTCAATGCCGCAGCCCTCCAATGCGCCGCGCCGCACGCTGCTCCTGACCGGAGCGAGCCGCGGCATCGGCCACGCCACCGTGATCCGCTTCTCCTCGGCGGGCTGGCGCGTCATCACCTGCTCGCGGCATCCGTTCCCTGAGGATTGTCCGTGGGACGCAGGCCCCGAGGATCACATCCAGGTCGACCTCGGCAATCCCGCGGACACGACGCGCGCGATCTCGGACATTCGCAACCGCCTCGAGGGCGGCATGCTGCATGCGCTGGTCAACAACGCCGCGATCTCGCCGAAGGGACCGGGCGGCTCCAGGCTCGGTTCGGTCGACACCGATCTCGACACCTGGACGCACGTGTTTAACGTCAACTTCTTCGCGCCGATCATGATCGCGCGCGGACTGATCGAGGAATTGAAGACGGCCAAAGGCTCGGTGGTAAACGTCACCTCGATCGCGGGCTCGCGGGTGCATCCCTTCGCGGGTGCGGCCTATGCGACCTCCAAGGCCGCACTCGCATCGCTAACGCGCGAGATGGCGTCGGACTTCGGCCGCATCGGCGTGCGCGTCAACGCCATTGCGCCGGGCGAGATCGACACCTCCATCCTGTCGCCGGGCACGGAGAAGATCGTGGAGCAGCAGATCCCGATGCACCGGCTCGGCACGCCGGACGAGGTCGCCAAGATCATCTACGTGCTGTGCACGGAGACATCGTCCTACGTCAACGGCGCCGAGATCCACATCAACGGCGGCCAGCACGTGTAGGCTCGCTCGCCGTCGTTGGAAGCAGTGCTAGGGAAGCAAGGCGATCCAGACAAAGCCGCCGCAAGACCTGGATCGCCCGCCCTTCCTTCCGTTGCTCAATCGAGTCGAATCCGACGCGACCGTTCGCGCAGCCGGGGAGCTGCGGCGTTGAGTGCAGTCGAGCAGTCGTCGTCGTTCTCACCGTCGAGCAGCGGAGCACCACAGTGCCGACACATGCGTGCCGACATCGACGACGCCTTGCCGCTCGCCAGAACCTGACGATAGTTCGCCAGATCGATGACGTTGCGGGGCGACGTTATGTGTTTTTCAACCATGGCTGTTCCTCGCGGCTACGCACTGCTTATCGCAGACAAGTTTCGCGCAAACGTTCAGCCCACCGCTCAAATTTTACCGGAGGAATTGGGGCGGAGAGCACGTATCACCGCGCAGCCTCAATCCCGCTCTATTCTGCGACACCAACCGTCGTGTCTGTGCAAACGGCGAAAGGTCTCGGTAGCTATTACAACCACTTCTTCCACTTGAAGATCCAGTACGGGACGATCGCCGCGATCAGCATCAGCACCAGCGCCAGCGGATAGCCGTGCGTCCATTCGAGTTCCGGCATCATCTTGAAGTTCATGCCGTAGATTGAGGCGATCAGCGTCGGCGGCATCAGGACAACGGCCATGACCGAAAACAGCTTGATGATGTTGTTCTGCTCGAGATTGACGACGCCGAGCATGGCGTCGAGCACGAAGGTGATCTTGCTCGAGAGATAGGAGGCGTGGTCGGTCAGTGAGACCACGTCGCGCTGCATGGTCTTGAGCTGCTCGCGCATGTCCTTCGACCATTTCACGCCTTCTACCACAGCCGAGAGGAAGGCGACGACGCGGCCGATCGAGACCAGGCTCTCGCGAACCTTGGAGGTCAGATCGCCCTTGCGGCCGATCGAGATCAGGATCTGGGAATATTGCTTGGCGTGACCGTGACGTTCGCTCTCCGGCTCGAAGATGTCGTGCGAGACCTGGTCGATCTCGGCGCCACACCGCTCCAGAATGTCGGCGCAACGGTCGATCACCGCGTCCAGCAGCTCCATCAGCACCATCTCGCCGGCGATCCCCGGCGTACAGGAGCGGGCCAGCTTGGCCTCGACCAGCGCAAAGGGCTTGGGCTGATCGTAGCGCACCGTCACCAGGCGGTGGTCGCCGAGGATGAAGGTGACCGCCGTGGTCCGAGGCATGTCCGTGTCGGAGTGGCACATCAGCGTCGCCGTCATGTAGCGCGCGCCGCTCTCGATATAGAGGCGGCTGGAGATCTCGATCTCCTGCATGTCCTCCCGGGTCGGGATCGCGATGCCCGAGAGCCGCTCCACCGCCTTGTCCTCGGCCGCTGTCGGGTTGAACAGGTCGATCCACACCGCATGCTCCGGCACTGCCGTGAGATCGTCGATGACGGCCTTCTTGAGCGAGGACTCGGAGGGAACGAACACAGAAAACATGCACAACTCCAGCGGGGGCCTGCGACAGAGTGACAGCCCTTAGCGCGATTCTGACAAGTTCACGATGACAAGCACATTAACGGAGCGTTTGCATTTGTGGCCGCCCCGCGGCTCTACCGTGGCAGGACGGGACAGTTCGGCACGCTTTGGCCCGAAAACCGACGCCGAGGCTGCAAACTTGCGGCAAAAAAGCCACAGCTAGGGTCTCGCAGCGCGGGAAAAGGCCTTAAGAGCTGGAATTGTGGCAGATTTCAACGATAATGGGACTAACGGAGTCGAGGAACTCGGGCGCTACGCTCGGGATTTCCGCACGGTATTGTTTTGATTGGAACCAAACCATGTCGTCGCTGAAAGTTAAGTTAGTCATTTTGGCTGCCGGCCTGATGCTGTCGGGTTGCATGCAGGCCACGCATTTTGAAGCGACCGACACCAAAGCCTTCAAGCCGAAGGACAAGGAACTGCTTGCCAAGGTCCGGTACGAGAATACCCCGGTCGCGGAGCCGTTCCGCCGCGCCATCGTCGAATACCACCGCAAGGAAGCGCCGGGCTCGATCGTGGTCGATTCCGACAACCATTACCTCTACTACGTGATGGATGGCGGCAAGGCGATCCGCTACGGCATCACCGTCGGCGAAGAGGCCATGGCGTGGTCCGGTATCGCCAAGGTCGGCAGCATGACCGAGTGGCCGGCCTGGCACCCGACGCCGGGCGAGATTTCACGCCTGGGTGTGCCGACCTTCGTCGCGCCCGGTCCGGACAATCCGATGGGCTCGCGAGCGATGTATCTCTACTCGGGCGGCAAGGACACGCTGTTCCGCATCCACGGCACCAACCAGCCGGAATATATCGGCGCCTCGATCTCATCGGGCTGCATCCGCCTGACCAACGAAGACGCAATCGACCTCTACAACCGCGTCAAGGTCGGCACCATCGTCGTGGTGCTGGAGCCGAAGCACGGCGACTCGCCCTACAATTCGCGCCTCGCGCTTCAGGGCGGCGGTTCCAATTCTTCCTACTGAGTGGGCCCTGCCTGAGGCTTTTCAAAAGCGCCGGTTTCACCGGCGCTTTTTCGTTACCGGCTTACGCGGCGACTGGCCCTGGCCGGCATCCGCCGCCGGCTTATCGGCGGGCGCGGCACGCTTCGCCGTTTCCTCATCACCCCCATCCTTCGTTTCCGGCCTGGCCGCAACCTCACGCGGCGGAGCCTCTTCGGGCCGCTCCGCCGGCAGCAGCGGCGCCACCTGGGGCAAGGGATCCCAGACGTTCCACTGGCAGATCCGGTAGTCGTTGCGCCGCTGTGCCAGGTCGAGATGGATGTGATCCTCGTGATACCAGTCCGAGCCCGGGCCCAGCACGGTGGTGAAGCGGGAGCAGACCGAATGCAGGACGCGCTCGCGCACCTCGCGCGACATGGCCCGGTCGGTCAGGCCGATCGACTGGCCATTGGCGAGCTTGATGGCACGGACGTCGAGTGCATTGGCCTTGCCATGCTCGGACAGCATCGCGCCCGCGATGCGGTTACGGCCGCGGCACTCGAAGGAATCGAAATTATCGAGATCGGCGATGGTCGAACCGAGGCTTGTGGCCAGCGGCACCATGTCCGTGCGGACCCAATCGGCGATCGCGGAGGCCATGGTGCAGCGCAGGACCGCCGCCGGCTTGACCGGCACCTTGCGCCTGTCCGGCAGCACGATGGCTTCGAGCCGCACCAGATCCTCGCCGCCGCAGCCGCCGGCGCCGCGGATTTCCGGGATCGAGGGCGCGATCGCAATCTCCTCGGTCAGTGCGAGCCGGCAGGCCGAAGCCTGTTTCTCGGGCGGCGGCGCGGCCTCGACGGGCTTATCGGCACCGGATTTGTCGGCGGAAGGTTCGTCGGGGGAAGGCTTGTCAGGGGAAGGCTTGCCGTCGGCGGCCGGCACAGTCTTGTCTGGGCCCCTCTCCGGCCCTTTGGGCGCCTGCTCCGGGCGCGGCTTCGGTAGCGGAATTCGGGCCAAATGAACCGGCGCGCGTGGCCGTGGCGCACCAAGACCAAAGATATCGAGCGGTGCAGCATATTTTCGCGCGCTCACCGGCTCCGGCAGCATAAGCGACAGCCCGAGCCCGACGGTAACCATTGCCGCGCCAGCGGACATATAACCGCGACAAGACCATTTGCGGCGAAAGTCCGGCAGGCTAAAACTCATGACAATTCTTTGGCCCAGTGCTGAGAGCGATAACAAGTCCAGCCTTACTCGGAGGAACGTCTGAATGCTTGGTCTGATGCAAGATTGGCCCCTGCTCTGCCACCGGATCATCGAACACGCCGCCAGGATTCATGGCAAGCAGGAGGTCGTCACCCGCTCGGTCGAGGGACCGATCCACCGCACCACTTATGCCGAAATCCACCAGCGCGCGCTCAAGGTCTCGCAGATGCTGGAGCATGACGGCATCAAGCTCGGCGACCGCGTTGCGACGATCGCGTGGAACACCTGGCGCCATCTCGAGGTCTGGTACGGCATCATGGGCATCGGCGCCATCTGCCATACCGTCAATCCTCGCCTTTTCCCCGAGCAGATCGCCTGGATCATCAACCATGCGCAGGACCGCATCGTGATGACCGACATCACCTTCGTTCCCGTGCTGGAGAAGATCGCCGACAAGCTGCCGAGCGTGGAGCGCTACGTCGTGCTCACCGACAAGGCGCACATGCCGCAGACCACGCTGAAGAACGTGGTCGCCTACGAGGACTGGATCGCAGAGGCCGACGGCCAATTCAAATGGAAGGACTTTGACGAGAACACGGCGGCCGCGATGTGCTACACCTCCGGCACGACGGGCGATCCGAAGGGCGTGCTGTATTCGCATCGCTCCAACGTGCTGCACGCGCTGATGGCCAACAATGTCGACGCGCTCGGCACCAGTGCCTCCGAGACGATGCTGCCGGTGGTGCCGCTGTTCCACGCCAACAGCTGGGGCATCGCCTTCTCCGCGCCCTCGCAAGGCACCAAGCTGGTGATGCCCGGCGCCAAGCTCGACGGCGCCTCGGTCTATGAGCTGCTCTCGACCGAGAAGGTGACGCACACCGCGGGCGTGCCGACGGTGTGGCTGATGCTGCTCCAGCACATGGCCGCCAACAATCTCAAGCTGCCACATTTGAAGATGGTGATCTGCGGCGGCTCGGCGATGCCGCGCTCGATGATCAAGGCCTTCCTCGACATGGGCTCGAACGTCCGCCACGCCTGGGGCATGACCGAGATGAGCCCGATCGGCAGCGTCGCGGCGCTGAAGCCGCCGTTCACCGACGCCACCGGCGAGGCGCGGCTCGACGTGCTCCAGATGCAGGGCTACGCGCCGTTCGCCGTCGAGATGAAGATCACCGACGATGCCGGCAAGGAACTGCCCTGGGACGGCAAGACCTTCGGCCGTCTCAAGGTCTCCGGCCCCGCGGTCGCCAAGGCCTATTACCACCTCGACGCCGAGATCCTCGACGAGGACGGCTTCTTCGATACCGGCGACGTCGCGACCATCGACGAGGCCGGCTACATGCGGATCACCGACCGCTCCAAGGACGTGATCAAGTCCGGCGGCGAGTGGATCTCCTCGATCGACCTGGAGAACCTGGCGATCGGCCACCCGGCCGTGGCGGAAGCCGCCGTGATCGGCGTCTACCATCCCAAATGGGACGAACGCCCGCTCCTGATCGTGCAACTCAAGCAGGGCCAGCAGGCCACGCGCGAGGACATCCTGAAGTTCATGGACGGCAAGATCGCCAAATGGTGGATGCCCGACGACGTCGCTTTCGTCGACGGTATCCCGCATACGGCGACCGGCAAGATCCTGAAGACCGCGCTGCGCGACCAGTTCAAGGATTATCGCTTCCCGAACGCTGCGGCGTAGGTTTGGTGATCCACCCTCCCCTGGAGGCCCCCGGAGGGGGAGGGTGGACGACCCTTGAATTTGCTGCCGGGCCGTGGTCTCAACGGCGCATCCGGCAATTCCGCCATTTCGCACGGCGGCACCGCCCCAAAACCCCGGCAGAGCTTACCCATGGCCCGCAGGTTTTCCGCTCCCTATCAGTCGGAGCCCGTGTCCAGTCTCGCGAGCTGGGCGCGCAATCTGGCCGTGTTCGCGGTGGTGGCGGTGCTGGTCTCTATCGTCATCGTCCGCTTCGGCTTCCTGGAGATGAAGCCGGCGCTCGCGACCTTCCTCGGCGGCCTCGCGATCGCCGCGCTCTCCATCCTGTTCGGGCTCGCCGGCTTTGCCGCGATCTGGCAGAACGGCTCGCGCGGGATGGCGCGCATCCTGCTCGCCTTCCTGATCGACGGCGCGATCCTCGCTTATCCCGCCTATCTCGGCCTGCAATACCGCAAGTTGCCGGCGATCCACGACATCACCACCGATCCGATCGATCCACCGCGCTTCGATGCGCTGGCGCGCCTGCGCACCGGCGACGGCGCCAATCCGGCCGTCTATGCCGGCCTCTATTCGGCCGAACAGCAGCGTCATTTCTACCCTGATATCGAGCCGATCGAGCTCGAGATCTCGGTCGACCGCGCCTATGCAATCGCGCTCCAGCTCGTCAACAAGCGCAAATGGCTCGTGATCGACGAGCGCGCGCCGCAGCCGCCGCGCCGCATCGGCCGGATCGAGGCGGTGGCGCGCTCGCCGATCATGGGTTTCCGTGAGGACATCTCGATCCGGGTCGTGCCCGACGGCGACGATTCCCGCGTCGATATCCGCTCCGCCTCGCGCTATTTCGAGAGCGACCTCGGCAGCAACGCCGCCCGCGTCATAAAATTCATCGACGATCTCAACGCCGCCGCCGATGCCGATGCGCTGAAGCCGGTGAAGAAGACGCCAGTCGCGCCGCCCAAGGCGCCCGCGAAGACAGTGAAAAAGTAGGTCTCCGTCAATCCGGGGCGCGCGTTAGCGCGAGCTATGATGGGCAATTGCGCATCTGAGAATCCATTCATCCACGAACGCTGCGGCCCGATGGATTCCGGGCTCGATGCTTCGCATCGCCCCGGAATGACGAGAGGCTAGCTCGCCATCCGGTACGTCCCGCCGATCACTGGATCACCATCCGTCGCCACCACGCCGCGGGCGACGAGATCCTCCAGATGCGCCAGCACCGAATAACCGGCGGCCGTCGTCAGCCTCGGATCGATGCCGATATAGATCGCGCGCACCATGGTCGGAATGTCGGCCTCGCCCTTGGCGAGGCGATGCAGGATGGAGGCCTCGCGCGCCTTGCGGTGACGGATCAGGAACCGCACGAAGCGCGGGCCGTCCGGGATCTCGGGGCCATGGCCGGAGAAATACAGATCCTCCTCGCGCGCGGCGAGCCGATCCAGCGACTCCATGTAATCGATCATCGAGCCGTCGGGCGGGGCCACGATAGAGGTCGACCAGCCCATCACGTGGTCGCCGACGAAGTTGAACTTTCGCTCGGGCCAGGCGAACGCAAGGTGATTGGCGGTGTGACCGGGCGTCGCGACCGCTTCGAGCCGCCAGCCGGCGCCCTCGATGACGTCGCCATGGGCGACTCTGACATCGGGCACGAAATCGCGGTCGGTGCCGGATTCCGGATTGTGCTTTTCGCTCTCGAAGCGCGGACGCGAGGCGCGATGCGGCCCCTCGGCATAGACGGTCGCGCCCGTCGCTTGCTTGATACGGGCGGTGTTCGGCGAATGGTCGCGGTGGGTGTGGGTGACGAGGATATGCGTTACGGTCTCGCCGCGCACGGCATCGAGCAGTGCAGCCGCATGCGCCTCATCGGCCGGACCGGGATCGACGATTGCGACGTTGCCCTGACCGACGATGTAGCTCACCGTGCCGGTGAAGGTGAACGGGCTGGGATTGTTACAGAGCACGCGCCGCACGCCCGGGCGGACCTCCTCGACGATTCCGGCTTTGAGTGGAAAGTTGCGGTTGAACGGGACGTCGTCGTTGTCGGACATGGCTCTTCCTGTACGTACCGCCACGCTCTTCGTCATACCCCGCAAAGGCGGGGTATCCAGTACGCTGCGGCGCCCGAGGCGAAGGCGAGATCTTTGGGATACTGGATCGTCCGCACCGGTGCGCAATGCGCACAAGGCGGACGATGACAGCGGAGCAAATCAGCCAACACCGAACGCCGGGGCCTCTAGAAAAACGCCTGGATGCCCGTGATCGCACGTCCGAGGATCAGGGCGTGAACGTCGTGGGTGCCCTCGTAGGTGTTGACGGTCTCGAGGTTATGGACGTGGCGCATGACATGGTACTCGATCGAGATGCCGTTACCGCCGTGCATGTCGCGCGCGACGCGGGCGATATCGAGCGCCTTGCCGCAATTGTTGCGCTTGACGATCGAGATCATCTCGGGCGCGAACTTGCCCTCGTCCATCAGGCGGCCGACGCGCAATGAGGCCTGGAGGCCGAGTGCGATCTCGGTCTCCATGTCGGCGAGCTTCTTCTGCACCAGCTGGGTTGCGGCGAGCGGCTTGCCGAACTGCTTGCGGTCGAGCGTATACTGCCGGGCGCGGTGCATGCAGTCCTCGGCGGCGCCAAGCGCGCCCCAGGAGATGCCGTAGCGGGCGCGGTTGAGGCAGCCGAACGGACCCTTGAGGCCGGAGACGTTCGGCAGCAACGCACTCTCGGGGACCACGACGCCGTCCATCACGACCTCGCCGGTGATGGAGGCGCGAAGCGACAGCTTGCCGCCGATCTTCGGCGCGGAGAGGCCTTTCATGCCCTTCTCCAGCACGAAGCCGCGGATCTGGTTGTCGTGCTCGGCCGACTTGGCCCAAACCACAAACACGTCGGCGATCGGCGCGTTCGAGATCCACATCTTGGTACCAGTCAACCGATAGCCATCCGAGACCTTCTCTGCGCGGGTCTTCATCCCGGCCGGATCGGAGCCGGCGTCGGGCTCGGTCAGGCCGAAGCAGCCGACCCACTCGCCGCTGGCGAGCTTCGGCAGGTATTTCTTGCGCTGGTTCTCGTCGCCATAGGCGTAGATCGGATACATCACCAGCGAGGACTGCACCGAGTTCATCGAACGATAGCCGGAATCGACACGCTCGATCTCCCGCGCGACGAGGCCGTAGGCCACATAGCCTGCATTGGCGCAGCCATACTCCTCTGGCAGCGTGATGCCGATCAGGCCGAGTTCGCCCATCTCGTTGAAGATCTCGCGATCGGTCTTCTCTTCGAGATAGGCCTTGGCGACGCGCGGCAACAGCTTGTCCTGGGCGTAGGCGCGCGCGGTGTCGCGTACCATGCGCTCGTCTTCGGTGAGCTGCTCGTCGAGCAGGAACGGATCGTCCCACTGGAAAGAAGCCGCAGCCGGCTTGTCCTTGGCCTGGGGGCGCACGCTCATGAAACGTCCTTTCGCGTCTGTTCCGTCAATAATTGCCCGACAAATTAGAGCGCCGCGGCAACAAGTGCAAATGCATCCTGGTTTCGGTCATTCCGGGGCGAGCGCGAAACCCGACATCCTAGTCACTGCTACGCCGAGATCCCAGTCCGGAGCCGTGCGCCATCCCGAAATGACAGTATCAGGTATCGAGCTGCTCGTTAGCGACGATCTCGATACCGAAACCCGACAATCCCTTGTAGTCGTGCACAGACGAGGTGAGATGCCGGATCGAGGTGACGCCGAGATCGCGCAGGATCTGCGCGCCGACGCCGACTTCGCGCCACTGGCGGTTGCGGTCGGCCTCCATCGAGGTTTCATCCGGCAGCGGCGCCACGGGAACACCGGCCGCACCGTCGCGCAAGTAAACCAGCACACCACGGCCGGCCTTCTTGAAGTGCTCCAGCACGGCCGCCATGCGCTTGTGGCCGGTAAAGGTGTCCTTGACGATGTTCGGCTTGTGGAAGCGCGTCAGCACGTTCCTCCCGTCGCCGACGCCATTATAGACGAAGGCGACGTGCGCGATGGAATCGAACGGCGAGCGGTAGGCATAGCCCTGGAGCGGTCCGATCGGGCTCTCAGTGACGAACGTCGAGACCCGCTCGATCAGCTTCTCGCGCGCCTGGCGATAGGCGATCATGTCGGCAATCGTGACGTGCCTGAGCTTGTGCTGGGCGGCGAAGCGGGCGACCTGCTCGCCCTTCATCACGCTGCCGTCGTCGTTCATCAATTCGCTGATGACGCCGACCGGCGGCAGCCCCGACAGCTTGCAGAGATCGACCGCGGCCTCGGTATGGCCGGAGCGCAGCAGCACGCCGCCGTCCTTGGCGATCAGCGGGAAGATGTGGCCGGGCCGGGCGAAGTCGTTGGCCCCGGCATTGGGATTGGAGAGCGCGCGGCAACACGAGGCGCGCTCCTCCGCCGAGATGCCGGTGCCGCCGTCGGGCTTGTAGTCGACCGACACCGTGAACGCCGTGGTGTGGGCGGAATCGTTGTGGGCGACCATCGGATCGAGGCGAAGGCGGCGCGCGTCCTCGGTGGTGATGGGCGCGCAGACGATGCCGGAGGTGTGGCGGATGATAAACGCCATCTTCTCGGCGGTGCAGAGCGAGGCGGCGACGATCAGATCGCCCTCGCCCTCGCGGTCCTCGTCGTCGGTGACGACAACGAGCTCGCCCCCGGCGAAGGCCTGCAAGACTTCCTGAACGGTATCGGGCATTTCCCAATCTCTATCGGTTATGGCCGGAGGCTTAGCCGGACTTGGGGCCCGGCGCTAGTGTCCTGGACGCAACCACACATGCCCGGAGGCAGCCTTCGGGCAGGCATTCGAGCTTGCACCGAAGATACCAGCGATATAGGCGCCAATGGCTCGAGCGGAAGGCCAGCCGGAGCTCCTAGGGAAGCACCTCGCGCCGCTCGTTCAGCCGCACGTCGAGCTCGGCGCGCTTGTCGGCCAGGAGGCCGGCCTGGGCGGCTTCGATCACCGTGAACAGCTCATGGGCGTCGCTGAGCCGCGTCACGGTGACATAGTTGGCTCCGGCCTCGTAGAGCTCGCAGACATCGGAGAGAAGATCGGCGGTCGCCACGATCAGAGCGTTCGGATTGAGGCTCCGCACGTGGCGCACCAGCTTCTCGTTGCTGGCGCCCTTCAACAGTGCATCCGGCACGCTGAGGATAATCATCTCGGACTTGCCGACGCCAGCATGGAGGAGCGTGTCGACGTTGCTGATATCGCCATAGATCACGTGCAGGCCGCGCGAAAGCAGGGTCTGATACACATTGGGGTTGAAGTCGATCACCGTGATCTGCTCGAGCAGCAGCGGGTTCTGCCGCTCGATCTCGGCGAGCAGCGCGCTCGCCGCGCGGAAAAAACCGAGGATAACGATGCGGCGGGCCTCGCCATGGCCGCCCTCGTATCCCTCCTCGGCGTGGCCGTGGTCGAGATCGCGCAGGCCGATCCGCTTCAGGGGAGCGATCGCCCGGCGGATGATCTCGTCGCTGCGGGTCATCACGAAGGTCGAGAGCACGGCCAGCACTACGAAGGCGAAGGAGGCCGCATTCGCTGTCTCGGGTGCGATGTGGTGGTCGGCGACGCCGGTCTGGATCACCACCAGCGAGAACTCGGAGATCTGCGCCAGATTGATCGCCGGGAGCAGGCTGGCGCGCAGGCCCTGCTTCATCAGATAGAGCGGGGTGAAGGTGGTGACTGCGCGGCTCACCACCGTGAAGGCCGCGATCATCAGCGCGAGGCCGATGACGGAAAGACCCGGCACCGGAATGGTCATGCCGAGCGCGACGAAGAACAGCGTGATGAAGAAGTCGCGGAGCGTGGTGACCTTGGCCGTGACGTCGAGAGCATAAGGAAAGGTCGAAAGCGAGACGCCGGCGATCAGCGCGCCCATCTCGCGCGACAGCGAGAGCCGCTCGGCGGTCTCGGCGACGAGGAAGCACCAGGCCAGCGCGCCGAGCAGGATCAATTCGGGGCGGCGGGCGATCTGGTGAAACAGGCGCGGCAGCACATAGCGGCTGACCAGGAGCGCTGCCGCGACCAGCACCGCGACACGGCCGATCGAAAGCAGGATAACGCTGACTTGCAGGTTGGCAAGGCTCGGCTGCACCGCCAGAAACAGGATGGCGAAGATATCCTGGAGCACCAGAACGCCAAGCGTGACGCGGCCGGGCAGCGTGTCGAGCTCGCGCTTTTCGTAGAGCACCTTGACGATGATCACGGTGCTGGAGAGCGCGCAGGCGACGCAGAGATAGAGCGCATCAAAATGGCCGCCGCCGAGCGACAGGCCAATACCTGCGAAGAACAGGACGCCGAGCAGGCAGCCGCCGAGGAGCTGGCCGCCGGCCGCGAACAGGATCACCCTTCCCGCCCGCACGATTTTCTTCAGGTCGATCTCGAGACCGATCATGAACAGCATGAAGATCAGGCCGAGTTCGGAGATGACGCTGATCGATTCCTGCGACTTGACCCAGCCGGCGCCGAATGGACCAATGCAGAAGCCGGCGATAAGGTAGGCCAATATCAGCGGCTGCCGGGAGAAATGGGCGAGCAGGCCCAGCATCCAGGCGAACAGAATGCAGAGAGTGATGTCGCGAATGAGTTCGTGCATGCGAAATTGGTCCGTTTGGCCGCACCCTAGAGACAGGTTGCGGCGCGGCAAGCAAGCAATTCGTCACATGCGGATGAGGTTTGCCGCTGCAATGCTGCTATGCCCGCTCGCCTTTACCGGACCCGCAATCGCTCAATCCAAGGTCAATATCGAGCAAACCTTTGCCGATTCGCTCACGGCGCTTCCGAAGGATGAACTCGGTGTTTCCGGCGGCTTCTACGTGCCGGCCTATTCCAGCGTCGCGATGAGCCAGGGCAAGCTGCGCGTCGACTTCTCGGTGACGCTGAGCGTGCACAACGCCTCCGAGACCCAGCCGCTGGTCGTCAGACGCATCGCCTATTTCGACACTGCAGGCAGGCAGGTCGAGAGCTACCTGAAAGCGCCGGTGGCGCTGAAGCCGCTCGCCACTGTCTCGGTCTTCATTCCGACCGACGACGTGCGCGGCGGGACCGGGGCTAATTTCATCGTCGACTGGGCTGCCACGGGCGAGATCGCCGAACCGGCGGTCGAAGCCTTGATGGTTGGCGGTGTCGCCAATGCGCATTACGCTTTCATCAGCCAGGGACGTCCGACCCGGACGGCCGGCAAGAAGTAAGGCAGGCCGGGGCAACGCCGGCCGCTCAATAAGAACAGAACGAGGAACGCCCATGACGTCCAGCTTCGACTTCGCGCCCCTGTTTCCAGCGGGGTTGCCAGCCCCGACTGCGCGCTGGAACGGCCTCGCCAAATACAGTTTTGTCGGGGGCAACAACGATTCCGAGCAGCTCCCGCTCGACGAGCTGGTCGAGGCTGCCAATACGGTGATGCGGCGCGAGGGCCGAAACCTCGCGACTTACGGACTGGCACACGGGCCCCAGGGCTATCTGCCCTTGCGCGAATTCCTGTTGACGAAACTCAAGCGCGATGCCGGCATCAGCTGCACGGTCGACGATCTCCTGATCGTCTCCGGCTCGTTGCAGGCGCTCGACCTCGTCAACCACACGCTGCTGGCGCGTGGCGACACCGTGATTGTCGAGCAGGACAGCTATCAGGGCTCGCTGAACCGCCTAACGCGGCTCGGCGTCAACGTGGTCGGCATTCCCCTCGACGCGGACGGCATGCGAATGGATCTGTTGGCCGCGACGCTGACTGACCTGAAGAACCGCAGCGTCCGGCCAAAATACATCTACAGCATCCCGACGGTTCAGAACCCGACCGGCAGCATCATGCCGGAAAGCCGGCGCGCCGAACTGTTGCGGTTGTCGGCCGACTATGGCGTGCCGATCTTCGAGGATGATTGCTATGCCGACCTCGTATGGTCGGGACACCGTCCGCCGGCGATCCATGCGATGAGCCCGAACGGCGGCGTAATCCATATCGGGTCGTTCTCCAAATCGATCGCACCGGCGCTCCGCGTCGGCTTCATCGTGGCGCCCTGGGATGTGATGTCGCGCATGCTGTCCCTGAAGACGGATGCCGGCTCCGGCGCGCTGGAGCAGATGGTGCTGGCCGAATATTGCAAGCCGCATTTCTCGACCCACGTGCCGGCACTGACGAAGGCGCTACGCACCAAGCTCGATACGCTGATGGAGGCCTTGAACGAGCAGTTCGGGACTGCCGCCGAGTTCGAGGAGCCAAAGGGCGGCATCTTCCTCTGGGTGAAGCTGCCCGACCAGGTCGATACGCTCAAGCTGTACCAGGCCGCGCTTGCCGCTGGCGTCTCGATCAATCCGGGGCCGGAATGGTCGACCAACAAGAAGCATTCCAGCTCACGGCTCAGGCTGTGCTTTGCGAGCCCGACGCATCAGCAAATCCGCGAGGGGGTCGCCGTGCTGGCCGAAGTCTGTCGCAGGGAGTTCGCCGTGCCGGCCCGCAGCGCCAACGTGGAGAAGGCGCGGGCCTGAAGACTATGCCTCACGCCTCGACGTGAAACTCCACGTTCACTTGGCCGCTGCCAGATGACGGAAAGTACTCGCAGAGCTGCTCGGCTCTACCGCCGTACTCGTACCAGCCAAGCGCGGCGAACAGCATGATGCTGTCAGCCATACCACCTTCGCCATTGCACTTGGTGGCATAGTCCGGAAGCATATCGAGGAATTCGCGGTAGCGGCGACTTTGCCAAAGCTCAAGCACGCGCAGATCGACCTGGCGGTTGAACTCGCTGGCAATCGACGTCCACGCCTCCGGCCCCAGCCTCTTGTTGGGCCAGAGCCGATGCGAGAGCGACCCGCTGGCGAGGATTGCGACCCGTTCGCCGGATTTTTCGATGGCACGGCGCGTCGCTTCGCCGAGGATCCGGCTTTCGTCGAGAGACGTGAACAGCGGCGAGGCGACCGAGACCACCTTCGCGAAGCCATCCGGGTTCATGTAGTGCATCGGCACGATGGTGCCGTATTCAAGCCCGAGGCTTGCCACCTGGTGCGCGATGACATTGAGGCCTGCATCGCCGGCGATTGCCTTGGCGAGCTGCGTGTCGCCCGGCAGGTCATAGCGCAGATCCTGCATCATCTGCGGCGCCTCGTGGCTCGTGAACGAGCCGCGATGCCGCGCATTGGCGTTGATGTGATAGCCGAAATTGGAGAGCCAATGGGTGTCGAACACCACGAAGCTGGTGACGCCACGCTGTTTCGCCCGCCGCCCAAGCTCGCGCAGCGATAGGACCGCCGCTTCGCGCGCGGCGCGCAAGGGGCTGCCTGGCTGCTCCGACAACATCAGTGATGGAACATGGGTGACCTTGGCTGCCAGTACGAGCTGCCCCATCGCGGTCACCTCAAAGCGTCAGGCGGCCTGCCGCTGGCTACGGTGGATCGCGGAGGCGAGCCGCAGCAGCAGCACGATCGAGACGTTGCCCTTGCCCGCCTCGATCTGGGCGATGTAGCGCTCCGAAATTCCGGACCGGCGGGCGAGCTCCCGGCGCGACAGCTCGCAGCGCATGCGCGAGGACCGCAGCCGGTCGCCGAGCTCCGCCAGAAACGCGGTCTCGGAATAAGGCGGCACGGCGCAGCTCCCCGGCAGCACCTCGCCGGCGAAATCCATCACTTCGTTCAGCATTGGCCCATCCAATTTCGCCTTCGGGAGGCCCATCCTATCCGGGAAACGACCGGTCTCATTGATGCGGATCAAATTCGCGCGCGATTGGCGCCTGCCGTGGACGCAACATGGAAATGGCCCCTCACAGGGCCATTTCTTTGCGCTGACGAAACGCGTTTTGGTCAGTCCCACGCCGGCGCGAAGACCGGATTGACGCAGCGCCTGTCCTTCGGCAGCGCCGCGATCTTGTTGCGGTCGGCCTCGTCGAGCGTGATCTTCAGCGCATCGAGATTGGCCTTTTGGCTTTCGCGGCGTGACGCCTTCGGGATCGCGGCAACGCCGTTCTGGTCGAGCAGCCATTTCAGCGCGATCTGCGCGGCGGTCACATCGTGCTTGGCGCCGATCTCGCCCAGCACCGGATCCGACGCGACGCGGCCCTGTGCCAGCGGGCAATAGGCGACCAGCGGGATGGACTTGGCGGCGAGATAGGCCGAAACCTTCGATTGGTCGAGCATGGCGTGATATTCGATCTGGTTGCAGGCGATCGGCGCCTTGATGTCGTCGACCACGATTTTGAGCAACTCCGTGGTGAAATTGGCAACGCCGATCGCCCGCGTACGGCCCTCCTCCTTCAGCTTCATCAGGGTCTCGAACACCGCGCCCCAGTTCGCGGCTTTTGACGGCCAGTGCACGAGATAGAGGTCGACATGATCGAGCCTGAGCTTGTTCAGGCTAGCATCGAAGGCACGGCGGATCGCGTCCGGCACCAAATTTTCGTGCCAGACTTTTGTCGTGACATGCAGCTCGCCTCGCGGCACGCCGGCTGAGGCAAGCGCGGCACCGATCGCCTCCTCGTTGGCGTACATCTCGGCAGTGTCGATGTGGCGATAGCCGAGCGACAGCGCGCTCTCCACCGCAGCGCGGCAGGCATCGCTCTGCATGCGAAAGGTACCGAGGCCGAGCTTGGGCATGCTGATGCCCTGTGTCTTCAGATTGTCCATGAGGTCAACTCCTGACGAATTCCAGCCCGCCCGGTGCGGGGCAGCGAGAATAGACTCTACGGTGATGGAAAAGAGGTGGCGGGAATGGGCTACTATAGCGCGAGAGGTGCGAGGCGGCCAATCAAGATCGGGTTAGGTACGATCAGGTTTGATTGTCGCCACAAGCGAGGTGGGCCCCCTCTCCCGCTTGCGGGAGAGGGCTGGGGAGAGGGTGCATCCGCAACGGGGCAATCCCCCAGCGGAGAAAGCCCTCACCCGGCGCTTCGCGCCGACCTCTCCCGCAAGCGGGAGAGGTTGAACGAGCCAGCCGCACCTCACGAATGCTGCGCCACCACAGCCGGGCGGACCTGCGGCTGCGGCACGATCTCGACCGACCAGAGATCGCGGTTGTCGACATCCTTCAGGGTCACCGTCATGACACGGCTGGCGCCGTCGATGTCGACCTTGCCGAAGAACTGCAAGCCGAAGCACGGCGCGAGGTTCTCGCCCTGCGCTTCACTGCATCCGTTCTGATACATCGCGACCGGACCGAAGGTGTCGTCGAGCTCGCCCGGCCCCCAGGTGCCGGCATGCAGCGGGCCGGAGACGAACTCCCAGAACGGATCGAAATCCTGGAATTGAGCTTTGTTCGGATCGTAATAGTGCGCGGCAGTGTAGTGCATGTCAGCCGTGAGCCAGACGACGTTGCGGATGCCTGCGCGCTTGATCGATGCCAGCAGATCCGCGATCTCATGCTCGCGCCGGTCGGGCGCCCCGTCGCCGAGCGCTACCGCATCGAGACTGATCAGGCCGATCGGCAAATCGGCCGCGATCACCTTCCAGGTCGCGCGCGAGGCGGCGAGCTCGCGCTTCAGCCAGACCAGTTGTTCGGCGCCCAAAATCCAGCCGCGATGGTCGTCGCCCTTGTTCCAGCTGTCATCGCGAAAGCTGCGCATGTCGATCATGAAGACGTCGAGCAGCGGGCCGTAACCGATCTTGCGATAGACCCGGCCCTGCCGCGCGCCGATGTCGCGGATCGGCATGAAGTCGAAGAAGGCGCGGCGGGCGCTCGCGACCAGACGCGGCGTGCCGTCGTCCTCAAACCCGGCGTCGTCGTAGCTGCCGGCAGGCGACCAATCGTTGGTGACCTCGTGATCGTCCCACTGCGCGAACATCGGCACTTGCGCGTGGAAGGCGCGGAAATTCTCATCGAGATGGTTGTATTTGTAGTTGCCGCGGAATTGCGCCAGCGTGTGCGCGACTTTCGATTTTTCCTCGGTCACGACATTGCGCCACGTCTCGCCGTTCGGGAGCTTCTGTTCGGCGGGAATCGTGCAATCGGCGTAAATGTGATCGCCGGAGTGGATGAAAAAATCAGGACGGTTGTCGAGCATGGTGCGATAGCTGCGATAGCCGCCGCGCGAAACGTCGATGCCCCAGCCCTGCCCCGCGGTGTCGCCGGACCAGACGAAAGAGATCGATTGTCCTGCGGCCGGCGCAGTGCGGAAATGGCCGACGCGGCTTTCGCCGGCGATGCCGGTCGCGATGTCGTCGAACCGCACGCGATAGAAGATATCCTGGCCGGCCGGTAGATCGTTCAATAGCAGTTTTGAGGCGAAGTCGGCCTCCGGCGTCGCATCACCCGACGCTGACGCGATGATTGTCTTGAAGCTTTCGACGCTCGCGCACTCCACCTGCATCCGCGCGGCCCGGTCGGCGCGGGCCCAGACGACTGCAGAGCCATCAGAGACGTCCCCGGACTGGATGCCGCCCGCGATCTGCGGGCGGTCGGCGGCGCGGCTGATGGACGGGCTTGCGAGCGTGCCCAGCGAGGCGACGGCGAGGCTGGAGGTGGAGCGCACCAAAAACTGCCGCCGGGTCCATGCGCGCTGCGCGCGGAGCGTTGCCATTCAGGAGACCTTCGTCGAATCGTGACGGAAGGTGCCTGCGCTCCTTGACTCCCAGCTTACGGTTTTTTGACTCCACGCCTACGGTTTTGCGACGCGTAGATGACGCGTCAGGCAGGCGCTCAGCGCTGCCAGTTGCAGATGCCGCCGGACCGGCAGGGCCAGGTTTGGATGCGGGTATCCCTTGCCTGTGCATTCAGCGGATTGCCGTGGCGACGTGCGAGCCTGGTGCGGGCCGCACCGCGCGGCTGCGAGGGCTTGGCGTGCGCGACCTTCGGCTCCGGTACATGCACGCGTTCGGCGACAACCTTCTTCGGCACATCCATCGGTTCGATGCGCGCTTGCGCGTCATTGCCGCCGCGCGCTTCGAGGGGGACAGGCGCAAACCGCGTCTCGGGCCCGAGCCGCTTCGGCGATAGCACGGCCTTGGAGAGATCAAGACCGAGATATTCGTCAGGCTTGTAGTCGTCGGCGCGCGCGACGCCGCCCGCTGCGAGCACGAGGGCAACGGCAACAGCAAAATGAACGCTCTTCAGGACCACGGACGCCTCCTGAAATTGATTATGAAAGAGGTAATTTACCCCTATTTAGGAGGCGCCGCGCGCAATTCCAGCGGGCAAGTGCCGCCGTGGTTAAGAAGATTGGCGGTGTCAGGCGACCTTTCGCGCCGCACCCGTCCCGTCCAAGAACCCCATCAGGCGACTGCGGATGAGGGTTTCGGCCTCACCCATGATGCGATCGACGAGTTCCTTGCACGATGGGATGTCGTGGATCAGGCCCGCGACCATGCCACAGCTCCAGGCCCCGGCATCCATCTGCCCTTCCAGCATGATTTTGGGATAGACGCCGGCGACCTGGTCATGGATGTCATCGATCGTGAGCTTGGCGCCCTTTTCGCGCTCGATATCGAGCAGACGGTCGACATTGGCGTTCTTGAGCACACGCTCGGTGTTGCGCAAGCTGCGCATGATCAGCCTTGTATCGAGCTCAGTCGCCGCGACCAGCGCGTTCTTCACGTTCTGATGCACCGGCGCTTCCTTGGTGGCGATGAAGCGCGTGCCCATGTTCATGCCGGCCGCGCCCAGCGACAGCGCCGCGACGAGGCTGCGCCCGTCGGCCATGCCGCCGGAGGCGACGAACGGGATCTTCAATTCCTCCGCCGCGCGCGGCAGCAGGATCATGTTGGGAATGTCGTCCTCGCCGGGATGACCGCCGCACTCGAAACCATCGACGCTGACGGCGTCGCACCCGATCCGCTCGGCCTTCAGCGAATGGCGCACCGAGGTGCATTTGTGGATCACCTTGATGCCTGCCGCCTTCAGGGCCGGCATATAAGCTTCCGGGCTGCGGCCCGCGGTTTCCACGGCCTTGACGCCACCTTCGACGATGGCCGCGATGTATTCCGGATAGGGCGGCGCGGAGAAGGCCGGCAGGAAGGTGAGGTTCACGCCGAACGGCTTGTCGGTCATGTCGCGGCAGCGCGCGATCTCCTTGGCCAGCAGCTCCGGCGTCCTCTGCGTGAGCCCGGTAATGATGCCAAGCCCGCCGGCATTGGAGACTGCGGCGGCCAGCTCGGCAAAGCCGACGAAATGCATGCCGCCCTGGATGATGGGGTGCTCGATGCCGAACAGTTCGGTGATCGCGGTCTTCACGTAGTGCCCTCCCGGAGCTTTGGTTCGCGTTGGGATCAGTCTAGCCAGACTTTTGCGCCGCGGTCACCACCTCTCTCGGAACGGCCCGATCTCCATCTCCAAGGTCCAGGCGCTCTTCGGCTGCCGACAGAGCTCCGATGAGGGTCGACCGACGATGGTGGCATCAGGGGACATCAATGCCCGCGCGCCGGCGCGCGCAAATCGATCGGCCGGATGACCGCGGCAATCGGGATCAACAACGCCGCAATAACGGCAAGCGTCCAGAACACGTCGATATAAGCAAGAAGATCGATCTGCTGCTGGAGGGTCTGGCCGATCCAGGCGATCGCTTGCGAGGCAGCATCCGTTGCATTCGAGCCTTGGGCCTGGAAGAAGCGCGTCATGGCGTCGATGGTTTGCTGATAGCCGAGATCGGACGGCGCGGCGTGCTCGATCAGGCGGCTCTGATGGAATTGCTGGCGCTGCGCCAAGAGCGTTTGCGCCAGCGCCACGCCCATCGAGCCGCCGATATTGCGGGCGACATTGATCAGGGCGGAGGCCTGGTTGGTCTTCTCGGGTGGCAAGCCGTCATAGGATGCCGTTGTCACCGGAAGGAATAGGAAGGGAAGAGCGACCGCGAGATAGATTCGCGCCAGCGCGGCGTAGCCGTAGGTGATGTCCCCGGTAAGCCCGGTCAGATGCCACATCGAAAGTGCGGCAGTCGCAGCGCCGAACATGATCAGATATTTCGGCTGCACTATCGTGACCAGTCGTCCCGCCGCCGGCATCAACATCATCGTCACGACGCCGCTCGGCGACAGCACCAGTCCCGCGAGCATGGCGGTATAGCCCAGCTCCGTCTGCAAAAGCTGGGGCAATAGCTGCGTCGTTGAGATCAGCACCGCAAATGTGCCAAGCATGACCAGGAAACAGGACCCGAACTGGCGCCTGCCGAGCAGGCGGATGTCGACGATGGGATCATCCCGCATCAACTCCCACGGGATCAATGCGAGCAGGCAGAAGGCGGCAAGCAGTGCAAAGGACAGGACCATGTTCGATCCGAACCAATCATTGCGCTGGCCTTCGTCAAGGACGAATTCGAGCGAGCCGAGCCCAATCGCGACCAGCAGGAAGCCGATGTAGTCGACGCGCAGGCCTCTGCTGAGCAGCTCCGCCCTCTCCTCTTCCGCGCCCGACGGCTCCTTGACCAGCGTACCGACCAGGAACAGCGAGATCAGACCCATCGGCACGTTGATCAGGAAGACCCAGTGCCAGGAGTAGGTGTCGGTAATCCAGCCGCCGAGCGTCGGGCCAATCACTGGGGCGACCACGACTGCGACGCCATAGATCGCAAACGCTTGGCCGCGTTTTTGCGGCGGAAAAGAATCAGCGAGGATCGCCTGCTCGCTGGTCGCCATGCCACCGCCGCCCAGCCCCTGCAGAATCCGGAACAACACAAGCGCCTGCAAACTCCAGGCGAGGCCGCACAACAGCGAGGCCACCGAAAAGGTCGCGACGCAGATCATATAGAAGCGCTTGCGGCCGATCACGGTCGAGAGCCAGCCCGAGATCGACAGCACGATGGCGTTGGCGACGAGGTAGCTGGTGATGACGTAGGTGCTCTCGTCGATGCCGACCGCGAGCCCGCCGGCGATGTGGCGCAGCGCAACGTTGGCGATGGTGGTGTCGAGCACCTCCATGAAAGTCGCGATCGAGACGACGAACGCGATCAGATACGGATTGTGCCCGCCGGCCGCCGAGCGCTCCGGCGACCAGCCTCCTGCGCTGCCTTGCGCGACCTCGGTCACCGCACCTTCGTCCAGGGCACGACCGACATGCCCGGGCCGACCGGCAGATCGGCCGGCCAGTTGTCGACCATGATCTTCACCGGCACACGCTGCACCACCTTGACGAAGTTGCCGGTGGCGTTTTCGGCGGGCAGCAGGCTGAATGCGGTGCCGGAGCCCGGCTGCACGGAATCGACGTGACCGGTCAGTTTGCGTCCGGGATAGGCATCGATGTGGATCTCGACGGTTTGGCCGGGCCGCATGTCGTTGAGTTGGGTTTCCTTGTAGTTGGCGACGATCCACACCTCGTCGGGGACGAACATCATCAGGCTCTGTCCCGCCGCGACGAAGGTGCCCTTGGCGCCGCTCAGCTTGACGACGCGGCCGGATTGCGCCGCGACGACGTCGGAATATTGCAGGTTCAGCTTGGCCTGATCGAGTTGCGCCTGCGACTGCCCGAGCTGCGCCTTGGCGCCCTCGAGCTGGGCCTGGAGCGTCTTGATGCCGAGCTCGGCCGCGGTCACCGCCGTCTTGGCGCGCTCGGTATTGGCCTGCTGCGCCTGAAGGTCGGAACGGGTCTGCTGCTGGCGCTGCACGGTGCCGGCGCCCTTCTCGGCAAGATCCTCGGCGCGCGCAAATTCCTCCTGCGAGAACCGGAGCTGGGCCTGGGCCTGTTCAAGCTGCGCCTGCGCCTGCTTGATCTGCTCGCGCTGCGAGTCGATCTGCGCATCGAGATTGGCGATGTTGGCCTTGGAGGCCTCGACCTGCGCCGCGGCCTGATCGACGGCGATGCGGTAGTCGCGCTCGTCGATCTTGGCCAGCAGGTCGCCGGCATTGACATGCTGGTTGTCCGTGACCGGGACGTCGGTGACGTAACCACCAACCTTCGAAGCCACGGAAAAGCTGCGCGCGGCGACGAAAGCGTCATCGGTGGATTCATAGTGGCGGATCTCCAGCCAGTAGAGCAGGCCGCCGACCAGGGCCGCGATCAGCAAGATGGCGCCGAGGGTTGCGAGCAGCCAATGTTCGCGAAGCCGCTCGCGCAGCGGCGGCGTCGCCGGCTTCTGGTGGTTGGCGTTGTGGGTCTGATCGGGAGACGCTTTCGGAGCGTCCTTCGCCCTCTGCGGCTGCTCCGCAGACGGCCCACGCTCCCGTGTCTGAGCATCCACGGCGAACACCCTTTCTCGGGACTAAACCGGCAGGGCGGCCAAGGCCGGCGCGCTCGCCGCGAGCCTAACCGCCAGCGCCAAAGCAAGGTTCCGACTGCGACCGGCATTACCGTCATTCGTGATTGCATTGTCCAAAAAAGAAGCGCGGGCTCGTGCGTGCCGCGCCCATCTCGACCGCCTCGGCGCCTTGCTCAGTGCGTCTTCGTCTGATGCCATCTTTTGATGCCATCTTTCGAGATCGGGCTTGACCTCGTCGTCCGATCCCTGCTCCTTCTCCGGATTGCCCTTCCAGGGCTTGTCCGTCTGGCGGTGCGATCCCCAGTCACTCTGGCGCCGCGGATCGTCGGTAGGTTTTTCCTTGCTCATCGCGTGTTCCTCAGTGATCCCCTAAACGAAGGGAACGCCGTAATAGGCGTTGATCCGGCGCACCGCCGCGTCATCACCCCAGTTCCACTCGCTCTTGTCGCCATATTTCGGTGCGCCGGTCAGCTCCTTGGTGGTAATGCCGGTGACGTAGCCGCCGAGTTCAGTGTCATATTTCAGCGACTGCCAGGGCAACGGGTAGTGGTCGTTACCGAGCCCCAGAAATCCGCCGAAGCCAAGCACGGCGTAGGACACCTTGCCGCTGATCTTGTCGATCATCACGCGCTCGATCCAACCGATCTTGTTGCGGTCGGCGCCATAGACCGATGTTCCCTCGACCTTGTCGCTACCGATCAACCGGCCCATCTCGTTTTGGTCCAGTTCGCTTCGATTCAACATCTCAATTCTCCACTCAGCCTGAGTTCAGCCTAAGTAAAGACAACCCGGATAAACGAGCGATCGTTCCGGCGCGTGTTCCGCGAGGGTTGAGGAACATCGCCGGAGACGGCGGGTTCTCGATCGTCACACCGGGAGCCACCCGCGATGACCCAGACCGTCTCCGACTTCATCGTCCAGCGTCTGCATCAATGGAGCGTGCGCCACATCTTTGGCTATCCCGGAGATGGCATCAACGGCGGATTCGGCGCGCTTCAACGAGCTGACGGCAAGATCGGCTTCGTCCAGGCGCGGCACGAGGAGATGGCCGCGTTCATGGCGAGCGCCTATGCGAAGTTCTCCAGCCAGCTCGGCGTCTGCATTGCGACCTCTGGACCGGGCGCCTCGCATCTCGTCACCGGCCTCTACGATGCTCTGCTGGACCACCAGCCGGTGCTTGCGATCGTCGGCCAGCAGGCACGCAACGCATTAGGCGGGAACTATCAGCAGGAACTCGATCTGGTCTCGATGTTCAAGGACGTCGCCGGCGCCTATGTCCTGCAGGCATCTTCGCCAGCGCAGGTGCGACACCTGATCGACCGATCGGTGCGGATCGCGATGGCGCGGCGGACCCCGACGGCGATCATTCTGCCCAACGACGTCCAGGAGGAACCATACAGCGATCCGCCGCGCGCCCACGGTACGTTGCACTCCGGTATCGGCTACAGCGCTCCAAACATCACGCCTCGTGACACCGATCTCGATCGCGCCGCAGGCATTCTCAATGCCGGCAAGGTCGCGATGCTCGTCGGTGCCGGCGCGCTGCATGCCACCGACGAGGTGATTGCCGTCGCCGACCGCCTGTCGGCCGGCTGCGCCAAGGCGCTGCTCGGCAAGGCGGCCCTGCCCGACGACCTGCCCTGGGTGACCGGCTCGATCGGCCTGCTCGGCACCGAGCCCAGTTACAAAATGATGATGGAGTGCGACACGCTGGTGATGATCGGCTCCGGATTTCCGTACTCCGAGTTCCTGCCCAAGGAAGGCGCCGCGCGGGGCGTCCAGATCGACATCGACGCCAGCATGATGTCGATCCGTTTTCCCATGGAGGTCGGCCTCATAGGCGACACGGCCGAGACATTGCGCGCGCTGTTGCCAAGGCTCAAACCCAAGAGCGACGCTTCATGGCGCAAGGGCATCGAGGACAGCGTCGCGACATGGTGGAAGACGCTGGACGACCGTGCGCATCAGCCAGCCGCGCCCGTCAATCCGCAGCTCGTGGCCTGGGAATGGTCGCCGCGCCTGCCCGAACGCGCCATCATCACCAGCGATTCCGGTTCCTGCGCCAACTGGTTTGCGCGCGACCTCAAGATGCGCAGCGGCATGACCGCCTCGCTCTCTGGCGGCCTCGCCTCGATGGGCGCCGCGGTACCTTATGCGCTCGCCGCAAAATACGCGCATCCGGACCGGCCGGTGATCGCGCTGGTCGGCGACGGTGCCATGCAGATGAACAACATGGCCGAGTTGATCACGGCCGCAAAATACTGGCGCGACTGGCGGGATCCGCGCTTCATCGTCTGCGTCTTCAACAACGAGGATCTCAACCAGGTCACCTGGGAGCAGCGCATTATCAACGGCGATCCCAAGTTCGAGGCATCGCAGCGCATACCAGAGACGTGTCCTATTCACGCTTTGCCGAGCTGATCGGCTTGCGCGGCATCTATGTCGACAGCCCGGAACTGCTGGGTTCGGCCTGGGACCAAGCGCTGGCGGCCGAGATGCCGGTGGTGCTGGAGGTGAAGACCGACCCCGAAGTGCCGCCGCTGCCGCCGCACGTCACGTTGCAGCAGGCGAAAAACTTCTCGCTAGCACTGATGAAGGGCGATCCAAACGAAGTCGGGGTGATCAAGGGAGCGGCACGGCAGGTGCTCGAATCGATCCTGCCCGGAAAGGAGTGAACCATGAGCGACTTTCGCGACATCCAGCACGGCGTCAACGATCCGGTCGACGGAGTCGACGTGAAGCGACAGATCAACCCCAACCAGACACCGCACGAGCGGGCGCAGCGTCATGCTGACGTTCGCTCGGCGCCCTCCGCTTCGCCCGCCGAGCCATTCCTGCCGGAGAGGCTTCGGCGCGAGCCAACCGACCCGATCAATCCGCGCACCGGCCGCAATCGAACCGACTAGCCGCTTAGGAACATCCGAGGACGCCGGCATCCCGGCGTCTTCCTCGAGCTGGCAACGATCCCCGTCTCCGCAGGTCGAAGCGCAACGTTCTCGGAGACCATCATGGCCGATCAAACCAGAACTTCGATATCCCGCCGGCACGTCGTTCACGCGGCGAGCGCAACGCTTGCTGTGACGCCAGCTATGCCACGGGCCAAGGGTATGGTGCTTCCGGCGGAGAGCTGGACACCCGTCGTCGCCCATCGGGGCCGCAGGAGAGCGGCGCGCCGGCGAGGAACCTTCATTGTCACTGAAGCTTTACAAAAGTTCATGAAGGATAGCTCACCGTAGAACGATGGCATTAGTAGAGGTCAGACCCACCCGCGTCGACACAACCATTGCGAACGAAATCGCGGTGCACACCAATTCAGGCATCGAGCGTACCGCACAGACCCTGACCTGGGGCGCTGACGAGCACGTGCTGCTCGCGCTGGCTGCGGCCGGGTGGCTCTATGCCCACCTTGTGCAGCCGCGGCAGCGCCGCATCGCCAACCACGTTCTGACTGTTTCGCTGGCGACCGCCTTGCTGCCACATGTCCTGAAATCCGTGTTCGATCAGACCAGGCCGGACCGGTTGACAGTGCGCGGACATCAAAAGGGCGTCCCTGTCTCCGGACAGCCGCGCGACGCCTTCCCCTCCGGCCACGCCGTTCATATGGGCGCACTTGCCTCGGCGGCGGGCTTGCTGCCGCCGACGCCGCGGCGCCTGGTGCGCTCGGTTGCGGTCGCGCTTTCGCTGACGCGGATTGCGCTGCTCGCGCATTGGACGAGCGATGTGGTGGCAGGCTTCGCGCTCGGCGCTGTCGTGGAAAGACTAGTGCGGCCATTGACGCTGGCAAAATCGCGCAGCCGGCAAGAATCGTACAGCCGGCAAGACAAGTCACAGGCACGGTCATGACCGAATATATCGTGCGCTTCATTGCCGGCGGCGTGATCGTTTCCGCGTTCGCGATCCTCGGTGACATGTTCAGGCCGAAGAGCTTTGCGGGGCTCCTGGGCGCCGCCCCTTCCGTCGCACTGGCCACGCTTGGCATCGCCGTCGTCCGGCATGGATCTCACTATGCCGCCGCCGAAAGCTGGACCATGATCTATGGCGCTGTCGCACTCGGCTGCTACAGCGTCGTCGTCTGCCATCTGTTGATGCGATACCGTCTGAATGCGTTGCCGGCCACCACCCTCGCTTTGACCGTGTGGCTTGCGGTAGCCTTCGGACTGCTCGCGGGCTTGGGAGGGGCGGCCTGATGCCGGTCAAGCTGTCACTCTCCGCGCTGAAGCAGACTCGCTGGTATGAGTATGGCGTTCGCTTCCTGCTGGGCGGCCTGGCGACCGTGCTCACGGGGATCGTGGGTGCGCGCTTCGGTGTGTCTGTCGGTGGTCTCTTCCTCGCGCTCCCCGCCATCTTCTGCGCCAGCGCCACGCTGGTGGAAAGCCATGAGCGCCGCACCAAGCAGAAGGCCGGTCTCAGCGGTCGGCGGCGCGGACAAGAGGCGGCTGCGCTCGATGCGGCCGGCGCTGCCTGGGGAAGTATCGGTCTTGTGGCATTCGCCGCCGTTTTCTATCTCACCGCAGCTGCAAGCGTCCTTGGCGCCTTCGCTGCAGCCCTGACGGTATGGGCCGTTGTCTCAGTGTCGGCGTGGTGGCTCAGGCGGAAGCTCCGCATCGTGTCCCATCGTGCACGACGGTCCGGGCGCTGGCCATCATCAGCGAAGACCCCCCATCTGTTCCCGTGACGACAGAAATTCGTGAATTCGTGCATCTCGGCCGCGGCGTGAAGCTGCTCGAGCCGCGCAGCAACGGCGTCGCGCTGCTCGCCATCCCGCAGGTTCGCCAACTCACGTTCAAGCCGGCATTTCTGCGCCTCGATACGCTCCATGATTGTGGGTGGCATCGACCGCTTACGCATTTCGCTCCCCCGGCGGTTGGGGCTCCGGCGGTTGCAGGCCCGGGCTATTGGCCCAGCGCTCCACTTGCTCGATAACTTTCTGATGGCTCGCACGCACCGGCTTGGGTGCTTCCGGTTCTTCGGAAAGCTTGCGGGGTAACCTGACTTTATCCGTCATGGCGAGTCTCCATTCCCGTTTCCCGCATTATGCGTCAGTCCCCGCACCTTTCCAACACACAAACTATTGATTTTATTGAAGTATTTTAATAATTTGATGCTCTTTCCGACTTTTGTGGAACCCGCGTCGGGTTAGGCGGTTGAGTAAACTACTCAATCTGCACATTCGATGTGGTGAGTCATGAATGATCTTCGCGCCGAGCGCCTCCAGGTCATGCTCTCGCCGGAAGAGTTGGCCGCAGTCGATGATTTCCGCTTCAAGCATCGTATGCCGACGCGTGCCGCAGCGGTCCGCGAGCTTCTCAAGATCGGGCTTGCCGGTGCCGTCCCCGACGGCCCACCAGGGATCAAATCAAGCAATTATGGCGTGTTCGGGCGGGGGGCCGACGGGCACATCCGGGGCAATCGAGCCCAGCCGGGCGATACGGAAGACTGAATCGGATCGCAGATATTTCATAAGCAAACGGCCCCGGCACAGGTGTGCCAGGACCGTCCTTGGAGATTGCTTCCGGCGCACCGGGGGCATGACAGCCGGAAGCAAACGTTCGACTCTTCGCGTATGGATTCGTTCCTTGTGAGACTAGCCGCTCGGCGCGCCGCCGGAATCATCCGGCGTCATGCCTGAGCCGGGCGTCTTGCTGTTGTCGCTCAGCTTGGGATCGCGTGTCGCCTCCCGCGAGGGCAATCCCTTCGGCCCCGACTTGTGCACACTCTGTGCACGCTGCTTATCGCGCAGCTGCTGTTCACCGCGCTTGTCTCTGACGATGCCTTGATCGGAATGGACCATGATGTCCTCTCGCCTCCTCTGATGCCTCGAAGCGCTTACGCGCCGCTGTGTCGAAGGTTCCGGCCCGAGCGAGAGCGACTTGTTGCTAGCTGTGCGCCGCGCGTACCGTGGCCGGTGTACTCGCCAGATGCACTTGCCGCACGGTGGTCACCGTCGCGAACGCGACGGAGACGCCGAAGGCGAGGATGAGTGAGAGAAGGGCTAGACGTGGAGTCATCGCAAATCCTCTTTCTGGAACCGAAAATCAACGCGATCGACTATTCCCTAATCATCGTGGATTTGTCGCCTTCATTCCGTGAGCGGAATCACACGGGAGTTTCGCGCAAGCGTGAGCGCTCACACATCCTGCTTGTGGGGGACGCGGTCCGTAACGGGCGGGATTTCGCCATCGAGCCAGTCCTGCTCGTTCGCGAGCGCCATCCAGGCCTCCGCCATACGCGAATAGCGCTTGTAGCTCGGTTGCCCTTCCGCGCGTTCGGCGAGCTGCAGGCAGTTCTCTGCGTTATCTCTGAAGATATCTGATTGCTTCATACAAAAAACGTGGGGTCGGAACCTGCGTCCCGCAACCGCCTTACCGGATCGTAATCTTCGCGGAACTTCGCGCGCCATCAGTCATTGGATAGTCATGCGAGTTCTTGTCGCGATCGTCTTGGCATTCATCGGCACGGCAGCGCTTGCGGACAACATCGGCGAGCGAACGCCTGGGGAGCGCACGCCGACCGCGAACGACGTCGTCAGCAGCCTCTACGCCTTCAGCCACTTTCAGCAGGACCTGTTGGAGAGCACCGACCTGAAGGGCAATGCGGAGGTCAAAAATCTTGCCGCCTTGCGGGTCGAGGAGGCAGCCAAGCGCGACAAAGCGCTGAAAGAAATTCAGCAAGCGATTGGTGCCGAGCCACACGCCGGCAAGACCATGCCCGGCGCCATCCTCGTCGAGCCCGAAGCCTCGGACGGACCAACTTACGTCAGAAGCTTCTATGCTGCGCAGATCCCCGAATATGAGTCCGTCATCACCCTGCTCGAGCACTATCTGAACGGGCCGGACAATCCCGCACTGGCCGCCTTCGCGCGCGAACAGCTGCCCAAGCTGCGCGGCCAGGTCAAGGACGTGGAGCGCACGATGGCCGACAAGTAGCCGCGATCATTTGTCGTCCGAATGCCGCTGCTGGCTCTCGGGGCGCACCGTACGGTCGCTCTCGGGCATCTTGCCACGGCCCGCATCGCCATTGTCATCCTTGCCGCCCGAGGTCGAAGTGCCGCTGCCGCTCGGGCTCGGCCTTGTCGCCGCGCCTGTCGTGGGCGAATCGGCGCGCGGGGTCGCGGAGCTTGCCGCGGGATCACCGGTCACGGCTCCGCGTCCGCTGGGTGCGCCCCCCTGCGCCAGCGCCGAGCCGGCGCCGAACAAGCTGACGATAATCGCTGCAAACACGGCTCGCATGCGTCTCTCCATGGTTTTGCGGGCTAACCACAGGGCCTGTGCTCTGTTCCGACGGGCCTCTATCCGGGGCACCTGCGGGACGGAAACTTCTTCTGAAAGGGATGGAACCGACGTCCTCCCTCGCCGTTATTGCGATTGGGCTGAGTAGAGCAGGTTCCATTTTCGTGCGCCGCAACGTTGGCGCTTGATTTCGAATTTGGCTGACGCTCTAGTTTGACAATTGCGTCTGGCCTTGGATTCGGCCGACGCCTGCGGGGGAATCATATGAGCGACCTCGATCCCGGAACTGCATCACGCTCCGGTCGTCGCGTCCCAAAGCCAAAAATCAATGATGCGTCGGACCCGGATTCCCGGCCGGAATTGCTGCTCGCATTGCAGGCAATGCGCAGCGGCGATTTTTCCGTGCGCATGAGCGTCGACTATCTCGGCATCGACGGCAAGATCGCCGACACTTTTAATGAAATCATCGCCGCCAACCAACGGATGGCGCAGCAGCTCGAGCTGGTCGGCCAGGTGGTGGGGCGCGAAGGCAAGACGCGGCAGCGCGTGAAGTTCGGGCTGGCCTCGGGCTCCTGGGCCGACATGGAAGGCTCGGTCAACACGCTGATCGACGACCTGCTGTGGCCGACCCGCGAGGTCACGCGCGCGGTCGCAGCCGTCGCGCAAGGCGACCTGATCCAGACCGTCAAGCTCGACGTCGAGGGCCGGCCGCTCCGCGGCGAATTTTTGCAGTCGGCGACCATCGTCAACACCATGATCAAGCAGCTTGGCGTGTTCACCTCCGAGGTGACGCGCGTCGCGCGCGAGGTCGGGACCGAGGGCAAGCTCGGCGGACAGGCCCAGGTGCCGGAAGTGACCGGCGTCTGGAAGGATCTGACCGAGAGCGTCAACTCGATGGCGAACAACCTGACCAACCAGGTTCGCAACATCGCCGAGGTGACGATCGCGGTCGCCAACGGCGACTTGTCCAAGAAGATCACCGTCGACGTCCGCGGCGAAATCCTCCAGCTCAAGGAAGCCATCAACACGATGGTGGACCAGTTGCGCTCCTTCGCCTCCGAAGTGACGCGCGTGGCGCGAGAGGTCGGCACCGACGGCAAGCTCGGCGGCCAGGCGATCGTGCCCGGCGTCGCCGGTACCTGGAAGGACTTGACCGATTCCGTCAATGCGATGTGCGGCAACCTCACCGCGCAGGTGCGCAACATCGCCAACGTCACCACCGCCGTGGCGCGCGGCGACTTGTCCCGCAAGATCACCGTGGACGTACGCGGCGAGATTCTGGAGCTGAAGGACACCATCAACACCATGGTCGACCAGCTCAACTCGTTCGCCTCGGAAGTGACGCGCGTGGCGCGCGAGGTCGGCACCGAGGGCAAGCTCGGCGGCCAGGCCCAGGTGCCCGGTGTGGCCGGAACCTGGAAGGACCTCACTGACAACGTCAACTTCATGGCGTCGAACCTGACAGCGCAGGTCCGCAACATCGCCGACGTCGCCACCGCGATCGCTGGCGGTGACTTGTCGAAGAAAATCACGGTGAACGTGTCCGGCGAGATCCTTCAGTTGAAGGAAACGCTCAACACCATGGTGGACCAGCTCAACGCCTTCGCGGGCGAAGTCACCCGCGTCGCGCGCGAGGTCGGCACCGAGGGGCGGCTCGGCGGCCAGGCCAACGTGCTTGGCGTCGCCGGCACCTGGAAGGACCTGACCGAAAGCGTCAACTCGATGGCGTCGAACCTGACCGCGCAGGTCCGCAACATCGCCGAGGTGACGACGGCGGTCGCAGGCGGCGACCTCTCCAAGAAGATCACCGTGGACGTGCGCGGCGAGATTCTCGAGCTGAAAGACACCATCAACACCATGGTGGACCAGCTCAACGCCTTCGCCGGCGAGGTCACGCGCGTCGCGCGCGAGGTCGGCACCGAAGGCAAGCTCGGCGGACAGGCCCAGGTGCGTGGCGTCGCCGGCACCTGGAAGGACTTGACCGACTCGGTCAACTCGATGGCCTCGAACCTGACCGGCCAGGTCCGCAACATCGCCGAGGTCGCCACCGCCGTCGCGAAAGGCGACCTGTCGAAGAAGATCACGGTGAACGTGTCCGGCGAAATCCTTCAGTTGAAGGAAACGCTCAACACGATGGTGGACCAGCTCAACGCCTTTGCCGGCGAAGTCACGCGCGTGGCGCGCGAGGTCGGCACTGAAGGCAAGCTCGGCGGCCAGGCCGAAGTGCCCGGCGTCGCCGGCACCTGGAAGGATCTCACAGACTCCGTGAACTCGATGGCGGGCAACCTCACGGCTCAGGTCCGCAACATCGCCGAGGTCGCGACCGCCATTGCCGGCGGCGACTTGTCGCGCAAGATCACCGTCGACGTGCGCGGCGAAATCCTTCAGCTCAAGGACACCCTCAACACGATGGTCGACCAGCTCAACCGCTTCGCGGGCGAGGTGACGCGCGTGGCGCGCGAGGTCGGCACCGAGGGCCGTCTCGGCGGTCAGGCCAACGTGCCCGGCGTCGCCGGCACCTGGAAGGACCTCACGGACTCCGTGAACTCGATGGCGGGCAACCTCACTGCCCAGGTCCGCAACATCGCCGAAGTGACCACCGCCGTGGCGCGCGGAGACCTGTCGCGCAAGATCACCGTCGACGTGCGCGGCGAAATCCTGGAGCTGAAGAACACCATCAACACCATGGTGGACCAGCTCAACGGTTTTGCCGGCGAAGTGACGCGCGTGGCGCGCGAGGTCGGCACGGAAGGCAAGCTTGGCGGCCAAGCCGAGGTGCCCGGCGTCGCCGGCACCTGGAAGGATCTCACCGACAATGTCAACTTCATGGCCTCGAACCTGACGGCCCAGGTCCGCAACATCGCCGAGGTCGCGACCGCCATCGCCGGCGGCGACCTGTCGAAGAAGATCACGGTGGACGTGCGCGGCGAAATCCTTCTGCTGAAGGACACGCTGAACACCATGGTCGAACAGCTGCGCTCCTTCGCCGCCGAAGTGACGCGCGTTGCCCGCGAGGTCGGCACCGAAGGCCGGCTCGGCGGTCAGGCCGTGGTGCCCGGCGTCGGTGGCACCTGGAAAGACCTCACGGACAACGTCAACCTGCTGGCTGCGAACCTCACCACGCAGGTCCGCAACATCGCCGAAGTCACGACCGCCGTGGCGCGCGGCGACTTGTCGCGCAAGATCACCGTGGACGTGAAGGGCGAGATCCTCGAGCTGAAGAACACCATCAACACCATGGTGGACCAGCTCAATGCCTTCGCCGGCGAGGTCACCCGCGTCGCGCGCGAGGTCGGCACCGAAGGCAAGCTGGGCGGCCAGGCGCAGGTGCCGGGCGTCGCCGGCACCTGGAAAGACCTCACCGACACCGTCAACTTCATGGCGGCGAACCTGACCGAGCAGGTCCGCGGCATCGTCAAGGTGGTGACCGCGGTCGCCAACGGCGATCTGAAGCAGAACCTCACCGTGAAATCGAAGGGCGAGGTCGCGGCGCTCGCCGACACCATCAACAACATGACCGAGACGCTCGCGACCTTCGCCGACCAAGTGACGTCGGTGGCGCGCGAAGTCGGCGTCGAGGGCCGGCTCGGCGGTCAGGCCAACGTGCCAGGCGCCGCCGGCACCTGGAAGGACCTCACTGGCAACGTCAACCTGCTGGCGGCCAACCTCACCTCGCAGGTGCGCGCGATCGCGGAGGTGGCGACCGCGGTGACCAAGGGCGACCTCACCCGATCGATCCAGGTCGACGCCCGCGGCGAGGTCGCGGAGCTGAAGGACAACATCAACACGATGATCACGAACCTCCGTCTTACGACGGACGTGAACACCGAGCAGGACTGGCTCAAGACCAACCTTGCCAAATTCACCAACATGCTTCAGGGCCAGCGCGACCTCACCACCGTCGGCCGGCTGCTGCTCAGCGAATTGTCGCCGCTGGTGAGCGCCCATACCGGCGTGATCTATCAGGTCGAGAACGAGGACAGCCCGCAGCTTCGCCTGCTCGCCTCCTACGCTGGCGACGGCGTCTATCCCTATCAGCAGGTGCTGCAGTTCGGCGACGGGCTGATCGGCCAATGCGCGCTCGACCGGCGCCCGCGTGTGGTCGCGGACATTCCCGCCGACGTGGTGCCGATCAATTCGGCGCTGCTCCGCGTCGCACCGAAAGACCTCGTGGTGCTCCCGGTCCTGTTCGAAGGCCAGGTCAAGGCCGTGATCGAGCTCGCCTCGCTTGCCTCGTTCACGACCTCGCAGATGACCTTCCTGGAGCAGCTCACCGACTCCATCGGCATCGTGCTCAACTCGATCGAGGCGACGATGCAGACCGAAGGCCTGCTCAAGCAGTCGCAGCAGCTCGCCGGAGAGCTTCAGACCCAGCAGCGCGAGTTGCAGCAGACCAACGACCAGCTCGAGCAGAAGGCGCAGCAGCTCGCCGAGCGCAACGTCGAGGTCGAGCGCAAGAACCAGGAGATCGAGCAGGCCCGCCGCGCGCTGGAGGAAAAGGCGACCGAGCTCGCGCTGACGTCGAAGTACAAGTCCGAATTCCTGGCCAATATGAGCCACGAGCTACGCACGCCGCTGAACTCGATCCTCATCCTCGGCCAGCAGCTCACGGACAATCCGGACGGCAACCTCTCGGCCAAGCAGGTCGAATTCGCCCGCACAATTCACGGCGCCGGCACCGACCTGCTCAACCTCATCAGCGACATTCTCGATCTCTCCAAGATCGAGTCCGGCACGGTGACGGTCGACGCCGAGGAGATCCTGACGGCGAACCTGCTCGATACCGTCGGACGGCCGTTCCGGCACGAGGCCGAAAATCGCAACCTGTCGTTCAAGATCGACGTCGATCCGAACCTCGCGCGCAGCCTCGTCACGGACTCCAAGCGCCTGCAACAGGTCTTGAAGAACCTGCTCTCCAACGCCTTCAAGTTCACCGCCGAAGGCGAAGTGCGGTTGAAGGTTGCCGCCGCGCTCGGAGGCTGGGGTACGGATCATCCGGTGCTGAACACCGCACCGGCCGTGATCGCGTTCGAAGTGTCCGACACCGGCATCGGCATACCCTTGGAGAAGCAGAAGCTGATCTTCGAGGCGTTCCAGCAGGCCGACGCCGGCACCAGCCGCAAATATGGCGGCACCGGCCTTGGCCTTGCCATCAGCCGCGAGCTCGCAAGCCTGCTCGGCGGAGAAATCCACCTGCGCAGCGCGCCTGGCAAGGGCTCGACCTTCACGCTCTATTTGCCACTGAAATATTCAGGGCCGACGCTCGCACCGCGCGCCGCGCCACAACAATACAGCCAACCGCCGGCACTTCAGCAGGTAGCGACGGCGCCCGAGCGTGTCATCGAACAGCTTCCCGACGATCGGCTCAATCTCGAGCCAGGCGACAGCATCCTGTTGATCGTCGAGGACGACCCGCATTATGCGCGCGTGCTGATCGATCTGGCCCGCGACAAGGGATTCAAGGTGCTGGTCGCCGCCCGCGGCGCGGAAGCCCTCGAGCTTGCGAAGCAATATCAGCCGAGAGCCGTCTCACTCGACGTCTTCCTGCCCGACATGCTCGGCTGGACGGTGCTGAGCCAGCTCAAGCACAATCCGCTGACGCGCCACATTCCGGTGCAGATCATTACGCTCGACGAGGACCGCCAGCATGCGCTCGCCCGCGGCGCCTTCTCCTTCGTGAACAAGCCGACGACGACCGAAGGCGTCGCCGCCGCGCTGACGCAGATCAAGGAATATGCGCGGCCCCGGCGCAAGCGGCTCCTGATCGTCGAGGACAACGAAGCCGAGCAGCTCTCGATCCGCGAGTTGCTGGATCACGACGACATCGAGATTGTGACGACCGGTACCGGCGCCGATGCGCTCTCGATGCTGCGTGAGGCACCCTTCGATTGCATAGTGCTCGACCTGCGGCTGCCCGATATGAGCGGCTTCGAGGTGCTGGACCATATCCGCAAGGACGATGCACTCTCGAACATTCCGGTGGTGGTGTTCACCGGCCGCGAGCTCTCGGCGGAGGAGGATGCGGAGCTGCACACCATGGCGCGCAGCATCGTGGTGAAGGGCGTGGAATCGCCGGAGCGTCTGCTCGACGAGACCGCCCTGTTCCTGCACCGCGTGATCACGGAGCTGCCGGTCGAGAAACAGCGTATGCTGGAAAAGTTGAACAGTTCCGACGAGGACCTGATCGGCAAGACAGCGCTGCTCGTCGACGACGACGCCCGCAACATCTTCGCACTGTCGAGCGTGCTGGAACGGCGGGGCATGAAGGTGTTGACGGCGACCACCGGCAGAGAAGCAGTAACGCTGGTCGAGTCCAACCCGGAAATCGCGATCGTCTTGATGGACATCATGATGCCGCAGATGGATGGCTATCAGACCATCGGCGTTATTCGCGAGAATCCGGCCTTCGCCCGCCTGCCGATCATCGCGCTGACCGCCAAGGCGATGAAGGGCGACCGCGAGAAATGCCTGGAAGCCGGCGCGTCCGACTACCTCGCCAAGCCCGTGAACACCGACCAATTGCTGCTTGCGATTCGCATGTGGCTGCATCGCTGATCGGGACCAGAAATGGACCACGAAAAGGTCAACATCCTCCTCGTCGATGACCAGCCGGCCAAGCTGCTCGCCTACGAGGTCATCTTGAAGGAACTCGGCGAGAACCTCGTGATCGCGTCGTCGGGTCGCGAGGCGCTGGAGGTGCTGCTGAAGACCGAGATCGCCGTGATCCTGGTCGACGTCTGCATGCCCGACCTCGACGGTTTCGAGCTTGCCGCGATGATCCGGGAGCATCCGCGCTTCCAGAAGACCGCGATGATCTTCATCTCGGCCATTCAAGTGAGCGACATCGATCGCCTCCGCGGCTACGAGATGGGCGCGGTCGACTACGTTCCGGTGCCAGTCGTGCCGGAGGTGCTGCGCGCCAAGATCAAGGTTTTTTCCGAGCTCTACCGCAAGACGCGTGAGCTCGAGCGGCTGAACCAGGAGCTCGAGGATCGCGTCCGCGCGCGCACCGCCGAGCTGGAAAACTCCACCGCAAAGCTGCGGGAGAGCGAACAGCGGCGCAGCATGGCGATCGCCGCCGGCAAGATGGGATCGTGGGATTGGGACTGGATCAACGGCGACTGGATGTGGGATGAAGGCCAGTATCGCATCTTCGGCGTTAGCCCTGAGAATTTTAACGTCAATCCGGCCAACGTTCAGGCTCTGTTGCACCCCGACGACGTCGATGAGTTGCGCAAGGCGATCGCCGAATTCAACAAAGGCTCGCGCGCTTATGAAACGGAGTTCCGCATTGTGCGGCCCGACGGCGACGTGCGTTGGTGCGTCGGTACGGCTGCCGCGACCGTCGATGGGAGCGGTCGCGTGGTGCGCGTGAGCGGTGTCACCGTGGACATCACCGAACGCAAGCGTGCCGAGGAGCGGCAGAATCTGCTCGCGCGTGAAGTCGATCATCGCGCCAAGAATGCGCTGGCGCTGGCCCAATCGATCGTGCGCCTCACCCGTGCCGACGAGGTCAAGGCATATGTCAACGCCGTCGAAGGGCGCATCAATGCGCTGGCGCGCGTTCACACCATCCTGTCGCTGTCGAGCTGGCAGGGCGCCGAATTGTCGAAGCTGATCGACGAGGAGCTTGCGCCCTATTCGCTCGGCGGCCAGATCAGGCTCGCGGGTCCCGAGGTACAGCTCGTGCCTGCCACCGCTCAGACGCTGGCGCTGGCGCTGCATGAACTCTTCACCAACTCCGCAAAGTATGGCGCACTCTCGACGCGGTCAGGCCGGCTCACGATCGGCTGGCAGGTCGATAACGACGCGCTCGCCGTGACGTGGGAGGAATCCGGCGGCCCGCTAGTGAGGCCTCCGAAGTCGCGCGGCTTCGGCACACGCAGCCTGCTGGCGAGCGTCGAATCCCAGCTCGGCGGACAGGCGCTGTTCGACTGGCGGCCCGAGGGGCTGTTGTGCCGCCTGCAGGTGCCGTTGACCCGCAAGATTGCAGCGTCCTCCGCACCCGACAAATTTGGCGCCGCAGCCTCGGCGGAGTTGCAGCGCGCGTCGGGCTAGCCGGACGCCGCCCTCCTCATTCGCCGCAGCGGTCGCGCTTCCTCGGCGACGCGCCCTTCGAGCCAGGCTTCCGTCTGAGCGAGATCGCGTAGCGCCCTCGCGTAGCGGCGGGCCGCACTTCGCTCCGCGCCGTGCGGCAGTTTGCGCGCCTTGCGCAGTATATCCGCGGCCGCGTTGCGATAGGCCAGCGAGCGGTAAAGAAAGACAACCTTGCCCATATCGAATGTCCCGTGTTGATGGCGCCATCCTCGCAACTCCGGCCTGAACGCCGGATGAAGCCTGTCGTGACAATTTGTTCATGTAAGTGGAACCCGCGATCCTCGGCCGCGTTTCCCTGCAAATCGAAGGGGCGGCTCCATGCGCACGAAGAGGCCCTCCGGACTTATCTCTCGCACCGGCGCCATCCGTGTGATGACGCACGCGATGATGGGCGCGGCACTGGGCCTCGTCTTCGGCCTTGTGCTCGCACTCACCAACCCTGCCGTCGCCGCGCTGATCCACAACGGCGGCCGTGAAGCCGTTATCGTCTTCATTATCACACTGGTGACCACGTTCGCGATCGGAGCGACACTTACCGGTGTCGTGTTCATTCTCGCCGAGAACAAAGAGTTTTGAAGCGCAAGGAATAGCGCAAGGAATTTTGAAGCGGATGTGAAGCGGCGCAACGTTTTGCGTGGAACTCCTGCAGCGAACGGCAGTTGGCTGCCTGCGTCATTTTAACTCAGGAGTTCCCGCGCAATGAAGACGACCAAGCTCGCTCTCGCCATGATGTTGGCAACCGGCCTTGCCGCGACCCCCTTCGCCGCTCAGGCAAAGTCGCACAAGGCCAAGCAAGGATCTTCGATGTCATCGTCGCAGACCACAGGCGCCAACACCAAATCCTCAAAGGGCGCTGACCCGTCCGGCCAAGGCGGCTCTGGTCCCGGCTCCGATCAGGGCGGTACCATGACGAACAAGGGCACCACCAACACCAAGTGAGTGCCGTCGACGACTCAATCACAAAGCCCCGCGGTGACGCGGGGCTTTTCCGTTCAGCGATGCCGGGGCACCGGTCACACCGCGCTGCGGTGGATGTCCACCCCGCGTTAGCTGCCTCGATTGTCAGCGATGTTAAGGCCGCCGCCTGCGGAATTCATCTTCACGAGATGCTCGAGCCGTACGCGCCTGCGTGCGATCAGAAGCTTGCGTTGTCGCCTCGTCGAGACCCTCGCAATGCAATTGCCCAATGGCGGAGCCCAGTTCGAAAAGCTCGGCGCGCGGGCGTCCGGACTCCTCCACGGTGAGCCGCCAAAAAAATCTCAGCGGGGCGCGATCGCGCCTGCTGGCTTGCCGACTTGCCTGACGGTCCGAAGACGCACCCTGTCCCGAATGTCGGGCAGGACGTCGCCACCGCCCGCCGCCTTCCATTCGGTAATCGCCAGGTTGATTTTCCGCCGCAGGCCCATTTGCGAAAGCGCCTGTTCGGTGCAGTCGCGATCACGGTTGACGAGGTCGCGGACAGATGCCTCGATCTCGGCCATTTCCAGCCGCAAGGCGCTGATTTTCCGCCGGATTTCATTAATTCTGTTGTCCATGGCTTGTTAGAACAAAATAAGAACATATAGTCAAGCCACGATTTCAGAACGGAGATGGGAAATGCAGATTCAGGTGCGGTACGACGCCAGGGCCGTGCTTTCGGAGCAGATGACGCGGACACAGGGCCTCAAGCTGAAGCGGCTCAGCGAAGAGGCTTACCAGCCTGCACAATACGCGCGGGATCTGTCCTTCGCTGAAGCCGCGCGTCGCATCCAGGCACTGGAGGCGGAGATCGAGCTGGCGAATTCGTTCTAGCCTGCTTGCTGCCGTGGAGTGTCGCAGGCCGTGGTTTCGGAACCCTGCCTGCTACGAACGGTTTTCCCCTCGGCCCAAGGGAGAACGTTGATGGCACGCAAGGCGAAGAAGCGCCGCTATTCGCGCAGCTCCGGCAGTGATGTCGAAAGCGAGATGCGGCGCTACAAGAAGGGCACCGCAAAGAGTGGACGCGGCGGTCGTGGCGGACGCGTGAAAAACCGCAAACAGGCGATCGCGATCGGCCTCTCGAAGGCGCGCAAGAAGGGCAAGAAGGTCCCGAAGAAAGCCTCAAAGCGGAAGACAGCCAAGAAAACGTCCAGGAAGACATCGTCCAGGAAGACATCAAAGAAAACGTCCAAGAAGGCGTCGAAGCGCAAATCCGCCAAGCGGTCGCGCTGACCGGCGTCAGATCATGCTGCCCGGCATGAAGCAGCGGATCGATATCCCGAACGAGGTCTTGACCGGCCACACCATGGTGCGACCAGCGCGGTTCGGCTCGGTGATGACAGCTTCATCGGGCACCTCGACCCACTGCCCATCCAGCCGCACGCGATAGTGCCCGTTGTGCGATTCCCAGTCGGGATCGGCGACGGCAAGCCCGTCCGCGTCCGAGCAGCACGGACCGAGATGGCTGCGCAGGCTGTCGAACCACGGCTTGAGCGGAGAATCGGCGTAGCGGCCATCGTCGCGGCCCAAGGCGCTTCCGATCGACAGCACGAAGGGCGCGACGAGCAGCGCACTTCTCAGAAAGAGCTTCAATCGAACCATCTTCGGCACCGATCAAATGCGAACCGCCGGCCAGTTCCACAAAGCGGCCGGACGCTCGAAGTTCCATCCTTGCAACCCGCGCCGGCAGCTTCATTGCCGCCGAGCACATGCAACTCCGAAGTCTGATAAGCGAACGCGGCTTTTTCGGACGAACCCGTCATCATTCCTGCCGTTGACGAGAATGTTATCGGCGCTCTTTGGGAAACTTGCTTGCCGACGGGAAAAGGCGACCCGAAGGCCGCCTTTTTGGACTCGTGCGGGCAGGCGTATGACTTACGCGAGCGGCACTGCGACGAACCGGGTCGCCTCTGCGTTCTTCACCTGCAACAGCACGCTGCGCCGGCCGGATGATCTGGCCTGCGCCAGCTCGGAGCGGACGTCGCCAACACTGGCGACGGCCTTGCCGCCGACATTGAGGATGACGTCGCCGGTCTGGATGCCGCGCTGCGCGGCCGGGCCTTGCGGATCGACCTCGGTCACCACGACGCCGCTCTGGCCGGCGCCCTGCACGTCGCCTGCGGGCGCCAGGCTGAGGCCAAGGCGCGGCGTTCGCGCGTCCGGCTGGACCTTGCCGTCATCGGCCTTGCCGTTGCCTTGGGCCTGCCGCTCCTTCGGCAGCTCGCCAAGCGCGAGCGTCATCGTCTTGCCCTCACCCTTGTGCCAGACGTCGAGCTTCACCGAGCTGCCCGGCGCCAATGTGGCGATGGTGCGGGCGAGATCGCGCGAGTCCTTGATCGGAGTGCCATTGACGGCCGTGATGACGTCACCCGCCTCGATGCCGGCCTTCGCCGCCGGACTGCCACCTTGCGGATTGTCGACGATCGCGCCCCTTGCCTCCTTCAGGCCGATGCTGTCGGCAATATCCGCCGTCACGGGCTGCACCTGGACGCCAAGCCAGCCGCGGGTCACCGCGCCCCTGTCCTTCAGCTGCGCGACGACGAGCTTTGCGGTCGAGGCCGGAATGTCGAAGCCGATGCCGACCGAGCCGCCGGAGGGCGAGAAGATCGCAGTGTTCACGCCGATCACGTTGCCGGTCATATCGAAGGCCGGACCGCCTGAATTGCCCTTGTTGATGGGGGCGTCGATCTGGATGAAGTCGTCATAGGGACCGTTGCCGATGTCGCGGCCGCTGGCCGAGACGATACCGGCGGTCACGGTGCCGCCGAGGCCGAAGGGATTGCCGACCGCGACCACCCAGTCGCCGATCCGCGGCTTCTGGTCGGAGAATTTGACGAACGGGAAATCCTTCTTGCCCTCGACCTTGATCAGCGCCAGATCGGTCTTCGGATCGGTGCCGACCACCTTCGCGGTGTAGATCGCGCCGTCATCCGTCGTGATCTGCACAGACTGCGCATGGTCGACAACGTGGTTGTTGGTCACCGCATAGCCGTCAGCGGAGATGAAGAAGCCGGAGCCCTCGCCGGTGATCACCTGGTGACGCTGGCGCGGCATGCCCTTGGGGCCACCGAAACCGAACTGCCGGGAGAACTGGTCGAACGGCGAATCCTCGTCGGAGTCCATCCGGTTCTGTTGCAGCATCGCGCTCTTGTCGTTGTCCCGGTCGATTCTGACCCGCACCGAGATGACGGCAGGTTTGACCTTGGCAACGAGGTCGCCGAAGCCCGGCGGCGTTGCGGCGGCTTCCGCCGCCTGCGCCGGCCCAACGAACGGGGTCACACCGAACGGCGAAGAACCGGGAGAAGCAGCAAGCACCGCCACGCCGAGCGCGGCCACGGTGCCGAGCAGCGCAAGCCGGCGCGGCCTCAGAATCTTGCGGGACGTGTTGGTGTCGGAATTGACGCGGTCGGTCATGTCGAAATGTCCATGTTGGGTCAGGTGTCGCCTTGACCTCAATATGGACCTCGCGACATTACGGTATCCCGTCCACGCAATTAATTGTTGGCAAAGGAGGCGCGACCAGCGGCCGCCGATGATGGACACCGTCACTTTGCGCCGACGTCATGCGGCAGCTTGCCCGATTGCGGCTTTCGCGCGCGAGGGGGCGAATTGCTCGGCGGTGAGGCTTTCCTTGTCGATCAGAAGTACGATGCCGGCCTCGAGCTCGGAGCGATGCTCCGCAAGAATCCTGCGCGCCGTAACATCGCCCGCCTCGACCAGATCGCGCACGGCAAGGTCGATCTCCCGCCCGGTGTCCTCCGCCGCACTCACGACCGCATCTTGGGCGGCCTGCAGGAACATCAACGGCTTCGATGCATAGGTGCGCTGGCCGACGGTTGCGTCCATGCCGTACTTTGTCACCATCTCAATCGCGATATCGGTAACACGCTGGAGATCGTGGGCCGCGCCGGTCGATATGTCACCATCGAAGATCAGCCGCTCCGAAGCGCGACCGCCCATCAGAACCGCGATGCGACTTTTCAGCTCGCCGACCGTCAGCAGGAAACGATCCTCAGTCGGACGCTGCATGGTGTAACCAAGCGCACCAATGCCGCGCGGGATGATCGAGACCTTCTGCACGGGATCGACTCCGGGCAGATTGGCCGCGACAAGCACATGACCCATCTCGTGATACGCAACGCGCCTACGTTCGTTGGTGCTCAGCACCCGGCTCTTCTTCTCGACGCCGGCTACGATCCGCTCGATTTCCGCGGTGAAGTCTTCGAAGGAGACCTCGTCGGCCTTGCGCCGGGTCGCCGCAATCGCGGCTTCGTTGATGAGGTTGGCAATGTCGGCACCGGTGAAGCCGGCGGTGAGACCGGCCACCTTGTCGAGATCGACGTCCCGCGCCATGTGGATCTTCTTGATGTGAACCCGGAGAATCGCTACGCGACCGCCCTAGGCGGTTGGAGGCCTGCGGTTTTGCGGAGGATCAAAGTTGCTGGGCCGTAGCCGCAGTTGACGCAAGTCAACAAGCGTTTCCCGATCGGTGGAAGATTGGCCCGCACCAAACGACGTCCGCCGGAGGCGCTGTCATGTACAAAGACATTCTCGTCCACATCCCGACCGAGCGCGCGATGCGTCCGGTGATCGACGGCTCGATCGCGCTAGCAGCGAGCCTCCACGCCCATCTCGATGCGGTCGCGGTCGGCTATGTCGCAACCAGCGCCGCTTACGTCATGGAGGGAGGCGCTGCCGTCGCTGCCGTGTTCGAAATGGAACGCGAACGCGCGGTGGAGCGGGCCGAGGCGGCGCTCGCGGTATTCAAGATCGAAGCGGCGAATGCCGGGATCTCCCACGCTTGTCACCCGCTTGGCGCGATCCCCGTAGACGCGGCTGGCTCGCTCGGCGAGATGGCGCGATTACATGACCTCTGCGTCGTACTTCAGCCGGATCCGGAGCACGGTTCGTTTGACAACGAGCTGCCCCGCGAAATCCTGTTCCAGGCGGGCGGCCCGGTGCTGTTCCTGCCGTATACCTTCCGGGGGGCATTCAAGGCGCGCCGGATCGGGATCTGCTGGGACGGCAGCCGCGTCGCCGCGCGTGCGTTGCGCGACGCAGCGCCATTCCTCGCGCGCGCCGAGGAGATCGTGATCCTCACGATCAACGAAGCCGACACGGTCCCGGGGGACGCTTCGGCGGAGAATCTCGCAAAGCATCTCGCCCGTCGCGGGCTCTCGGCCCGCACGGTCGATCTGCCGGCTACACGCGCTGAGATTCAGCCGGCCATCCTGTCATTGGCGGCAGACGAAAATCTCGACCTCCTGATCATGGGCGGCTACGGCCATTCACGATTGCAGGAGCGCATTCTTGGCGGCGTCACCCGCGCCATGCTGGAAGCCATGACGGTGCCGACGCTGATGTCGCATTAGCGAAGTCGGCCCGGCGCTCTCATGCCGCGGCGGGTGTCTCCCACGCCGCGATGCCGTCCTCTTCGCGTTGCGCATTGCACGCGTCGAAATGCGCCTTCAGCGCGATCTCGGCGAGATACTCGAAATGTTCGGCCTGACCCAGCAGTTCCCAGTTCTGGAGCGGCCGATAGGCCGCCTGCTGACGACAGAGGGACGCCAGCGCCCGGTAGCGACGTACGTTCTCCATGAGGCCCTCCCTCGCTTTCACAGGCTTATCGCCCAGATTTGCGTCAGGCCGATGGCGGTTGTGCAAAACATTTGCTGCGGGCACGACCCGCCTGATCGCGGTTGAGTTTTGAGAAACGCGCGTGAGGACTTTAGTTCCAATCGGCGCAGGCCCTGCGCCGTGGAACATGGCTCACCCGGCCAGCGAGCTAGGCGTAGAGCCGGCGCTCGACGTTCACGCCGATCAGATCGAGCGGAAACTTCCGTAGAACCGCGGAGAAGGTGGCGCGCCTTGGCACAACTGGCCGCCTGGTGCACGGCTCCCGTCGTCTACCGGAGGCGCGCGCTTTCGCCGGCGCGCATCGGCTGTGTGGAACTATCTGGCAGCTTTCGAACCCGGCCTGCCTCGGCGGCGATGCGGATGGCTGCAATGTTGCCGGCATAGTCGGCACTGCCGTTGCCGCGAAACACGGCCGAACCCGCGACCAGCGTATCGGCGCCCGCGGCGGCAACGGCAGCGGCATTGTCGCGCGTGATGCCGCCATCGACCTCGAGCCGGATCGGCCGGTCGCCGATCATCGCTCGAATACGCCTGATCTTCTCGAGCTGGGATTCGAGAAAGGACTGGCCGCCAAAGCCCGGATTGACCGTCATCACCAGCACGAGATCGATGCGGTCGAGCACATATTCGATCACGCTCTCGGGGGTCGCCGGACACAGGCTGACGCCGGCCTGCTTGCCGAGTGCGCGAATGGCCTGGAGCGAGCGGTCGAGATGGACGCCGGCTTCGGCATGCACCGTGATGACATCGGCGCCCGCCTTCGCGAAGGCCTCCAGATAAGGATCGGCCGGCGCAATCATGAGATGGACGTCGAAGACCTTTTTCGTCAGCGGCCGGATCGCCTTGATGACGTCGGCGCCATAACTGATGTTCGGCACGAAGTGTCCGTCCATCACGTCGCAGTGAATCCAGTCGGCGCCGGCCGCATCGATGGCTGCGATCTCCTCGCCGAGACGCGCGAAATCCGCAGCCAGGATCGACGGCGCAATGAGTATTTCTCTGGTCATGGCTTTGCACTCCGCAGATCGACACCGCCGCTGAAGACACGGCTCCCCAGCACGTCGGCGGGATCGATCCTTTCGAGGTCCGCGACATCGAGCATGCGGTCGAGATCGGAGACCAGCCGATCGGCCTGCCGCAACCGGATGCGGTCGACCGCGTTGCGGATCGAGCGCGCATTGGAGAAGAACGGCTGGGTCCGGCGCAATTCGATGTATTTCTCGAAGGCCTCGCGCGCGGCGGCCGAGAAGCGATAACCGCGCTCTCTAAGCATCAGCTCCGCGATGACGAGAAGCTCGGCCTCCCCATAGTCCGGGAAGTCGATGTGATGCGCGATACGCGAGCGGAAGCCGGGATTGCTGGCAAAGAAGCTCGTCATCCGCTCGCCATAGCCGGCAAGGATCACGACGAGGTCCTCGCGCTGGTTCTCCATCACCTGGAGCAGGATCTCGATCGCCTCCTGACCATAGTCGCGCTCGTTGTCGGGCCGATGCAGGTAATAGGCCTCGTCGATGAAAAGCACGCCGCCCATCGCCTTCTTCAATATCTCTTTGGTTTTCGGCGCGGTATGGCCGATATACTGGCCGACGAGATCGTCGCGCGTCACCGAGATCACCTGCCCGCGCCGCACGAAGCCGAGGCCGTGCAGAATTTTCGCCATGCGCAGCGCCACCGTGGTCTTGCCGGTGCCGGGATTACCGGTGAACGACATGTGCAGCGTCGGCGGCGCGGAGGCCAGGCCCGCACGCTGGCGGATGCGTTCGATCAACAGGAGCGAGGCGATCTGGCGCACGCGGTTCTTGACCGGCCTCAAGCCAACCAGCTCCTGCTCGAGCTGTTGCAGCGTGTCCGTGATTCCGGCCGCTTCAGCTTCCTTGCGGAGATCAAACCTGGTCTCGCCGCCTTCGGTGGTCGTTGCATGGGGCACATCGAGCATCGGCACCTCGAAGAAAAGGGCTTCGCCGCGGGGGAGCGGCGAAGCAGTGGTCCGCCAAGGATACGGAGCAGGGAGCGCTCCGCGCGGAGAGGAAGGGATTATTGCGAGGCGTGGGCAGCCGGCTTTCGTACAGTGGTGTACCGGATCGCGCGCCCGCCAACCTCCTGCCGCACCAGCTCGAACTCGGCCTCCTGCGGCGGTCGGTTGACCAGAAAGGAGATCCGCACCGATTCCCAGCCATGGCTTGAGTCGAAGCCGCTGATACGGATGTAACGGTCGCCGTACACCCTACGGCACTCGGCGAGCTCCATCATCACGCCAGCAGCGTCCTGGAGATCGAACATCGGCAGACCCCACATCTCCCAATAAGTGTTGCGGGGATGCGGATCGTCAGTGAATTCGATGTTCACCGCCCAGCCATTGGCCAGGCAATATTGCACCTGCTTCGTGATCTGGTCGTCGGTCAGATCGGGCAGGAACGAGAAGCACCCTTGCGTCAGCTTCATCTCATGTCTCCTCAAACGGTTTCCAACGCGGTCGGCACGAAGTCCGGCGTGTCGGTGGATTGATAGTTGAAAGTGACGTCCTTCCAGACCTCGAGCGCTGCCTTGAGCGGCGTGCAGGTCTCGGCCGCCCTGGCCAGGATCTCCGGACCTTCATGGACATAGTCGCGGCCCTCGTTGCGCGCGAGGATCATCGCCTCAAGGGCGACGCGATTGGCGATCGCACCGGCCGCAATCCCCATGGGGTGGCCAATCGTGCCGCCGCCGAACTGGAGCACCACATCCTCTCCTAACAAGTCGAGCAGCTGATGCATCTGGCCGGCATGGATGCCGCCCGAGGCCACTGGCATCATCTTGTTCAGGCTCGCCCAGGACTGGTCGAAAAACAGGCCGTGCTCGAGCTTCATCGGATTGAAGTCCTCGCGGCAGACATCGTAGTAGCCGCGCGTGGTGTTGGGATCGCCCTCGAGCTTGCCGACCACCGTGCCGGCATGGATGTGGTCGACGCCGGCAAGCCGCATCCATTTGGCGATGACGCGGAACGATACGCCGTGGCTCTTCTGCCGCGTATAGGTCGAGTGGCCGGCACGGTGCAGATGCAGGATCATGTCGTTGCGGCGCGCCCATTTCGCCATCGACTGGATCGCGGTGTAGCCGATCACCAGATCGATCATGACGATGCACGATCCGAGCTCCTTGGCGAACTCCGCACGCTCGTACATGTCCTCCATGGTCCCGGCGGTGATGTTGAGATAGGTTCCCTTCACCTCGCCCGAGGCGGCCTGCGCACGATTCACGGCCTCCATGCAGTAAAGGAAGCGATCGCGCCAGTGCATGAACGGCTGCGAGTTGATGTTCTCGTCGTCCTTGGTGAAATCGAGCCCGCCCTTCAGCGCCTCGTAGACCACGCGGCCGTAATTGCGGCCGGACAGACCGAGCTTTGGCTTTATCGTCGCGCCCAGCAGCGGCCGGCCGAACTTGTCGAGCCGTTCGCGCTCGACCACGATGCCGGTCGCCGGCCCCTGGAACGTCTTCACATAGGCGACCGGGAAGCGCATGTCCTCGAGGCGCAGCGCCTTCAGCGGCTTGAAGCCGAAGACGTTGCCGATGATCGAGGCGGAGAGGTTGGCGATCGACCCGGACTCGAACAGGTCGAGGTCATAGGCGATGTAGGCAAAGTATGAATCCGGCGAGCCCGGCACAGGATCGACGCGATAGCATTTTGCACGGTACTTCTCCGCCGCGGTCAGGCGATCGGTCCACACCACCGTCCAGGTTGCGGTCGAAGATTCGCCGGCGACTGCAGCGGACGCTTCGATCGGGTCGACCCCCTCCTGCGGCGTCACGCGGAACAGCGCGATGACGTCGGTGTCCTTCGGCACATAGTCTGGCTCCCAATAGCCCATGCGCTTGTATTCCATGACGCCAGAGCGATAGCGCTCTTTGCCGCGGACCGTGCCGGTATGTGCGTTCATGACTCTCTCCTCGTTTCTCTCTCTTTTGCTCTTCTGAAAAGCTCAGGCCGCGACGGGCTCGCGCGCATCGATCCGCGGATCGAGTTCACCGGCGCGGTAGCGCCGCGCCATCTCGCTCATGGGGACCACCTTGATCTTGCTGGCCTGGCCTGCGGTGCCGAACTGCTCGAACCGTTCGCGGCACAGATCACGCATCGCATCCAGCGCCGGCTTGAGGAACTTTCGCGGATCGAATTCGGATGGCGCCTGCGCGGCAACTTTGCGGAACACCGCCGTCATCGCCAGCCGGCAGTCAGTATCGATATTGACCTTGCGCACGCCGCTCTTGATGCCGCGGACAATCTCCTCTACCGGCACGCCCCAGGTCTGCGGCATCTCGCCACCGAACTGGTTGAACATGTCCTGCAGCGGCTGCGGCACCGAGGATGATCCATGCATCACAAGGTGCGTGTTCGGCAGCCGGCGATGGATCTCCTCGACTACCCGCATCGCCAGGATGTCGCCATCCGGCTTGCGGCTGAACTTGTAAGCGCCGTGCGAGGTGCCCATGGCGATGGCAAGCGCATCGACTTTTGTTGCCCGGACGAAATCGACGGCCTGGTCGGGATCGGTCAGCAACTGGTCGTGACTGACCTTGCCTTCGACACCGTGACCGTCCTCCTGCTCGCTGCCGCCGTGCTCCAGGGAACCGAGCACGCCGAGCTCGCCCTCGACCGACGCGCCGACCCAGTGGGCGAGATCGACCACGCGGCGCGTGATCGCGACGTTGTAGTCGTAATCCGCCGCGGTCTTGGCATCGGCCTTGAGCGAGCCGTCCATCATCACCGAGGTGAAGCCGTGCGCGATCGCGGACGCACACGTCGCCTCGTCATTGCCGTGGTCCTGGTGCATGCACAGGGGAATGTCAGGATAGGTCCGCTCCAGCGCATCGATCATGTGCGAGAGCATGAGATCGCCGGCATAGCTGCGCGCGCCACGCGAGGCCTGGATGATCACGGGCGCATCGACCTCGGCCGCAGCCTGCATGATCGCGATGCCCTGCTCCATATTGTTGATGTTGAACGCCGGCACCGCGTAGCCGTGGTGAGCTGCATGGTCGAGCAATTGCCGAAGGGTGATACGTGCCACGAGATGTCCTCCTATTGTGTCTTGCCTGCGCGGGCGATCGCCCTCCGGGCGGTGTCCGCGATGCCTTGCGAGGTGATGCCGAATTCGCGGTAGAGCACGGGCGCCGGCGCCGAGGCGCCGAAGCCGCGCATGCCGACGAACTCACCATCGGCACCGAGCCAGCGTGGCCAGTCGCCGGGCATGGCGGCCTCGATGCCGATGCGCGGCACGGCGCCGAGAACCTCGGCGCGGTAGTCCTCCGGCTGTTCCTCGAACAGGGCGAAGCAAGGCGCGGAGACCACGGCCGCGCGGACGTGTTCGGTCGCAAGCAGGCGGGCCGCTTCCAACGCGATCGACACTTCCGAGCCGGTCGCGATCAGCGTCACATCACGGCCGCCATCCGGCGTGACCACGAGATAGGCACCGCGCGCCACGCGATTCCTGCCGCGGGCATCGCTGCGGAAGGTCGGCAGCGCCTGGCGCGACAGGCACAGCACGGAGGGACGATCCTCAGCCCCGAGCGCGCAGTCCCAGGCTTCCAGCGTTTCCACCGCATCCGCAGGACGGAACACCAGAAGGTTCGGAATGACGCGCAACGCGGCGAGATGCTCGACCGGCTGGTGCGTCGGGCCGTCCTCGCCAAGACCAATGGAGTCGTGGGTCATCACATGGATGACCCGCAGCCGCATCAGCGCTGCTAGGCGGATCGCCGGCCGGCTGTAGTCGGAAAAGGCGAGGAACGTGCCGCCATAAGGAATGAAGCCGCCATGCAGCGCGAGGCCGTTCATCGCGGCGGCCATACCGTGCTCGCGAATTCCGTAGTGGATGTAGTCGCCTGCAAATGCGCCGCGCGTGACGGGCGTCTGCGCTTTGGCGTGCGTCAGGTTCGAATGGGTCAGGTCCGCCGAGCCGCCGACCAGGCCGGGGATTGTCCCGGCGATGCCGTCGAGCACCTGTTGCGAGGCCTGCCGGGTCGCCAGCTTCGGACGCTCGGTGGCAAACCGCTCGCGCAATTTCGCCGCTGCCAGCGCATAGGCGGACGGAAGCGCAACGGCCTTGCCCTCGACGAACAGGTCGCGCTGCTCGGGCGCCGCGCATTCATAGCGATCGAGCCAGGCCAGACGCGCCACTTGCCCGCGCTGGCCGATCATCCGCCATGCCTTCAGGATCGGGATCGGCACCACGAACGGCTGATAGTCCCAGCCGAGCGTTCGCCGCGCCGCGGCCGCCTGTTCAGGGCCGAGCGGGGCGCCATGCGCCTTCTCGGTGCCCTGGCGATCCGGTGCGCCATAGCCGATGATGGTGCGACAGGCGATCAGTGACGGCCGTGTGGTTTCGCGCTCTTCGGCAATCGCCTGCGCGATCGCCTCGGGATCGTGCCCGTCGATGCGGCGCACCGACCAGCCGGAGGCGGCGAAGCGCGCGAGCTGGTCGTCCGACGTCGCGAGCGAGGTCGGCCCGTCGATCGAGATGCCGTTGTCGTCGAACAGCAGGATCAGCCGGGACAATTGCAGATGGCCCGCCAGCGAGATCGCCTCCTGGCTGATGCCCTCCATCAGACAGCCGTCGCCGGCGATCACATAGGTGAAGTGATCGACCAGACCATCGCCGTGCCGCGCATTGGCCATGCGCTCGGCGAGCGCCATGCCGACAGCGGTCGCGATCCCCTGCCCCAGCGGCCCCGTCGTGGTCTCGACGCCCGGTGTGTGGCCGTATTCGGGATGGCCCGGCGTCTTTGAGCCCCACTGCCGAAACGCCTTGATGTCGTCGAGGCTGACATCGCCACCAGTGAGATGGAGCAGCGCGTAGAGCAGCATCGAGCCGTGGCCCGCGGACAGCACGAAGCGATCACGGTCCGGCCAGTTCGGATGCGCCGAGTCGAATTTCAGGAACCGCGAGAACAGCACTGTCGCGACGTCTGCCATGCCCATGGGCAAGCCGGGATGGCCGGACTGCGAGGTCTCGATGGCGTCGATCGCGAGAAAGCGGACCGCGTTGGCGAGATCGTTGTGGCTGACCGCGTAGAGGTCGGCTTCGGCATGGACGGAGATGTTCATCGGATTCTCTCCTTGTTCACTTCAAATTTCGCTTGCGCTCGATCAGCTGCATGATCAGCGGCGTCAGGATGAGTTGCATTGCGAGGTCAAGCTTCGCGCCCGGGCAGACAATGGAGTTCGCGCGCGACATGAAGCTGTGCGGCAGCATCGAGAGCAGATAGGGGAAGTCGATGCCGCGCGGGTTCTTGAACCGGATCACGACCATCGATTCGTCCGGCGTCGGAATCCAGCGCGCGATGAACGGATTTGAAGTGTCAACCGTCGGCACGCGTTGGAAGTTGATGTCGGTGTCGGTGAATTGCGGACATATGTAGTGGATGTAGTCCGGCATGCGCCGCAAAATGGTGTCGGTGACGGCCTCGGTCGAATAGCCGCGAGCGCTGCGGTCGCGGTGCAGCTTCTGGATCCACTCGAGATTGATGACGGGCACGACCCCGATCTTGAGGTCGGCGTAGCGCGCGACATTGACCTTGTCGGTGACGACGGCGCCGTGCAGACCTTCGTAGAACAGCAGATCCGAATTTTCGGGTAGCCGCTCCCATTCGGTGAAGGTGCCGGGAGGCGCGCCGTGCAGCGCCGACTCTTCAGCGTCATGGACGTAGTGCCGCGTCGTCGCAGTGCCGGTCTCGCCATAGTCGCGGAACGCGCGCTCCAGTTCCTCGAACAGGTTGGTCTCGGGGCTGAAATGACTGAAATGCCTGTTGCCGCGCTCGGCCTCCTTGGCCATTTGCGTGCGCATTTCGGTGCGGTCGTAGCGATGAAACGCGTCGCCCTCGATGTAGACGGCGTTGACGCGTTCGCGGAAGAAGATCTGCTCGAACGTCTTCTTGACCGAGGTCGTGCCCGCGCCGGAGGAGCCGGTGATGGAGATGATCGGATGCTTCCTGGACATGTCCTATCTCCTCACAGCCGAAAGAAGCCGCGCCGCGCGAACAAGGGTGCGGAGACGCTTGCGACCAGCAGCGGATCGCAATGCAGTTCTGCGACGCGCTGCACCGCGTTGCTCGATCCCATGATCAGCGGCACGCGCTGGTGCAGGCTTTCCGCTGACAGCTCGAGGATGCGCTCGCGCCCGGTCGAGGCGGAGCCGCCGGCCTGCTCGATGATCATGGCCATCGGGTGCGCCTCGTAGGTGAGGCGCAGGCGGCCGTCGCCATAGCCGGGGCGCGCGTCGGACGGATAGAGAAAGACGCCGCCGCGGGTGAGGATCCGATAGGCCTCCGCAACCAGCGAGCCGATCCAGCGCATGTTGAAGTCATGGTTGGCCGGCCCATCAACACCGGCGAGGCACTCATCCACGAAGGCACGCACCGGCGGATCCCAATGCCGGCGGTTGGAGCCGTTGATCGCGAACTCGTCGCAGGCCTCGGAAATCTGCACGGCGCTGCGCGCCAGACGAAAGCCTGCGGACCTGCGGTCGTAAGTGAAGATGTCGACGCCGTCACCGAGTGTCAGCACCAGCGAGGTCTGTGGGCCGTAGGTGACGAAGCCCGCCGCAAGCTGCGCCGAGCCGCGCTGATGGAAGGCGAGCGCGAGATCGTCCGGCGCCGGCAGGATCGAGAAAATCGTGCCGACGGTCATGTTGATGTCGATGTTGGAAGAGCCGTCGAGCGGATCGAAGGCGACGCAGATTTTCGCCTCGCGGTCGCCGAGCTGCGGTTCGCGCATCTCCTCCGAGGCGAGCGCCGCAATCGGCAGCTTGCCGAGATAGCTGCGCAGGATCGCATCCGCCTGGACGTCGAGGTTACGCTGGAGATCGCCGTCGCTGTTGCGCCCGGTCGTCAGGCCCGATGCGTCTGCGAGATCTCCGGTGCCGATCAGGTCGGCGATCTCGATGGCGGCCGCCGCGATGGCATCGACCGCGGCTGCGACCGCTAGCGCGTGGGGTGCGGTCTCGGAATACCGCTGAAGGTGGTCGTCCAGCTTGAGTTGCCCGGTCATGTGCGTCCATCCCTTGCAGGCGCCGTCTCCAGTTCCCTCCGCGGCGCGGAGGTCGGTGCGGTCGATCCAGCATCAGGAGATTGACAGGGGTGGCTTAATAAGGAAAATTTCTAATCATAATGACTGCCAAAGAATTATCTTATAATACTCGCCTGGTGGCGCAGCTCCGGCATCTCACGATTCGGCAGCTACGCTCGCTTGCGGCGCTCTCGGCGAAGGGCAGCGTCACGGCGGCCTCGAGCCATCTCGGGCTGACGCAACCGGCGGTCACCCAGCAGCTGCGCCAGCTTCAGGATCTCGCAGGCCTGCCGCTGGTGCAGCGGACCGGCGACGGCATGCTGCTGACGGAGGCAGGCAGGGAGGTTCTCACGCTCGCCGAGCGCGTCGAAGCCGCAATCGCCGACTGCCAGGGCGCGCTCGACCTGCTCGCGGGGCGAACCGGCGGCACGGTGCATCTCGGCGCGGTCTCGACCGCAAAATATTTCGTGCCGCACGCGATCGCGGCATTCTCGAAGCGGTATCCGAAGATCGAGATCAAGCTCACCATCGGCAATCGCGAGGAGATCCGCGAGGCCATGCACGGCTACGACCTCGACTTCGCCGTGATGGGTCGGCCACCGGCCGACGTCAGCGTCGACGTCCGCCAGCTCGGGCGCAATCCGCATATCATCGTCGCCCGCAAGGGGCACTGGCTGGAGAAGGATGCCGGCCTCAGCCTGACCGATCTTGTGCACGAGACCTTCCTCACCCGAGAGCCGGGATCCGGCACGCGCACGCTGATGGAGGGCATGTTCCAGAAGTCGGATCTGGAGCCGATCATCGGCATGGAGATGAGCAGCAACGAGACCATCAAGCAGGCCGTGATCGCCGGGCTTGGCATCGCCTTCATCTCGGCCCACACCGTGGCGCATGAGCTCACCGAGGGCCGTCTCATCGTGCTCGACGTCGCAGGCCTGCCGATCGTGCGGCAATGGTACGTGATCCGCCGCAGCGACAAGGTGCTGCTGCCGCCGGCGCAGGCGATGTTCGATTTTCTTGGCTCGGAGGGCTCGAACTATCTGCCTGAGGTACCCGAACTCGGCGGGCGATAGCTCGCCGACGTTCAGCCCATCAGCTTCATCGCCACCGTCGCGGCCAGGATGACGATGATCTGGAGCAAACGCTCAGTCGTGAAGATGCGGTTGAAGGTGGTCATCGCGTGCCCCCGGCCGACGTAGCTTCGTGGTCAGCGCCTTGCTAGCACACGCAAGCACCGAGACAACTCCGTAGTTGCCACCGTCTGCTTGGATCCGCCCGCTCGCGGGGCTTGCACATGACGGTTTCCGGGAGAGACGGTCGACCCATCTCGCAAGATCAGATCCGCGCCTGTACGACCGCAGTGATGGTTAACGATCAGGCAGCGCGCTGGACGGCGTGGTCCGCACGGCTGGCGAAATAGGCTTCCAGCTCCCTCAATGCCCGTGCTTCCCACTCCCCGGCCTGCTCCAGCAGCGACCAGCTCTGGCTCGGCCGGAAGACGGCGGTCTGGCGATAGAGCGATGCGATCCCGCGATAGCGGCGCACGTTCTCCAAAATGGCCTGGCCGTTCATGTTTCGAAAACTCCCTCGTCTTTCCCGCGGGAGAAATTGCGGCCAAATCTTTTTCGAAAAGTTAGCGGCGCAGGCGAACCGCGCGAATGGTTGCCGGACTGTTGCACCGGCGCAACGCGTCCCGCTCGCGCCAGGCCCTTTTATTGCGAATTCGTTGGCGCGCTCTCGCCAGGCGCCCTCAACCCGCCGCGGCTGATCATCGCCATGGTCTCGCGGCAGAGATCGGCAAGGCCAATCAGCAGCACGGCGAGCAGAAAGAACAGGTTGATTGAATCGGTATTGGCGCTGGTCAACGGATTGAACTCGAAGAACGGCGGCATGAATGCCCACCACACCACCGGAACGGTGAGCACCGCCGCGAACACCGCAGCCGGCGCGCCGGCGAGAATTCCGACCACGAAGATGCTGGGAAGGAAGGCCGCGAAGTAAAGTTTTGCGCCGAGCACGACGCAGATGCCCTGAACCGTGGCCGACACGGCCACGATCGCCAATCCGAGCACGAACGCCTGCCACGACCATGGCCGTACTTGCGGCACGCCGAACGGTTCCGCACGCTCCATAAGCCTCCCCCTGCCACCTGTTGACCAGGCCCGATTACGACCAAAGTACAACAGCGGCGAGCAAACCGCGAGGCGGAAATCGCAGCCACGAGGTCTTGGTAAACGGCCGCGGCGTACAACGTGGTCGTCCGCCCGCTACTCGGTGGCGGCATACAGCAAGCCCGCAACCGGCAAGGCGAGCCCAATCCCGGATGCCAGCGTCCAGCCGCCTTGCGCGAAGGCCCAGGCGCCGAGCGCGGAGCCGGCAGCGCCGGCGGCGAAGAACGTCGCCATGTAGAGGCCGTTGAGGCGGCTGCGGTGCGCGTGCCCGAGCCCGAAGATGGCGCGGAATCCCAGCACAACATTGCCTTGCACGCCGAAATCGATGGCGATGGCGGCGGCGACCAGGCAGGCGAGATTGAGCGCGGATCCGGCCGCGCCGAAATACGTGATCAGGAAGCCCACGGCGACGAGCAGCATCGCCACCAGGGTTGCCACGCGGCTGTGACCGCGATCGGCCAATCGCCCCGCGATCGGTGCCGCAAACACACCGGCGACGCCTGCGAGGGCGAACAGCGCGATGCCGCGCTGGGAGAAGCCGAATGCGCTCGCGAGCTGCAGCGGCGCCACCGTCCAGAACAGCGTGAAGGCGCCGAACAGGCTGGCCTGATAGAGCGCGCGGCGCCGCAGCAGCGGCGTGGTGCGCACCAGATGCGGCATCGACAGCAGCAACTCGCCATAATGCATGCGCGCGACCGGCTTTCGCTTGGGCAGCGTCATCCAGAGCGCTGCGGCAAGCGCGACCATCAGCGCGGCCGAGCCGAAGAACACCGCGTGCCACGACAGGGCCGCGGTGACGAAGCTCGATACCGGGCGCGCCAGCATGATGCCGAGCATCAGGCCGGTCGAGACATTGCCGACGACGCGGCCGCGGATGGCCTCGGGCGCCAGGTGCGCCGCATAGGGAATGATGATCTGCACCGCGACCGAGCCGAGCCCGATGAACAGCGCGGCAATCAGGAACGGCAACGCATGGCTGGCGAACGCGGCGGCGAGCAACGCCGCGGCGCCGAGCGCGATGACGGAGCAGATCAGCGTGCGATTCTCGACGAGATCGCCAAGCGGCACGATCAGCAGCAGCCCGGTGCCATAGCCGATCTGCGTCATGGTGACGATCAGCCCGGCTGCGGCATGCGACAGGCCGAGCGCGGCGCTGATCGGGCCGATCAACGGCTGGGCATAGTAGATGTTGGCGGCGACCATGCCACAGGCCGCGGCAAGCACCAAGGTCAGTCGCTGCGACACCGCATCCGGCGCGGGCGCGGGCACGGTTTCGATCGTGGCATTCATCGTCATTTCACGGGCTCCAGAGATAGGAAACGCTCGTTCCCTAATAAGGCAAGAATTCACGCGAGCAGCTTCATCGCGACGCCGACCAGGCGCTCGCCGTCGAGCGGCAGGCGCGCCTTGCCGACGACGCGCAAGCCCTGCGTGATGCAGATCATCAGCCGCGCAGTGTCGTCGGCTTCGACGTGGGCAGGGATCGAGCCGTCGGCCTGCCCCTCGCGAATGAGGCCGGCGATGAAGTTTTCGTTGGTCTTGAGCTGCGCGTTGACGCGCGCGCCGACCATTGGATCGAGCGCGGAGAGCTCGACAGCACTGCCGACCACGAGACAGCCGCGTCGTCCCTCGCTGCCCTGGGAGTGCTCGACATGGGACAGCAGCACGTGACGCAGCCGCTCCCGCCCATTGGTGCCCTTCGCCGCGGCATTGCGGGTCTGCTCCTGGCGCAGCGCCACGTAGCGCTCGAAGGCGGCGAGGAACACGGCATGCTTGTCGCGAAACGCCTTGTAGACGCTGCCGGTCGCAAGCCGCATCGCCGCGGTGAGGTCGCCGATCGACGTCGCATGATAACCGCGCTCGCGAAACACCCGCACGGCCCTGTCCAGCGCGGTGTCCATGTCGAACTCGCGGGGACGGCCCGGCGAACGGGCAACAGACTGGGATCGGCGGGTGGCTTTTCGCATTGCGGGATAATAGGGAATGATTGTTTCCGAATCAAGGCAATTGGTTGTGATTGGGGTTGGGGTCTGAGGTTGGGAAGCAATCCAGTCTGCGGCCGCGGAAAGACTCTGGATTGCTTCGCTGCGCTGGCAATAACGGAGTGTGAGGCGGCAGCTCCTCATCCTGAGGAGCGCATCTTCGCGCGTCTCGAAGGATGGAGGCCCGGCCGGTGGCCTCGCCCTTCGAGACGCCGCGCGAAGAGCGCGGCTCGCGAAACGTGACGACGTGCGATCGCCCCTCTTGGGTGAGCCGGATGGGCGACACATACGCCGTTTCCGAATTTCGGTAAAACGGAATATCTTGCGCGTAACGGCTTGACACGCCGCCGACACAGCCGGCGGATCGCCCCGACGGCCGTTGCCGAGGCCAACACGTGCCCGGCTTTCGCCGCACAAAACCCCAACTCACCCGAATTGGAGGGCGGCGAGGAACCAGATGCTTCGGCCCCGATTGTTTCACGAAGCGAGGAGCGCAACATGGCCAGACATCTGACACGAGCGGGACTTGCGCGCGGCGTGACCGGCGCGATCTCGGCGCTGATCGTCTGCGCGCTGATCGCATTTGGCGCCGCGTATCATTTCGCGCTGTAAGGGGGGACGTTTGGCATGACATCGGACCCCGAGGAATCGGTCAGGCTGCAAGGCTATGGCGAGATGACGCTGCGCACCGCGATCGCGACGCTGATGGCCGTGCCGGCGCGCGACCGCGCCGACGCCGCGGTCTTCCGCGTTCGCGACGAATCGCGGCTGGCGCCGCGCGAGATTGCCGAACTTGCATCCGACTGGGGCATTGCGCAGGCGGCCGACATCAAACTGCCCGACCGACATTGGCCCGATATCGTCCGCGGCATGGTGCGCGAGGCGCCGCTGCCGGCGCTCATGGTGGCGTTCCTGATGGGGGTGCTGGTGGCGCGGAGGTGACGCCCCCCGGCGCGCGACGCATCAACCGCCGATCGGCCCCGACAGGGTCCGCAGGCCCGCTTCGATCAAGGCGATATCCTCATCGATCTGCGCGATCGACGACCCGCACTCGAAGCCCGTCGTCGCTTTCAGATCAGCGACCAGGCGCCGCCGGTGCATCACCAACTGCTCCAGCGACTGACGGTCCTTCAAGCGGGTGTAACCCCCAACGATCAATTTCATCGCACTCGACATAATGCTGCCTCACAAACACAAATGAAAAATCTGCAATGAGCAGAGTGTACGGCCGATGTGACGGCCGCGCCATCCCATAGAAGCGGCATGGGGGGCCCGCTGCCCGGCCCCAGGCTGGCATTCTGCTTGCTCCACTGCGGTCAATCCCCCAGACCCGCCGTGGGTCTGTCTCAAAGTGAGGCGATCACATGCAGCCGACGTCCCGTTTCGAAGCGACCATGCCGACACAGCTCCATGCGCTGATTTCCGATCTGCGCTGGCGCACGCAACTGCTCGATGCCGATATCCGCGAGGAAGAGCGCAAGGCCGGAATTTCCGACCCGACCAACCTAGCCTATCCCCTGCTCGCTCTGAACCTGAGGGCCCGGCGCGACAATCTCCAGGTCAGCATTGCGATCCTGGAAAGCCGGCTGTCGAGCCGACCGACCGAGTGGCCCCACGCCGCCTGATCCGAATCGTGCTGGGGCACGGATTGGCAACGCGAGGCCTCGCCTTCGCGTTGCCAATCTGCAACGGTTCCCCACCGTCAGACGCCGGACAAAAGAAACTCCCATTGCCGCCACGAACCCCGCTCACAACGCCGTGAGAGTATCAGGGGAACTACGATGCGTGCACAACGGGTGTGGGTGGTGAACGGCGCCGCCAGCGTCGAACAATTGCAGTCCAGGCTGGACGATCTGAACAAGCGGCTGGGCCAGCTCGAGAGCGAGCACCCGGAAAGCCGGAACGTCGAGGCACTGAAATCAGGTGCGCTCAACCTCTCGCGCGAGATCGACGAAATTCGCTGTGCCGAGGCGACGGCGGCGTTGAGCGAGCTGCTGCGGAAGTAAGATAGCGGCTAGGCTGCACGCAGGCGGACCAGTTCAGCCTCAAACTCGAACCGCAACTGCGCTCCCTCGTCTTCCGGAAGACAGTTCGTCATCTGCGGAAAGATCGTCTGGTAGAGCGCCGTCTTTCTCGGCTCCCACGGAAGGGTCTTGGCGGCTCTGGCCTCCGCGAGGATGCGCTGAAGTTCGGTGCGCACCTGGTCGGGATCAGGGCGATACACGGGAGTCGGTGCATCATGGAACAGTTCTGCTCGTTCTTCATCCTGGAATAGATCACGCTGGAGTGAGATCATCGCTCACTCCAATCAATAGGAACAAGCGCAGCGCTCCCTCTCCATTCCTCGACAATCGCCTCTTCGAACCAATCATCACTAAGGTGGGCATGGTCCAGCACGATAAGCTGAAAGCTAGGCGATATCTCCGCACACGCGTGCGCCATCAGCCTAAAGAGGGCTTGATCGGACAGAAATGTCTGAGCAGCACGTCGCTCAGCGTTTAGCTCCTGCAGCCGATTCTGAATAGTTCGCTGCTCGCCCCGCAGCCGGTTACCCAAATGCGGAGGGTCTTCCACAGGTCGACACTAGAGTCGGACAGGCTCTTTGGAGTTACGTGATGCTTCGCTTGGATGACGCAGGTTGCAATATCTTCGTCTGCGAATGCAATATCGTCGAATTTCTCTATGGAGATGTGTCCGTTCGGCTTCTTCTTGAGCATTTGAAGCCCAAGCAATAGTGCGAGACGGCATTGATAGAGATAGCCGGCCAACGAACCGGATGCATTAAATGGATCATTCGGAACCAAAACTCCCCCCTGGTACCCTCAAAGCGGGCTAATTGGCCCAGCATGCCCGTCAGGCCCATCGAATCAAGGAGAATCTACTACAGGTAGTGCGAACTGCAGTGCAGCGAACTAAGAGCCCCGCATTCGGGCAGCGCGTCAAATCCAAGGTGTTTGGCTTTCCTTTTGCTTCGAGCCAGAAAAAAACGAGCGCATTCGCCCCAGAGCCATGCCACGCGCACAGGCCGCCCTGCCCGGTCAAATCTGCCGTGGACCCGCCGCCAAAATCGTTGCAATAAGGCGCTTCCGAGGCGCTGGCGGCCGGTCCGCCAAGCCTCTAGGAAAACGTCGATTTTTGGAAGAATGGTCGGAGTGGCAGGATTCGAACCTGCGACCCCTGCGTCCCGAACGCAGTGCTCTACCGGGCTGAGCCACACTCCGACAAGAGGCCGGCTTATAGCGTCGGGTTTGGCGCACCGCAAGCGGCCGGTCTAAGGAATTTCGTCCCTGTGAAAACGAGCCTTGAAACGCTGATTTTACCGGCAGGCCACGCCGCCGCCGAGGCTGCCGCCTGGCGGCTCGCCGCCGGCGGGCTGGTCGCGTTCCCGACCGAGACGGTCTACGGGCTCGGCGCGGACGCCGGCAATGCCGCCGCGATCGCCCATCTCTATGCCGCCAAGGGCCGGCCGGCCTTCAATCCGCTGATCGCCCATGTGGCTGACCTTGCCGCCGCGCAAGCCATCGGCCGGTTCGACGCGCGCGCCTTGCGGCTTGCGGAGGCGTTCTGGCCGGGGCCGCTGACGCTGGTGGTGCCGAAGACCGACGGCTGCCCGGTGGCTGATCTGGCCACCGCCGGCCTCGACACCGTCGCGATCCGCATTCCCGCCCACCCGGTGGCGCAGGCGATCGTGCGCGCCTTCGGCAGGGCGGTGGTGGCGCCGTCGGCCAACATCTCCGGCCATGTCTCGCCGACGCTGGCGGCCCATGTCGAGAGCGACCTTGCGGGGCGGATCGACCTGATCGTCGACGGCGGGCCGGTCGAGGTCGGCGTCGAATCGACCATCGTCGGCTGCCTCAACGCGCCGATGCTGCTGCGTCCCGGCGGGCTGTCGCGCGAGCGGATCGAGGCGGTGCTGGGGCTGCCGCTTTTGCGGCCGCAAGCGGAGGCCGAGAGCGACGACAGCCAGCCGCTGGCGCCGGGCATGCTGGCCTCGCATTACGCGCCGCGGGCCAGCGTGCGGCTCGATGCGCGCGACGTGGCGCCGGGCGAGGCGCTGCTGGCGTTCGGCCCTGCGCGCCTCCCCGGCCTTGACGCCGCATCGGCCGTGATGAATTTGTCGCCCGGCGGCGATCTCGATGAAGCCGCCGCCAATCTGTTCGGCTATCTTCGCGCGCTCGATGCGAAGGGCCCGCGGGCGATCGCGGTGATGACGATTCCCGAACAGGATCTGGGCGAAGCCATCAACGACCGCCTGCGCCGCGCGGCGGTTGCGCGATAGCGCATGATGCGGAAAACTGTGCACCGGTTTTCCGATAAGATCATGCGCAAACGAAAAGAAGCCGAGCAAGAGACGAAAGCATGAACATCAATCCAGCCGCCACGCCGCCGCTTGCCCCCGAGCTGATCGCGCAATTTCGCAAGATCGTCGGCGAGAAGCACGCGATCACCGATGCGGCCGATATCGAGGCCTACGTCACCGAGGAGCGCAACCTGTTCCACGGCCGCTCGCCGCTGGTGCTGCGCCCGGGCTCGACCGCGGAAGTCTCCGAGATCTGCAAGCTCGCCTCCGCGCACAGGATCGCGCTGGTGCCGCAGGGCGGCAACACCGGCCTCGTCGGCGGCCAGACGCCGCACAATGGCGAGGTGGTGGTGTCGCTGCGCCGCCTCGACAAAATCCGCGAGGTCGATACTGCCTCCAACACCATGACCTGCGAGGCCGGCGTGGTGCTGCAGATCGCGCAGCAGAAGGCGGCCGAGATCGACCGGCTGTTTCCGCTGTCGCTGGGCGCGGAAGGCAGCTGCACCATCGGCGGCAATCTGTCGACCAATGCCGGCGGCACCGCGGCGCTCGCCTATGGCGTGGCGCGCGAGATGGCGCTGGGGCTGGAAGTGGTGCTGGCCGACGGGCGCGTGCTCAATGTGCTGTCGAAGCTGAAGAAGGACAATACCGGCTACAATCTGCACAACCTCTTCATCGGCGCGGAAGGCACGCTCGGCATCATCACGGCGGCGACGCTAAAGCTGTTTCCGAAGCCGCGGGCGATCGAGACCGCCTTCGTCGGGCTGAAGTCGCCGGAGGCGGCGCTGAGGCTGCTCGCCATCGCGCAAAGCGAGGTTGCGAATGCGCTGACGAGCTTCGAGCTGCTGTCGGAGCTGGCGGTCGATTTCTCGATCCGCCACGGAATCGACGTGCGCGATCCGCTTCAGGACAAGCATGCCTGGTACGTGCTGATGGAATTGTCCGCAGCCGGCGAGGATGCGCGCGCGCCGCTGGAGGCGATCCTGACCCGCGCGATGGAAGACGAGATCGTCGACGACGCCGTGATCGCGGCCAACCTCAGCCAGCGCGCCGGCTTCTGGAAGCTGCGCGACGAGATGTCGTCGGCGCAGAAGCCGGAAGGCGGCTCGATCAAGCACGACATCTCCGTGCCGGTCGCCGCCGTGCCCGCCTTCATCGCCGAGGCCAACGCTGCCGTGGTGAAACTGATCCCCGGCGCGCGGCCGGTGCCGTTCGGCCATCTCGGCGACGGCAATTTGCATTACAATGTCAGCCAGCCGGTCGGCGCCGACAGCGCGGACTTTCTGGCGCGCTGGCACGAGATGAACGCGGTGGTGTTCGCGATCGTGCTGCGCATGGGCGGCTCGATCTCGGCCGAGCACGGCATCGGCGTGCTCAAGCGCGACGAGCTGCCTGACGTGAAAGACAAGACCGCGATCGAGCTGATGCGCGCGATCAAGACGATGCTCGACCCGCTCGGAATCATGAACCCGGGAAAAGTGCTGTGAACGAAGCTGTCTTTCTGCTCGCGATCGCGGAGATCGCCGATGCCGACGTCGAGCCGGTCATCGCGCTGTGGCAGCGCTGCGGCCTGACCCGGCCGTGGAACGATCCGCATGCCGACATCGCGCTGGCGCGGCGGCGCGACAATTCAACCGTGCTGGTCGGCCGCGATGGCGGCGCGATCGTCACGACCGCCATGGTCGGCCATGACGGCCATCGCGGCTGGGTCTACTACGTCGCGGTCGATCCCGACTGCCGCAAGCGCGGTTTTGGCCGCGTCATCATGGCCGCTGTGGAAGACTGGCTGCGCCAAGCCGGGATTGCAAAGCTCCAGCTCTTGGTCCGGCGCGGGAATGAGCAGGCGAATGCGTTCTACCAATCGCTCGGGTTCGAGGAATCGACCTCGGTAATGTTCCAGAAGTGGCTCGACGGCCGCGACACGACGCCAAACAACTGAGATCGAGCCATGACCATTTCCGACCGCGTCCGCATCAAGGACGTCCGCGTGCTCTCGGACAACTGGACCGTCCTGAAAGAGACGACGTTCGACTACCGGCGCGCCGATGGCGAATGGCAGACGCAGCACCGCGAAACCTATGAGCGCGACAACGCCGCGGCCGTGCTGCCCTATAATCGCGTAGGGCGTACGGTGATCCTGGTGCGCCAGTTCCGTCTGCCGGCCTATATCCGCGGCTATGACGATCTCCTGATCGAGGCCGCCGCCGGCGTGCTGGACGAGGCCGCTCCGGAGGTGCGCATCCGCGCCGAAGCCGAGGAAGAAACCGGCTATCGCCTGCACCATGTGCACAAGGTGTTCGAGGCATTCATGAGCCCCGGCGCGGTGACCGAGAAGCTGCATTTCTTCATCGCCGAATACGAGCCCGAGATGCGCGTCAGCGACGGCGGCGGCCTTGCCCATGAAGGCGAGGACATCGAGGTGCTGGAGCTCGGCATCGACGAGGCGCTGGCGATGATCGCCGATGGACGCATCATCGATGCCAAGACCATCATGCTGCTGCAATATGTGGCGCTGCATATCTTTCGGTGACAGTTTTGCCTTCCTTCTCCCCTTGTGGGAGAAGGTGGCGCGAAGCGCCGGATGAGGGGTTGCATCTGCGAATTCAGTCGCCAGAAAGTCGCTCGCGGCTAGAAACCCCTCACCCGTCTCGCCGCTCTGCGGCGAGCCACCCTCTCCCACAAGGGGAGAGGGAACAGCAGCGCAATCCGCCTCAACCTGCTTGCAATCCTGACCTGCGCCCCTTTGCCCCCCGTTGAGCTCATCGCCGACTATCTCTAGTCTGGTCTTAACCAAGAACCAGGAGACGCGCCCATGTCCGCTTCGCGCGACGATGAATTCGGCTTTGCGCCCGACTATGATGCTCCCGTCCCCTATATGCAACGCACGCGCGACTATTACGCGGCGATCGGCTACACCACGCCGTATCGCTGGGCGCATTATACCGAGGCGCCGTTCCAGCCGCTGAAGAACGAGCTGTCACAGTCGCGCGTGACCATCATCACCACGGCCGCGCCTTTCGATCCGGCCAAGGGCGACCAGGGGCCGGGCGCGCCGTATAATGGCGGGGCGAAGTTCTACGAGGTCTATGACGGCGACACGTCGAAGCAGCACGATTTGCGCATCTCGCACATCGGCTACGACCGCAAGCACACCAGCGCCACCGACAACGGCACCTGGTTCCCGCTGCCGCAGCTGCTGAAGGCAAGCGCCGCAGGCCGCATCGGCGAGGTCGCGCCGCGCTTCTTCGGCGCGCCGACCAACCGCAGCCATCGCGTCACGCTGGACACCGACGCGCCGGAAATCCTGGCGCGCTGCCTCACTGATGCCGTCGACGTCGCCGTGCTGGTGCCGAACTGCCCGGTCTGCCATCAGACCACGGCGCTGGTGGCGCGGCACCTGGAGGCCAATGGCATTCCGACGGTAGTGATGGGCTGCGCCAAGGACATCATCGAGCACGCCGCCGTGCCGCGCTTTCTGTTCTCCGACTTCCCGCTCGGCAATTCGGCCGGCAAGCCGCATGACGTCGCCTCGCAGGCGCAGACGCTCGAGCTGGCGCTCAGGCTGCTGGAGACCGCCAGCGGCCCGCAGACCACGATGCAGTCACCGCTGCGCTGGAGCGAGGACGCCTCCTGGAAGCTCGACTACAACAACGTCGCTCAGCTCAGCGCTGAAGAGCTGGCGCGGCGCCGCGCCGAATTCGACAAGCAGAAGGAGATCGCGCGCGGCAACCGCGCCGCCTGACGTCCTCCAATAACGAAAATCAAAGGGAGAGAGAGACGTGACGCGACCGTTCGAGGGCGTGAAGATCCTGGACTTCACGCAAGTGCTGGCCGGCCCCTATGCGAGTTACCAGCTCGCGCTGCTGGGCGCCGAAGTCATCAAGGTCGAGCGGCGCGAGGGCGAGGACATGCGCCGCACGCCGCTGTCGCGCGAATGGGCCGAGCGCGGGCTCGCGCCTGCGTTCCAGGCCATCAACGGCAACAAGCGCAGCCTGACGCTTGACCTGCAAAAGCCGGAGGCCATCGCCATCGTGAAGAGGCTCGCGAGCCAGGTCGACGTCGTCATGGAGAATTTTCGTCCGGGCGTGATGGACAAGCTCGGCATCGGCTACCAGGTGCTCTCCGCAATCAATCCAAAACTGATCTATTGCGCCGTGTCCGGCTTCGGCCAGACCGGCCCGGATCGCCTGCGTCCCGGCTATGACGGCAAGATGCAGGCGCTGTCCGGCATCATGGCCATCACTGGGCACCCTACGACCGGGCCGACCCGCGCGGGCTTTGCGGTGTGCGATGTGCTCTCGGGCGCGACCGCCGCGTTCGGCGTGTCGAGCGCGCTGTATCAGCGCGACCGCACCGGCAAGGGCCAGCTCATTGACGTCTCCATGCTGGAGGCGACGCTGGCGTTTCTCTCGGGGCAGATCGCGGACTGGTCAGTGGCCGGCCATCGCCAGCAGCTTTCAGGCAACCAGGCGGTGAGCCGCAGGACCACGGCGAACCTGTTCAAATGCGGTGACGGCCACATCCTGCTCGCCGTCAACAACGAGAGGCAGTATCGCGCGCTGATGTCTGCGCTCGGCCGCGAGGACACGCTGGCCGATCCGCGTTTTTCCGACTGGTTTGCGCGCAACGAGAACGAGCCTGCGCTGCGCGCCATCATCGAGGAAGCGCTCGCGAAAAAGCCGGCGCGCGAGTGGGAGACGATTTTGGAGGATGCCGGCGCGCCCTGTTCCAGCATCTGGACGATCGAGGAGGTGATCGACCATCCGCAGATCTCAGCCCGCGGCGTGATCCAGGAGCTCGATACGCCCTACGGCCGCCTGCGCTTCGCCGGCAGCGGCTTCAAGCTCGCGCATGGCGGTGGCAGGCTCGACCGCATGGCGCCGGAACTCGGCGCCGATACGAATGCGGTGCTGGAGGAGCTGGGCTTCGATGCGGCGGAGATCGCGGCGCTGAGGGCACGGGAGATCGTGTGAGGCGCGGAACCACTAACTCCGCTGTCGTCCCGGACAAGCGTCAGCGCAGATCCGGGACCCATTATCACAGGATGGAATTTGGCGAAGACTCGTGGTCGTCAGCTCGCGCCACAACGTCTCCCTGGGGCTATGGGTCCCGGATCTGCGCGCGCTTTGGGCGCGCTTGTCCGGGACGACAGTGTGGCTACAGCTAAAACAACGACCCCTGTCCGTCGTCCGCCGATCCGGCCGCAGCTTTCCGCACCACCTGCTTCTTCGGCACCTCCGCCTCCATCTCCTCCGCGCTGATCGGCAGCAGCAGCTGGTCGTCGTCATTTGCGACGCGGTTGACGCGGGTGGAGACCGGGTGCCAGGCGAATTCGCCGATGCGCGGGGCGGCCATCAGCGGCAGCACGTCGTCCACCTCGTCGCTGCGGGAATCGAGCCAGCGCTCGAAATCGCGCGGGCTGATGGTGACGGGCACGCGGTCGTGCAGCGCGGCGAGATCCTCACCTGCCGCCGCCGTAACGATCGCGACGGTGTCGAGTTCCTCGCCGTTCGGCCCGGCCCAGGTCTCGAACAAGGCGGCGAAGCCGAGCGGCTCACCATCGGCGCGGTGGATGAAAAAGGGCTGCTTGCGGCCGCCCTCCGCCTTCCATTCGTAATAGCCGTCGGCCGGGATCAGGCCGCGACGGCGGCGAATCGCCCGCTTGAATGCCGGCTTTTCGAGCACCGTCTCGGAGCGGGCGTTGATCAGCAGCGTAAACCCGCGGGGGTCCTTGACCCAGCTCGGCAACAGGCCCCAGCGCATCAGGCGGAAGTGACGCGCGCCGTTCTCGACCAGCACGACCGGAATCGGCTGTGTCGGCGCCACATTGTAGCGGGGCGGGAAGTTCGGCTGCTCGATATAACCGAACAGTTGCCGCAAGGCCGCGGGGGCCGAAGTTATGACGAAGCGTCCACACATCCTTGGTGCCTATATAGGGTCCGTTCAGGTCCTTTTAACCCCGAACGTTAACACTGCGGCGGATGAGCTCAACGGTCTCCCAGCCCGCGCGGACGCTTGTACAGACGGGACCCGAGGCCGCGGCCTGGGCCGAGCGGCTGCGCGTGGCCAACATCAACCCGCGGACCGGGCTTGCCACCGACTATCTCAACCATTTCAATGAAGCCGTGATGCTGCTCGAAATGGTCCCGGACATGCCGGAATGCGCGGAAGACTTCTTGACGTGGTCGCCGCTGTCCTATGCCGAGCATTTCACCGCCTCGAATTTCAAGGCGCGAGATCTCGCGATCGAAGCCTACGAGAAGGCCGACCCCAGCGTGCGTGCGCAGTTCGACCACATCACCGACACCATGACCTCGATCCTGACCGCGGTCGGCTCGGCCATGCGCGAGGTCGAGAAGGACACGACGCGGGTGCGCCTCGCCGAGCAGGCGGCGGCCTGGGTCAAGCCGCTGATCGCGGCCTGCGGCGGCATCATCAATGGCGGCGCGGAAGCCGACATCGACACCATCATGGCGAACTGAGCGCGGGCAGGTGACGAAATTGGCCTCACTCGTCCAGCCCGCCCACCCCCAGCTCGCGGTCAGCGCCGCGATCTTCCGCGACGGCAAAGTGCTGTTGGTCCGCCGCGCCCGCTCGCCCGCCAAGGGGTTCTATTCGCTGCCGGGCGGCCGGGTCGAGTTCGGCGAATCGCTGCACCAGGCACTGGCGCGCGAGGTCGATGAGGAGACCGGGCTCGACATCGACATCATCGGCCTTGCCGGCTGGCGCGAAGTGCTGCCGGCAACGAGCGGCGCTGGCCACTACCTCATCATGTCCTTTGCCGCCCGCTGGACGGCCCGGGAGCCGGTTCTCAACGACGAGCTCGACGACTACCGCTGGATCGCCCCGGACGCACTGGCGAGCCTCGGTGACCTCAAGCTGACCGGGGGGCTGGAGGAGGTGATCCAGTCGGCCGCGCGGCTGATCGGACCTTAAAAGGGGTCGTTCCGCCGGTCTTGCGTCCACCGCCCTGAGGAGGCATACACCGGCCGATGTCCGCGCGATTTCTGGCCATTTTTGCCCTCATTCTCGCCTGCGCCTGCGTGCCCGCCCGGGCCCAGGACGTGGCGGCGCCGTTTGACGGCGATCTGCAGCGGCTGGCCGAGATCCTCGGCGGGCTGCATTATTTGCGCGGCATCTGCGGGGCCAACGAGGGCAACAAATGGCGCAGCGAGATGCAGGCGCTGATCGACGCCGAAACCCCCTCCGGCGAGCGCCGCACCCGCATGATCGCGGGCTTCAACCGCGGCTATAACGGCTTTCAGCAGACCTACCGGAGCTGCACGCCGGCGGCAACCGTCGCGATCCGCCGCTACATCGAGGAAGGCTCGAAAATCTCACGCGATCTCACGGCGCGCTACGCGAACTGAGCGCCCCCTCATCCTGAAGGAGCGCGCTCTTCGCGCGCGTCTCGAAGGATGCAGGCCCCGCAGCAGCGACGCGGCCTCCATGGTTCGAGACGGCGCTGGCGCGCCTCCTCACCATGAGGAACAGGCCTTCAAACTCGCAGATGGAACCACGACATCGTCTTTGTCCACTGCCATTAACCGTTCTTAAAGATGTGGCCTAGCGGAGGTTAATACGCGTGCTACACCTCTGACACAGCGCATCGCCGTGGATCGCGCCCCAGCCCTGTCGAGTTTCATGAGCCATCCAGTGTCCTACGCCCCCGCCCGCGCGCCGCTGCCCGATCACGAGCAGAAGCAGGCCGCGCTGAGCTATCTCAACGAGGCCTGGGCCGAGGCGCGCCATGACGGTGTCGACGGCGACTGCCTGGCGCAGGCGAGCCTGTTCGCGGCGCTCGCCGAGCTCGTCGGGACCTATGGCGAGGACGCGGTGGCGAAATTCGTCGAGGGTTTTCCCGGCCGCATCCGCAACGGCGAGTTCTCCGTCGGAATCTCCAGGCAGTAGGCGGGCGCTCCTCTCCGACACGATCGGGAATGCTACGGAATGACCTTCAGCGTCGCCTTCATGTTGGGATGGAAGCGGCAGTAATATTCCACGATCCCGGCTTTCTTCACAACCGTCGTCCCGGATTTCTTCGCCGGCAGGTTCACGTCGAATTCGCCGCTCTTGGCGGTGGCGGTGTGGGCAAACACGTCCTTGTTGATCCACTCGACGGTGTCGCCGACCTTCGCAGAGGCCTCGGCCGGCGATATCTCCAGATTCTCCATCGTGATCTGAATTGTCGCGGCGTGCGCCGGGACGACCATCGTTGCGAAGACGACCGCTGTTACGATCGAAGACAAACGTCCCGGCATGATATCCCTCCTCTACTTCAGCTCGGCCGCGACATGCACGGCGTGCTGCTGATGGCCCTGGAATATCTTCAAGCCCGTCTGCAGCAGGCTCTTCAGTTCCGCGTTGCTGGCAGAGGGAATAAGCTGGGTCTCCAGCGCGCCGTTGACCGTCTCGTGATAGGCGACCTCATTCGCGACGTAGGCCTTGTCGAAGGCTGCGCCGTTCAGCTTGTCGAGCTCGGCGAGCTTATCGCTCGCCTGCTTCGAAAGCGCCTTGCTGGTGTCGTTGTCTTCGGGCGTGACGTTCAGCTTCTTGACCAGCGCGAGCGCCTGCTTGTTGACCGCCTCGTGGTCGCGCAACATGTCTTCGGCGAACGCCTTGACGTCCTTGCTCCTGGCTTTCTTCACCGCCTGCTTGGCGGCATTGACGTCGATCACGCCTGCGGTGTAGGCGATATGTGCGATCTGCGGATCGGTGGGCTTGGTGCCTTGCGCGAGCGCAGGGCCGGACAAAAGGGCGACCGCAGCGATCGCCGCGCTCCATCGGACGAACATGGTTGATACTCCTGTGGCGCCGGAGTTTTCCCGGCTGCTTGCTTGCACAGGAGTTGGATGAGAATTCCGCGCGAACGTTCCCGAAAAATTACGCGCCACCCAGGCGCTTGAGCACGGCCTCCGTCAGACGCTCGCAGCGCCGGCCGGCAAACGGGAAGGCATCCATCACGACCGGACCGATCTTCTTCTCGACATTTTCGCGCAACATCGCGCGCGCACGGTGCAGCCGGGTCTTCACAGTTTCAGGCTTGACGCCGAGCAGCTCGGCCGTCACCTCCATGCTCATCCCCTCCATCACGCGCGCTATGAAGACCATGCGGAAGACGTCCGGCAATTCATCGACGGCGTGCTCGACGACGCGCTGGATTTCACGTTGGGCCATGGATTTTTCCGGATCGCTTGCGGCGGACGAGAGGGGGAACTGGATGATTTGCGCTTCGAGCGTTGCCTCCGGCACGGATCCCAACTCGACCTGCGGCTTCCGACTGCGTACGCGGCCGAGCGCCTCGTTGATCGCAATGCGCGACAGCCAGGTCGATAAGCTGGACTCGCCGCGAAAGCCGTCGAGATTCGTAAATGCGCGGACATAGGTCTCCTGCACCACATCCTCGGCCTCGCTGTCGCTGCGCAGGATGCCACGGGCGAGCCGGTAGAGCCTGCGGTTGTTGGCCTGCATGATGGTACGCAGCGCCGCCTCGTCGCGGGCTCGCGCGCGGCGAACCAGTTCAGCCTCGGGCGCGCCGTCCTCAAGGGCCGGAAATGTTGCGGTGCGATGTATCACGGGCGCGTCTCCAGCTTTTCGGACATTGGATGCTGGTCCGCCAAAAACGTTCCCGGGAATCCCCTAATCCGTCTCGATCGGCAGCGCCGGATCCCTCGCCCATTCGCCCATCGAGGCGTCGTAGAGCGTGAGCTTGTCGTAGCCGAGCTGCGTCAGCAGGAGCAAATCGATCGTCGCCGAGATGCCGCCGCCGCAATAGCAGATCACGTCCTTGTCGCGCGTGACGCCTTGGCTCGCGAATTTCGCTTCCGCATCTGCAAGCGTCGTCAGCGTCTTGCCGGCGCCGTCGACGAGCGAGGCGGCGGGAACGTTGACGCTGCCGGGAATGCGGCCAGGCCGGCCGTAGCGGCTCGGCTCAAGGCCGCGGTGAAACTGTGGGCCGAGCGCATTGACGATTGCGGTTGCGGGATTGCCGATCCGCGCCATGACCGTGTCCTTGTCGACGAAGAAACCCGCCCGCGGCGCGGCCTTGAAGCTCGTCGCTGGATATCCCTTTGCTGCGCCCGTCTCGACCGGCCGCCCCTCGGCCTTCCATTTGTCGAACCCGCCGTCGAGCACTCGCGCATCGACGCCGAGCGAGCGCAGCATCCACCAGAACCGCGTCGACCACATCATCGTGCCGATGCTGTAGAGCACGATGGTCCTCGATGCATCGAGGCCATGGCGGCCGAAGGCGGCCTCTAACTGGGCCACACCAGGCATCATGAACAAATGCTGCGCGGAGGTGTCCGAGAACTCGCCTTGCAGGTCGAGAAAATCGGCGCCCGGGATGTGACCCGCCTCGAACGTCTTGTCGCCGGGCACTGCGCGATAAGGCACATCGCTGCCCGGCGGCACTGGCTCGTTATAGGTCGTGCAGTCGTAGAGGCGCAGGCCGGGATCGCCGAGCATGGCGGCGAGTTGTTCGGTGGTGATGAGGAGGGATGGTTGGGACATCGGACTGCTCTCCCGTTCGAGAGGACGCGTAGACCTCTCCCCACGTCATTGCGAGCGAAGCGAAGCAATCCAGAATCTCTCCGCGGCGGCAGTCTGGATTGCTTCGCTTCGCTCGCAATGACGAGTGTGGGGAGACATCGCGCCCCTTCGACAGTGATACGCCTACTCCTTCAGCGTCTCCAGAAACCGCACCGGCTCGCCCTGCGATGGCGTCACCAGCTCGCCCTGCCACATCACGCGGCGGCCGCGGATGAAGGTGCCGACGGGCCAACCCGTCACGCGCATGCCGTCATAGGGCGTCCAGCCGGCCTTGGAGGCCACCCATTTGTTGGTGATGGTCTCGCTGCGCTTGAGGTCGACGATGGTGAAGTCGGCATCGTAGCCGGCCGCGATGCGGCCCTTGCAGGCCATGTTGTAGAGGCGCGCCGGGCCGGCGCTGGTGAGATCGACGAACCTTGCCAACGACAGGCGGCCCGCATTGACGTGGTCGAGCATGAGCGGCACCAGCGTCTGCACGCCGGTCATGCCCGAGGGCGAGGCCGGGTAGGTCTTCTGCTTTTCTTCCAGCGTATGCGGCGCGTGGTCGGAGCCGAGCACGTCGATGATGCCCTGCTCGATGCCGCGCCAGATGCCGGCGCGGTGATCCGCCCCGCGCACCGGCGGGTTCATCTGGGCCAGCGTGCCGAGCCGTTCGTAGCATTCCGGCGCGGCCAGCGTCAGATGATGCGGCGTCGCCTCGCAGGAGGCGACATCCTTGTGGTCGCGCAGGAACTCGATCTCTTCCTTGGTCGAGATGTGCAGCACATGGATGCGTTTGCCGGTCTCGTGCGCAAGCTTGACCAGCCGCTGCGTCGCCATCAGCGCCGCAGTCTCGTCGCGCCAGACCGCGTGCGAGCGGGTATCGCCCTCGATGCGGAGCGACTTGCGCTCGTTGAGGCGATATTCGTCCTCGGCGTGAAACGCCGCACGGCGGCCGATCACCTGGAAGATGCGGCGCAGGCTTTCGTCGTCCTCCACCAGCAGCGCGCCGGTCGAGGAGCCGATGAACACCTTGACGCCCGCACAGCCGGGCGCACGTTCCAGCACGGGCAGGTCCTGCACGTTCTCGCGGGTGCCGCCAATGAAGAAGGCGAAATCACAATGCATGCCGTGATGGGCGCGCTGCACCTTGTCGGTGAACTCGGCCTCATTCACAGTGAGCGGCGAGGTGTTCGGCATCTCGAACACGGCGGTGACGCCGCCCATCACGGCGCTGCGCGAGCCGGTTTCAAGGTCTTCCTTGTGCGTCAGCCCGGGCTCGCGAAAATGCACCTGCGTGTCCATCACGCCGGGCAGGATGTGCAGGCCCTTGCAGTCGATCACCTCCGCAGCGGAGGCCTGCGACAGCGCGCCGATCTCGGCAATGCGGCCATTGGCAATGCCGACATCGCGGACGCCCTCACCGTCCTGGTTGACCACGGTGCCACCCTTGAGGATGACGTCGAAACGCTGGGTCATGGCAAAAGGCCTCTCTCATCCCCAAGCGCGGGGCTCGAGGTCTTGTCGTTTATGCGTTGCGGGCTTACGTTCCGGAGCAACATGTCGCAAGAGATTTTCGCATGAAATCAGCGTTTCTTCCCGACCGGGGCGTGGTCAAGGTCGCGGGCGAGGATGCGCGCAACTTCCTCAACGGCCTCGTCACCACCGACGTCGACAGGCTCAAGCCCGGCCTGGGACGATTCGGCGCGCTGCTGACGCCGCAGGGCAAGATTACCGTGGATTTTCTGATCACGGAGGTGCCCCCCGGCCATGGCGGCGGGTTCCTGATCGACTGTCCAAAAGTGCTGGCAGACACCCTCGCCACCAAGCTGAAATTCTACAAGCTCCGTGCCAAGGTCGTTGTGGAGAACCTCTCCGGCGAGCTCGGCGTGCTCGCGGCCTGGGACGGCAAGCTCGCGGCCCAGCCGGACCTCGCCTTCGCCGACCCGCGCAACGAAGAACTCGGCTATCGCATCCTGATTCCCGAAGATCTCAAGCAGAAGCTGTCCGATCTCATCGGTGCCGAGCTCGTTGACGCCGCTGCATACGAGGCCCACCGCATCGCACTCGGGGTGCCGCGCGGCGGGCTCGATTTCATGTACAGCGATGCGTTTCCGCACGAGACCAACATGGATCGTCTTGCCGGCGTCGATTTCGACAAGGGCTGCTATGTCGGCCAGGAGGTCGTCTCGCGCATGCAGCATCGCGGCACCGCACGCACCCGCAGCGTCAAGGTGCTGCTCGAAGGGGCCGCGCCTGAGGCCGGCGCCACCATCCTCGCCGGCGACAAGCCGGTCGGCACCATCGGCTCGACTGCCGACGGCAAGGGCATCGCGCTGGTGCGCATCGACCGCGTCGCCGACGCGCTCGACGCGGGCCAGCCGCTCACCGCCGGCGGCCTGGCGTTGAGGCTGGCGGAACCTGACGTCGTGCGCATTCCAACCAAGCAGCCCATCGCATGAGCCGTGCGTCCCGCCTCCATGCCGACGGCCTGACGCGCTGCCCATGGCCGGGCGAAGATCCGCTCTACGTCGCCTATCACGACACCGAATGGGGCGTGCCGGAATATGACGACCGCGCGCTTTACGAAAAGCTGATGCTCGACGGCTTCCAGGCCGGCCTGTCCTGGATCACGATCCTGCGCAAGCGCGACAATTTCCGCAAAGCGTTCGATGATTTCCAGCCGGAGAAGATCGCGCGCTACAATGCGAAGAAGGTCCATGCGCTGATGAACGATGCCGGCATCATTCGTAACCGCGCCAAGATCGACGGCGCGATCCTCAGCGCAAAATCCTATCTCGACATCATGGAGAAGGGCCCGGGCTTCTCGAAGCTGCTGTGGGACTTCATGGACGGCCGGCCCAAGGTCAACCATTTCAAGACGACCGCGAGCGTGCCGGCTTCGACGCCGCTGTCGGTGCAGATCTCCAAGGAGCTGGCCTCGCGCGGCTTCAAGTTCGTCGGCCCAACCATCGTCTATGCCTTCATGCAGGCGACCGGCATGGTCAACGACCACCTCGTCGACTGCCACTGCCACGCGAGCTGCGGCAAAGCGCAGCGCAAGCCGCGCCTCAAAGTCAAATGACGGCGAAGAAGACCGCCGCGCGCGATGTGCCATCCCGCGCCTGGCAGCGCATGCTGTCGGGACGGCGGCTCGACCTGCTCGATCCCTCGCCGCTCGATATCGAGATTGCCGACATTGCGCATGGGCTGGCACGTGTGGCGCGCTGGAACGGGCAGACCACCGGCGCCCACATCTTCTCTGTGGCGCAGCACACGCTGCTGGTGGAGACCGTGATGCGGCACGAGATGCCGCGCGCCGATCAGCGGCTGCGGCTCGCCGCCCTGCTGCACGATGCGCCCGAATATGTGATCGGCGACATGATCTCGCCGTTCAAGGCCGTGCTCGACGGCCATTACAAGGCGGTCGAGAAGCGGCTGCTCGGCGCGATCCATATCCGTTTCGGGCTGCCGCCGGTGCTCGCCGACGAGATCACCCAACAGATCAAGGCGGCCGACCGCGGCGCGGCCTATCTGGAGGCGACCGAGCTCGCCGGCTTCAGCGACGCCGAGGCCAAGCGCCTGTTCGGCCGCGATCCAGGCCTCTCCGACAGCGTCCGGCGCGACTACCTGACGCCTTGGACGGCGGCGCGGGCCGAGAAGCAGTTTTTGGAGCGGTTCAACGCGGTATTTGCGTGAGCATCAGCCTTTCGTAGGGTGGGCAAAGCGAAGCGTGCCCACCAAACAAAGCAAGCTGCGCGGAGTGCGAAATCGTGGGCACGGCGCGATGCGCATTTGCCCACCCTACGGCGGCGGCTATAATCCGCAAAAAGGTCCGTCATGATCCACGTCTGTTCCCTCGCCGCGCTTCCCGAAACCGTCCGCCTTACCGGGGCCAGCCATGTGCTGACCGTGATGGCCAATGTCGAGCAGGTGGCGCGGCCGGTGTCGGTGTTGCCTGCCAACCATCTCAAGGTGTCGATGGACGACATCACCGAGGAGATGGACGGCTTTGTCGCGCCGTCGGAAACGCATATCGATCAGGTGCTGAATTTCGTGCGCGGCTGGGACCGCGGCGCGCCGCTGGTGGTGCATTGCTACGCGGGCATCAGCCGCTCCACCGCGAGCGCGTTTGCCGCCGTGTGCGCACTCAATCCAAATCGCGACGAGATCGAGATCGCGAAAAAGATCCGCTCGGCCTCGCCGATCGCCTCGCCGAACCGGCGCATCGTCGGTCTCGCCGACCGCGCGCTGGGGCGCAACGGCCGCATGCTGCGCGCGCTCGACGAAATGGGCCCGGGCGCCATGATGGTCGAGGGTCGCCCCTTCGTGATCGAGCTCGAATGACGGGTGCGCGCCACAGCATAGGTGCGCTCCCTCTCCCGCTTGCGGGCAGCGCAATCGCATATGCCTGTGGTGAGCCTGTGCGGAGATGCTTCCACACCGTCATGGCCGGGCTTGTCCCGGCCATCCACGATCTTGCTCGCGGCACGAAGAACGTGGATGCCCGGGACAAGCCCGGGCATGACGAGTTTGTGGCTACCCCTGCGATCCTATCCGCATGAGCGAAAAGCTCCTGACGCCGATCGAGATCGGCCTGACGGCGGCGATCGTCGCGATCGAGGATCATGAGCCGCTGGTCCTCACCGCGCGCAGCAATGACGGGCTTGCCGGCCTGCCGTTCGGCCCGTTCGATGCGCCAAGCCACCGCACCTTCGAGATCGGTCTGCGCGCCTGGGTCGAGGCACAGGCGGGCCTGCGGCTCGGCTATGTCGAGCAGCTCTATACGTTCGGCGATCGCGGCCGTCATGCGGAGGCCGGCGACACCGGCGCGCACATGGTTTCGATCGGCTATCTCGCGCTCACGCGTGCTGTTGGCGGCGAACTCGCTGCGACGGGCGCGAGCTTCGAGCCCTGGTATCGCTTCTTTCCCTGGGAAGACTGGCGCGAGGCGCCGCCCGCGATCATCGCCCGCGACATCATCCCGGAGCTGACCAAATGGGCCGGGGACGAGACGCCGGAGACCACGCGAGCGCTGCCGCGCAAGGATCGCGTGCGGTTCTATTTCGGTCTCGACGGCGCTCCCTGGGACGAGGAGCGCGTGCTCGACCGCTACGAGCTTCTGTACGAAGCCGGCTTGATCGAGGAGGCGCGGCGGGACGGCCGCCCTGCGGCATTAGCGCGCAAGTCGCTTCCGGCACTCGGCACCTCGATGCGGTTCGACCATCGCCGGATCCTCGCCACCGCGATTGCGCGGCTGCGCGCAAAACTGAAGTATCGTCCTGTCGTCTTTGAACTTTTGCCGGCCGAGTTCACACTTACCGAACTGCAGTACACGGTGGAGGCAATCTCCGGCCGGCACCTGCATAAGCAGAATTTCCGGCGCCTGGTCGAAACCGAAGCCCTGGTCGAACCGACCGGGGTGATGTCGACACAGACTGGCGGGCGGCCGGCGGCGCTCTATCGCTTCCGCCGCGACGTGCTCCAGGAACGGCCGGCGCCCGGCTTGCGCGTGCGCTCCCGGCGCTAGATCAGGATTTGCGCGGCGGCCCATGTGCGCCGGTCGCCAGGAGGCCTTATGTTCGACGACCCGTTCAACGTCCTTGCGGCGCTGTTTGCCATCGCTGCCTTCCTGGTCGCGATCAAGGCCTCCAACCAGGTGACCGAGCTGCGCCGCCGGCTGAGTTCGCTGGAGGCGACGCTGCAGGCACAGCGGCCGATCCAGCCGCCGCCGGTGCCGTTGCCAGAACAGGTGTTGACGACGACTGCCGCAGCAGCACCACCACCGCTTGCGCCCGAGGCCGAACCAGTTTCGCCGCCACCGCTCGTGACCGATCCTGTCACGCCGCCGCCGATCGAGACGAGCACGGACAACATCGCGCCGCCTCCCGTGCCCGCCGCAGAGCCCGGCTTCGAGGAGCGGCTCGGCACCCGGTGGGTGGTGTGGATCGGCGGCCTTGCGCTCGCGCTCGGCGGCTTCTTCATGGTGCGCTATTCGATCGAGGCCGGGCTGGTCGGCCCCGGCGTGCGGGTGTTCCTCGGCGGCCTGTTCGCGCTGGCGCTATTAGGTGCCGGGGAATGGACGCGGCGCAAGGAGAGTATCTCCAGCATGGCGGCGCTGCCGATTGCCAACATTCCGGCGATCCTCACCGCGGCCGGAACGGCGGTGGCGTTTGCCACCATCTACGCGGCCTACGCGCTCTACGGCTTCCTCGTGCCCGCCACCGCTTTCGTGCTGCTCGGCCTCGTCGCACTCGGCACGCTCGCCGCAGCGCTGCTGCACGGCCCCGCGCTGGCCGGCCTCGGCGTGATCGGCGCATTCGTGACGCCCGCCCTCGTCTCCAGCGGCAAGCCCGACTATTGGGCGCTCTACGTCTATCTCGCGATCGTCACCGCCGCGAGCTTCGGCCTCGCCCGCATCCGGTTGTGGCGCTGGCTTGCGGTGACCACCATCGCCTTCGCCGTGCTCTGGATCCTCCCGGGCCTCGACGCCGGCGAGCTGCAGGTCGCACCGCACGCCTTCCATGTGATCGCCGGTTTCGTGCTGGCCGCCCTGCTCGTCGTCTGCGGCTTCATGTTCGGCCCCACGATCGGGGACGGCGAGATCGAGCCGGTCTCGTCGAGCTCGCTCGGCGCCTATCTGTTCGGCGCGATGCTGATCGTGCTGTCGAGCGCGCATGCCGATCTGGCGCTGATCGCCTTCACCCTCCTGGTGGCCGCAACGCTGTTCGTGGCCTGGCGCGCGCCGGCGGCCACCGGCGCGCTGGGTGCGGCCGCAGCCACCGTCTTCATCGTGTTCGCCGAATGGGCGGTGCGTGCCAATCCCGACATGCTGGTGCTGCCGGGCGGACCGCTCCCCGGCGTCGGACCGGCCGCGATCGACAGCGCGGTGACACTGCATCTGGTGATGGCCGCGATCTTCGCCGCCGGTTTCGGCATCGCAGGCTTCCTGGCGCAGGGACGCTCGAACTCGGCGATCATCCCGGTGGTGTGGTCGGCGGCTGCGGTTGCCACCCCCATTGCAATTCTCGTTGCGCTTTACGCACGCATCGCCCATCTCGACCGCTCGATCCCCTTTGCGATCCTCGCAGTCCTGCTCGCTGCCGCGTTCGGTGCTGCGACCGAAGCGCTCACCCGCCGCGAAACCCGTCCGGGCGTTGCGGTCTCCACCGCGCTGTTCGCGACCGGCACGCTCGGCGCGCTGGCGCTGGCGCTGACTTTTGCGCTGGAGAAGGGCTGGCTCACCATCGCACTGGCACTGATGTCGCTCGGCACCGCCTGGATCTCGATGCAGCGGCCGATCCCGTTCCTGCGCTGGCTCGCTGCCGCGTTTGCCGCGATCGTCACCGCGCGGATCGGCTATGATCCCCGCATCGTCGGCGCGGACGTCGGCACCACGCCAATCTTCAACTGGCTGCTGTGGGGCTATGGCCTGCCGGCGCTGTCGTTCTGGGCGGCGAGCCATTTCCTGCACCGCCGCGGCGACGACGCGCCGCTGCGCATGGTGGAGGCCGCCGCGATCCTGTTCACGGCGCTGCTGGCCTTCATGGAAATCCGTCACTTCGCCACCGGCGGCCGCATGACTTCGCCGCCGTCGCTGCTCGAATTCGCGCTCCAGGTCTGCGTGATGCTGGCCATGGCGATCGGGCTCGAGCGGCTAAGGCTGAGGAGCCATAGCGTCGTGCACAAGGTCGGTGCGGTCATTCTCACCGTAATTGCCGGCCTCATCAGCGTGTTCGGCCTGCTGATCCTGGAGAACCCGTTGCTGTGGAGCAGGACCGATGTCGGCGGCCTCGTGTTCAACCTGTTGCTGCTCGGCTACGCGCTGCCGGCCGTGCTGATGCTGCTGCTGTCCTATGCGGTTGTCGGCGAACGCGGCAGGACCTACGCCAACACGATCGCAAGCGGGGCACTGGTGTTCGCGCTCGCCTACGTCACGCTGGAGATCCGGCGCTTCTATCATGGACCGATTCTGCTCGGCGGCGAGACCACGGGTGCGGAGCAATACACCTATTCGATCGGCTGGCTCGCCTTCGGCGTGGTGCTGCTCGGCGTCGGCATCTTCGTCAACTCCGAGCGGGCGCGGCTGGCATCGGCGGCGGTGATCGCGCTGACGATCCTCAAGGCCTTCGTCATCGACATGTCGACGCTGACCGGCGTCTACCGCGCGCTGTCCTTCATGTGTCTCGGAATCGTGCTGGTCGCGATCGGCTGGCTTTACCAGCGCATCCTGTTCCGACGGCAGGTCGCTCCGCCGCCGGCTCCGCAGACAAGCACGTAGAGGTCAGGCCTGTAGCTGGAACGCAGCGGCGTTCGGTCGTGCCGAGGTGTTCACCTCTCCCCAGCGGGGAGAGTCGGATTGCGCAGCAATCCGGGTGAGGGGCCGCAGCGTTCGGTGAGCCTGTAATCCCTCACCGGCTTTCGGCTGCGCCGCCTCTAGGCCGCGCGAACCGACTCCAGGAATTGCGCGACCTCGACCTTGAGACGGGTGCTGTCGCTCGCGAGCGACTTGGCGGCAGACAGCACCTGGGTCGAGGCCGAGCCGGTCTCGATCGCGCCGCGCTGCACGTCCGTGATGTTCGACGAAACTTCCTGCGTGCCGAGCGAGGCCTGCTGCACGTTGCGCGAAATCTCCTGCGTGGCCGCGCCCTGCTCCTCGACGGCGGCGGCGATGGCCGACGACACTTCGGATAGCCGCTCGATGGTGCCGCCGATCTCCTGGATGGCGCTGACGGACTCGCCGGTCGCGGCCTGGATGCCGGAGACCTGGGCTCCGATCTCGCCGGTCGCCTTCGCGGTCTGATCGGCCAGCGCCTTGACCTCGGAGGCGACGACGGCGAAGCCGCGGCCGGCCTCGCCGGCACGCGCCGCCTCGATGGTCGCGTTCAGCGCCAGCAGGTTGGTCTGGCCTGCGATCGTGTTGATGAGCTCGACGACATCGCCGATGCGAGAGGCCGCCACCGACAGCGCGTTGACGCGCTCGTTGGTCCGCGCCGCCTGTTCGACGGCTTCGGCAGCCATCCGCGCCGAATCCTGCACGCGACGGCTGATCTCGGTGATGGACGACGACAGCTCTTCAGATGCCGACGCCACCGACTGGACGTTGGTGGATGCCTCCTCGGAGGCGGCGGCAACGACGGTCGCGAGCTCCTGCCCGCGCTGCGCGGTGCCGGTCAAGGTGGCCGCAGACGCTTCGAGCTCGGTCGAGGCCGCCGAGACGGTCTCGACCACCTCGGCGATCATGATCTCGAAATTGCGGGTGATGGCGTCGACGCGCCGGGCGCGTTCGATCTTGGCTTCGGCATCGCGCGCGGCGGCCTCGTCGGCCGCCTTCTTGGCGATCAGCGCCTCCTTGAAGATCTGGAGCGCATTCGCCATCGAGCCGATCTCGGTGTTCTCACCGCGATGCGGCACCTCGGCCGAAAGATCGCCCTCGCCGAGCGACTGCATCGGACTGATGATCGAAGCAATACCCCGAGAAACGTCGCGCACGAGATAATAGGCCGCGCCGATCGCGATCACGACCGAGACCACGATGATGCCGACCAGTACGCGGAAGATCATGGCGTAGCTGTCGGCGGCCTGCTTCGTCTCCAGCTCGGCGCCCCGGTTGTTGAGTTCGATGCCCTTCTGGAGCAATGGATCGGCAGCCTGGGCCATCTTCGCGACCTTGGTCTGCAACAGCTCGTTGGCGTCGGCCGGGAAACGGCCAACGCTCTTGCGCGACAGTGCCATCACGTCCTGCACGCCGTTCAGATACTCGGCCCACGCCTTGGTCCATTGCCCGTAGAGCGAGCGCTCTTCGGCACCGGTGATCAGCGGTTCGTAGACCTTGCGGGTCTTCTCGATGCGCTCGCGGAGCGAGGCAAGCCGCTTCTCTGCCGCGTCCTTGCCCTCAGTGGTGTCCTGCATCAGGTGCAAGCGCAGCGCCACGCGCAGCTCATTGATGTCGGCGCGAAGCGAGCCGAGAGCCCGCACGCTCGGCAGCCAGCTCTCCGCGATCTCGACGGTGTGCGCGTTGATGTTCTGCATGGTGCCGATCGCCGTCACGCCGACGCCGGCAAGCGAGAGCACGAGGACCGTCAGCACGGTCAGAAGCTTGAAAACGATCGACAACTTCGACATCACACCCAATCCCGATGATACCTGGCAACGCACGTGTCGCCTGCGCCGCGACCGCCATGACGGCGACGAGACGGAGGTCAGCTCAACAGTGCTGGCTGGTTCTTATCCGGTAAGATTGCGCACATAGTCGCAAACAGGCGTTAACAGGAGCCTACGTTAAAATTACGGGCGCGGCCTTGTCGGCGTTATTTTCTCTGCAACCATATCTTGCAGCTGCGCGGATATCCCGCAGCGCCGCACCAACGTACCGCGATTGCGACGCACCGTTCGGACGGAACGGCTGACGTCCTTACGGCGCGGAGCACCCCGCTTCCGCCATGTTGTTCCTGGAGACCTCGACCGCGCCGGCCATCTCGCCGATCTCGTCTTTTCGCCCGACGCTGGGAACGGAGATCGAGGTTGCAGGAGTCGACTTGTCGGGAAGTGCCTCACGCTGCGCGCACCGTGCTCAGGAACTTGCCGACTTCGAGCTTCAGGCGATTGCTGTCGCCGGAGAGCGACTGCGCGGCCGCCAGCACCTGCGACGACGCCGATCCGGTCTCGCTTGCCCCGCGCTGCACGTCGGTGATGTTGGACGAGACCTCGTGGGTACCCTGCGCGGCCTGCTGCACGTTGCGGGAGATTTCCTGCGTCGCTGCGCCCTGCTCCTCGACCGCCGCCGCGATGGTGGACGAAATCTCGGACAGCTTTTCGATGGTACCGCTGATGGCACTGATGGCGCTGACCGAATCCTGCGTCGCCGCCTGGATGCCCGAGATCTGCTGGCCGATCTCGCCGGTCGCCTTCGCGGTCTGCTCGGCGAGCGCCTTCACCTCGGAGGCGACCACGGCAAAGCCGCGGCCGGCCTCGCCGGCGCGCGCCGCCTCGATCGTGGCGTTGAGCGCCAGCAAATTGGTCTGGCCGGCGATGGTGTTGATCAGCTCGACTACGTCGCCGATCCGCGCCGCCGCCTTGGACAATTCGCCGACACGGTTCGTCGTGGTGCGGGCCTGGCTGACCGCCTCGCTCGCCACCCGTGCCGATTCCTGCACCTGGCGGCTGATCTCCGTAATCGAGGACGACAGCTCCTCGGTCGCGGAGGCCACCGACTGCACGTTGGTGGACGCCTCCTCGGAGGCCGAGGCCACCATCGTGGTCAGTTCCTGCGCACGCTCCGCCGTCGAGGTCAGCGTCGACGCCGAAGCCTCGAGCTCCGTCGCAGCCGAGGAAACGGTGTCGACGATCTCGCCCACGGCCGTCTCGAATCCATTCGCGAGCTTGTGCATCTCTGCCTTGCGCCGCTCCGCAGCGATCTGATCCTGCCGCATCTTGGCTTCCGCTTCCTCGCGCGCCTTCAGCTCGGATACGATCTTGAATTTCTCGACGGCGCCGGCAACTTCGCCAACCTCGTCCTTGCGGCCGAGGCCCGGCAGCACGACCGAGAAGTCTCCGTCGGCGAGCTTCTCCATCGCCGCCGTCAACGCGCGCATGGGCCGCGCGATGCTGAAGACGGAGAAAATGCACGTGCCGATCAGGACCAGCGCGACCAGCACGCCGGCGCCGAGCGACGTCCGCGCAACCGAGGCGACCTCCGCTTCCGCTTCGGCACGAGCCTCTACACTCCTCTCCTTGGCAAAGTTGGTGATCTCGTTGGTCAGCTCGGAGATCTCTTCGTTGATCGGAACGAGTGTTTCCTTGCGGATGCGGCCGACCTCGGCCACCAGCTTTGCAAGTTGCGCCGCCGCTTCGCCCTCGTTCTTCCCGTCGAGCGCGAGCTCCTGCTTGCGGATCGCTTCGATCTGCTGCTCGCCCTTCTGGAAGTTTCCGATCAATATAATCAACCGGTCGATCCGCTTGCGATTCTCCGGCGAATGCGAAAGCTTCGCCATCTCGCCCGAGAACTTCAGAGCCGCCGTCTGGCGGTCGTTGAAATAGGTGACAGCCTTCTGCATCTCGGCCGGCGAGGACGAAGTCAGAATATCACGAATGCCGATCTGCATCCCGCGGACCGACGCCTTCGCTTCAGCGGCGTTTTGCGCGATCGACTGCTGTCCAGATGCCCCATTGCTCAGCTTCTGGACCTCGGCGCCGCCGCTCATCTGGAGGAAGATCATCAGCGCCACGAGCCCGATGGCCAGCGCGGAGGTGATGGCGAGCTTAGTGCCAATTCGCAGGTTCTGAATGAGCATCATTGAAACATTCCCGGGATACGAATTGCCACGACCACACGCGTGAACATCCCAGGAAGGCTAGAGGTCAGATTCCTCATTAGCGTTAAGCATGAGCTGCGCGGGCTGAGTACAAATACGGAAACGCTGCTTAGTTCAGCAGATTTGCACACTTTTCACGTGCAGCGATGGAGGACCTCGCGGTTTTTCCGTCGTGACGTTCGTTAATGTCCGCCCACCGTCGCGCTGGCTTCAGCTCCCAGCTTCGCCGACGAGGCTGATGCGAAACACCGGCGTCTTGTTCTCGTCGAGCAATTCCATGCTCCATTTGGCATTCGGCTTCAGATTGCGCGCGATGGTACCGAGCAGGTTGGCGCAGACCTCGGTCATCTCGGTCCACGCGGCTGCGCGATCCTCGAACTCGTAGGGCTGATCGGCAGCACCGGAATAGGGGCCGGTGCTGATGCGGAAGAAGTACAGCGACATCGTCGAACCCTTTTATCGGGCCGCACCCCCCGGCCGTACGCAAACTGAGGCGCTACTCGCTACCAACGCATGAAAGCCGCCGTCCGTATGACTACGGCGCGGCGGCTTGATGGCTGCTGGAAATCGTCAACAGGGAGTTCGCGCAATCGGCGACGCGCGGCTCGGGGTTCAATCGGTCGAACGGCGCAGCTCGAGCGGGCCTTCGTTCCTGGCGGGCTCCGGCCTGGCTTCGGATTTGACCGGATCGAGCCGGGTGCTCTCGACGCGCGGCGTTTCGACTCGTGCCGCGACCTCGGTGTTCGAGCCGCCGACCGAACCGGTGTGCTCCGAGGTACGCAACGAGCGCGGCCGCGCAACGGCGCGGGCCATCAGCATCTGATTGCCGCCCTGATGGCGGAAGTCGCAATAGGCGAAGCCCATGCCCGAGACCGAGCCGCGGAAGCTGCGATCGTCGGTCTTTTCCAGGTTGAAGCACGGCTCGAACGGAATGCCCTTGATCGAGGCACAGACGTTCTGGCCGCGAATCTGGAGCGTATTGCCGGGAAGGCGGAGGTGGCGTGTGGGACCTGAACCCGAGAACTGCACCGCGCCGGCAGCGCCGAGATCATCGAGGATGCGGCCTGCGCCGCGGGTGCCATCGAAACAGGTGAAAGCAAACACCTTGCCGGCAACGAAGCGGCGCGCCTCATCGGCGTTCATGCCTCCGGCAATGGCCGGCGCAAACGTCACTGCCGCCGTGACGGCCCCCAACACAATACGCGCAAGCATGCTCTTACTCCGACGAACCCATGCAGCGGGCGATGCCTGATCTCTTTACCCGCTGCTTACCATACTAACCATGGCGACATTGAAGCAGCTTGGTTGGTAAAGTCTGAACGCCGTCAGACAATTTTTACCACGACGCGGCCGCGGACCTGGCCGGCAAGGATTTTGGCGCCCCACTCCGAAACCTGGTCGAGCGAAATTTCATGAGTGATTTCAGATAGTTTCGTCCGATCCAAATCGGATGCCAGGCGCTGCCAGGCGGCTTTCCTGGGATCGATCGGGCACATCACCGAATCGATGCCGAGAAGGCACACCCCGCGCAAAATAAACGGCGCGACCGACGACGGCAGGTCCATGCCGCCGGCGAGACCGCAGGCGGCGATCGCACCGCCATACTTCGTCATCGACAAGAGGTTGGCGAGCGTGGTCGAACCGACGCTGTCGACGCCACCGGCCCAGCGTTCCTTTGCGATCGGCTTGGCCGCCCCCGACAATTCGCTGCGATCGATCACCTCGGCCGCACCGATCTCTTTCAGGTACTCCGTTTCCGACGCGCGGCCGGTCGAGGCGATGACGTGGTAGCCAAGCTTCGACAGCACAGCGGTCGCGACCGAGCCGACGCCTCCGGCTGCGCCCGTGACCACCACGGGGCCGCTCTTCGGCGACAGGCCGTGCTTCTCCAATGCCAGCACCGAAAGCATCGCGGTGAAGCCGGCGGTGCCGATCGCCATTGCATCGCGCGCGGACAGGCCCTGCGGCAATGCGACCAGCCAGTCGCCCTTCACTCGCGCCTTCTCGGCATAGGCGCCGAGATGGGTCTCGCCCATGCCCCAGCCGGTACAGACGACCTTGTCGCCCGCCTTCCATTGCGGATGCGAGGACTGCTCGACAGTGCCGGCGAAATCGATGCCGGCGATCATCGGGAAGCGGCGCACCACCGGCGCCTTGCCGGTCAGCGCGAGGCCGTCCTTGTAGTTCAGTGTGGACCATTCGACGTGGACGGTGACGTCGCCGTCCATCAGCTCGGCTTCGTCGAACTGCGCCAGCTGCGTGGTGGTGCCCTTGTCCGCCTTGTCGATCCGGATCGCCTTGAATGTGGCCATGGCTGAACTCCCTGACTTGTTTCGGGGGATGTTTAGCCGATCAGGCAGGCTGCGCAACCGCTCGCTCGACCGGTTTCTCCACGATCGGAAGATTGATCAGGGCCGACAGCACGCCGAACAGGATCGAGAGCCACCAGATCGGCGTGTAGGAACCGAAGCGCTCGAACACGATGCCGCCGAGCCAGACTCCGAGGAAACCTCCGACCTGGTGGCTGACGAAGGCGAAGCCGTAGAGCGTGGAGAGCCAGCGCGTGCCGAACATCAGCGCCACCAGCGCCGAGGTCGGCGGCACCGTCGACAGCCAGGTCAGGCCCGAGATCGCCCCGAACGCAATCGCCGAGAACGGCGTGATCGGGAAGGAGATGAAGGCGAGCGTCGCGAGCGCGCGGGCAAAATAGATCGTGGAGAGGATGAATCGCTTGGGCAAATAGTTCTGGAGGTAACCGACGCTCAGCGACCCCACGATGTTGAACAGGCCGATCGCCGCTATGACCCAACCGCCGGTCTGCGCCGAGATGCCGCTGTCGACCAGAAAGGCCGGCAAGTGAACCGTGATGAAGGCGAGCTGGAAGCCGCAGGTGAAGAAGCCGAGCACCAGCAGCACGTAGGAGCGATGGCCGAAGGCTTCTGCAAGCGCCTTGGTGAATGATTGTTGTTCCGCGGGCGCCTCGCTCGCAGAGCTTTCCACCGGCGGCGTCGAGAGCGCCAGCGACAGCGGGATGATCAGGAGCATCAGGAAGCCGAATACGGTCAGCGCCTGCTGCCAGCCGAAATTGTCGATCAGGGCCACACCAATGGGCGCGAACAGGAACTGGCCGAACGAGCCCGCTGCGGTGCCGGCGCCGAGTGCAAGGCCGCGCTTCTCGGCTGGCAACAGCTTGCTGAACGCCGACAGCACCAGATTGAACGAGCAACCGGCCAGGCCAAAGCCGATCATCACGCCCGCGCCGATGTCGAGCGACAGCGGCGTCGACGAATAGCGCATCAAGAGCAGGCCGCCGGCATAGAGCAGAGCGCCGACGCACATCACCCGGAACAGGCCGAAGCGATCGGCAACCGCGCCGGCGATCGGCTGACCCAATCCCCACAGCAGATTCTGGAAGGCGATCGCCAAGCCAAACACATCGCGGCCCCAGGCGAACTCATGGCTCATCGGCTGCACGAAGAAACCGAGCGCCGAGCGCGGGCCGAAGCCGAGCATGCCGATGGCGCAGCCGCAAAGGATGATGACGGCCGGCGTGCGCCAGGAAGAACGCGAACGGAGTTCGCCCACTTGGATCGACATGGAGCACCTCGTCTATCGTTGGCGGGTTACGACCAGGCAACCGCGAACTCAGGCGTTTAATGCAAGTGCATGAAAGTCCCAAGTCAAATATGGCTGCGTTCTACGAAGGGCTCGCCGGGGAGCATTGCGTTTCAACGAGGCCTCACCCGACGACGTCGGAGCTGCTTTGACGAGAATGTGTGCCGCAGGACCTAGCGGCTCTTGCCCGGACGTGTTATCTTCGATCTACTCAGATTGAGTATATCTGGCGCTTTTGAAATCCCACCCGGCCTCGCGGCCGGATTTCTCAAGTCCCGCATATACTCATATTGAGTATATTTGACATTCACGGGAGGCTTCGATGCCGATCACTGGAATCTACGGGCCTGACGACTTTGCCAACCGCCCGCAGGGTCAGACCAGCTTTCCTCGCGCCGCGCCGGCGAGGCGCGCGGCCGCCTTGCCGAAGCCGTCGCTGGAATGGACGCCGGAGGTCGAACAGGCCACCGCCTCGCTCTACGAGCGCGTGAAGCATGTGATCCCGCCGATCGAGTGGCCAACGATGGCGCCGACCATCAAGGCGATCAACGAGCTGAAGATCGCGCGCAACGCGGTGATCCTCGCCCACAACTACCAGGCGCCGGAGATCTTTCACGGCGTCGCCGACATCGGCGGCGACTCGCTGCAGCTCGCGGTCGAAGCCACCAAGGTGAAGGCCGACATCATCGTGCAGTGCGGCGTGCACTTCATGGCGGAGACCTCAAAGCTGCTCAACCCGGACAAGACCGTGCTGATCCCGGATTCGCGCGCCGGTTGCTCGCTTGCAGCCAGCATCACCGGCGCGGACGTCCGCCTGCTCCGCGAAAAATTTCCCGGCGTGCCGGTAGTCGCCTACGTCAACACCTCCGCCGAAGTGAAGGCCGAAGTCGACATCTGCTGCACCTCCTCGAATGCGGTGCAGGTGGTCGAGAGCCTGAACGCGCCGAGCGTGATCTTCCTGCCCGACCGCTATCTTGCGACCTACGTGGCCTCGAAGACCGACGTGAAGATCATCGCCTGGAAGGGCGCCTGCGAGGTGCATGAGCGTTTCACCGGCGATGAGCTGCGCGGGCTTCGCGAGGCCGATCCGTCCGTGCAGATCATCGCCCATCCCGAATGCCCGCCGGACGTGCTGGCCGAAGCCGACTTCACCGGCTCGACCGCGCACATGATCAACTGGGTGCGCGCGCGGCGACCGCGGCGGCTCGTCATGATCACGGAATGCTCGATGGCCGACAATGTGCGCGCCGAGCTGCCCGACGTGGAGATGCTGCGCCCCTGCAATCTCTGCCCGCACATGAAGCGCATCACGCTCGCGAACATTCTGGACAGCCTGCTGACGCTTGGCGAGGAGGTGACGATCGATCCAGCCATCTCCGAGCGCGCGAGGCGATCGGTCGAGCGGATGATCAATCTGAAGCATTGAAGGCAACACGCACGGTGTCGGTCCGGCCTAGTGCGCAATTGCGCACGGGGGCCGGGACCCATAACCACAGGAAGATGTGATTGCGAAGAACGTTGGACAGCTTCGCGCAACAATTTTCGCCGCGGCGTATGGGTCCCGGCCTTCGCCGGGACGACTGTTGAGAGCTTGGAGAGAGCTATGACAAGAAACACCATCGAAAATCTCACCCGCTCCACCGACGACGTCGTCATCGTCGGCGGCGGGCTTGCCGGATTGTTCTGCGCGCTGAAACTTGCGCCGCGGCCGGTGACGCTGATCGCGGCGGCGCCGCTCGGACAGGGCGCCTCATCCGCATGGGCGCAAGGCGGCATCGCTGCGGCAGTCGCCGAAGGCGACAGCCCGGAGGCACATGCCGCCGACACCATCGCGGTCGGCGGCGGCATCGTCGACGAGAGGGTCGCGCTCGGAATCGCGCGCGAGGCTGGCCCGCGGATTCACGACCTGCTTGCTTATGGCGTGCCGTTCGACCGCGACCTCGAAGGCCGGCTTGCCGTCGGGCGCGAAGCCGCACATTCGGCGCGCCGCATCGTGCATGTGCGCGGCGACGGCGCGGGTGCCGCGATCATCGCCGCACTGAGCGAAGCCGTGCGCCGCACGCCGTCGATCCGTGTCATCGAAGGCTTTGTCGCCGAAGCGCTCCAGACCCGGGACGGCGCCGTCACCGGTCTTCAGCTGCGCGAAGCTGGCAATCTTTCCGCAAGGCCGATGATGATCGCCTCCCGCGCGGTGGTGCTAGCGACCGGCGGCATCGGCCATCTCTATAGCGTCACCACCAATCCGGTCGAAGCTGGCGGATCGGGGCTTGCGATCGCGGCGCGCGCCGGCGCTGACATCGCCGATCCCGAATTCGTGCAATTCCACCCGACCGCGATCATGGTCGGCCGTGACCCGGCGCCGCTTGCGACCGAAGCGCTGCGCGGCGAAGGCGCGACGCTGATCAACGGCAATGGCGAGCGCTTCATGACGGCACGTCACCCGCTCGCCGAGCTTGCCCCGCGCGACATCGTGGCGCGCGGCGTGTTCGCCGAGATCGCGGCCGGGCGCGGCGCATTCCTTGATGCGCGGGAAGCGCTGGGGACACGCTTCGCCGAAAAATTTCCGACCGTGTATGCAAGCTGCACCGCGGCCGGCATCGATCCCGCGACGCAAGCCATTCCGATCGCGCCCGCCGCGCACTACCACATGGGCGGGATCGCGGTGGACGAGCACGGCCGCAGCTCGATCGACGGGCTGTGGGCCGGCGGCGAGGTGTCGTCCACGGGCGCGCACGGCGCCAACCGGCTCGCCTCCAATTCGCTGCTGGAGGCGGTGGTCTATGCTGCACGCATCGCCGACGACATCGCCGGCCGCGCGATCCCATCGCCCGCCCGTCTCCCCGACGCGCTGGTGACGCCGCGTAGCGGAGCACTGGACGCGGCGAGCGTAAGGCGGCTGCGGGCGACGATGAGCTCTCATGTCGGCGTGGTTCGCGACGACGACGGGCTTGCGGATGCGGTGCGCAGCTTTGCCGCGATCGAACAGGAGGCAACAAGCACTGCACTGCGCAACATGGCAACGTCAGCCCTGCTCGTTGCTGCCGCGGCCTGGACGCGGCGCGAGAGCCGCGGCGCACATTTCCGCTCCGACCATCCGGCGGACGTGTCGGCGCTGGCGCAGCGAACCATGACCACGCTCACGGCAGCACGCGAAGTGGCGGAAAGCCTCGCCGATCGTGCACGGCCGCGCATCGCCCAACCCATGATCGCCTGACGGAGCCTCCGATGATCAGCCCAGTCTCACTGCTCAATCCCGACGCCTTCCTGTCCCCGCTCGCGATCGACGAGGCCGTGCACCGCGCACTCGACGAGGATCTCGGCCGCGCCGGCGACATCACCTCGCTTGCGACGATTCCCGAAGCAACCAAGGCGCAGGCGGTCCTGGTCGCGCGCCAGTCCGGCGTGATCGCAGGACTGCCGCTGGCGCTGGCGACATTGCACAAGCTCTCGCCTGACATCGAGGTACGTGCGCATGTCCGCGACGCCGCGCGCGTTGCCCGCGGGCAGCAGGTGCTGGCGATTTCCGGGCCCGCGCGCGCCATTCTCACCGCGGAGCGCACCGCGCTGAATTTTGTTGGCCGGCTGTCGGGCGTCGCCACGCTCGCGGCGGACTATGTCCATCAGACCGAAGGCACAAAAATGCGCATCTGCTGCACGCGCAAGACGACGCCGGGATTGCGTGCGCTGGAGAAATACGCGGTGCGCTGTGGCGGCGGCTTCAATCACCGCTTCGGCCTCGACGATGCGATCCTGATCAAGGACAACCATATCGCCGTCGCCGGCGGTATCCGCCCCGTGCTGGAGCGCGCGCGCGCCCATGCCGGCCATCTCGTCAAGATCGAGATCGAGGTCGATACGCTGGCGCAGCTGCGCGAGGTGCTCGACACCGGATTGGCCGACGCAGTGCTGCTCGACAACATGGACCTTGCGACGCTGCGCGAGGCGGTGCGGCTCAGCGAGGGCCGCGTCGCGCTGGAGGCCTCCGGCGGCGTCACGCTGGAGTCGATCGCGGCCATCGCGGCAACCGGCGTCGACTACGCCTCATCCGGCGCGCTGACGCATTCCGCGCCGAATTTCGACTGCGCGCTTGATATCGAGGCGTGATGGGTGCCCCCTCCCGTCATGGCCGGGCTTGTCCCGGCCATCCACGACTTGCCGCGCGGCACGAAGAACGTGGATGCCCGGGACAAGCCCGGGCATGACGACCTCTTCCGAATGCGCCCGCAAGCGAGGCGAGGTGAAGAGAACTACCGCCGTTCGCTCACGCCCATCTCGGCGGAGCTCCTGGCTTCCTGCGCGAGCTCCGCCGAGAGCGCTGCGGTCTGCGCCGGGGTGCCCCAGCTCGGCTCCTCGCTGCCGTCGCCCCACTTGCGCGGCCGGTAGAAGGTGTGGACGCCGAACTTGTACATCTTCTTCATCTCGGCGACCCAGGACGGACGCACCCAATAGGCGTGGTAGTGCGTCGACTTGCCGACCTCGGGCAGCCAGATCTGACCGTCCAGCATCGCCTTCGAAATCTTCTTGGCGCGCTCCCACATCTCCGGCTCGCGGATCACGTCGGGATTGTTGTCGCAGGCGAAGGTGAACTGGCAGGCAAAATGGCGATACTTGTTCTGATAGACCACGCCGCACACGGTGTCTGGATATTTGCCGGAGAACACGCGGTTCATCACCACTTGGGCGACCGCCATCTGTCCGCGCACGGCCTCGCCGCGCGATTCGAAATAGACGGCCTCGGCGAGACACTTCTCGGACTTCGCGCGAGACTTGCCGTCGAGCGCGAGCCGTTCCGCCGGTGACTTGGCGCGCTGGTTGTCGGCGTTGACCTCGCCCTTCGGCGCGACGCTTTCGCCGCTTTCGACGTCCTTGGCAATGTCCTCCGACGGTGGCGACAGTGAGGCCGTCACCTTCATGTCAGGATCGGCCATCACGATCAGCGGCTCGGCGCCGGGTTGCCAGCTCTCGATGCTTTCGAGATTGCCGCCAAGCGAGGAGCTGCCGAAGAACAGGTTCGAGGTCTTGACGCTGAAAGGATCTCGCGGCGGCGCGGCCGGTGCGGTGGCCCGCTTCAGCGCCTCCAGTGGCTGAACCGCGAATGCGCGCGCGGTGTTGCTGGCCTCTGGCGCAACGGAATATTGCGGCAGTGGCGGCGCGCGCAGCGCTTCCTGGAGCTCGGGATCGAGCGCGGCTGCGGATTCCGGCGACATCGCCTGCGGCAATGCCGCAGTCTTGGCGCCGAACACCGAGCTGTTGGAGGTCGCGGGATCTTGCTGGGCGGGCGTGGGCGGCGCGGCCGTCTCGGCAGACCCGGGCGCCGGTGTGGCCGTGGCAAGGCGATCACCCTTCATGGAGCGATCGACCTTGGGAAAGTCGGAGGCCTGGTAGCGCGGCGGCGCCTGCAGCGCCGGATTGCGCGTGATGGAGCCGGTGACGTCGCGGCCGTCAAGGCTCGCGAGACGAACCATCGGGCTCTGCGGAACCGAGGTCCCGATCGGGCGGGAAAAACTGTAGGTGGCGAGCTGAATCGAGGACGCCGCAGAAAACACCTGCTTCTGCCAGCGCTCGGCGACGCCGGGCTGACGCGCCAGCAGCGAAGCAATGTCCTGATAGCCGGTCTCTCTCGGCATCAATGCGAAGATGCAGAGACCGATGCCGAAGGACGCGAACCGCGCGCCCTTCGGATGGTTACGCAACAAAAACATCGATACGCTCACGCTACGCTTACGCCAGTAAGATCGAGCCGCAGTACATCCGTGCAATTCGATCTTTATCGTAAGTATCTAATTTAGGTTGCCGGGGCGTTAATCGACGTTGCGCACGAGGCACACTCAAGCGATCGCTGGTGTTTTCACGGGGCGATTGCGCGCGTTGGTAAATTTCCGCCGACGCGAAACGGTAAACAAGCGGTCAACGCGAATGGTGAAGGAACCCTTGCGCGCACGTATCGTTACAGGACGCGTGCGGTTCCCGATGTTGCACGAAGTGCTTCCATATCGTCATTGCGAGGAGCACTTGCGACGAAGCAATCCAGTCTGCCGCCGCGGAGAGATTCTGGATTGCTTCGCTACGCTCGCAACGACGGTGTGGCGAGAGCATCGTCTCAAATGAAAAGAGGCGGGGTTTGGCCCCGCCTCTTTCTCAACTGTTGTCTCGGTGTTTGCTTACGCCTGGCTCGCAACCGCCTTGCCGAGCGCGGCTTGCGCGGCGGCGAGACGAGCGATCGGCACGCGGTAGGGCGAGCAGGAGACGTAGTCGAGGCCGATCGTGTGGCAGAACGCGACCGAAGCCGGATCGCCGCCGTGCTCGCCGCAAATGCCGACCTTGAGCGAGGGGCGCGTCTTGCGGCCGCGTGCAACGCCGATCTTGACAAGCTCGCCGACGCCTTCCTGGTCGAGCGCGACGAAAGGATCGATCGGGAGAATCCCCTTGGACACATAGGTCCCGAGGAAGCTCGCCGCATCGTCGCGACTGATGCCGTAGGTGGTCTGCGTCAGATCGTTGGTGCCGAAGGAGAAGAACTCCGCGGACTGCGCGATCTCGGCCGCGAGCAGGCAGGCGCGCGGCAGCTCGATCATGGTACCGACCTGATAGGCGAGCTTGGTGTTGGTGTCGCGCATCACCGCCTTCGCGGTGGCGTCGATGCGCGCCTTGACGAGGTCGAGCTCCATCTTGGTCGCGATCAGCGGCACCATCACCTCGAGGCCCACGGCCTTGCCGGTGCGCTTCTCGGCCTCGACAGCGGCTTCGAAGATCGCACGCGCCTGCATCTCGGCGATCTCCGGATAGGCGATCGCGATGCGGCAGCCGCGGAAGCCGAGCATCGGATTGAACTCCGACAGCTCGCGCGCGCGGTCGGCCAGCCGGCGCGGATCGGTGTTCATGGCGCGCGCCACTTCCTCGACCTCGGCATGGGTGTGCGGCAGGAACTCGTGCAACGGCGGATCAAGCAAGCGGATCGTGACGGGCAGGCCCTTCATGATCTCGAACAGCTCGACGAAGTCGGCACGCTGCATCGGCAACAGCTTGGCGAGCGCGGCGCGGCGGGACTGCTCGTCCTCGGAAAGGATCATCTCACGCACCGTGCGGATGCGCGTCTCCTCGAAGAACATGTGCTCGGTGCGGCACAGACCGATGCCTTCCGCGCCGAACTTGATCGCGGTGCGGGCGTCATCCGGCGTATCTCCGTTGACGCGAACGCCGATCTTGCGGACCTGGTCGGCCCATTTCATCAGCGTGCCGAACTCGCCGGAGAGCTCCGGCTCGATCATCGGCATGCGGCCGGCGAGCACCTGGCCGAGCGAGCCGTCGATGGTGATGACGTCGCCGGTCTTGAAGGTGCGCGAGCCGATGCTCATGGTGCCGCGGCCGTAATCGACGCGGATGGTGCCGCAGCCGGAGACGCAGGGCTTGCCCATGCCGCGCGCGACCACCGCCGCATGCGAGGTCATGCCGCCGCGGGTGGTCAAGATGCCTTCGGCGGCGTGCATGCCGTGGATGTCTTCGGGGCTGGTCTCGATCCGGACCAGAATGACCTTGCGCCCGTCGGCCTGAAGCTTTGCCGCTTCATCTGAAGAGAACACGATCTCGCCGGAGGCAGCACCGGGCGAGGCGGGCAAGCCGGTCGCGATCACGTCGCGCTTGGCGTCGGGATCGATGGTCGGATGCAGCAGCTGGTCGAGCGAGGCGGGATCGATCCGCGTCACCGCTTCCTTCTTGGTGATCAGGCCTTCATTGGCGAGCTCGACCGCGATGCGCAGCGCCGCCTTGGCGGTACGCTTGCCGCCGCGGGTCTGCAGCATCCAGAGTTTGCCCTGCTCGACCGTGAATTCCATGTCCTGCATGTCGCGGTAATGCTTCTCGAGCAGCGTGTAGATCCGCCTCAGCTCCTTGAAGGCCTCTGGCATCGCCGATTCCATCGACGCCTTGTCGGAACCCGACTCCTTCCGCGCGTCTTCGGTGATGTCCTGCGGCGTGCGGATGCCCGCGACCACATCTTCACCCTGCGCGTTGATCAGGAACTCGCCATAGAGCTTGCTCTCGCCGGTCGAGGGATTGCGGGTGAAGGCAACGCCGGTGGCCGACGTTTCGCCCATGTTGCCGAACACCATGGCCTGCACATTGACCGCGGTGCCCCAGGATTCCGGAATGTCGTGCAGCTTGCGGTAAGTCACCGCGCGCGTGTTCATCCAGGAGGAGAACACGGCACCAATCGCGCCCCAGAGCTGGTCGTGCGGATCCTGCGGAAAATCCTTGCCGATTTCGCGCGCGACAGCGTCCTTGTATTTGCCGACCAGTTCGACCCAGTCCTCGGCGGACAGGTCGGTGTCGAGCGTGTAGCCCTGGCTGTCCTTGAAGGTATCGAGGATCTCCTCGAAGTGATGATGCTCGAACCCGAGCACCACGTCGGAATACATGGTGATGAAGCGACGATAGCTGTCATAGGCGAAGCGGCGATCGCCCGAGAGCTCCGACAGCGCTTCCACCGTCTCGTCGTTGAGGCCGAGATTGAGCACGGTGTCCATCATTCCCGGCATCGAGGCCCGGCCGCCGGAGCGCACCGAGACCAGCAGCGGGTTCTTGCCGTCGCCGAACACCTTGCCGGTCAACTTGCCGACATAGTCGAGCGCCTTCTCAACCTGTGACTGCAACTCCTTCGGATAGCTCTTGTCGTGTGCATAGAAGTAGGTGCAGACCGAGGTCGGTATGGTGAAGCCCGGAGGCACCGGCAGCCCGAGATTGGCCATCTCGGCGAGGTTGGCGCCCTTGCCGCCGAGCAGGTCGCGCATCTCGGCGCTGCCCTCGGCCTTGCCGTCACCGAACGTATAGACCCACTTGCCGGCCTTGGCTGCGACGGGCGCCGCCTTGCCCAGTGCTGGCTTGATGGGCGCGGTTTTAGCGGCAACCTTCGGCGCGGCCGGCTTGGTCGCAGCCTTCGCGGCGGGCTTCGCAGCCGGCTTGGCAACAGGCTTGGCTACAGGCTTGGCTACAGGCTTGGCGACCGGCTTCGGGGCGCTCTTGGAGAGCGCCTTGCGAGCCGCCGGCGCAGCTTTCGCCTTGGCGGAGGACTTTGATTTCGCTGGCATTTTCGCTGGAGTTTTATTGGGCTTCGAGGCGGCTTTGGCCATAGCTTGCACACAACCTGCGAGAGGAATGGGAAATCGCGCGCTTACACCACTTTGGACGGGCGCGCGCAAGTCGAAGAGTTCCGGAAAATGAAGGCCTAGAGATGGAGCCACTTCAACAATCCGAGCCCGATCGCACCATTTATGATGAGAAAGATCGCGACGATCAGATTGAGGAGCCGCGGCATGATCAGGATGAGCACGCCCGCAATCAGCGATAGGATTGGCGAAATGTGGGCGACGGTGATGTGCATGAATTATCTTTCTGTGGCGTGGACTTGAGACGAATCGCGGGCGGATCATAGCGGCCCTGGTTCCGCGGAGAGAGACGCGTTAGGGGTGGCGCGGGTTCCACGCTTCGCGAAAACTGCCTGAAATTGCCTCGAATGTGACCGCGCATTTGCCGGAACATTGCCTGGACGCATGCATTGGCAACCAGTCGCGCCACTGGCGCTTCCCGAAAATCACGTCGAAGGAGTTGCCTATGCGGAACAGGATTCTTGCTCTTGCAGCGCTCGCGGCCGCGATTGGCTCGCCCGTTGCGGCGCAGGCGCAAAGCGATGTCACGGTGGGCCGCGCGCCCGCCGTGGTCGACAGCGGCCCGACCATCGCGGTCGAACAGCGGCCGGCTTTCCGCGACTATGTCGTCGAACAACGTGTGCCGGCTTTCAGCATTCCGGGTCGCGTGGTGGTCGGTGCCACCTTACCCGATGCCGGCGTCACTTATTATGACGTCCCGCAGCGTTTCGGCGCCACCACCTACCGCTACACCGTCGTGAACGGCGAGACCGTGCTGGTCGAGCCGCGCTCGCGACGCATCGTCGAGGTGCTGGACTAATCCAGTTCAACTCGATGTCCGGCGCGCCGATCGAGACTGGCGCATGCAGTTTAAATCGGACATCAGGCCCTGCCCGGTCCTCCCCCCGCCGGGCGGGGTTTTTTGCCGTACGCCAACGCTAACCGCCGTCATTCCGGGACATGCCGAAGGCATGGGCCCGGAATCCATCGGGCCACAGCGCATGACGATGAATGGATTCCGGGCTGGCGCTTCGCGCGCTCCGGAATGACAGGCTCAATTGTTGCGCAGTTAATCCTGGATCTTCGAGAAATCCGCCACTGCACGCGTGGCGCTGCGGATTTCGTTGAGCAGCTTCAGGCGGTTCTCGCGCACCTTCGCGTCCTCGTCGTTGACCCGGACCTTGTCGAAGAACGCATCGACCGGCGGACGGAGCTTTGCCATCGCGCTCATCGCGCTGGCAAAGTCCTCCTTGGCGACGGCGGCGCTGGCTTCCGCCTTGACCTCGTCGATTGCCTTGGCCAGCGCTTTCTCCTCGCTGAGGTTGTAGAGCGCAGGCTCCGGCGCGCCCTCGAAGCTGCGCTTGTCCTTCTTCTCCTCGATGCCAAGGATATTGCTGGCGCGCTTGATGCCGGCGAGCAGGTTCTTGCCGTCGTCGCTCTCGAGGAATTTGCCGAGCGCCTCGACACGGCGGACGATCATCAGGAGATCGTCCTGACCACCGAGCGCGAACACGGCATCGACGAGATCGTGACGCGCGCCCTGCTCGCGGAGCTGGACTTTGAGGCGATCGGCAAAAAACTCCTGAAGTCCTGACGCACCGAGGCCCTTTGCGATTCGCTTCAGCGTCTCCCGTACGCTCTCACCTTGTTTGCCTCCCTCAAGCCATTTGTCGGTACCGGCAATGACAGCCTTGTTGTCACTCTGACGGTAAATCGCAACTGAATTCGAAAAAGTGTCCCAGAGAGACAGACTGATATTGTTGGAGATTAACATCCGAATGACCCCCAATGCCGCGCGACGCAGCGCATACGGGTCCTTGCTGCCCGTCGGCTTCTCGTCGATGGCCCAGAATCCAACCAGCGTATCGATCTTGTCGGCGAGCGCCACGGCGACGCTGACCGGATCGGTCGGCACGCGATCTCCCGGCCCCTGCGGCTTGTAGTGCTCCTCACACGCGGCGGCGACAGAGGCGTCTTCACCCTGAGCCAGCGCGTAGTACTTGCCCATCAGCCCCTGCACTTCCGGGAATTCGCCGACGACTTCGGTCAGCAAATCTGCCTTCGCCAGATGCGCGGCGCGCCTGGCCTTTTCGACATCCGCACCGACCAGCGGCGCGATCTCGGCCGCAAGGCGTTCGATGCGCTCGATGCGCTCGGCCTGCGTGCCGAGCTTCTCGTGGAATACGATCTGCTCGAACTTCGGCAGCCGGTCTTCCAGCTTCGTCTTCAGGTCGGTCTCGTAGAAGAACTTCGCATCGGACAGCCGCGGGCGGATGACGCGCTCGTTGCCGGCGACGATGGTCTTGCCGCCGTCGGCCGCCTCGATATTGGCGGTGAGGACGAACTTGTTGGTCAGCTTGCCCGTCTTGGGATCCCTAACGACGAAGCACTTCTGGTTGTTGCGGATGGTGGCACGGATCACCTCATCGGGGATCGCGAGAAATTCTGTTTCGAACGATCCCATCATGACGACCGGCCATTCGACGAGACCCGAAACCTCGTCCAGCAGCACCTGATCCTCGACCAGTTCAAGGCCCTGTGCGAACGCCAACTCCCTGGCGTCGGCCAGGATGATGTCCTTGCGCGCCCGCGGATCGAGGATGACCTTCGCAGCCTTCAGCTTGGCTTCGTAGTCTTCGAAGCGGCGCACGGAAATCGCGGCTGGTGCCATGAAGCGATGGCCATAGGTGGTCTGGCCGGCCTCGATGCCGTCCACCGAAAACTTCACGACATCAGGCGCTTCGGTCTCAAGGCCGAAGGTCGCGTTGATCGCGTGCAGCGGGCGCACCCAGTTGAGCGAGCCCGGCTTGCCCGAACGCGCACCCCAGCGCATCGACTTCGGCCAGGGGAAGGTGCGGATGATGACGGGGAGGATTTCGGCGAGCACGTCGATCGCCGGGCGGCCCGGCTTCTCGATCAGCGCGATGTAGAAATCGCCCTTGGGATCGCGTTGGATCTTGGCTTCGTCGAGCGATGTCAAACCCGTCGCTTTCAGGAAGCCCTGCACGGCCGCATCGGGCGCGCCCATTTTCGGTCCGCGGCGTTCGGTCTTCAGATCGGGCTGGCGCGAAGGGATTCCGTGCACGGTCAGCGCCAGGCGGCGCGGTGTTGCGAAGGCTTTCGCGCCCTCATAAACGAGACCTTCGGCGACGAGCTTGTCGGTGACCATGCGGCGCAGATCGTCGGCCGCCTTGGCCTGCATGCGGGCGGGAATTTCTTCCGAGAACAATTCGAGCAAAAGATCAGGCATCAGGCCGCTCCACCCGCTTCGGTGTGCATCCAGGCTTCGCCGCAGGCCTTTGCCAATTCACGCACGCGAAAAATGTAGCTCTGCCGCTCCGTCACCGAGATCACACCGCGCGCATCGAGCAGATTGAAGACATGGCTCGCCTTGATGCACTGGTCATAGGCGGGCAGCGCCATCAAATGCGCCTCGCGCTTGCCCGATTCAGAATTTTTTTGCCAACCCGCGTCGAGATATTTCTTGCAGGCGGCTTCCGCCATCTTGAACTGCTCGAACAGCATCGTGGTGTCGGCGACTTCGAAATTATGCCGCGAATATTCCCGCTCGGCCTGCAGGAAGACGTCGCCATAGGTGACCTTGGCTTCACCGTCGCGGCCGTTGAAATTGAGATCGTAGACGCGGTCGACGCCCTGCACATACATCGCCAGGCGCTCGAGCCCATAGGTGAGCTCGCCCGCGACCGGCGCGCATTCGAAGCCCGCGACCTGCTGGAAATAGGTGAACTGGCTCACTTCCATGCCGTCGCACCAGCACTCCCAGCCGAGGCCCCAGGCGCCCAGCGTCGGGCTCTCCCAGTCGTCCTCGACGAAGCGGATGTCGTGCACGGCGGAATCGATGCCGATCGCGGCGAGCGACTTCAGGTACAGCTCCTGAAGGTTCGGCGGCGACGGCTTCATGATCACCTGGAACTGGTAGTAGTGCTGCATCCGGTTCGGGTTCTCGCCGTAGCGGCCGTCCTTGGGCCGGCGCGAGGGCTGCACATAGGCGGCGTTCCAGGGCTTTGGCCCGAGCGCGCGCAGCGTGGTGGCCGGATGGAAGGTGCCCGCGCCCATCTCCATGTCGTAGGGCTGCAGGATGACGCAGCCCTGCTCGGCCCAGAACCGCTGGAGCGCGAGGATAAAACCCTGGAACGAGCGTTCCGGGCGCATATGGGCGGGCAATGAGGCGTCCATCGTCAGATCAGGCTCTCGCGGGGGGTGAATCGCGCGGGACCGTATCGACGGCGGGGGTGGGAATCAAGGCGAAGGGAGGCGTGAGACGGGCGAACTCTCCGTCATGCCCGGGCATAGCCGTCCGAAGGACGGCGTCGCTTCGCTCGCCTATGTCCCGGGCATCCACGTTCTTCGTGAGGCGACGAGACCGTGGATGGCCGGGACAAGCCGGGCCATGACGGGTGCGGCACCTAACCCGGCCGGTAAGCTCCGGTCACGGGGTCCTGTTTCAGCGTCCGGATTTCCCCCATATGGGCGGCCTCGGCGACGCGCGACAGGCGTATCTCCTCCAGCTCCTGGTTGATCCGGATAGCGGTCTTGTAGGCCCAGCGGACCACGGCAAGCCCGCCTAGGACGCCCGCGAAAGCGACGAACGGCGGCATCGGTCGATCCTTGTTCAATGCTCAGTCCCCACGCACATTCTTGCGCAGACCGGGCCGCGCCGCAATTGGCTCACCGAGAGGCCAAATGGCGCGGCAGGGTGCCGGCTAGAACCCGAATTTTGCCCAAATCGCGCGGGTTTCGACCGCCGAAATCAGCTCGTCCGGCAGACCGGCCATCGATTCCAGCGCCGAAAGCTGGCCGGCGCCGGGCGATTTCCGCCCCAGAAGGCCGGACAGCAGCCCGCTCGGCTGTGCGATCACGGGGGTGAGAACCTGCTCGCCATAGCGGGCACGAAGAGTTGAGCGGAGATCGCCGATGCCATCGGCGAGCCCCAGTGCGATCGCACTCTCGCCGGCCCAGTACTCTCCGGTGAACAGGGTGTCGTCGGCACTCTTCAGCCGCGCGCCTCGGCTCTCCTTCACCAGCCCAATGAAGATCTGGTGGATCTCGCGCTGGATCGCCTTCAGCTTCGCCACGTCATCGGGATTCTCGGGCAGGAACGGATCGAGCATCGCCTTGTGCGAGCCGGCCGTGTAGAGGCGCCGCTCGACGCCGAGCCGCTTGATCGCCTCTTGGAAACCGAAGCTGCCGCCGACCACGCCGATCGAGCCGAGGATCGAGGATGGATCGCAAATGATCTCGTCGCCCGCGCAGGCGATCATGTAGCCGCCGGAGGCCGCAACGTCCTCGACGAACACCAAAACCTTCAGCTTCTTCTCGGCCGCGAGCTGCTTGATGCGCAGATAGATCTGGCGCGACTGCACCGGCGAGCCGCCGGGCGAGTTGATCACCAGCGCCACCGCCTTGGCGTTGCGGACCGCGAACGCGCGCTCCAGCACCCGCGCGAGGCCTGCGAGCGTCATGCCTGGACGCAGCGGCGTCACCGCGCCGATCACGCCGGATAGCCGCACCACCGGCACCACCGCCGTGCCAGGACGGAAGCGCGCAGGCAGATATTGCATCAGTTTGTCGGCCAGGCCGGAACCTTCGCGATCGTTCAATTGTTCGGCCATGCCATTACCTCTGATTAACCATTTCTTATCACGCGACTGTCATTGGAAGTGCCTGGAACGTGTTTTGCGGATTTCCCGTTGGGAGGCTGCAATGCGCCAGCGGAGAACGACATGAAAATCTATCTGCTGATACTGCTGATCGGGACGCTTTTCACAGCGATTCGCTTCACTTCGCCGCAAGAACAGCAGTCGGAATCGCTTCCGCAGTAAGCCGTCACGACTCCGACAACGGCAAAGCCGCTCTCCCTTCCAGAATATCCGTCACCTCTTTTTTGGGCACGCGTGACTCTTCGTTAAGCATGAGGCCCGGCAGCAATCGCGTCGGCGCCCTGCCGCCTTTGATCGCGCGCACCAGCAGGCGGATCGCAGGCCGCTCCGCCTCACCATGAACCGGCAGGATCGACAGGCTGCCGAAGCCGCGTGACAGCGCTGCGAAAACCTCTGCTATCCCATCCGCACGCCAGATCAAAGTCAGCACACCATTCGATCGGAGGATGCGCCGCGCCGCATGCACCCAGGCCTCCAACGTCTCTTCCGTCGCGACATGTGCGATGTGCCGCGCCTCGTTCGGCGAACCGCGATGCCGCGTGGGAAGGTTGAAGGGCGGGTTCATCATCACAATGTCGGCACTGTCGGGCGCAAGCCGATTTGCCGCGAAGGCCCGTGCGTCGGCCGTGACATCGAGCACGATCGCCTCGGCGGCAATCCCATTTGCCGCTGCGTTGGCGCGCGCGAGCTCTGCCAGCTCGGGATCGATCTCGACCATGCGGAGGTTGATACCGGCCACGCGCCGGGCCAGCGCCAGCCCGGCCGTGCCGACGCCGGCGCCGAGATCGACCACGCGGTCGCCGGCCCGGGCGTCCGTCGCTGTCGCGAGCAGGATGGCGTCATGGCCGGCGCGGTGGCCGGACCGCTTCTGCTTCAACCGCAGCTGTCCGCCGAGAAAGGCGTCCTCGGTGAGATCGGGCAAGGTCTCACTCATCGCCGCGCAGTTCGTGGCTGAGCCCGGCATCGGTCAGAAGCTGCCGGGCCTCCAGGGCATCGTCCTCATGGACCAGGATCCGCCGCGGCAAAATGCCGAGCGAGCCCTCGATGATGCTCATGTTCTGGTCCAGCACCAGGTGATGGATATTGGCGCCGTCGAGCAGCGCGCCGATTGCCGACACCAGCACCATATCGTTGGTCCGAACCAGTTCTCGCAAAACACAGGACTCCTGCCTGACGGGGGGGTGAAGCGGCAATGTCAATGGTTCCGCGGCCCTTGCCGCATCCGCGTCCAGTTTCTATTGTCTTTCCATCAGAATAGCCCCTTCGGGGCAAATATTGGAGACCGGCGTGGCCGTCATCGTACCTTTCGAAACCCCCGGCGCGTCGATCGAACAGCTGGTTGCCCTTGTCGCTCCGGACATGGAGCGCGTCAACGCGACGATTTTGTCGCGGACCGGCTCTGAAGTAACCATGATCCCCGAGGTCGCCAACCATTTGATCTCCTCCGGCGGCAAGCGATTGCGCCCGATGCTGACGCTCGCCATGGCCAACCTCGCCGGCTACACCGGCGATGGCCACGTCAAGCTCGCCGCCTCCGTCGAATTCATGCATACCGCGACCCTTCTGCACGACGACGTTGTCGACGAGAGCGAATTGCGCCGCGGCAAGCTCTCGGCGCGCATGCTCTGGGGCAACGAGGCGAGCGTGCTGGTCGGCGACTTCCTGCTCGGCCAGGCCTTTCGCATGATGGTCGAGGTCGGCTCGCTCCGCGCGCTCGACATCCTGTCCGCGGCCGCCGCGACCATCGCCGAGGGCGAGGTGATGCAGCTTGCCGCCGCCAAGAACACCGCAACCACCGAAGACGAATATCTCGCCGTGATCCGCGGCAAGACCGCCGAGCTGTTCGCGGCCGCCTGCGAGGTCGGGCCGGTGATCGCCAACCGCCCGAAAGCCGAGCAGACCGCCTGCCGCTCGGTCGGCATGAATCTCGGCATCGCCTTCCAGCTCGTCGACGACGTGCTCGATTATGGCGGCAAGAGCGCCAAGCTCGGCAAGAACACCGGCGACGATTTTCGCGAAGGCAAGATCACGCTCCCCGTCGTGCTCGCTTTCCGCCGCGGCAATGACACCGAACGCGCCTTCTGGATCCGGGCGCTCGAGCGCGGCGAGATCGGCGACGGCGATCTCGACCATGCCCTCGGCCTGATGAACAAGCACCGCACGCTCGAGGACACGCTGAGCCGCGCCCAGCACTACGGCGCCATGGCGGTCGACGCACTGGCGCTATTCCCGTCCTCGCCGATGAAGAGCGCGCTGGAGCAGGTCGTGGCGTTCTGCCTGGCGCGGTCGCACTAGGCGCTATGGCGTCATCCTCAGACGCAAGCGGCGCGATGTCCGGCATCGCGGTCTGAAGCCTCGACGGATGCACGGCCCTGGTGTAGCCGGCAGGTGACGAGAGCACTTGCAATCACGCCAGACAGCGCTACGACAACAGGATGAGCGCAACGAATTTCTGGCTATTTCTGGCGGCCGCACTCGTCATTGCCGCAATTCCCGGTCCCGGCATCTTCTACGTAGCCGCCCGAACACTGTCGGAAGGGCGGACGAGCGGATTCGCGTCGACCGCGGGCACGGCGTTGGGCGGTCTGGTCCATGTGCTGGCGGGCAGCCTAGGCATCTCCGCGATCATCCTCGCCAGTGCCGAACTGTTCGCCGTCGTGAAGTTCGTCGGCGCGCTCTACCTGGTCTGGCTCGGCGTTCGCACGTTTCGCAGCGCCGGCCGCGTTCTGTCGCTTGAGAGCGAAGCTGTCGGCGACAGCCGCGCGTTCCGCGACGGCGTGCTGGTCGAGGCGCTGAACCCGAAGACCGCGGCGTTCTTCCTCGCCTTCATCCCGCAGTTCCTCGATCCGGCGTCATCAAGCCCGACACTGCAATTCATCGCACTGGGCGCGATCTCGGTGACGCTGAACACGCTCGCCGACGTCGTCGTGGTGCTGATGGCCGCGGCGACACGCACGCAGCTGATCGTAAGGCCGCACCTGATGCGGCGTCTCACGCAAGGTTCCGGCCTCTTCATCGCGGGCCTCGGCTTGTCCCTCGCGTTGGCGCGGCGGCCCGTGCCCGGCTAGGGTCGGGATCTAGGCGGCCCAATCCACAACTGCGTCGATAAAAGTCTGGGCCTGACGGATCGCATCCAGCCTGGTGGCGCAGACGCCGACCGTAACTGTCCTGCCCTTTCCGACGGTCCATCTCCAGCCGCGTGAAAAGCTCATTTCGACGACCGAGAAACTGATGCCGCGATGTTCCACGGAGAACCTCCGTTGGCATTGGGTTGCGCGGATGAAGGCTAGTGCTTTCGCTGGCGAAGGTCCAGCCGGGCTTCGAGAAAGGCACCGGTCTCTCGCAGTTCCGCGACAAGGCGGAACTCCCGCCGAGCTTTACGAAGACATCCTAGCTCAGCGTCCCCGCATGCACCCACCAGCCGGGGTGATCGCGCCGGATTTTTTCGGCGGCGGCGTGCGTCTCGGCGGGCGCGCCGAAGATCGCAAAGCAGGTCGCGCCGGAGCCGGACATGCGGGCGAGCTTGACGCCGGCGGAGTCGCGCAACGCTTCCAGCACGCCGCCGATCACGGGCTCGATGCGCATCGCGGGAGCTTCGAGGTCGTTGGCGACGGTTTCGAGAACCTCGACCCAATCGGCAATCGACGCGCCCTCCTCCGGCCAGGCCGCGGCCCCGAAGACCGAGGTGGCGCCGACCAGCAGTTCGCCGTTGCGCAGGCCGAGCGCCTGGAACACGTCCTTGGTCGCCACCGGCACGCGCGGATTGGCCATGACACAGGGCATGCTCGGCAGCGCGAGCGGCAGCAATTGCTCGCCGACACCGGTCATGTCGCAGGCGCGGGAGAGCAGGCACACCGGCACATCGGCGCCGGTCGCGAGCGCAACCTTCTGCAAGCGGGGATCATCGAGCGACAAATTGTTGAGGCGCGCAAGCAGTCGCAGCGCCGCAGCCGCATCGGCCGAGCCGCCGCCGATGCCGGCTGCGACCGGCAACACCTTGTCGAGCGCGAAGGCACCCAGCTTCAGGTTCGGCACGGCCTCTGCCAGCAGCTTGGCCGCCTTGAATACGAGATTGTCAGCAGTGTCGCCGCAAGCCGCGGCGAGCGGCCCCGTTGCGGTGAGCTTCAGCTCGCCGCCCGGCTCCAGCGTGAGGCGGTCGGCACAGTCGGCAAACGCAACCACGCTTTCGAGATCATGATAGCCATCAGTGCGACGGCCGACGACGCGAAGGCTCAAATTGACCTTCGCCCGTCCTTCTTCAACCAACGCCGGCATCGGCGACACGCCCCCAGACCTTATTTCCTTTTTTCGCATGATCGTGCCGGAAGCCGCCACAGGCTGTTCCGGATCATGCGCGCAGATCAGCCGCCCCTACCGTCATCCTTTTTCTTCTCGGCCTGCGCCGCTGAAGAGTTCGAATTGTCGTCCGACATGCCGTTGGCGATCTTGGCCTCGATCTTCGGCAGCTCCTCCGGCTCGGGCTTGAGATCGCGGGCATGGGCCCACTGGAATTTGGCTTCCAGCGTGCGGCCGACGCGCCAATAGGCGTCGCCAAGGTGATCGTTGATGGTGGGATCCTCGGGCTTGAGATCGATCGCACGCTCGAGATTCTTCACCGCCTCCTCGTAATTGCCGATGCGGTAATAGGCCCAGCCGAGGGAGTCGACGATGTAGCCGTCGTCGGGGCGCTGCTCGACGGCGCGCTTGATCATCTTCATGCCTTCGTCGAGATTCACGCCCTGGTCGATCCAGGAATAGCCGAGATAGTTGAGGACGTGCGGCTGGTCGGCCTGGAGCTCGAGCGCCTTCTTCATGTCGGCTTCGGCCTTGCCCCACTGCTTGGAGCGCTCCTCGCAGATGCCGCGGTAATAGTACCAGACGCTGTTGGCCTTGTCGTTGCCGGCCGGCAGCACGTCGATGCCTTGCGAATAGGTCGCACCGCAGTCGCCGAACTTCTTGCGGCCGCGCTCGAGATTGCCGAGCGCCATGATGGCTTCGAGGTCCTTGGGATCCTCGCTGACGACGCCCTTGAGGATCTTGATCGCCTCGTCGGTGCGGTCGGCGGAATCGAGATCGACGGCGAGCTGGATCTGCGCATTGCGCTTGAGCGGCGAGGATGACGGCACGCGCTCATAGACCTTGATAGCCATCTGCGGCCGCTTCACGGACTCGTAGAGATCGGCGAGCGACAGCAGCGCCAGTGGATGGCTGGGCTGGAGATAGAGCGCGAGCTGGAGATAGACCAGTGCGAGGTCCTCGCCGCCGCGACGAGTCAGGGTGGCGCCGATGCCGTAGAGAGCTTCGGCCGCACCGGCTTGCGCCGAATCGGCCAAAGGCGGCATCTTCTTGCCGGCCTTGGTCTCGCGCAGACCTTCCTGGATCAGCGGATGACGGGCGAGCTTCTTGTCGAAGGCCAGGTACACCGTGGTCGCCGCGGCGGAATCCTTGTTGCGCGACAGCCAGCGGCCATAGGCCTCGGTGATGCGCAGCATGGAATCGTCGAGCTTGTAGGCACGCTCGAAGCGGACGCCCGCGTCCTTCTCCTTACCGGCGAGCTCGAGGATCATGCCGGCGTGGAGATCCTTGAACAGCGGGTACCATTCGGGACCGGCCAGCTTGTCGATGGCGGCGACACCGCCCTTGGCGTCGCCGGCGCCATAGGCGGCCCAGCCCGACAGCAGCGTGGCGACGAGATCGGTGATGGGACCGCGGATAGACTGGTTGATGTTGCTCTGCGCGGTCGCGTACTTCTTGAACTTGAGATCGTGCACGCCGACGACGAGTCGGGCGACGCGGTTGGTCTTGTCGATGGTGAGGATGCGCTCGGCTAGCTTGACCGCCTCGTCGATATCGCCGTCGGCGACCGAGGAGATGAAGGCTCGGTCGAGCAGCTCGTTGTTCTTGGGATCGCTGCGCAGCGCAGAGCGGTAGAACGCGGCGGCGGACGCCGCATCGCGCTCGACACTGGCGTGGCGGGCGGCGAGATAGCTGCCGGAGGTCGTGAGCGCCTTCAGGTCATTTCGGGTCGGAAACTGCGCCGCCGTGTCGGCCGGATGATCCGGCGTCTGCGCCATGACCCCGCCGGGGACCGTCGCGATCGCTGTGCCCAAGAGGGCGATGGCAGCAACGGTCCAGCGGTTGAAACGATTTGAAAACATCAGGGCTCGCCTTGAGTTGGTAGTGCCTGGGTTTGGAGCAAAAAGGCCGTCTCGCATGCAAACGCGGCCGGTGGCATCGGGACCCGGAACCGTCAGGGCCGAACAATGCCGCTTTTGGCGCTTCGCCGCAAGGATTCGGACCGGATGATCGCCTCCGCGTGCCACAACCGGCCCTAGCCGCCCAAAACGCTCTTACTATGGCCGTATCGTGGCTGCGGCGGTCGTCGGCGGCCCCGTTTCTCACGCGAACGTGCGTCAGATTGCCCGCGTCAGCAGACCTGAGATTCGGCCTCACATGGCCTCAATTACATGGCCTCGTAATTCGGCCCACCGCCGCCCTCCGGAGGAACCCAGGTGATGTTGCCGTTGGGGTCCTTCACGTCGCAGGTTTTGCAGTGGACGCAGTTCTGGGCGTTGATCTGGAAGCGCGGGCTCGCGCCCTCCTCCACCCACTCATAGACCCCGGCCGGGCAATAGCGGTTTGAGGGACCGGCGTAGACGTCGTGCTCGGATGTCTTCTGCAGGTTCATGTCGGTCACCTTGAGATGGACCGGCTGGTCCTCCTCATGATTGGTGTTGGACAGGAACACAGAGGACAGCTTGTCGAAGGTGATCTTGCCGTCCGGCTTCGGATAGTTCCTCGGCGCGTGGTTCTTTGCCGGATCGAGCGTCGCGCGATCGGGCTTGGCGTGCGACTGGGTGCCGAACAGCGAGCCGCCGAACAGCGTGTTGCACCACATGTCGAAGCCGCCGAGGGCGACGCCGATCACGGTGCCGAACTTCGACCACAGCGGCTTGACGTTGCGGACCAGGAACAGGTCCTTGCCGACCGACGACGAGCGCCAGGCGTTCTCGTACTCGACGACCTCGTCATTGGCGCGATCCGCAGCGATGGCGGCAGCGACGTGCTCGGCAGCGAGCATGCCGGTCCCCATCGCATTGTGCACGCCCTTGATACGCGGCACGTTGACGAAGCCGGCCGCGCAGCCGATCAGCGCACCGCCGGGGAAGCTGAGCTTCGGCACCGACTGGTAGCCGCCTTCGGTGATGGCGCGCGCGCCGTAGGCAAGCCGCTTGGCGCCTTCGAAGGTGCCGCGGATCGAGGGATGGGTCTTGAAGCGCTGGAATTCGTCGAACGGCGACAGATACGGATCGTCGTAGTTGAGATGCACGACGAAGCCGACGGCAACGAGATTGTCGTCGTAATGATAGAGGAACGAACCGCCGCCGGTCTTCAGATCGAGCGGCCAGCCGAAGGAGTGCTGGATCAAGCCCTTCTGATGCTTGGCGGAGTCGATCTGCCAGACCTCCTTGAGGCCGATCCCGAATTTCGACGGCTCGCTGTTTGCGTCGAGCGCGAACTTGTTGATCAGCTGCTTGGTCAGGCTGCCGCGGGCGCCCTCGGCGAACAGCGTGTACTTGCCGAGCAATTCCATGCCGCGGGTAAAGGAGTCCTTCGGCTTGCCGTCCTTGCCGATGCCCATGTCGCCGGTGGCGATGCCCTTCACCGCCCCCTGCTCGTCATAGAGCACCTCGGCCGCGGCAAAGCCCGGATAGATCTCGACGCCGAGCGCCTCCGCCTTGCGCGCCAGCCAGCGGCAGACATTGCCGAGCGAGCCGATATAGCAGTGATGGTTGTCCATCAGCGGCGGCATCACGAAGTTCGGCAGCCTGATCGCGCCGCCACCCGTCATCCAGTAGAAGCGGTCGTCCTTGACCTGCGTCTTCAGCGGGCAGTCGGAATCCTCGCGCCAGTCCGGAACGAGCTTGTCGAGCCCGGCCGGGTCGATCACGGCGCCCGAGAGAATATGCGCACCGACCTCGGAGCCCTTCTCCACCACGACGACGTTGAGATCGGCGTTGAGCTGCTTCAGCCGGATCGCGGCCGCAAGGCCCGAGGGGCCGGCGCCGACGATGACGACGTCGAATTCCATGGATTCGCGCGGGGGAAGTTCTTCGGTGCTCATCTGATCTCAGCCCTTGAGACGGTTCCTCGTCGTTTGCGTCCTCTTGTTTCCGATTTTTCCGGGTAGGACAACCTCGGAAATGCGTTCCACTGGGATGCAAGGCGCCCCAAACTGATATAAAAGTCCGACTTTCCAAATGATCCCCGAACCCGCACCCACCGTCCGAGAGCTTCTCGCCTTCTATCTGGAGGCCGGTGTCGACTGCGCGCTCGCAGAGGAATCGATCGACCGGCTGGCCGAGGCGGACGCCCCGCCGCCGGCCCCGCGCGCAGCGCCCCCGGTCGAGGCACCGCGGCCAGTCGCCGCGCCGGCCGTGATCCGCGGTAAGGTTGCGCCCGCACCAGAGGTCGCGATCGCTTCTGCCCGCGAGGCCGCGCGCACCGCCCCGACGCTGGAGGCGCTCCGCGAGCTGATGCAGGGCTTCGAGGGCTGCGCGCTCAAGCATACCGCGACGCGGCTGGTGTTCGCCGACGGCAATCCGCAGGCGCGCATCATGTTCGTCGGCGAGGCGCCGGGCCGCGATGAAGACATTGAGGGGCTGCCCTTTGTCGGACGCAGCGGAAAGCTGCTCGACCTCATGATCGGCGCGATCGGACTCAACCGCGGCACCGCCTACATCGCCAACGTGATCCCGTGGCGGCCGCCCGGCAACCGCACGCCCACGCCGCAGGAGACGCAGATCTGCCTGCCATTCATCCAGCGCCAGATCGAGCTGGTGAACCCCGACGTGCTGGTGACACTCGGCAATCCTTCGACTCAGACATTGCTGTCGACGCGCGAGGGCATCATGCGCACCCGCGGCCGCTGGTTCGACTACAACACCGGCGCGCGCACCATCCGCGCGCTGCCGACGTTCCACCCGGCCTACCTGTTGCGCTCGCCCTCCTATAAGCGGCTGGCTTGGCAGGATCTGCGGGCAATCGCGAAGGCGATGGCGGGCGCGTGAGGGCAGAACGACCCATCCCCGTCATTGCGAGCGCAGCGAAGCAAACCAGACTGTTACTCGCGGAAGGACTCTGGATTGCTTCGCTTCGCTCGCAATGACGAAGGAGAGAAGCACGCGAGCCATTAGCTGCCCTTCGGCCGCACGATGGCCCAGCCGATGCGCAGCAATTGCTGGCGTCCGGTCACCAGCCATTCGAAGGCGCGCGGCACTTCCGGCACGATGCCGGGAAAGCGCCTGAGGATTTCCGGTGGCGGGGTGCCGGCTGTGTCGGAGGTGCGCCAGACCACGACGCCGCCGCTCTCGCTGAACCTTGCTGGTGTCATCCACGGCGTGCGCGCAGGCTCGGCATCGATGAACAGATGCGGCCGGCCGGAATGCAGCGTGATCAGGCTCGCAAGCTGGGTCTCGCCGGCGACCGCGCGCAGGCGATGGTTGGTGCGGCGGGAAAAGCTCTCGTCGAAGAAGTCCGAGATTTCGCGGGCCGGCATCGAGGTCGCGATCTCGCCGGTGCCGGTCCAGGGCAGCAGCAGGGATGCCAGCACGACGCCGGCAGCTGGCGCCACCACGGCGGCAGCCCACACCGTGCGCAGCAACCGCGCGCGGCGCATCGCGATGAGATCGCCGGCCGCCACCACCACGGCAAGCCCCGACATCAGCAGCACGGCGCCGGCACCGCCGACGACGCCGTCGAGCCCGAACAGGCCGGAGATCACGACCCCGCCGAGCACCGGCGCGAGCGCGAAGAAATAGACGAAGTTGCGCGCGAGCGGCTCGACCGGCGGCCGGTAGATGATCGGCGCCTCATCGCCCTTGCCGGCGAACCAGCCGGTGTTGAGGAAAGCCAGGACCGGGACCGACACCGCGCCCAGCACGAGGCTGCCGAGCAACCACGCCGCGTGAAGCGCGCGGCCATTCAATTCCGAGAGCTGCGGCAAGGCCGGCAGGGTCAGCGTCTCCGCACGCATCACCCAGATGGCATAAGGCAGCGCCAGCACGGCGACCACGACCAGCGCATACAACGGATCGAGTGCTCGCAGCGTCCTGCGCCCCCCGGCGGTCGCCAGCGCAAAGACGACGAGCAGCAGCAAGAGAAAGATCGCCGCGGGCGTCGTGAGCAGCAACAGCCCGGCTTCAATCGACCAGGCGAACCAGCCATTGCCGCGGCGCTGGCCGATCAGTTGCCAGGAATGCAGCAGGAGCAGCGCCCAGAGCGGGCGCGCCAACACCAGCGGACCGAAGTCGAGCGCGGACGAAGAGAAGGCCAGCAGCGTCATGGTCAAGAGCACGGCGAGCACCGCATGCTGGGTGCCGACCACCGCGCGCGCCAGATGATAGAGCGTGATGAAGGTCGCAATCTCGCACAGCTCGGCCAGCACATAGACGCCGAACATGTGGCCGCCGGCGGCGCGATAGGCGATGTCGGCGAGCCAGGCAGCCAGAGGCGGGCCGAGATCGGTACCGACCTGGTACTCGCGGCCGAAGGCGAGCAGGGTCGCGAGGTTGCCGGGCGGGCTGCGGTAGAACACCAGCGCCACCAACAGCCACATCGCAGCCTGCACCAGCACGGCGATCCACACGATCAGCCGCGGCCGGGCGCGAATGAGCTCGATGACCAGGGAGGTAAACCGCATGCAACGTCCGAAAGATGCAGCCAACCCGTGCAGCCGGCCCTAATCGCTCACGACTGTTTTGATAAAGGGCGCTGCGCGTCGTGGCAACGACCGTCTGCCCGTCATGCCCGGGCTTGTCCCGGGCATCGACGTTCTTCGGAGCAGGCGGCAAAGACGTGGATGGCCGGGTCAAGCCCGGCCATGACGATGCGGAAGCTGCGGGACGAGACCCTAGAGCCGCGCTGAAGCATCGATTTCGACACTCGCGTCCACCTGCACGTCGACCTCGGTCACCGCAAACAGATCCTGCACCGGCTCGACGGTCCAGGGCATGTGCTTGGCGCGGGCGGCGGCGACAGGGGCGAAGAAGCTGCGGTGGTGGACGGAGGGGCCGAGGCGGTCCAGCGCGTCGAGGTGATCCGGGACGGCGTAGCCCTTGTGCTGCTCAAAACCGTAGCCCGGGCAGTCCTGCGCCAGCGCGCACATCAGCCGGTCGCGCGTCACCTTGGCGATAATCGAGGCCGCCGCAATCGACAGGACGATGCCGTCGCCGCCGATCACAGCCTCGCAATCGCACGCCGTATCGAGCCGGTCGCGTCCGTCGACGAAGACGTGGCGGGGCGCCTCGGGCAGCGCCCCCACCGCGCGCTTCAAGGCCCACAGCGAGGCCCGCAAGATGTTGTCGCGGTCGATCCGGGAGCGCGAGGCGACGACGACCGAGACCTGCGCGGTCGCGCAGATCTTGTCGAACAGTCTTTCGCGCTCTTCCGCCGTCAGCCGCTTGGAATCGTCGATGCCGCGCGGGATACGGGCGGGGTCGAGGATCACGGCGGCCGCCACCACGGGCCCGGCGAGCGGCCCGCGGCCGGCCTCGTCGCAGCCCGCGACCGGCCAGATCCCGCGCTTGATCAGCGCGCGCTCGCGGCGGAAGCTCGGCGGGGCGACGGCGATAATGCCCCCCTTGGCGGCGCCCTTGCCGGCCTCGGCCTCGCTGACGTCGGTCGCCTCGCTGACCTCGGTCGCCTTGCTGGCCTCGGTCTTCCTGGCCTCGGCCTTGCCAACCGTGGTCTTCGCAGGCTTCTGGGGCGTGGCCTTCTTGGCCGGCTTGTTGGCGGACTTGTCCCGAATCATGACCGGGATCCTGCGCAAGCGGTCCGGTGCGCGCAACAGGGAACCCCGGACAATTCCCGTTATTCAACGACTCATCAGAACAGACTGAGCTGATCGCCGTTCCGCTTCGGCCTGGCAAAGTGGTCCGTCGTCAGCTTCGCGCGTCGCTTGTTGAGGCCGAGCCTGTCGCAGGCGATCTCGAAGCGGCGGCCGATGGTCCAGGCCATCGGACCAGTGCCCTTCATCCGCTCGCCCCATTTCGAATCGTAGTCGCGCCCGCCGCGCATGTCGCGGATCAGGGTGAAGACGTGGCGGTAGCGGTCCGGATAGTTCGCCATCAGCCATTCGCGGAAGAGATCGCGCACCTCGAGCGGCAGCCGCAACAGCACGTAGGAGGCTTCCTTGACGCCGGCGTGGGCCGCCGCATCCAGGATGCGCTCGATCTCGGAATCGTTCAGCGCGGGGATCACGGGCGCGACCATCACGGTGGTCGGAATGCCGGCGTCCGAGAGCTGCTTCAGCGCTTCCAGCCGCTTCGGCGGCGTCGAGGCCCGCGGCTCCATGGAGCGCGCCAGTTTCGCATCGAGCGAGGTCACCGAGATCGCGACTTTGGCGAGGCTGCGCTTGGCCATCCGTGCGAGAATGTCGATGTCGCGTGTCACCAGCGCCGATTTGGTGACGATGCCGACGGGATGGCCGGCGCGCTCCAGCACCTCCAGAATGCCGCGCATGATTTTGCGCTCGCGCTCGATCGGCTGATAGGGATCGGTGTTGGTGCCGATCGCGATCATTCGCGGCTCGTAGCCGGGCGCGGCGAGCTCCTTCTCGAGCAGCGCCGGCGCCTCGGGCTTGGCAAACAGTTTTGACTCGAAGTCGAGGCCCGGCGACAGGCCGAGATAGGCGTGCGTCGGCCGTGCGAAGCAATAGACGCAGCCATGCTCGCAGCCGCGATAGGGATTGATCGAGCGGTCGAAGCCGATATCGGGCGACTCGTTGCGGGTGATCACCTTGCGCGAGGTGTCGAGCCCGACCGTGGTCTTGAACGGCGGCAGCTCATCCAGGCTCTGCCAGCCGTCGTCGAAGGCGACGCGCGCCTCGGCTTCGAAGCGGCCGCTGGCGTTGGATTGCGCGCCCCGCCCTCGCCTGCGCTCGCGGTCGATCGCGACGGCAATCTCTGGGAAAGCGGCAGGAATGTCCGAAGGCGCACCCGCCGGCTCGGAGGGCGCCGTGACCGGCGGGTGCTTGAGGGCACGAGAGGATGCTCGACTCATGAAGCCAAGATAGCACGCAGAAGGAACAAATCAAGAACGAGAACAAAAACGCGAAAACAACCCCATGCACAGTAACGCTGCCCAATGTTCGGGCGCGCGCCTTTGACTTCACGCAACACGCACGTCCGGCGATCCCGTTTGATCCGGCGGGATCGATCGTCGCGGAACATGGTTGGTGACGATCGCTGGGTGAAAGTCGGCAGGAACATGACAAATCAACAACAATCGGCCGCGGCGAGCAGCGACCTCGATCTCCTCGATCGCTACTGGCGTGCCGCCAACTATCTCTCCGTCGGCCAGATCTATCTCCTCGACAACCCGTTGCTGCGCGAGCCGTTGAGGCCCGAGCAGATCAAGCCGCGTTTGCTCGGCCATTGGGGTACGACGCCGGGGCTGAACTTCATCTACGCCCATCTCAACCGCGTGATCCGCACGCTGGATCTCGACATGATCTATGTCTGCGGGCCCGGCCATGGCGGCCCGGGTATGGTCGCCAACACCTATCTCGAAGGCAGCTACAGCGAGATCTACCCCGACATCGGGCGCGACACGGACGGATTGCGCAAGCTTTTCCGGCAGTTCTCCTTCCCCGGTGGGATTCCGAGCCACGCCGCGCCGGAAACGCCGGGCTCCATCCACGAAGGCGGCGAACTCGGCTACGCGCTGGTGCATGCCTACGGCGCGGCGCTCGACAATCCCGGCCTGATCGTTGCCTGCGTCGTCGGCGACGGCGAGGCCGAGACCGGCCCGCTCGCGGCGTCCTGGCACTCGAACAAGTTCTTGAACCCGGCGCATGACGGCGCGGTGCTGCCGATCCTGCATCTCAACGGCTACAAGATCGCCAATCCCACCGTCATGGGGCGGATGCGCGACGCGGAGATCCGCGACCTGTTCCGCGGGCTCGGCCACGAGCCGCTGTTCGTCGAGGGCGACGATCCCAAGCTGATGCACCGGACCATGGCCGATGCGCTGGACGTCGCGCTCGCCAGCATCCGCTCGATCCAGCAGCACGCCCGCGACGGCCGCAAGGCGGTCGAGCGGCCGCGCTGGCCGATGATCGTGTTGCGCAGCCCGAAGGGCTGGACCGGCCCCAAGGAAGTCGACGGGCTCAAGGTCGAGGGTTTTTGGCGCGCGCACCAAGTGCCCGTCTCCGGTTGCCGCGAGAATCCGGCGCATCTGAAGGTGCTGGAAAACTGGATGCGGAGCTACGAGCCGGAAAAGCTGTTCGACGCGAACGGCGCGCTCGCCTCCGAGCTGCAGGCGCTGGCACCCGAAGGCAACCGCCGCATGGGCGCCAATCCGCACGCCAATGGCGGGCTGCTGAAGAAGGAGCTCAAGCTGCCGGACTTCCGCAGCTTCGCTGTGGATGTCCCAAAGCCTGGCGGCGTCACCGGCGAAGCGACGCGCGAACTCGGCAGGTTCCTGCGCGACGTCATCCGCCTCAACGCGCAGGAGCGCAACTTCCGCATCATGGGACCGGACGAGACCGCGTCAAACCGGCTCGACGCAGTGTTCGAGGCCACCGAACGGGTCTGGATGGAGCCGAGCGAGCCTTACGACGTGCACCTCGCCCAGGACGGCCGCGTCATGGAGGTGTTGAGCGAGCATCTGTGCCAGGGCTGGCTCGAAGGCTATCTGCTCACCGGCCGGCACGGCTTGTTCTCCTGCTACGAGGCCTTCATCCACATCGTGGATTCCATGTTCAACCAGCACGCCAAGTGGCTCAAGGTCACGCGCGATCTGCCGTGGCGGCGCCCGATCGCCTCGCTCAACTACCTCCTGACCTCGCACGTCTGGCGCCAGGACCACAACGGCTTCAGCCATCAGGACCCCGGCTTCGTCGATCTCGTCGCCAACAAGAAGGCCGATATCGTCCGCATCTACTTCCCGCCGGACGCCAATACGCTGCTGTGGATCGCCGATCACTGCCTGCGCACCTATAACCGCGTCAACGTCATCGTCGCTGGCAAGCAGCCGGCGCCGCAATGGCTCTCGATGCAGGACGCCGCCACCCATTGCGATGCCGGCATCGGCATCTGGACATGGGCGGGCACGGAAGACGCAACTCGCGAACCCGACGTGGTGATGGCCTGCGCCGGCGACGTGCCGACATTGGAGACGCTCGCCGCCGTCGACCTGCTGCGCAAGGCGCTGCCCGAGCTGAAGATCCGCGTTGTCAACGTCGTCGACCTGATGACGCTGCAGCCGAAGGAGCAGCATCCACATGGGCTGTCCGATCGCGACTTCGACAGCCTGTTCACGCGCGACAAGCCGGTGATCTTCGCCTATCACGGCTATCCCTATCTGATCCATCGACTGACCTATAACCGCGCCAACCATGCCGGCATGCACGTGCGCGGCTTTGCCGAGGAAGGCACCACGACGACGCCGTTCGACATGGTCGTACTCAACGAGCTCGACCGCTTTCATCTGGCGATCGAGGCGATCGAGCGTGTCCCGGGGCTCGCGACCAGGGCCGCGCAGGTCAAACAGCAATTCCGCGACGCGCTGATCGCGCATTCGCACTATGTGCGCGAGCACGGCGAGGACATGCCGCAGATTCGCGACTGGGTCTGGCAGAACAGCGCGGGCGGCAAGACTCCGGTCGAAGCAGGCGATTGACATCAAGCCATGTCGGACACCGTTCTCGCTCTCAACTCCGGATCGTCGAGCATCAAGTTCGGCCTGTTCGAGCTGTCGGGGCGGGATCCCGTCCTGATCTGCAGGGGGCTGCTCGACGAGCACGAGACGACGCCCCGGCTCATCGTGAAGAACCCGGCGGGCGAGGATCTCTTCGAAAAGCAACGGACAGGATCAGATGCCGACAGCGATCATCTGTTCGCCGACGTGCTCGCCTTCATCGAAGAGCATTTTGGCGAACGCCACTTGCGTGCCGTAGGCCATCGCATCGTTCACGGTGGGCCAGACTATTCAGGGCCGGCCGAATTGACGGAGGATGTCTACGCGAAGCTTGAAGCGCTGACGCCGCTTGCTCCGCTGCACCAGCCGCCGTGCCTCGCGCCGGTCCACACCATCCGGGCGATCCGGCCAGAGCTGAGGCAGATCGCCTGCTTCGACACCGCGTTTCATCATGACCTGGCGCCGCCGGCGAGTCGCTTCGCCATTCCGAGGCGCTATGAACAGCGCGGTGTCCGGCGCTACGGGTTTCACGGCCTCTCGTTCGAATATGTGGCGGGCCGTCTCGCGGAAATTGCACCGCATCTTCTGCCAGGGCGCACCGTCGTCGCGCATCTCGGCAATGGCGCGAGCCTCTGCGCGCTGCTCGACGGCCGCAGCATCGACACCACGATGGGCCTCACCCCGCTCGACGGCCTGGTGATGGGCACGCGCTGCGGCACGATCGATCCCGGCGTCCTGCTCTATCTGCAAGCGCAGGAGAACATGTCGGCCGATGCGGTCCAGCACATGCTCTATCACGAGTCCGGCCTGCTCGGCGTTTCCGGCATCTCTTCGGACATGCGCGCGTTGCTCGCAAGCGGCGAGCCCGCCGCAAGAGAGGCGATCGATTTGTTCATCTTCCGCGCGGCGCAAGCTGTCGCGATGATGACCACCGCGCTTGGCGGGCTGGACTGCCTGGTCTTCACCGGCGGCATCGGCGAGCATGCAAAGGAGATCCGCCGCGGTATCGGCGAGCGCCTCGCCTGGCTCGGCGTGCGCATCGATGCAGCGGCGAATGAAGCAGCGCGCGAGCGGATCGGCAGTGCCGACGGTACGGTCGACACTTTCATCATCCCCACCAACGAAGAGATGACAATCGCGCGCCATTGCGCCGCGCTGCTTCGCGAGCGGCATGTTGCATGACGGTTTTATGAATGATCTGGCGCAATGCCGCCGCCGCAACTTCGCGGCATAGAGACGACGTCAATCGTCGTGCGGACAGGTCATGAAAACCCAGATCATCGAAGAGCTCGGACAAGGCGACATCCTGTTGCCCGCGCTGGTGGCGGAAGGGCTCGCCGCCAACGACCGCATCAAGGTGCGGATGAGCGCGCTGCAGGCGGCGGCCCGGCACGCGCAAGACCCCGATCGTCCCGCCAGTGAGCTTGCGGTCGAAAGCCACGCCGCCGGCATCGCACCTGCCGCGATTGCAAGCTTGGTCGGAGGCGCCCATCTGATCGGACCGTCCCGGCTCGCGGCCCCGAACCTCGCCCAGCTGATGAAGGAGATTCAGGACGACGCCGCGGGGATGATCCGCGCCGTCGGCGCCGGCGCGCCTTCGGAGGGTGAGAAAGCGAACGCGCGGCTGATGGCCATCCGGAACGCGGGCCTGCTCGATGCCGCCAACGAAATCGATCTCGCCAGTATTGTCCGTCTGACCGGCGTCGCCGAGGCGGCAGGCGATAGCCTCCATCGCCTGGTGATGGATCTGCACAAGGCGCTGAACAAGTTTGCGGCGAGCTGTTCGGAGGAAACACTCGACGGCGCCCATGTGTTCGGCCTCCATGGCGAAGACCGCAGCGCGGTCGAGGCCTTCATGAAGGGCCTGAACCAGACGCGCGGGCTGAAGTTCAACCACCCCGGACTCGACACTATGGCGACCCGCTCGGGCGGCCGGCTGCTGATCCAGAACGATATCGGCACCACGGACGCCCATGTCGTGGTGATCGCGGTCAAGAAGAACGCGGTCACCGTGACCTATACCGACGTGCACCTGGCACGAGCAAAGTTCCTCATCTCGCTGTTCGACAAGTTCGGCGCAACCTGGAGCGGGCTCGACCGTCACACCGCCGCAGGTCTCGGCGAGGACAATTCGTTCTATCTCGTCACCGGTCAGTACCAGACAAATCATGCCGCGGATCGCAACGAATTTCTCGCGGCGGTCGGCGCCGCGCTGGTGTTCCTGATCGACTGGAACAAGGCCCGCAAGCTGTTGCGGACCTGGGTCGCCAAGGACGACGCCACACGCATCCTGGAATGGGGAGCGCAGCAGCGAATCGGCCATCGCGGCTTTCTCGAACTCGGTGGCAACGAACTGCTCGGGTCGGCGGTCCGGAATGCGGCGCCGGCGCGCATCGGCTTCGGCGAGCGGCTCGACCAGGCCCTCGGCCGTACTGCTGCGATCGACTTCCTGAAGGCGGCGCTGCGTGTCTCCACCGAGGCGCTGCTTGCAGGCCGCTCCGTCAGGACGGTGCGCGACCAGATCGAAGCCGACCTGGTGCGGCATCTGGAGCGTGTCGACGGCACCCTGCTTGCTGCCGTGCTGCGCCAGATCGGACTCGCCCATGATCTCGTCGCGGCGATCTCGCGCCATATTACTACGCTCCAGGCCGGAAAACCGGCCGACCGCAAGCTGCTGGCGCGACGCTGTGGCGCGATCGAGCAGAAGGCAGATCGCATCGCGCTCGAGACCCGCAAGGAGATCGACCGGCTCAACGCCCGGCCGACGATCGGACAATTGATCGATCGGGCGGAAGAGGCTGTCGATGAACTGGAGCAGGCGGCATTCATCGCCTCCCTCATGCCCGAGCGAACCGATCCGTCACTGCTGGCCGCACTCGCCGATCTCTGTGCGGTCGCCATCACCACAACCGAGGTCGCGGCCAGCGGCGTCGCCGCGGCGACCGACGTGCCGGAAGGACGTCGCGCGGACTCGGAGGATGCGCTGTCCGCCGTGACCCGTCTGATCGACGCCGAACATGCCGCCGACAGCCAGGAGCGTGCGACGACCGCCCTGGTGTTCGGCGGCGGCTTCGACGTTGCGACCTCGCTCTCGGTGCTCGAGCTTGCGCGTGCGATCGAGCGCGCCACGGATCGCTTCGCGGGCTTCGGCCACCTGTTGCGCCGTCACATCATGATCGATCTCGCAGCCTAAGGGGACCACCATGCAGATCGTGCGTATCGGCGCTGGCGCGACCGAATTGCATTCCGCCGAGGAGATCGGCGCCAAGGCCGCCAACCTCGTCCGGATGGCGGCACTGGGCCTGCCGGTGCCGCCCGCTTTCGTGCTGCCGGTCAAACTCTGCGCCAACATCATCGCCGGGCATGCCCATGCCGAGCGTCATCTGCGCGACGGACTCAAGGAAGGTATCGCGTTCCTGGAAGACGCGACCGGCAAGCGCTTCGGCGACCGGCGCCACCCGCTGCTGGTTTCGGTGCGCTCGGGGGCCGCCCGATCGATGCCGGGCATGCTCGACACCGTCCTCAATGTTGGCTGCACGTCGGATGCGGTGCACGGCCTGATCCGCGCGACCGGCCGGCCGCGGCTCGCCTGGGACTGCCGACGCCGCTTCCTGGAGAGTTTTGGCGAGACCGTGCTCGGACTCGATGCCGCCGCGTTCGCGGCGCGCATCTCGGAGCTGGTCGGAGCCGAATGCGTCGACAGCGATCGCGAACTCGACAGCGAAGCGCTGGAGCGGCTTGCAGGCGACGAGCAATTGCTGGTCGAGGATCGCGCCGATGGCCGGTTCGACGATGCGGTCGCGCAGCTAGAGGCCGCGGCGAAAGCCGTCTACCAGTCCTGGATGAGCGAGCGGGCCCAGACCTATCGGAAACTCCAGCGGCTCGAAGAACTCCAGGGCACCGCCGTCACCGTGCAGGCGATGGTGTTCGGCAATGGCGGGCTGGCCTCCGGCGCCGGCGTGGCCTTCTCGCGCGATCCGTCGACCGGTACACCGCGTCCGATGATCGATCTCGTACTCGATGCGCAGGGCGAAGACGTCGTGTCCGGGCGCCGCTCTCCCGACGCCCGGGACGCGATCGCGCGGGCGCTGCCACGGAGCGAAGCCGAGCTTGGCGACATCCTGAAGCAGCTCGAGCGCGAATTTCGCGACGTGCAGGACGTCGAGTTCACGATCGAGGAAGGCAGGCTCTGGATCCTCCAGACGCGCGCGGCGAAACGGACACCGCGTGCGGCGGTCAGGATCGCGATCGACCTCGTGCATGAGGGCCTGATCACGAAGGACGAGGCGCTCGTCCGGATCGCCGAAATCGATCTCGCCTCCCTCGCCGAGACCGCGCTGGTTTCAGCCGGCACGCCGGCGGCGACTGGCATCGGCGCCTCCGGCGGCATCGGTGTCGGCCGTGCCGCCTTCAGTTCCGAGAGTGCCCAGCGCCTGTCGTCGACGGGCGAGCCGGTCATCCTGCTTCGCCCTGATACAAGCACGGCCGACGTCGCAGGCTTTGCGGTGGCGGCCGGCATCGTCACGGCGGTCGGTGCGCGCACCTCGCATGCGGCCCTGGTGGCCCGGCAGATGGGCAAGCCATGCGTGGTCGGCTGCAGCGAGCTGAAGATCGATCCCAGCGCGAGGCAGGCGCGGCTTGCCGATGTGGTGTTGTCGGAGGGTGACTGGATCACGATTGAAGGCGATGCGGGACTACTCCATCTCGGTCGCTGCCAGACGGTGGAGACGCGCCCCGAGGCCGAACTCGCCGAGATCGCAGCATGGCAATCGCAAGCCAGCGGTCGATCGTCGGCGTGCGCCAAAGCAACTCAGTGAATGCCGGCCAGGATCTGGAAACATCCGATCGCGACCTCGATCACGATCAGCACCACCACGGCCACTTCGAGCCGCAGCGAGCGCTGGGTATCGATGATGTCGGTGAGCGCGTTGGCGGTCTCCGATACGGCGGTGAGCTTGCGCTCGAGGGTGTCGAGACGCTCCTTCAATTCGTACTCGTCCTCGAGACGGGAATAGAGCCGGTCGAGCTCGGGCTTCTCCCAGAGCACGTCGGGTTTCTCGGCAATCGCAACGCGGCCGGCGACGCGCTGCTGCACCAGCAGCGCGTTACCGATCAGCTGCAAAATGCCCTTGCGCCGGCGCGGAGTGCGGCCGCGCTCGGCGAGCTCCCGCGCGAAGGGCTCGATGACGTCAAATACGGCGGCGACGCGCCGCTCGTCGCGTGCCAGCGAGGTGCTCTTGGCGAGCGCGTCCGCGACCAGCAGCAGCCGGTCGTCGGAGAATTTGGCCAGGCAGATCGGCCCGCCCGGTTGGATTGTCTCGGCGTTCTCGTCATTGCAGAGCTGCGCCTGCGCAGTCTCCTCCTCATAGGGGCTGAATGCACCGATCACCCGCGACTTCAGGCTGTCGATCAGAAGCTTCTCCTCCGAAGGGAGCAACCCGATCAGCACCACGACACCGTAACGGAAGATCACGGCAAGGCCCGTGTGGACGCGGAAGGCCGCGGGCGCCGAGGACACCAGCGTACCGATCTCAAGCCCCGAGGCATTGATGCGGTCGCCCAGCATCAAGGCGCGGATCCGCAACGTCGGCGCGGCGTCCTGCTTCACCGATGCTGGCGCCACGCCAACGGAGTGGTGATCGGCGTTCACACGAACGTGCTGTTCGATAGGGCCTCTATCCATCATTGCAGGTTTTTCCTGTTCAGGCCGCCGATCGAGACGTCGATGCTTGCGATCGTATAACCTGCCGATGCTCGACAATCGCGGCGGCGACATCCGGTTTCCTACGGTGATAGGCCGCACTTGCCGAAACATTCGGCAATCTTGCCTCACCGCGCGCGACACATTTGGCTGATCGCTGGCAGTGATTTACCATCGAACGCCGAAAGCGCCGTCTAAAGTTGCGCTCGGAAGCGCAGCGTGTTTATGACAACATCATTATATAAACTACGCTTCTCCCGAATTTGAGAGACTGAAGCCTCGATCATGCTGAGCGTCATCATTCCGACCGACGGTGTCGAGCAGACCGCGGTCGCAACTCTGGCCGCGCTGGTACCCGGCGCCGCTGCGGGGGTCATCCGGGAGGTCCTCCTGGTCGACGGCACCCGCAACGGCGTCATCGAGCGCGTTGCCGATGTCGCAGGCTGCCGTTTCATCGGCTACGAGGGGTCCTCGCCGGGCGCCGCGCTTGCCGCCGGCGCGCTTCAGGCCCGTTCGCCCTGGCTGATGTTCCTCCCCGCCGGCGCGGTGCTCGAAACCGGCTGGATCGAAGAGACCACCCAGTTCATTCAGGCCGTCTCGACGAGCGGCCGGGATCGTGCGGCGGTGTTCCGCTATGCACGCTCGCCCTACAGCGATACCGGATTCCGCTACATGCTTCGCTCCGTGGCGCGCAAGCTGATCGGCCCGCTCGGCGATCAGGGACTTTTGATCGGGCGTGATCATTATGACCGGATCGGCGGCTACCCGCCCCAGGCCCGCCGTTCCGAGGCGCGCCTTTTGCGGCGGCTCGGCCGCTCCTCCCGGACCATGCTGCGCAGCCGCATCGTCATGGTGGGGTGAGCCACCAGATACTTGCCAAAGTCAAACATTTAATTGACAATGGCAAGTATTGAGGTGTGCCATGCCAACAAGCCCTTCGCCACCAAGTTCTGCGACCGATCAGGTCTGCGATAATCAGGTTCAGGCGGTTCGCGCGTTCAACCGCTTCTACACCCGCAAGCTCGGCGTCCTCGACCAGCAGCTCCTGAAGACCCCGTTCTCGCTCAGCGAGGCGCGCGTGCTCTACGAACTCGCGCATGGCGGCGAGCAGTCGGCCAAGGAGATCGGCGTCGCCCTCGGGCTCGATGCCGGCTATCTCAGCCGCATCGTGCAGAACTTCGACGAGAGCGAGCTGATCGTACGCAAGCCGCTCGCAACCGACCGCCGGCAATACCAGCTCAGCCTGACCGCGAAGGGCCGCCAGGCCTTCGCCAGGCTCGAGAGCGTGACGCAGGAGGACGTCGCCGCGATGCTGCGAGCCCTGCCGGCCGAGGACCGCAGGCGGCTGACCGGCGCGATGGAGACGATCGAGCGGCTGCTCGGTCTGGCGCGCACGCCGGCCCCGCGCGCGATCTTGCGCGATCCCCGTCCCGGCGACATGGGCTGGGTGGTACAGAGCCATGGCGCGCTTTACGCTAGCGAATATGGCTTCGATTCCGGCTTCGAGGCGCTGGTGGCCGAGATCGTCGCCAAATACATGACCTCCTACGACGCCTCGCGCGAGCGCTGCTGGATCGCCGACATCGAGGGCCGCCCGGTCGGCTCGGTGTTTTTGGTCAAGGCGAGCGACGATGTCGCCAAGCTGCGCCTGCTGCTGCTCGATCCGGCGGCGCGCGGCCAGGGCCTCGGCCAGCGGCTGGTGGCCGAATGCGTCGCCTTCGCACGCGCCTGCGGCTATCGGCGAATGACGCTGTGGACGCAGAGCATACTCGTTGCCGCACGGCACATCTATGAAGGCGCCGGCTTCAAGCTCGTCGCCACCGAACCGCACCGCAGTTTTGGCCAGAACCTGATCGGCGAGACCTGGGAGCGGGATCTGTAGCGTTCTCGAAGCGGGCGAGATGCGCATGAATGTGCCCTCGCCCCTTGTGGGAGAGGGTAGCGATGCTGGTGAACGCGGACTCACTTGGGTGAGGGGTTGTCTCCGCGCACGACTCTCTCGCGTTGTAATGCGCGGATAGAACCCCTCATCCGGCGCTTCGCGCCACCTTCTCCCACAAGGGGGAGAAGGGAAGAAAGCAAGCAACTACACCGTCGCGCCTTTTGTCTTCGCCCTTCGCAAATGCTCGTCCAGCCGCGGCATGATCTCGACGAAGTTGCAGGGGCGCGTGCGGTAGTCGAGTTGGGCGGCGAGGATGCCGTCCCAGCCGTCGCGGCAGGCCCCCGGAGAGCCGGGGAGACAGAAGATGTAGGTCGCGCCCGCGACACCGGCGGTGGCGCGGCTCTGGATCGTCGACGTCCCGATCTTGGCGTGGCTCAACATGTGGAACGCGATCGAGAAGCCGTCCATGCGCTTCTCGAACAACGGCTCGATCGCCTCGGGGGTGACGTCGCGCCCGGTAAAACCGGTGCCGCCGGTGGTAATGACGACATCGACACCGGCGTCCGCGATCCAGCGGCGGATGACGGCGCGGATCGCCTCGATGTCGTCGGTGACGATCGCGCGCGCGGCGAGGTGATGGCCGGCGCCCGTGAGGCGATCGGCCAGCGTCTGGCCCGACTTGTCGTCGGTGAGTACGCGCGTGTCGGAGACCGTGAGCACCGCGATGTTGAGCGGGACGAACTGTTTGGACTCGTCGATGGATGCCATCGCTTGATACCTCCTTGCCCATCCACCGACGTCATCCTGAGGTGCGCGCCCTTGCGCGCCTCGAAGGATGGACCGGAGGGTCCGTGGATGACGTACAGCCAGTCTACAACGCTCCACTGCCGAACGTGTTGCAGGCCTGCACCGTGCCCTGTTTGTAGCCGGTCATGAACCATTGCTTGCGTTGCGCGGCCGAGCCGTGGGTGAAGGAGTCGGGCACTACCCTGCCCGTGGCCTGGCGCTGCAGCGTGTCGTCGCCGATCGCGGTCGCCGTGGTCAAGGCGGCGTCGATGTCGCCGGCCTCGAGGAAGCCCGGACGCTTCTTCTCCTCGCGGTTGACCCAGACGCCCGACAGGCAGTCGGCCTGGAGCTCCACCTTGACCTGCAGCGCATTGGCCTCGGCCTTGCTGCCGGCCTGCTGCTGCAGCCGCGTCACCCGCGGAATGATGCCGAGCAGGTTCTGGATGTGATGGCCGGCTTCATGCGCGATGATGTAGGCGGCAGTGAACTTGCAGGCATTGCCGGAGCAGCCGCGGAAGCGTGTCTCGACCTCGCGGAAGAAGCCGGTGTCGAGGAAGATGGTGCGGTCCGGCGGACAATAGAACGGGCCCATCGCCGACTGCGCCATGCCGCAGCGGCCGCCATTGGTGGCGTTGCGGAACAGCACGATCTTCGGCCCGGTGTAGTTCTGGCCGCTGGCCTGGAAGATCTCGCTCCAGCGATCGTCGATCTCGCCGAGCACGCCGGAGATCATGCTGCCCATCTCGTCGGTCGGCGCGCCGCGCTTGCCCGAGGACGCCTGCCGATCGGTCTGGTAGGTCGGCGCCTGGCCGCCACCGGTGAGGATCTCGGCACCGCCGATCAGGATGCGCGGATCGATGCCGAAGGCGTAGCCGATCAAGCCGAGCACGATGACGGTGCCGATGCCAAGCCCGCCGCCACCCATGGGCAGGCCGAACC
>NZ_JAACFT010000139.1 GCF_029051685.1 Bradyrhizobium sp. CSA207 | reverse complement strand
AGCCAGAGTTGTCCGGGATTTCGACGCTGGGGTCGGCCAGCTTCGCCGTGGAGAACGCGTGGTCGATGCTGGTGTCGCGGAGGTTGAACTCCCAGAGCGGCAAGGGGTACCAGGCGTCATTGGGGTTGGTGATGTCGAGCGCGACGACGGCGGGGCTGTTCTTTCCGGACGCGCTGACGAGCACCGTCTTGGCGCCCTCCGTCTTCGACGCGGAGGTCATGGGCTTCCACTCGAACTCCCCATTGATGCCGAAGTCCACGTTGGCGAGGCTGGGTGAGGCATCCATCGCGGGCCTGGCCAGGTTGCCCGAGCCATTGAAGCGCACGTAGAGGTTGCGATAGCGCTCCAGCAGCATGCGCGGCATGTACGTGAAGCGATCAGCGCCTGAGCCATAGTTCCGCTGATTGATGCTGCCGGGGCCCGCACACGT
>NZ_JAACFT010000138.1 GCF_029051685.1 Bradyrhizobium sp. CSA207 | reverse complement strand
GCACGTCTGCGTGACTGTGCCGCTGCAATGGGCGTGAACGTGACAGGTAAAAACGACGCGGAAGGTGCTGAAGCCTGCATTAACGCCATCCGTGAACTGGCGAAGAAAGTGGATATCCCGGCAGGCCTACGCGACCTGAACGTGAAAGAAGAAGATTTCGCGGTATTGGCGACTAATGCCCTGAAAGATGCCTGTGGCTTTACTAACCCGATCCAGGCAACTCACGAAGAAATTGTGGCGATTTATCGCGCAGCGATGTAATCATCATTTCCACAACGGCTGGCAAATTGTTAGCCGCTTTTTCAACTATCTCTGTAACCCTTGCCCGTAAATTCGTGATAGCTGTCGTAAAGCTGTTACCGACTGGCGAAGATTTCGCCAGTCACGTCTACCCTTGTTATACCTCACACCGCAAGGAGACGATCATGAC
>NZ_JAACFT010000137.1 GCF_029051685.1 Bradyrhizobium sp. CSA207 | reverse complement strand
AATATGCCGTCAGCGGGTAGCTCGGAGGTCGCGCCGGTGCGCACGTCGCGCAGCACCGCGCAGGTGACCTTGGTGACGGGATCGTCGGTGCCGCGGATCTCGGCCACCTGCGCATGCCACACCACATTCACCTTGGGATTGGCGAACAGGCGCTCCTGCAGGATCTTTTCCGCCCGGAACCCCTCGCGACGATGCACAACGGTGACCTTGGACGCGAAATTGGTGAGGAACAGCGCCTCTTCCACCGCGGTGTTGCCGCCGCCCACCACCACTACCTCCTTGCCGCGATAGAAGAAGCCGTCGCAGGTGGCACAGGCGGAAACGCCGAAGCCGCGATAGGCGGCCTCCGATTCCAGCCCCAGCCAGCGCGCCTGCGCGCCGGTGGCGAGGATCACCACCTCCGCCAGATAGGCCGCGCTCGATTCGGTGG
>NZ_JAACFT010000136.1 GCF_029051685.1 Bradyrhizobium sp. CSA207 | reverse complement strand
CGCCTGTTCCTGCTGTTGCTGCCGCTGCTCGGCGGCCTGCTGCTGTCCATGGACTGGGCGGGTCGCCAGGCGCGGCAGCAGGCGCTACGCGCCGAGGGCGAACAGGTGCGCAAGCAGCTGGACCTCTACGCCGGCTCGCTGCAGACCCTGATCGAACGCTTCCGCAGCCTGCCGGCGGTACTGGCGCTGGATCCGGACCTGCGCGCGGCGCTGGCCGGGCCGATCGACGGCGAGTTGCAGCAGCGCCTCAACCTCAAGCTGGAAAGCATCAACCTGGCCGCCCGCTCCTCCACCCTGGAGCTGCTCGACCGTACCGGGCTGGCCGTGGCGGCGAGCAACTGGAACCTGCCGACCAGCTACGTGGGCCACAACTACGGTTTCCGTCCCTATTTCCGCCAGACCATCGCCCAAGGCTCCGGACGTTTCTATGCGGTCGGGG
>NZ_JAACFT010000135.1 GCF_029051685.1 Bradyrhizobium sp. CSA207 | reverse complement strand
TGCCGAAGTCATTCCGCCATCTCGTCCAGGCCCTGGCCTGCCTTGCGCTGCTGGCCAGCGCCAGCCTCCAGGCGCAGGAGAGCCGCCTCGACCGCATCCTCGAAAGCGGCGTGCTGCGCGTCGCCACCACTGGCGACTACAAGCCCTTCAGCTACCGCACGGAAGAGGGCGGTTACGCCGGTTTCGACGTGGACATGGCGCAGCGCCTGGCCGAGAGCCTGGGGGCCAAGCTGGTAGTGGTGCCGACCAGTTGGCCGAACCTGATGCGCGATTTCGCCGACGACCGCTTCGACATCGCCATGAGCGGCATCTCGATCAACCTGGAGCGCCAGCGCCAGGCGTATTTCTCGATTCCCTACCTGCGCGACGGCAAGACGCCGATCACCCTCTGTAGCGAAGAAGCGCGTTTCCAGACCCTGGAGCAGATCGACCAGCCGGGCG
>NZ_JAACFT010000134.1 GCF_029051685.1 Bradyrhizobium sp. CSA207 | reverse complement strand
GCCGACCGCTGGAAGGTGGTGCCGCTGCTGCAGCAGGGCGTGCCGTACCGCGAGATCCACGAGCGCACCGGCGTCAGCGTGACCACCACCGGACGGGTGGCACGCACGCTCGAGCATGGCCATCGAGGCTATGCCGCCGCCATCGACCGCCTTGCTTCGCGCTGATGCGCGCCCCGTTCCGAACTTCGAGACCTCCCCCATGAGTGCATCCCAGGCAGCGCCGGCACGAGACCGGCTGCGTATCGCCATCCAGAAGAGTGGCCGGCTGGCCGAGCCCGCCCGCAACCTGCTCAGCGCCTGTGGCCTGAGCTGGCGCGAAAGCCGCGACAAGCTGTTCTGCTACGGCGAATCGCTGCCGGTGGACCTGTTGCTGGTGCGCGACGACGACATCCCCGGCCTGATCGCCGATGGCGTCTGCGACCTCGGCATCGTCGGTCGCAATGAACTGGACGAGCAGGCCGCGGC
>NZ_JAACFT010000133.1 GCF_029051685.1 Bradyrhizobium sp. CSA207 | reverse complement strand
GTAGATAATTACACCTTCAAAACACGCCTGGACTGGCAAAAATTCGCCGTGGGTAATGTTTCGCATCAACCCTACTTCGGCGCGGAATACATCTATTCCGATGCGTGGACTGAACGCCATAACCAGTCTGAATCCTATGTGATTAATGCTGCCGGAAAGAAAACTAACCATACCATTTACCATAAAGGTAAAGGCCGCCTGGGAATTGACAACTACACGCTGTATATGGCGGATCGCATTAGCTGGCGTAATGTGTCATTAATGCCCGGCGTGCGGTATGACTATGACAACTATCTGTCAAACCACAATATCTCCCCGCGCTTTATGACGGAATGGGATATTTTTGCTAATCAAACCTCAATGATTACAGCAGGTTATAACCGTTACTATGGCGGGAATATTCTTGATATGGGATTACGTGATATCCGCAATAGCTGGACGGAATCGGTATCAGGTAATAAAACTCTGACGCGTTA
>NZ_JAACFT010000132.1 GCF_029051685.1 Bradyrhizobium sp. CSA207 | reverse complement strand
GGTGTCTTGGCGGCAGCCCAGGCGGCTTCTACCAGCATGGCCCGGGCGTGGCTACGTCCGACCTTGCTGATCCGGCCGTGATGAGCGGCACCGAGGCCCGACTGGTGCACACGCGGATTGAGCCCGAAGTAGCTGACCAGTTTCTGCGGGCTCTTGAAACGCGTGATATCGCCAATTGCCGCCATCAACCCGGCCGCCACCGCCAGATTGACGCCGGTGATCGTCAGCAGCCGCCTGACTGAGCCGTCGTCCAGGCTGTTTGCGGCGATCTCCCGATCGAGGATCGTGAGATCTTCGGCGAGCCGATCGAGCTCGCGCACATGCCGCTCAATAGCATCCCGTTCGTCGGGTACTGGCTGGTGCGCCAGCCAATCGCGGCCGCGGCCGTTGAATAAATCGGCGTGCGGACATTTTGGGATCAGGTGCGCGTGAAGGATTGCGTGCACTTCGTTCTTGATCCGGGTCCGATGCCGCACGACCTGGTAACGCCGGGCGATCAGCCTGCGCAGCCGTTCTGTGGCCGCGT
>NZ_JAACFT010000131.1 GCF_029051685.1 Bradyrhizobium sp. CSA207 | reverse complement strand
GCCAGGCGCGGATCCGGCGCTCGAGCGTGCGGCGGATTCCAGCCCCCAGCTCAGGATGGCGTCGGAGCATCTCCTCGAAGATGGCCACGGGCCGCACGCCGGGAGTCGCCTTCAGCATCGGCACGACTTCCAGGCCGAAGACGTTGGCCAAGGGATCCGGCCGGCGCCTTTGCCGCGGTGACTTCTTTTGCGACGGAAGACGCAGATCCTTCTCGAGCCGATAAGCGGTCGACGAACTGAACGACGCCTTCGCGGCCGCCTCTGGCGGCGAATTGGTTTGACGGAACTTCATGTAGAGCCTCATCTGGTGATCGGTGACATGGCAGCCTGGCAACGGGTGATTCCTCTTTGGCGAGAAGAACCATCCATCACCGGCCAGCCGCGATCACCAGACGGCGCAGCTAGGTCACGTTGGCGGGCGGCTGCTTGGTGGCCTTGATGCGCGTTACGCTGCACCGGCGATCGACGCTCACGGGCAAGTCGCCATCGATGGTGGCGCGACGAACGATGCGACGGGCGTCGCCGT
>NZ_JAACFT010000130.1 GCF_029051685.1 Bradyrhizobium sp. CSA207 | reverse complement strand
GCCTGTGACGGCGAGATCGTGGCCAGCGTGAGCACCGCGCCGGTGGCAACGGACAATGCGATGCGCCGCGCGCGCGAGAAAGCAAAAGGATAGGTCACGAACGCTTCTCCTCGCGCTTGGTGCTAGCGGTGTCCTTGATCAGATAGCCCGTTACCGAGCGCTTCTTCTCGAGCCATTTCTGTGCGACGGCGCGAACCTGTTCGGCGGTGACCGCTCGGATACGGTCCGGCCAGCTTCTGATGTCCTCGACAGACAGGCCGGTGGTCAGCGCGCCGCCATACCAGCGCGCCAGTACCGCCTGGTTGTCCTGGGCGTAGATCGCTTCCGCGATGAGCTGGGTCTTGACCCGCTCCAGATCGTCGGCGCGGATCGGGTTCTGCGCGAGGTCGGCAATGACTCCGTCGACCACCCGCTCGACCTCGGCGAAGCTGACGCCGGATTTCGGCGCGGCCGAGATCGCGAACTGGGTCGGATCGAGCGAGATGCTTGAATAGCTGGCGTTGGCGGAGACGGCGAGCGGCTTGTCGACGACGAGGGC
>NZ_JAACFT010000012.1 GCF_029051685.1 Bradyrhizobium sp. CSA207 | reverse complement strand
GTCCGAGGACGGCAAGGAAGACAACCCCGTCAACCTCGATCCCCGCATGGCCAAGCTCGCCGGCGGCGTCCACCGCCTCGACGGACAGCTCATGGTCGTCCTCGACGTCGATCGCGTCCTCGAGCTCAAAACCGAAGTGCAAATGGCTGCGTGAGCCCCAACAACATCGAAGCCGGAGAACCAAAATGAAGACATGTTTGGTGGTCGATGATTCCAGCGTCGTGCGAAAGATCGCGCGCAGGATCCTGGAAGGCCTCGAATTCGAAGTCACCGAGGCCGAAGACGGCTCGAAAGCGCTGGAGGCCTGCCAGCGCAAATTGCCCGACGCGGTGCTGCTCGACTGGAACATGCCGGTCATGGACGGCTTCGAGTTCATGGGCCACATGCGCCGTCTGCCCGGCGGCGACCAGCCCAAGGTGGTGTTCTGCACCACCGAGAACAACGTGGCTCATATCGCCCAGGCGCTCAGCGGCGGTGCCAACGAGTACATCATGAAGCCGTTCGACAAAGACATTATCGCCGACAAATTTGCCGAAGTCGGCCTGATCCCGGTTGGACAAGCCATGGTCTGAGTGTCTGGCCCAAGCCCATTAGCCAGAGTGTTCCCAGTACAGCTTTCGAAAGGCCATCCGTGACCCCGACCGAGTATGAGTATCTGCGTAAGTTCCTGAGGGATCATTCCGGGCTCGACCTGTCCGCAGACAAGCAATATCTGATCGAAAGCCGGCTGTTGCCGCTCGCCCGCAAGGCCGGACTCTCGGGCATCGGCGAGCTCGTGCAGAAGCTGCAGGGCGGCTCGAGCGCGCTGGTCACCAGCGTGGTCGAGGCCATGACCACCAACGAGACCTTCTTCTTCCGCGACAAGGTCCCGTTCGATCATTTCCGCGATACCATCATGCCCGAAGTCATCAAGGCCCGCGCCGGCCGCCGCAGCGTGCGGATCTGGTGCGCCGCCGGTTCGACCGGGCAGGAGCCCTATTCGCTGGCGATGAGCCTGAAGGAGATGAGTGCCGCGCTCACGGGCTGGCGTGTCGAGATCATCGCAACCGACCTGTCACAGGAAGTGCTGGAGAAGGCCAAAGCCGGCATCTACAGCCAGTTCGAAGTGCAGCGCGGCCTGCCGATCCAGATGCTGATGAAATATTTCAAGCAGACCGGCGAGACCTGGCAGATCAATCCCGAGCTGCGCGCGATGATCCAGCACCGGCAGCTCAACCTGCTGCACGATTTCGCTCAGCTCGGCTCGTTCGACGTCATCTTCTGCCGCAACGTGCTGATCTATTTCGACCAGGACACCAAGATCAATATCTTCAATCGCCTCGCCCGCCAGATCGAGCCAGACGGCTTCCTGGTGCTGGGCGCGGCCGAAACCGTGGTCGGATTGACCGATACCTTCAAGCCGATTCCGGAGCGGCGCGGCCTCTACAAGCCCAATGATGCGCGCGCAGCCGCAGCCAGGCCGGCGCTCGCCGGCGCGCCGCCCCGCATGGCAGTGATGGCGGGACGATAAGCATGGCAGAGGATGGAAAGGGTACGGAGCGGGTAACGTTCAGCCGCGGCTATGATGTCTGCATCATGGCCATCGACGGCACCTGGCGGCGCGACTGCAAGCTCAACGCGATCTCCGATACCGACGCCATTCTCACGGTGGAAGGATCGATCCAGGGCTTGAACTTGAAGGAGTTCTTCCTGCTGTTGTCGTCCACCGGGCTTGCCTACCGCCGCTGCGAACTCGTGCGCGTCAACGGCGCCGAGATGGACATCCAGTTCCTGCGCGGCAAGAACAGGAAGAAGCGCGCGACCGGACACGACGCGGTCGTCTGATCTGCGCGCGGATCCACCATCGCGCTTTCCCGACACGTTGCTTCACATTTTCTGAAAACATCCGGATGAATTCGCCGCACTGGCTTTACGTGGCTTAAGCGCGAACCGTGTATCGATTGCCGGTCTCAACTCAGGATTCGGCAATGCCAAGAAGCCCTCTCTCCCCCGTCTCGTCAAACCTGCCCGACGTCGCCGAGCGGCGCGCCCTTCAGCTCCTGGTGGTCGATGACGATGCCACGCAGCGCAGCCTGATCACGGTCGCCGCCAGGCAGGCCGGCCACGAAGTCACCGTGGCGCCGTCCGTGGCGGAGGCGATCGAAAAGCTTCGCGCCGCCCGCTTCGACTGCGTGACGCTCGATCTCGTGCTGGAGGACGGCGACGGCATCGACGTGCTGCGCGAGATGGCGGCGGCGAAATTCGCAGGCGCCGTGATCGTCATCAGCGGCATGGACGGCAAGCGCCGCAGCGCCGCCCGCAACTTTGCCAGATCCGTCGGGATCGAGCTCCAGAGCCTGCCGAAGCCGCTCGACCTCGCTGCCCTGCGCATCAGCCTCGCCAATCTCGGCAAAGCCGCGATGGGCCTCCCGGCGATGCACACCTGGGGCGGTGTCGCGACCGACGCGATCGTGGAACGGCACCGCGCGTAAAGCGGGGAGCTGCTATGCGATCGGGTGCGGCAGGTTTGCCGGACCCATTGCTATCTCCATCGGATCGCCGAATTCCGACAAGGATTGCAGCGCGTGACCGAGGCCGGCGCGGCAGGCGTTGAGGGCGGCGCTCGCCGCGGCATAATGGGGCGCGAGGTCGTCGAGTACGAAGATGTCTGGGGAACTCGCCTGGTTGCCGTCGTCCGCCATCGCTGCGTCGAGCAGGCGCATACTGCTCTCGATCTGCGCGATCAACGCGCGAAGATCTGCCGCGATCAACTGACGGCTGTCGGCTTCGGGCGTCGTGGCGCGAGGGAACGACCCGGCAAAATTTAGCATGGATATTCTCCGTCCCTTGCAATTAGACGCCTTGCCGCTACTTGTGCGTTAAGTCCATGTCCCGTACAAATACGGGTGGGCCGAATCTGCGCCGAACGCCATAACCGTTGGCGCGGACGCGAGTCCTTGTATCGCCGAATGGACGCTGCATATGGCCGAACAAACCACTCGTGGTGAAATCTTCGTCGTCGACGACGACCCTGCCGTTCGCGACACCTTGTCGATGGTGTTGAAGGCGGCAGGCTATGAGGTGATCTGTTTCGCGGATGGCGCAGCGTTGCTCTCCGTCGCACGAAGCCGCACGCCGGCTGCAATCCTGCTCGATGTGCATATTCCCGGAAAGTCGGGCCTCGACATTCTGAAGGAGCTGCAAGGCGAGGATTATCCTGCGCCGATCTTCATGATCTCCGGGCAGGGCGACATCTCGATGGCGGTGGGCGCCATCAAGAGCGGCGCGCTCGACTTCATCGAGAAGCCGTTCAGAGGCAGCGAGATCGTCGGCCGGCTGGACGAGGCGATCGGGGCCTATGCACGCAGGCAGGCAGAGAGCGTATCGCCGAAATTCGGCTCGCTGCATTTCCCCGGACGCGAGCCGCTGACGCGGCGTGAACGCGAGGTGCTCGAACAGTTCGCCGCCGGTGCTTCCAACAAGGAAGCCGGCCGCACGCTCGGCATCAGCCCGCGCACGATCGAGGACCACCGCGCCAACATCATGAAGAAGCTCGGCGCGCGCAATGCCGCCGATCTGATCCGTATCGTGATGACAGCAGCCCAGCGCGCGTCGTAAGTCGATCGGTAAGCTTCGTAGCCCGGATGGAGCGAAAGCGAAATCCGGGGCCCCGCGTACGTGGCGAGACGTTTCCCGGATTACGCTACAGCGCAATCCGGGCTACGGGATCTCACCTGGCCCACGCGCATCAGCCGTTCAGCGCCTTGCGGATGATCCGTGCGAGATCCGACTTGCGATAGGGCTTTGCCAGCAACAGGACGCCTGAATCCAGCCGGCCGTGATGGATGATCGCATTCTCGGTGTAGCCGGACGTGAAGACCACCCTGAGATCGGGCCGCGTCTTCAACAGCTCGTCAGCAAGCTGCCGCCCGTTCATCTTGCCGGGCATGATCACGTCGGTGAACAGCAGGTCGAACGGCTTGCCGGCGGCGACAATCGCGAGTGCCTCCGCGGCGTTTGCGGCCTGCAAAGTGACGTAGCCGAGCGCATGCAGCTGCGCCAGCACGTAGTCGCGCACCAGCCGGTCGTCCTCGACCACGAGGATCGTTTCGCGTCCGCCCTCGACCGTTGACGGCGTCACGCCGTCGGCAACCGCCGTGGCGGTCTTGCCGGGCGGCAGATACATCTTGATCGTGGTGCCGTGACCCTCTTCGCTGTAGATCTTGATGTGCCCTGCGGACTGCTTGATGAAGCCGTAGACCATGGAGAGCCCGAGTCCGGTGCCCTTGCCGGGTCCCTTCGAGGTGAAGAAGGGGTCGAACACCCTCGCCAGCATGTTGGCGGGGATACCGGCACCGGTGTCGCTCACGGCAATCAGCACATAGTGCCCGGGCGGGACGTCGTTGACGCTGGCATAGACCTCGTCGAGATAGGCCGCGCCCGTCTCGACGATCAGCTTGCCGCCGCCGGGCATGGCGTCGCGGGCGTTGAGCGCGAGGTTGAGGATGGCCGTGGTGAGCTGGTTGGGATCGACGATCGCGACGCAGCTCTCGTCCTCGAATACGGATTCGATCTGGATCTGCTCGCCCAGCGTCGGCCGCAACAGCTTCGCGGTGTCGATGATCAGCGAGTTGATGTCGATCTCGCGCGGTTGCAGCGGTTGCTTGCGCGCAAACGCAAGCAGGTGCTGGGTCAGCTCGGCGCCGCGCCCAGCGGCCTCGTCGATCATCTTCGTGATCGCCGCAAGTTCCGGCTCCTTGGCCACGGCGTCAGCCAGGATCTCGATCGTTCCGGTGATGACGGTGAGGATGTTGTTGAAGTCGTGCGCCACCCCGCCGGTGAGCTGGCCGACCGCCTCCATCTTTTCGGCATGGCGGATCCGCTCCTCGGCCGCGATCTTGTCGGTGAGGTCGCGGTAGAAGATGTTGAACAGGAGGCCCTCGCGGCGCTTCAGTGCCGTGACGCTCAGCTCGGCCTTGAACTCCTTGCCGTCGCGGCGGCGGACCGCGAGTTCGCGGCGGCGGTTGAGCGGGCTGCTTTGTCCGGACTCCAGGAAGCGTTGCAGACCCGTTCTGGCCCGCTCGCGTTCGCTGGGGGCAACGATCAGGTCGATCGTGCTCTTGCCGAGCACCTCGTCGCGTTGCCAGCCGAACAGCTGCTCGGCCTGCGAGTTCCAGTTCAGGATTCTGCCGGTCGCGTCGGTTTGGACGAAGGCGTCGAGCGCGGTCTCGACGATGTCGTGGGCGAGCCGTTCGCTCTCGCGCAGGGATTCCTGCGCGAGCCGGGCTTCGGTCATGTCGCGCCCGACGAAGAAGAAGCGTTTGGCCGGCTCCGACCAGTTGCCGAGCCAGGATAGCCAGACCTCATGCCCGTTCTTGTGGAAGCAGCGGGTGTCGTCGAGCTTGGGGTGATCGCCGCGCCGCATCGCCCGCATCTCCTCGCGGGATTTCTCCAGATGATCGGGATGAATGAAGTCGGCGCCGCTGCGGCCGATCATCTCCTCCGGCCGGTAGCCGAGAATAGTTTCGCTGCTCGGGCTGATCTGCGCGATATGCCCGTGCGAGTCCATGACCATGATCAGATCCTGTGAGGTGTCGAAGATCTGCCGCCGCTCCTCGATCTGTTGCTGTAGCGCGCGCTCGGTCCGTCGCGCCTCGGTGAGGCTGCGGGCCGATCCGGAGGCGCCGACGATCTCACCCGACGGCCCCCTGATCGGGGAGAGGCTGAGCGAGATCTCGACCGGCGTGCCGTCCTTGCACAGGCGCACCGTCTCGAAGCGTTCGATCGGCTCACCCCGGGCGATCCGCTGCAAAATATCCTTGCCCTGCTCGCGGCGGTCGGGCGGAACAATGATCGAGGTGGATTTCCCGATCGCCTCGTCGGCCGAATAGCCATAGAGGCGTTCGGCGGCGGGATTCCAGCCCGTGATGACGGCATCGAGCGATTGCATCACGATGGCATCGTCGGAGGATTCGACAGCGGCACTGAACAGGCGCTCGCGCGTCGCATGATGGCTTCGCGCGGCCTCGGTGCGGCGATGCTCCTGGACCTCTCGTTCGAGAGCGGCTGTTTTCGCCCGCGTCTCTTCGACCATCCGAGCAAAAGCCCGGGCCAGCACGCCGGTCTCGCCGCCGGCATCGACGGGAATGTCCGCCGGACGTCCGCTGCCGATTGCCTCCACCGCCGTGGTCAGGCGCCCGATCGGGCGAGTCAATGAGCGCGCCAGGAGCACCGCGAGTGACGCCGCGGCGAGGACGGCAAGCACGCCGACGAGCAAGGACGTTTTTTGAATGGCCGCCGGCACGCGGCCGAACACGGACGGAGGAACTGTCTCGATGATCGCGACCCATTCCTTGCCCGCAAGCAGCGCCGGCGCGATCGCCGCGCCGCTCGGCCGGCCCGACCCGTCGGTGATGAGCTGCGTGGATCCTTCCAGCGTGCCGGCCTGGCCTGCAAAAAATGGAAAGTCATTGCGCCAGTTGGTGGGGTGACCTCGCACCGAGCCGAATTCTCGCGCACGATCGGGATGGACGAGATAGTCGCCGCGCGAATTCACGACGTAGATCTCTCCCCCCGAGCCCGTGGTCGAGCGGACGCGGTCGAGTGCCGGACGCATGTCGATATTGGCGATGATGATACCGAACGGCTTGCCGTCCGGTGTGAACAGCGGCGTCGCGACACGCAAAGTCGGCGTGTGAAGGGCCGTGGTTCCGCCCTGGCGGGTGGCGAGATCGACCGGCGAAACGTAGATTTCGCCCGGCGCCAACCGAATTGTTTCCTGGAAATAGGCCCGCTCGCTCTTGCGCTCCAGTTCGCCGTTGGGGACGATCCGTGCCGCTCCATTCGGGCCCGAGCGATCGACGCGGACCAGCTCGCGCTGGTCGTCCTCAAGCCCGATGATTCGAAACTGTCCGTAGCTGGGTTTGGCCTCGATCTCGGCCGCGAGCCGCGCTGCAATGCGCTCGCGCCAGGTTTGCTCCGAAACGCCGTCAATGGCGTCAACGCCGCCACCGATGTGAGCGCGGATCAGGCCATTGATGGCTGCGGCGGAGCGATAACCGACCAGATCGCCGCGCGCGCCGGCAACGTAGGATTCAAGATTGTTAGCGCGCAGGCGCGACTGGGCCTCAATGCGCTCCAAGACCCGCGGAATGACGGCTTGGGTGATGTTGCGATAGCCGAGCCAGCCGACCGCGGCCACGGTAACCGCCACCAGCAGGATCATCGCGATGGCCAGCCGGGTGGCGAGCGTCATGGGAATCTTCGCATCGTTGCTCGAGTCACCGCGCCTGTTCGGGCCTGGAACGGAACGGACGTCTTCATCATCGGCGGCCGGTGCTGACATCGGGACCCTCCGGCTTGCCGGCGTCAAGGCAGCCGTCGACTGCGGCGAGCAGCGCGTCGGCCCGGAACGGCTTCTGCAAGCTCGCCACCGCGCCGAGCTTGGTTGCCATCCTCAGGAAATCCGGCTCGGCATAGGCATCCGGCGTGACCGAGCGGCCGGAAATGACGATGATCGGAATAGCCGGCTGCTGCGCCCGGACGTGGCGCATGGTCTCCAGCCCGTCCATTCCGGGCATGAAGATGTTGAGAAACAAGAGGTCGAACTGGCTGGTCTCGAACAGCGCCAGCCCGCTGCGGCCGTCGCCGGCGACCGTCACGTGATGACCGGCCCTCTCGAGGAGCAGCCGGATCGTGATCTGCACGGCCGGATCGTCATCCACGATCAGGATGTTGGCCAAATTCCAGTCCTCTGCGCCGGATGCGAGGCAAATCGGGTGCGAAGTCGACGCACCAAATGTGAAATTGTTGCGCGGATTCCGCTCAACCTGCAAGGGCTTCGCGCCCGGTTGCCGTGCCGTCGGGTTCGTTATTGCATTGCACCGGGACGTATGCACGCCTGTGTGCATAGCAGACGCCCGTTTCCCCTCAGTCCGGCGTCTTGCGAGGGATGGATCGCCTGTGGGAAGAGCAGGGCGGATTCCCCGGACGGACAAGGAAAATGACCACCAGGAAGAAAACACCCGACCAGTTCCGCAGCGCGCGCTGGTTCGCGCCCGACGACCTCCGCTCGTTCGGCCACCGCTCCCGCACCATGCAGATGGGTTACGCGCCGGAGGAGTGGAAGGACCGCCCGATCATCGCGATCCTCAACACCTGGTCGGACGCGCAGCCCTGCCACATGCATTTCAAGTCGCGCGTCGACGACGTCAAGCGCGGCGTCCTCATGGCCGGCGGCCTGCCGCTGGAATTGCCGGCGCTGTCGCTGTCGGAATCGCTGCTCAAGCCGACCACGATGCTCTATCGCAATCTGCTGGCGATGGATGCCGAGGAGCTGCTGCGCAGCCATCCCGTCGACGGCGTGGTTCTGATGGGCGGCTGCGACAAGACCACGCCGGCGCTGCTGCTCGGCGCCACTTCGATGAACATCCCGGCGATCTATCTGCCGGCAGGTCCCATGTTGCGCGGCAACTGGAAGGGCAAGACGCTCGGCTCGGGTTCCGACGGCTGGAAATATTGGGACGAGCGGCGCGCCGGAAAGATCTCCGACAAGGACTGGCTCGATATCGAAGCCGGCATCGCTCGCAGCTACGGCACCTGCATGACCATGGGCACGGCCTCGACCATGACCGCCATCGCGGAAGCGATCGGCATGACGCTGCCGGGCGCGTCCTCGATTCCGGCGGCCGATGCCAACCACATCCGCATGGCTTCGGAGTGCGGCCGCCGCATCGTCGAGATGGTCTGGGAAGATCTGACGCCGAAGGCGATCCAGACCCGGAAGGCGTTCGAGAACGCAATCGCAGTCGCCATGGCGATGGGCTGCTCGACCAACGCGATCATCCATCTGATTGCCCAGGCTCGCCGCGCCGGCCAGGACATCGGGCTCGACGATTTCGAGATCGCGAGCCGCAAGGTGCCCGTCATCGCCAATGTGCGGCCGAGCGGCGAGGCCTATCTGATGGAAGACTTCTTCTATGCCGGCGGCCTGCCGGCGCTGATGGGCCAGATCAAGCCGCATCTGCATCTCGATTGCGTCACTGTCACCGGCCGGACCGTCGGGGAAAACATCGCGCACGCCGAAGTGCACAATGACGACGTGATCCGCTCGGTCGACAACCCCATCTACAAGGAGGGCGCGCTCGCCGTGCTCAAGGGCAATCTCGCGCCCGATGGCTGCGTCATCAAGCCGAGTGCCTGCGAGACGCGTTTCCTCAAGCACACCGGCCCCGCGCTGGTGTTCGACGACTATCCTTCGATGAAGCAGGCGGTCGACGATCCCAATCTCGACGTCACCGCCGACCACATTCTGATCCTGCGCAATGCGGGGCCGCAGGGCGGGCCGGGCATGCCGGAATGGGGCATGCTGCCGATTCCGACCAAGCTCGTGAAGCAAGGCGTGCGCGACATGGTGCGCATCTCGGACGCGCGCATGAGCGGGACCAGCTACGGCGCCTGCATCCTGCACGTCGCGCCGGAGTCTTACGTGGGCGGCCCGCTGGCGCTGGTGCAAAACGGCGACCACATCACGCTCGACGTCGCCGCCCGCACCATCAATCTCGATGTATCCGAGGCCGAGCTCGCAAAGCGCCGTGCCGCCTGGAAGGCGCCCGAGCGCCGCTTCGAGCGCGGCTATGGCTGGATGTTCACAAAACACATCAAGCAGGCCAACGAGGGCTGCGACTTCGACTTCCTGGAGACCGATTTCGGCGCGCCGATAGGCGAGCCGTCCATCTACTGACGCTGTCGTTCCGGGGCGATGCGAAGCATCGAGCCCGGAACCCATTTCACCGCGGCATTTGCGGCCCGATGGATTCTCAGATGCGCAATTGCGCATCTTAGCTCGCGCTGCGCGCGCCCCGGAATGACAAGAGAGAGTACACCATGACAAAACTCACCGAAGCCACCCGCAACAAGCTCAAATCCGTCTCCACCGCCACCGTCGCCACCGCGCTGTTCAAGCGCGGCCTGCGCATCCAGATGATCCAGGATGTGCACCCCCTCAGCCCGGACCAGCCGACCATGGTCGGCGAGGCCTTCACGCTGCGCTACATGCCGGCGCGCGAAGACCTCAACACCATCGAGGTGTTTCGCGATCGCTCGCACCCGCAGCGCAAGGCGGTCGAGGATTGCCCGGCAGGCAGCGTGCTGGTGATGGACAGCCGCAAGGACGCGCGCGCGGCCTCCGCCGGCGCGATCCTGGTAACGCGGCTGATGAAGCGCGGCGTCGCCGGCGTCGTCACCGACGGCGGCTTTCGCGATTCCGCCGAGATCGCCAAGCTCGGCTTCCCAGCCTTCCACCATCGCCCCTCAGCGCCGACCAACCTGACGCTGCACCACGCGATCGAGATCAATGTCCCGATCGGCTGCGGCGATGCGCCGGTGTTTCCCGGCGACGTCATTCTCGGCGACAGCGACGGCGTCATCGTGATCCCCGCGCATCTCGCCGATGAGATCGCGAGCGAAACCTTCGAGATGACCGCGTTCGAGGATTTCGTCACCGAGGAAGTGAACAAGGGGCGCGGCATCTTCGGTCTCTATCCCGCCACCGATCCGCAAACGCTGACCGATTTTGCGGCATGGCGGAAGGCGAACGGAAGATAGACCCGATGCGGACCCGTAGCCCGGATGGAGCGCCGCGTAATCCGGGGCGGTGTTGCCGTCTGCACGAATCCCGGATTGCGCTGCGCTCCATCCGGGCTACAAGTTACGCTTCCGCCATCCCCGCCGCCCACAGCGCAAACGCATACACGATCGCGACTTCGTCGAGCCGGTTGAAGCGCCCCGATGCGCCGCCGTGACCGGCGCCCATGTTGGTGCGGAGCAGGACCGGGCCGCCGCCGCGCATGGTGGCGCGCAGGCGCGCGATCCATTTCGCCGGCTCCCAGTAGGTGACGCGTGGATCGGTCAAGCCGCCCATCGCCAGGATCGCCGGATAATCCCTGGCCGCGACATTGTCGTAGGGTGAGTAGGACAGGATCGTGCGAAAATCCTTTTCGCTCTCGATCGGGTTGCCCCATTCCGGCCATTCCGGCGGCGTCAGCGGCAAGGTGTCGTCGAGCATGGTGTTGAGCACGTCGACGAACGGCACTTCGGCGACGATGCCGGCGAACAATTCGCCGGCGCGGTTGGCGACCGCGCCCATCAGCATGCCGCCGGCCGAGCCGCCATGGCCGACGATGCGCTTTGCGCTGGTGTAGTTCGCAGCGATCAGCGCGCGTGCGCTGGCGGCGAAATCGTCAAAGCTGTTGGTCTTCTTCTCGCGCTTGCCGTCGAGATACCAGCCCCAGCCCTTGTCGGCGCCGCCGCGGATATGGGCGATGGCGTAAACGAAGCCGCGATCGACCAGCGACAGGCGGTTGGCGTTGAAGGAGGCCGGCATCGCCATGCCGTAGGAGCCGTAGCCGTAGAGCAGCAGCGGCGCCGAGCCGTCGAGCTTGATCCCGCGCCGGTACAGGATCGACACCGGCACCTCGGCGCCGTCATGCGATTTGGCCATGATGCGCGTGGTGACGTAGCCGGCGGCATTATGGCCGGACGGAATCTCCTGGCGCTTGCGCAGGGTGCGCGTGCGCTTGGCCATGTCGTAGTCGTAGACCTCCGACGGGGTCGTCATCGACGAATAGGCGAAACGCAAAATGGTCGTCTCGAATTCGTAGGAGCCCATCGTGTCGAGCGAATAGGCCGCTTCGTCGAAGGCGATCGCATGCTCTTCGTTTGAGCTGAGATCGCGGATCACGATTCCCGGCAGCGCGTTGGCGCGCTCCAGCCGCACCAGATGGCCGGCGTAAAGATCGAAATCGATGATGTAGATGCCGGGGCGATACGGGATCAAATCCCGCCAGTTCTTGCGCTCGGGCGAGGCAAGCGGCGCGGTGACGATCTTGAAGTCGATGGCATCGTCGGCATTGGTGAGGATGAAGAGCTCATCGCCGCGGTCGCCCAGCGAATATTGCACGCCTTCCTCGCGCGCTGCGACCAGCCGCGGCGGCGCCTCGGGGGTTTCGAGATCGATCAGCCGCTGCTCGGAGGTTTCGTGGTCGCCGCCCGCAATCACGCAGAAGCGGCCGCTGGTGCTCTCGTGCAGATGGGTGAACCAGCCGGAATCCGGCTCCTCATAGACCAGGGTGTCGTCGGCCTGTCTGGTGCCCAGCCGGTGCCGCCACACCTGCATGGGGCGGTGATTGTCGTCGAGCTTCACATAGAAGAAGCTTTTGCAATCCTTGCTCCAGACCATGCCGCCGTCGGTCTCCTCGACGACATCGTCAAAATCCTGGCCCGTCGCCCAATCGCGCACCCGGATCGAAAAATATTCCGAGCCTTTGGTGTCCGCGCTCCACGCTTGCAGCTTGTGGTCGGGCGAGTGCCGGCTGCCACCGAACTTGAAATATTTGTGGTCTTTTGCAAGCGCATCGCCGTCGAGCACGATATGGCCATCGCCGCCGTCGCGCGGCATGCGGCCGAACAATTCATGCTGCCCGCCCTCCCGGAATTTGCGAAAGTAGGCGAACTGGCCATCCGGCGACGGCACGCTGGAATCGTCCTCCTTGATGCGCCCGCGCATCTCGCGGACCAGCGTCTTTTGCAGCGCTCCGGTGTGGCCGAGCAGGCTCTCTGTGTAGACGTTCTCTTCGTCAAGGTATCTGCGGATGTCGGGATCGAGCACGCCGGGATCGCGCAGCACCTCCTGCCATTTGTCGTCCTTCAGCCAGGCATAGTCGTCGCTCACGGTGATGCCGTGCCGCGTAAAGAAATGCGGCCGGCGGGGGGCGATTGGCGGCTGGGAAGGTGTCTTGGCCTGTGTCACTCGATCCTCATTGATATGCGTATCCGTACGTCGCCGTTCACCTCGCCCCGCTTGCGGGGAGAGGTCGGATCGCACTTGCGATCCGGGTGAGGGGGTACAGGTCCCTCGACAATCTCATCCGCGGAGAGAGGCCCCTCACCCCAACCCTCTTCCCGTAAGAACGCGGAGAGGGAGAAATAGAAGATGCGTCCCGCCTTATATCGTCCCGATTCCGCGAATTGCCAGCGGGACTGCGCGAAGTCGCCGGGTTGTTGATCAAGCCCTTGTATGCTTTAGGGCTATGTCCCTGCCACCGATCCAGCCCGATGCTGTTCAATTCCTACCCGTTCATCCTGTTGTTCCTGCCGGCCGTGCTGGTCGGGTACTTCTGGCTCGGGCGACGCAGCAATCTGACCCCGGTGATCTGGCTGGCGGCCGCCTCGCTCGCCTTCTACGCCATCGGCAATTGGCAGTTCGCAGGCTTGTTGCTGGCGTCGATCGCCTTCAACTATGGCGTCGGCTATCTCCTGATTGAGAAAAAGCTCACCCCCTCGCAGCGCCGGGTGGCACTTGCCCTGGGCGTTGCCGGCGATCTGCTCGTGCTCGGCATCTTCAAATATGCCGGCTTCGCCGCCGACAATCTCAATGCGCTGCTCGGCACGCATGTCGCGCTCCACATCCTGCTGCCGGTCGGGATTTCCTTCTACACCTTCACCCAGATCGCGTTCCTGGTCGATGCCTGGCGCGGCCAGGTCGCGGCCTATGCGCTGCCGCACTATGCACTGTTCGTGACCTACTTCCCGCATCTGATCGCAGGACCGATCCTCCATCACAAGGACATGATCCCGCAATTCGAGCGGGAGAAGTCGAAGCATCCCGACCCGCATCTGATGCTGTGCGGCGTGATCATCTTCGCGATCGGCCTGTTCAAGAAGACCTGCCTCGCCGACGGCATCCAGCCCCTGGTCGCGCTCGCCTTCGACGCGCGTTCGCCGAGCTTCGATCAGGCCTGGCTCGGAGCGCTCGCCTACACGTTCCAGCTCTATTTCGACTTCTCCGGCTATTCCGACATGGCGATCGGCATATCGCTGATGTTCGGCATCTTCCTGCCCGTCAACTTCAACTCGCCCTACAAGGCCACAAGCATCGTCGAGTTCTGGCGCCGCTGGCACATGACGCTGTCGCAATTCCTGCGCGACTATCTCTACATCCCGCTCGGCGGCAACCGCCGCGGCCGGGTGCTGCGCTATATCAATTTGATGGTCACGATGCTGCTCGGCGGGCTCTGGCACGGCGCGGCCTGGACATTCGTCGTGTGGGGCGCGCTGCACGGCGCTTATCTCTGCATCAATCACGCCTTCAATGCGCTGGTGCCCAACATCTCGTCGTCCCTTGCGCGCCCGGCCCGCATCCTTGGAGCCGTGCTGACTTTCCTCGCCGTCGTCGTCGCCTGGGTGTTCTTCCGCGCCGAACGGGTCGATTGGGCGATGCGAGTTATCGGCGCCATGGCGGAGCCTTCGAACATTGCCTTCGGCCGCGAGGAGATCGTGGCCCTCGTCATGGTATCGATCTATGCTGCGCTGGTGTGGCTGGCGCCGAATACGCAAGAGATCATGGGCTACGATCACCGCAATCGTGAGGTCGGCGACGGCCTGCGGGCCGGACGGATGCGGTCGCTGTTCCTTTATGGCGCGTCGCTGGTGCTGGCATTCGGGATTCTCGGCATCCAGAGCCACAGCGAATTCATTTATTTCCGGTTCTGATGCAGGGCACGTTCACCCATTTGATGCGTGTTCTCCTCGCCAGCGCAATATGCGTTCTGGGCGCGGCTGCGCTCACCTTCGTCGTCGATCCGCTGCAGCTGTTGCGTCCATCCCGCCTCGTCTCGCCGTTCTATTCCGACGACACGCGCATGCAGAATGCCGGGCTGATCCGCAGTCGGTCGTTCGACACGGCCTTCATAGGCAGCTCGCTCGCGATCCATTTCCGCCAGAGCGACATCGACCGCGCGCTCGGCGTTCATTCGCTCAAGCTGGCGATGACCGGGTCCAATTCGCGCCAGCAGGGCTTTGTGCTGGCGCATGCGCTCGGCGGCGGCGCTCGGCGCGTGATCTGGGAAATGGACGATTGGCTTTTCGTCGATGCGCCCGACATCGACGCCGATCCCTATCTGTCGGCCGATCTCTATCGCGGGACGACAAAGGGGATCGCGACCTATCTGTTCAGCGCCGCGATGGCGAAGGAATCCCTGTTCGCGGTTCTGCGATCGATTCCGCCGCTGCGGCAGCCGCTGACCCGGGCGGCGCCTTTTCTTCCGGTCAAGTTTGCGCTGTCCGATGTCGACGACATCTACGCCCTGCCGCGGGATTTCGACCTTGCGCGCGCCTACAACGCACAGAGAGCATTTGCCGCCTTCGCCTATATCACCGATCCCGTGCGCAGCCGCTTTCTCGGCGAAGGCTATGGTTATGAAGCCATGGTGCGGCATTTCGAGCGCGATGCCGTCGGCCTGATCGCGCGCCATCCGGACGTGACCTTCGACATCTACTTCCCGCCCTATTCGATCCTGCAATTCGTCGCCATGCGCGAGGCGTCACCGGCGACGCTGAAGATCGTCTACGATCTCACGGCGCGCGTTGCACAGCGCCTGACGCAGCTTCCCAACGTGCGCCTCCACGATTTTCGCGCGATCAGGGAAGTGACCCACGACCTCGGCAATTACAGCGACGTCATTCACCATTCGCCGGCGGTCGATGCGAAGGTGTTGGCGTGGCTGGCGCAGAGGAAGTATCTGGTGGACCCGAAGGCGCCGCTCACGTCACTCGACGAGCTGAAAGCGCAGGTCGAGGCATACCGCGTCGAGCGCTGAACTTCCCCTCTCCCCTTGTGGGAGAGGGTGGCGCGCCGCGCAGCGGCGAGACGGGTGAGGGGTGTTTCTCCGCGAGTCCATCTTGCGGATGTGATAGCGGAAAGAACCCCTCATCCGGCGCTTCGCGCCACCTTCTCCCACAAGGGGAGAAGGAAGAAAGCAGGCGCGGCGCAAGCCTCGCCTACACCGCCACCTCTTCGCCGAGATACGCCACCGCGGCCTCGAGGCCGCCCTTGCCGTGCGGGATCTTCAGCGCATTCAAGCCGATCTCGATGACGCCGAGCGTGCCGAGCAGCATCGGCGCATTCACATGCCCCATATGGGCGATGCGGAAGGCCTGGCCGGAGAGATCGCCGATGCCGGTGCCGAGCACCACGCCGCACTTCTCCTTGCAATAGCGTTGCAGCACCGCCGGATCATGGCCGTTGCTCATGGTCACCGTGGTGACGGTGTTGGAGCGCTCGCTGGCTTCGGCGACATTGAAGCCGAGCACCTGGCCTTCCGACCATACGCCGACCGCGCGGCGCGCGGCTTCGCCGAGCAGGCTGTGGCGGCGGAAGGCGTTCTCCAGGCCTTCCTCGTGCAACAGGTCGATCGCCTGGCGCAGCGCGAACAACAGATGCACCGGCGCGGTGCCGGCATATTTGCGATAGTGCTCGCTGCCCTCGCGCTCGCCCCAGCTCCAATAGGGCGTGCTCATGTTGGCCGTCTTGTGCGCTTCCAGCGCGCGCGCATTCGCGGCGACGAAGCCGAGGCCGGGCGGCGTCATCAGGCCCTTCTGCGAGCCGGACATCGCGACGTCGATGCCCCATTTGTCCATCTCGAACGGCATGCAGCCGAGCGAGGCAACGGTGTCGACCATGTACAGCGCCGGATGGCCGCTGGCCTTGATCGCCTTGCCGATCGCCTCGATGTCGTTCTGCACGCCCGAGGCCGTATCGACCTGGACGACCACGACGGCCTTGATGGCGTGCTCCTTGTCGCGGCGCAGGCGCTCTTCGACCTCGTGCGGCCGCACCGCGCGCCGCCAGTCGCCCTTGAGCACCTCGACCTCGGCGCCCATCAGCGCCGCCGCGTTGCCCCAGCCGATCGCGAACCGCCCGCTCTCCAGCACCAGCACCTTGTCGCCGCGCGACAACACGTTGCTCAGCGCCGCTTCCCAGGCGCCGTGGCCGTTGGCGATGTAGATGTAGGACCTGCCCTTGGTCGCAAACAGATTCGAGATGTCGCGAAGCAGGCTCTCGGTCAGATCGGTCATCTGTTTGGAGTAGATGTCGATCGCCGGACGATGCATCGCCTGCAGCACCTCGTCGGGCATGGTGGTGGGTCCGGGGATGGCCAGAAATTCCCGGCCCGCGCGAACGGTCATTGCTGTTGGTCCTTGTGTCGTGAAGACGGTCTGGAGGATTGATGACTTACGCTTCTACGCGTTGGAGGCGCCCAAGAAAAGCACGCAAAACGCAGGTCAGAACTGGGTTATCGCTTCGTCTCGCGGCAGCCGGCGGCTTCCGCCTCATCGACCGAGCAGAACCAGCGGGTGCCCTTGCTGATCTTCATCTTGATCTGGGTGTACCAGCGGCTGTTCGGGGTGTGGTAGATGCACTCGCCGGCGGTGTTGACGTTGCCCTTGATGGTGCAGTCCGGCGATGGCGCGACCGGCCCCGAGGCCGAGGCGAGCAGCACCGAATGCGCCCCATCGGGCGGCTTGGTGGCGCCCAATATCGTCGTCTTCTTGTTGCGCACGCGCCAGTCCCAGGGCGCGATGAAGGCGCCTTGCCACATCCCGGCCTTGGCCTCGCGCGCGGCAGCCTCGTCGGCCTCATAGTCGTGGGACACGCGGGTGTAGGCCAACGCCCAGCCGCTGCGCACCAGCCATTTCTGGATGTCCTCGCCGCCGACCTCGCAGCGGGCCACGGTGCGGCCGCGCCGGTCGATCGAACGGGCGTGGCAGACCCAGCTCTTGCCCTCGGTGTATTTCGCAAGCTCGTCGCGCGCAGCGACGCCGCAGGTCCAGCGCTCGCCGTGATTGTTGAGACAGAGCTGATCGGACGACGGCGCATCGATGCCGCCGAGCCGGACCCGATTGTTGCCGATCAGGACGGAATCGCCGTCGCGGACCTTTGCAGTGCCGGTGATATCGGCGGCCTGCGCCAGCGACGGGAAAGCAAGCAGTGACAGCGCAATCAGGAATTTTCGCAACATGCCGGTCCGCGTGTGAAGAAAATCTCGATAAGCCTTGCAATTGTGGTCGGCTTTGGGCCGCCCGGCCAGCGCTTGCCTCACAGACAGGCTTTCAACTTCCCGTCATTGTCGCGGACGTTCCTTACCCTCCCTTGGAGGAGGAGGGGCGATCGCGCGAAGCGCGAGCGGGGTGGGGTGACGGTCCCTCCGCGACCAACAGTGCCCGAGTGGAGAGATCACCCCACCCCGTCACGCAATCTCGCTTTGCTCGATCGCGAGCCGACCCACGAGCGAGCTACGCTCGTCTCGGACCCCTTCAGGGCAGGGTAAGAGGCGCCTCACCCCCGCCCCATCATCGCCCGCCGCGCCACCGCCAGTCCCATCAGCACGAACGCCGACGTCACTTCCGGGCCGCCGACCAGGATCCGCGTCGGCGTCTTCATTTTGTTCCACTCATAGGCGCGGAACGGGCCGCGTCGGCCGCCTTCGCCGAGGCTCGCGACGATCACGTTCAGCGCCGGCGCAAAGGCGCGCGGATCGGCGCCGAGATGGCCGAGCGCGATCAGCGCCAGCGCCGCGTCAAACACGTTCATCTCGGCGGCCATCAGCTCGCCCTGGACGTAGGAGAGCACGCGGTGGCGGATAAAATCGAAGGCGCCGTCGGGATCGATCGCGGCCTGCGCCGCCAGCGGCAGCGCGAGGAAGGCCGCATAGCAGCGGCCGAAATAGGCGCTGTAGAGCTCCGGCAGATAGTAGATGTGCGAACGCGGATTGGCGAAGGCGCCGCTTGCGGCCAGCCGCTTCTGAAAGCCGATGATGCGATGCACTGTCGCCAGCCGCGCCGGCGTCTCCAGGACCTTCCAGCGCGCGAGGTTGCGAAAACTCACATCGAGAATGTCGAGATTGAGCGTCGGATCGAGATCATTGCCATAGGGCCGCTCGCCCTTGAGATTGTCGATCCAGGTCGCAACGCCACCTTCGTAGTCGATATTGTCGTTGAGCGGCACGGTCACGCGCGGTTCGTTGACGCCCGCGCGCACCTGGTAGCCGGCATAGAAATCCAGCAGCGGCTGGTCGAGGATCGGATCGGTGCAGCCGGCCTGGGTCGCCGCGGAGATCGAGCAGGCCGTGGTGTCGCAATCCGGCACGTAGACGCCGAAGCCGAGCTCCTGCTTGATCTGGGCGAAGAAGCGGGAAAACCGCGGATGCGGCGCCGGCGCCAGCGCAGTGATGACGTCAAAGCACGCGCCGTCGCTGCCCTGAACCTGCTCGCGGCTGACGTTGACGCAGAAATCGACCATGTCGGCGATGGCGCGCTTCGCCGCGATCGCGTCGGTGGACGAGGCGAGCCCGGCCTCGACATAACCGAGCAGCGCCTCGATGAAGAACGCGTCGTAATAGGCCGAACGGTGGCGGATCTGCACCGGCTCCCACATCGGCTCGGCAATGCCCTTCCAGGGCGGATTGACGACGGCGCGTGCGGGCGAGCGCGCGATGAAGACGCGGGCGAGGTTGAACAGCAGCGACGAATTCTTGTAGCCGCGCGCGTTCAAGCCGGTCAGCGCCATGATCAGCTCGCGCCCGCGAAAGTCGGGATCGCCGATCAGGTTGAAGGCGGCATAGGTCGGCAGGAAGCCGTTGCGGCGATAGGAGCCCAGCAGATGCTGTGCGCAGTCGCGGATCACGCCGTCGAGCTGCGCCTGCGCCGGCATGGCGCCGACGAATGGCGCCGGCGGCGGCCTGGGATGATCGAGCGCGATGGTGTCGACGAGGTCGGCGACGGGCTGACCGGCGGTTGCCCAGTCGGGCTCGGCATCGTCGCGGGCGCGGACCAGCGCCTCGCGCAGCCGGTTCAGCTTGGCCGCGTCACGCAATTCGGGCAGCCCGGCACGGCGCAGCAGCACCCGCAGTGCGGGATTGCCGAGCGCGGTCTTGTAGAATTTGGCCAGATGCGGATCGCCGCTGGCTTGCCCCGACAATACGGGATCGCAGACGTCGTAAAGCGAGGGGCCGTCCTTCCGCGCCGTCAGCGCCCGGCAGGCGGCGCCGGCAAAATAATGAAAGCTCATGAAATACCTGGTCGCGGGGCCTTGGCCGAGGGCCGGCCGGCATGCTCCCAGCTGCACGCCACCCCCGCAAGTCTTTGAAAAAACTACCCGGATTCGCAGGAAATTCAAATGTGACGAGGGTCACGGAAAATCCGGCACGAGGACTGCATGATGAGGGGCTGTGACAAGGGGGTGGCGATGAAAAAATACGCAGATCGCGGCCGTAGGATTGGCTAATGCATTCAGCCACTTAGCTCAAATTTTGGGCAATCTCTTGCCGGGAGGCCTATATCCGGCTAAGGGTTTGTTTGGTGCGGTGCCGCAAATTGCGCGCTATTCGGGGGCACACCCCGGGCCAATCCCTCAAACCCAATGCCGCCTTCGCGCTACTCAAGCAGTGTGCGCGCGCTTGGCTGGTCTTTGGCACTGACAGGAACGAACCGAGATGAATGTAAGGCAGCTCGATCTCTCCCGACGCACGATTGCGGTCGCCGCGGCCCTCATCGGCACGGTGTCGCTGGCGATCGGCGCCCATGCTGCTCTCAACATGCGCGCAATCGATGCCGCCAGGGCGGTCACCACCGACCAGATCACGGGCTCGATCGGCCATGCCTCGCGTCTGGCGCTGGTCATCGGCAATGGCCACTATCCCGACGCCAGCGCACCGCTGACGCAGTCGATCAACGACGCCCGCGCGCTGTCCTCGGCGCTGCGCAAGAACGGCTTTGACGTCGACATGGTGGAAGACGCGAGCAAGGACGACATGCTCCGTGCTGTCAACCGCCTGAAGTCCCGGATCAAGCACGATACCGTCGTCATGCTGTTCTTCGGCGGCTATGGCGTGCAGGCCGGCCGCGAGAGCTACATGATGCCGGTCGATGCCGTGATCTGGAAGGAGAGCGACGTCCGCCGCCACGGCGTCTCCATCGAGGGCGTGCTTGAGATGATGAAGGAGCAGGGCGCCAAGGCCAAGCTCGTTGTCGTCGATGCTTCCCGCCGCAATCCTTATGAGCGCCGCTTCCGTTCCTACAGCCACGGCCTGGCGCCGATCGGCACGCCCGACAATGCGTTGATCCTCTCCTCGGCGTCGCCCGGCAAGGTCGCCGACGACGGCAAGGGCGAGCACAGCACGCTGGTCAGCGAGCTTCTCAACAACCTCGATGCCCAGGCCAGCGCCGAAAGCGTCTTCAACAAGACCCGCGTCGCCATCTCCCGCGCCTCCGAAGGCGACCAGGTCCCGACCGTGTCCTCGTCGCTGCTCGAAGACGTCCGCCTCAGTGAGGCCGGCGGCTAGTTCACCCTCCCCTGGAGGGGGAGGGTCGATCGCGCGAAGCGCGAGCGGGGTGGGGTGATCTCTCCACTCGGGCACCGCTTGATTGGATGGACTGTCACCCCACCCCGCTTCGCATTTCGCTTCGCTGCATGCGAACCGACCCTCCCCCTCCAGGGCCCTCCGGGGGAGGGTAAGGACCGCATCTGCCGTTGGAGACCTACTTCGCCGCTTCCGCGCTCGCCATCACCGGGCGCACCGGGTCGCCTTCGCGCAGCAGCGCGCCGGCGCGGGCGACGACGATGTCGCCTTCATTGAGGCCGTCGCGGACCTCGATATTGCCGCCCGACATCAATCCAACCTCGACGCGCTTGGTCTCGACGCGGTTGCGCCGGATCACCTGCACCACGGTGCCGGCGGACGAATATTGCACGGCGGTCAGCGGCACCGCGACGTTGCAGCTCTGCCCGGTCTTGATCAGCGCCCGTCCGCTCGCGTTCAGCAACAGCCGCTTCTGCGACGAGATGCCGATATAGACGAGGCCCTGCTGGATGTTCGGCTCGACTGTCGGCCCGATGCGGCGCACCTTGCCGTCCATATCGCCGGCGCCGGCGATGCGCACGGTCGCCGGCTGGTTGACCGCAAGCCTCCTGATGTCGCTGGTCGCCACCAGGCCGACGAGATCATATTCGCTGCGCGCCACGATCGTGAACAGCGCTTCGCCCTTAGCCGAAGCGAGTCCGCCGATCTGCGCCGTCGACGTGGCGATGATGCCCGCCACCGGGGCTGCGACCTGGAGCGTGCCGCCTTCGGGCAGCGCCAGCCGTGCCAGCAACTGGCCGGCCGTGGTGGTGTCGCCGGCTTCCGCCAGCACCTCCGTCACCTTCAGCCCCGGCCGCTCCGGCCGCACCGAGGTTTCCTCGCGCGCGACGATCGTGCCCGTGGCCTCGACGATGTCGGAGAAACAGGACTTTGCCGCCTTCAGCACCGTGACCGCCGGCCCCTTCGGCGTGTCCTTGGGCGCATCCTTGGAGGCGTCGTCGGCGGCAGGCGCGGGCTGGGCGGACAGCACCAGCAGTCCGGCGAGTGCAACGAGTTTTTGGAAAAAGCAACGCGCAGGCAATGGACGCATAGGTCATTCCGGTTGGCCGCAAGGCCTCAATCGATAGCAGAAGCGGTCGCGGCCGGCCATGGGCGGATGGGGGCCGACGATGCCGCAGCAGGCGGCGCGATGCCGCCCGTTGAATTAGTCGCGGAAATGAAGATGAGGTTCGCCGTTCGCACCCTCCCCTGGAGGGGGAGGGTCGATCGCGCGAAGCGCGAGCGGGGTGGGGTGATCTCTCAATTCGGGCAGTGAGCGATGCGGAGAGACTATCACCCCACCCCGGCTCACATTTCGCTGCGCTCAATGTGAGCCGACCCTCCCCCTCCAGGGGAGGGTACGAGGAGATTCCCCTCACGGCAGGCTGACGAACTCCACCCAGTTCGGCTTCTTGCCGGTGGGATAGGATTTCAGCTTGGCGAGCGCGCCGCTGGTCTGGTCGATTGTATAGACCGTCATGCTGTCGGACGTCTCGCCGACCGCCGCGAGATAGCGGCCGGTGGGATCGATGTTGAAGCCGCGCGGCTGCTTTTCGGTCGGCACGCTGCCGATCGTGGTCAGCTTGCCGCTCGCCGCGTCGATCTTGTAGGCGGTGAGCGTGCTGGTGGTGCGCTCGGAGGCGTAGAGGAAGCGGCCGTCCGGCGTGACGTGGATGTCGGCCGCCCAAGGTTTGCCGGAAAAGCCTTCCGGCAGCGCCGTGGTGCGCTGGATTTCGTGCCATGCGCCGCTCTTCCCCTCATAGCTGAAGGCCGCGACGTCGGCGTTGAGCTCGTGGATGAGGTAGACGAGCTTGCTATTGGGATGGAACACGAAGTGCCGCGGCCCCGATTTCTCCGGCACCTTGATCGCCGGCGGATCGCCCGGTGTCAGCGTGCCAGTGGCGGCATCAAACGCAAAGCTCAGCACCTGGTCGGAGCCGAGATTGGTTGCGAACACGAAGCGGTTGTCGGGCGAGGGCAGGATCGCGTGCGCGTTCAGCCCGGTCGGGATCACCTGCTTCGGCTCGCCGGCGAGGCCGTTTGCGAGCAGCGGATTCACCGCGACCTTGTTGCCGCCATAGGAGGCGCTGAACAGGAATTTGCCGCCGCGGTCGGTCGCGATATTGGCCATGCTGTCGGCGAGCGGTCCGCCGCCGATACGGCTGAGCTGTCCGGTTTTGGGGTCGATCGCAAAGCTCACCGCCTGGAACGGCTGCGAGCGGATGCCGGCGACCAGCACGCGCTTGTCGGGGGTGACCGCCAGCGGCGTCGAGGAGCCGGGCTTCTCGACGCCGGTGAAAGCGGCCGTCTGCACCGGCACCATCTCACCGCTCGCGTCCATCTTGAACACGCTGATGTCGTTGCTGTCGGCATTGCCGATATAGGCGAAGGTTTCGGCCATGCCGGTGCGGACTCCCAAAATGAGGGCGAGGAAAGCGAGCAAAGTGGCGGCGATCGCAGCGCGGGGCGCTCTGGATGCGATGCGGCGTGTCGGTCTGAGCATGGGCGTTCCTCCTTGAGCCGGTGCGGCGTTGTTGTTTGCGGCAGAGGATAGCGGCAGGCGCTCCGTCGCACCAAACTCCAATTGGGATCGATCGATGCCGAGATTGTATCGGTCACGCCTTCTATCGCACCGCCGCTTCCAGGCTGCGGGAGGGGACATGCAGGCCGGAGGCGCGCTCGGGCGGTCCCAGCACGGTCCACACGGCGACCGCAAGCAATGCCGAGGTCAGGAGGGTCCAGGCGACCAGTCGTTTGCGCATCAGCCGGATCCGTCGTCGAAAATCCCGTGCGAGAACCATCGTGCACTGCAAACCGCGACGATCCTATGAACTCGTTCACAGCCGAAGAGCGCCGACGCCATTGCGAACCAATGCCGCGCGAGTGAATTGATCCGACATGCCCCAAGAAAACGCGCAAGAAAACGATCTCAAAAACGATCTCGAAGGTAAGTCCGACATGGGCGGCAAGCACGGCGGTCAGGCCGGCCAGCCCAAACTGCTGCCGCGCCCCCGCGAACACGAGCGGGATGAAGACGTCGTGGCAAAGCGCCACACCGGTCAAACCGATCGCAGGGTCCCGCCGACCAACAAAAATAGCCCCGCGCTTCGCCCGCACATTCGCGGGCGTCCGCCCGGCCGCATATCGGGAAACGGCAGCCATGTCCCGCGTCCCCCCGGGTCTCGCGGGCGGAGGATACTCAAACGGAGGCTGACACGTGTTTTGGATCTATTGGGACACCGCCTGGTCGCTCATCATCAGCGGCATCATGTTCGCCACCATCGTCGCCCATCCGGACGCCGAGCTGGCTGAAGTGCGCGCCGCCAGATTGGGGATGTGAACGTCCGGTATTCCTGAGTCTGGCGTTGCCATCGCGGCTTCGCCTTCGCGGCGAGTCAGGCCGCCGCCTGCGCCGACAGCAGCTGCTTCAACTTCGCCGCCGGCACCGCCGGGCTGAACAGCCAGCCCTGCATCTGGCTGCATCCGAGCTGCCGCAGCACCTCGCGCTGCGCCTCGGTCTCGACGCCTTCGGCCGTCGTCGCCATGTGGCGCGCGGCGGCCATGTGCACCACAGCCTGCACGATCGGCGAGGAATCCTCGGGCTCGCCGATGTCGCTGATGAAGCTGCGGTCGATCTTGATCTTGTCGAACGGGAATCTGTGCAGATAGCTCAGTGACGAATAGCCGGTGCCGAAATCGTCGAGCGCGATGCGCACGCCGAGCTCGCGCAGCTGCTGCAGGATCGTCAGCGCCTCGGCGTCGTCGCGGATCAGCACGGTCTCGGTGATCTCGAGCTCGAGCCGTCCGGGCGCGAGGCCCGATTCCGCAAGCGCGGCGGCAACCTTCAGCGCCAGCGTCCTGGAGCGGAACTGCACCGGCGAGACGTTGACGGCGATTTGGATATCGCCGGGCCAACCGGCCGCCTCCGTGCAAGCCTGCTTGAGCACCCACTCGCCGATCTCAGCGATCAATCCGGTGTCTTCGGCGACCGGGATGAATTCCGCGGGCGAGACCATGCCGCGCTCCGGATGGTGCCAGCGCAGCAGTGCCTCGCAGCCGGTCACCACATTGGCCGCAAGATCGACCAGCGGCTGGTAATGCACCTCGAACTCGCCGCGGGCGAGCGCCTGGCGCAGGTCGAACTCGAGGAGGCGGCGCTGCCTCGCCTTGGCATCGTATTCGGGCACGAAGATGCGGAAGGTGCGGCGGCCCTCGGATTTCGCGGCGTACATCGCAAGATCGGCGCGCTTGAGCAAATCGTCGAGATTGTCGCCATGGTCCGGCGCGATCGCGATGCCGATGCTGGCGTCGGTCGGGATCTCCTGGCCCTTGCAGTCCACCGGCGTGCGCAGCGTGTTCAGGATCCGCTCCGCCAGCGCGGTCAGCTCGGCCGGGTCGCGGGTAGCCGCCTTGACGATGGCGAATTCGTCGCCCCCTAGCCGCGCCACCAGATCGTTGCCGCTGACGCAGGCGCGCAGGCGGTTTGCCACCTGGCGCAGCAATTCGTCGCCGACCTCGTGGCCGAGCGAATCGTTGACGCCCTTGAACTCGTCGACGTCGATATAGAGGATCGCGAACGGCTTGCCTTCGCTGAGCTCCGCGACGCGGCGCTCCAGATGGCCGCGCATCAGCACGCGGTTGGGAAGATCGGTCAGCGCGTCGTAATGCGCCATGTGCGCGATGCGCTCGTCGGCGCGGATGCGCTCGGTGACGTCGTCATGGGTGGCGAGCCAGCCGCCGGCGGCGCCGGGCTGGTTCTTGATCTCGATCAGGCGGCCGTCGGCGGTCTCCACGATGGCGCTCTGCGTAAGTCCGACATTGCTCAAGATGCCGTCGCAATAGCAATCGACGTCGCCGTGGAACGAGCCGGTGTCGTGGCGGTGCTGGATCACGTCGCGGAAATGGACGCCCGGCTTCACCACGGCAGTCGACAGTTGGTACATCTCGACGTAGCGCCGATTGCAGACGATGAGCCGCTCGTCCTGGTCGAACATCAGAAGGCCCTGCGTCATCGTGTTCAGCGCGGTGTCGAGCCGCTGCTTCTCCAGCGAGAGCCGGTGCGTCACCTGGCGAAAGATCAGGAACAGCGTGAGCACGAGCAGGCCGACCGACAGCACCGCGACGGTGACGAAGAACTTGGTTTGCGTGCGCCAGGTGGCGAGCGTGGCGTCGAGCGATTTGGTCGCGATCACGACCAGCGGCTCGCCGGCGAGCAGGCGCGCGGCGACGAGGCGGTCCTTGCCGTCGATCGGGCTTGCGAGCTGGGTGGTGACGAAGGTGCGCTGGAACACGGCCATCTGCTCCGGCGAGCCCGTGCGGTAGTTCTGCCCGATCATGGCGTCGACATGCGGAATGCGCGCGAGCAACTGGCCGTTCTGGTGATGCATGGCGATCGAGGAGTCCTCGCCGAGCCCGGTCGAGGCGAAGAACGATTCGAGCTGATCCGGCGCGATCGCGCGCGAGACGATGCCGAAGAACTCGCCGCGAGGCCCCGACACGCGCCGGGCGAACACGATGACCGGCGCGTTGCCGATCCGGCCCGCTACGACCTCGATCTCCTCCTGCGCGGCCGGATCATTCTTGAGCCGGTTGAAATAGCCGCGGTCGCCGATCGAAATATCGGCGACCGGCCAGCGCCGCGACGAGTTGATCAGCACGCCGTTCGCGTCGAATACATTGGCGCCGGCGACATCGGTCCAGCCGCTGGCTTTGGCGCGCAGCGCTTCATGCACGGCGAGCGTGGCCATCTCGCTGCGGAAGACGTCCGCGGATTCGATGCCATGGCTTTCGAGCTCGGCGATGACGCTCTTCTGCAGCACCGCAAAATCCTCGAACTCGCGGTCGAAATGTCGGGCGAGCAGCCGCACCGCGCTCTCCAGGCTGTCGCGGCCGCTCTCGATCGCGTTCTGCCGGAAGCGGTCGACGGTCAGCGCCGTGCCGATGGCGGTCGCGACCATCAGCACGAAGCCGCCGACGATCAGCCATGTCAGCGGCGCGCCGCGCCAGCGGCGGAGCAATACGCGCATGCGCGCGCTCCATCGGATCGATGTGCCCATCCAGCCCTCCCGTGGGATGCAAGATGCGGCAAAACCGACAAGACCGGGTTACCTGCAAGGCTTGTTATCTGCAAGGGTTAGGGAAGTATGAATCGGAAGCAAATCGGCGGGTTCCGGCGAGCGCAGGTGAAGCCGGCCAGGGCGGCGCGCCGGTTCATCCGCGGCGCCTGGAAGCGAAGCGGCGATCATCCCATCGGCCGGCTTGCTGCCGTGGCCAAATCGGCGCAGGCTGGCGCGGTTGATCTACGACCAAGGGTTTGTTTTTCGATGATAACCGCATTCAAGGCCCTCATTGCATTCTGCGTGCTTGCGGTCGTCGGCACCGCGCTGGTGATTGGCCCCACAGAGCTGCGCCGGTTTCTGCCGGGCGGTGCGCCGGCCGAGATCGCCGCCAAGCCCGAGGTCAAGCCCGAGCCGAGAGCAGGGGAGCCAAAGCTCGCCGCCGGCGCGCAGCCCGCGCCATCCGCAGCGCCGGCCGCCGCGCCGCAGGCGGGCGCCGTGGCCGAGACGCAGAAGCAGGTCACGGCCGCGCTCGCCGATCTCGCGCCGGTCAAGCCGCCGCCGGCCGCAGCCGACACAGGTCCCCGTTTCGACGTCGCCCGCATCGACGACCACGGCGAGTCGGCGGTGATCGCCGGCCAGGCCGCGCCGGGTGCGAAGGTCGAGCTGCTGCGTGACGGCAAGCCGCTCGATGCCGTGGTGGCCGACGCTTCGGGCCAGTTCGTCATGACGCCGCCGCAGCTTCCCGCTGGCAGCTATGAGCTGACGCTGCGCGCCAGGGCGCCGGATGGCACCGTCACGCAATCCGGCCGCACCATGTCGGTGACGATCGCCGAAGCCGCGCCGCCGCCCGCGCGTCCGGCACCAGCCGTCAAGCAGGAGGCGAAGCAAGTCGACAAGCCGGACGACAAAGCGGACATCGTGGCATCGTTGCCGTCAGCCGCGCCGCGCCATGCCTCGGCGTCGGACAGGGCGCAGCCCAGGATGATGGGACCAGCGAAGCCGAGGGCTTTGGCAAGGGCGCCAGCCGAGGCCGCTGGCGCAGCGGTCGCATCGGCTTCGCCCGCCGAGGTGTTCGGCACTGCGCCGACGCAGCAGGGTGGCAGCCGGGTGATTTCCCGCGGCGACAGCCTCTGGGCCCTCAGCCGCCTTGCCTACGGCGACGGCGCGCGCTACGCGGTGATCTTCAAGGCCAACCGCGACAAGATCCACAATCCCAATCTGATTTATCCCGGCCAGACCGTCGTGCTGCCGCAAAAGCCGCAGTGAGCCGGCGGTCTCTCCTGAACCTGGCCGGCGGAGTTCGGCCGCAGTTGCGATGAAGGTGCGCTCCCTCTCCCGCTTGCGGGGGAGGGTCGGGGTGGGGGTGTCTCCGCGTCGGGATTGTTGAGATTGGGGACGATATCCCGCCGTGGCGAGAGCCCTCACCCGCCGCGCTCGGGACGATGCTTCGCATCGCCCGGGGCGCGTCGGCCTCTCCCGCAAGCGGGAGAGGCGGAGCAAGCCCGCGGACAATCCCCGTGAAACGCAGCACGTCGCATCCGGGACCGCGGAACCTTCAGTTCCCTTGTGCGTCATTGTGATACGGCGTGATGCGCGCTTGGCGTGGGAGGAGGGCCAAGAAGTGGTCGGCTTAGTGGTCAGGTCAGTGGTCCCATCGAGACCGCGCATGGGACTTGCGCTGGCCAGCGCGGCCTTGGTGGCTCTCGCAGTGCTGCTGCCCAATCGGGCCGAGGCGCAGTTCGGATTGCGCGGCGGTCCGCTCGGTGTTGCGCGCTTTGCCGTCGGCCATGTGATCGGCCTGTCGCGGCTGCGCCATGCCCGCATGGCGGTGCGAGGCGGGCGCACCCGCTCCGCTGCGCTGCGATCGCAAGATCCTCGTAATGACCCCCGCGGCGCCGAGCGTGACCAGCTCGCCAATCCCTACGTTCTGCGTGCCGCGCTTACGGCGGAAGCTGCGCTGTCGGGCTGGCACGGCGGCCGCCGCCCGCAAGGCTGGTGGCGGCATCCTGACGGCAGCTACGGCTGGGCTGGTCCGGTGTTCTGGCCGTTCGCGCATGACGATCTCACCAACGCGGTCATCTTCGGCGATCCGACCAGCCTCTCGCTCTATGGCTATGGCGACATCTATGCCGCGCTCTTCGCGCCCTATGCGGCCGCAGAGCTCGCCGCCTACACCGCGCCGCAAGGTCGGCGCGCGCGAAAGGTCCCGTCCGTCGAGAACGTCTGCGATGCCAGCGACACCGGCGGCCTGCCGGTCGAGCGCATCGCCGCCGCGGTGCAGCCGAACGAATCGCAGCGCACCGCGCTCGACGAGCTCGCGTCGGCCTGGACTGCGGCGGGCGACACCATCCGCGGCGCCTGCCCGGCGCAGGCGCCAGCGAACGCACCGGATCGCCTCGCTTTGATGCGCGATCGCCTCGAGGCCATGATCAAGGCAGCGGACGCCGTGGCGCCATCGCTCGCAAAATTCGTCGATCTCCTTAGTGACGACCAGAAAGCAAAGCTCGATGCGCTGGCAAAAGACCGCCGCGCCGCGCTTGCCTCAATCCAGCAAAAGAACCCCCAGGCGAATTCGGCCTGCAAGGCGGATAGCGATCCCCGCTATGACGAGCAGATGCAGCGACAGTACGAGCAACTGGTGCAGCAGCAATGGCCCGCGGCCGACATCGCCGCCACGCTCCGTCTCGACGAGGTCGCCCGCGCCAGGTTTGAGGTGCTCCAGGACACCGCGCTGCGCACCATGCAGACGCTGAGCGCCTGCCCAACGAAGCCCGAAGCAACCCCGCAAGCCCGCCTCAAAGCGGCCAAAGCGCGGCTCGAAACCATGCTGCAAGCCGTGAACGGCGTCGCCGATGCGCTGGATGATTTCGAGGCGGATCTGAGCGACGAGCAGAAGGCGGGGTTTGAGGCGATCGGGCCGAAGCGGGGGGCGTGATTACCTCGCGAAGACGTGCTGAGATGCCTGCGATCGAGCGCCCTGCTGCTGAACTTGTAAGAGATTCTTACAAGCTGCGATTTGAATAAACGCACGCGCCGCCGGCTCGCATGGCGGCAAATGCAGGCACATCGTTGCCCTTGACTGAGTCGGAGGCGCCGCGCGGCTTGCGGGCACTCGATCAATGATTTGTTCCGCTGCGTCCAGCGCGCGGCGAATCAGCTAATCATAATTGTCAGCCAGGAATTCCGAGGCCAACCGGCCGCCGCCGCTGCCGGTAGGAGCGCGCCCAAGCGTGGGCCAGGGCTTTTCCCGTAGGATTAAGCTTGGAAAAACCGAGGCACTAGACATTCAACTGTTGCTTCCAGGTTCGGACTGGCCCCAAAACGTCAAAATGATCGACACAGCCATGATTATCCAAGGAAATCTGTTCTCACGAGATTTCCTTCTCGACGGAATTCGTCGGACGCCCGAATGGCTGGCGCTCGACGACGCCAGCGTCGACAATCTGAAAGATGACCTCGTAGCCATCTTTCGTCGGCTGCCCCTCAACCGAGCAACAAGTGAGAGCCAGACCGAGGACGAACTTATCTGGCCAGTTCTGGAGCGACTCGATTGGATTGATTGGCTGCGTCAGCAGAACCTAGCTGTAAGGGGGCGGGACGACGTTCCCGACGGACTATTATTTGCGAACGCGGGTGCAAAGGTTCAAGCTAACAAGTTCGATGAAACTTGGAAGCGTTACCAGCACGGCCTCGTATTAGTTGAATCTAAACGTTGGGGACGCCCGCTGGATCGACGAACTGGCGGACGCAGCTCTGGGGAGGAGGTCACCGCACCTTCTACTCAAATGCTTCGGTATCTTCGCCGTGCAGACGATATCACTGGAGGGAAGCTTCGCTGGGGGATGTTGACCAACGGGGCCCGCTGGCGATTGTACTTCCAAGGAGCTAGGTCCATCTCCGAAGAGTTCTTTGAGCTGGACTTAGCCCACGCGTTGCAGATCGTGGGATACGAAGGTGGCCTCTTTGCCTTGAGCGCGGAAGAGCAGCGCCACTGGCTCCGTGTATTTCTTGTTGTTTTCTCTCGCGGCTCCTTTCTTCCTTCGCCAGGGGTTGGGACGACGTTCCATCAACGTGCATTAGAGCTTGGACGCTTCTACGAGGAGCATGTCGCAGCTAATCTTTCGACCTTGGTATTCCAAGACGTATTTCCGAAGTTAGTCCGAGCGATAGCTGGGGCCGCGCCGTCTGCCGCGCTATCCGAGGTGCGTGATGCCTCGCTGATCCTCTTGTACCGACTGCTATTTATCCTATACGCGGAAGATCGAGATCTGCTTCCGGTGCGTGATGCCCGTTACGATAACTACAGCTTACGTGACAAAGTCCGCCTCGACGTCGGACGACGAAAGGGCGCCGGCGATACTTTCTCGGAGACTGCTTCGCGATACTGGGCGGTCATCGATGATCTCTGCCGAGCAATTGACAAAGGCGATGGCTCCATAGGGCTGCCCCCCTACAACGGTGGTCTTTTCGATCAACAGCGAACCCCACTTCTTACCACCTTCCGCCTCGGCGATGCTGTTATCGCCGATGTGATTGATGCCCTTTCGTTTGATCACTCTTCCGGAGAACGAAAGTACATCAATTACCGGGACCTTTCCGTTCGACAGCTCGGCTCCATTTATGAACGACTGCTTGAGCATGAGGTTCGTCGTAAATCCGGCTCACTCGAAATCAGACCTAACATCTTTGCTCGCAAAGGCTCCGGAAGCTACTACACGCCCGATGATCTCGTCGTTCTCATCATCCAACGAACAATTGAGCCTCTTATCGCGGAAAAGATGTCTGCGTTTCGCGATAAGAGCGAAGAGCTAGCGAAGAGGCGGGATTCAGCCGCAGTTCGGCGTGCCACCTTGGCGACGTTAGATCCGGCAACTCAGATATTGGCGCTGCGCATTTGTGATCCCGCCATGGGTTCGGGGCACTTCCTGGTTGCTCTGGTGGACTATCTCACCGACCAAGTAATCGCAGCGGTTGCGGAATCTGAGAAGGTGGGCGAATGGGCGGAGTACGTCTCCCCGTTGGGCAATCGGATCGAGGACATCAGGAACACAATCTTCAAGAATGCAACGGATAACAATTGGTCGTTGGATTTTGACCAGCTTGATGATCGTCACATTATTCGCCGGATGGTTCTAAAACGCTGCGTGTACGGCGTGGACAAAAACCCAATGGCAGTGGAGCTGTCGAAGGTTTCGCTTTGGCTTCACACATTTACTGTCGGAGCCCCTCTGTCATTTCTTGACCACCACCTGCGCTGCGGGGACAGTCTATTCGGCTCCTGGGTTAGGGCAGGCATGGATCGTGCTTCGGCGCTCGGTGCGCCGCTCCTGCTGCATGGGCCCACAACTCGAGCGATGCGCGCAGCTGCGTCCATGCAAATCATCGAGGGATTAACCGACGCCGAAATTGCGGAGGCCCATCGATCCAAAGACGTTTTTGACGAGGTCTACGAGATGACTTCGCCACTAAACGCCTTCCTATCTTTGGTTCATGCGTTTGATTGGCTGAACATTCGTGGTCGCGAGGATCGAGCCGCACTAGCAGCTTACTTCGATGGCCAGTTTGGTGATCCAGTTCAGATCTCCCTCGGCGCGGAGCCCTCTTTAAATGATCGGACTGAGGGTTCGAAGTTTGCTGAAATCTTGACCAAGGCCCGACGCTTGGTTCGTGAGGAAGGATTTCTAAATTGGCAGGTCGCCTTTCCAGGCGTCTGGTCGAGTTGGGAAAGCGCTGAAAGAGGCGGCGGATTTGATGCGATAATTGGAAACCCGCCTTGGGATAGGCTGAAGCTACAAGAGGTAGAGTGGTGGGCGGCGCGAAAGCCCGAGATCGCTAGAGCCGAGACAGCGGCTAAGCGAAAGACGCTGATCAAGTCGTCGGAGAAAAGTGATCCTTCTCTTGCGGCAGATTTCAATTTGGCTGTTGAGCGCGCGGAAGCGGCGAGTCGTGTTGCGAGAAGTGGTCCTGATTATCCCCTTCTTTCTGGGGGAGATACGAATCTGAACTCGCTTTTTATCGAGCGAGCACACGCGTTGGTAAAGCCTGGCGGAATGATTGGGCTTCTCGTCCCGTCGGGAATTGCGTCGGACCAGAGTTCTGCGAACTTCTTCCGCAAGCTGACTGACGATAAACGGCTGGCTTGCGTCATAGATTTCTTCAACAAGAGAGCCGACGGTACGCTATTTTTTCCCGACGTATACTATCGCTTCAAGTTCTGTGCCTACGTGGCTGGCGGCTTGTCCCGTCGATTTGCCCAAATATCTTTTGGGTTCTTTGTTCGAGACCTGGAGGAATTGAACAATCCTGATCGGGTGTTCGCTGTTTCCTCCGAGGATGTAGCGCGGATCAATCCAAATAGCCGCACCGCGCCCATTTTGCGAAGCCGACGCGATGCAGAACTGGCTTTGACAGTCTACCGCAAGTTCCCTGTGTTAGTTGATCGATCGCATGGGGACGAGTCGAGGTCGTGGCCCGTGCGATACGTGCGCATGTTTGATATGGCGAACGATTCTGAACTTTTCCGTACCGAGAAGGAGCTTGAGGAAAAAGAGGGCGCTTGGCGCCTGGAAGGCGATCGTTGGCGTTCTGCGCTGGGCGATTGGCTTCCTCTATATGAAGGAAAAATGGTCCAGGCTTATGATCATCGAGCTTCGGATATCGTCCTGGCCGATCAGAATCTCTTTCGAACAGGTCAAGGCAGTGAGTTGACAGTTGAGGATCATCTGGATCCGGGGCGCACCGCGAAGAGTCGCTACTGGGTGCAAGCAGCGTCCCTGCGTTGGGATGCTCAAACGGAATGGTGCATAGCAATTAAGGACGTTACGTCTGTTACCAACGCGCGAACAACGATTGCGACACTTATTCCTCGCGTAGCTGCTGGACATACGTTGCCAGTGATATTTCCAGCACCAGATGGTGGCAGTGAATGTCCTTCGCCTCCGTATTCAGAGTTCGCGGTGCTTGTGCTCGCAAATCTCAATTGCGTCGTTCTAGATTATCTTTCGCGTCAGAAAGTTCACGGAAACCATCTCGCGTGGTACCTTATTGAGCAACTTCCTCTTCTTTCCAAGCGGGATTATCGGCGGAAGTTCGGCTCTAAGTCCGCCGAGGAAATTGTTCGAGAGGTCGTCCTTGAGCTGACCTACACCTCAAACGACATGGCTCCTTTCGCTCGCGATATGAATTATCTCGACGCTGATGGTGATGTGAAGTCACCCTTCCTGTGGGATGAGCGGCGGCGCCTGTCTCTTCGTGCCAAGCTGGATGCTCTGTATTTTCATCTTTACGGCATCGTAGATCGTGAACAGATTCGGTATATCTATTCAACCTTCCCGGTCGTTGAGCGCGATGAGCAAGAACAATGGGGAAAGTATGCATCGCGCGATCTGTGCCTCTCTTGGATGAATGCCTTGGGTGCTGACATGCCCGATGAGAACATCGAGCTCCTCATCTGAGGTTCAAAAGATGGCGAAGATTTTCAGAATGGACGAGGACCTCGCAGTTGAGCTTCCTCAGGCGCTAGTTGATGCGCTCGGCCTGAAGGAGGGTGACGAGCTGGAAGTTGTTGCGGTCCGCAACGGCGTGATTGAGCTCGCGCGCGCAGAGAGCCTGTCAGAGCGGGATCGCGACCGCAGGGTCGACTGACCCCAGGGCAAAGCAACACAGGAGCCCGATGATCCGGGAGGTTCGGCACGACGGCCCGATCATGCCATTCTGCCAGTGTTTTGCCCGACGGGTCAAACCGGCTTTTGGCACGCGCACGTAAGTCATTGATCCGACACGTACCGTCTACTGTGCATGGGGTTGTTTTCGACTTTTTGTTTGCGCCTACATCCTCCGCCTTGCCGCCGCCGCGTCCACCACGTTCTCCACCTCCTCGCGCCACGACAGGATCTCCATCGCCAGCACGGGGTGGTTGAAGCCCTTGAGCACGAGATCGTCGAGCGCGCGGGCTTCGACGAACGGCTCGACCATGCCGTAGACGCGGCGGGAGACCACGACCTGACCGGCCTTGGCTTCATCGCACAGGCGCGAGGAGAGGTTGGTGACGCTGCCGATCGCGGCATATTCGAGCCGCTGCTCGAAGCCGATCTGGCCGAGCGTGGCGTAGCCCATCGCGACGCCGACGCCGAAGCCGAGCGAGTGGCCGCGGTTCTTCCACTTCTCGGTCAGCTTGCCGATCTCGTCGCGCATCTCGACCGCCATCTTCACCGCGCGCTTGGTGTGGTCGGCGAATTGAATCGGCGCGTTGAACAGGATCATCACGCCGTCGCCGGCAAAGCGGTCGAGCGTGCCTTCATAGCGGTGGATCAGCTCGCCGAGCGCCGCATGATATTCGCGCAGCACGTTCATCGCCTCTTCCGGCTCGGTCGCCTCGGTGAAGGAGGTGAAGCCGCGCAGGTCGCAGAACACGACCGTGACCTCGCGGCGGTGGCTGTCGAGCAGCGCATCGTGGCCGTCGGACGAGGCGATGAGTTGGGCGACCTGCGGGGCGAGGAAACGTTCGAGCCGCTTGATGCGGCCGATCTCCCCTAACTGCTTCTCGACGCGTTCCTCCAGCGAGCGATTCCAGTTGCGGAGCTGCTCGGTCTGCTCCTGAAGCTTGGCCGCCTGCTGCTGCACGGTCTGGTGCGCGGCGGCGAGCTCGCGGCCCTTGTCGTCGACCTCGCTGAACAGCCGCGCATTGCGCATCGCCAGCACGGCCTGGTGCGCGAAGGTGCGCATCAATCCGGTGAGGCTGCTGGCGAACTCGCCGCTGGCGCGGCGCAGCACCACCAGCGAGCCGAGCGTGCCCTGCTGGTCCAGCAACGGCACCACCAGCACCGAGTGGAAGCCAGCTTCGATCGCAACGTCCCGCAGCGGCTGTTCGGCGGCGTGGTCGAGATCGGCAAGCGCGATCGGCTCGCCGGAGCCTGCGGCATCGCTCAGGATGTTCTGGGCCTCGTCGATGGTGACATGGGCGCCCTCGGCCGATTTGTCGATGCCATTGGCCTCGACCAGGTTGAACCGGCGCGTCTCGGCATCGTAGCCGTAGATCAGCACCGCATCGGCATGGGTGATCTCGATCGCGCGCGCCGCGATGGTCGGCAGCACGGCGTTGAGATCGAGCGAGGAGGCCACCGCGCGGCCGACCTCTTCCAGCACCTTGAGCTCGTTGATCGACTGCGCGAGGTCGCGGGTGCGTTCCTCGACCTTGGTCTCCAAGTCCGAATAGGTCTCCTGGATCTGACCGGCCATGCGGTTGAACTGTCCGGCCAGGTCTTCCAGCTCGTCGGACGTGTGCACCTCGATGCGATGGCTGAAGTCGCCTTCGCCGAGCTTGTGCGCGCCGTCGCGCAGCGCGGTGATCGGGATGATCATGCGGCGGGCGAGCAGCGTGCCGGCGAGGATCGCGACCATCAGGCCCATGCCGATCAGAAGCGCGATCCGCACCAGCTGGTCGCGGATCGGCGTCAGCGCCTGGGTGGTCGGCTGCTCGAACAGCACGCTCCAGCCGAGCTTCGGCACCGTGCTCGCGGCGGCCAGCACCGAATGGCCGTTGAAGTCGGTGCCGGAGGTGTCGGGTTCGCCGCCCGGCGCGATCGCGGCGGCGACCTGCGGCAGCTTGGACAGGTCTTTGCCGACATCGGGCCCCTTCGACGACGTCGCCAGCACGCGGCCGCGCGGATCCACGACATAGGCGAAGGCGGCCTTGCCGACCTGGGCATCGGACAGCGACTCGGAGAGAAAGCTGAGATCGATCTCGGCCACGGTGACGCCGGCGTTGAAGCCCGAATGCGCCACCGAGATCGACATGAACGGCGTCCGATCGACGAAATAGGCCGGCGCGTAGCTGACGCCGCGCGCGACCGTGTCGGTAAAGCGCATGTCGCGGGAGAGGTCGGCGTTGCCGCCGGTCGAGGTCGATTGGCGCGAGACCCGCAGCACCTCGCGGCCGTCGCCATTGAGCTGGAACAATTGGGAGACGACCGCGACCTGGTGCAGCAGCTGGGCATAGTCGGCGCGGCGCTTCTCGAGGGTGTCCTGGCTTGCCCGGGTCACCCAGCTGATCTGGCGCTCGAGTTCGGAGACCGATTGCTCGATGCGACGGGCGGCGGCCTGCGCCTTGTCCTCCAGCCCGTCGGTCAGCGACGTCTTGGTAGCGCGGTAGGAGATCCAGGTCTCCATCGCGCCGTTGACGGCGAGCACGAACACGACGAGGCCGACCAGGGAGACGACATATTTGGCGAACAGGCCCTCGCGGAAGAACCTGGTCTTGTCTGTCGCTCCTGCCATCCGGATCCTCTCGCGCCACGACCGACGCCAGCGCTACGGGCCGTACGAGCCCGAGCGCCCTTCTACCACAATTTGGGCCGAGGGACCGGTCGAGCGCCGGGCGTGGTTACCCGCTGCGGGCGGCGAAGTCGGCCCGGCAGGGTGGTGAATTGTCGCAGCGGGAGATCACCGATTGAAGAGCTGTCGCAGCACGTCGTTCATCGGCTGGCTGTCCTGCTGCGCAACCGGCGGATCCGCCTGGGCGGGAGGCGCCGGCGAGGCCTGCGGTGCCGGCGTGGACGGCGTAGCGGGCAGGCTGCGGCTCCGGCCGGTGGCGGTACCAGTGCCGGTGCCCGCGCCAGTTGCAGCGCCGCCGGAGAGTCCCTGCTGGATCAGATTGCCGATCGCCTCGCCCAGCGGGCCTCCGAGCGGATTGTTCTGCCCGGGCTGCTGCGTTTGCGGATTGGCATTGCCAGCCGCATTGCCGCCACCCGGCGAAGCGCCGCCGAGCCCGCCCAAGATATTGGCGAGCCCGGCGCCATCCGCGCCGAACAGGCCCTTGCCCATGTCGCGCAGCTTGGCATAGGCGGCGTCCGGATTGTCGAGCATGCCGGCCATATCCGGATAGATCCGCGGCTGCGACCAGGAGCCCTGGATCATCACGGGAATGCCGAAGCCGACCGGTTCGGAGTTGCGGCCCTGGCCTTCGGTCGTCATCACCAGCTTCGGCTCGACGCGGAAGCCCATCATCTTGGTGTCGAGGGCGATGGTGCCGGCGCCGGTCACGCGCACCAGCGGGCCGATCAGATTGAGATCGGTCGTCACCGCCTGGCCCTTGTCGATGCGAAAGGAGGCGGAGAGCTGCGACAAATCCGTACTCTGCTCCTGGCTGGGATTCTGGTTTTCCTGCCAGCCGGACAGCGTGCCCGATGTCAGCGAGCGGATCATCTGCGCGACATTGATGCCGCGGATGGCGCCATCCTGGAAATTGACGAAGGCCGTGCCTTGCATGTTGGCCATCAGCGCGCGCTGGCTGGTGCCGGCACTGCGTAGTGCGAGCTTGGCTTGCAGCTTGCCGTCGATGCGGTCGAACTCGGCAAGACCCTGAAGCAGCGGCAGCGCGCGAACGCCAGCGAGGTCGGAATGCATGGCAAAGCTCGGTGCGCCGCTGGTCGCATCCAGGATCACCTCGCCCGAGACCTGGCCGCCATAGGCGCCGAGATTGGCGGTGCCGGCCTTCAGCACGCCGCCCGCGAGCTTTGCATCGAGCGCGAGCGGCGCGAAGCGCGCCTCGCCGATGACGGCTTCGTTCGCCGAGATCCTGACTTGCGCGTCGACGTAATTGAGCCCCGAGAGGTCGATCGGCGCATTGCTCCAGGGCTGCCCGGACGCGCCGTCGGGCGATTTCGACAATGGAAACGCGAGCCGCTGGAAGTCGAGATCGACCTTGACCAGGGGCTTGCTCGCGATGTCGACCGAGGCCCAGCCGTTGAACGCGCCATCGCCAAGCGTGCCATTGACGGCATTGAACATCACGATGGATCCATTGAGCCGGATCTCGGCACGTCCGGAGAGCTGAGATTTCAGCACGTCGGGCATGTCGATGGCGAAATCGACCGGGATCGTCGGCCGATCGATCGGCGGCGCCGGCGTCGTCGCCTTGATGTCGAACTTGACGGCGTGGTCGCCCGCACGTGCGGTGCCGGTGATGTCGACCTTGCGATCAGGGCCCGTGACGGCGTCGGCGTTGATGGCGCTAACGCGGCCCTCGGCGCGATCGCGTACGCGCGCGAAGGCGATTTCGCCGTCGACGATTTTGACGCGGTCGATGCTCGCGCCGGCCATGTCAATCGCGAGCAGCTTTGGCGACGAATCGGCATTCGGCAGCCGTTCGCGCAGCAGCGGCTGGTAGAGCACGGGATGGGTGACGACGAGGTCGGTGATCTTCGGGCGGCCCGACCACACGCTGGAGAGCGACATCTCGGCCTGCACGCTGTCGATGGTCAGGCGTGTGATGCCGCTGCGGTCCTTCGGATCCTGAAGCGTCAGGTCGTTCAGCGTCACGTTCAGCGTCGGCCACAGGCTGATCTTCGTGGTGCCGTCGATCGTCAGCCGATAACCGGTTGCCTTCTCGACTTGCGCTGCGATCGTCGAGGTCAGGAAACCCGAGGGAATCCCGACCACGAGGAGAAGCGCGATCGCGATGATGACGGCGGCTATCGCCGCGCCGGCGAATTTGACTGCTCTCATGTCGACTTTCCAACGATGGACAGGCGGTGCCGAAGCCGGCCGGTCACCCGTCCCTCGCGCGTGAGTTTAGCCCGGGCCGGGAAGCCGCTCCAAGCGGCTAAAAATAATCCGGGGGTGCTGCAAAGTTATGTGACTTGTGACACACTTCTCCGGCGCGGTTTTACGCGATTCTGACGTTGATGGTTCCAAGCGATTTGCCAGGGAAACTGGCTTAAGGAAATTCACAAGGACATTGAAATGAGCAAGCAGGCCGAATTTGCGGTCATCCTGAAAATGAACGCGATGTTCGCGGATCTCGGCGCGGACGAACTCCAGCGGTTGGCCAATCTCTGCCACACCCAGCACCTGGCGAACGGCGAGGTGCTGTTCCAGAAGGGCGATCCGGGTGATGCGCTGTTCGGCGTGCGCCGCGGCCAGGTCCGGATCGAGACCGGCGCCGCCGACGGCAGCCGGCTGACCCTGAACTTCATGGGCCCGGGCGACCTGTTCGGCGAGGTTGCGGTGCTGGACAGCCAGAGCCGCACGGCCGACGCGACCGCCGGCGAAGCCAGCGAGCTGTTCGTGCTGCGGCGCGAAGACTTTCTCGCCTTCCTCGAGCGTGAGCCGAAGGTCGCGATCAAGATCATCGCGCTGCTCTGCCAGCGCATCCGCTGGCAGAGCGAGCGTATGGAAGAATCCATGCTGCAACCGCTGCCGGTGCGGCTGGCCCGGCGGCTCTGCGCCCTCGCCGCCGATTTCGGCTCTGAGGTGCACATCTCGCAGGAACAGCTCGGCGTTTTCGTCGGCGCTGCCCGCGAAAGCGTCAACCGCCAGCTCCAGGCCTGGCGCAAGGAAGCGATCCTCGATCTCCAGCGCGGCCGCATCCTACTGAGGAATATGACCAAGCTGACGGCGATCGCGCGGAACGAGTAGGGATCAAGCGATCGGAAGTCTGCGTCGCCGGACACGATCTCGGTCGATGGTAATGATACTGCCCTGTATCTCGTTCTCTGTCAGGGCGGACAGCACCTCGGCTAGTCGGGATCGGACATTGGCTTCTGCCCAGTCGCCACTCCGAAAAAGAATGAGGCTGGGGCTATCGCTGGCCGCGGTCGCAATCAGGCGAGGGTAATCAAGGTCTGCGGTGACGACGGTACGAGCCTCGTGCCTGGCTCGCTCGATGATTTCTACATCGCTGGCAGCGTGAAGGCCGATCTCGGATGCATGGACGGCGTCGTGCCCCAGTTCCGTCAGCCAACCCGACAATGTTGGCGAGAGTGGCATGTCGACAAGGAATTTCACTTTGCCGGTACGGTTGGCCTGAGCTCAACAGCTTCATCCTCTGCGAGGAATGCCGCGTAGCGCAAGGCTTCATCAATGTCTTCGCTTTCGAGGTACGGGTAGTCCTTCAAGACAGATTCCCGAGTTTCGCCAGCCGCCAAAAGGCCGAGCAGCCGGGCGACCGGAAACCGCAGCCCACGGACACAGGGCTTGCCGGTGCAGACAGCGGGGTCAATCGTGATGCGTGTGAATGTCATGCTCTTAAGATAGCGCGGGAAGCCGATATTCGCCAGATGGGGCTCAGGGCCTGATCGCCCAATTTCTACTCCGCCGCAGGGTGCGCGATGCTCTTCGGCGCCGCTGCCGCGGGCTTTGCGCCGGCTGGCGGAGCCGCGTGGTGATCGTCGGCCTCGGCGTCCTCGCTGTGCACGATCAGTCGCTTGCCGAAGCGCCAGATCAGGGCGCCGAGATCGTCCATCACCATGAACATCGCCGGCACGAACACCAGTGACAGTATGGTCGAGAAGATCAGGCCGCCGATCACCGCGAGCGCCATTGGCGAGCGGAACTCGCCGCCGGCGCCGACTGCGAGCGCGCTCGGCATCATGCCTGCGGCCATCGCGATCGTGGTCATCACGATCGGGCGGGCGCGTTTCATGCCGGCGTCGATCATCGCTTCTTCACGCGGCTTGCCGGCGTGGATCGCTTCGATCGCGAACTCCACCAGCATGATCGCGTTCTTGGTGACGATGCCCATCAGCATCAGGATGCCGATCCAGACCGGCGTGGTGAGCTGCTTGCCGGTGATGAGCAGGGCTGCGATGGCGCCGCCGATCGACAGCGGCAGCGAGAACAGGATGGTGATCGGCTGCAGGAAGGTGCCAAACAAGAGTACCAGCACCGCATAGACCATCATCAGGCCCGCAGTGATCGCGGTGGCAAAGCCGTCCGAGAGTTCGTTGAGGCTTTCGGCATCGCCTGAGGGGCTGACCTTCACGCCCTTGGGCAAGGTCTTCATCACCGGCAGGTCGGAGATTTTCTTGGTTGCGTCGCCGAGCGCCGCGGAGCCGACGAGGTCGGCGGCGACGGTGGCCTGCCGCTCGCGATCGTAGCGATTGATGCTGGTCGGGCCCTGGTCGAGCTTGACGTCGGCGATGACCGAGAGTGGCACGCCGCCCTTCTCGCCGTGTTCGCCGAGCGGCACGCGCAACTGCTCGAGCGTTCTGAGATTGCCGCGGGCGGCATCCTCGAGCTGCACGCGGATCGGCACCAGGCGGTCGCCGACGTCGAACTTGGCAAGCGCGGGACCGACATCGCCGATGGTCGCGACACGGATGGTCTGCGACAGGCTTTCGGTCGAGACGCCCAGCCGCGCGGCGAGATCGGCCCGCGGCTCGATGCGCAGTTCGGGGCGTTCCAGCGCGGTTTCCGAGATCACATTGGAGATGGTCGGAATCCGCTTCATCTGCGTCGCAAGCTCGCTCGCGACGTTGTTGACGATGTTGGCGTCGACGCCAGTCACGACCAGGGAGATCGCGCGCAGGCCGTTCTCGTCGAGAAACCAGAAACGGATGTCGGGAATGTTCTCCAGTTCCTGGCTGATCGAGAACTCGAGCTCGCGCTGGGTGATGTCGCGATCGTCCTTGGGTGTGTAGTTGATGATCAGGGCCGCACGTCGCACTTCCTGCGTCCCCGGCGGGACCCGGCCGCCGTCGACGAAGATGCTCTTCACCTCGGAGCGCTTGCGCAGGCGCGCGACGATGTCCTCGGTCACCTTCTCGGTATAGGAGAGCTGGGTGCCGGGGGGCAACTCGATCGCGAGCAGCGAGCGCGCGCTGTCCTGCGCGGGCAGGAAGCCCTGCGGCAGCAGCGTGATGCTCCAGATCGAGGCGGCGAACACGCCGAAGCCGATCAGCACGGTGATGAAATAATGCTTCACCGACCATTTCACGATCTTGTGGTAGTTGCGCAGCACCAGGCCCGGCGGCGGCTCCTGGTGATTTGAGTGCTTGAGGAAATAGGCCGCCAGCATCGGCGTCACGAAGCGCGCCGCGAGCAGCGAGAAGAACACCTGCACCGAGACGGTGATGCCGAACTGCTTGAAGAACTGTCCGGCGATGCCCGACATGAAGCTGGCGGGCGCGAAGATCGCGATGATCGTGAGCGAGATTGCGATCACAGCGAGCCCGATCTCGTCGGCGGCTTCGAGCGCGGCACGATAGGGCGACTTGCCCATGTTCATGTGCCGCACGATGTTCTCGATCTCGACGATGGCGTCGTCGACCAGAATGCCCGTCGACAGCGTGATGGCGAGGAAGCTGACGAGGTTGAGCGAGAAGCCGAGGATATCCATCGCCCAGAACGCCGGGAAGATCGACAGCGGCAACGAGATCGCGGCGATGATGGTGGCGCGCACATCGCGCAGGAACAACAGCACGATCACGACGGCGAGGATGGCGCCTTCGAACAAGGTCGAGATCGCTGCCGTATAATTGCCCTTGGTGTATTCGACGGAGGTGTCGATCAGCTTGAGGTCGACGTCGGGATAGGACGCCTTGAGCGCGTCGATGCGCTTCTGCACCGCGGCCGCGACCACGACGTCGCTGGCCCCCTTGGAACGCTTGATGCCGAGCGCGACCACCGGCTCGCCGTTGAAGCGGGCGAAGGTGCGGCGGTCGGCGATGGTATCGGTGACGGTGCCGAGATCGTCGAGCCGGACCTCGCCGCCGCCGAACAGCGGGATCATGGTGCCGGTCAGGTCGCCGAGCGTCTTGGCGCCCGCCAGCGTGCGAATCGCCTGGTCGTTCTTGCCGATCTCGGCGCGTCCACCGGCGACGTCGACATTGGTGCCGCGCAGGCTCTGGCTGACATTGACGGCGGTGAGCCCCATTGCCTGCATGCGATCGGGATCGAGCGAAACCAGGATCTCGCGCTCGACACCGCCGATGCGCTCGACCTGTGCGACGCCGCGCACGCCCTGGAGTGCGCGCTTGACCACATCGTCGACGAAATAGGAGAGCTGCTCCGGCGTCTTGCCGGGCGATATCGCGGCATAGGTGACGATCGGCAGGCCGATGACGTCGACGCGCTGGATCAGCGGTTCGGTGACGTTTTGCGGCAGGTTCGAGCGTACGCGCGTCACCGCGTCCTTGACGTCGTTGAGCGCGCGGTCGGTGTTGGTCTCCAGAGCAAACTGAATGGTCGTGACCGACAGCCCGTCGGTGATCGACGATGCGATGTGCCGCACGCCCTCGACGCCGGAGACCGCGTCTTCAACCGTCTTGGTGACCTGTGATTCGAGTTCGGCGGGGGCGGCGCCGAACTGCGACACCGCCACCGAGATCACGGGAATGTCGGCCGAGGGCAGCCGCGTCACCGCGAGCTTGGTGAAGGAGACCCAGCCGAGGATCAGCAGGATGATCGAAAAGACGACCGACGGCAGCGGATTGCGGATCGACCAAGCCGAGATATTGAGAGCCATCAGCGTACCCGCGTGCGATCGAGTTCATCGGCGAACATGGTTTTGATCTGGTCGCCGTCATGCAGCGAAGAGCCGGCGTCGGCCACGACGATTTCGCCGACCGCGACCCCTTCGAGGATTTCCGTTGCGCTGTCGGACGTCAGTCCGACCCGCACCTTGCGCGTCTCGATCGTGTTGCCTTTGACCACCTGTACGGTGAGATGGTCGATCGCGGTCTTGGGCACCGCGACGCCGCAGCTTCGTTTGGCGTCGATGGAAGCGCGGGCGAACGTGCCGATCTTCAGGGAGGGGTTGTTGGTGACGCTGATGCGGACGCGGCCGAGCTGCGTGGTGCGGTCGATTTCGGGAGCAACCAGCCGGACCCGCCCGATCAGGTCGGGCGCGTCGTCGCGGCTGATGCGAACGGTGGCGCCGGCGCTCAGCTTGGGCATGTGCACGGCCGGAACCTGGGCGTCGAGTTCGATCTCGTTGTTGACGGCGATGCGGAACATCGGACCAGCCTGTGGCGAAGCCGGCGCGCCGACGATGGTGCGGACTTCGGTGACGAGGCCCGGAGCGGGCGCCTTCAGCGAGATCGGGCCTTGCGGGCCGGGCCGTTGGGGCTGGCCCGGAATCTGCGGCGGCGCGGTCAGGCGCGCGAGCTCCTGATTTTCGGTCACGGTCGCACCTTCGGTGACGAAGACGTCCGTAACCCTGGATCCTTCCTGCTCGGCGACGACCACGGCCTCGCGCCGCGGCACGAAGAAGCCAGTCACCCGCACGAGGTCCGAGAAGCAGGCATTGGTCGACTTCGTCACGATGACGAGCGCCTCGCCCGGCGTTTCCTTCGCCTCGGGGCGATGCCGATGCTCGAACAAATAATAGCCGAAGCCGAGCACGACGATGAACACGACGGTTCCGGCAGGCTTGAGATATTCGGTGATCTTCATCGCCGGATCATCCTGGCCTGGCTCGCGGCCGTCCGCGCATGGCCTTGCGAGAGCATTTCCCTGAAACGAAGCGGCGTCCCGCAAGGCTGCGGGACGCGCTTCGGAAGCGAGTTGTTACACCACATCACGACTTGTCACTTCGAAAAGATTACGCCGTGCTCACTTCGATGCGGTGGTCTTGTTTTCCATGTTGACGACCTGGACGCGGCGGTTCACCTCCGCCATCGGCTGGCTCGGGTCCTTCAGCTTGCTCTTGCCATAGCCGACGGTGACGAGGTCGGTCGCGGAGATGCTGTACTTGTCGACAAGGTAGCGCTTGATCGAATCCGCGCGACGCTCCGACAGGTCTTGATTGTAGGCCTCGCCGCCGGCGGCGTCAGTGTGGCCCGCGACGACGAAGGTCGAGCCCTTCAGGTCCGGGCTGGTCAGCGCGCGGCCGAGCGCCTGAACCGAGGCAAGCGATCTGGGGCTGATATTGGCTGAGTTGTAGTCGAAGGTGATCTCAAGGTCGATGTTCGGCTTATCCTTGGCCGCCGACGCGATCTCCTCGCGCTCGGCCGACGAGAGCGAGCGCGTTGAACGACCGCGCACGGACTGGATCAGCTTGGTCTCGGTCGCGCTCGGCGCGGCATCGGTCTGTGGGCCAATCGAGAGGCCGCGGGTCAAGGGCTTCTTCGCCGGCGGCGCGAGCGCGCGGACGATCTCGTCCTCGGTGACGTTCTTGCTGTTGCCGTCGTCGGCCGCGCGAGCAGGTGACACGGGCAGCGACAGTGCGGCGCCGACGGTGATGATGGACAGGATCGCGGTAAGTCCTTTGACAGCCAATCTCATTGCCAGTCCCTCCTGCGCAGGCCAGCCGCGCGGTTCCAAAAATTCTGCAATAAGGCCCCCTAAAGGCCGCTTGCGGCATCCGTCCAATTAGTCTTCGCCGGGCTACCGAGGGTTCGAGACGCACCGGCCCCAACTCAAAAAAATATCAACGTACTCCGTAGCTTGCGAATTCCTGGACGATGTTCGGGTCCATCGCCTTGGCATTGGCGACGTCGAGCGCCCCTTCCTGGGCCGAGCCATTGCGTTGCTTGGCGATCCCCCGGCCATAGAGCGAGGAGGTCAGGCGCGGGTTGACCTTCAGGGCGGCGTCGAAATCGGCGATGGCGTTCTTGACCGCCCCGGACTTCAGGTTCACCAGACCCCGGCTGTCCAGCGCATCGACGAAATTGGGCCGCAGCCGCAGCGCCTCGTTGCAGTCTTTCAGTGCGCCCTGGAGATCGCCAACCACGGTGCGGGTCCAGCAGCGGTTGTTCAGCGCCTCGACGTCCTTCGCATTGATCCGCAACGTGTCATCGAAATCCTTGATGGCGAGGCCATAGGCCCCTTTGCTGGCATAGACCTGACCCCGTCGGTACAGCGCGTTCACGTCGTCCGGATTGGCGGCGATCTTGGCCGTCAGGCCCTTGATGGTGGGATCGTCGGCCAGCGCGGCCTGGCTCGGACCGCTGTCGATGCTCGGTGCTGTGACGGGATCGACCGGTTTTACTGGTGGCGGCGGCGGCGGTGTCGTTGCTGACGGGCGCGATCCACTGGTCCCCGGAATGAACGAAAAATCCTCGGCCAGCGAGGAAGAAATCCACGGCACCTGCTCGCCGCGGGAGGCGCGGGTGACGCCCATTTTGGTGCGATTCAGCGTTTCTTCCGCCATCAGATCGGGGACGCGGATTTCCTTCAATAATTCCTGGACGAACAGGCTGTGTTCGCCGCCGGCATCGGAGACCACGGAGGCCAGCGCCGCGGAATACATCACGAGCGTGCCGTTCGGCGCGATGACCGGCGTCAGGCCGGCCGAGAAGCTGCGGAACCGGCGCTCGAACGGATTGCGCCTGGAGGCGTCGATCAGCGCGATCTTGACGCCGGCGCCGCGGGTATTGAGCTCGCCAAGGACCATCTCGAGGCTAAAACCGTCGCGGCGCACGTCCGATTCGGTCCAGATCTGCGCATCGACCGGAAGCATGTAGCTCTGGCGCGCCGACTGGATGCCAAAGCCGCTGAAGAACACCAGCGCCACCGAGCCCGGCTTGATCTTGCCGTAGAGCTTCTCGAAGGCACGGCGCATGCCGTCGCTGGTCAGGTTCTCGCCGATTTCGACCGAAAAGCCGTCGCGCTTGAGCTCGTCGGCGATGTCGCGCGCGTCGTTGAGCGGTTCCTTGAGCGGGGCGTCCGCGTCCGGATATTTGGCATTGCCGATGACCAGCGCATAGCGATCGCCGGCCGCCCAGGATGGCGCGGTCGGGACGAGCGAAACGAGCAATGGCAGAAGAAAAAGGAAGCGAATTTTCATAATCAGCGCGGTCCAGCCAAAAAGGCGCCGTTCCCAGCTTGCGCCGCGGCGACCTTAACTTACGCAATGAGCATTATCAAACCGGGGAAGGGGGGCGTCAACCGCTTGCAGATTCGGCGTTATCGCGACAATTAACCGCGACGCAGGGGCGCGTTGCGAGGGGAATAAACGACCGGTCACGGTTGCACTCGACGCATTCTGGTTGGGCATTGCGGCGGCCATGTCAGGGCAGTCATGTCAGGGCAGTCAGGGCAGTCATCTTAGGGCCGTGATGGCGACAAAAAATGTGATTGGTCTCACATTGCGGGCCGGCGTCCTTAAGCAACCAGCGGTGTTTGACGTTTGCGGCGGTCAATGGCTTGTTGGGATCGATCCTTGAAGGTCCAATCAGAAAAAGCAGAGCCAAAAATAAAACCATGGGAAACGCCTACGAAATCTACGCACTGCGCTATGCGACGATGTCGCCGCGCACCCCGAACATGAACTTCCTGGCGCCGGATCCGCATGACAGCGCGGCGCAGGATCTCGACTACTTCGTTTGGCTGATCCGCGGCAGCGGGCGCGATATCCTGGTCGATACCGGCTTCAATGCCGAGGAGGCTGCCGCGCGGGCGCGCAAGCTGACGCTCAATCCGGTCGACGCGCTCGAGCGCTTTGGCGTCGCGGCGTCAGGCATTCGCGACATTATCGTGACGCATCTGCATTACGATCACGCCGGCAATCTCGATCGCTTTGCGAATGCGCGCTTCCATCTCCAGGAGCGCGAGATGGCTTACGCGACGGGGCGCTGCATGTGCAACGGCCTGCTGCGACATCCGTTCTCGGTCGAGCACGTCACGCAGATGGTGCGCCATGTCTATGGTGAGCGCGTCACGTTCTATTCCGGCGACGGCGAGGTCGCGCCCGGCGTCACCGTGCACCGCGTCGGCGGCCATTCGGACGGTCTGCAGGTTGTCAGGGTCGAGACCGCGCACGGGCCGGTGGTGCTCGCCTCCGATGCCGCACACTACTACGCCAATCTCCAGCGCCGGAGCCCGTTTCCGATCGTCTACAATGTCGGCGACATGGCGGTCGGCTGGGAGACGATCGAGCGCCTCGCCGGCCATCCCGACCGGTTCATTCCCGGCCACGATCCGATCGTGACGGAGATCTATCCGCGCGCCAGCGACAAGGTCGACGCCTGGGCGCTGCATCTGCCGCCGTCGAGATCGTTTGCGAAGTGACCGTATAGCACCTCATGGTGAGGAGGCGCGAAGCGCCGTCTCGAACCATCAAGGCCCCGCTGCTACACCTCGGCCTTCATCCTTCGAGACGCGCGCAAGAGCGCGCTCCTCAGGATGAGGGGCTCGCGTTGTGCGGGGACGACTAATACGCCTGCTTGGCGTCGGCCTCTTCGCTGGTCTGGATCAGGTCGAGGCTCTCTTCGATCTTGCCCAGCAGGGCCGACAATTGCTTGCGCTCCTGCACGGAGAGGCAGGCGAGGATCTCGTCCTCCCGCCGCAACAGTTGCGGAAACAGCTCCTCGTAGAGCGCGCGGCCTTTCTTCGTCAGTTGCAGGCGGAATTCACGGCGGTCGGCTTCGTTCTCGACGCGTTCGATCAGGTCCTGATGCAGCAGCGTCGTCACCGCCCGGCTGATGGTCGATTTGTGCGTGCGGGTGCATTGCGCGATGTATTGCGCGCTACAGGCGTCGTTGCGGAAGCCCAGCGTGGCAATCACGCGCCAGGCTGGAATGTCGAGGCCGTGACGCTCCTGATATTCGACCGCGAGCGCGGAACTCACTTCCGCCGCGAGCCGGTTCAGGCGGAACGGCACGAACCTGAACAGGTCGAGCCGCGCCTTGAACCCCGCCTTGAACCCCGCCTTGAATCCCGCCTTGGCTTTCGGCGATGCCTCGTCCGCTTCTCGTGCCTTCAGCGCAGTGTCTGATGTCCTCGCCAAGAATGCGCTCCGAATTCCGGTTGACGGCCGGCTAGCTCCGGTCCAAAATAGTTGCACGTGAGACTATATAGCAGAGCAGTCCTCTTCTGACCAGAGCCGAGGTTTAGCGCATGGCGCAGGCCAAGAGCCAACAGGCCAACACCCAACTGGCCAAGACCCAGTTCGGTTATCGCCGTCACCCCGATCAGGATCGCTCCGTCCAGAACCCGGCCGAGCACGCGGTCGTGGTTGTCGGTGCAGGCCCGGTCGGGCTGTCGCTGGCGATCGATCTCGCCCAGCGCGGCCAGCGCGTCCTGCTTCTGGACGATGCCGACCGCATCGGCGAAGGCTCGCGCGCGATCTGCTTCTCGAAGCGGTCGCTGGAATATTGGGACCGGCTCGGCGTCGGCGATCGCATGGTCGACAAGGGCGTGGTCTGGAGCGTCGGCCGGATCTTTCACGGCGAGTCCCAGCTCTACCAGTTCAACTTGCTGCCGGAGGACGGCCACAAGCGGCCGGCCTTCATCAACCTCCAGCAATATTACGCAGAGGCCTATCTGGTCGATCGCATCAATGATTTACCGGAAATCGACCTGCGCTGGCGTAACAAGGTGACGGCGCTGGAGCAACGCAACGATTCCGTTGCGCTGACGATCGAGACGCCTGAAGGTGCCTACCGCGTGCATGCACACTATGTCGTTGCCTGCGACGGTGCGCGGTCCTCGCTGCGCCAGATGGTCGGCGCCGACTTTGCCGGACAGGTGTTCGAGGACCAGTTCCTGATCGCCGACGTGAAGATGACTGCGGAATTTCCGACCGAGCGCTGGTTCTGGTTCGATCCGCCGTTTCACGCTGGCCGGTCTGCGCTGTTGCACCGACAGCCCGACGATATCTGGCGGATCGACCTTCAGCTCAATCGTTATGCCGATCCCGTCGTCGAGAAGAAGCCAGAGAACGTGCGGCCACGCATCGCACGCATGCTGGGGCATGACAAGTTCGAGTTCGAGTGGATCTCGCTCTACAAATTCCAGTGCCGGCGGATGGACCGCTTCATCCATGGCCGTGTGCTCTTCGCTGGCGATTCCGCGCATCAGGTCTCGCCGTTCGGCGCGCGCGGTGCCAACTCAGGGCTCGAAGACGCGGAAAATCTCGCTTGGAAGCTTGACCGAGTGTTGCGCGGGGCATCGCCTGCCCGTCTGCTCGAAAGCTACCATGTCGAACGCAGCATGGCGGCTGACGAGAACATTCGCGAGTCCACCCGATCGACCGATTTCATGGCGCCGAATACGTCGCAGGAAGCGCGGCTGCGCAAGGCGGTGCTGTCGCTGGCGAAGGAGACAGAGTTCGGCAAGCGCATGGTCAATGGCGGGCGGCTCTCGGTGCCATGCAGCTACGATACGCCGCTGTCATCGCCCGACGTCGACGCATGGCGCGGCGGACCGCAGCCCGGTTGTTCCATGCTCGATGCGCCCGTTGCGGCCGGCGCGGGCGGGCAGGCCTATCTGACGGACGCGTTCCGCGAGGGGGGAACGGAGTTCACCTTGCTGTCGTTCAGCAATGGAGCAGCGATCGAGCCCCTTGATGGTGTCAAGGACATCCGCATCGGCGCGGGCGGTCTGGCCGATCCGGCAAGTCTTGTCGCAAAGCGTTACGACGCCGAGCCCGGCTCCACCTATCTGCTCAGGCCGGATGGCTACGTCGCGGCACGCTTCCGCCACCCGACACGCGCTCGCGTCGCGGCCGCGCTGTCGCGGGCCCAAGGCTTGAACTAAAGTGCTTGAATTGAGGTTACAGCATGCCGTTGTCCACCGCTTCCAATTTCGCACGGCCCGATGACGCCTTTCGCGCCATCGTCGAGGCTCATCGCGGCCTCACGGACGAGCAGAGCGCCGATGTCGACGCCGCGCTGGTGCTGATCCTCGCCAACCACATCGGCGACATCGACCTGCTGCGGGAAGCGATCGTGCTGGCAAAGCGCCGCATGATCGACGGTCAGCAGCAACAACAGCAACAACAATAGCCAGCTCTCAAAGGATAAATTGATGGCGAAGAACTTCGCATCCACCGGCGATCTCTCCGAGAAGAAGATCACCTTCTCCGAGATCGGCACCGATCTCTACGCCTTCACCGCGGAAGGCGATCCGAACACGGCCGTCATCGTTGGCGACGACGGCTGCCTCGTGTTCGACGCTCAGGCAACGCCCGCAATGGCCAACAAAGTGATCGAGCGCGTGCGAGCCGTCACCGATAAGCCGATCAAATACGTCGTGCTGTCGCACTATCACGCCGTGCGCGTTCTCGGCGCATCCGCCTACAAGGCGCAGGGCATCGTCGCCTCGCAGGAGACCTATCGTCTGATCGAGGAGCGCGGCCAGCAGGACTGGGATTCCGAATACGGCCGCTTTCCGCGTCTGTTCCAGGATGCGGCGAGCATTCCCGGCCTGACCTGGCCGACGCTGACCTTCGAAGGCGAGATGTCGATCTATCTCGGCAAGCGCGAGGTGCGGCTGATGCAGCTTGGCGCAGGCCACACCTCCGGCGACATCGTTGCCTGGGTGCCGGACGCCGAAGTCATGTTCTCGGGCGATCTCATCGAATATCACTCGGCCTGCTATTGCGGGGACGCGCATCTGCGCGAATGGCCGCTGACACTGAACGAAATCCGCAATTTCAATCCGAAGGCGATTGCGCCCGGCCGCGGCGATGCGCTGAAGGGGCTCGGAACGGGGCGCGAGGCGATCGCGATGACGCGCGACTTCGTCACCACGCTCTACGGCGCCGCTGAAATGTCCGTCGCTAAGGGACGCTCGCTCAAGGACACCATGGCGGCGGCGCGCGAGGTGATGGATCCAAAATTTTCCAGCTTTGCCATCTACGAGCACTGCCTGCCGTTCAACGTGTCGCGCGCCTTCGACGAGGCCTCGGGGATCGATGACCCCGTGATCTGGACCGACAAGCGCGACCAGGAGATGTGGGCCGCCCTGCAAGGAGGAGGATCATCATGAACATCAATACCTCGCCGGATCAGATCGTTCGCAGCACCGCACAGGTCACGCCGGGCTACATGTCCGGCTTCGGCAACAGCTTTGAAACGGAGGCGCTGCCGGGCGCGCTGCCGATCGGGCGCAACTCGCCGCAGCGCTGCGCCTATGGGCTCTACGCCGAGCAGCTCTCCGGCTCGCCCTTCACGGCGCCGCGCGGCACCAATGAGCGATCTTGGCTGTATCGCATCCGCCCGTCGGTGAAGCATTCGGGACGTTTCGAGAAGGCCGATGCCGGGTTGTGGCGCTCGGCACCATGCCATGAAAACGATCTGCCGATCGCGCAACTGCGCTGGGATCCAGCGCCGATCCCGAAGGAGGACATGACCTTCCTCCAGGGCGTGCAGACCATGACGACGGCCGGCGACGTCAACACGCAGGCTGGCATGGCCGCGCATGTCTATCTCATCACCAAGTCGATGGTGGACCAACATTTCTACAATGCCGACGGCGAGCTGATGTTCGTGCTGCAGCAGGGCAATCTGCGCGTCGTCACCGAGTTCGGCCGCATCGACGCCGAGCCGGGTGAGATCGTGGTAATCCCGCGCGGCGTCAAATTCCGCGTCGAGATTCCGAACGGGCCGGCGCGCGGCTACCTCTGCGAGAACTACGGTGGCGCCTTCACGCTGCCGGAACGCGGGCCGATCGGCGCCAACTGCCTCGCCAATGCGCGCGACTTCCTGACGCCGGTCGCCTGCTACGAGGACAAGGACACGCCGACCGAGCTGTTCGTGAAATGGGGCGGCGCGCTGTTCAAGACCACGCTGCCGCACTCACCGATCGATGTCGTCGCCTGGCACGGCAATTATGCGCCCTACAAATACGATCTGCGCACGTTCTCGCCAGTCGGCGCGATCAGCTTCGACCATCCGGATCCCTCGATCTTCACGGTGCTGACCTCGCCGTCTGAGACGGCGGGCACCGCGAATATCGATTTCGTCATTTTCCCCGAGCGCTGGTTGGTTGCCGAGAACACCTTCCGTCCACCCTGGTACCACATGAACATCATGAGCGAGTTCATGGGCCTGATCTACGGCGTCTATGACGCCAAGCCGCAAGGCTTCGTCCCCGGCGGCATGTCGCTGCACAATTGCATGCTGCCGCACGGCCCCGATCGCGACGCCTTCGAGCACGCCAGCAACGGCGAATTGAAGCCGGTGAAGCTGACAGGCACCATGGCCTTCATGTTCGAGACCCGCTATCCGCAGCGCGTGACGGCGCATGCCGCAAATTCCGCCACGTTGCAGGACGACTATGCGGATTGCTGGACGGGCCTCGAAAAGCGGTTCGATCCGAACCGGCCGTAGTTCTTCTTACCCTCCCCTGGAGGGGGAGGGTCGCTCGCGTCAGCGAGCGGGGTGGGGTGACAGTCTCTCCATTGAGGCGGTGCCCGTGTTGAGAGATCACCCCACCCCGCTTCGCATTTCGCTACGCTCATGCGAAACGACCCTCCCCCTCCAGGGGAGGGTGACAGAGCCAACGGACAACCAATGCCCCATCCCAACGATCCCAGCCTCCGCTCCTTCATCGACGTCGATGCCGCGTCCGACTTCCCGATCCAGAACCTGCCCTACGGCGTGTTCTCGACCGTAGCCAATCCGACGCCCCGCGTCGGCGTCGCCATCGGCAATTACGTGCTCGATCTCTGGGAGCTCGAGCAAGACTCCCGGCTCGACGTCGGACCGCTCGGGGTGTTTTCAGCGCCGTCGCTCAATGCCTTCATGGCCCTCGGGCCCAAGGTCTGGTCGAAGACGCGGGCGCGAATCAGCGAGCTGTTGCGCGCCGATCATCCGGAGCTGCGTGACAACAGGGAACTGCGCGCGCGGGCGCTGGTGCCGATGGCGGATGTGACAATGCACATGCCATTCGCGGTCTCCGGCTACACCGATTTCTATTCATCCAAGGAGCACGCCACCAATGTCGGCGTGATGTTCCGCGGCAAGGACAATGCGCTGCAGCCGAACTGGCTCCATATGCCGATCGGCTATAACGGCCGTGCCTCGACGGTCGTCGTCAGCGGCACCAAAGTGCGGCGGCCGCGCGGGCAGTTGAAGCCGCCGAACGTGGAGACGCCGAGCTTTGCGCCGTGCAAGCGGCTCGATTTCGAGCTGGAGATGGGCGTCGTGATTGGCCAGGCCTCAGCCATGGGCGGCATGCTAACCGAGCAACAAGCCGAGGAGATGATCTTTGGCTTCGTGCTGCTCAACGACTGGAGCGCGCGCGACATCCAGCAATGGGAATACGTGCCGCTGGGGCCGTTCCTGGCGAAAGCGTTTGCGACCTCGATCAGTCCGTGGGTGGTGACGCGCGAGGCGCTGGAGCCGTTCCGGCTGAACGGGCCAGAGCAGGAGCCGGCGCCGCTGGATTATCTCAAGCAGGGCAAGGCACAGAACTACAGCATCGAGCTCGATGTCTACCTGCGCCCGGGCAGCGCGAATGCGCCAACGAGCATCAGCCGCACCAACTTCAAATACATGTACTGGTCCTCGGTGCAGCAGCTGATGCATCATGCGTCGAGCGGCTGCGCGATGAACGTCGGCGATCTCTTGGGGTCCGGCACGATCTCCGGCCCGGAGAAGAATCAGCGCGGCAGCCTCTTGGAAATCAGCTGGAATGGCACCGAGCCGGTCGAACTGCCCGGCGGCGCCAAGCGGTCGTTCCTGGAAGACGGCGATAGCCTCGTCATGCGCGGCTGGTGCCAGGGCAACGGCTACCGCGTCGGCTTCGGCGAGGTCGAGGGCACGATTTTGCCGGCGGAGTGAGGCTCGGTCGTCGCCACCCACTCCGTCATTGCGAGCGCAGCGAAGCAATCCAGAATCTTTCCGCAGAGGCAGTCTGGATTGCTTCGTCGCGAAGGGCTCCTCGCAATGACGCGTGGAGAGACCTACCGTTTCTCAGCCGGCACGTCGCGTATCCTCGCGCAATGCGCGGCAACGTCCTCCAGGCTGTACTTCAGATGCACTCGCTTGTCTGATGGTGCCTGCTTGGACGTGCACACGCCCGGCCGCCATTCCTGCGTGGGGCGGATCGGGCGCGGGGCAAAGCCGCCGCCGCAGTTCGGGCAGACGTTGGACAGTTTCGTCTCGACACACTCCGCGCAGAACGTGCATTCATAGGAGCAGATCCGCGCATCCGTTGCATTCGGCGGCAGGTCGCGATCGCAATATTCGCAGTTCGGTCGAAGTTGCAGCGCCATTTTGAAAGCCCTCGCTCGAAGCGAACGCATCATCGCAAATCAGGCAGAAATCGCGAATGCCGCATTTCCCTCGATTTCAGCCAGCCTTCAAATCCTTCAGTGGCAGCCGCGTGCTCTCCTTCAGCCTGTCAAGCACGATCGATGAGCGCACATGCGCCACGCTCTGGTGCGGCATCAGCACATCGTTGACGAGGTTGGAGAGCCCCTTGAGGTCGCGCAGCACGGCCTTCAACACGTAGTCGGCATCGCCTGTCAGCGAATAGGCCTCCTGGATCTCGTCGATGCGGTTCACAAGCGTGCGGAAGCGCTTGGAATTGTCCGGCGAGTGCGTGGCCAGCGTCACCTGGATGAAGGCGACCACGCCGAAACCGAGCGCCTCGCTGGAGAGGTCGGCGTGATAGCCCGCGATCACCTTCTCCTCCTCCAGCCGCATCCGCCGCCGCGAGCATTGCGAGGCCGAGAGGCCCGCGAGCTCGGCAAGTTCCTGGTTGGTGAGGCGACCGTCATCCTGGAGCGCGCTCAGAATCCTGACGTCGAAGGCGTCTACTGAAATCATGCGCGAAATGTCCAATCCATGCACAAACTGTGCGTAGGGTAGCGAAAATGCGTCCCGATTGCACGCTCCTTGCGCGCTTGATGAAGGATAGTTCAGGGCAGCAGCAATTGGGAGAGCACCATGGGTCCGTTTCCGCACGATGCACCGCCGGCCACGATCAGCGCCGACAATCCGATGGGGACCGACGGGTTCGAGTTCGTCGAGTATGCGCACCCCAACCCGCAAGAGCTGCACGCGCTGTTCAAGCTGATGGGCTATGCGCCCGTCGCGCGCCACAAGAGCATGGCAATCACGGTCTATCGCCAGGGCGACATCAACTATCTCGTCAACGAGGAGCCCGGCACCCACGGTTATGACTTTGTCGCCGCGCATGGCCCCTGCGCGCCGTCGATGGCGTTCCGCGTGGTCGATGCCAAGGCGGCTCATGATCGGGCGATTGCGCTCGGCGCCGAACCGGCCGATGTGTCATCCGCGCAGAAGGCGCTCGACGTCCCCGCGATCAAGGGCATCGGCGGCAGCCTGCTCTATTTCGTCGATCGCTATGGGGCCAAGGGCTCGGCCTATGATGCCGAGTTCGAATGGCTCGGCGCGCGCGATCCGCGTCCCCTAGGTGCCGGCCTGTTCTATCTCGACCACCTCACCCACAACGTCCACCGCGGCCGCATGGATGTCTGGACCGGCTTCTACGAGAAGCTCTTCAATTTCCGCCAGATCCGCTTCTTCGACATCGAAGGACGTGCGTCGGGCCTGTTCTCGCGGGCGCTGACCAGCCCCGACGGCAAGATCCGGATTCCGATCAACGAGGATGCCGGCGATTCCGGCCAGATCGAGGAATATCTGAAGATCTATCGCGGCGAAGGCATCCAGCACATCGCCTGCGGCTGCCGCGACATCTACAGCACGATCGAGGGCCTTCGCGAAGTCGGCCTGCCGTTCATGCCGGCTCCGCCCGCCACCTATTTCGAGCGGATCGACGCCCGTCTGCCCCAGCATGGCGAGGACGTTGCGCGGCTTCAGAACAATGGCATCCTGATCGACGGCGAGAGCGTCGTCGACGGCGGCCAGACCAAGGTGCTGCTCCAGATCTTCTCGGCCAACGCGATTGGCCCGATCTTCTTCGAGTTCATTCAGCGCAAGGGCGATGACGGCTTTGGCGAGGGCAATTTCAAGGCCCTGTTCGAGTCGATCGAGGAAGATCAGATCCGCCGTGGGGTGCTGAAGGTGGATGCGGCGGCTTAGGCCGCCGCGTTGGACGCGACTGCTGCCAACCAACAGGTGTCGTCCCGGACAAGCGCGCCAAAGCGCGCGTAGATCCGGGACCCATATCCACAGGACGTAGTCGCGGCGCGAGGCGCCAACTCCGAGTCTTCGCAACCACATCCGCCTGTGGTTATGGATCCCGGATCGGCGCGCGCGCTTAGGGGGCGCGCTTGTCCGGGATGACGAGAGGAGGTTGGTGCGCTGACCGGGAGTTTATCTTCCCGCTTTCCACGCCTTCGTCACCGCCCCGAGCTCCGCCGCCTCCGGCTCGCGCACCGCCGACGGCGTCCGCGAGAACCTTGGCGCCGGTGCCGGCTGCTTGACGCCGTGGCGCTCGACGAAGACGTTCCGGGCGACCATGTGCGGATGTTCGGTCGCTTCCGACATGGTCAGCACCGGCGCGAAGCAGATGTCGGTGCCTTCCATGATCTTGCACCAGTCCTCGCGCGTCTTGCTCTTGAACACGGCCTTCAGCTTCTCCTTCAGCGCGGGCCAGGCCTTGCGGTCCATCTGCGCGTCGAAATCGGCATCGGTTAGGCCAGCGTGCTCGCGCAGCAGCGCATAGAACTGCGGCTCGATCGAGCCGATCGAGACGAAATGGCCGCAGGCGCATTCGTAGACGCCGTAGAAATGCGCGCCGCCGTCGAGGAAATTCTGGTTGCGGCCCTCGGTCCAGCGGCCGATCGTGGTCATGTCGAAGAAGAACGACATCAGCGATGCCGCGCCGTCGCACATCGCAGCGTCGACCACCTGGCCCTTGCCCGACCTCGAGGCTTCCAGCAATGCGGCGAGCACGCCGACGACGAGATAGAGCGCGCCGCCGCCGAAATCACCGACCAGGTTGAGCGGCGGCACCGGCGCTTCTTTGGTGCCGATCGCGGCGAGCGCGCCGGTGATCGAGATGTAATTGATGTCGTGGCCGGCGGCGTTTGCAAGCGGGCCTTCCTGGCCCCAGCCGGTCATGCGGCCGTAGACGAGCTTTGGATTGCGGGCAAGCACCACGTCAGGGCCGAGCCCGAGCCGCTCCATCACGCCGGGACGGAAACCTTCGACCAGCGCGTCCGCGCTGGCAAGCAGGTCGAGCACCTCTGCGATTGCAGCCTTGTCCTTGAGGTCGAGCTCGACCACCTTGCGGCCGCGTCCGGCCACCGACTTCATGCTCTTCTTCGCGCCGACGCGGTCGAGGGTAACGACCTCGGCGCCCATGTCGGCCAGCATCATGCTGGCGAACGGACCCGGGCCGATGCCGGCGAATTCGACGATGCGGAAGCCTGAAAGCGGGCCTGAGGTGCGGACGGAGGAGCCTTCTGATTTTTCTTGGGCTGATTTGTCGAGCACGTTGTTGTTTCCTCGGGTCTCGAGGCGCGGATCGCCAATGATCGACAGGCGCTCGGGACGTTCCTCTGTGGGGCGAGTTAATTGGCTGATTAACTTTTCCCGCCTTCACGCCAGCGAGGCAAGCGATTTTCATGCCGCATAGCCGAAATAAAAGCGGCGCGCACCGAAGTGCGCGCCGCGGAAAATTTGTGTTGAGGCGCTATCAACCAGCCGCGGCTACGGCGCGTTGCGCCATCACCTTGATCAGATTGGCACGGTACTCCGACGTGCCGTGGATATCTGACAGCAGATTGCTCGCCGAAATGGTCACGCCATCGATGGCTGACGGCGACCAGCTTGTCTTCAGCGCGGCCTCGATCGCGGGCACCCGCATCACGCCGCTTTGCGAGGCGCCGGTCGCGGCGACTCGGATCTCGCCCGATTTCGTCTGCGCGACGAAGACGGCGGTGAGCGCGAAGCGCGAGGCGGGATGCGGCATCTTGGCGTAGCCCGCCTTCTGCGGAACCGGGAACGACACCGACGTGATGATCTCGCCGTCCTCGAGGGCGGTCGTGAACAGGCCCTTGAAGAAATCCTCCGCCGCAATCGACCGCTTGTTAGTCTTCACGGTGGCGCCGAGCGCGAGCAGCGCGGCGGGATAATCCGCGGCAGGATCGTTGTTGGCGATCGAGCCGCCGATCGTGCCGCGGTATCGCACGGCGGGATCGCCGATCAGCGACGCCAGATAGGCAAGCGCGGGTATCGCCTTCTTCACGGCGTCGCTGGTCGCGACGTCATAATGCGGTGTTGCGGCCTTGACGGTCAGCGTGTCGCCCGAGACCTCGATGCCGATCAACTCCTTGATCTTGCCGAGATCGATCACATCCGACGGGCTGGCGAGCCGCTGCTTCATGACCGGCAGCAGCGTCTGGCCGCCGGCGAGAAATTTCGCCTCACTACCCTTCGCGAAGAGAGCGGCGGCCTCATCGACCGAGGAGGCGCGATGATAAGTGGTCTGATACATCTTTGATGCTCCTCTCAGGCCGCGTGGATCGTGCGCCACACCCGGTCCGGGGTGGCAGGCATTTCCAGATTGTTCTTGCCGATCGCATCCGTGATCGCGTTGATCACGGCCGCAGAGGCGCCGATCGCGCCGGCCTCACCGCAACCCTTGATGCCCAAGGGATTGCCCGGGCAGAGCGTCGTGGTGTGGGAGAGCTTGAACGACGGCAGATCGTCGGCGCGCGGCATGGAGTAGTCCATGAACGAGGCCGTGACCGGCTGGCCGTTGGCATCATAGATAGCGTGCTCGAGCAGCGCCTGCCCGATGCCTTGAGCGAGGCCGCCATGGACCTGGCCCTCGACGATCATCGGGTTGATCAGCCGGCCGAAATCGTCGGCCGCGACGAAGTTGACGAAGGAGGTCTTGCCTGTGCCGGGATCGACCTCGACTTCACAGATGTACGCCCCTGCCGGGAAGGTGAAGTTGGTCGGATCGTAGAAGGCGCTCTCCTTCAGGCCCGGCTCCATCCCATCCGGCAGATTGTGCGCGGTGTAGGCCGCGAGAGCGACCATCGGCAGCGCGATCGCCTTGTCGGTGCCGGTCACCTTGAACTCGCCATTCTCGATGACGATGTCGGCCTCCGATGCCTCCAGCGCATGCGCGGCGATCTTCTTGGCCTTGGCTTCCATCTTCTCCATGGCCTTGAGGATCGCGGTGAGACCGACGGCCGCGGAGCGCGAGCCGTAGGTGCCCATGCCGAACTGCACCTTGTCGGTGTCGCCATGGACGATCGAGACCTGGCTGATGGGAATGCCGAGTCGCTCCGCGACGAGCTGGCAGAACGTGGTCTCGTGACCCTGACCGTGGCTGTGCGAGCCCGTCAGGATCTCGATGGTGCCGACCGGGTTGACGCGTACCTCGGCGGATTCCCACAAGCCGACGCCGGCGCCCAGGCTGCCGACCGCCTTCGAGGGCGCGATGCCGCAGGCCTCGATGTAGCAGGACACGCCGATGCCGCGCAGCATGCCGTCGGCTTTCGCCTTGGCCTTGCGTGCGGCAAAGCCGGCATAGTCGATCGCCTTCATCGCGGCATCGAGCGAGGCGTTAAAGTCGCCGGTGTCATAGGCCATGATCACCGGCGTCTGGTGCGGGAACTGGGTGATGAAGTTCTGCCGGCGCAGCGCGGCCGGATCGACCTTCAGCTGCCGCGCCGCCGTCTCCATCAGCCGTTCGATCAGATAGCTCGCCTCGGGGCGGCCCGCGCCGCGATAGGCGTCGACCGGGGTGGTGTTGGTGTAGACCCCGATCACCTCGGCATGGATCGCCGGGATGTTGTACTGGCCCGACAGCAGCGTCGCGTAGAGATAGGTCGGCACCGACGACGAGAACAGCGACATGTAGGCGCCGAAATTGGCGTAGGTCTTCACCTTCAAGCCGGTGATGTTGTTGTTGGCGTCAAATGCCATCTCGGCATGGGTGACATGGTCGCGGCCATGCGCGTCGGTGAGGAAGGCCTCGGTGCGGTCGCCGGTCCATTTCACGGGACGGCCGACTTTCTTCGAAGCCCACAGCGCCACCATCTCTTCGGGATAGATGAAGATCTTCGAGCCGAAGCCGCCGCCGACGTCCGGGGCGATCACGCGTAGCTTGTGCTCGGGCGCGATGTTGTAGAATGCCGACAGCACGAGGCGGGCGACGTGGGGATTCTGCGACGTCGTGTAGAGCGTGAAATGCTCCTCCGCCGAATCGTAATCGGCGATCGCCGCCCTCGGCTCCATCGCATTGGGCGCGAGGCGGTTGTTGGTGACGTCGAGCTTGACCACATTGGCGGCCTTCGAGAAGGCGGCGTCGGTCGCGCCCTCATCGCCGATGACCCAGTCATAAACCTGGTTGCCGGGGGCCTCGGGATGAAGCTGCGGCGCGCCAGCCTTGATCGCGGCATGCACGTCGGCGACCGCGGGAAGCTCTTCATAGTCGACGACGACCGCTTCCGCCGCATCGCGCGCGAGATTCTTGGTCTCGGCGATCACCACCGCGACGGCCTGACCGACGAAACGCACCGTCTCGGGCGCCATCGCCGGCCATGCGCCCATCTTCATCGGGCTGCCGTCCTTCGACGTGATGGCCCAGCCGCAGATGAGGTTGCCGACCTTGTCGTCGACAATTTGCTGGCCGGTAAGTACCGCGACCACGCCCGGCATCTTCAGCGCCTCGGCGGAGTCGATCCCCTTCACCTTGGCATGCGCGTGCGGGCTTCTGATGAAATGGGCATGGGTCATGCCCTGCAATTTGATGTCGTCGACGTACCGGCCCTTGCCGGTGATGAAACGCTTGTCTTCCTTGCGCACGACGCTTGCGCCGATGCCTTCAACACCCATGTCCTGTCCTCCCGACTGGAATTCTGTGTTTTGCCCGCCCTTTCCATCGAAAGCGGCGGTGGTGATTCTTGTTCGAGGCGAGCCGTATTACTCGGCCGCCTGCGAAACCTTCATGCGTCCGGCCGCATCCAGCACGGCTTTGACGATGTTGTGGTAACCGGTGCAGCGGCAGATATTGCCTTCGAGCTCTTGGCGGACGGTCGCCTCGTCGAGCTCGCCACCATGGCGGTGCACAATGTCGATCGCCGACATGATCATGCCCGGCGTGCAATAGCCGCACTGCAGGCCGTGATTGTCGCGGAAGGCGGCCTGCATGGGGTGCAGCTCGTCGCCCCTGGCGATGCCTTCAATGGTGGTGACGTTGGCGCCGTCGGCCTGTCCCGCCAGCATGGTGCAGGATTTCACCGCCTTGCCGTCCATGTGCACGACGCAAGCGCCGCACTGGCTGGTGTCGCAGCCGACATGGGTCCCGGTGAGGTTGAGGTGATCGCGCAGGAGCTGGACCAGCAGGGTGCGGTCCTCGACGTCAACGGCAACAGCCTTGCCGTTCACTGTCAGTTTGACTGTAGACACGGTGAAGTCCTCCCGGGATTGATTTTGATTGTTTCTAATTAGAGACCAGCGACCCGGAACTTTGCAACTACGATTTTGGCCGCCCCGGTCATGGAAAAGTCATCGATCGCGACGATCGCGCAATAAGTTGCGCGGGTGGGTCGGCCAAACGGACCGCCGGCGCGGATGCCGGCCGCCCGTCCCCCGCTCGCCCGGTCTTCGGCTGATGAAGCCAAAAAATTGCACTTGTGCGCCGAATTTACCGCCCCTTATCGATTCTGCCTTAGTTTTGCGCATCGGGTTGGGGGCGGGGCGCCTCCGGACCGGGGCTGTTCATAAAAATGGGGGTTGGAATGTCCGGGCGTATCGCGTCGCCGTCAAAGCGCACCATATTTCCGACCCTCAGGTTCCGCGCCAAGATCATCCTCGGCTTTGCCGCGGTGCTGGTGATCTCCGCCGGCAGCATGGCGTTCGCCTATTTCGGCTTCGAACGGGTCTCGTCCGGTGTCGGGTCCTACCGCAGCAGCGTCACGGAGGCCGATCTCGCCCGCAATATCGACCGCGAACTGCTCGCCTACCGCTCGGCGGTCAAATATTTCGTCGTCACCGGCAAGGAGGACGATGCCAAGACAGCGTTGGATGCCGAGGCCAGCCTGAAGAACGCCATTGGCCAAGCGGTCAAGAGTGCCAAGAAGTCGGCCCGGCAGGAAAGCCTGGACAAGCTCGCCAAGGAGTTTTCGAATTTCTCCGCGACCTTCGCGAAGGTGCTCCAGGCCAAGCGCGACAGCGCGCTGCTGCTGCAGAATCAGCTCACGCGCAATGCCAATCTCCTCAAGTTCAAGCTCGAGGATATCGGCAACAACGCCTCCGATTCCGAGGCGCAGGCAATCGAGTTCGGCACCAAGCAGGTCAATGCCCAGTTCCAGACCGCAAGCTCGGCTGCGACCAATTTCGTGCTGACGTCGGACCAGGCAATCGCGTCCAGTGCGCTGGCGCGGCTGAAATTCGTCGAGAATTCGCTCGGCGCGGTCTATTCCATGGACGACAAGATCGTCGTCGGGCTGAAGGACGCCAAGGGTCTGCTGAGGGCCTACCGTGAGGCGCTGGAGAAGCTGATCGCCAACGCCAAGATGGTCGATGAGCTCGTCACCGAGATGAGCGGCTCGGCGGGAGCGATCCTTCAGGGGGCGACTGCCATGAAGGCGGACCTCGTCGCCGAACAGCAGCGGCTGGATTCGGAGTCGGAAGCAACTATCGGGCAGACCGAACACCTGGTCCTGATGCTCGCCATTGGCGGCACGCTGCTGGGCGCCGTCCTGGCCTTCCTGCTCGGCACTGGCATCTCGCGTCCGATGATCGCGATGTGCAAGGCGATGCGCGAGCTCGCCTCGGGCAATTTCGACGTCGTGCTGCCGGGTCTCGGCCGCAAGGACGAGATCGGCGAGATGGCCGGCGCGGTGGAAGAATTCAAGGTTCAGGCGGTGGCGAAAGCCGAACGCGATGCCGCCGCCAGCGAAGCCCAGAACAAGGAGCAGGCCGCAAGCCGCCGCTCCGAGCTGATTCGGTTTGCCGATGATTTTGAGAGCGCGGTCGGCGCCATCGTCTCCAACGTCTCGGCCTCCGCCGTGCAGCTCGAATCGGCGGCGTCGACGCTGACCCGTACCGCGGAGACCACGCAGAGCCTGTCCAGCCAGGTCGCCGACGTCTCCGAGCAGGCCTCATCCAACATGCAGTCCGTCGCAACCGCGACGGAAGAGCTGTCGGCCTCGGTCGAGGAGATCGGCCGCCAGGTCCGCGATTCCAGCCGCATCGCCGAGGCCGCGGTCGGGCAGGCCAAGGAAACCGACAGCCGGATCGGCAAGCTCTCGCATGCCGCCCAGCAGATCGGCGAGGTCGTCAAGCTGATCACGGCGATCGCCGAGCAGACCAACCTGTTGGCGCTGAACGCCACCATCGAGGCGGCGCGCGCCGGCGAGGCCGGCCGCGGCTTTGCGGTGGTTGCCAGCGAAGTGAAGTCGCTGGCGAGCCAGACCGCGAAGGCGACGGATGAGATTTCCTCGCACATCGCGGGGATGCAGGGAGCAACGGCCGAATCGGTCGCCGCGATCAAGGAGATCGGCGCCACGATCGGCCAGATTTCGTCGATCGCGACCTCGATCGCCAGCGCCGTCGAGCAGCAGGGGGCCGCCACCCAGGAGATCGCCCGCAGCGTCCAGACCGTCGCGCAGGGCACCCAGACCGCGGCCACCGACATCGGCCAGGTCAACCGCGGCGCCGCCGAGACCGGCTCGGCCTCGGAAGAGGTGCTGAACTCGGCCAAGACGCTATCGTCCGAAAGCACCCGCCTGCGCGCCGAACTCGACCGCTTCATGGCGAATATCAGGGCGGCGTAACGGTCCGTCGCGCGTTAGGCGCTCGCGGCTGCGCCCCGCATCACCGAACCGCGAGTTGCGGCGCCACAAATTTACCGCCGCTTATCCTTTACCCCGTAACGTGGCGGAGGGTCAGGGAGCGGGCTGCTTCCGGGCTGCGCCTGGTTTTCCGCAAATGGAATGGGGTGGGGGAATGTCTGCCAAGTCTACTGTCATGTCTAAGCCGAACAACAAAGCGAAGCTGCTCACCTTGCGGTTTCGCGCAAAAATCATCCTCGGCTTCGTGGCGGTGCTCGCCATTCTGGCCGTCAGCATGGCCTTCGCCTATTTCGGCTTCGAGCGAATCGCGAGCGCCGTGGCCTCCTACCGCACCAGCGTGTCGGAAGCCGATCTGGCGCGGACCGTCGATCGCGAGCTCGTCGCCTATCAAGGACTGGCAAGGGCCTACACGCTGACCGGCGCGACGGACGACGAGACCGCGGCCAAGGCGGCCGAAGAGAATCTGAAGACGGCGATCTCGAAGTCGATGTCCGCCACAACCGGCGCGGCGCGGCGCGAGCAGGTCGGCAAACTCGAGGCCGATTTCCAGCGCTTCACGAAGGTGTTCGGAGAGATCATCACGCTGACGCGCGAAAACAACAAGATCGCAAGCGACGAGCTGAACAGCGTCGGCAACAAGATCCGCTTCAAGTTCGACGATCTCGCCGACACCGCGGCGCTGGCGGGGCTTGCGTCCGTCCAGACCACGGTCAAGGACATCACCTCGCAATATCTCGCGGTCTCGACCTCGGTCGGCGCCTTCGTCGCCAAGCCGGAGCCGAAGACCGCCGATGGCGTGATCGCGCGCGTCAAGTTCCTGGAGACCCTGCTGGTCTCGATCTATGCGAACGACCAGAAGATCACCGATCGCGTCACCGAGATCGGCAATCTCCTGAAGCAGTACCGCACCTCCTTCACCAAGCTGTCGGAGAACGTGAAGATCATCGTCAAGCTGAACGGCGAGATGACCAAGACGGCGACGTCCATCCTCAAGCTCTCGGCCGAGCTGCGGTCGGAGTTGACCGCCGATCAGCAACGCATCGAGGCCAGCGCCAATGCGACGATCGGAGAGACCGAGCGGCTGATGCTGATGCTGGCGCTGGGTGGCCTTGCCATCGGCGCCGTGCTGGCCTGGATGCTCGGCAACGGCATCTCGCGTCCGATGATCGCGATGTGCAAGGCGATGCGCGAGCTGGCCTCGGGCAATTTCGACGTGGTGCTGCCCGGTCTCGGCCGCAAGGACGAGATCGGCGAGATGGCCGGCGCGGTGGAAGAATTCAAGGTTCAGGCGGTGGCGAAAGCCGAACGCGATGCCGCCGCCAGCGAAGCCCAGAACAAGGAGCAGGCCGCAAGCCGCCGCTCCGAGCTGATTCGGTTTGCCGATGATTTTGAGAGCGCGGTCGGCGCCATCGTCTCCAACGTCTCAGCCTCGGCCGTGCAGCTCGAATCGGCGGCGTCGACGCTGACCCGTACCGCGGAGACCACGCAGAGCCTGTCCAGCCAGGTCGCCGACGTCTCCGAGCAGGCCTCATCCAACATGCAGTCCGTCGCAACCGCGACGGAAGAGCTGTCGGCCTCGGTCGAGGAGATCGGCCGCCAGGTCCGCGATTCCAGCCGCATCGCCGAGGCCGCGGTCGGGCAGGCCAAGGAAACCGACAGCCGGATCGGCAAGCTCTCGCATGCCGCCCAGCAGATCGGCGAGGTCGTCAAGCTGATCACGGCGATCGCCGAGCAGACCAACCTGTTGGCGCTGAACGCCACCATCGAGGCGGCGCGCGCCGGCGAGGCCGGCCGCGGCTTTGCGGTGGTTGCCAGCGAAGTGAAGTCGCTGGCGAGCCAGACCGCGAAGGCGACGGATGAGATTTCCTCGCACATCGCGGGGATGCAGGGAGCAACGGCCGAATCGGTCGCCGCGATCAAGGAGATCGGCGCCACGATCGGCCAGATTTCGTCGATCGCGACCTCGATCGCCAGCGCCGTCGAGCAGCAGGGGGCCGCCACCCAGGAGATCGCCCGCAGCGTCCAGACCGTCGCGCAGGGCACCCAGACCGCGGCCACCGACATCGGCCAGGTCAACCGCGGCGCCGCCGAGACCGGCTCGGCCTCGGAAGAGGTGCTGAACTCGGCCAAGACGCTATCGTCCGAAAGCACCCGCCTGCGCGCCGAACTCGACCGCTTCATGGCGAATATCAGGGCGGCGTAAGCATTCGCTGCGCGTTAGGCGCTCGCTGTCGCCTCACTCTCCGCTGTCGTCCCGGCGCAGGCCGGGATCCATAACCACAGGACGTGGTTTGGCGAAGATTCGTGGTCCGGCACTGCTACCATCCGCAATCGATAGATTCCGCGGTATGGGTCCCGGCCCCCCGTGCGCAATTGCGCACTAGGCCGGGACGACGAGCGGATAGATATCACTCTCTCCCGAACGCCCGCTTCAGCTCCACCTTGGCGCGCTCCAATCGTGTTCGCTGCGCCTTTGGCAGCGTCGTCCCCGCACGATTGATGTAGAACGTCAGCATCGACAGCGCCGAGCGATAGGCGCCGGTCTTGCGGCGTGAGCTGTGCTCGGCCGAGCGCTTCAACGATGCTGCAATTCTCTTCGGGCTCGTCAGCTTGAATACCCCGCGCTTCAGGTCGAGCGCGTCGCTTTCTCTTGTGACGCGCTGCGACCAGCGCTTCGGCGCACCACGTTTCGAGGTCTTGCGCGTGGTGGCGCTGCTCCGCGCGCTGGTCTTCCGCCGAGCCGTCTTTCGCGATCCGGCTTTGCGCGATCCGGTTTTGCGAGAATGTGTCGTCTTTCTGACTTGAGCCATGCGTCAACTCCTTGCGGCTCCACCGGAAACGGACGAGCCCGGGCGGTGTTCCCAAGGGAACTTGCCATCGCTGCAGGCGTTGTCGCGGGTGGCAGACGGAATGCCGCACCCTCTTGATCGGATCGAATTGGTCCACGTCGCGTGCAACGTGGTATTGGTCAGACGCAACAACGCGATGGAATTGCAGCAAAGCCCAGCGCTGAATCCTGGTCCTTCGGTCGCAGCGGTAGTCGCGGCGGAGCGCATCGTCGAGACCAGCATTCCGTCACGGCTCGATGCCCTGCCGTGGAGCGGTTTTCACACCCGCGTCGTGCTGGCGCTCGGCATCACCTGGATCCTCGACGGCCTCGAGGTGACGCTCGCCGGTGCGCTATCCGGCGCGCTGAAGCAGAGCCCGGCGCTGCATTTCACCAATCTCGATCTCGGCGTCGCAAACTCCGCCTATCTCGCCGGCGCGGTGCTCGGCGCGCTCGGCTTCGGTTGGCTCACTGACCGGATCGGTCGCAAGAAGCTGTTCTTCATCACGCTCGCGCTCTATCTGTCGGCGACCGCCGCGACCGCGCTGTCCTGGGACATCGCGAGCTACGCGCTGTTCCGTTTTCTCACCGGCGCCGGCATCGGCGGCGAATACACCGCGATCAACTCGACCATCCAGGAACTGGTGCCGGCGCGCTATCGCGGCTGGACCGATCTCATCATTAATGGAAGTTTCTGGATCGGCGCCGCGATGGGCGCAGTGGCCGCCATCGTGCTGCTCGACCCCGCAACAATCGGACCGGATCTCGGCTGGCGCCTCGCCTACCTGATCGGAGCGGCCACCGGTCTCGTCGTGCTGTTGATGCGGATGTGGATCCCGGAAAGTCCGCGCTGGCTGATGATCCACGGCCGCCCCGACCGGGCTCATGAAATTGTCGACGAGATCGAGCGATCGGTGGTCGGAGATAGGCAGGACGGTCGCGACGTCGGCTTCGTGAAGATCCGCCTGAAGATGCGCGATCACACGCCGATCCGTGAAGTCGTGCACACGCTGTTCGTCACCTATCGCCGGCGGGCGATGGTCGGCCTGATGCTGATGGTCGCGCAGGCCTTCTTCTACAACGCGATCTTCTTCACCTTTGCGTTGGTGCTGACCGATTTCTACGGCATCAGCGCCGATCATGTCGGCTGGTATCTGCTGCCCTTTGCCGCCGGAAACTTCCTCGGCCCGCTGCTGCTCGGCCGCCTGTTCGATACGTTCGGCCGCCGCACCATGATCATGTTCACCTATGGCGTTTCCGGCTTGCTGCTGGCGCTGTCCGGTTTTCTGTTCTCGATCGGCGCACTGAGCGCGCAAGGACAGACCATCGCCTGGATGGTGATCTTCTTCTTCGCCTCGCCTGCGGCGAGCGCCGCCTATCTCACCGTCAGCGAGAACTTTCCGCTGGAAGTCCGCGCACTGGCGATCGCGGTGTTCTACGCGGTCGGCACCGGCATCGGCGGCGTGATCGGGCCGGCGCTGTTCGGCGCGTTGATCGACACGGGATCACGGACCAGCGTGTTCGCTGGCTATTTGCTGGGGGCAGCACTGATGATCGCGGCCGCGATCGTGGCGTGGCGCTATGCCGTCTCCGCGGAGCGCAAATCGCTCGAAGAAATCGCCCGGCCGCTCGCCTCTATTATGGAGTAAGCTATGAAATCGGAACTTGCGGAAATGCAGATGGTCGATGAACGAACCATGAGCGACGACAGCGAAAAGCCGGACGCTGTACCGGTGCCGCATGCGCTGGTGCCGCATCTCGACGAGATCGCGATCCTGCTCGACATCGACGGCACGCTGCTCGAACTGATGCCGACGCCGCGCGAGGTCTGGGTGCCGCCGGGGCTATCGAACACCCTCAACCGGCTGGTCGAACGCACGTCAGGCGCGCTGGCGCTGGTCAGCGGCCGCTCGCTCAACGACATCGACCTGATCTTCGCGCCTGATGTCTACCGCGCGGTCGGTGGTCACGGTGCGGAAATGCGCTTGTCGGTGGACAATGAAGCCGCGGCCGCGCACGCCCCGCCGATGGACAAGGAATTGAAGCGGCGTCTCGCCGCGATCGCGAAGCTCAGCCCCGGCATTCTGCTCGAGGACAAGGGCTATTCGCTGGCGCTGCATTATCGCCTCGCGCCGCACGCGGAGAAGGCGATCTTCGAGGCCGTCTCGCTGATCCGCGCCGACCTGCCCAACGCGCCGATCGAGGTGCTGCCCGGCAAGTTCGTCTGCGAGATCAAGCATTCCGGCTTCACCAAGGCGACCGGCGTGCGGGAACTCTTGAACCATGATCCGTTCAGGGGGCGCCGCCCGATCTTCATCGGCGACGACGTCACCGATGAAACTGTGTTCGCAATCATGCCTGACATGAACGGGCTCGCCTTCTCGGTCGGGCGTCGTGTCATCGGCGTCGACGGTCACTTCGATGCGCCGAGCGATGTGCGTGAGTTTCTCGCGCGTCTGCTGGACGACGCCAGGTAAAAGCAAGGCGGAACCAGGCGGTAGACACAATGCGAGCGGCACAGTTCCGTCGCGCAGCACAATCCGTGCTGCGCGATATAGCCCGCAAACTCTGTTCTTGCAGCAGAATCCAGGGGTTCCGCGAGCCAAACCGGTTCCAACGTGCTCGCCCGATTTTGGTTTCAATTGGTTGAAACGATGATCAGGAACCATATTGATGAACATCAGTTAAACGGGGTGGAATGAACAGGAGGGGACGACCTGTGAACTTAGTCGTCGTTTCAAATCGTGTTGCGCGCGGCAAACCTAACGAACCCATGACGGGGGGCTTGGCTGCGGCCTTGCTTCCGGTCGTGGAACATTCGGGAGCGATCTGGGTGGGGTCCTCCGGCCGCGTGCGCGACGGCCATCAGAAGGAACCGTTCGCCGAGATCGAGGCGCTCGGCACCGGCGCGATCGCGACGCTGGATCTGCCTGCGGCGCATTATGGCGGCTATTACGAAGGCTTTGCCAACTCGGCGCTGTGGCCGGCGCTGCATTCGCGCAGCGATCTGATCCGCGTTTCCCAGGACGACTATCTTAGCTATCGCGAGGTCAACGCCTTCATGGCGCGCGCCTTGTTGCGCTTCCGCAAGCCCAAGACCGCGTTCTGGGTGCAGGATTATCATTTCCTCGCGCTCGGCGCGGAGCTGCGCGACCTCGGCGTCGACGATCCGATCGGCTTCTTCCTGCACACGCCGTGGCCCGTGACCGCTGTGATGCAGGGCGTGCCAAATCATCGCGAGCTGCTCACGGCGATGCTGGCCTACGATCTCATCGGCTTCCAGACCCACGAGGATTGCGAGAATTTTCTGGGTTATGTCGGCGGCGAGCTCGGCCTCACCATTGAGGATGGGATTGTCAGCTCGCAGCATGGCCGCACGCGCTGCCAGGTATTTCCGATCGGTATCGATGCCGAGAAGTTCGCCGCCTATGCCGCGAAATCGGCCTCCCATCCCGACGTATCGCGGCTGCGCCGCAGCCTCAACGGCGAGCGGCTCGCGATCGGCGTGGATCGGCTCGATTATTCCAAGGGTCTCGTCAATCGCATCAGCGCGTTCGATCGACTCTGGACCAGTTATCCGCAGCTCGCGCGCGGCATCTCGCTGCTGCAGATCGCTAACCCCTCGCGCGGAGCCATCGAGGCCTATGGCAATCTCCAGAACGAGGTCGCGCGCCTCGTCACCGACGTCAACGGCCGCCATGGCGAGGTCGACTGGACGCCGATCCGCTATCTCAACAAGGGCTTCAGCCAGACCGTGCTCGCGGGTCTCTATCGCACCGCGCAGATCGGCGTGGTGACGCCGCTACATGACGGCATGAACCTCGTTGCCAAGGAATATGTCGCCGCCCAAAACCCGGCGGATCCCGGCGTGCTGGTGCTGTCGAAATTCGCCGGCGCCGCCAACGAGCTCGACACCGCGTTGCTGGTCAATCCGCACGACATCGACGGCATGGCGCGCACGATCGCGGTCGCTGCCGCGATGCCGCTCACCGAGCGCAAGATGCGCTGGGACGCGATGATGAAGAAGCTGCGCGGCCACACCATCCAGCAATGGTCCGCCGATTTCGTCGCCGAGCTGGAAAAGTGCCGCACCGAAAAGGCCGCGGTCGCCCCGCTCGCCGTCCAGCCGCCGCAAGCGCTGCGCTGGCTGAAGTCGGCGATCTCCGGCGTGCGGTTGATTTAATCCTCGTTTCCCTCTCCCCATTCTTACAGAGAGGGTCGGTGTAAGGCTGCACGGTCTATCCACTCGTCATGGCCGGGCTTGACTCGGCCATCTACGCCTTGCCGCGGGATCTAAGAACGTGGATGCCCGGGACGAGCCCGGGCACGACGGCGAGCCTCAGGTACTGCCGGACCTCAATAGCAATATGACACCCCATCTAGAATCGCGCAGCGCCGCTTGTTCAGCGCATTGGGATCATCCAGCGGCACCATGCCGTTGCCCTGGCCGACGAACACGCCGGGCCCGACACGTACCGAACTCTTGTTGCCGATGATCACGCTCGGATGCGGCGAGGCGCTCGAGCGCGTGCCATCCGGCCAGATGATGGCGTCGCCCGAAAGGATCCCGCGCCGGCCGTCGTCGCAGCTGACGTCGACCCCTTGGCGGGTGCAGACCTGCGCCAGAGCCGGCGCAGCGAAGGCGAAGCCAAAGCGCGGCGATGGTTTTGCGGATGGTCATGGCGTCCCCACGCGATTTGGCGTTCTCTGAAGAATCGTCGCGCCAAACGGGCCCCCGGTTCAACCGGCGGACGGTTCCGGGCTGCCTCGCCACAGCAAAGATTTACTAGAAAATACAGTAACTTACGGAAAATTCACCCGATTTCCCCGCGATCCCTTGCAAAATCATTGGCGCCCCTTCAAGAGAGAGCGCTCCGGAGAGATGGCCGAGTGGCTTAAGGCGCACGCTTGGAAAGCGTGTGTGCGGGAAACCGTACCGTGGGTTCGAATCCCACTCTCTCCGCCATCAGCCTCATTCCACCAGCTTCCACCTCCCATCGCCGGCCCGCTTCAGCGCCGGGTCGCTGACCCGCACATGCTCTCCCAGAAAATCGATGAACGCGCGGACGCGCGCGGGGAGGGGTGCGCTGTGGCCGACATAGACGGCGTGGATGTCTTCGCGGTCGCCGGGATTGTAACTCTGGAGAACCGGCACGAGGCGGCCCGCTTCAATGTCGGGGCCGATGTGGAAGAGGGCGAGGCGGGCGAGGCCGACACCGCCGAGTGCGAGGCGGCGGGCGGCTTCGCCGTCGCTGGCGCGGGCGGCCGGCGGCGGCGCGGCTTCCTCGGTGCGTTCGCCGCGCTTGAACGGCCAGGCGCGGATCGAGCGCGGGAAGGTCCAGCCGATGCCGCGGTGATCTGCAAGATCCGCCGGTGTCTTCGGCGTGCCGAAGCGGGCCAGATAATCCGGCGCGCCGACCACGACCATGCGGCTGGTGCCGAGTTTTCGCGCGACAAGGCGTGAGGCTCGCAAGGGGCCGACACGGATCGCGACGTCGGCGCGCTCCTGCATCAGGTCGATCAGCGTGTCGGTCAGCACGAGATCGAGCGTGACGTCGGGATGTTGTTCGAGGAAGCGCGGGATCAGCGGCATCACATGCAGCATGCCGAAGGGAATGTTGCTGTTGACGGCGAGGCGGCCGCGCGGCGCCGCACCTGACGCCGCCTCGCGCTCGGCCTCCTCTATCTCGGCGAGGATGCGCACCGCGCGCTGGTAGAAGGCCTGGCCTTCTTCCGTCAGCGTGAGCTTGCGTGTGGTGCGGTTGATCAGCCGCGTGCCGAGCCGCGTCTCCAGCCGCGAAATCAGCTTGCTCACCCCCGACGGGGTCAGGCGCAGTTTTCGCGCGGCCTGGGAGAAGCCGCCGAGATCGACGACGCCGACGAAGACTTCCATCTCGGCGGAACGGTTGGTGTCGAAGCGAGCCATGTTGAATTCACGTCACAAATGATTGGATTGCGGACATTCTAATGGATTTGCCGCGAGGCTTCTATCTCCGTGGCTGGTACCCATTCATCGGAGCCATACATGCCTGCCGCCGTCCTCGCCCTCACCGCCGGTGCCTTCGGCATCGGTACCACCGAATTCATCATCATGGGCCTGCTGCTTCAGGTCGCCGCCGACATGCATGTCTCCGTGCCGGTCGCGGGCCTCTTGATCTCCGGCTATGCACTCGGCGTGTTCGTCGGTGCACCTGTGCTGACGCTGGCAACGCGGCGGATGCCGCGCAAGACCGTGCTGCTGGCGCTGATGGCGATCTTTACCCTTGGCAATGCGGCCTGTGCGCTAGCGCCGAACTACGAATTGTTGATGGCGGCGCGTGTGCTGACCTCGCTCGCCCACGGCACCTTTTTCGGTGTCGGCTCGGTGGTGGCAACCAGTCTCGTTGCCGAGGACAAGCGGGCGTCCGCGATATCGACCATGTTTATCGGCCTGACCGTTGCAACCCTGCTCGGCGTTCCCTTCGGCGCCTGGTTCGGCCTGATGCTGGGCTGGCGCGCGGCGTTCTGGGCGGTGACGGTGATCGGCGTGATCGCCTTTGCGGTGGTCGCGGTGCTGGTGCCCGGCCATGTCGGCAACGGCGACAAGCCGGTCTCGCTCGCCGAGGAAGTCTCGGTGCTCGGCCGTCCGCAGGTTCTGCTCGGCCTTGCCATGACCGTGTTCGGCTTCGCCGGCCTGTTCGTCGTGTTCACCTATATCCAGCCGATCCTGACGCGCTTCACCGGCTTTTCGGAAGCTGCGGTCTCGCCGATCCTGCTGGTGTTCGGCGTTGGCCTTGCGATCGGCAATGTGGCCGGCGGCAAGCTCGCCGACCGTGGCCTCGCGCGGGCCCTGATCAGTGCGCTCGCCGCGCTTGCCGCCGTGCTGCTTGGTCTTGCCGCGGTGCTGTCGATCAAGCTCCTCGCCATCGCGCTGATCCTGCTGCTCGGCATCGCCGCGTTTGCAACTGTCGCGCCGCTCCAGCTTCGCGTGCTGGAAGCGGCCGGCTCCAGCGGCCGGACGCTCGCCTCGAGCCTGAACATCGCGGCGTTCAATCTCGGCAACGCGCTCGGCGCCTGGGTCGGTGGCTTCACGATCGACCGCGGACTCGGTCTCTCCGCGCTGCCGCTGGTCGCGGCAGGCGTTACGACGGTCGGCCTCATGCTGGCAATGTGGAGTCTCCGGCTTGACCGCACACAGGCCGCAGTCGCGGCTTGCCCCGCGGAATAGGGAAGGAGAACCATCATGGAATACCGCAATCTTGGCGCCTCCGGCCTGAAAGTCTCCGTGCTCAGCTTCGGCACCGGTACCTTCGGTGGACAGGGCCCGCTGTTCTCGGCCTGGGGCCGCAGTGGCGTCGACGAGGCGCGCAGGCTGGTCGACATCTGCCTGGAGGCGGGCATCAACCTGTTCGATACCGCCGACGTCTATTCGAATGGTGCGTCAGAGGAGATTCTCGGCGCTGCGATCAAGGGCCGCCGCGACGAGGTGCTGATCTCCACCAAGATGAGCCTGCCGACGGGCGATGGACCGCTCGACGCCGGCTCATCGCGGCATCGCCTGCTGGCTTCGGTGGAATCGGCGCTACGCAGGCTCGGCACCGACCACATCGACCTGCTCCAGCTCCACGCTTTCGACGCTTTCACGCCGATCGAGGAGGTGCTCGCGACACTGGATATACTCGTTCGTGCGGGCAAGCTGCGCTATGTCGGCGTCTCCAATTTCGCCGGCTGGCAGCTGATGAAGTCGCTCGCCATCGCCGATCGACATAGCTGGCCGCGCTATGTCGCGCATCAGATCTATTATTCGCTGCTCGGGCGCGACTACGAGTGGGAGCTGATGCCGCTCGCGCGCGAGGAGGGCATCGGCGCGCTGGTGTGGAGCCCGCTCGGCTGGGGCCGGCTTACCGGAAAGATCCGGCGCGGCCAGCCGCTGCCGCAAAACAGCCGCTTGCACGCGACCGCTCAGTTCGGCCCGCCCGTGAACGAGGAGCGGCTTTACGCGGTCGTTGACGTGCTGGACCGGATCGCTGCGGAGACGGGCCGAACTGTGCCGCAGATCGCGATTGCCTGGCTGCTCTCGCGTCCGAGCGTATCCTCCGTGATCATCGGCGCCCGCGACGAAGCCCAGTTGCGCGACAATCTCGGTGCGCTCGGCTGGTCGTTGAGTGTTGACCAGATCAAACGGCTCGATGAGGTCAGCGCGGTGATGCCTCCTTACCCCTATTATCCCTATCGCATCCAGGCGGGCTTTGCGCGGTTGAATCCGCCGGCGGTGTGAAGCCCGTGGTTGTTGACGCTTGGTCACGTTAGCGGTCACTGCCAATGCGCCATGCAGAAACGCCGCTGTACAGGCCCGGTCGCCCTCCGTAACGTCCGCCGCGCGATTCAAGGAGATGCGACGTGGCGAAGAAGATGGCGACCAAGAACAAAAGCGTTCCGAAGAAAGCAGCGAAGCCATCGCGCAAGAGGAGCACCGCCCGTAAGGGCCTCGTTACGAAGACGGCAAAGCAGTCCTCACCGCGCAAATCGACAGCGGCGCGCCGCCCGAAGGGGCCGGCCTGGCAATGGTCGGCGGTGGAGACCGCGGCGGCGATTCGCGCCGGCGCGATCTCTGCGGTCGAGACCGTCGAAGCGCATCTCGATCGGATGCGCGCCGTTAATCCCAGGCTGAATGCGGTCGTCGTCGATCTCGGCGAGGAAGCGTTGAAGGCTGCACATGCGGCCGACAAGCAGCGCGCCAGGGGCGGCGAGCTTGGTCTTCTGCACGGAGTTCCCATCACCATCAAGGAGAACGTCGACTACCAAGGCCGGCCCAACTTCAACGGCGTTCCTGCCAATCAAGACCTCGTCGCGCCGTCGGACTCGCCAGTGGTGCGCAACCTGAAGAAGGCCGGCGCGATCGTTCTCGGCCTCACCAACACGCCGGAATTCTCCTTCCGCGGCTTCACCGACAATCCGCTGCACGGGCTGACGCTCAATCCCTGGGATCCGAACATCACCTGCGGCGGCTCCTCGGGCGGCGCAGGTTCGGCGGTCGCTGCCGGCATCGGCACCATCGCGCATGGCAACGACATCGGCGGCTCGCTGCGCTGGCCGGCGCATTGCAACGGGGTCGCCACCATCAAGCCGACGCAGGGACGCATTCCTGCCTTCAACGAAAGCGCAACCTCGGAGCGGCCGATGCTGGCGCATCTGATGTCGGCGCAGGGGCCGCTCGCCCGCCACGTCGGTGACGTTCGCCTCGCGCTGGAGGTGATGAGCCAGCGCGATCCGCGCGACCCCTGGTGGGTGCCGGCGCCGCTGGTCGGGCCGAAGCCGAAGCGGCCGATCAAGGTCGCGCTCGCCAAGATCCCCGAGGACATGGATGTCGATCCGCAGGTCGCCGCGGCGCTGCGCCAGGCCGCCGATCATCTCGAGCGATCCGGTTATCGCGTCAGCGAGGTCGATGTGCCCGACATCAACGGCGTCTGGCAGACGTGGTGCGACATCATCACCAACGAGACAATGGTGATGCAGGAAGCCGGCATGCTGAAGGTCACCTCGGAAGACTTCCACAAGGCGTGGAACGGCATGAAGGCCAAGGCGAGCGTGCTCGATCTTCCCGCCTGGATGCGCGCCACCGCCGCGCGTAGCGGCCATATTCGCGCCTGGCAATTGTTCTTCGAGGAGTATCCGGTCGTGCTGGCGCCGACCACGGTGAAGCCGACGCCGGGCCCGCGCGACGACACAATCAGCGCCGAGCGCGTGCGCGAGATCTTCTGGGGCGAGATCCGCTTCATTTCCGCGATCAACGTGCTGGGCCTGCCCGGCGCGGTGGTGCCGGTGGCCCTGCACGGCGGCAAGCCGATCGGCGTGCAACTCATCGCAGGCCGCTACCGCGAGGACCTCGCAATCGATGCAGCTGCCGCGATCGAGAAGCGTGCCGGCGTGCTCACACATCGTCTGTGGGAGATGATGGCCTAAACGCTCGAGAACTGTGCCGCGTTGACAGTGCCACCCTCGCCCCTTGCGGGAGAGGGCGGCTCGCCGCGCAGCGGCGAGACGGGTGAGGGGTTGCTTCCGCGAATGAACGTCTCGCGGTGAATGCGAGGATAGCACCCTCATCCGGCGCCATGGCCGATGCAAGGCATCGGCGTTCTTTAGAACGGCGGCCGAAGGCCGCCTATGCCACCTTCTCCCGCAAGGGGGAGAAGGGACGGCATCGCGACTGTCGCGGCAAATTTCGCGGTTCATTAATCCAATTCCATCAATCCAATTTCATTCAAATTTTAGGCAATTGTCCAACAACTGTTAGGGTTACTTCCTCGATCTCTAGACGAATTATTGCCCGCTTTACCACCCGCCTCTAACACGGGGACGGCGGACAACGCACATGCCCATAAAGGCCAATTAAGTGTGGCCGGCCCCACGCGGAGGTGGATGATGCGCAACGAGACGATCGCTATTCACGCCGGCTACGAACCCGAAGCCACCACGCACGCGGTCGCCGTGCCGATCTACCAGACCGCGGCCTACGCTTTCGACAGCGCCGATCACGGTGCAGCCCTGTTCAATCTCGAAGCCGAAGGCTATCGCTACAGCCGCATCGCCAATCCGACCAGCGCGGTGCTGGAGAAGCGCATCAGCCAGCTCGAGGGCGGCGTCGGCGCGCTCGCGGTCGCGACCGGCCAGGCCGCGCTGCATTTCGCTTTCGTCAACGTCGCCGACCATGGCGGCAACATCGTTTCGGTGCCGCAGCTGTACGGCACTACGCACACGCTGCTCTCCCACATCCTGCCGCGCCAGGGCATCGCCGGCCGCTTCGCCGAGAGCGACAAACCAGATGCGATCGAGAGGCTGATCGACGAGAACACCCGCGCGGTGTTCGCCGAGACCATCGGCAATCCCGCCGGCAATGTCTGCGACATCGAAGCGCTGGCGAAAATTGCACATGCGCATGGCGTGCCGCTGATCGTCGACAACACGGTTGCAACCCCGATCCTGCTCAAGCCATTCGACTACGGCGCCGACATCGCCGTGCATTCGCTGACCAAATTCCTGGGCGGCCACGGCACCACGCTCGGCGGCGCCATCGTCGATTCCGGAAATTTCCCGTGGGCGAAACATGCCGAGCGCTTCCCCGGCTACAACAAGCCTGATGCTTCCTATCACGGCCTGGTCTATGCCGAGCGCTTCGGCCGCACCGCCTATATCGAGCGCGCGCGCAGCATCTATCAGCGCACCATGGGCTCGGTGCTGTCGCCGTTCAACGCCTTCCTGCTACTCCAAGGAATCGAGACCGTGGCGCTGCGCATGGAGCGCCACGTCGAGAACGCGCGCAAGGTCGCCGAATTCCTGCGTGCCGACCGCCGCGTGGCCTGGGTCAACTACACGGGTTTCTCCGACAGTCCCTATTATCCGCTGGTGCAGAAATATCTCGACGGCAACGCCTCCTCGCTGTTCACCTTCGGCATCAAGGGCGGCATGGAAGCCGGCAAGACTTTCTACGACGCGCTGAAGCTGATCACGCGTCTGGTCAATATCGGCGATGCCAAGTCGCTGGCCTGCCATCCGGCCTCGACCACGCACCGGCAGATGTCGGCTGAGCAGCAGCGCGTCGCCGGCGTGCTGCCGGAGACGATCCGCCTCTCGATCGGCATCGAGCATGCCGCAGACATCATCGAGGACATCGACCAGGCGCTGGAAAAGGCCTGCCCGTCGGCGCGTCTCCAGGCTGCGGAGTAGGCGGCGGCGCCGATGACGCTCTTGATCGACAGGGATCAAGGTATCTCGAGCCCGGCCCTGGTGCCCGGAGAGGCCGATCGCGCACGCGATCATGGCGGCACCGAACTCACCATCGGACTGATCAACAACATGCCGGACCCGGCGCTGAAGGCGACCGAGCGGCAGTTCATGAAGCTGCTCCAGGCCGCCGCTGGGCCACGCCGCATCCGCTTCCATTGCTTTTCGCTGCCGTCGGTCAAACGCTCACCCGAAGCGAAATGGCATGTCGAAAGCGAATATTCCGATCTCGCCGATCTCAAGCGGCACAAGTTCGACGGGCTGATCGTGACCGGCGCCGAACCGGTCGCGCCCGAACTCGACCAGGAGCCGTACTGGCGCGATCTCACCGAGCTGATCGACTGGGCCAAGGCCAACACGCGCTCGACAATCTGGTCGTGCCTGGCGGCGCACGCAGCGGTGCTGCATCTCGATCGGATCGGACGGCGGCGGCTGCCGGCGAAATGTCACGGCATCTTCGACTGCGAACCGGTCGCCAATGATGCGCTGACACGGGCGGCGCCTGCTCCGCTCAAGGTTTCGCATTCGCGTCTGAACGAAGTCGCCGAGAGCGATCTCACGCAGGCCGGCTATCAGGTGCTGACGCGCTCGGTCGAGGCCGGTATCGACATTTTCGTCCGGCAATATGCCAGCCGGTTCGTCTTCTTCCAGGGCCATCCCGAATACGACGCGCTGTCGCTCCAGCGCGAATATCTGCGCGATATCGGCCGCTATCTCGCCCGCGAGCGCGAGACTTATCCGCACCTGCCCGTGAGTTATTTTGACGCAGAGACGGAAGAGAAACTTGCCCGATTCGAGAAACGGGTGAGGCACCAGCGTCATCCGGCGCTGACGAACGATCTGCCCGCGCTGATGTTGCGCGCCGATATCGCGGCCGGCAGCGCCGCAGCGGCACTTTTCCGCAACTGGCTGCAATATCTCGCAGCCGACACCGAAGCTCCGCTGCACGCGCGCTAGGGTCAGATTGCGCATTCCGCGTTAGGGCTAATAAAGTGTGATGCTTGCCTCAAACGACACATGAATGCTTCAGTGACGAGGTCGGGCAAACAGGAATCGCGATCGTGTGGTCGGCACTCCAGGGACGCGTGAGCAATCGGCTGGCCCGGCATTTCCGCGCCGCACCGCACAGATTGCCGCCTCATGCGCCAATGGTCAGCTTTACCTTCGATGATGCGCCCGACAGTGCTGCGGGCGAGGGCGCTTCGCTGCTGGAACAGCATGGCGGCCGCGGCACATTCTATCTGGCCGGCAGCCTGATCGACCAGCCCGGGGATCACTGGCGCGGACTGTCGAATAACGCGATCGTGCGGCTTCATCGCGCCGGCCACGAGATCGCCTGCCATACCTTCTCGCATCTGCGCGCGGTCGATCTCGACGAGACAGCCATGGCGCGGGAGATCGAGCGGAACCGCAGCTATTTTCGTGCCATCGATTCCTCGATCGTGCTGGAGAATTTCGCCTATCCGTATGGGCTCGCCTCGGTCTGGCGCAAGCCGCAGCTGGCAAAAGCCTTCCGCTCGGCACGTGGCATACTTCCCGGCGTCAATCGCGACGTCGTCGACCTCCAGTTCCTGCGTGCCTCGCCCCTGATCGATTGCGAGATCGATTCGCCCGGCATCGATCGCTATTTCGACGCGGCGATCACAAGCGGCGGCTGGCTGATCTTCTACGGCCATGACGTTGCGGATGCGCCAAGCCCCTACGGCTGCTCGCCGAACCTGCTGCTTCACGCGCTGGAGGCAGCCGAGAGGCGCAGCATGCCGATCGTCACGGTCGCCGAAGCGTTGCGGCGAATCGGGGCGTAGACGCTTCTTCTTCCCAAGGGGAGAGGGGAAGACATCGTCTTGCCGCGCAAACAGTCTTGCCACGACTGCGCCGTCATGCGACTGGCCTTGTGTCGAATCTCACGGTCCGGTTCCGCTCCGCCCATGTCCGCTCCCTCCACCGCTTCGTTGCCTGCGCCGGCCGACGGCCGCGACGCGCTCTCGGTGCTGCATTCGGTGTTCGGTCTGCCGGGGTTTCGCGGCGCGCAAGGCGAGATCATCCGGCATGTCACCGAGGGCGGCAATTGTCTGGTGCTGATGCCGACCGGCGGCGGCAAGTCGCTGTGCTATCAATTGCCGTCGCTGCTGCGTGAAGGCTGCGGCATCGTGGTGTCGCCGCTGATCGCGCTGATGCGCGACCAGGTCGCCGGCCTGATCGAGGCGGGTGTCAACGCTGCCGCGCTAAACTCCTCGCTGACGCCGCAGGAGGCCTCGGACATCGAGCGCCGCCTGATGGCGGGCGATCTCGACCTGCTCTATGTCGCGCCGGAACGTCTGGTGACGCCGCGCTGCCTGTCGATGCTGGCGCAGGCAAAGGTGGCGCTGTTTGCGATCGACGAAGCCCATTGCGTCTCGCAATGGGGCCATGACTTCCGGCCCGAATATGTCGGGCTCTCCATCATCGCGGAGCGTTTTCCAACAGTGCCGCGCATCGCGCTGACCGCGACAGCCGACGATTTGACTCGGAAGGAGATCGTCGAGCGGCTTCAGCTCGGGGGCAGCCCGCAATTCGTCTCCAGCTTCGACCGGCCGAACATCCGCTACGAGATCGTCGACAAGCGCAATGCGGTGTCGCAGCTGAAGGAGTTCATCCGGGAGCGCCATGCAGGCGATGCCGGCGTGGTTTATTGCCTGTCGCGCAACCGGGTCGAGGAGGTCGCCGCCGCGCTCGACGATGCCGGCATTACCGCACTGCCCTATCACGCCGGGCTCGACAGCAGCGTGCGCTCGCGCAACCAGGACCGCTTCCTCAACGAGGACGGCATCGTCATCGTCGCGACGATCGCCTTCGGCATGGGTATCGACAAGCCGGACGTGCGCTTCGTCGCCCATCTCGATCTGCCCAAGAGCATCGAGGCCTATTACCAGGAAACCGGGCGCGCCGGCCGCGACGGCAAGCCGTCCGCGGCCTGGATGGCCTATGGCCTCTCCGACATCGTGCAGCAGCGCCGCATGATCGACGAGTCCTCGGCGTCCGATGATTTCAAGCGGGTCTCGATCGGCAAGCTCGACGCGCTGGTGGGCCTCGCCGAAACCGCACAGTGCCGGCGCAAGCGGCTGCTCGGCTATTTCGGCGAGACATTGCATGGCGAGAATTGCGGCAATTGCGACAATTGCCTGACGCCGCCGCAGATGCGCGACGGCAAGGTGCTGACGCAGAAGCTGCTCTCTTGCGTCTATCGCACCGGCCAGCGCTTTGGTGCCATGCACCTGATCGACGTGCTGATCGGGCGCCTCACCGACAAGGTGACGCAGTTCGGCCACGACAAGCTCTCGGTGTTCGGCATCGGCCGCGAGCTTAATGAGAAGCAGTGGCGCACCGTGCTGCGGCAGGTTATGGCGATGGGGCATTTGCAGAGCGACAGCGAGGCCTTTGGCGCGCTGAAGCTGACGGACTCCTCGCGCGGCGTGCTGCGCGGCGAGACCGAGGTGTGGCTGCGCGAGGAGGCGCCCGGCACCCGCAACCGGTCGAGCCGCGCCAAATCCCGCCGCGGCGACCTCGCGCCTGCGGCAAGCGCGCCGCAAGGCGATGTCGATCCGGAATTGCGTGCGCGGCTGCGGTCCTGGCGTTCAGACATCGCGCGCGAGCGCGGTGTGCCCGCCTATGTGGTGCTGCACGATGCCACCATCGACGGCATCGTCCGGGCCTGGCCGACCACGCTCGACGAATTGCGCAACGTGCCCGGCATCGGCGACAAGAAGCTCGAGCATTACGGAGACGAGCTGCTGCGGATTGTCAGGACACGGTAGCGCATCCTGACTTGTAGCCCGGATGGAGCGAAGCGAAATCCGGGGCAGTTTTTCCCTATTGGACAAGTCCCGGATTACGCTTTCGCTCCATCCGGGCTACGAAGATTGGGGGGGCGAGAGTGTCCTGCCTCCCTTATGCCTCAGCCGTTCCGGAACGTATAGCCATAGCCGTTCAGCGCGGGCGCACCGCCGAGATGGGCGTAAAGGATCTTGGCGCCCTTCTCGAAATAGCCCTTCTGCGTCAGGTCGATCAGGCCCTGCATCGACTTGCCCTCGTAGACGGGGTCGGTGATCATGGCTTCGAGCCGCGCGGTGAGGCGGATCGCCTCCTTGGTCTCCTCCGACGGCACGCCGTAGGCGGGATAGGCGTAATCCTCGATCAGCACGACGTCGTCTGCGACGAGGTCCTTGCCGAGCTCGACGAGCTTGGCCGTGTTCTGCGCGATCGAAAGCACCTGCGCCTTGGTCTGCGCCGGGGTGAAGGAGGCGTCGATGCCGATCACCTTTCGCGCACGGCCGTCGGCGGCGAATCCGACCAGCATGCCGGCATGGGTGGAGCCGGTGACGGTGCAGACCACGACATAGTCGAACTTGAAGCCGAGCTCGGCTTCCTGCTTGCGGACTTCCTCGGCGAAGGCGACATAGCCGAGGCCGCCAAATTTGTGCACCGACGCGCCGGCCGGAATCGCGTAGGGCTTGCCGCCCGCCGCCTTCACCTCCTCGATCGCCTCCTCCCAGCTCTTGCGGATGCCGATGTCGAAGCCGTCGTCGACGAGGCGCACGTCGGCGCCCATGATGCGCGAGAGCATGATGTTGCCGACGCGGTCATAGACGGCGTCCTCGTGCGGCACCCAGGCTTCCTGTACCAGGCGGCACTTCATGCCGATCTTGGCGGCGACCGCCGCGACCATGCGGGTATGGTTCGACTGCACGCCGCCGATCGAGACCAGCGTGTCGGCGTTCGAGGCGATCGCGTCCGGGATGATGTATTCGAGCTTGCGCAGCTTGTTGCCGCCATAGGCGAGGCCGGAATTGCAGTCCTCGCGCTTGGCATAGATCTCGACATTGCCGCCGAGGTGCTTGGACAGCCGCTCCAGCTTCTCGATGGGCGTCGGACCGAAGGTCAGCGGATAGCGCGCGAATTTTTCCAACATGCGAGGTGATCCCGATTGGCGTTGAATTGGCCCCCTGCGCCTATCATCAGCCGAGCAAAATGTGCTCTCAAATATTGCGCAACAGATGAGGAATCTATTGCGCAAATTCGGCTCGGAGCTTTAATTTCTTCCGAGAATCCGCCAACCCTGGGAAGATTCTTTCATGGCGTCCCGGCTAGACCGTATCGACCTTAAGATCTTGCGATTGCTGCAAAATAATGGACGGCTCAGCAACGCAGAGCTGGCCGGGACGGTGGCGATCAGCCCCGCCACCTGCCATCGCCGCACCCAGCGCCTGTTCGAGGACGGTTTTATCGCCGCCGTCCGCGCCATGGTGGCGCCAAAGAAGGTGGCCAAGGGCACGCTGGTCATGGTCGGCGTCGTGCTCGACCGCTCGACGCCGGAAAGTTTTGCGATCTTCGAGCAGGCGATCACGAAGCTGAAATTCGTGCTCGACTGCCACCTGGTTGCCGGCGATTTCGACTACTTCCTGAAGATCCGCGTCGGCGACATGGAGGATTTCAACCGCATCCATGGCGAGCAGCTGATCGCGCTGCCCGGTGTACGCCAGACCCGCACTTTTTTCGTGATGAAGGAAGTCGTCGACAACGCGCCGCTGGAGTTCTGAGCGGCAGCTATTGATGCGCGATCCGCATCATGAGAGGTTCAGTCGATGCAGCCACTTCCCTTCCGCCAGCAAGATCCGGTCGCACCAGCCTACAGCCGCGGCTGGGTCGACGAGGCCGTGGCTGCGATCGAGGCCGACCAATGCCGCACGGCCGACACCCATCTGATCCGCCTGATCGTGCCGGCGCTGGCCGGCATCGACATCTATCTGAAGGACGAGTCCACGCATCCGACCGGCAGCCTGAAGCACCGGCTGGCGCGCTCGCTGTTCCTCTACGCGCTCTGCAACGGCCACATCCGCGAACGCACGCCCGTCATCGAAGCATCGTCGGGATCGACCGCGGTCTCGGAAGCCTATTTCGCGCAGATGATCGGCGTGCCCTTCTACGCCGTGATGCCGCGCACGACGTCGGCGGAGAAGATCGCCGCGATCGAGCATTATGGCGGCAACTGCCATCTGATCGATGACGGCCGCGCGCTCTATGCGGAGGCCGCCGCGCTCGCCGCCCGCCTGAACGGTCACTACATGGACCAGTTCACCTTCGCCGAGCGCGCCACCGACTGGCGCGGCAACAACAACATCGCCGAGTCGATCTTCACGCAATTGAAGGGCGAGACGCGTCCGTTGCCGGACTGGATCGTGATGGGCGCGGGCACCGGCGGAACCTCGGCGACCATCGGCCGCTATCTGCGCTACCGCCAGTATCCGACGCGGCTATGCGTCGCCGACGTCGAGCATTCCGCCTTCTTCGACTGCTTCCGTTCCCAGGATCGCTCCCGGACCTGCGAAAGACCTTCGCTGATCGAAGGTGTCGGCCGGCCACGTTGCGAACCTTCCTTCGTGCCGGGCGTGGTCGATCGCATGATGAAGATTCCGGATGCGGCGTCGATCGCGGCGATGAACGTGCTGTCGCGCCGGTTGCGCCGCGCGGTAGGCGGCTCCACCGGCACCAATTTCCTGGCGCTGTGCCGGCTCGCCGCGGAGATGCACAAGGCGAACCAGACGGGATCGCTGGTGACGCTGATCTGCGATTCCGGCGAACGCTACCGGCAGACCTATTATGAGCCCGAATGGCTGAAAGCGCGCGGCCTCGATCCGGCGCCGTTCGAAGCCGCCTTGTCGTCGTTCCTCGATACCGCGCAGCCGCTGACGCTCGCGGTCGACGACGTCGTCAATCCACAGAGTCCGCAGAGTCCTGAGTAGCGGCGCTGATCGCAGCAATTGCCAGCGCGTCCGACACGGCTTGACGCCGGCGGCGCCCTTCATGTCACGGCAACTTCACTTGCCTTGCGCGCGGGTGCGGGCGAGTTTCGCGCCTTCTCAACGAGGAGATATGCCGTGCGCCTTCCCATTCTCGATCCGAAAGATCTGACCGACGAACAGAAGCCGCTCTATGACGACATGCGAGCGGGCATCAAGGACCACTTCAAGGGCTTTGTGAACATGCGCGACGATGGCGCGCTGCTCGGGCCCTGGAATCCCTGGATCCGCGAGCCGCGCTTCGGCAAGCCGATATGGGAGCTGGTCAAGGCGATCGCATCGAACCCGCTGCTGCCGGCGGCGGTGCGCGAGGTCGCGATCCTCGTCACCGGTTCGCATTTCCGCTCCGGCTACGAGCTCTACGCCCACGTGCTGGTCGCCGAGCAACGCGGCCTGTCCGACGAAAAACTCGCGACCATCGTCGCCGGGCAGCGGCCAGTGGATCTTACCAAGCAGGAAGCGGTCGCCTACGACGTGGCGTCGGCGCTGGTGAACGGCGGTGTGCTGCCGGAGCTGACCTATCGGGCCGCGGTCAAGGAGTTCGGCGAGCACGGTGCGGCCGAGCTGTCCTATCTGGTCGGCGTCTACTGCATGGTCTCCGTTACACTCAACACGTTCGACGTGCCGGTGCCGGACTGATCGGCACGCAGGGCTGGTTTCCGGCAGAAGCACCGCAAATTCCTCGCCACTGAGGCGGCCGACGAGCCCGGTCAGTTGCGTACGGCGTAGAGCGGCGTCCGCAGCGTCAGTTGGTAGGACGGTTTCGGCATCCATGCGACCTGCGCCGTGAGGCCGAACAGGCGGTTGTCGTTGTCGTCCATGCGGTCGAGATCGAGCCGCAGGATCGGTTGGGTGAAGGGTTCCGCCAGTGTCCGGCCTCCGAGCTGCGCGCCGCCGAACGATTGCACGCCCAGGCGCCCCGTGAACTTCCAGTTGCTCGGCCATTGATAATAGCCACCTCCATAGAGGATCGTGTTCGGCCGGATGCTGGCGAATTGGTTCGCGATGTCGGTGTGGGTGTATTGCACGCCGGCAAGCCAGCCCCGCGTCTCGTCCTTGTCCAGCGCGTAGTCGAATTCCAGGATGTTATTGAACGACGTCGTCATGCCCGGTTCGTTCGGCACCGACTGCGTCAGGGTCGATTGCAGCGTGATGGTCGGGATCCTCCCGCCGTTCTGCTGGTAGAGGTCGGCCTGCACGCCGATGTTCCAGCTCGTGATGTCGAACCGCGTCCAGCCGCCGCCGATATCCGTTGTCGAGCCGGAGACGCCGCCATAGAGCGACACGCGATCGCTGACGTCGACGGTCAGCGGCAGGTCGACGGTGATCGACTTTGCGGCCGGCAGGCCGTTCGGGAGCGCCGCGCCTCGACGGGCAGCAAGCGCTTCGAGCGCTGCCGATAGCGAATTGTTGCCGAAGCCGAGCCCGAGCGTCCCGGCCGGGATTGCCGCATATGTCGTGCGCAGATCGAGATAGATGTTCGGAACAGCCGGCTTTGCGGGTGCGTCGTCGTCAGCTTCAGCGGCTAGGGTCGTGCCTGCCGACGTCATCAGGCAGAGCAGTCCCGTTGCGACAGCGCGCAAAGCCGGACGGGACGATTGGCTGCGGTGGAACACGTGACCATCCGGCGCGTGGCGCTTTGATGACGGGATCACTCGCTAGATGGAACGTGATCGTCTGTGTGGTCAAGCACTATCCGCAAGCGATAGACTGCGCAGATGTGCGCGGTTACTCTACCGTGATCGCACTGACACACGCGCCCGCCATAGCGCGGGCCGGACAATGAAGGACGATAGCCATGAAGACGTCACGCCGCATCCTGCTCGCCGGACTGGCGGGGCTTGCCGTGGCTCCGACCGCCGTAGCCAACACGGCGCCGACGCCCGTGACCGACGACACGACGGTGGCCGAAGAACGTTTTGCGCGGATGATCGCGATAGCGCACGCGCCTGACGTCACCTGTGCGCGCCAGGCCGAGCGCTACGCGGACGCGCATTGGCCGGACTACGTCGTGGCGGCAAGGGCCGTCCTCAACGCGCGAGCGTGATTCTTTCTTCCCTTCTCCCCTTGTGGGAGAAGGTGGCGCGAAGCGCCGGATGAGGGGTCTGTCTCCGCGCAATCGCCCTCGAGTCCGCGGAGAAAAAAGCCCTCACCCGTCTCGCCGCTGTCGCGGCGAGCCACCCGCTCCCACAAGGGGAGAGGGAAGAGAAGCATCTCATCCTTCCACCGCCCGCCGCACCTGCTCGCCGATCTGCGATAGCACGAGCTGCGCCTGCGGCAGGATCGCGCCCATGGCGTGGAAATTGTGAACCATGCCGTCGTGGCAAACGTGCTCGACCGTGACGCCCGCGGCGAGCAGCTTGCGTGCATAGGCATTGCCTTCGTCGCGCATCGGGTCGAATTCGGCGGTGTGGATGATCGCAGTCGGCAGGCCCGCGAGCCGCGTCGCGCGCAATGGCGAGATGCGGGGATCGGCGGCATCGATGCCGTCAGGCAGATAATCGGCGAGATCGGCCTCGATCGTGACGCGGTCGATCAGATGACCTTCGGCGAACGCCTCGCGAGAGGGCGAGGTCTCCTCGAAATCCAGCACCGGGCAGATCAGGCATTGCGCGACGATGGAGAGGCCGGCGTTCTGCGCTGCATCCTGGCACACGATGGCAGCCAGCGTGGCGCCGGCGGAATCGCCGCCGACCACCAGCCGCCCGGCGTCGATGCCGAGCGAGGAGGCCTCGCGCGCGACCCATTCGGCGGCTGCGACCGCGTCGTCGACGGCGGCAGGGAACTTGTGCTCGGGCGCGAGGCGGTAATCGACCGAGACCAGCCGGCAGCCGGTCGCGTGGGCAAGCGCTGCTGCGATGCGGTCGTGCGTCGCAATGCTGCCGGCGACGAGGCCGCCGCCATGGAAGAACACGAAGCCCGGCGTGCGCTCACCGGCGCTCGCGGGCGCATAGAGGCGATAGGGCAGTTCACCGCCGGGACCGGGAAGCCTGCCGTCGGAGGCCGTGACATCCGGTGCCTCGGCTCGCGCAAACTGCATCAGCTTTGCCAGGGATTGCCGCCGCGCTTCCACGCTCGGCCGGCTCCGTGCCTGCAGCGCAGCCGCAGCCATCATGGTCAACAGACGCTTTGCAAGCGGATCGAGCGGCATGGATCTTTCCTTCCCACAAGGGGGAGAGGATAACGCACCATTTTCCTGCAGGAAATCGTTTAGGAATTGGGATAATAGTGCCCGGATATTTCCAAGGGACGCCAGGCATGGCCGAGATCAAAAAGCCCATCGAATATTCGCCGAGCTGGACCTTTTTTGAAGGCAAATGGCACGACGGCAACGTGCCGATCATGGGTCCGCGCACGCATGCCGCATGGCTCGGCTCGGTCGTATTCGACGGCGCGCGCGCCTTCGAGGGCGTCGCGCCCGATCTCGACCGCCACATCGCTCGCGCCAATCAATCCGCGATCAATTTTGGCCTGAAGCCGGTGGTCGAGACCGACACCTGGCTCAGGCTCGCTCGCGAGGGCCTGGCGCGCTTCGCGGCCAATGCCGAACTCTATATACGTCCGATGTACTGGGCGCAGAATGGTGCCGGCGGCGGCGTGCTGTTCGACCCCGAGACCACCAATTGGTGCCTATGCCTCTACGAGGCGCCGATGCCCAAACCGGTCGGCAACGCCATCACGCTGTCGCCGTTCCGCAGGCCCACCGCCGAATGCGCGCCGGTCGAGGCCAAGGCGGCCTGTCTCTATCCGAACAATTCACGCGCGCTGTCGGAGGCCGCTTCCCGCGGCTTCCAGAACGCGCTGATGCTCGACATGCTCGGCAATGTCGCGGAGTTCGGCAATTCCAATGTATTCATGGCCAAGGATGGCGTGGTCTACACACCGGTGCCGAACGGCACCTTCCTCAACGGCATCACGCGTCAGCGCGTGATCGGTCTGCTCCGCGCCGACGGTGTCACCGTGGTCGAAAAGACGCTACGCTATGCGGACTTCCTCGCCGCCGACGAGATATTCTCCACCGGCAATTTCGCCAAGGTCGCCCCCGTGATCCGCATCGACGACCGCGAGCTGAAGCCGGGCCCGTTCTACACCAAAGCGCGCAAGCTTTATTGGGATTTTGCGCATGCGGTGAAGCTGGCGGCTTGAGCTAACTGCTTCCGCGAACTCCGTCATTGCGAGCAGAATCTTTCCGCGGAGGCAGTCTGGATTGCTTCGCTGCGCTCGCAATGACGAATTGCGGAAGCACCGCGAAGCTACGGGCCTGAGCGTGCGCGGGCGACGCCTTAAGCAGCCCGTCTCCTGAACCGGCTGAACTGAAAGGCCTGCGTCGAATGCCATGGCGTATGATGCGTCTCGCTGCGCGTCTCGACGAGTTCGAAGGCCGGTCCGAGCTCCATGGAAAGGCTTGCGCTGTCATGCCGCTGGACCGGCAGGCCGCTGCACTTTTCTGGACCATCCAGCGCGAAGGTGCCGATGATGACGTAGCCGCCGGCTGCAACCGCCGAGCGCAGGCGCTCGACGTAAGCTGCCCTGTCGCGCGGATCGGTCAGGAAGTGGAATGCCGCGCGATCGTGCCAAACATCGTATGTCTTCTCCGGCCGCCAGGTCGTGGCGTCGGCAACGATCCAGTCGATCGTTGCGGCAGCCGCGCCGATTCGTTTCTTCGCGGCCTCAAGCGCGCTGGCTGAGAGATCCAGCACGGCGATGTCGCGATATCCTTCCTGCAAAAGCCTATCGGCCAATCGCGACGCGCCGCCGCCAATATCGATGATCGCGGCAGCATGATCTGGACTGGCGGCGCGGATCATCTCCAGCGAGATCGTCGGGGTGTCCTGAAACCAGCTGACTTCAGCCTCGGCCTTGGTGGTGTAGACGTGGTCCCAATGCGTGCTTCGATCGGACATGGCGTATGCCTCGGCCTTCTGGAGTGTTAGCGGGCCTTCGGAGACGATCCAGGTCGGTTGGCGGCGTCGCAGTGCCCCCCGGGACAAGCGCCCGTGGGCGACGGGCGCTCCGGGGCGAATGAAGGGTCTACTCTTCCTTCTTCGACATCCGCTCGAGGCGCTCCTGCATCTCCTTCATCTGCTGGCGCAGATCGTCGATGTTGGTGTCCTTTGCCGGCTCGGCGCTCGCATCCGGCTCGGGCTCCGCTGTGGTTGTCCCCGGGCGGCCCGTAGTGGGCGCGAACGGCTTGAACATCGAGAAAGTCTGCTGGAACAGCTCCATGTTGCGGCGGACCTGTTCTTCCAGCGGCGCAAACGGGGTTCCGGAGAGCGAGTTGGCGATCTGCTTGCGGAACTTCTCCTGCTCCTGAGTCAGCGTGGCGATCGACTGCTCCAGATATTTCGGCACCACCATCTGCATGCTATCGCCGTAGAAGCGGATGAGCTGGCGCAGGAAGGTGGTCGGTAACAGGTTCTGGCCGGCCTTGTTCTCCTGCTCGAAGATGATCTGGGCGAGCACGGAGCGGGTGATGTCGTCGCCGGTCTTGGCATCGTAGACCAGGAAGTCTTCGCCGTCCTTGACCATGGCGGCGAGGTCTTCCAGCGTCACATAAGTACTCGTTCCGGTATTATAGAGCCGCCGGTTCGCGTATTTCTTGATTGTGGTGGGTTGGTCTGATTTCGCCATGGGCTCTCACTTGCAAAACGCGGAGAACGGGAACCCGGCGGGCAAATGCCGCAGGGCGGGAAGAGTACGCAACGCAACAAAATAAGCATTTTCAAAGGGGTCACGCTACCGTTTTGTGCGCCACGGTTAATCGGGCAGCAAAAACGTGCTTGCGAAATCGCCAAGAACGCTATTTTGAATGCGCTGCGGCATGAATTCGGCCACCTATCGATTGACATGCCTCAACGACGTTAACAGGATGCCATCCGAGACTGGCGAGCCGTTTCCCAGCCCCGTCTGCCCCCTTCAACCTCAGGAGATGCCCATGACAGACGATGTCGTCATCGTCAGCGCCGCCCGCACCCCGGTCGGAAGCTTCAACGGAGCGTTCGCGACCCTTCCCGCCCACGATCTTGGCGCTATCGCCATCAAGGCCGCGCTGGAGCGCGGTGGCATCGAGCCCGGCCGGGTTTCGGAAGTTATCATGGGCCAGATTCTCACTGCAGCTCAGGGCCAGAACCCGGCCCGCCAGGCGTCGATTGCCGCCGGGATTCCGGTGGAGAGCCCGGCCTGGGGCGTCAATCAGCTTTGCGGCTCGGGTCTGCGTACGGTTGCGCTCGGCTATCAGGCCCTGCTCAACGGAGATTCCGAAATCGTCGTTGCCGGCGGCCAGGAATCCATGAGCATGGCGCCGCACGCCCAGTACCTGCGCGGCGGCGTCAAGATGGGCCCCGTCGAGTTCGTCGACACCATGATCAAGGACGGCCTGTGGGACGCCTTCAACGGCTATCACATGGGCAACACCGCCGAGAACGTCGCACGCCAGTGGCAGATCACGCGCGCCCAGCAGGACGAGTTTGCGGTCGCCTCGCAGCAGAAGGCCGAGGCCGCGCAGAAGGCTGGCAAGTTCAACGACGAGATCGTCCCCGTCACCATCAAGTCCCGCAAGGGCGACGTCGTCGTCAGCGCCGACGAATATCCGCGCCATGGCGCAACGCTCGACGGGATGGCGAAGCTCAAGCCCGCCTTTGAGAAAGAAGGCACGGTCACCGCAGGTTCGGCCTCCGGCATCAACGACGGCGCCGCTGCCGTTGTGTTGATGACTGCGAAGCAGGCTGCCAAGGAAGGCAAGAAGCCGCTCGCGCGCATCGTGTCCTGGGCGCAGGCCGGCGTTGATCCGAAGATCATGGGCTCTGGCCCGATCCCGGCCTCGCGCGCCGCGCTGAAGAAGGCCGGCTGGAATGTCGGCGACCTCGACCTGATCGAAGCCAACGAGGCCTTCGCGGCGCAGGCCTGTGCCGTCAACAAGGACCTCGGCTGGGACACCTCCAAGGTCAACGTCAATGGCGGCGCGATCGCCATCGGCCATCCGGTCGGCGCTTCCGGCGCGCGCGTGCTGGTGACGCTGCTGCACGAGATGCAGAAGCGCGATTCGAAGAAGGGCCTTGCCACGCTGTGCATCGGCGGCGGCATGGGCATTGCGATGTGCATCGCGCGCGATTGAAAATGCCTGATGCGTGCGCTGCACACGTGATTGAGTGCGTTGCACGCGATTAAAAAGGCGGCGGTTGCAAATCAAATATTCTTCGCAACCGTGAAAGCCTCGACTAAAGAGAAGCGCCCGGCTCGATGCCGGGCGTTTTGTTCTTGATGTCCGTCAAACGTCCCGCATAATCCGCATCTAAAAGCGATCACTCAGAAACGTCCGAAGAGTCCAAGGGAAGGAATACGATATGGCACGTGTTGCATTGGTGACGGGTGGTACGCGGGGCATCGGAGCGGCGATCAGCAAGGCGCTGAAGGCGGCCGGCTACAAGGTCGCGGCGAGCTATGCCGGCAATGATACTGCGGCGGAGAAATTCAAGGCGGAGACCGGCATCGCCGTCTACAAATGGGACGTCAGCAATTTCGACGCTTGTGCCGAGGGCGTGAAGAAGGTCGAGGCCGAGATCGGCCCCATCGACGTGCTCGTCAACAATGCCGGCATCACCAAGGATGGCGCCTTCCACAAGATGACCCTGGAGCAATGGAATGCCGTGATCGGCACCAACCTCGGCTCGCTGTTCAACATGTCGCGCCAGGTCATCGAAGGCATGCGCGGGCGCAAGTTCGGCCGCATCGTCAACATTTCCTCGATCAACGGACAGAAGGGCCAGTTCGGGCAGGTGAACTATTCCGCGGCGAAGGCCGGCGAGATCGGCTTCACCAAGGCGCTGGCGCTGGAGAACGCCAAGGGCGGCGTCACCGTGAACGCGATCTGCCCGGGCTACATCAACACCGAGATGGTGCAGGCGGTGCCGAAGGACGTGCTGGAAAAGGCCATCCTGCCGCTGATCCCGATCGGCCGGCTCGGCGAGCCCGAGGAGATCGCGCGCGCGGTCGTGTTCCTCGCCGCCGATGAAGCCGGCGCCATCACCGGCTCGACGCTGACCGTCAACGGTGGCCAGTACATGGTGTGATGCGATCGCATCACGTCGCGTCATATCGGTAGCTTCGTCATGCCCGGGCTTGTCCCGGGCATCCACGGCCTTACAACAGCGGTCGCCACGGCAGAACGTGGATGGCCGGGACAAGCCCGGCCATGACGAGAGTAGTGGCCGATGACTCCCCGCACCGCGACGCTGATCGGCTTGACCGCGATCCTGATGTGGTCGCTGCTCTCCGTGATGACGGTGGCGACCGGAATAATCCCGGCCTTCCAGCTCGCCGCGATGACCTTTGCGATTGGCGGTCTCGTCGGCCTGCTCACCTGGATCGGCCGCAGCGAGGTGGCCAAAAGCTTGCGTCAGCAGCCGGTCGTATGGGGCGTCGGCGTCGGCGGATTGTTCGGCTATCACGCGCTCTATTTCCTCGCGCTACGCTTCGCGCCGCCGGCTGAAGCGGGCCTGCTCAATTATCTCTGGCCGCTCCTGATCGTGCTGTTCTCGTCGTTCTTGCCGGGCGAGCGGCTTGCCGTGCACCATGTCATCGGCGCCGTGCTCGGCCTCGTCGGCACCGTGCTGCTGTTCGCTGGCAACACGAGCGGCTTTGCGCCCGGCCAACTGCCGGGGCTGATCGCCGCCTTCATCGCTGCCTTCGTATGGGCGACCTATTCGGTGTTGTCGCGGCGGCTCAAAGCGGTGCCGACCGATGCGGTCGCGGGGTTTTGCCTCGCCACCGCAGCGCTTGCCGCGCTGATGCATGCCGCGCTCGAGACGACGGTGTGGCCGGATACGCCGCTGCAGTGGATCTCCGTGATCGCGCTCGGCGTCGGCCCCGTGGGTGCCGCGTTCTACGCCTGGGACATCGGCATGAAGCGCGGCGACATCCGCGTGCTCGGTGCGGCGTCCTACGCGACGCCGCTGCTCTCGACCGGATTCCTCATCGCCGCCGGCTTCGCGAAGGCGAGCGCCAACATCGCGATTGCCGCGATCCTGATCGCCGGCGGCGGCCTGATCGCGGCGAAGGACATGGTGTGGAAGCGATGACTCGTTTGATCTCTGTTAGCCTCATGCTGATCGTAGTGCTCTCCGGTGCGAGCGTCGAGGCGCAGGTCAGCGCGAACGCCGAAACATTCACCGGCCTTCATCGCAACGAAGGCGTGCGCGGCCAACCCGAGACCGTCACGGTAACCGACGGAAAATCCTTCATTCGATTGACTGTGCAGGAGTATAGGGCGGCGGGCTATTGGCCTCTCTACGAAGCGCTTCCGATGATTGTCGTCCGGCGATTGCCGGTGCGGATCCCCGTGCCCAACGACCGGAAAGACTAGATCGCTCGAGACGAGGCGGACGGAAGCTGGCGCATTCGGCTTGCCCTACGGCTCCCAGCCCTTCGGTGCGAGCTCGAATTTGGCAAACTCGAATGCGGGCGCTACGGTGCAGCCGACCAGCGTCCATTCGCCGGTGGTCTCGGCCATCTGCCAGGCGTCTGCCGGCACGATCGCCTGCGGCCGCTCGCCGCCGAGCAGATCCGTGCCGAGCCGCACTTCGTGCTGGGAGCAGCCTTCGTGGGCGATGCGCAGCATCAACGGGCTGCCGGCATAATAGTGCCAGATCTCGACCGCATCGATGCGATGCCAATGCGAACGCTCGCCGCGCGCCAGCAGAAAATAGATCAGGGTCGAGCGCGAACGGCCATTGGCGTCCGTGGTCTGGTCGCGAAATGTCTCGCGATAATGGCCGCCTTCGGGATGCGGCCGCAGTTCAAGGCGCGCGATGATCTGGGCTGCGGTCGGCATCGATCCCCTTCAGGACTTGTTCTTGCGTTCGCGCAATTCGCCGAACACCGCGGCGGCATCCGCACCCTTCATGTGTAGCCTGGCCGCGACCGAGGGTTCATCGGCCCGCAGGAACACGTTTGTTCGCTTCTCGTCACCAAGCAGTGACGGAATGGTCGGCTTGTTCTCGGCACGCAGCTTTGCGACCTCCGCCGCGCGCGCCTGAAGCGCCGCATTGTCGGGCTCGACGGTCAGCGCGAACTTGACGTTGGACGCCGTGTATTCGTGGCCGCAATAGAGCTTGAAGTCGTCGGGCAGAGCGCGCAGCTTCAACAGCGAATCCCACATCATCGGATAAGTGCCCTCGAACACGCGGCCGCAGCCGATCGAGAACAGCGTGTCGGCGGCGAACAGCGTCTTCTCGGTGTCGAAAACGTAGGAGACGTGGTCGAGGGTGTGTCCGGGCGTCTCCAGCACCCGCGCCAGCAGGGTGCCGACCTTGACCACGTCGGCATTGGCGACGCGCAGGTCGACATTTGCAATCTTCGTCGTCTTGTCATGCGGCGCGACGACGCGGCAATTGTATTTCTGCTTGAGTTCGGCGACCCCGCCGACATGATCGCCGTGATGGTGGGTGATCAGGATGTCGGTGAGCTGCCAGCCCTCGCGCTCCAGCGCCGCCAGGATGGGGCCCGCCTCCGGCGCGTCGATCGACGCCGTCGCCTTGGTTTCCACATCGTGGATCAGATAGCCGAAATTGTCGTTTAAACAGCTGAAAGTACGAATTTCGGCGGCCATGACATCTCCATCACGCTCAGCCCCGTCAGACAAATATGGCGTTAACGTTGCGCAGGCAATGCAATATTCAGCGCGCGGCGGCGGCCTTGCGCATGTTACATTGCCATCATGACCATCGACGTCGTCGATCTCCGCGAGTTCTATTCCCGCCGCCTCGGGATCGTGGCGCGGCAGATGATCAATCGCGGCATCAGGGAGCGCTGGCCGGGCGCCGAGGGCCAACGCGTGCTCGGCATCGGCTATCCCACGCCCTATCTCGGATTGTTCCGCGAGGATGCGGAGCGCTGCATCGCCTTCATGCCGGCGGCCCAGGGCGTGTTGAAATGGCCAACGGGGCGTCCCGCGCTGGCCTCGCTGGTCGACGAATTCTCGCTGCCACTGCCGGACGCCGCGGTCGACCGCATCCTGCTGGTCCATGCGCTGGAAATGTCGGACGACCCGGCTGCGCTGTTGCGCGAGGTGTGGCGGGTGCTGTCGCCGTCGGGCCGTGTCATGGCGGTGATCCCGAACCGGCGCGGGGTGTGGACCCGCTCCGACAATACGCCATTCGGTCACGGCCGGCCCTATTCGCGCTCGCAGATCACGGATCTGTTGCGCCAGACCTGGTTCACACCGACCGCCTGGGGCGAGGCGCTGTTCATGCCGCCCTATGCCGGCCGCTGGGTATTGAAATCGGCGCAAATGTGGGAGCGGGCCGGCGCGGCGTTGTCGCTGCCATTTGCCGGCGTCCATATCGTCGAGGCCACCAAACAGGTCTACCGCGCGATCCCCGCCAAGCGGGAACGGGCGCGGCTGATTCCCTCCTTGAAGCCGGTGCTGGTGCCGTCTTCGACGACGGTGACGCACACCTGAAAGCAAATCGTCCCGGCGAGGCCGGGACGATGCAGTTCAGCAAAACAGAAGAACCGTTGCGGCTCACTCGCCGGGAGCGAGATCGTCGCTGGAGGTGGCCGGAGCAGCTTCGCGCTCGGGGCGCGGGCCGCCATGCGGCCGGCGGCGGCGCCGCGGAAAGCGTTCGCCGCCACCGCTACCCTCACCACCGTTCACCTGCGGCTGTGCGCCGGTGATGAAGGAGGGCAGGCGATCGACGTTGCCGGCTTCGGCGACGACAGGCTGCGGCTGGTTCAGCGGGAGCGGCTGCGGCTGGGGTTGCGGCTGATATTGCGGCTGCGGACGGTGGTCGCGCTCGCGGTGCTCGCGCGGCTGCTGGTTCTCGCGCTGATAGGGCTGATTGTCGCGGGGCTGATGATCTCGCTGCTGATGGTCACGCTGGCCGTCGCGGACGAAAGACGGCTGTGGGGGCTGGGGAACGAAGCCCGGCTCCTGGCCGAAATTCGAGAAATTCTCGCCGTCGTCCTCGCCGTCGTCGCTGCTGCTCAAGGGTTCGTCGCCGCGCGGCTGCTGGCTCTGGCGGAACTGCTCCTGGGCGGTGGCGATTAGGCGGAAATAATGCTCCGCGTGCTGGTAGTAATTCTCGGCAGCGACCGGATCGCCGGAAGAGCGCGCGTCGCGTGCGAGCTGAAGGTACTTCTCGGCGATGTGCGAAGCGGTGCCGCGGATCTTGATGTCGGGACCGTTCGATTCGTAGACCCGGGTCATCGGGTTCTGGCCGCGCCGGTTATGATTGTTGTTATTATTGTTGTTATTCCGGTTGCGCATCCGCTGCTTATTCTGACCGTTTCTCATGTCCTGCCTTCAATTCCAGCCCTAAAGGTTGCACGCATTACTGATTGCTGAGAGTGACCTAATGACAACGGTTCACGCTTCTCGCGCGCACCGCGCACAAGAGCGGATTGAGCCCTGCCGATGTTCGTCGACCATCGCGTTCAACAAAGACGCGTTCCCCACCCGCCAGCATTCATCGCCAGCGAACCCATTCATTTTGCCTGCCAAAACAAGCCCTGGTTTCTTGCGTTAGTCTTCGCGCGCAATTTCAGGCTTTCGTTCACGTTGCGGTCGGAAGCAGCGCAGCTCAAATGGCCATCGCGCTTCACAGGACCTCGCTTGGAACCGTAAATCAGTGAAGCTCTCGCCCGAGAGCCCGGCTTTCGCCCGTAAGTCTACGGGGCCGACACCGATGTGCTGAACAGAAGGTAGTCGTTCCAACGGGATATTCCAAGAGGTTTTTGCAGCCCAATCCGGCTTTTATAGGGGCATTTTTCGGGCCGAAACGGCCCTCAGGATACCCGCCAAGTCGGCCCTCGGCGGCCTGTCCACCAGCAACGCGGCAGCCACCATCAAGGTTTCAATATTTCGCGCCTGGCCCTGCCCGGCTTCGACGATCAGCGCCCCGCCGGGCGCGAGGCGTTCCGCCGCCTGCGGGATCAGGGCGCGATAGGCGTCATAGCCGTCGTTGCCGCCGTCGAGCGCCAGATGCGGATCGTGCTCGCGCACTTCGATGCCCAGTTTTGGGATTTCTCCCGAGGGGATATAGGGCGGATTCGACACGATGAGATCGAACGGGCCGCTGAGCGCCGCCGCATAGGAGCAGGCGACGAAGGCGGAACGCCCGCCAAGACCCAAGGCTGCGGCATTGCTCCTCGCAGTGTCGAGCGCGGTCAGGCTGAGATCGGTGCCGACGCCGAAAGCGCCGGGAATTTCGTGCAGCAGCGCCAGCAGGATCGCGCCCGAGCCGGTGCCGATGTCGGCGATGCGCACTTGATCGGAAGCTCGCCGTTCGCGAAAGATTTCGAGCGCAAGCTCGACCACGGTCTCGGTATCGGGACGCGGCACCAGCGTTGCTTCCGACAGGCGAAATGGCAGGCCCCAAAATTCCCTGACCCCGAGAATGCGCGCCACCGGTTCGCCCGCGATCCGCCGCTGCGCTTGGCGCGCGAGCTGCAACGCCTCGGCGTCGGTGAGGAGGCGGGCGGCCTGCGCAACCAGGCCGGTGAGATCGAGGCCAAGCGCCGCGCCGAGCAGGATACGGGCGTCGAGCTCGGCTTCGCCCAGCTGCGCCGATCTCAGTTGCGCGGCCAGCGCGCGCCGCGCGCGCTCGACGGATAGTCCGGTGAAGGGATTGCTCACGCGCCGGTCACGCCGCAGCGCCCTGGGCAGCGAGCTGCGCGGCCTGATGCTCGGTGGTCAGCGCATCGATCAGCTCCCCAAGCGCCTCGCCTGCGATGACCTGCGGCAGCTTGTAGAGCGTCAGGTTGATGCGATGGTCGGTGACGCGTCCTTGCGGAAAGTTATAGGTGCGGATGCGCTCGCTGCGATCGCCGGAACCGACCTTCTCCTTGCGCTCGGCGGAACGAACGGCATCGACGCGCTGCTGCTCGGCGTCGTAGATGCGCGAGCGCAGGATGTTCATGGCGGAGGCGCGGTTCTTGTGCTGCGAGCGGCTGTCCTGCATCATCACCACGATGCCGGTCGGGATGTGGGTGATGCGGATCGCCGATTCGGTCTTGTTGACGTGCTGGCCGCCGGCGCCCTGCGCGCGCATGGTCTCGATGCGCAGATCGTCGTTCTTGATGTCGACATCGACGTCCTCGACCTCGGGCAGCACCGCCACCGTCGCGGCGGAGGTGTGGATGCGCCCCTGCGTCTCGGTGTCGGGCACGCGCTGCACCCGGTGCACGCCGGATTCGAATTTCAGCTTGGAGAATGCGCCGCGGCCCTGCACCTCGGCGATGATTTCCTTGTAGCCGCCGACGGTGCCCTCGCTGGCTGAGATCACCTCGACCTTCCAGCCCTGAAGGCTGGCAAAGCGCTCGTACATCCGGAACAAATCGCCGGCGAACAGCGAGGCCTCGTCGCCGCCGGTGCCGGCGCGGATTTCCAGCACCACGTTGCGGTCGTCCATGGCGTCCTTGGGCAAGAGCGCAACGCGGATCTTCTGCACGAGCTCTTCGATCCTGGGATTGAGTTCGTCGCGTTCGGCCTCCGCCATGCTGCGCATTTCGGCATCCGTCGAGGGATCGGCGATCAGCGCTTCGGTGTCGGCGAGTTCTTTCACGGCAGAACGATACGCCTTGACCGCCTCGATCAGCGGCGTGAGCTCGGCGAGCTCGCGCGTGATCTGCACGTAGCGCTCGGAGGCGAGCTGGCCGAGCGATTCGGCCTCGAGCGAGGCGTGATGCGCGAGCAGGACGTCCAGTTTGGCTTCGGGGAGTGACGACATCGGTTCTGGTCTCAAAGGGCGGACGGAGGGCGGAACGCGCGAGCGGACAGGCCCGCTACAACGCCAGGCCCTCGGCCTCGGCAAATTCCGTCAGCTTCTGCCGGATCGAGACGCTGCCGGCCGGTGCGTCCAGCAGCGGGCCGAGCATTGCTTCGGCCTTCCCGGCATCGAGATCGATCACCATCGCCTTGACCGGGCCGAGCGCGCTCGCCGAGAGCGACAGCGAGCGATAGCCCAACGCGATCAGGGCCAGCGCGCCGATCGGCTTCGAGGCCATCTCGCCGCAGAGCGAGAGCGATTTCTTCGCCGCGTGGGACTTGCGGGCAATGTCGCGAAGCGCGCGCAGGATCGGCGCCGACATGGTGTCGAACCGCTCCGAGACCTTGGCGTTGCCGCGGTCGACCGCGAACAGGAACTGGAACAGATCGTTGGAGCCGACCGAGATGAAGTCGACCTTCTTCAGCAGCTCATCGAGCTGATAGAGCAGCGCCGGCACCTCGACCATGGTGCCGATGTCGATGCGCTCCGGCAGCGTGTGGCCGTGCTGGCGCAAGTAAGTGAGCTCGCGCTCGACCAGCGCCTTCGCCGCGTCGAATTCGGCAACCTCCGAGATCATCGGAAACATCACGCGCAATGCACGGCCGCCGCCAGCCCGCAGCAATGCGCGGATCTGGCCGCGCAGCAGGCCGGGACGGTCGAGCCCGAGCCGGATCGCGCGCCAGCCCAGCGCTGGATTCTCCTCGATCACCGTCTCCATGTAAGGCAGCGCCTTGTCGCCGCCAATGTCGAGGGTGCGGAAGGTGACCGGCTTGTTGCCCGCGGCATCCAGCACGGTGCGGTAGAGCGCGAGCTGGTCGCTGGTGCGCGGCAGGCTCTGGCCGACCATGAATTGCAGCTCGGTGCGGAACAGGCCGATGCCGGCGCTGCCGGTGTCCTCGATATGCGGCAGGTCGATGGCGAGGCCGGCGTTGATCAGCAGTTCGACCTTCTCGCCGTCCTTGGTGACGCAAGGCCGGTCGCGCAGCGCCAGATACTGCGCCTGGCGGCGCGCGCGGAAGCGCACGCGCTCGGCAAAGGCCGCCTCGATTTCCTGCGAGGGACGCACATAGATCGAGCCGGATGTGCCGTCGACGATGACGGCGTCGCCGGGATCGGCGATGCCCGGCGCGTTCGGCACCTCGCCGACCGCGGGAATGCCAAGCGCGCGCGCCACGATCGAGACGTGGGAATTGGCGGTGCCTTCCTCCAATATGATGCCGCGCAGGCGCTTGCGGTCGTAGTCGAGCAGCGCCGCCGGTCCCATCGCGCGCGCGATGACGATGGCATTGTCGGGCAGTTGCTCGCGCGAGGGCGCGTGGTCCTGGCCGACCAGCTGCCGCATCAGCCGGTAGCCGAGATCTTCCAGATCATGCAGCCGGTCGCGCAAATAAGGATCGGTCGAACGCAGCATGCGGGCGCGGGTGTCGGACTGTACGCGCTCGACGGCGGCTTCCGCCGTGAGGCCGGTGGCAACGGCCTCGTGCAGCTTGTGCGACCAGCCCTGGTCGTTGGCGAACATGCGATAGGCTTCGAGCACGTCGCGATGCTCGCCGCCTTCGGCGACGTCACCGCGCTCCAGCATGCGGTCGAGGTCGGAGCGCAGCTTGGCGAGCGCGGTATCGAGCCGCTTGATTTCCTTCGGCAGATCCTCGGCGATGTAGTCCTTGATGACGACGCGCGGCTCGTGCAGCACGACATGGCCGAGCGCGATGCCTTCCGACAGGATGGCGCCGACCTTCTGCATGGAATGCCGCGCGGCCGGCTCCTGGCCCGGCTGGGCCAGCGCGGACAATTCGCCGGAGGCGATCAGTTCCGCCAGCACCATGGCGGTGGTTTGCAGCGCCTCGAGCTCCTCCTCGACATAGGTGCGCTTGGCGCGGTTCTGCACCACCAGCACGCCGAGCGTGTTGCCGGCGCGCAGGATCGGGACGCCGAGGAAGGAGTGGTAGATTTCTTCGCCGGTCTCGGGGCGGAACGAGAACGCCGGGTGGCTCTGCGCATCGCTCAAATTGAGCGGCGTCGCCTCGCTGGCGACGAGGCCGACCAGGCCCTCATGGGCGCTCAGCACGGTGTGGTGCACCGCCTCGCGCTTGAGGCCTTCGGTGGCGTAGAGTTCGAGCGTGTTGTCGACGCGCAGCACGTAGACCGAGCACACCTCGGCCACCATGTTGGCGGCGATCAGCACCACGATCTTGTCCAGCCGCTCCTGGGCCGAGACCTGCTCCGCCATGGTTTCGCGGAGCCGTCTCAACAAGACGCGGGGACCTCCCGACGCGCTCCGCATGTGCCGCCAATCTCCTCAGTCAGCCGGGCCCGAGAGGGGCTCCGGCGGCTCGCCCGAAAATCCAGAAAAACAACGAATTTGCTCATCCGGCGCCGGCCCGGGCGATCGCCAGAGCCGAATCAGCACCGCCTCCACTGGGGCACAGTTTGTGGCAGCCCACCCTGTTCGCCGTATAGCGAATTGGGGCTTGTTTTGCCAAGCAAAACGCCTGCCAGACGCAAAGGTGTGTACACCTTCTCGTTTGCTGCGACTGCTAAGAGAAAATTCGTCTAAGTCTGATCAAGGCCGTAGAGCGTGTGCAGGGTGCGCACCGCAAGCTCGGTATAGGCGGTGTCGATCAGAACCGAGAATTTGATCTCGGAGGTTGTAATGGCCCGGATGTTGATATTCCGTCCGGCGAGGGCCGAGAACGCCTGGGCTGCAACGCCGGCATGGCTGCGCATGCCGCTGCCGATCACCGAGATCTTGGCGACGTCGGTGGCGGTATCGAGCCGGGCGTAACCGATCTGGCCCTTGGCCGCGGTGATCGTGTCCCTGGCCCGGGTGAAGTCCGCGGCGGGCACCGTGAAGGTGAGATCGGTGGTCTTGCCGTCCTCGGAGACGTTCTGCACGATCATGTCGACGTTGATGTTGGCGTTCGCCAGCGGGCCGAAGATCGACGCCGCGACGCCGGGCTTGTCCTCGATCTGGCGCACCGAGATCTGGGCCTCGTCCTTCGAAAAGGCGATGCCGGTGACGACGTGGCTTTCCATGATCTCCTCCTCGCTGCAGATCAGCGTGCCGGGCGGCTGGTTGGCATGCGGGTCGATATCCTCAGGCTTATCGAAGCTGGAGCGGACGAAGATCGGCATGTTGTAGACCATGCCGAGTTCCACCGAGCGGACCTGGAGCACTTTTGCGCCCTGGGAAGCCAGTTCCAGCATGTCTTCGAACGCGATCTTGTCGAGCCGGCGCGCCTTCGGCACGATTCGCGGGTCGGTGGTGTAGACCCCGTCGACGTCGGTGTAGATGTCGCAGCGGTCCGCCTTGACGGCGGCGGCGATCGCGACCGCCGAGGTGTCGGAGCCGCCGCGGCCGAGCGTCGTGATGCGGCCGGTCGCGGGGTTGATGCCCTGAAAGCCGGCGATGACCGCGACCTCCTTCCGCTCCTTGAAGCGGCTGATGATCTCGGTGCCGTCGATGTCCTCGATCCGGGCCGAGGCATGGGCGTCGCTGGTCTTGACCGGGATCTGCCAGCCCTGCCAGGATCGGGCCTGGATGCCCATGCCCTGGAGCGCGATGGCGAGCAGGCCAGAGGTGACCTGTTCGCCCGAGGCGACCACGGCGTCATATTCGCGCGCGTCGTGCATGGGCGAGGCCTCGGTGCACCACGCTACCAGCTCGTTGGTCTTGCCGGACATCGCGGAGACGACCACGGCCACTTCGTGGCCAGCGTCGACCTCACGCTTCACATGGCGTGCGACGTTGCGGATACGTTCGATGTTGGCGACGGATGTGCCGCCGAATTTCATCACGAGGCGGCTCATGACGACGCGTGCATTCCCTTATAAGGATAAGTATGGTGACCCGCGCGAGACGGGCCCACGGATGCCGACCGCGCGTATACATAGCGGCGGGGCCGGGGGCAAGCGGGTCCTGCGGCCTCGGATACGGGGGTAATGGGTTAATCGAGATTATGGCGCGCTATATCGACGAGATCCTCCAGCCGGGCGAGCGGGTACTGTATTCGACCAATGCGCACTGGATCTTTTATTTTCCTGCCATTCTGGCCTGGATCGCAGCCCTCATCCTATTCATCCTGTCCCGGCAAACCATCGTCGAGGGGCTCGTGCTGCTGTGTCTCGTCGCCTCCGGCCTGGCGGCGCTGGCAGCGCTCTACTGGACCGTGAAGGGCTGGTTCCACCGCTTCACGACCGAGACCGACGTCACCAATTTGCGGGTCGTGCACAAGACCGGCTTCATCAAGCGCCGCACCTTCGAGATGGCGCTGGACAAGGTCGAGAGCGTCGACGTCGACCAGACGATTCTTGGACGTATTCTTAACTATGGCGACGTGACGATTCGCGGCGTCGGCGAGGGAATCGAGACGATCGAGACCATCGCCTCGCCGCTCGCCTTCCGTAGTTCGATCACCACGCGGTAGGACCGCGCGTAACCATGAGCATGCAGCAAAATACTTCCGCAACCGCAGCCCCCCAGCCGGGCTCGACCGTCGACGCCGCCGAGATCGCGAAGTTCTCAAAACTCTCGGCGGAGTGGTGGGACCCCAAGGGCAAGATGGCGCCGCTGCACCGGATCAATCCGCTGCGCCTCGGCTACATCCGCGACGCCGCCTGCCGCAAGTTCGAGCGCAATGTACGCAGCCTCAACTGCCTCGGCGGCCTGCGCGTGCTGGATATCGGCTGCGGCGCCGGCCTGCTGTGCGAGCCGCTGTCGCGGCTGGGGGCGCAGGTCATCGGCATCGATCCGTCCCAGAGCAACATCGCCGCCGCCAAGCTGCACGCCGACAAGGGGCATCTTGCGATCGACTATCGCTGCACCACGGTCGAGGAAGTCGACCCGCGCGAGCGCTTCGACATCGTGCTCGCGATGGAGGTGGTTGAGCACGTCACAGATGTCGGCATGTTCCTGAAGCGCTGTGCTTCGATGCTGAAGCCGAACGGCCTGATGGTGGTCTCGACGCTGAACCGAAACTGGAAGAGTTTTGCGCTCGCCATTGTCGGCGCCGAATACGTCCTGCGCTGGCTGCCGCGCGGCACTCACGAGTGGAACAAGTTCGTCACCCCCGACGAGTTGATCAAACATCTCCTCGACAATCGCCTCGTCATTACCGAGCAGGCCGGCGTCGTCTACAGCCCCTTCGCCGACAAATGGACGCTCTCCTCCGATATGGACGTGAACTACATGGTCGTGGCGGAAGCGATGGTGTGAGGCGTTGCCCATAGTGGCTGAGTTGCTTGTAAGAGGTCAGCTGCAGCAACTACAAAGCTGTCGTCCCGGCCTAGTGCGCAATTGCGCACTAGGCCGGGACGACACTGAATTTGTGGCGAGAGCATCGCTCCTATGACGTGGGCGTGATTGACCTGCTGGAGCACTGACGGCACGTTGGCCGTAACTTCCTCTCCCACCTGCATCCCCCCATGCTCTCCATCACCAGCCTCTGGATTCCCTTCACGATCATTGCCGCGTCCGGGCAGGTCGCGCGCAATGCGATGCAGCGGTCGCTGACCAAGCCGCTGGGGACCTGGGGCGCGACCAATATTCGCTTCCTGTTCGGCTTCCCGTTCTCGGTGCTGTTCTTGGGCGTGGTGCTGATCTTCTCCGGCGATCATCTCGGCATGCCGCCATCGGCATTCTGGCCGTGGCTGCTGCTCGGAGCACTCAGTCAGATCGTCGGCACCGGCTTGATGCTGCTGGCGATGAATGACCGCTCCTTCGTCGTGACGACGGCGTACCTCAAGACCGAGGCGATCCAGACCGCGATCTTCGGCTTCGTCTTTCTCGGCGATCACCTGACCTGGCTGAAGGTGCTCGCGATCGTGATCGCAACCGTCGGCGTCGTCATCACCGCGTTGCGGCCCGGCGGCGAGAAAAGTTTTGCCGAACTGAAGCCGACCATCCTGGGGCTTGTGGCGGCCGCGGCATTCGCGCTATCCGCGGTCGGCTTCCGCGGAGCCATTATCGCCGTGCCGGGCGTGTCCTTCGTGACGGCCGCCTCGTTCACGCTGGTGCTCGGCCTGTTCGTGCAGACGCTGATCCTGACCATCTACCTGCTGTGGCGTGCGCCAAAGGTGCTCCAGGCGATTTTGGACTTGTGGAAACCGTCGCTGTTCGCCGGCTTCATGGGCGCCTTCTCTTCGCAGTTCTGGTTCCTGGCCTTCGCGCTGACGGCGGCCGCCAATGTCCGCACGCTCGCACTGATCGAGGTCCTGTTCGCGCAAGGCGTCGCCTACTACTCGTTCAAGCAACCGATCGCGCCGCGTGAGCTGGCAGGTATCGCGTTGATTGTGATCGGCGTTGCGGTGCTGGTGGGAGTCTAGTTCCGGTCTTCCGGCAGCGTCGGCAGCGGCGAGACCTCGATGCCTTCCTCGATCAGCGATTTCGCCTCGTCGGGCGAGGCCTCGCCATAGATCGGCCGGTGCTCCTTGTCGCCGTAATGCATCGCGCGCGCTTCGTTCGCAAAGCGCTCGCCGACATTGTCGGCGTTCTTGACGATGTGATCACGCAGCTCTTTGAGCTTGGCGCGCAGCTCGCGCTCCTGCGCCATCATCAGCGATGTCGGTCCGGAGGATGCAGCCTCGGGCGTCGTCGCGGCGGCTGGCTCCGACGGCGGCGTGGCGCGTCCGCGGCCCTTCTTGCCGACGATGCGCGGGGCCATGATCGCCTTGTCGACCTTGGCCGAGCCGCAGGCCGGGCAGGTCACAAGCTTGCGCTTCACTTGCGAATCGTACGCGGACGAGCTCTGGAACCAGCTTTCGAATGCGTGGCCCCGATCGCAGTGAAGCGCGTAGCGGATCATGCCGATCCCCGCACGAGGTGCAGGTGGTCGGGGCCTGCTTTGGGGTCGGTGACGCCGAAGCGGCGGCCGTGCTGCAGCGACGGGATCGCCCTCCGCGCCGTCTCCACCTTGGCGGGGTCGATCTTCGCCATGATGATGCCGGGCTCGACGCCGCCCTCGGCGAGGATCTCGCCCCAGGGATCGATGATCAGCGAATGGCCGAAGGTCTCGCGCTTGTTCTCATGCAGGCCGGCCTGTGCTGCGGCAAAGATGAAGCAGCCGGTCTCGATCGCGCGCGAACGCAGCAGCACGTGCCAGTGCGCTTCGCCGGTCTTGCGGGTGAAGGCAGAGGGCACCGTGATGAAGGACGCGCCGCTCTCAGCGAGCGCGCGATAGAGTGCGGGAAACCGCACGTCGTAGCAGATCGTCAGCCCGATGCGGCCCCAGGGCAGGTCGGAAATTACGGCGGTCTCGCCCGGTTGGTAATTGGCGGATTCGCGATAGCTCTCGCCGTCCGGCAGTTCGATGTCGAACATGTGGATCTTGTCGTAGCTCGCGAGCACATTGCCCTCGGGCCCGATCAGGAATGAGCGGTTGACCGCCTTCTCCGGCGAGAACCGCAGCGCCAGCGAGCCGACATGGATGTGAATCTTCAGCTCGGACGCGAGCGCGCGGTAGGCCTTCAGCGATATGTCGTCGTCTTCGCTCTGAAGCTGCTCGAACAGCGCCTTCCGATTCAGCTGCATCATGTTGCTGACTTCGGGCGTCTGCACGTAGTCGGCGCCGTTCGCCGCCGCTTGCCGGATCAGCTTGGTTGCCTGATCGAGGCTCGGCTCGGGCATCAGGCCGGTGCGCATCTGCACCATGGCGGCGGTGAAGCTACGATCGTTGGCTTGATGTTCCTTCGCTTGATCCTGGCTCATGAGACGGCCTTGATGCTTTCGAGCATCCCGTCGAGCTTGCCTTCGCGGTCGAGCGCATAGAGATCGTCGCAGCCGCCGACATGGGTTCCGCCGATCCAGATCTGCGGGAAGGTCGCGTCGTCACCGGCACGATCGTACATCTCCTCACGCCAGGACAGGTTCTTGGCGACGTCGAATTCCGTGAAGGCGGCCTTCTTGCGGGTCAGAAGCGACCTGGCGGCGGAACAATAGCCGCAGCCCGGCCTCGTGTAGATCTCGACAGCAGCGGTCATGTTGTCTGGCGCTCTCATGTCATGAATTCATTGAACTATATGGGACTTCACCGGCTCTCGACAACCCGGGCGAACACCAGCACGTCGACCTGGGCCGCTTTGGCGCGCAGCAAAGCCCGTGCGCAGGCATCCAGCGTCGCGCCTGACGTCAGGACGTCGTCGATCAGCACGATTCGGCGGCCTTGAACCTCGGCCTGACGGTCGGGGGATACCTGGAATGCGCCCTGTACATTGGTGGCGCGCTGGGCGCGCGACAGGCCGATCTGCTGCTCGGTGGCGCGCACCCGGCGCAGCACCTCGCCCCGCACCTTAACCCCGCTCTGCCGCTCGATGATTCGCGCCAGCGCCCCGGACTGGTTGTAGCGGCGCCGCCAGGCCCGTCGCCAATGCAGGGGAACGGGAATTAGCATATCGGCCCCGATGAGCAGTTCGGTGCCGGCGCGCGCCATCCAGCGGCCCATGGCAGGCGCCAGATCGGTGCGGTCCTGGTATTTCAGCGCATGCACCAGCGTGCGCGCCACGTCGTCATAGCGCACGGCCGCCCGCGCCCGCTGGTAGGCCGGCGGGCTCGCAATCGCCTCCATCGACAGCATGTCGGGGCCGGGGTCATAGACGAAGGGGATGCCGAGCCGCGGGCAATACGGCCGTTCGATGAACGACAGCCGTGCCCAGCAGGCCGCGCAAACACCCTCGCCATCGACCGGTTCGCGGCAGGACACGCACAGCGTCGGCAGCGCAATGTCGAGCGCGAGCCTTGCCGCGCGCGCAAGCACGTGGCGCCCGGCCGTCCATGCGGCACGCAGAGGCGTCGAGATGGAACGTGAGGGGGCGGTGTCGGCTTCCATGATGGGGAGGCTAGCGTCACACCGCAGCGGGCTCAAGCCGCGCTTCGGTCTCGTGCCCCGGACGCCGTGCAATGCGAAGCATTGCGCGGCCGAGCCGGGGCCTAGAAGCCGCGCCCGCGGAAGCATGGGTCCCGGCTCAGCGCAGCAGCGCAAGGGGCGCTGCAGCGCGTCCGGGACACGAGGGGAGATTGCCAGAACCGTCGAGATCGGCGTAACCAGCGGCATGGCCCACGACTCGCAAAGTCATTCGCAAAATCCGCCCGTCCTGTTCGATCGCGCCTTGCTGCACGTGCGGCAGCGCCGCGCGCAGGCGCAAGGTGCGGTGGGCTTCCTGCTCGATCGCGTCGCTGAGGATATGTCCGACCGGCTGGCCGCGGTGATGCGGGAGTTTGGCGCGGCGGCCGATCTCTGGACGCCCGGCGAGGGTCTTGCCGCGTTGCGCACACAGCTGCCGTCACTTCAGCGGATTGAGCTCGATGCTGCGGGTTCGGAGAAGCTGCCCTTCGCAGCCGAAAGTCTCGACCTCGTCGTCTCGGCGCTGGCGCTGCAATTCGTCAACGACCTGCCGGGCGTGCTCGCGCAAATCCGCCGCGCGCTGAAGCCGGACGGGCTGCTGCTGGCGGCGATGATCGGCGGCGACAGCCTGACCGAGCTGCGCCAGGCCTTTGCTGCCGCGGAAGCCGAACGCGAGGGCGGCGTGTCGCCGCGTGTGGCGCCGTTCGCTGATTTGCGCGACATCGGCGCGCTGTTGCAGCGGGCGGGCTTCGCACTGCCGGTCACCGACGTCGACCGCGTCGTGGTGCGCTACGCCAATGCGTTTGCACTGATGCAGGATCTCCGCCGCATGGGCGCAGCCAATGTGCTGATCGAGCGCCGCCGCACGCCGAGCCGGCGCGCGACACTGCTGCGCATGGCTGAAATCTATGCCGAGTGCTTTGCCGACGCCGACGGCCGCATCCGCGCGACATTCGATATCATCTGGCTCTCCGGCTGGGCACCACATGCAAGCCAGCAGCAGCCGCTCAAGCCTGGTTCGGCCAAGGCGAGCCTGGCGGAGGCGGTGAAGAAGGCGGGGAAAGAGTGACGTGTCCCGGACGCGCTGCAGCGTTCTTGCGCTGCTGCGCAGAGCCGGGACCCAGTTCGTGGCTTCTGGGCCCCGGCTCGGCAGCGCTACGCGCTGCGTCCGGGGCACGCGGAGCTCACATCAGCAAATCAATCAAATGCGGGATCAGCGGAATGTCCGCGGGGGGCATCGGATAGTCGCGCAGCTTGTTGGCGCGGACCCAGGCGAGACTTTGGCCTTCGCGCGCCGTGACCAGGCCTTCCCAGCGGCGGCAGACGTAGAGCGGCATCAACAGGTGGAAGGTCTCGTAGGCGTAGCTCGCGAAGGTCAGCGGCGCCAGGCAGGGTTCGGCGACGGTAATGCCGAGCTCCTCGCCGAGCTCCCGGATCAGGCTTTGCTCCGGCCGCTCGCCGGGCTCGAGCTTGCCGCCGGGAAATTCCCAGAGGCCTGCGAGCGTCTTGCCCTCGGGGCGCTGTGCGATCAGGACGCGCTTGTCGGCGTCGATCAGCGCGCAGGCCACCACCAGTGTCAGTTTGAGATCCGCCATCGCTAAGAAGGGCTGCCCGCGTTGGATTGAGGGAGAGGATTTACGACCTGTAATCCCCGTTGATCGCGACATATTCCTTGGTGAGGTCGCAGGTCAGCACGCGGTCGCGGCCCTTGCCGAGGCCGAGCGAGACCTTGATCGCGATCTCCGGTGCCTTCATCGCTTCCGATACCTGCAACTCGTCATAAGACGGATCGCGCGCGCCGCTCTTGGCGACGCGGATGCCGTTGAAGGAAATTGACAGCTTGTCGCGATCGGCGGGCTCGCCGGCCTTGCCGACCGCCATCACCACGCGGCCCCAATTGGCGTCCTCGCCCGCGATTGCGGTCTTGACCAGCGGCGAGTTTGCGATCGACATCGCGATCTTGCGCGCCGAGGCCTTGGTCTTGGCGCCCTCGACCGTGATCTCGACCAGCTTGCGTGCGCCTTCGCCGTCGCGCGCCACCTGCTCGGCGAGATCAGCGAGCACACCGTAAAACGCCCTGGTAAAAGCCTTCAGGCGCGGATCGCCGGCGCGGCTGATCTTCGGCGCTCCGTGTTCGGCAGCGGCCCCCGTCGCGAAAGCCAGCAGCGTATCCGAGGTCGAGGTGTCGCCGTCGATGGTGACAGCGTTGAATGTGTCCTCGACGCCGCCCTTGAGCAGGGCTTGCAGCGCAGCCGGCGCGATCGGCGCGTCGGTGAAGATGAAAGACAGCATGGTTGCCATGTCCGGGGCGATCATGCCGGCGCCCTTGGCCATGCCGTTGATGGTGACCCTGGCCTTGCCGAGCTTCACGGTCGCGGTTGCGACCTTCGGGAAGGTGTCAGTGGTCATGATTGCCGTGGCCGCGTCGAGCCAGCTCGCGGGCTCTGTGCTCTCGGCGAGGCGTCCGAGCACGCCGTCGAATTTGGTCGCGTCGAGCGGCTCGCCGATCACGCCGGTGGAGGCGAGAAAGATCTCGCTCTCGCTGCACCCGACGGCCTTGGCCGCGATCTTCGCGGTCAGCGCGGTTGACGCCCGGCCGGTCTTGCCGGTGAAGGCGTTGGCGTTGCCGGAATTGACCACCAGCGCCTGCGCCTTGCCGCCCTTCAGCTTGGCGCGGCACCATTCCACCGGCGCAGACGGGCATTTCGACTTGGTGAAGACGCCCGCGACCGCGGTGCCCTTGTCCATGACCGCGAGCAGCACGTCGGTCCGGTTCTTGTAGCGGATGCCGGCCTCGGCCGTCGCGAGCCTCACGCCCGCGATCACGGGCATGTCGGGAACGTGTTTCGGGGCGAGCGGGGAGACGGATGAGGACATAGCGAGGCGCCTTGATGGGATCTGGATATGCAGATGGCCGGGCAAAGCCCGGCCATTGCGACGTTAGATACTATTGGCGTCCGCGAAGTGACAGCGAATTCTTACTTCTTCGCGGGCGGCGCCATCTTGCTGTCGGAAGGCTTGGCCGCGTCGGCCGGCTTGGTGTCGGTCTTCGCCGCATCCGCCGGCTGGTCCATCCGCTCGACCTTGGCCTCAGCGCGGAGCTTGGCGACGTAGTCGGCCTGGGCCTTGCGGGCGACGTACTGCTCGATCTGCGGCTTGACCTGGGCGAAGTCTGGCGCCTTGCGGCTGCGCTTTTCCTCGACCTTGATGATGTGCCAGCCGAACTGCGACTTCACGGGATCGGAGATCTTGCCCGGCTCGAGCGCGAAGGCCACGGTGGAGAATTCCGGCACCATCTGCTCCTTGGTGAAGAAGCCGAGGTCGCCGCCGTCGGCGGAGCCCGGATCCTTGGACTTCTTCTTGGCGAGCTCGGCGAAATCGGCGCCCTTGTCGAGCTCGGCCTTCACCGCCTTGGCCTCGTCCTCGGTCTCGACCAGGATGTGGCGGGCGCGCACTTCCTGCTCGCCGGTGATCTGCTTGGAGGCCTCCTCATAGACTTTCTTCATGGAATCGTCGGTGGTCGCCGCCTTGCCTTCGCTGGCGAGCAGGCCGTCCATCAGGAGGCGGTTGCGGGCGAACGCCATGCGCTTCTTGAATTCATCGCTGTCGCCGATCTTCTTGTCCTCGGCGGCCTTGGCAACGATCTTCATGTCGATCAGGAACGACAGGACGTTCTCGTCCTTGGTCGCGGGATCCATCTGGGCGAGGCTCGGCCCGAGTTCCTCTTCGGCCAGTGCGACGTCGCTCTTCTTGATGTCCAAGCCATTGACCTTCGCCAGGACCGGGTCATCGGCAGCCCGGCCGGGACCCGCGATCAGCGCCAGCGCAAGGCAGCCCACAAGGGCGGTGGCGAGGCCGAAGCGCAGGCCGGTTTTCGTTACCGGGAACGAGGTGGTCATGCAAAATCCTTTGTTGAAGCTGGGGGCTGCTCGAGCGGGGCGGACACTCGCCCAATCAAGGGGGCTTGGCAACGCGAAAAGTCTGTCAAAATGATGAATTAGCCGCAATGCGGCCGCCGTTGACAAGGCCCTGACCGGGCCATATCTCTGCGCGGTCGCGTCCATGGCGATGGCGTTTATTTTGCTGCGTTTTTGGCCGTTGAACCCGGACTTGCTCAATTCCCACCCATATGGCGGATGACCCCTGCAAGCCGAGCTACTGGCACCACGGGCGTCACGGTGAGTTGATGGGCAAGCGGGTGACAACCTCTTGGCTGCAATGCGGTTAAATCGCGAACACAGGAACTAGGCATGATCGGCGCGCTCGCCCGCAAGTTTTTCGGCTCCGCCAACGACCGGCGGGTGAAGGGATATCAGTCCCGCGTCAACGCGATCAATGCGCTGGAGCCCGAGCTCATCAAACTGTCGGACGAGGCGCTCAAGGCCCGCACCGCCGAGTTCAGGAAGCAGCTCGCCGAGGGCAAGACGCTGGACGATTTGCTGGTGCCGGCTTTCGCCACCGTGCGCGAGGCCGCCAAGCGCACGCTCGGCCAGCGCCATTTCGACGTCCAGCTGATCGGCGGCATGGTGCTGCACGAGGGCGACATCGCCGAGATGAAGACCGGCGAAGGCAAGACGCTTGTTGCGACGCTCGCGGTCTATCTCAACGCGCTTGCGGGCAAGGGCATCCACGTCGTCACCGTCAACGATTATCTCGCCCGCCGCGACTCCGCCTGGATGGGCCAGATCTACAGCTTCCTCGGCATGACCACGGGCGTGATCGTCCACGGCCTGGACGATTCCGAGCGCAAGGCGGCCTATGCCTGCGACATCACCTACGGCACCAACAACGAATACGGCTTCGATTATCTGCGCGACAACATGAAGTACCGGCTCGAGGACATGGTCCAGCGGCCGCACTTCTACGCGATCGTCGACGAAGTCGACTCCATCCTGATCGACGAAGCGCGTACGCCGCTGATCATCTCCGGCCCGCTTGACGACCGGTCCGACTTCTACAACACCATCGACGGCTTCCTGCCCAAGCTCGACAAGACCGATTACGAGGTCGACGAGAAGCAGCGCACGGTGACGCTGACCGAAGCAGGCATGGAGAAGATCGAGACGCTGCTGCGCGACGCCGGCCAGCTCAAGGGCGAGTCGCTCTACGACGTCGAGAACGTCTCCGTCGTGCACCACATCAACCAGGCGCTGCGCGCCCACACGCTGTTCACCCGCGACAAGGACTACATCGTCCGCGACGACGAGGTCATCATCATCGACGAGTTCACCGGACGCATGATGCAGGGCCGCCGCTATTCCGAAGGCCTGCATCAGGCGCTGGAAGCCAAGGAGCATGTGCAGGTTCAGCCGGAAAACCAGACGCTGGCCTCGATTACGTTCCAGAACTATTTCCGGATGTATGAAAAGCTCGCCGGCATGACCGGCACGGCGTTGACCGAAGCCGACGAACTCTTCGACATCTACAAGCTCGAGGTCGTGGAGATCCCGACCAACGTGCCGGTAGGCCGCCTGGACGAGGACGACGAGGTCTATCGCACCCAGAAGGAAAAATACGGCGCGATCCTCGCCGAGATCGAGCGCGCCAATGCGCGGCTCCAGCCGGTGCTGGTCGGCACCGCGTCGATCGAGAAGTCGGAAGTGCTCGCCGAATTCCTCAAATCGAACGGCTACAAGCAGATCGATTTCGGCAAGGAGAACGCGCTCGACAAGCTCTACGCCGCGGCTCGTGCCGGCAAGCCGGCAAAGCTGTTCGCGGTGCTGAACGCGCGCTTCCACGAGCAGGAAGCCTATATCGTCGCCGAAGCCGGTGTGCCCGGCGCGATCACGATCGCGACCAACATGGCCGGCCGCGGCACCGACATCAAGCTCGGCGGCTCGCTCGAGATGCGCATTCCGAAGGAGACTGCGGGCATCGAGGACGAAGCCGAGAAGGCGAAGAAGATCGAGCAGATCAAGGCCGACGTCGAGCGCTTCCGTGAGATCGTGCTCAAGGCGGAGGAGGTCGTCGAGATCGAGCCGGCCAAGGGCTCGAAGCCCGCCAAGACCGTGACGAAGCCGGGCGGCCTCTACATCATGGGCTCCGAGCGTCACGAATCCCGCCGCATCGACAACCAGCTCCGCGGCCGCTCCGGCCGCCAGGGCGACCCCGGCCGCTCAAAGTTCTTCCTGTCGTTGGAAGACGATCTGATGCGCATCTTCGGTTCGGATCGCCTCGACAGCATGCTGCAGCGTCTCGGCCTGCAGGAGGGCGAGGCGATCATCCATCCCTGGATCAACAAGGCACTGGAGAAGGCGCAGCAGAAGGTCGAAGCCCGCAACTTCGACATCCGCAAGAATTTGCTCAAGTTCGACAACGTCCAGAACGACCAGCGCAAGGTGATCTTCGACCAGCGCGTCGAGCTGATGAAGGACGACAGCGTCGCCGAGACCGTCGCCGACATGCGCCACGCCTTCATCGACGACCTCGTCGCCAAGCACGTGCCCGAGCATGTCTATGCCGAGCAGTGGGACGTCGCGGGCCTGAAGGAAGAGCTCAAGCGCGTGCTCGATCTCGACCTCCCGGTCGATGACTGGGCCAAGGAAGAGGGCATCGCCGACGAGGAGCTGCTCAACCGCATCGAGACCCGCGCCGACGAGCACATGGCGGCCAAGGTCGCGCAATGGGGCCCCGACGTGATGCGTTACGTCGAGAAGACCATTCTGCTGCAGACGCTCGACCATCTCTGGCGCGAGCATCTGATCATGCTCGACCATCTGCGCCAGGTCATCGGCCTGCGCGGTTACGGCCAGCGCGATCCGTTGCAGGAGTACAAAACCGAAGCGTTCAACCTCTTCCAGGAGATGAGCGCCCACTTGCGCGAGGCCGTCACGGCGCAGCTGATGCGGGTCGAGATCATCCCGCCGGAGCAGGAAGCGCCGGTGCTGCCGCAGATGGAAGCCCACAAGTTCGACCCGAACACCGGTGAGGACGAGATGGCGCTTGCGAGCGTCACGCTCGGAGCGCAGGCGAACGCAGTGACCGCCGCCCATCGCGATCCGAAGAACCCCGCCAGCTGGGGCAAAATCGGCCGCAACGAGGACTGCCCGTGCGGCAGCGGCAAGAAGTACAAGCACTGCCACGGGCGGTATGCGTAAGGCTCGAATGTATTTGTGAGGCGCAACACTCGCGCCTCACTCTCCCCTGTCGTCGCCCGGCTTGACCGGGCGACCCAGCACGCCGCGGCCTCTCGGCTCAATCACTTAAGTCTCTGGAATACTGGATCGCCCGATTAAATCGGGCGATGACAGTGAGTATGTGGGAGCAGCTTGCCCCACACCGTCTTCCCGGCGAAGGCCGGGACCCATACCGCGGAATCTATCGAGAGCGTGGGGTCGTCGTATCGCGCGAAGAAGCGCAACCAACAGTCTTCGCCAAACCCGGTCCTGTGGTTATGGGTCCCGGCCTTCGCCGGGACGACCGTATCGAGAGAGCCGTGCGAAACGCCGCCACCACTCAATTCGAGCTGTCGATCAAATTCTCCAGCAGCCGCTTCAATTCGCTCGTCGACTTGTCGCCGTAGCTCTCGAGGATGTGCTCCTCCTGATCCACCGCGAGCGAGTTGAGCTTCTTGCACAGCACCTTGCCGCGGTCGGAGATGAACATCAGCACCTTGCGGCGGTCGTTCGGGTCCTGCACGCGATAGACCAGCGTGTCGGAGACCATGCGGTCGATCATCTTGGTCAGCGTCGGATGGTTGAGCAGCACGGCGCCCGCAAGCTCGCCCATCGAATGGCCGTTGCCGTCCGACAGGACTTTCAGGATGCGCCACTGCTCGACGGGGACCCCTTCCTTGCTCAAGCGCAGTTCCAGCTGCCGGTTGATCTCCCGGTTGGCTTGCGCGAGCAAATAAGCGAGGTGTTCGGTAATCGGGGAGTTTTCTTTCGACGGTTTTGCCACGGCTAAGACTTCGTCTTGACCCAATTGAGTGAATGTCTTGCAATCAATGCTGCATCTATATGCACTTCAATTCTTGAATATTCAATATTTTCAAAATAGGATGTTTGCCTAACAAAAGGGCGGAAGCCGCGGCCGCCTGCTGAATGTGCTTTCAAGTCTGGTCTCAGACAGGAGTTGGCGTGCGCGCGACGGTAAATTTCCCGGCTCACGGCGGCCCGGCGTTGCCGCCGTCTTTGCTGTTCAGGAATCTGTCGTCGTCGGCGGCCGACTTCGACCTGTCTCCGGTCGACGCGCATTTCCTCAAGCGCCGCGGCGCGCGCAACAAGCTGCGCATAGGCGGCTTCATTTGCTGCACCGGCTCGCCCGGCGTCTGGGGCCCGTGCGCGACAAGCAGTGCGCAGCTCGCGGTGGCCGAGATCAACAAGCGCGGTGGCATCCTCGGTCGCGAGATCGAGCTTTCGGTCTACGACGCCGGCGGCCCGCTCGACGAGATCCTGACCCGCGCCGAGCAGGCGATCGCTTTCGATGAGGTCGATCTCATCGTCGGGCTGCATACCAGCGCGGTGCGCGTGGCGCTGCGCAAGGTCACCACCCGCCATCGCATTCCCTATATCTACACGCCCGTGTACGAGGGCGGCGAGCAAACCCCGGGCGTCATGGCGATCGGCGAGACGCCGCGCTGGCAGAGCCGCCCCTCGATCCACTGGCTGGCTGACGTCAAGAAGGCGGCGCGCTGGTATCTGATCGGCAGCGATTACGTCTGGCCCTGGCAGTCGCACCGCGCGGTGAAGCGCTACATCAAAGAGGCCGGCGGACATGTCGTCGGCGAGGAGTTCGTTCCCCTCGGCGAGGACAACCATGAGCCGCATCTGGCGCGCATTCGCGCCGCCCGGCCGGATGTCGTGCTGACCTCGCTGATCGGCACCGACAGCATCACCTTCAATCGCGCATTTGGCGAATGCGGCCTCGCCGCCACGACGCTGCGGCTGGCCGGGGCGATGGACGAGACTGTGCTGCTCGGCATCGGCGCCGACAACAGCGAGAATCTGTTCTGCGCCTCCGGCTATTTCCCCGGCATTGGCTCGCGGGCCAACGACGATTTCCAGAGTCGCTACCGCGCGATGTTCGGCCCGAGCGGCCCCCCGATCGGCTCGCTCGGTCAATCCACCTATGAGGGACTGCGCTTCCTCGAAGCCGTGGCCAACAAGGCCGGGTCGTTGGCGATGGGTCCGATGCTCGCGGCGGCGCGCAACATTGTCTATGGCGGCGCACGTGGCCCGGTCAGCATTCGCAACGGTCACGCCCGGATGCCGATGTATCTCGCGGAAGCCGATGGCCTCGACTTCAGGCTGATCAAGCCGGTCTGACGCCGACGCCGCGATCACGCACGCGCTCCGGATTCAAAATAATACTTGAAAAGGAAAATATTTCCGTCTGTAATAACAATGCGAAGCCAGATGGCCCGCCTGGTGCGGGCGGGCCATCAGGGCTTCCGTCCAAAAGCAGGGATCAAGAAGCCTCAAGGAGAGCGCCGTGACAGTTGCCCTTCCCACGCCCACCCAGCTTCGCAGCGTCGCCGAGCAGTGCGGCCTTGCGCTGAGCGATGAAGACGTCGCCTCGTTCCGCGGCCTGATGCAGGGCTCGATCGAGGCCTACAATCTGGTCGGCGCGATGCCGGACGAAGTGCCCGAGGTCAAATATCCGCGCACGCCGGGCTATCGGCCATCGGCCGAAGAGAACCCGCGCAATGCCTGGTATCGCAAGTCGATCGTGAAGGGCGCTAGCTCCGGCAAGCTCAAGGGCAAGACCGTCGCGCTGAAGGACAACATCATGCTCGCCGGCGTGCCCATGATGAACGGCTCGGCGACGCTGGAAGGCTACATCCCCGATTTCGACGCCACCGTCGTCACGCGCATACTGGATGCCGGTGGGGAAATCCTCGGCAAGACTCACTGTGAATCCTTCTGCATGTCCGGCGGCAGCCACACCGGGGCGGTCGGCCCGGTGCATAATCCCTACAAGATGGGCTATTCGGCCGGCGGCTCGTCCTCGGGAAGCGGCGTCGTCGTCGCGCTTGGCGAAGCCGACATGGCGATGGGCGGCGACCAGGGCGGCTCGATCCGGATGCCGTCCTCGTTCTGCGGCACCTACGGCATGAAGCCGACCTGGGGCCTCGTGCCCTATACCGGCATCATGCCGATCGAGATCTTTGTCGATCACACCGGTCCGATGACCGCAACGGTCGCCGACAACGCGCTAATGCTCGAGGTGCTCGCCGGCGACGACGGCTACGATCCCCGCATCAAGTCGCCCAGAGTCGAGGACTACACCAAGGCGCTCGGCCAGGGCGTGAAGGGCATGAAGATCGGCATCCTCAAGGAAGGCTTCGAGCAGGCGACCGCGGAAGCCGCCGTGAACGAAAGCGTGCGCGAGGCGGCAAAGCGTTTCAAGGATCTCGGCGCCACCGTCGAGACCATCTCGATCCCGATGCATCTCATGGGCCCCGCGATCTGGACGCCGATCGGCACCGAGGGCATGACCCAGACCATGATGTACGGCGACGGCTATGGACTCAGCCGGTCCGACCTCTACTCGACCTCGCTGATGGATTTCCATCGCGGCTGGCGCCGGCAGGCGGACTCGTTGTCCGAGACCACAAAACTGTTCCTGCTGCTCGGCACCTACATCAACAACAATTTTGGTCCGCGCTACTACGGCAAGGCGCTCAACATCTCCCGCCGCCTCACCGCCGCTTACGACAAGGCGTTCGGCGAATATGACCTCCTGCTGCTGCCGACCACGCCGATGAAGGCGACGAAACTGCCGGAGCCCACCGCCAGCCGCGAGGACTACGTCGCCCGCGCGCTGGAGATGATCTCCAACACCGCGCCGTTCGACATCACCCATCATCCCGCGATGTCGCTGCCCTGCGGCATGGTCGACGGCTTGCCCGTCGGCCTGATGCTGGTCGGCCGCATGTTCGAGGAATCCACGATCTATCGCGCCGCGCACGCCTTCGAGCAGGTCGGCGACTGGAAGAAGATGTGAGAGAGGCATTGATGCAGGCGACCGGAAGCGCAGCGCATGGCTAATGCGTTCGTCGCGGCGTTCGAGATCCTGAGTTTTGGCGCGATCATCGTCCTGATCGTGCTGGGGCTCGGGATCATCGCAAGCATGATGGGTATCTTCAACTTCGCGCAAGGCGAGTTCGTCCTGCTCGGAGCCTACATCACCTATCTCGCCTACGCCAAAGGCCTGCCGATCTGGACCGGCATGGTCGCCGCCCCCTTCGTCGTCGGCGCGCTCGGCTTCGTGTTGGAGGCGCTGATCATTCGGCGTTTCTACGCCGCGCCGATCGTGGCCATGCTCGGCACCTATGCGCTCGGCCTGATCATTCGCGAGTCCGTGCGCGGCCTGATCGGCGGCTTCTATCTGACCGTGCCCGAGCCGATCGGCGGCTCCATCGACATCGGCGCCATGCACATCTCGGCCTGGCGCTTCACCATCATCGTGATCACGCTGCTGGTGATGGCCGGCTGCTATCTCCTTCTGTCGCGCACGAGCTTCGGCCTGCGCGTGCGTGCCACGCTGGAGAACCCGGCGCTGGCGCGAGCGTCCGGCATCTCCACGCCGCTGATCTACGGCGCCACCTTTGCCTTCGGCGCAGCGCTCGCCGGCCTTGCCGGCGCGTTGATCGTGCCGGTGTTCAGCCTGTTCGCCGATCTCGGCCTGCGCTTCCTGATCCAGGGCTTCGTCGCAGTCATGGTCGGCGGCGTCGGCTCCTTCATCGGGCCGGTCGCGGGTGCTGGCGTCATCGGCACGCTGAGCGCCGCGCTGCCGTGGGTCATAGCGCCGGTCGTCGCCGACGTCCTCGTTTTCGTCCTTGCCATTGTCTTCATCAAATTCCGGCCACAGGGCCTCATCGCTGGAAAAGGGGTTTAAGTATGTTTGCAGATCGCACCAATCTCACCCGCCGTCGCTTCCTCGGCAATTTCGCCTTCGCCACCGGCGCGGTCGCGACCGGGGCCGGCAGCTGGGTGATCCCGGCAGGCTGGGCCAATGCGGCCGAAGGCCCGATCAAGGTCGGCATCGCGACCGACCTCACCGGCCCGATCGCCTATGCCGGCAATGCCGACGCCAATGTCGCAAAAATGGTGATCAAGGAGATCAACGCTGCCGGCGGCCTGCTCGGCCGTCCGCTCGAGCTTTACATCGAGGATACCGCTTCGAACGAATCCGTCGCCGTCGGCAACGTGCGAAAGCTGATCCAGCGCGACAAGGTCGACATGGTGTTAGGGGGCATCACCTCGTCGATGCGCAACGCCATCAAGGACCCGATCGTGGCGCGCGGCAAGACGCTCTACATCTATCCGCAGCTCTACGAGGGCAAGGAGTGCACGCCCTATCTGTTCTGCACCGGACCGACGCCGGCGCAGCAATGCGACGAATTCATCCCCTGGCTGATCAAGAACGGCGGCAAGAAGTTCGCGCTGCCGAGCGCCAACTACGTCTGGCCGCACACGCTCAACGTCTATGCCCGCAAGGTGATCGAATCCAATGGCGGCGAGGTCGTGTTCGAGGAATACTATCCGCTCGACCAGGTCGACTTCTCCTCGACCGTCAACCGCATCATCTCCAACAAGGTCGACGTCGTCTTCAACACCGTCATTCCGCCCGGCGTCGGCCCGTTCTTCAAGCAGCTCTATGAAGCGGGCTTCCTCAAGAACGGTGGCCGTCTCGCCTGCGTCTACTATGACGAGAACACGCTCAACATCAACCAGGCCAGCGAGATCGAGGGACTGGCAAGCTGTCTCGACTATTTCAAGGTGCTGACCAAGGAGAACCCGTTCGACGCCAAGATTCAGGCGGCCTATGAGAAGGATTTTCCGGGCAACTTCCTGTTCGCCGCCGGCAGTGCGGCGACCGGCACCTATCGCGGCCTGAAGCTATGGGAGGCCGCTGTCAAGGAAGCCGGCAAGATCGACCGTGAATCGGTTGCAGCCGCGCTCGATCACGCCAAGATCGCCGAAGGTCCGGGCGGACCGGCCGAGATGGTGCCGGGCAAGCGGCACTGCAAGATGAAGATGTACACTGCGGTCGCCAAGGGCGGCAACTACGAGATCGTCGGACGCAGCGACGGGCTCGTCGATCCCAAGGAATGCTAATGAGGAATGCTGAGGCGGAATGCCGTACCACAATCAGCTTCTTCTGAATTGGCGCGCGCGCGAGGACGCCCTCTTCACCTCTCCCGTAGGGAGAGGTCGGATCGCATCGAAAGGTGCGATCCGGGTGAGGGGTTCTGGTCTTACTGGGCGTTGCGGCCCCTCACCCGGATTGCACTGGACGATGCTTCGCATCGCCAGGCGCAATCCGACCTCTCCCCGTCGGGGAGAGGTGACCCCGCTGCTACCAGCTGGGCTGACTCACGATGCTAACTCGGAATGCTGAAATCCATGGGTGCAGCTAAGCAGATCGTTCGGGTCAACGTCGGCGGCGAGGCGGACGTTCCCGCGCTCGAACGCGCGCCGACCGAACGAGCGATCGGACGGAAAGTCCTGCCTATCGTCGAAGGCGTGGTGCTCGTCGCGGCGCTGGTCGCCCCGCTCCTGCTGCAGGACTACCTCACCGTGTTCGCGACGCGCGTGGTCATTCTCGCGCTGTTCGCGCTGTCGTTCGATCTGGTGTGGGGCTATGCCGGCATCATGAGTTTTGGCCAGGCCTTGTTCTTCGGCTCGGCCGGCTATGGCGTGGCGCTGCTCGCCCGCGACCTCGACATCACCAACATCTTCCTGGTGCTCCCCGCCGGCACCATCATCGGCCTCACCTTCGCGCTGCTGCTCGGCGGCTTTCTGCTGCTCGGCCGGCACCCGTCGAGCGTGATCTTCGTGTCACTGGGCACGCTGACCGGCTCCTACGCCGCCGACCGGCTCGCACGCGGCTGGTACTATCTTGGCGGCCAGAACGGCATCCCCTCGATCGCGCCGATGACGGTAGGAAGCTATGAGTTCTCGGAAGGGCCTGCCTTCTACTATCTCGTGCTCGGTATTCTCGTCGTCGTCTATCTGCTCTGCCGTTTCCTGGTGCGCTCGCAGTTTGGTCTCGCGCTCGCCGGCCTGCGCGAGAATGAGCAGCGCATCGCCTTCTTCGGCTACAAGGCGCAGCATCTGAAGGCGATCATCTTTGCGATTGGCGGCGCCGTCGCGGGTCTTGCCGGCAGTCTCTATGCGTTCCACGAGGGCTTCGTCTGGCCCAACATGGTCGGCGTCGTCGTCTCGACCCAGGTCGTGCTCTACGTCCTGTTCGGCGGCTCCGGTACGCTGATCGGCGCAGTCATCGGCGCGGTCATCGTCGAGGGCGTCAGCTTCTGGCTGTCGGATAATTACCGCGATATCTGGCCGATCATTTTGGGATTGTTGCTCTTGCTCGTGATCCTGTTCCGGCCGCTGGGTCTGATTAGTTTCGTGCTCGGCGAGCGCGAGCGGGTCGGCAGCTTTGGCGCTAGGCCCAAAAAGACTGAAAAGCAGACCGAAAAGCACAGCCTAAAGGAGAAGCGCAATGCCGCTCCTTGAGGCCGCCGGAATCAAAAAGATCTTTGGCAAGCTCACCGCGCTCGACGGCGCCGCGCTCACTGTCGGCGAGAATGAGTTTCACGGCCTGATCGGCCCGAATGGTTCCGGCAAGAGCACGCTGATGAAGTGCATTGCCGGCGCCGAGGTGCCGACGCAGGGCAAGGTGTCCTTTGTCAACACCGACATCACCGCGTTCACGCCAACCGAGCGTGCGCGGGCCGGCATGAGCCTGAAATTCCAGATTACGTCCGTGCTGCCGACGCTGACGCTGTACGACAACATCCTGCTCGCGCTGCAGGCGCAGTCCTCGCTGTTCGACCTCTTATTCTCGCGCACCCGCGGCGTGCTGCACGACCAGGTCATGACCATGCTGACGCAGTTTCGTCTTGCCGATCGCGCCTTCGACGCCGCCGCGGCGCTGTCGCACGGCCAGCAGCAATGGCTGGAGATCGCGATGGCGCTCGCGGGCAAACCAAGGCTGTTGCTGCTCGACGAGCCGACCGGCGGCATGAGCCTGGAGGAGCGCCGCGTCACCGGCGAGTTGTTGCAGCCGATCAAGCAGCACTGCTCGCTCGTCATCGTCGAGCACGATCTCGATTTCATCCGCGATATCTGCGATCGCCTCACCGTGCTCGACCAGGGCAAGGTGCTGGCATCAGGCACGGTGTCCGAAATCCAGGCCAACAAAGCCGTCCAGGAGATTTATCTGCGCCGTGCCTGAATTTCTGGACATCAAGCATCTCGACGCCGGCTATGGCCGCAGCCAGGTCCTGTTCGACGTCAACCTCGGCATCCCCTGGCGCGGCGGCGTCGCCGTGCTGGGGCGCAACGGCGCCGGCAAGACCACGCTGATGAAGACCATCGTCGGCGAGCTGCCGGCGTGGAAAGGCGAGGTCGGCTTCGACGGCCGCGACATCAGCCGCCGCGCGACCCAGGAACGGGTGCGCGCCGGCATCGGCTACGTCCCGCAGGAGCATTCGGTGTTCGCGCGCCTCTCAGTGCGCGACAATCTCGCGGTCGGCTCGCTCGCGAGCAAGAAGGCCGACGCCGTCGACCACGTGCTGACGATCTTTCCAAAGCTCGGCCAGCGCCTCGACCAGCCCGCCGGCACGCTCTCCGGCGGCGAACGCAAGATGCTCGCGATCGGCCGCGCCATGCTGGGGGATCCGAAGCTCCTTCTGCTCGACGAGCCGACCGAAGGCGTCTGGATCGGCGTCATCGAGGAAATCACCGAGCGCCTGATCGATCTAGCCAAAAACATCGCCGTCATCATCGTCGAGCAACACCTCGACCTCGCGCTGCGCGTCGCCGACTACGCCTATGTGCTGGACCGCGGAAGGGTCGCGCTACAGGGGCAGGCGGGAGAGGTGAGGGGCAATCCGGAGCTGATGCGGTATCTGGCGCCCTAGGCAACTCGACCGAAACGCGACCCTCTCACGTCGACCTCAACTGTCATGCCCCGCGAAAGCGGGGCATCCAGTACGCCGCGGCCTCTCGATCTTTAACGATTGCCTCTGGAATACTGGATTCCCCGCTTTGGCGGGGAATGACGGCGTCAAGCTTGGAAGGGCCGGAGAGAACGCGCGAAGCTGCCTGCGCCCTTACTTCACCGCCGAAAACCGGCTGTCGAACGAGTTCGCCGGCACGACGGGCGCGGCACCCGCGAACTGCGCACTGCTTGTTTCAGCCGCACCATCCGACACCGACGGCTTCAGCGTCGGGCGCGTCGCAGCCAGCCTTGTGTCCGGCTTGGCCGGTTCGGGCGGCTTCACGGCGACGACCGATTTCGGTGCCTGGGGCTGCGGAGCGGGTTTGGTCACGGCGATCGCCGGCTTGGCGGGCGCGGCCGGCGTAGCGGCTGCTGCAGGCGGAGCCGAGGCGGTGGTGTCGGCGGTGCCCATGCCCATCTTGCGGGCGAGGCCGGAGAAGAAGCCGCCGGATTTCTCGGCCGGCTGCGCTGTGGCGACGCGGGTGGTGGCGGGCGCGGCCACGGCGACGACCGGCTCTTGCTCCTGCGGCGCGGCGGCGGCCTGCTCGAGGTTCGGCTTGGGCGGATTGACATGTCCGGGGATCGTGCCCGGCGCCTTCGCCATCGCCAGCATCTGCAGCGTGTTGCCTTCGGCGCCTTCCGACAGGCCGGTCGAGCCTTCCGGAATCTTGGCAGCAAAAATCTTGTTCATGCCGCCGTCGATACCGGTGTTCATGCGCGCCACCGGCGTTCCCTTGGCGACGAGCTTTGCGTATTCCGCCTCGTCCTTCGCCTGCTTCTCGCGCACGGCGCTGGCGACCTCCTCGGGGATCACATAGGCCGGGCATTTTGCCGAGGCGTCGAACACGGGATCGCGCTTGGCGTCGGGCGCGCGGGTCGCGTCGAAGACGTACTTCTTCTCGCAGAAATCGACCTTCGGCTCCTGCCGCGTCACCTCGAAATGATCATAGCCTTCCTTGATCATCTTCCAGAACGCCATGTTCGGATTGTTCCGGTGTTTTGCCATGTTCACCGGCGTCATCTTGAACGGATAGGCCTGGAGCTGGAACGCCTTCTGGCCACCGAAGAAGGATTCGCGCCCGAGCGAATAGATCTCCGCGATCTGTTCGTCCGTCATCGCGTAACAGCCGCGCGAAGAACAGTCGCCGTGCACCATCAGCTGCGAGCCGGAGCGGCCGAGCGCCTTGTCGAACGCGTTGGGAAAGCCGGTGTTGAAGGAGAGATAGTAGGCCGATTGCGGATTCATCTGGCCGGGATTGATCGAGTAGAAACCCTCCGGCGCCTGGCGATCGCCTTCGCGCACCTTCGGTCCGAGATCGCCCGACCAGCGGCAGATCGGGTAGGTCTTGAGCAGCGCGAACTGGCCACTTCGAGTCTGCTTCCAGACCTCGAGCTCGGCTTCCTGCTTGAACAGGCGCACCAGGATCGGCGATTGCAGGTCCATGTCCTTCTCGACCATCGCGGCGAGAAGCTTTGGCGGGACCGGCTGATTGGCCTTGGCGTTGGTCGCGAGCGAGATCTGATCGGTGTCGCAGCCGGTCAGCAGAACACTGGCCGTCAGCAGCGCAACCGAAGCCAAGAGCGCGCGAGCAAGCGAACGAGAAATCAAGATGGACCCCACACCGTGCCGGGCATCGCGCGAGAACCCCAATCTTGGAGCATGGACTGACCGGACATCCGGACCCGTCGTGACGTCTTGGTCAAGACGGGCTTTTGCAGACCAAACCCCAGCGCTTATGCCCTGAAGCCATTGATTAAAATTCTAACCTCTGGGTCATGACGTCGCAACCCGAGCGAGGATCACGAGCCCGTTGGCCCAGTGACGTGGTCAACAGAGACTAAACTCGACGCTACTTTGAGCCCGACTTGGGACGTAACTTGGGCCCTCCGGCCGAATAAGGACTGAGATCGCTGATTTGGGCAAAAAAAGGGTTAACGCGGGGTTACTGCCTGACCCTCATGGTGAGGAGCGCGGAACGCGCGTCTCGAACCATGAGGCCCGTCCGGGGGCCTTCCATCCTTCGAGACGCCTGCTCCGCAGGCTCCTCAGGATGAGGGGCTAGAGCGCTATCCGGCAAAGCCGCTCGAATCAGCCCAGTTTCCGGCCGATATCGAGGAATTTCTGCCGCCGCTGCTTGCGGATCGCGTCCGCGTCCAGGTTTCGCAGCTCGTCGAAGGCCTTTTCGATGGCCTCGCCCGTGGTGGCGATCATGGCGGCGGGGTCGCGGTGGGCGCCGCCGACCGGCTCTTTCAGGATGCTGTCGATCACCCCGAAGCGGAGCATGTCCTGGGCGGTGATCTTCATGTTGTTGGCGGCTTCCTGCGCCTTGGTGCCGTCGCGCCACAGGATCGAGGACGCTGCCTCCGGCGAGATCACGCTGTAGATGGCGTGCTCCAGCATCAGGACCTTGTTGGCGGTGGTAATGGCGATGGCTCCGCCGGACATGCCCTCGCCGGTGATGATCGCGACATTCGGCACGCCAAGCGACAGGCAGGCATCGGTCGAGCGCGCGATCGCCTCGGCCTGTCCCCGCTCTTCCGCGCCGATGCCGGGATAGGCGCCGGCGGAGTCGACGATCGACAGCACGGGCAGGCCGAAACGCTCGGCCATCTCCATCAGCCGCACCGCCTTGCGATAGCCTTCGGGCCGCGCCATGCCGAAATTGTGCTTGATGCGGCTGTCGGTGGAATCGCCCTTTTCCTGGCCCATCACGCAGATCGCTTCGCCGCGGAAACGGCCGAAGCCTGCGACCAGCGCTTCGTCCTCGCCGAACTTGCGGTCGCCGGCGAGCGGGGTGAATTCGGTGACCAGCCCCTTGATGAAGTCGGAGAAATGCGGCCGCTGCGGATGGCGCGCGACCAGCGTCTTCTGCCAGGGCGTCAGGTTGGTGTAGAGGTCCGCCAGCGCCTGCGCCGCCTTGTCCTCGATCCGCCCGATCTCGTCGGCAATATCGGTGCCGGAGGCAGCGAGCGTGCGCAATTCGTCGAGCTTGGAGTCGAGCTCGGCGACCGGCTTTTCGAAATCGAGATAGCTGCGCATCTGGTCTGGCATCAACTCAATATAGGGGGACGGGACGAGGCGGCGAAGCGGGGTTGGCTTTGCGGAAGGAAGTGTAGTTTATTCAATGGCTTGGCCTGTGTGCTCTTTAGGGCGCCAGCCAAATCACGCATGAGGCCCCGGCTCTTTCTGCGGAGATCGGGCCGAAGTCAAGGCGGTTCGTGCGTCGCTCAGGTTGTCCCTCGTGTCCCGGACGCGCTGCAGCGCTCTTGCGCTGCTGCGCTGAGCCGGGACCCAGCAAGTGTCTCTGGACCCCGGCTCAGCAGCGCACCGTTTCACGCTGCGCTGCGTCCGGGGCACGAGAGCTACTTCTCCGCCAGCGGGTGCAGGTCGCGCACCAGGCTCTTCAAGCGTTCCTCGACCACATGGGTGTAGATCTGCGTCGTGGAGATGTCGGTGTGGCCGAGCAGGGTCTGCACGATGCGCAGGTCGGCGCCGTTGTGCAGCAGGTGGCTGGCGAAAGCGTGGCGCAGCACATGCGGGGACACCAGCCGGGCCTGGAGGCCGGAGGCGACCGCGAGTTCTTTCAAGTCGCGGGCGAAATGCTGCCGCGTCAGATGCCCGCTCTCGCCGAACGAGGGAAACAGCCATTTCGAGGCGGCGAGGCCGTTCTTCTTGTCTGCTTTTGCGGCTTCGGTTGCCGCAAGATAATCCGCCATCGCCTGCCGCGAGGCCTCGTTGAGCGGCACCAGCCGCTCCTTGTCGCCCTTGCCGCGCACTACGATCATGCGGGCGTCGCGCTTGGCCGCCGTGCGCGGCAGCGCCACCAGCTCGGAGACGCGTAAGCCGGTGGCGTAGAGCACCTCGAGCAGGCAATAGAGCCTGAGAGAGCGCAGCCGCTGCGCAGGCGAGGCATCCGCCGCCTCGCTCATCTCCTTGGCGCGCCGGAGCATGCGATCGACATCCGCGATCGACAGCACCTTTGGCAGGCCGCGGCCGCGCTTGGGGCCGGACAGGATCGCCGCCGGATCCTCGCTGCGGATGCGCTCGTTCAGGAGGAAGCGGAACAAATGCCGCATCGCCGACAGCCGCCGCGCCACGCTGGAGGATTTGAAGCCGCGCGTATCAAGGTCGGCGAGGTAGTCGCGCAGCGTCTGCGTTTCGGCATCCACAAAATTACGGCCGGCGCGGGCCAGAAATTCCGAGAAGTCGGTGAGGTCGCGGCGGTAGGCATCGAGCGTATTGGCGCCGGCGCCCTGTTCCGCCGCGAGCATGTCGAGGAACAGGCCGGTCAGTCTGGTATCGGAGGGCTTGGTGCGCATGGGCGCAAGCCTAGCTGCTATTTCTTGAGAAATTTGTCAGGCGGGATCGTCACCGTCATTTCCCGCGACTTCGGATTGACGAAGTTCGCCAGCGCGAAGACCACGCCATAGACGATGCCGGCGATCACGGCGACGACCGTCAGGAAGCGGAACAGGCTGGGCATGGGGCAAGGTCTCGGGCGAGGTCTGAGATAGGCAAATTAGCCAATGAAATCATCCAACATGTTCGCCGTTTCGTGGCAAGAGTCCTCTGGCGAGGGCCGCTCGGGGGGTAGTATAGGTGGCCGGATGTCGCATCTTGCGCCAGATCGAGCGAGGGACATGTCCGACGCCGCGTTGCCAGCACCTGCCTCGCCTGAGGCCGACATTTTGTCGGCCCTTGGCGCGCGCTCGATTGTGCTGGTCGGCATGATGGGGGTCGGCAAATCCACCATCGGCCGGCGCATGGCGGCGCGGCTCAAGCTGCCCTTCGTGGACGCCGACACCGAGATCGAGACGGCCGCCCGGATGACCATACCGGAGATTTTCGAGCGCCACGGCGAGCCGCATTTCCGCGACGGCGAGGCGCGGGTGATCGCGCGTCTCCTGGACGGCGGGCCGATCGTGCTCGCCACCGGCGGCGGCGCTTTCATGCGCGAGGAGACCCGGGCGCGCATCGCCGCCAAGGCGGTCTCGATCTGGCTCAAGGCGGATCACGACGTCATCATGCGCCGCGTGCGCCGCCGAGCCGACCGTCCGCTGCTCCAGACCGCCGATCCCGAGGGAACCGTGACGCGCCTGATGACCGAGCGCGAGCCGGTCTATGGCCATGCCGACCTCACCATCGCCTCGCGTGACGTGCCGCATGACCGGATCGTTGACGAAACGATCGAGGCGCTGCACGCGCATCTGTGCGGTGAACCACCATCCGACGTCGCGAGTGCCGCACGATGACCGCGCCTTTGAAACATTCCGATCCCGTGGTCGTCAACGTCGCGCTCGGCGACCGCGCCTATGACATCGTCATCGGCCGCGGCGCGCTGGCCTCGCTCGGCGAACGGGTCGCTGCTTTGCGCCCTGGCGTGCGCACCGCTGTTGTGACCGACCGCACCGTGGCAAAGCACTGGCTCGAGCCCGCCGAGGCATCGCTCAAAGCTGCCGGCATTCCGACCTCGCGCGTCGTGGTCGAGGAAGGCGAGATCTCCAAGACCTATGCCGGCCTCGAGAAGGTCAGCGAAGCCCTGATCGCCGCAAAAATCGAGCGCAACGATCTCGTCATCGCGCTCGGCGGCGGCGTGGTCGGCGATCTCGCCGGCTTCGCCGCCGCGATCCTGCGCCGCGGTGTCGATTTCGTGCAGGTGCCGACCTCGCTGCTGGCGCAGGTCGATTCCAGCGTCGGCGGCAAGACCGGCATCAACTCGCCGCAGGGCAAGAATCTGCTCGGCGCCTTTCACCAGCCTGTGCTGGTGATCGCCGACACTGCCGTGCTCGATACGCTGTCGCCGCGGCAATTCCGCGCCGGCTATGCCGAGGTCGCCAAATACGGCGTGCTCGGCGACGAAGCCTTCTTCACCTGGCTGGAGAAGAACCATTCCGACATCTTCAAGGGCGGCTCCGCGCGCGAGCATGCGATCGCGACCTCCTGCCGCGCCAAGGCAGGCGTGGTCTCGCGCGATGAGCGCGAGACCGGCGAACGCGCACTGCTCAATCTCGGCCACACTTTTGGCCACGCGCTGGAAGCTGCGACTGGTTTCTCCGACCGCCTTTTTCACGGCGAGGGCGTCGCGATCGGCATGACGCTGGCGGCGCAGTTCTCGGCGAAGCTCGGCATGATCGGCGACGCAGATGCCGAGCGCGTCGAGCATCATCTGGTTGAGGCCGGCCTGCCGACCCGCTTGCAGGATATCGCGGGCTTCGCGCAGGAGGGGCTTGCCGATGCTGACGCGCTGATGGCCTTGATGGCGCAGGACAAGAAGGTCAAGCGCGGCAAGCTCACCTTCATCCTGCTTGAGGCGGTGGGGCGCGCCGTCATCGCCAAGGACGTCGAGCCGGCGCCGGTGCGTGATTTTCTCAAGGACAAGCTCGCGCACAAGGCGTGATGCGCGGCTGAACGGCGCTAAAGCGTTTTCGAGCGAAGTGGCTACCGGTTCGCGTAAAGAAGACGCGTCAAAACGAGAAACTCGAGTGGTGCATGGACTGGCTCGGATTCACCATCGTCATTTTCTGCCTCCTGGTCTCGGGATTCTTCGCCGCGAGCGAAACCGCGCTGACCGGCGCCTCGCGCGCCAGCATGCTGCGGCTTTCCAAGCAGGGTAATCGCGAGGCCGACGTCGTCTCGCGGCTGCTCGACATGCGCGAGCGCCTAATCGGCGCGCTGCTGCTCGGCAACAACATCGCCAACATCAGTGCATCCGCATTGGCCACCAGCATCTTCACGGGCTGGTTCGGCGATGTCGGCGTGCTCTATGCGACCGGCGTGATGACCGTGCTGGTCGTGATCTTCGCCGAAGTTCTGCCCAAGACCATCGCGATCAACGCGCCGGACCGCATGGCGCTGGCGGTTGCGCGCCCGATGCGGCTGACGATGTACGTGCTCGGTCCGCTGCTTCACGTGGTCGAAATCGTGGTGCGGCTGTTGATGCGCCTGTTCGGCCTTGCCGGCGAGCACCAGGCGATCCTGTCGCCGACCGAGCGCCTGCGCGGCGCGGTCGACCTGCTGCACCATGAGGGCAAGTTCGAGAAGCAGGACCGCGACATGCTCGGCGGCCTGCTGGATTTGCGCGAGCTTCAGGTCTCCGACGTCATGATCCATCGCACCGAGATGATGATGATCAACGCCGACCTGCCGCCGGAGGAACTGGTGCGCGAGGTGCTGGCGACCGAGTACACCCGCATCCCGCTCTGGCGCGAAAAGCCGGAAAACATCATCGGCGTGCTTCATGCCAAGGACCTGCTCCGCGCGATCCGTGCCTCCGACGGCGACACCTCGCGCATCGATGTCTCCACCATCGCGCTGCCGCCCTGGTTCGTGCCGGAGATGCGGCCGGTCTCCGAGCAGCTCAAGGCGTTCCGCCGCCGCAAGACTCATTTCGCGCTCGTCGTCGACGAGTATGGCGAGGTTGAAGGTCTCGTGACGCTGGAAGACATTCTGGAAGAGATTGTCGGTGATATCTCCGACGAGCACGATGTCGTGGTCGCCGGCGTGCGGGCCCAGCCGGACGGTTCGGTCGTGGTCGACGGCTCGGTGCCGATCCGCGACCTCAACCGCGCCATGGACTGGCATCTGCCCGACGAAGAGGCAACCACGGTCGCCGGCCTCGTCATTCACGAGGCGCGTTCGATCCCCGACCGCGGCCAGAGCTTCACGTTCCACGGCTTCCGTTTCCGCGTGCTCCGCCGCGAGCGCAACCGCATCACCGCACTCCGTATTTCACCGGTGCCGCGCGACGCCGAGGTCGAGGAAGCCAAGCCGCGACGGGCAGGGACCTCGTTTTGATTTCACTTACCCTCCCCTGGAGGGACCCTGGAGGGGGAGGGTCGCTGCGCATGAAGCGCAGCGCAATGCGTAGCGGGGTGGGTGACGGTCTCTCCACATCGAACACTGCCCGAGAGGAGAGATCACCCCACCCCGTCACGCATCTCGCTTCGCTCGATCGCGTGCCGACCCTCCCCCTCCAGGGGAGGGTAAGCGAGATCACCCTTCCCCCGGCGCCTGCGCATGGATCGCCAGCGCGTGCACGCTGCCGGAGAGTTCCGCGGTCAGCGCTGAATTTATCATGCGATGACGCTCGACCCGGCTCTTCCCTTTGAAGGCCGCAGACACGATATAGACGCGAAAGTGCGTCTCGCCGCTCGGCCGATGGCCGGCATGGCCCTCGTGCAGATGTGACTCGTCGACGACCTGCAGGCTTTCCGGCGCGAAAGCTTCCTGCAACTTGTTGCTGATAATGTCTCTGGTAGCTAGATCTTTACTTATCATGTGTGCCTTTAAGGTGCGCGGATCGCACTACGTCAATGCCCCCCATAGGCCGCCTTGGGCGGCCGTTCTTGCCGAAGGCAAGCTTCGGCTATGGGGGTTTTGTCCTAATCACAATGTCAAGACTTGAAGGTTTTGGCATTGCGTAGTCAAAGTTGGTCATGCCGATCGATTCATCAAAGTTCTTCGACTCCATCCGGGTCAAGCCGACCAAGGGCAAGCCGGAAGCGAAGCCGCGCGACACCGTGGTCAATTGCGAGTGGGCCGGGTGCCAGAACAAGGGCGCCCACCGCGCGCCCAAGGGCCGCGAGAATTCGCGCGAGTACTGGCACTTCTGCCTGAACCACGTGCGTGAGTACAACCAGTCCTACAATTTCTTCTCCGGCATGAATGCCGATGCCGTGGCGCGCTACCAGAAGGACGCGCTGACCGGCCACCGTCCGACCTGGAAGATGGGCGCCAATGGCGGCGTCAAGAAGGGTGCGGAGGCCGAGATCGATGGCGCCTTCGATCCGTTCAGCATGTTCTCGGAGCTCAACGGCCGCGCCAGCTGGCGCCGGGGCCCGGAAGCCCCGCCCAAGCCCGAGACGCGCAAGGTGATGAACGCCGAGCGCAAGGCGCTCCAGGTGATGGGCCTCGGCCCCAACGCCACGCTCGCCGACGTCAAGAGCAAGTACAAGGCGCTCGTGAAGCAGCATCACCCCGATGCCAATGGCGGCGACCGCTCGACCGAGGACCGCCTGATCGAGATCATCAAGGCGTATAATTACCTGAAGACCGTGGTGCGCGAGGCCTAGGCAACGATCTCCGGGAAGGACAGTTCGCACAGCAGTCCTTCCGACCTCCACTGCCGGGTAACCCTTCCGCGCAAGGTCCGGATGATGCCGTCGACCGCGCCGACCCCAAAGCCCTTGCGCGCCGGCGGCTCCTTGACCCGGGGACCGCCGCTCAAACAAGTCCAGCCTTGCGTTCCTGGTGCGCGGGAGCTGGATAGGTAAGTCCCGAGACGCGCGCGTGTTCCAGCGTGGCTGTCTCCTTATCCCGAGGAGCGCGGAACGCGCGTCTCGAAGGATGGCGCCGGGCAAGATCCGGGCCTTCATGGTTCGAGACGCGCTTCATGGTTCGAGACGCGCTTCGCGCTCCTCACCATGAGGGTCTTATGCAGCAAGACTAGCGCGCTTGAGCCGTAGCCCGGATGAAGCGTCAGCGTAATCCGGGACTTCTCGCGTCACGATCTGCTTCCCCGGATTACGCTTTTGCTCCACCCGGGCTACGCGCCCTCACTAAGGCATCGCTCCTACATAGGACGAGCTCGGCCGGATCAGCCGTCCCGTCCGCTGCTGCTCGCGCGCGTGCGCGGTCCAGCCGGCGGCGCGCGCCACCGCGAAGACCGGCGTAAAAGCCTGGCGCGGGATCGCGAGGGCATCGAGCAGGATCGCGGTGAAGAACTCCACATTGGTCTCCAGCGGCCGCTCCGGATTCTTGTTGCGCAATGCTGCGCGGATATAGGCTTCGACCTCGCCGGCGAAGGGCAGGTCGGCGCCACCAGCGGAAAGCCGTTCGATCGCGGCCTTGAGCACGTCGGCGCGCGGGTCGCGCACGCGATAGACGCGATGGCCAAAGCCCATCAGCCGCTCGCCGCGTGCCAGCGCCGCGTCGACCCACGGCTTGATCCGCTCGCTGGAGCCAATCGCATCCAGCATTTCCAGCACCGGCTCCGGCGCGCCGCCGTGCAGGGGCCCGGTCAGTGCGCAATAGCCGGCCGTAACTGCAGCGAACAGGTCAGCCTGTGTCGAGGCCACCACGCGCGCGGTGAAGGTCGACGCATTCATGCCATGATCGCAGACCGTGACGAAATAGGCGTCCAGCGCCGCGACCTCGCGCGGCTCCGGTGACGTGCCGCGCAGCATCCGAAGCGTATCGGCGGCATGGCTCGCATTCGGATCGGGCGTGACGGGGTCGAGACCCCCGGCGCGGCGGACCAGCGCGCCGGCAATCACCGGAAACGCGCCGACGATGGTGGCCTCATCCTCCAGCCCGTTCTCTGCGCGCAGGCCGGCGACGGCTGCACGAAAGCCGTCGATGATGCCCATGCCGCGCGTTGCCGGCAAAAGGTCCGGCAGTCGCGCGAAGGCGCGCTCGCGCGCCAAACCAAGGTTCGCGCGCACATTGGCTTCGCTGAGCGTGCTCTTGCTCGCGCCGTTCCAGAGCCGGGCGGTGACGCCCTCAAAGCTCGATGTCGCGGCCAGTCGGCCGACATGCTCGCCGGCGATGATCAGTTCGCCGCGCTCGCCGTCGACATGGCTCAGCACTGTTTCGGCCGCGGGGACGCCGTCCAGCCCGATCTGGCTTTTGGTGAGGTGGATATTCATGGCCAATCTCCTTTTCACGCTTGAAAAGGTCGGGCCTCTCGACAGATTGATCAATCTTGATTACATCAATCAATATGAAAAATTGTCCGGAGCTCTATCTCTCCGCCCGCGAAGCCGCCGCCGAGCTCGCGATCTCGCCGGCCACGCTCTACGCCTATGTCAGCCGTGGCCTGATCCGCTCCGAGCCGACGCAGGACTCGCGAAAAAACCGCTACCGCGCCGAGGACGTCCGCGCCCTGAAGGAGCGCCGCGTGCCGTCGCCGGAGCCGCGCGGCCTGCGCAGCTTCGACGCCGACCTGCCGGTGATGGACACGGAGATTTCGACCATCACCGAGGAGGGTGCGATCTACCGCGGCGTCAACTGCGTCGATCTCGCCGAGAACGACACGCTCGAGCACACCGCGACCCTGCTCTGGGACGTCTCCGGCGTCGATCCCTTTGCGCCGGACAATTTCCCTGTGGTCTCCGACGAGATGCACGGGATCGCGCAGGCCGCGCGCCGTGCCGCGCCGATCGATCGCGCCATCGCCGTGCTGGCGCTTGCATCGAGCGCCGACCCGCGCGCCTTCACCCGCGCGCATGATGGACGTGCGATGGTCGGTGCGCGCATCGTCCGGCTCCTGGTCGCGACCATGCTCAACTCCGAGCCGTCAGCCGAGCCGTTGCACCAGCAGATCGCGCGCGCCTGGGCGCCCGACAACAAGCACGCCGCTGATCTCATCCGCCGCGCACTGGTGCTGCTGGCCGAGCATGAATTGAACGCCTCCACCTTCACTGCGCGCTGCGCGGCCTCGACCGGCCTCAATCTCTATGATGCCGTCATCGCCGGCCTCGCCGCGCTGAAGGGGCCGAAGCATGGCGGCGCCGGTGTGCTCGCCTCGCAGCTGGTCAAGACGCTGGTGGATCGTGACGTCGAGCCGATGGTGCGCGAACGCGTCGCGCTCGGCGAGCGCTTTGCCGGCTTCGGTCATGGCGTCTACAAGCGCGGCGACCGGCGCGCGCAGTCGCTGCTGAATGCGCTGGCCCGCGCCGGCGCACCGCGCAAATTCACCAAAGAGGTGCCGGAGCGCATCGCAGAGGCGACCGGCGAGCTCGTCAATATCGACTACGCGCTGGCGGTGCTCGTGCATGCGCTGCGCTTGCCGCCCGGCAGCGAGCTGGCGCTGTTCGCCATGGCTCGCAGCGTCGGCTGGATCGCGCATGCCAGCGAGCAATTGCAGCACGGCAAGCTGATCCGCCCGCGTGCGCGGTATGTTGGTCCTGCGCCGGGGCGGAGAGCGGGAGCGGTGGAGTTGAAGATTTAAGAGCGCGAACTTCTCCGCCGTCGTCCCGGCGAAGGCCGGGACCCATACCGCGGAATCCATCGGTTGCGGACGCTAGCAGTACCGAACCACTAATCTTCGCCAAACTGTTTTCTGTGGCAATGGGTCCCGGCCTTCGCCGGGACGACACCTGTGGGTGTGGTGCCATCAACCCCGCGGCTTCGCCGCCGCGACGCCGCTGCCATGGCGGCGATGGATGGTCCAGATCGCCAGCCCTGCGATGATCGCCACGCCGACCACGCTGACGATCCAGATGTGCTTGCCGATATGCTCATGGTGCGGCAGTCCGGCATATTCGTGCAGGGCGGACACCGCCAGCACGCCCGGCAGCACGTGCGCCGGCGCCCAGGCCAGGATCGCCGGGATGTTGATGGCGTAGAAGCGAGCGGGCGTCATGCCGAGCGCGCCGGCCGTGACCGGCACAAAGGCGCGGATCGGCGGCACGAATCGGGCGAAGAACACGGCCCAGGTGCCGAAGCGGTTGAAGAAACTTTCGCTCTCGGCCACCACGCGCGGATAATTGGTCAGCGGCCAGGTGTTGAGGATCTCGCGCTGCTGCCGGTGCCCGATCCAGTAGGCTGAGCCGTCACCGAGGACGGCGCCGCAGGCGGCGGCCAGCAGCACCCATTGCAGCTTGAGCTCCCCACCCGGAACCAGCGCGCTCAGCGCCAGGATGATGGTCGAGCCCGGAACCACCGATCCGACCACCGGAACGGCCTCCAGCAGCGCCGCCAGAAACAGGGTCAGATAGGCCAGCCAGGCATGGGCCGAGACGAATGCAATGAGGGGATCGAGAAAGGACGTCACGTCGTCTTTCGTGTTGGGGCTGGCGCTTTGGTTCGAACCCTACATAAGTAACGCCCCGCGGTAAAAGTGCCACTCGCGTAGGCAGGGCTGGCATCCCGCCCGAAATTCAAGCGTGATTCGCAAGGCAGCCCTCCAAAAACTGCGTTCCTTGCCTATCTAAGTGAAAAGACAACGGAACTTTGATTGTGGCGCGGGCTTCTGCCGGCACGTTGTCTCTGATAGGTTCGCAAGCGCACCCAGCCGCAGCCAATGTGCAAATAACTGGTCTCGGGATCGCCCGGGATCTCGGAGGATTGATGACGACCGCCGCCCTGTCCAAAATTGAGGAAATTTCCGGTCTGCCCGACATGAAGGTGTCGGTGCGCCAGGTGTTCGGGATCGACAGCGATCTCGAAGTGCCGGCCTATTCCGAAGTCGATCCTCACGTGCCCGAAGTCGATTCCGACTACCGCTTCGACCGCGCCACCACGCTCGCCATCCTCGCCGGCTTCGCCAAGAACCGCCGCGTCATGGTCACCGGCTATCATGGCACCGGCAAATCCACCCATATCGAACAGGTCGCTGCCCGGCTGAACTGGCCCTGCGTGCGCGTCAACCTCGACAGCCACATCAGCCGTATCGACCTCGTCGGCAAGGACTCGATCGTGGTCCGCGACGGCAAGCAGGTCACCGAATTCCGCGACGGCATCCTGCCCTGGGCGCTCCAGAACAACGTCGCGCTGGTGTTCGACGAATATGACGCCGGCCGCCCCGACGTGATGTTCGTGATCCAGCGCGTGCTGGAGGTCTCCGGCCGCCTGACGCTGCTCGACCAGAACAAGGTGATCAAACCGCACCCGTCGTTCCGGCTGTTCGCGACCGCCAACACCGTCGGCCTCGGCGACACCTCCGGCCTCTATCACGGCACCCAGCAGATCAACCAGGGCCAGATGGACCGCTGGTCGATCGTCACCACGCTGAACTATCTCAGCCATGACGAGGAAGTGGAGATCGTGCTGGCGAAGGCCAAGCACTATCGCACTACGGAGGGCCGCGACATCGTCAACAAGATGGTGCGCCTCGCCGATCTCACCCGCAACGCGTTCGCCAATGGTGATCTGTCGACGGTGATGAGCCCGCGTACGGTGATCACCTGGGCGGAAAACGCCGACATCTTCAGCGATATCGGCTTCGCCTTCCGCGTCACCTTCCTCAACAAGTGCGACGAGCTCGAGCGTCCGCTGGTCGCCGAGTTCTATCAGCGCTGCTTCAACGCCGAGCTTCCGGAATCGGCGGTCAACGTGGCGCTGAGCTGATCGCTCACGGTGTGTCGTCCCGGCCTAGTGCGCACTTGCGCACGGGGGGGCCGGGACCCATACCGCGAGGTCTCACGGTGAAGCGACGCTGATAGTTTTCCCAAACCGACAACGGCCGGTGGTTATGGGTCCCGGCCTTCGCCGGGACGACGGATAGGGTGAAATGACCACCTCCAACTCCAAATTCCGCAACACCAAGGAAGCTCCGACCGAGCCGTTCAAGCGCTCGGTGGCGTCGTGCCTGAAGGCGATCGCCAAGACGCCCGAGCTCGACGTCAGCTTCGCCGCCGAGCGGCCGGGGCTGGCGCCAGGTAAAGCCCGTTTGCCCGAACCCGCGCGAAAAATGACCAAGCGGGATGCCGCGATCGTGCGAGGCCACGCCGATTCCATCGCGCTCAAGCTCGCCTGTCACGATCCAAAACTGCATCGCAAGCTGATGCCCGGCAATCCGCAGGCGCGCGGCGTGTTCGAGGCGGTGGAGCAGGCCCGGGTCGAGGCGATCGGCGCACGCCGCATGGCCGGCGTTGCCAAGAATCTCACCGCGATGCTCGACGACCATTTCCATCGCGGCAAGTTCGACGAGATCACCGATCGTGCCGACGCCCCGCTCGCCGACGCGCTGGCGATGCTGGTGCGCGAGCGTCTGACCGGGATGGCGCCGCCGACCGCGGCGAAGAAGGTGGTCGACCTCTGGCGGCCCATTCTCGAGGACAAGATCGGCAGGCGGCTCGACCGGCTCGACCATCTCGTCGAGGACCAGACCCGGTTCGGCGACGCCGTGCATGATCTGTTGTCGGCGCTCGAGCTCGGCGACGAGCGCAATGCCGACAGCGAGGACGATGACGATCAGGACGAGAACCGCGACGGCGACAACGACCAGTCCGGCGCCGAGGGCTCGCCGGATTCCGATGCCGCCCAGGAGATGAGCGCCGACCAGGCGCAGGCCTCGAGCGAGGAGATGAGCGAGAGCGCGATGGAAAGCGCGCAGGCCTCGACCTCGGATACGTTCGACGACGGCGAACTCGGCGACGACGAGACGCCGGGCGAGGCGACGCGGCCGAATTCGCGCGGGGCCAACGAGCCGCGCGGTCCGGAATACCACGCCTTCGCGCCGAAATTCGACGAGATCATCGCCGCCGAGGACCTCTGCGACCATGACGAGCTGGAGCGCCTGCGCGCTTATCTCGACAAGCAGCTCGCGCATCTGCAGGGCATCGTCGCGCGTCTGGCCAACCGGCTTCAGAGGCGCTTGATGGCGCAGCAGAACCGCGCCTGGGAGTTCGACCTCGAAGAGGGTATTTTGGACCCTGCGCGCCTGTCGCGCGTGGTGACCGATCCCTATCATCCGCTGTCGTTCATGCACGAGAAGGAGGCGACCTTCCGCGACACCGTGGTGACGCTGCTGCTCGACAATTCCGGCTCGATGCGCGGACGCCCCATTACGGTGGCGGCGACCTGCGCCGACATTCTCGCCCGCACGCTGGAGCGGTGCGGCGTCAAGGTCGAGATTCTCGGCTTCACCACGCGCGCCTGGAAGGGCGGCCAGTCCCGCGAGGCCTGGCTTGCCGCCGGCAAGCCGGCCAATCCCGGCCGCCTCAACGATCTCAGGCACATCATCTACAAATCCGCGGACGCGCCCTGGCGCCGTGCGCGGAAAAACCTTGGCCTGATGATGCGCGAGGGTCTCCTCAAGGAGAACATCGACGGCGAGGCGCTGGACTGGGCGCACAAGCGCCTGCTCGGCCGGGCCGAGCAGCGCAAGATCCTGATGATGATCTCGGACGGCGCGCCGGTCGACGATTCCACGCTGTCGGTCAATGCGGGCAATTATCTCGAGCGGCACCTGCGCCACATCATCGAGGAGATCGAGACCCGCTCGCCGGTCGAGCTGATCGCGATCGGCATCGGCCATGACGTCACCCGCTACTATCGCCGCGCGGTGACGATCGTGGACGCCGAAGAGCTCGGCGGCGCCATCACCGAGAAGCTCGCCGAACTCTTCAGCGAGACCAACACCGCGCCCACGCAAGCTCCGAGCCGTCCGCGCCGCAAACTGCATTCGTGAGCAAGCATCAATCCCGCCGCAGCTTTATTGGCCACGCGGCCGCGGGATTCTCCACTCTCGCAATCTCTCGATTTGCGCAAGCGCAGATTGCGGCCGAGCCGCCGCCGAAGCCGCCGCTGGTCGAGCGCGCCGTCACCGAGCCGGTTGCCATCGAGGTCAACGCGCGGCCGATTGCCGCGTTCGAGCCGCGCGACCGCTCGCGCGTGCGCTTCGGCTCGCTGCAATATCGCAGCGGCCTGGTGCTGACCTCGCCCTATCGCGGCTTTGGCGGATTGTCCGGCTTCCGCTTTCTTGACAACAAGGGCGAGCGCTTCCTCGCGATCTCGGATCAGGGCGCCTGGTTCACCGGCGCCATCCGCTATTCCGGCCGTGAGATGACCAGGCTCGACAATGTCGAGGCCGCGCCTCTGCTCAATGCGGAAGGCAGGCCGATCACCGAGAAGCGGCACTGGTATGATTCGGAAGCGATCGCGCGCGACGGCAACTTCGTCTATGTCGGGCTGGAACGCGTCAACCAGATCATGCGCTACGACTTTGCCAAAGGCGGCACCCGCGCCCGCGGCGAGGTGCTGCCGGTGCCACCTGGCGTGCGCAAGCTGCCCTCCAACAAGGGGCTCGAGGCGCTGGTGTTCGTGCCCAGGGACATGTCAAAGGGCCAGCCGCTCGCCGGCACCCTGATCGCGTTCTCCGAGCGCGGACTGGATGCCGACGGCAATCTCGTCGCGTTCCTGATCGGCGGTGCCACGCCCGGTCAGTTCAGCGTCCGCCGCACCGAAAAATTCGACATCAGCGATGCGGTGCTGTTGCCCTCGGGCGAGCTTCTCATCCTCGAGCGAAAATTCTCCTGGTTCACCGGCGTCAACATCCGCATCCGCGCCATCCCGCTCAAGTCGATCGCGCCGAACGCGCTGGTCGACGGCCCCGAGCTGTTCGCGGCCGATCTCGGCCACGAGATCGACAACATGGAAGGCATCGACGCGCACGTCACCGCCGATGGCGAGACCGTGCTGACGCTGGTCTCCGACGACAATTTTTCGTTTCTCCAGCGCACGCTGCTGCTGCAGTTCACGATAGCGGAGTAGGGGCGCGCCACACCCTCCGCCGTCGTCCCGGCGAAGGCCGGGACCCATAACCACAGGGAGAAGTTTTGCGAAGATTGGCGTTCGGGATTAGCACCACCCCAAATCGATAGACCTCGCGGTATGGGTCCCGGCCTTCGCCGGGACGACGGCAGAATGTGAGGCGACGGCTTCCGCCAAACCCGCACCGCAATGCATCGCGCCGCTAGCCGCCATTCCCGCCGCGCTGGTGGTAATCCCGTGTCCCCTCACTACACTCTCCGCATCGCCCCCTCCATTCCCGGAACTCCCCCGCATGAGCGCCCTGTTTTCCCCGATCAAGCTGCGCGGCCTGACGTTGAAGAATCGTGTCGTGGTCTCGCCGATGTGCCAGTATTCGGCCGACGACGGCGTCGCCACTGACTGGCATTTCACCCACATCAACAATCTGGCGCTGTCGGGCGCGGCGATGTTCTGCATCGAGGCGACCCATGTCGAGGCGATCGGGCGCATCACGCCGGGCTGCCTCGGGCTCTACAGCGACGCCTGCGAGGCGGCGCTGAAGCAGATCATGAATTCGGTGCGAAAACATTCCAGCACGGCGATCGCGATGCAGCTCGCGCATGCGGGCCGGAAAGCGTCGAGCGCGCGGCCATGGGACGGCGGCCAGCTGATTCCGATGAGTGAAGGCGGCTGGCAGACGGTGGCCCCAAGCGCCGTGCCGCACAAGGAGGGCGAGGCCGCGCCGCTGGTGCTCGATGCAAGCGGGCTCCGGCGCATCCGCGACGCCTTCGTCGACAGCGCAAAGCGCGCGATGCGCATCGGCATCGATGCCATCGAACTGCACGGCGCGCACGGCTATCTCATGCACCAGTTCCTCTCCCCGATCTCCAACAGGCGCACCGACGAATATGGCGGTAGCTTGCAGAACCGCATGCGCTTTCCGCTCGAAGTGTTCGACGCGGTGCGCGCCGTGGTCCCGCATGACAAGCCGGTCGGCATGCGGGTGTCGTCGACCGACTGGGTCGAGGGCGGCTGGGATCTGGCGCAGACGATTGAATTTGCCAAGGCGCTGAAGGCCCGCGGCGCCGACTGGATCGACGCTTCCTCCGGCGGCGTCTCGCCGCTGCAGAAGATCGCGCTCGGTCCCGGCTACCAGGTGCAGTTTGCCGACGCCATCAAGCGCGAAACGGGATTGCCCACCATCGCCGTCGGCCTGATCACGGAAGCGAAGCACGCCGAGGACATCGTCGCATCCGGCAAGGCCGACATGGTCGCGCTCGCCCGCGCCATGCTCTACGACCCTCGCTGGGGCTGGCACGCCGCCGCCGAACTCGGCGGCGAGGTCGAAGCCCCGCCGCAATACTGGCGCTCGCAGCCCTCGACGCAGAAGCAGCTGTTTGGGAGGACCACGTTCGGGGCGAGGTAAGGGGCGTGAGACGCGATAGCGGCGCCATATTCACGATTGTCGTCCCGGCGAAGGCCGGGACCCATACCGCGTGATCCATCGGTGGCGCGCGGTGCCCATTGCCATCGAACAACTTGACTAACAGTCTTCGCCAAACCACTCCCTGTGGTTATGGGTCCCGGCCCCCCGTGCGCAATTGCGCACTAGGCCGGGACGACGCCGGAGGATGTGGCACCGCTATTGCCCACACCTCCCCACCTCACGCATCCGTAACCCTCCTCAGCTTCCACCCGCCGCAAAACAGGCTTAACCTGTCGCGCACTCAAGCCCACGAGGCCCGTCATGCGTTTTCGTTTTCGCAAAGCTGCCCATGTGCTGGAGCGCGTCGGCCTTGCCATGGCCGGCGCTGCGTGCGGATTGTTCGTCGGCGCTTATGTCGGCTCGACGATTCCTGCGCTCACCACGCAGGGCTTTCTGCTGGTGATGATGCTGCTCGGCGTGGTCGGCTTCTATCTCGGCATCGACACGCCGCAACTGCCGTTCGACGAAGCCCACAGCCAGATCGACGCCGCCGAATTGCTCAGCTCCGCCGGCACGTTGTGCGCCACGCTCGCCGCGTTCGCGTCCGTGGCCGTCATCGTGCTGCGGCTGGAGCCGCACAGCGCGCTGACCTGGCTCGTCTTCACCGCCTGGATCGCCGGCGTCGCCATGCAGATCGTCGCCGGCACAAAGGCGCGAATGCGGAAGTAGGGGGCTTACCCTCCCCCTCCAGGGGAGGGTACGCAACCGCGCCCTCTAAAACACCACGCCCACCCGCGTGCCGCGCTTCCAGGCGATGCGGCAGCGTTTCTTGGTGTTGACGTGGAGCAGCTCGAAGCGGTCGGGGATTTTCACCTGGCCGCCGAGATCGACGCAGGCGCCGCCGGCCGAATAGTCGATCAGCGTGCACGGGATCACCGGCGCGCGCGGGTCGGTGATGATCTTGGCCTGGCGGGATACGAGGCCGGCGGGTTTGACCCGGGCATGTCGGCGCGGATGCATTGGCACTCTCCTCCAATTCCGCAGGGCTCGCGGCGGTGGGCTGCAATGATGCCGGGAAAGATGATGCGATACGGCTAAGGCGGGGGTGAGAATTTTAATGAAAAGTGGCGGAAGGGGGGTGGGCTCCCTTCCCCTCTCCCCTTGTGGGAGAGGGTGGCTCGCCGCGCAGCGGCGAGACGGGTGAGGGGTCTCGCTCGGCATACGAAGCTCTCGCGTTCGCGGCGACAACCCCTCATCCGGCTTCGCGTGCCGCGAAGCCACCTTCTCCCACAGGGGGAGAAGGAAAGTCGCGCACCTCCACCTCGCCCGCAACCTCCACCCCCGGCCGCACCGGCATCGGCACTGTCACAAAACTCTTTGGCATGTTCACCGGCCGATACCCCGGCATCGTCGCAATCCGCTTCACCACGCTCTCATGCACATGGGCGCCTTCGGGGATGACGCGCGGTTCGCAGTCGGGGATGTAAAAGCCGAGGACCACTTTCCGCTCCGGCCATTCCTTGTAGGTCGCGCGCTTCGGCAGATATTCCAGCAGGCGCCAGGCCGCATTCATCGAATGGTGCACTTCGCCGTCCACATCCGGCGCGACGTATTTGAACGGTGAGTTCTTGCGCTGGACGCCCCAGGCGAGCTGGTTCACCGTGCGCGGGTCGAAGTTCAGCCCCGCCCTGGCCGCCTCCTCGAGCATCCAGATCAGCGGATATTTCGACACCGCGCTCTCGGTCTCGGGATAGCCGCCGCCGACGTCGCAATGCACGCCTGCGAACCACACCTGCAAAATGTCCTGCGGCCCCTTCTTGTCGTCGGGCACGAAGCGGTTGCTCCAATATTCCTGCGGCTCTTCCCACTTCTTGAGGCGGAACATGCAGCGCCGCTCGTCGATCGAGATCGCCTGGCGGAAGATCTGCACGCTCGGATTTCGCAGCGTGAAGGCGAGCTCCTCGAAGCTCGGCAGATAGAACCGATCGGCGCGCGGCACGATCACGCTCGCCACCGTGTCCCACACCCCGATGAAATGGATGGTCGGCCAGCGCGACGAGGTGATGCGCGCGAATTGCGCGGCGAGATCGAACTTGTCCTTGGGCAGCGGCCCGTCCTCGTCGCTGCCGACGTCGGTGAGGTCGGCGACGTCGTTGCCGCGCCCCGATCCCGAATATTGCTTGTAGGCGACGAGGCCCGAGCCTGCGAGATTGGCCTGCTCCGGCGAGATCAGTCCAATTTTGTGGATCAGCCCCGCCAGCACCCGCACCGTGTAGGCGCCGCGCGAAAACCCGAACAGATAGATCTTGTCGCCGGGCGCGTAATGCTCGACCAGGAAGCAATAGGCCGACAGCACATTGTCATCGAGCCCGTAGCCGGTGGCGAGCCCCAGCACCAGATTGATGTTGGCCTTCCAGCGGTGCCAGGTCGACGGCTCCGTCACCGTGCCGACGCCGGGATCATAAAACACCAGCTGCCGCGGCCGCGTCTTGTCGGTCTTGCGCAGGCAGCGATACAGCTTCAGGACGTTGGAGATGTTCTCCGAGATCTCGTTGCCGGTGCCGTCGCAGCAGATAACGAGATTCCTCGGCTCGGACGCGTGCTCGTGCTCCACAGGTGGCCCCTCCGGGTGATGCTACCGGTGCGAGTATAGCGCAAATGCAAGGAGGGGAGGAGGCGGTGGCGGCGCTTCCCCCTCTCCCCTTGTGGGAGAGGGTGGATCAATCGCGCTCTGCGCGATTGAGACGGGTGAGGGGTCTCTTTCCGCGCGTGAATCTCTCGCGTCAGAAGTCCCGGAAACAACCCCTCATCCGCCTTGCCTTCGGCAAGGCACCTTCTCCCACAAGGGGAGAAGGGAAGGCCGGCTCCGCCCGCGCCCGCTACTTCTTCTTCGCCGGCCCGAAATCCGGCTGCCAGCCGGCTTCCTTCCGCGTCGGGGCGGCGGCGATCACCTTGGCTTTGTCTTTTTTCGGCTTCTTGGTTTCGCGATTGCTACGTTGCTGTCCCTTGGCCATGACGTCGCTCTCCTCTGTGGGGTTCGAATTCGCGAAAAATCGCCCGATTGCAGCACGCGCCTCTATGGCGGCGTCGCGCGCCAGCGTCCGCGCCGGCCGCAGCGCGGCAGAACAAACAGCGGAACGTCGACGTGCGGCACGATCCACTCCGAACTGCGGTGATGCAGGCGAGCCTACGCCTGCGGCCCGCCGATAGCGAGGGCTAAAAGTCGCACGCGCGGACACCGCATTGCACCTTAAGTGCCGGCGCGCGCTGACATTAAGGCTGGCTATTGCCCCCTAACCGGCGCATGGTCGCGGCCAGCTGGCGTCGGTTGGGGCCCCCCTTTGCGAAAGGCAGGCGTGCATGACCATCCGCTCGCGGCGAGAAACCGTCACCTTCAAGCATCCATTCCACATCCGCGGCATCGCGCGCGAGTTGCCGGCCGGCGCCTATGAGGTCGTCACCGACGAGGAGACGATCGAGGCGCTGACCTTCTCGGCCTATCGCCGCATCGCCACCATGATCACGGTGCCGTCCGAAGGCGTGCACGGCGCGACGGAGATGCTGTCGATCGGCTCGGTCGACCTTGCCAATGCCCAGGCCGCCGACGCGAGTGCCGCCACATGACTGACCACACCGTCGATCTCGACAAGCACCGCGGCATGGCCGCGCAGAAGGCGACCGATCTGCGCCGCGCGCTGGCCGAGGTCGAGGCCAATGTCAGGGAGCTGCGCGAGCGCGAGGCCGATCTCGAAAACCGCATGATGTCGGTGCCCGCCATGTCCTGGCCCGAGGCCGCGGTGAAGGCCCGCCATTTGCTCAACCTCTATGCCGCCAGCCTGCCCACCGAAGACACCCGCCACCGCGCCCTGGTGGCCGCCCTGTTCGACGATTTTGCGAGACTCGGCGCAGAGAGCTGAAGCCGATGCCGGCCAGTGCCCGGGCCTAACCCTCGGTGTCGTCCCGGCGAAAGCCGGGACCCATAACCACCGAAGTGAGTTGGTGCGCATGCTAGGGCCACAGCGTGCCTCGACAACGCTGACCGCGGCAATGGGTCCCGGCTTTCGCCGGGACGACGCGCGGACGCAAAGGAGTACCCCATGACCCTCACCAGCACCCGCTTCATCGGCCACGAACAGGACCGCGGCATCGTCCAGTTCTCGATGCAGGACGGCGCGAAGGAGATCGCTTGCGCGATCTCGACCTCCGCCATGGACGACCTCGAGCGCGGCCCGCGCGCCAGGCCGAGCGAGCGCGAAGCCCAGTTCACCCGCCTGCGCGAGCGCATCGAAGCCTGCGTGGAACGGAAGTATCAGGCGACCGAGTTCGAAGGCACCCCGCCGGGGATCGTGCTGCGGAGCATTGATTTTCGGGGGTAGAGTAGGCGACGGTTCGCACCGCGAGCGTGCGCAAGCTTTGCGCATTTTCAATTGTATTCGCGGCGCCATTGCCGCATCAGCGTTGAAATTAACCACTTGTTAACCATGCGGTCGCCTAATGTGGACGATTGGGGGATCACCATGTCGGCCCATGCGACGCGACTGAAGTTGATGCCTGTTTCGGCCGATCCGGCTATTCGTTCGGTTGCCAGGTTGACGGTTCGCGTTACGGCTGTCCTACGGAGCAAAGCAATGTTCGGAAAGGACGACTTAGTGGACAATCTCAGTCGCGATCTCGATCGCGCGCGCGGACGACGCGATGCTCTTGCGTCTGAAGCCGCGACCCTGACGGCTCAGATCGCCGAAATCGAAGCCCGCCTTTCGGAGGAGAAAAACAGGCGGGAGCGTGATCGCGCCTTGGGCGAAATCGAAGCGATCAAAACCCGAATCAGACAGGCCGGAAGCGCGTTTGCACCTGTTGTCGATGGTCTCTGCAAGGCGATCGAGCAGGCTGCGGCAGTTGTGCCGGAGGCTCGCGAGCTCAACAGTTTTCTAGTATCGGTGGCGACCGAAATCGACAGCGTCATCGATCCCCTGTTGCGCGAACTGGACCAACGCGCGGATGCGGTGCGAGTCGGCCACGCTACACTCGACCTCCCGAGTTCAGCCAATGAGGGGTCCATCGTACCGCCCATCGAACCGCCAAAAGACAACAACGATCGCCTGCTTCGTTTTCCAGCATGGCTGTCTCGTGACAAGGAGGCGGAAAAGGAAGTAACGGAGAACCCGCGCAGCACGGCAGCGTGAAGGATCGGCGCACTGCGTACCTCAGAAGGTCGTCCGCAGATCTGATGTTCGGAATTCGCCGATGAAATTCCCGTCGTCAACGCCAGCATGTCGATCGGCATGCGACGAGCACGCGGACTCCTCGACCGCTCAGTTGGCCGCGCGGCGCAGGAAGGCTGGGATATCGAGAATGCCTTCGTCGGCCGCATTGCGCGCAGAGGAGCGGCCGTAAGGATCATGCGGCTGGGGAGCTGCGTGGCGCGTATATTCCAGATTCGGCCTTGCCGGTGGCCCCGCAGGGTGGCGGGCCTCCGGGCGAAGCGGCGTGCTCTCCATTTGCGGAAGCGGTGCACCGCGCTCGATGCGATCGGCGATGCGGCGGTTGCCGTTGCGCAGCCTGCCGGCGAGCTGCGTGAGTGGGCTTTCCGCCGGTTGCGTCTGCTGCGCCGGGTCAAGATTATCGATTCCGGTCGCCACCACTGAGACGCGGACGATACCTTCAAGGCTCTCATCAAACGACGCGCCGACGATGATGTTGGCGTCCGGGTCCGCCTCGTCGCGAATGCGGGTAGCAGCTTCGTCGACTTCGAACAGCATGAGATCCCGGCCGCCAGTGATGGAGATGATGAGGCCGCTGGCGCGCTTGATCGAAGGGTTCTCGATCAATGGATTGGAAATTGCGGCCACGGCGGCGGCGAGCACGCGCTTCTCGCCGGAAGCCTCGCCCCTTCCCATCATGGCCTTGCCCTTCTCTCGCATCACGGAGAGAACGTCGGCAAAATCGAGATTGATCAGGCCTTCCTTGACGATGAGGTCGCTGATGCAGGCCACACCCGAATAGAGCACCTGATCGGCAAGGGCAAAGGCATCGGCGAATGTGGTCTTCTCGCTGGCCACCCGGAACAGGTTCTGGTTCGGGATGATCAGCAGGGTGTCGACTGTCTTCAGCAACTCCTCGATGCCGGCTTCGGCAAAGCGCATGCGGCGCTGGCCCTCGAAGTAGAATGGCTTGGTGACCACGCCGATCGTGAGGATGCCGAGCTCGCGCGCAGTCCTGGCGATGATGGGTGCAGCCCCGGTGCCGGTACCGCCGCCCATGCCGGCAGTCACGAACACCATGTGCGCGCCGGTCAACTGATCGCGGATCGTATCGATGGCCTCCTCGGCTGCGGCGCGTCCCAATTCGGGCTGCGAGCCGGCGCCAAGGCCTGCAGTCACCGTTGTGCCGAGCTGGATGATGCGCGGCGCCTTCGACATGGCAAGCGCCTGCGCGTCGGTATTGGCGACGACGAAGTCGACCCCCTGCAGCCCGGCCGTGATCATGTTGTTGACGGCATTGCCGCCGGCGCCGCCGACCCCGAACACGACAATGCGGGCCTTCATCTCGCGAATATCGGTCATGCCAGTCATTCTGTCCTCGCGGTTGCTCCGGCAGGCCGGGATGGAGAAAGGTTCGAGTGCTACCTGCAAGCCGCGCGGTCTGCGCCCACGATGGCCGCGGCCAGATGTCCCAATCGAAGCGCGGCTTGTCCCGCGATCGCGCCGCCGGCCCGGCGACCGGTCCGCAGAGCCGCCACTTCGTCTTCCAGTCGTGCCGCCCACGTATTGGCTGCCGTCGTTTCGGCAGCCGCCTGCAGCAGCTCGACGGCCAGGCGATCGGCGCGCTCGCGCTCACGCTCGAAAACTACCCTGTAGGCGGCTGCGACGGCTTCGAGCCGCGCGACCTCCGCCTTGAATGCCTCGATCTCCAGAGCGTTTTCGAGCGAAGTGGATACCGGTTCGCGTAAAGAAAACGCGTCTAAACAATAATCTAGAGCCCCGTTCCGATTCCATCGGAACGGAAATGGCTCTAATGCCTCGATCTCAGCCATGGGGGTGGCGATGTGGTCTGCCTGGCGGCCAATTCGTGGGCGGGGCATGTACCGGAGTTCGGAGAAATCAATGCTCACCAGGGCTTTGCCATCATCCGAACGCGAGCACGGCAAACGGCGTCGTCTGGCAAGCGAACGAGCGGCCTCGCGAGAGATATTGAGGCGGGCACCTAGATCGGCATACGTCAGCAACGCAACGGACATCGACGCTTCTCCTGGAGCGAACCGGGAAGGCATTTCGGGCTGATGATGACTGGACGATGATTTCAGGCTAGGCTGCGTTGGTTAATGGACGGTTAACGCGCGCGGCGCTAGCGCCGGGCCCGCGCGCCAGACCCGCCGAGCGCGAAGCCCAGTTCACCCGCCTGCGCGAGCGCATCGAAGCCTGCGTGGAACGCAAATACCAGGCGACGGAGTTCGAGGGGTCGCCGCCGGGGGATCGTGCTGCGGAGCATTGATTTTCGGGGTAGGGGGAGGCGCGCAGAGCAGGCGAGCCTGCGGATATCCCGCGCCTCACGCTGCCCGGTCGAGCTCCTTCTCGTAGGCTTTCAGGCTTCCCTTCAAAGTCTCTTCGAGCTTGGCTGTGCGCGATCCGATCGCCGCGTTGGCCGCTCGCACGGCGGCTGCCTCGATCGCCTCGTCGCGGCTGAGCTTGTCGTGATGAAACAGCCATTTTGCGACCGTCGCCCAATCCCACAGCGGGCTGTCGGATGTCACGCGGGCGACCGGCGAGGGAAAGTCCTTGGCTCGCTGTCCTTTGGAATATTGCGTCATCGCCGCGCGCGTCATTCCGGTTCGGGCGGCGATATCGGAGAGGCTGACGAGCGGGTCGGGCTCGACGCGATCGACGCGGGCGCCGGCGGCCTGTACGTTCCGCACCGCCGTGACGATGGCCTCGCTGACTGATTTCGCCTCCCGGGTGAAGTCGACGATGATGTGGCCCTTCTGGAAGGCGATTGCCGCGTCGTCGCAGCCGGCATCGTAGAAGCGCTGCTCGAAATCCTCCGCCGCAGGATCGAGGCCGGACGCAATGATGCTGAATTCGAATTTCTTCACTTGTCCTCCTCTCCTCCGTGCGGGCAGCGCGCGATCGCGCGCATCACCTGCCGGGCGTGGTCTTCCGGATTCTTCGGTGTGCCGTTCACGCCGACCTGGCAGCCATCGCGACCGGCATGCGGGCAGAACAGCCGCCCCCAATGCCCCATCTTGCGCCACCGCCAACCAATCGATTCGGCCTGCGCGACGACGGCCTCGATTTCCTTGTGCGGGTGCCTGGGCCGATCAGCCATGCTGAGACCTGAAGATACAGAGGGTGTTAACAAATGTCAACATGGTTGGCGAAGGCTATCCGTCTGGCGCAGGCAGCGATGCCGCTAAAATGAAAGCGGCGTCTCAATCTTTCTTCCTCAGAGGCCCTCTGTAGGTTTGGAGAAAGTTAGAATAACCTCCCTGCGCATCCGGCCTCCCATCGCTTCTGGCGCGTTTAGAACTGTTGGCGGTGGAAGGTAGCGTCGGTTAGCTGGCAAAGTTCGAGCTTTTCTAGTGCCGATGGAGAGGCCCGCGTGCTCGGCAACTGCCGTCACGATCTTGGCGTTAGGGATAAACGTTCCGCGAACCGTGTTTTCTCCCACGACATAGACTGCCCTGCCTCCCGGCGCTAGCACACGAGCCACCTCATCAATGGAGCGCATCATGTCGTCGACATAATGTGCGAGGACAGCTTCGTGCCGACGACTGAGTTGGGGACTCAGTCGCAGATCAGAAATGATTCTCTTAATGTCCGAATCTTCGCGAGCATCGTGGTCGCCGCATTCTGTGCCGACACTATCAGTCCGAATGCAACTCAGCTCGCCGATTGTATGTCCCATCCAAACTAGCGAAAATTTACTGCACCGCATGTAATCGATTGCGTTGAGGTAAGGAGGGGAAGTTAAAACAAGATCGATAGTACCACTCGTAAGAGGAAGCTTACGGGCGTCGCCGAGCGATGTCCGCGTCGCTGGTCCGCGTTCAGGTTGGTTCTTTGAGATGCAGTTTTTCAGAACGTGATCAATAGCAGCAAGAAATTTGTTGAACGGCTTAATTGGGGCGCTCTCAAATGCTTTATGTGGCCTGCTATGGGAGAGGTCCATCGCCAATGAAGCGCCAGCCTGCTTAGTAATGATTAGGCGTGAGAAAGCGCACCATAGTACGTCTCTGACGTTATTATCTCTCACGCCGTGAATCGAGTGAGCGAGCGAGGCTAGTTGCTTGCGAGCGTATACATCGAACCAATACCGAACAAAGCGGCGAGTCTCTGAATCCGCATTTAGTGGGTATGCGTCGCTTACGCTGAGCGAGGGCAGACTATCCTTTGCGCGTTTCAAGACCTCTACAGCCTTGGCTTTCGCCCGGGTTTCATCCACCGCCGTCGTCCAAACGCGGGCCAAAAGGACTGCAAGCGGATCAATGTCAATTCCGATCGCCGAATGACCGCTCGCGCGGGCCATGGCAAGTACAGTCCCTGAGCCCATCATTGGATCTAGGACCCGAATTCGCTCTGGCTCGCTGGACAAAATATCAAGAGCTATGCCCGGAGCCATCCGGGCGGGGAAGGGGTGCACGGGATCACGCCCAAGTGCTTGTTGTATCGTCTTGGTGTAGGCTTTGCTCATGCCATGAATTCGCGCGGAAGCGGTGAAAGGAACGTTCTGGTAATTCGACTACATGCGCAACGGCGAGAAGTCAGCCGGTGGCGTAGCGTTGCCTCTCGCATTGTAGAAGATCTTGAAGTGATGCACGGCATCAGGAAATTCGCGTCTAGGACTCAAACTTTTTCGAATGAGTAGCTGCGTTTTATATCTATCGCGCTGCTGCGCGATAGCCCGCAGCTGACTGACACTGAGCCCCAACCCACGACCCCCAAGTTGAATCATCGTTTTTTTCGATCATAGCGGGCAATGAAGTCAGAGCAAGATAGGCAGAGGTACAATCAGGCTGGCCGCACAACAAAAACGGCCGGATCTTCAGATCCGGCCGCTACTCAAAACTCTACTTGGCTAAGCCTACGCCACGCCACGCGACGCGACTTAGCCCCTGCCCATTCCAAAAATTCGCTTAGCTCGCCTGCTTCTCGGGCTGCGCTTCGCCGACCTTCTTCTGGATCGCGCGCTTCAGCTCAAGGGCGCGGGGCGACAGGACGTCGGCCTTGGCCTTGAGCATGTAGGCGTCGAGGCCGCCATTGTGGTCGACGCTTTTGACCGCACTGGTGGAGACGCGCAGGCGCACGTTGCGGCCCAAGGCTTCGCTGATGAAGGTCACGTTGACCAGGTTCGGCAGGAAGCGGCGCTTGGTCTTGATGTTGGAGTGGCTGACCTTGTGGCCGACGAGGGGGCCCTTGGCTGTCAGTTCGCAGCGGCGAGACATGGCTTCAAATCCTCAATCTTTCCCCCAACGATGTGCGGCCGCCATCCGGGGCGCCACGGGGGCAAATTCTCTGTCCTTGCAGGGAGCGGCGGACGTATAGGGGGGAAGCGGCGGGACGTCAAGGCGACGAGGCCTGTTTTGGAGCCGCCCCACGGCTGTCATCGCCCGCGAAGGCGGGCGATCCAGTATTCCAGAGGCGGCGCGGCTGGAAGCGAGAGGCCGCGGCGTACTAGATGCCCCGGTCAAGCCGGGGCATGACAGGGGAGCAAGGCGAGAGTCGCCGTCGACCATCGCCCCCAATCACCAAAACGGCAATGATTAAAACCGCTTACCATCACATAAAGGGCGTAATCGCACCCGAAGAGTCGCCTGGAGTTCCGCAGCCTTGAGCCCGGATACATTGTTTGCCGCAATATTTGGCTTAACTAACAAGGCCTGACGGCCCCATTGGATGGCTTCGTGCTGACCCTGACCCCTCATCTGCCCCGGCTGCATCGCGCCGGCCGGCTGGCTCTGGCCGCGCTGTGCGTCCTGGCTTTCGCTTGGGAGGCGAAGCCGGCGGCGGCGCAAGGCAAGCTCGAGGCGCAGTATGAGGCGACGCTGGCCGGCATTCCCGTCGGCAAGGGCGCCTGGAACATCGACATCCAGGACGAGGTGTTTTCTGCCGCGGCCTCGGGCGGCACCTCGGGGCTGCTGAAATCGATCGCCAATGGCTCCGGCACCGGCGCCTCGCAGGGCCGCGTGGTCAACGGCGCGCTGGTCGCGACCGGCTACCAGGCCTCCACCACCACCTCGAAGAAGACCGAAGAGATCCGCATCACGCTCGACAAAGGCAATGTGAAGGATTTTGCGATTCTGCCGGAGCCGCCGGTCGATGCCGATCGCATCGTCGTCACCGAGGCGCATCGCCGCGGCGTCTGGGATCCGATGACGGCCTCGCTGCTGCGCGTGCCCGGCACCGGCGATCCCCTGTCGGCGGAGGCCTGCCACAACTCCGCGCCGGTGTTCGACGGCCGCATGCGCTACGAGCTCAAGCTCGATTTCAAGCGCATGGAAACGGTGAAGGCGGAAAAGGGCTATCGCGGCCCGGTCGTGGTCTGCTCGCTGTATTTCGTCCCCGTCGCCGGCTACATCCCCGACCGCCCCGTGATCAAATACCTCGCCGCCCAGCGCAACATCGAGATCGCGTTTGCCCCCGTGGCGGGTACGCGGATCCTGGTTCCGTTCTGGCTGAAAGTGCCGACGCCCTTGGGGCCGGCGATGCTGGAAGCCACCAGCTTCATCACCTCCGCCCAGCCGCCAAGAGTCGCGAAGACGCAGTAGGCAGGCGCCTACCCTCCCCTGGAGGGGTCCGAGACGAGCGTAGCTCGCTCGTGGGTCGATCGCGCGCAGCGCGAGCGGGGTGGGGTGACGGTCTCTCCTTTGATGCGCTGCCCGAGTGGATAGATCACCCCACCCCGCGACGCATTTCGCTGCGCTCCATGCAAAGCGACCCACGAGCGAGCTACGCTCGTCTCGGACCCCTCCAGGGGAGGGTTAAGAAAGCCCGTTATTTCAATCGCTTGCCTACTGTGCATGGGGTTGTTTTCACGCTTTTGATTTTGGATGGTCCGCCCATGTGAATCCATTTGACTCCTGCCCGATTCTGATTCGACTCCGCGCCGTCCCCAGCTTTAAGGAACGCGCCATCGAAACGCCGCTTGTGCGACGGCGCGAAACTCCATCTAGTGCGAGCCAACCAACGTCCCGCGACATCTTGCGTGAACGGAACAGGACTCAACACGGAGTCAGCGATTCGGCCGCGATTCGTTCTGGAGTCGTTCCGAAGCTTAAAACCAACGGGAAAAGCGTCGCAAAGTGAGACAGTTGCGCGAGGATTGGGGAGAGCCGCCGCGTTCTCCGCTGTCATGCCCCGGCTTGACCGGGGCATCCAGTACGCCGCGCCCTCTCGGCTTGATCTGCGCCGCCTCTGGAATACTGGATCGCCCGGTCGAGCCGGGCGATGACAGCGGTGTGTGTGCGATGAGCGCTTCGCGCCATCCCGCGACGGGTTTTGGCAGGGGCCCCTGCCATCGCCCCAAACAGCACTGACATTCGCCCCAAATCGCCATTACCTATCCCCCAGATGCCCTTTGCCTCCTCCCCCTTCGCCTCCGAGCGTGCCCCCGGCGCTGGCGTCACTGCGGTGCTCGGGCCGACCAATACCGGCAAGACCCATCTGGCCATCGAACGGATGCTGGCGCATTCGTCCGGCATGATCGGGCTGCCGCTGCGGCTCTTGGCGCGCGAGGTCTACAACAAGATCGCCGATCGCGCGGGGCCCGAGGCCGTCGCGCTGATCACCGGCGAGGAGAAGATCAAGCCGAAGGCGCCGCGCTATTGGGTCTCGACCGTCGAGGCGATGCCGCGCGACCTCGACGTCTCCTTCCTCGCCGTCGACGAGGTCCAGATCGCATCGGATCTGGAACGCGGCCACGTCTTCACCGACCGCATCCTCAACCGCCGCGGCCGCGACGAGACGCTGCTGCTCGGGGCTGCAACGATGCGCCCCATCATCGAGCGGCTGCTCCCCGGCGTCTCCATGATCACCCGGCCGCGCCTGTCGCAGCTCGAATTCGCCGGCGACCGCAAGATCACGCGCCAGCCGCGGCGCACCGCGATCGTCGCGTTCTCCGCCGACGAGGTCTACGCCATCGCCGAGCTGATCCGCCGCCAGCATGGCGGCGCCGCCGTGGTGCTGGGATCTCTGTCACCGCGCACGCGCAATGCGCAGGTGGCGATGTTCCAGAACGGCGACGTCGACTATCTCGTCGCCACCGACGCGGTCGGCATGGGTCTCAACCTCGACGTCGACCACGTCGCCTTCGCCTCCGACCGCAAGTTCGACGGCCACCAGTTCCGCCGCCTGACGCCGTCCGAATTCTCGCAGATCGCCGGCCGCGCCGGTCGCGCCACGCGCAACGGCACCTTCGGCACCACCGGCCGCTGCGCGCCGTTCGAACCCGAGCTTGTGAACGCGCTGCAGAACCACACCTTCGACAGCGTCAAGGTTTTGCAATGGCGCAACGCGAGGCTGGATTTCGCCTCGCTCGGCGCGCTCCAGGTCTCGCTGAACCTCGCCCCCGGCCATGAGTCCCTGACGCGCGCGCCGATCGCCGAGGACATGCGGGTGCTCGATCACGCCGCCCGCGACGTCGAGGTGCGCGATATCGCGCATGGCAAGGCCGCCGTGGAACGGCTGTGGGAGGCCTGCCAGGTCCCGGATTACCGAAAGCTGTCGCCGGCCGCCCACGCCGAGCTGGTCACCACGCTGTACGGCTTCCTGATGCAGAAGGGCCGCATTCCCGATGCCTGGTTCGCGGCCCAGATCGACCAGGCCGACCGCGTCGACGGCGATATCGACACGCTGTCGGCCCGGATCGCGCAGATCCGCACCTGGACCTTCGTCGCCAACCGGCCGGACTGGCTCGCGGACCCCGAACATTGGCAGGGGATCGCGCGGGAGGTCGAAAATAAATTATCGGATGCGCTCCATGAACGCTTGACTGAGCGTTTCGTTGATCGCCGGACCAGTGTATTGATGCGCCGCCTGCGGGAGAACACGAGCTTGAATACGGAAATCGGCAAGACCGGCGAAGTCATCGTCGAAGGCCATGTCATCGGCCGCCTCGATGGCTTCACCTTTGCACCGGATGCGGCGGAAGCCGGCTCGGATGCGAAAGCCTTGCAGGCTGCCGCCCAGGCGGTGCTCGCCGGCGAGATCAATGCGCGCGCCGAAAAATTGGGCAATGCGCCGGACGAGCAGTTCGTGCTGACGTCCGACGGCACCATCCGCTGGACCGGCGACGCGGTGGCGCGGCTGACGGCCGCAGACGAGGCGCTGCATCCGCGCATCCGCATCATCTCCGACGAGCGGCTGACCGGCGCGCCCCGCGACAAGGTGCAGGCGCGGCTCGATCTCTGGCTCAAGACGCATATCGAAAAGCTGCTCGGGCCGATGTTCGAGCTGTCGAAGGCGGCTGACGTCACCGGCATTGCCCGCGGCATCGCCTATCAGCTGGTCGAGGCGCTCGGCGTGCTGGAGCGGCCGAAGATCGTGAGCGAGCTGAAGGATCTCGACCAGCCCTCGCGCGCCGTGCTGCGCAAATACGGCGTCCGCTTCGGCGCCTATCACCTTTATTTCCCCGGCCTCTTGAAACCCGCGGCGCGTGCACTCGCCGCGCTGCTGTGGGCGCTGAAGCAGGACAATGTCGACCTCTCGTCGCTGTCAGGCGCGCAGCATCTGGCAAGCTCGGGCCGCACCTCGTTCCCGGTCGACAAGCAGCTGCCGCGCGATGCCTATCGCGTGCTCGGCTACAAGCAGGCCGGCGAGCGCGCCGTGCGCGTCGACATTCTGGAGCGGCTTGCCGATCTCATTCGTCCGGCGCTGTCGTGGCGCGAGAATTCGCCCGGCGAAAAGCCCGCCGGCGCGTTCGATGGCCGCGGCTTTGTGGTGACGCAGGCGATGACCTCGCTCACCGGCTCGGCCGGCGAAGATTTCGCCTCGGTGCTGCGCGCGCTCGGCTATCGCATGGAAAAGCGCGCACCGCTGCCGCCGAAGCCGGCGGCGCCTGTCGCTGAGACGGTCGCGGCCGAGACTGTGCCCGCCGAGGGCAGTGCAGAGACATCGACCGAGACCGAGACTGAGATCGCGGCTGAGGCCGTTGCCGGCCTGCCGGAGGAGCCGACCGTATCCACCGAAGCCGTCGCCGAGCCGGTCACCGTCGAAGACGCGCCCGGCATGGAGCAGCACGACGCGCCCGCGCCCGAGGCCGAGCCTGTGTTGGAATCGGCCGAAGCCCCCGTCACGCCGGAAGATGCCCCCGGCATCGCACCGCCCGTTGAAGAGGCCGCAGCGCCCGCGGAGGAATCGAGCCTCGAGGCTGCGCCCGCAGAGACCGCCGCAACGGAAGCCGCCGCATCGGCCGACGCCGCTGCGCCCGTGGAACCCGCCGCCCCCGCCGAGCCCGAGCTCGTCGAGGTCTGGCGTCCCGCCGGCCGTCACGAGGATCGCAAGCCGCGCCACGAGCGCCATCGCCACCAGCGTCACCACAATCAGCCGCGTGCGCAGGACGGCGCCCAGGCAGCCGCTGCACCGGCAGAGGGCGAAGCGGCGCCGGCGGCTGATGGCGAGAAGCGCGGCGAGCGTCACCGCCATGGCGGTCATCGCAGGGATGGCGGCAAGGATTTCCGCAAGCCCCGCGAGGGCGGTGCCGAAGGCGCGCCGCGCCAGGATGGACGCGAGAACCGCAGCTTCCAAGGTAGAGATCAGGGCAAGGATCGCGACAAGGATCGCGATCGCAACAAGGGCAAGTTCGGCGGCGATCGCGACAAGGGCCGCGACAATCGTGGCCGCGACCGCGACAAGGGCCGCGACCGCCAGGGCGGTCCCTCGCTGCGTCCCTACGCCTCGAGTGCGAATCCGCGCGAGCGCGATCGTCCGATCGATCCGAACTCGCCCTTCGCCAAGCTCGCTGCGTTGAAGGAGCAGCTCGCGGGGCGTAAGGAATAGCCAAGAGGAAGGAACAAGAGGAAGGAAGAGGAAGAACGCCCACGACCGAACGGCAGCGCCTCGACAAATGGCTGTGGCATGCGCGGGTGGTGAAGGCGCGCACCTCGGCGGCTGAGCTCGTCGAAACCGGCCATGTCCGCATCAATGGCGTGCGCGAGAAGTCGCCGGGACATGCGGTCAAGATCGGCGACGTGCTGACGATCGCGCTCGATCGCACCGTGCGCGTCCTGAAAGTGGCCGCCTTCAACGAGCGCCGCGGCGATGCTGCTTCGGCGCGCGTGCTCTACGAGGAGCTCGGCGAGGCCAAGCGCAACTAGAAGCGCAATTAATTGCGCAATGCATTCATTTCTTGGTCGATCACGCGCGGAAAGCAGCCATGATCGGCCGCTCCCGACCTTGCGGCGCCGGGCCATCCGCGCTACGCAAGCCGCGACTTTTAAAAGAGCTTTTCGGAGCGTTGGATGACTTACGTCGTCACTGAAGCCTGCATCAAGTGCAAGTACACCGACTGCGTCGAGGTCTGCCCGGTCGACTGTTTCTATGAGGGTGAGAACATGCTCGTCATCCACCCGGACGAGTGCATCGATTGCGGCGTGTGCGAGCCGGAATGCCCCGCCGACGCCATCAAGCCGGACACGGAACCGGGCTTGGAAAAGTGGCTTTCGGTCAACGCCGACTACGCCAAGAGCTGGCCGAACATCACCCAGAAGAAAGAATCACCCGCCGACGCCAAGGAATTCGACGGGATGGAAGGCAAGTTCGAGAAGTATTTTTCGCCGAACCCCGGCTCGGGCGACTAATTCGGGCTCAAACTTAACCCTATTAGCTTCAAACGCGCCGAAAACCAGCCCTCAAGACCCCTAAATCATTGATTTTTGCGGGAAATGTGCTATATTGGGCACATCAAGCTGAACCCCGTCAGCCCACTTGGCCCCTCTGGGTTCCCGTGAAACCAAATGTCGAACAGGGGCGTGGCAGTTTCCGCGCGCAGGCTGTGTCACAGAAAACGCGTAAAAAGAGTACTTCAGCGAGGGCTTCCCATAAGGAGGCCAAAAAAGTCGCCGCGGCCAGCCGTAGCGCATCCAAGGGTCGGGCCGCTGCCAAGGCGCCGCCGGCTGCAAAGTCCTCGAAGAACAAAAGAAGCGCAATGCCTCATAAGACTGCCAAAACTGCCGCGAAAGCGACCGTTTCCAAGCCTGCTGCCAAGGCTGCCACTTCCAAGGCTGCCCTTTCCAAGGCTCCCGCTCATAAGGCTCCCGCTCACAAGCCTGTTGCTTCGAAGGCGCCTGTTGCTGCCGCCCCTGCCAAGGCCCCCGTCGCTGCCAAGCCGGCCGTGAAGGCCGCTGCACCCGCGCCGAAGGTCGAGGAAAAGAAGGTCGTGACGCAGCGCCAGGGCTTCAAGGCCAACGAATTCGTCGTCTATCCCGCTCATGGCGTCGGCCAGATCCTGGCCATCGAGGAGCAGGAGATCGCCGGTGCCAAGCTCGAGCTGTTCGTCATCAACTTCATCAAGGACAAGATGACGCTGCGCGTTCCGACCGCGAAGGTCGCCAACGTCGGCATGCGCAAGCTCTCCGAGCCCGCGCTGGTCAAGAAGGCGCTCGAGACGCTCAAGGGCCGCGCCCGCGTCAAGCGCACCATGTGGTCGCGCCGCGCCCAGGAGTACGAAGCGAAGATCAATTCGGGCGACATCGTCGCGATCGCGGAAGTGGTGCGCGATCTCTACCGCTCCGAATCGCAGCCCGAGCAGTCCTACAGCGAACGCCAGCTCTATGAAGCGGCGCTCGATCGTCTGTCGCGCGAGATCGCGGTGGTGCAGCACTCGACCGAGACCGAAGCGGTCAAGGAGATCGAAGCCCAGCTCGCCAAGAGCCCGCGCCGCACCGGCGCCAAGACGGAAGCCGCCGACGGCGAGGCCGATACGGATGCCGAGGGCGATGCCGACGACGCCGATGGCGCCACCGTCGCCGACGAGGCCGCGTAAGCGTCTCTCGCGTCCATCGCAGAGATCAAAAGCCCGGCCAAATGGCCGGGCTTTTTTGTTCGGGCCGCTTGTTCGGAACGACGACGGAAGCGTAGCGCGAAGCTGGCAACAAATTCCGCGTCGTCCCGGCGAAGGCCGGGACCCATTACCCCAGGAAGGAGTTGTAAGGAGCGCTTCGGTAACCACGAGTCTTCGTCAAACCACCTCCTGTGGCTATGGGTCCCGGCCTTCGCCGGGAAGACGAGAGGCTACTTCACCGGCCGCTTCTCGAGCTTCCTTGCCAATGTCCGGCGATGCATCCCGAGCCGTCGCGCTGCTTCCGAGATGTTGAAATCCGTCTCGATCAGGGTCTGGTGGATGCGTTCCCATTCCAGCGTCTTGATCGAGGTCGGCCGCGCATCGAGCGCGACTTCGGTGTTGCCTTCGGCCTTGTTGAAGGCGGCCTCGATGTCGTCGGTGTTGGAAGGTTTTGCAAGATAATGGGAGGCCCCCAATTTGATCGCTTCGACGGCGGTGGCGATGCTGGCAAAGCCCGTGAGCACCACGATCAGCATTTCCTCATCGTGGGTGTGCAGGAGCTCGACGCAGGCAAGGCCAGAGGCGCCGCCGAGCTTGAGATCGACCACGGCGTAACCGAAGGACTGTTCCTCCAGGACCATGCGCACCTCTTCGATCGAGGCGGCCAGCACCACCTCGTAGCCGCGGCGCTCGAACGAGCGCTTCAGCGTGCGCGCAAAGCCGGCATCGTCCTCGACCACGATGAGCGAACGGTCAGACGTCAAAGCTGCCTCCGATCGCGAGCGTTGCGAGCGGCAGCGTGAGGCGGACGGTGGCGCCGCGCTTCCGGTGGTTCTCGGCGGTGACGCTGCCGCCGAGCTTGCGCACCACGTTCACCACCAGGAACAGGCCGAGCCCGCCGCCGGCGCGGCCCTTGCTGGAGTGATAGGGCTTTCCGAGCTGTGCCAGCATCTCCGGCGCAAAGCCCGGGCCGCGGTCGCTGATCGAGAGCACGAGATTGTCGCCCTCGCGCTCGGCCACGAGTTCCACCCACTCGCGCGAGACCTCATAGGCATTGTCGAGCACGTTGAAGATGACCTGCTTCAGCGCCACGTCGGAGACGATCGCGACGTCCTCGCCGAACGTGTTGACGAAATACAGCGTGCGTGCCGAGCGTGCGTTGCGCCATTCCTCGACCAATGCGGTGACGAAGGCCGTCACCGTCGTCGGCGACGAGCCTTCACCGCGCGCTTCGCCGGCCGAGACCAGAATGCCGGTGACGATCGACTTGCAGCGCTGCAGCGAGGTCTCCATCTCGGCGAGATCCTCGGCGAGCTCCTGGTCGGCGGCGAGATTCGGCATGCGGCGCCAGTCGCCGAGGATGACGGAGAGCGACGCGAGCGGCGTGCCGAGCTCATGCGCGGCGCCGGACGCGAGCAGGCCCATGCGGACGATGTGATCCTGCTCGGCTGCATGCTGGCGCAGCGCCGCCAGATGCGCGTCGCGTTCGCGCAGGTTCCGATTGATGCGGGTGACGAACACGACCAGCAGCACGGCGTTGAGGACGAAACCCAAAAGCATGCCGGCAACGGTGAGGCTGTAGGTTTCGCTGAGCGGATTGGGCGGCAGCTCGAGCGGCCGGTAGGCCAGCGTCAGCCAGACGAAGCTGGCGCAGGTCAGCGCGACCAGCGACCAGGTCGAACGGGCATCGAGCAGCACCGCGCCTAGCGTCACCTGAAGCAGGAACAGCGAGGTGAAGGGATTGGTGGCGCCGCCGCTGAGGTAGAGCTGCGCGGTCAGGGCCGCGACATCCAGCATCAGCGCAACCAAGAGCTCGTTGTTGGTAATCGCGGCCCGATGGCGTACCCAGACCAGGCTCGAGACGTTGAGCAGCACCAGCGCACCGATCACCGCGCCCATCCGGGCGAGCGGCAGCGGAATGCCGAGCCAGAAATGCACGCCGCCGATGGTCACGATCTGGCCGACCACTGCGGTCCAGCGCAGCTGGATCAGCAGCGCCATGTTCTTGCGGTTGGTTTCGTCGTCGGTCGGAGCCGCGCCAATCAGCTCGCTGCGCGCGTCCGCCTGCGATTGCAGTGTGACGGCCAACTCGCCTCGCAAAGGCGACTTTCCGTCGTCAGGTCGGCTCGACGATCGTTCCAGCATCTGATCCCGTCCTGCGGGCGGCGCTATCGCCGGCCGGTTCGTGGACGAAGCGCCTGCCCCGGAACAGCCCGCCGCCGAATGTGACGAAAAGTTTACCGGCCAGCATGAAAGCGAGGGCAAACCACGTCAGCGCGTAGATCAGGTGGTTATTGGGAAAGCGGACCACGGTCAATCCGCCGATTGGACCGCCGCCGGATTGTGATCCGGCGTCGGCATCGATGAAGAATGGGGCGATGTCGTGCAGGTCCCGCGCGGCGGCGATTGCGGCGACGTCCCGCGAATACCAGCGGTCGTGAACGGGGTCGTTGGTCCTCAGGAAGCCACCTTTCGGCTCGCTCATCCGGAGCAGGCCGGTGACTTTGACATGGTCTTTGACCTGGCCTTGGACCTGGCCTTGCCGATTGCCTTCCTGTCGCGTCGATGCGTCGCGCCGCTCGGACGGAACGAAGCCGCGATTGATCAGGACCAGCGTGCCGTCGTCGCGCCGGAGCGGCGTCAGCACCCAATAGCCGGGGCCTTCCTCGGTAACGGCCTGGACCGGCGCCTCGCGGTCATGCAGGAAGCGGCCGGTGACGGCGACGTGCCTGTATTCATCGCTTGCGGCGGTGACCGTCGGCCACGATGTCGGCGAGGGGATCGGCTGTGCGGCGGCATGGACGCGCTGCTCGACACGGTCGATCAGCGCTAGCTTCCAGGCGCGGCGTTCGATCTGCCAGACGCCGAGGCCGATCAGCAGCGCGAAAGCCGTGAGCGAGACGACCGTGAGCCACAAAGGGGGACGCGCAGCCTTGCCGCGCGCGCCCTTTGCCTTGCCTGTCACGGCCTCGCTCACTTCATCCCGGTCATCTGATGGATCGGCATCATGTTGCTGTTGAGGTGGCTCATCACCCAAAGCGAACCGGACAGTGCGATCACGACCATGACGATGGTGAAGATCAGCGCCATCATGCTCCAGCCGTTCTCGGACTTGGTGTTCATGTGCAGGAAGTAGATCATGTGCACGACGATCTGCACCACCGCGAACGCCATAATGACGAGCGCGGTGATCTGCTTGCTCGGAAGTGCACCGCTCATCACCAGCCAAAACGGGATCGCGGTGAGCACGACCGAAAGCACGAAGCCGAGCAGGTAGGTCGACAGCGAGCCGTGCGAATGGTCGTCGTGATGATGGTCCGCGTGGACGGCGTGGGTGTCGGTGTTCATCGCAGAACTCCCAGGAGATAGACGAAGGTGAAGACGCCGATCCAGACGACGTCGAGGAAATGCCAGAACATCGACAGGCACATCAGGCGACGGCGGTTGGCCTCGATCAGGCCGAACTTCCAGACCTGCACCATCAAGGTCACCAGCCAGATCAGGCCGCAGGAAACGTGCAGGCCGTGGGTGCCGACCAGCGTGAAGAAGGCGGACAGGAAGGCGCTGCGTTGCGGCGTTGCGCCTTCATGGATCATGTGGGCGAACTCGGTGAGCTCGATGCCGATGAAGGCGAGGCCGAACAGGCCGGTGACCGCCAGCCACATCTGCGTCGCGCCGATGCGGTTCTGCGCCATCGTCAGCATGGCAAAGCCATAGGTGATCGACGACAGCAGCAGCATCGAGGTGTTCACCGCGACCAGCGACAGGTCGAACAGATCCTTCGGCGCCGGGCCGGCGGCATAATTGCCGCCGAGCACGCCGAAGGTGGCGAACAGGATCGCGAAGATGAGGCAGTCGCTCATCAGATAGATCCAGAAGCCGAGCGAGGTGCTCCAGCCTTCCGGATGCGGATGTTCGTCGGCGAGGTAGAAGATCGGCTCGCCCGATTGGGTGGGATTGACAGCGATCGTCATTTACTTGGCTCCGGCGAGCAGTTTGGTGCGCGCGTCTTCGGTCCGGATGACCTCGTCGGCCGGGATGTCGAAGTCGCGGTGATAGTTGAAGGTGTGGCCGATTCCGACGGCGAGCAACGCGATGAAGCTCGCAGCCGCAAGCCACCACATGTACCAGATCAGGCCGAATCCCATCGCGGTGGCGAAGCCGGCGAGGATGATGCCGGTGCCGGTGTTGCTCGGCATGTGGATCGGTTTGAAGCCGAGAAGCGGACGGACGTAGCCGCGCTTCTTCATGTCCCACCACGCGTCATTGTCGTGAACGACGGGGGTGAAGGCGAAGTTGTAGGCCGGCGGCGGCGAGGAGGTCGCCCATTCCAGCGTGCGCGCATCCCAGGGATCGCCGGTGACGTCCTTGAGCTGCTCGCGCTTGAGGAAGCTGACGGCGAACTGCATCAGCATCGAGAGGATGCCGAGGAAGACCAGGAAAGCGCCGATGCCGGCGACGATGAACCAGATCTGCAGGCTCGGATCGTCGAACACGCGCAGGCGCCGGGTCACGCCCATCAGGCCGAGCACATAGAGCGGCATGAAGGCGAGGTAGAAGCCGGTGACCCAGAACCAGAACGACAGCTTGCCCCAGAACGGATCGAGCTTGAAGCCGAACGCCTTCGGGAACCAGTAGCCGATGCCGGCGAATGCGCCGAACACGACGCCGCCGATGATCACGTTGTGGAAGTGCGCGATCAGGAACAGGCTATTGTGGAGCACGAAGTCGGCCGGCGGCACCGCGAGCAGAACGCCGGTCATGCCGCCGAGCACGAAGGTCAGCATGAAGGCGATCGTCCACATCATCGGCAGCTCGAAGCGAATCCGGCCGCGATACATCGTGAACAGCCAGTTGAACATCTTCGCGCCCGTCGGGATCGAGATGATCATCGTGGTGATGCCGAAGAACGAGTTGACGCTGGCGCCCGACCCCATCGTGAAGAAGTGGTGCAGCCAGACCAGATACGACAGGATGGTGATGACCACCGTGGCGTAGACCATCGAGGTGTAGCCGAACAGCCGCTTGCCCGAGAAGGTCGAGGTCACTTCGGAGAAGATGCCGAACGCGGGGAGAACCAGGATGTAGACCTCGGGATGGCCCCAGATCCAGATCAGGTTCACGTACATCATTGGGCTGCCGCCGAAATCGTTCGTGAAGAAGTTGGTGCCGACGTAGCGATCGAGCGAGAGCAGCGCGAGCACGACGGTCAGAACCGGGAAGGAGGCGACGATCAGCACGTTGGTGCAGAGCGAGGTCCAGGTGAAGACCGGCATCCGCATCATGGTCATGCCCGGCGCCCGCAGCTTGACGATGGTGCAGATCAGGTTGATGCCGGACAGCGTCGTGCCGACGCCCGCGACCTGCAGTCCCCATATGTAATAGTCGACGCCGACGTCCGGACTGTAGCCGATGTTCGACAGCGGCGGATAAGCCAGCCAGCCGGTGCGGGCGAATTCGCCGATGAACAGCGAGGCCATCACCAGCACCGCGCCGCCGACCGTCATCCAGAAGCTGAAATTGTTCAGGAACGGGAACGACACGTCGCGCGCGCCGATCTGGAGCGGCACGACGAAGTTCATCAGGCCGGTGACCAGCGGCATCGCCACGAAGAAGATCATGATCACGCCGTGGGCGGTGAAGACCTGGTCGTAGTGATGGGCGTTGAGGTAGCCCTCGGAGCCGCCAAAGGCGAGCGCCTGCTGCAATCGCATCATCAGCGCGTCGGCGAAGCCGCGCAGCAGCATCACGATGCCGAGGATCATGTACATGATGCCGATGCGCTTGTGGTCGACGCTGGTGAACCACTCGCGCCACAGATAGCCCCACACACGGAAATAGGTGAGACCAGCGAACATGACGAGGCCGCCGGTCGCGACCACCGCAAAGGTGCCGACCACGATCGGCTCGTGCAGCGGCAGCGATTCGATGGTGAGCCGGCCAAAGATGAGCTTGAGAAGATCAGGAGACATGCGTGCTCTCTTTAGGAGTCTGACTTCGGAAATTGTCCGAAGAAGAAGGACGAAGACTTGAGCGGCGCGAAGGTCGGGCGCTTCAGGCCGGCGCCGAGCAGCGGCGCGGTGTCGAGCGGCGCCTTGATGGCCGCCGTCGTCTGGCCCTGCGGCGCCTCGGGCGTGCAGGTGCCGGCGACAAAGGTCGGCTCGCCGCCAAGCGCGGTGCCGCGGCGGGCGTACTTGTCGTAGGCCAGCGGCAGGGTGTTGTTGAGGCCCTCATGACCGAGGCCGCCCTTGGCGTCGATCGCCATCATCTCGCTCTGGCACATCTTGCCGGTCTCGACGCACATGTTGAGGATCAGGCGATAGAGATCGGAATCGATGGTGCCGTAGCGCCGCACCGGCTCGTTCTGGCTCGGCTTCTCGAGCTGGAGATATTCGGCGCGGCCGAGCGTGCTGCCGGCCGATTTGGCGCCGGCGATCCAGCCGTCAAAGCCCTTGTCGTCGAGGGCATGGAAGGCGAAGTGCATGCCGGAGAAACCGGCACCGCTGTAATTCGCCGAAAAACCCTTGTAGGTGCCGGAATGGTTCACCACGGCGTGGAGCTTGGTCTCCATGCCCGGCATCGCGTAGATCTGGCCGGCCAGCGCGGGGATGTAGAACGAGTTCATCACCGAGGATGCGGTGATGCGGAAGTTGATCGGGCGATCGACCGGTGCCGCAAGCTCGTTGACGGTGGCGATGCCGTAATCCGGATAGATAAAGAGCCATTTCCAGTCGAGCGCGACGACGTCGACCTCGAGCGGGGCCCTGGACTGATCCACGGCGCGATCCGCGTTGATGCGGCCGAGCGTGCGGTAGGGATCGAGCAGATGCGTGCCCATCCAGGTCAGCGCACCCAGGCAGACGATGATCAGCAGCGGCGCCGACCAGATCACCAGCTCGAGCTTGGTCGAGTGATCCCAATCCGGCTCATAGCGCGCGCTCGTGTTGGTCTGGCGGTAGCGCCAGGCGAACAGCACCGTCAGCGCCATCACGGGGACGACGATCAGGAGCATCAGGACGGTGGAGATGATGACGAGGTCGCGCTGCTGGGCAGCGATATCGCCGGCTGGCGCCAGCACGATGTAGTTGCAACCGCTTAGCGCAACTGCCAAGGGTAGTAACGCCAGGATCTTGAGACGAGACACGGGCTGAGCCTTATGAGAATGAGTTTCCTTTGCGGGGCCAAGGGGTAGCTGCGGCGCAGCAATCCGGACATTGGACAATTTGTCCAATGTTGCAGTGCGGAATGTTGCGCCAGACAAGTCCAGATTGCCCGGCACCCGCCGGGCGGTCGGCATTGGTTTTCAGGACGTTAAGGGCGCTACGCATGGCGACGGCACAGACCCCCGCAATGGCAGACCTCCACTCCGGCGAGCACGGCCACGATCAGGCCAGTGCCGGCGAGATCGCCATCGGCGTCATCATCGGCCGCACATCGGAATTCTTCGACTTCTTCGTCTTCGCGATCGCCTCGGTGATCGTATTCCCGCGCCTGGTGTTCCCGTTCGCGAGCGAACTCACCGGAACGCTTTATTCCTTCACGATCTTTGCGCTGGCCTTCATGGCCCGGCCGATCGGCACCGTCATTTTCATGACGGTGGACCGCGAGTACGGCAAGACGGCCAAGCTGATCTCGGCGCTGTTCCTGCTCGGCACCGCGACCGTCGCGATCGCGTTCCTGCCGGGTTATCGCGAGATCGGCAGCGCCGCGATCTGGCTGCTGGCGCTGGCGCGGATCGCGCAGGGTCTGGCCTGGGGCGGTGCCTGGGACGGTCTGGCCTCGCTGCTGGCGCTGAATGCGCCGCCCTCGAAGCGCGGCTGGTACGCCATGGTGCCGCAGTTGGGGGCGCCGCTCGGGCTGATCGTGGCGAGCGCGCTGTTCGCCTATTTCGCCGGCAATCTCTCGGCCGATGATTTCTTCGACTGGGGCTGGCGCTACCCGTTCTTCGTTGCGTTTGCCATCAACGTCGTGGCGCTGTTCGCCCGCCTGCGCATGGTGACGACGGAGGAATATGCTTCGCTGTTCGAGACCCGCGAATTGCAGCCGTCGCGCATCTCCGACACCGTCGCCCACGAAGGCCACAACATCATGCTGGGGGCGTTCGCGCCGCTGGCGAGCTTCGCGCTGTTCCACATGGTCACGGTGTTTCCGCTGTCCTGGGTGTTCCTGTTCACCCGCGAAAGCCCGGTGCGGTTCTTGATCATCGAGATCGTCGCCGCAGTGTTCGGGGTCGGCGCGATCGTGCTGTCCGGCATCATCGCCGACCGTGTCGGCCGCAAGTCGCTGCTGATGGGCTCGGCGATCGCGATCGCGGTCTATAGCGGCTTCGCCCCGCAGCTGCTCGATGCCGGCGCGTTCGGCGAGACCATCTACATGGTGATCGGCTTCATCCTGCTCGGCCTGTCCTTCGGCCAGTCCTCGGGCGCCATCGCCTCGAACTTCAAGCAGATGTACCGCTACACGGCGTCCGCGCTGACCTCCGACATGGCCTGGCTGTTCGGCGCCGGCTTTGCTCCGCTCGCAGCTTTGTTGCTCGCGACCAATCTCGGCGTCATCGCCTCGGGTGCCTATCTGCTCTCCGGCGCGTTCTGGACCCTGCTGGCGCTCTGGCTCAGCGGCCAGCGCGAGGCGGGGGACATGGACGCGGGCGGTTAGGGCTTCAGCTGTAGCTACGAAAGCGATGTCGTCCCGGCCTAGTGCGCAATTGCGCACGGGGGCCGGGACCCATACCGCGTGATCTATCGAACGCGGATGGTCTTAATCCCGAACGACGAGCATCCGCCAAATTGCTCCCTGTGGTTATGGGTCCCGGCCTTCGCCGGGACGACGGCAGATTATGAGGCCGCGCGTCAATCCGCCACGACCTTCACGCGGTCGCGCACCTTCACCTGCGCGTTGCGATCGAGGCCGTTGAGCACGCGAAAACGCTCGGCCGGGTGATCGACGCCGGCCATGCGGTGGGAGAGTGATTCCACGGTGTCGCCGGGCTGCACCGTGATCACCTTGATGCGCAACGGACGGGCGGCCTGGATTTCCTCGAGGGTCAGGCGGCGGAACGAATTGACGGTCTCGCGTGCGTTGCGCTCGCTCTCGGTCGACTTCTGCCTCGTGGCGAAGATGAAGCGGTAGACGTCGCTGCCGAAGCGTAGCGCGTAGACCTTGAACTGCCACTGGTCGCCCTTGGCGGTGGCGGAGGCGGCCGGAAAGCCGTTGATGGTGATATCCTCGGTCGAGGTCTTGTCGACGCCTTCCATCCAGCCCGAATTGAGGTAGTCGCCGAGCGACTGCTCGGCCGGCACCCGCACGACGTCGAAGCGCATCGCCTGCGAGCCGCCGTCGCGCACGCCGATTACGGCCTGCGCAGTGTTGTCGAGCGTAAAATTGTCCGGCGCCTGGAAGGTGAAGCCGAGCTTTGGGTGCAGAAAGCGCCGGCCGCGGACGAAGCCTTCGCTGGGGTCCTCGCCATAGACGAGGTTGTCGATCGCGGCGAGGTAAGTCTCGCGGTCGCGTTCGGCGCCTTCAGGCGCGGCGTACTGCCGCGCGATGGTCTGCGCGTTCTGCACGCGCTCCGGGGTAGCCGGATGCGACGAGGTAAAATCCTGTGCGCGCGGATCGAGCGTGGTCTTGCCGGCCTTGAGCTCCGCATTGCGCTCCATCGCCGAGAGAAAGCGCGACGCGCCATAGGGGTCGAAATGCGCGCGCGCGGAAAGGCCTACCCCGACGGCGTCGGCCTCGAACTCCTGGTTACGCGAAAAGCTCGCCATGGTGAGTTTGGTCTTGGCAAGCGCAAGCGCGGTGAGATCGGGATCGTTGCTCATGTCGGTGACGACGCGGGTGACGATCGCGGCCTGGCGCGCCTGGTCCTCGCGCATCGCGGCGTGCTTGGACAGCACATGCGCCATCTCGTGGCTGAGCACGGAAGACAATTCCGAGGTGTCGCTGGCGAGCGCGAGCAGGCCGCGCGTGACATAGAGCTGCCCGTTCGGTAGCGCAAAGGCGTTGACCGCGCCGGAATTGAGAATGGTCACCCTGTAGCCCTGGTCGGGACGGTCGGACGCCGCGACCAGCCGCTCGACGGTCTTGGTGACCAGTGATTCGAGCCGGGGGTCGTCATAGGTGCCGCCATAGCTCGCCAGGATGCGCTCGTGCTCCTTTTCGGTGGCCGGGGTCTGGGCGACCGCCGGCTTCGGCTTCGGCATCGCGATCGTCGGTGTCGTCGCAGCGGTCTGGAACCGGCCCATATCGCCGCAGCCAGCCAAGGCTGTGCCCAGCACAAGGCATAGCGCGGCCGGCGCAGCCCGCAGGCGGCGGCCATCACCTCGTCCGTGCCGTTCTAGCACCCCATCCACGTCGCTTAACCCGTGCCTGGCCTTTATGGCCTTACCCCTGTCGGCTCGCTTGCGCCCAGCAATTCGACCTGTCCCACGAGGCGTACATCGATACGCGGCCCCGTCGTCCCCTCGACCCAGCCCCGGACTCGAACGCGTCGATTTTCCAAGGACTTAAGGGCAACCCCGGCGCTCTCGAAGACCGGCAATATGCGCCTTGAAATAGTCACGGCAAAGCCGCGTGTCCAGTTCCGTCCGAAGTTGAGGTAAGTCGTTGCCCCAGCTTGCCGGACCGACAGGACTTTGCCCTCCACCACCATAAAGCGCCCGATCTCGGCCAAAATATCGTCCGGACTTTCCGCGTTTTTTATGGCCGACGGGTCAGCCCAATTGCCCTTTTTTTGGCGGCGCGCCTCGGCTTCCGACGCCATCAGGGCCGCCGCGCAGTCCTTGTCCGCAATCTCGGCGGCGACGATCGCCTCGCCCTGGGCGAGCAGGATGGCCTGCACGGAGATATCGGTCTCGCCGGTGAACATGACGGCGGCTTGGCGGCCGTAACGATCGGGGGTGTCGTCGGTGCCGCGCATGGTCACGTCGTGGCCCACCAGAAGCGACGTCAGCGCCTGCTTCGTCGTCGCGGTCGGCTCGATTCCGGTGAGACGGATTTCGCGGCCGTCGTCGAGGCGCACGCTGCGCGCATCGACGATGGCGGCGACGCGGCCCTCGCCCTGGGACTCGAACTGACAGGGTGTCGCGTGCGCGGTGATGTGCGACGCGACGAGAAGTGCGATGAGGGTGATGGACCGTTTCACGTTGCCCGGAGAGGTTGCGTTGTGTGTCGATCTTAACTCAAGCGTGGCGGGTCGCGAAGAGGCTTCTTCACACTCCGTCATTGCGAGCGAAGCGAAGCAATCCAGAGTCTTTCCGCGGTGACAAACTGGATTGCTTCGCTTCGCTCGCAATGACGTGGAAACATTGATCCGTACCTGACCATTCCGCTTTGCGGAAAACACAAGGCAATCGCAATACGCGTATCGCGCTTCTGCTTGCTGCGCTGTCGCGCATGCGGCATGATTGCGGCAACAGCAATAACCAAGCCGCCATCAGAGCACGGCGCGATAAGGGAGGTCTTTCTTCAATGAAGATAATTTTGTCGGGCATTTTTGCCGCCGCATTCGCCCTGAGCGCGAGCGCAGCGCAGGCCCAGGACAAGCCGCCATTGAAGATTGGCGGCATCCTCGACATGTCGAGCCTGTATGCCGACATCACCGGCCCCGGCAGCGAGACCGCGGCCAAGATGGCGGTGGAGGATTTCGGCGGCGAGGTGCTGGGACGCAAGATCCAGGTGCTGGCGGCCGACCATCTCAACAAGGCCGATCTGTCCGCCAACATCGCCCGCGACATGCTCGACAATCAGGGCGTCGAGATGATCTACGACGTCGCGGCCTCCGCGACCGCGCTTGCCGCCGGCGAGATTGCGAAAGCGCACAACAAGATCGTCATCTTCAACGGCCCCGGCTCGATCCGCCTCACCAACGAGGCCTGCGGTCCCTACACCGTGCACTACGTGTTCGACACGTTCGGGCAGGCCAACGTAACCGGCCTTGCGGCCGTGAAGTCCGGCCTCGACAGCTGGTTCTTCCTCACCGCCGACTACGCCTTCGGCCAGGATCTTGAGAAGGACACCAGCAACGTCGTCACCAAGACCGGTGGCAAGGTGCTGGGCAATGTCCGCCATCCTCTCAACACGTCGGATTTTTCGTCGTTCCTGCTGCAGGCTCAGGCGTCGAAGGCCAAGGTGATCGGGCTGGCGAATGCCGGCGGCGATACCGTCAACGCCATCAAGCAGGCGGCGGAGTTCGGTATCACCAAGGGCGGCCAGAAAATCTCGCCGCTGCTCGCCTTCGTTACCGATATCGATTCGATCGGCCTGGAGACGGCGCAGGGCCTGCTGCTGGCCGAGGCCTTCTACTGGGACCTCAACGACGACACGCGCGCATTCTCCAAACGCTTCGCCGAGCGCATGAAGCGGCCGCCGACCTCGGCGCAGGCCGGCGTCTACTCCTCCGTGACGCATTACCTCAAGGCCGTGAAGGCGGCAGGCACGACCGATTCGGCTGCGGTGATGAAGCTGATGAAGGAGACGCCGATCAACGACTTCTTCGCCAAGAACGGCAAGATCCGCGAAGACGGCCGCATGCTGCATGACATGTACCTGTTCGAGGTGAAAAAGCCGTCGGAGTCCAGGGGCCGTTGGGACGATTACAAGCTGCTCGCCACCGTGCCCGGCAACGAGGCGTTCCAGTCGCTGGAGCAGTCGCGCTGTCCGTTGGTGAAGAAATAAGCTTCGTCATTGCGAGGAGCCCGCGACAAAATTGCGAAGCAATTTTGCGCTGGTGCGACGAAGCAATCCAGACTGTCTCCGAAGATACATTCCTGGATTGCTTCGCTTCGCTCGCAATGACGAGTGCGGCGATAGACAGAGCAAAACAACAACAAGGGAGACGCACCATGAGCAACGACATGGTTCTGCAAAAGCTCGAAGGCGGGCTGCTCACCATCACCATGAACCGGCCGGAGCGCAAGAACGCGCTCAACCCGGACATGGTGCGCGGGCTGGTCGAGGCGGCGCGGCGCGCGGCTGACGATCCGGAGGTGCGCGCGGTGCTGTTCAAGGGCGCCGGCGGCTCCTTCTGCGTCGGCGGCGACGTCAAGTCGATGGCGGAGGGCCGCGCGCCACTGCCGTTCGAGCAAAAGCTTGCCAATTTGCGCCGCGGCATGGAGGTCTCGCGCATCCTGCACCAGATGCCAAAACCGGTGGTGGCGCAGCTCGATGGCGCCGCGGCCGGCGCCGGCCTGTCGATGGCGCTGTCCTGCGACCTGCGCATCGCTAGCGAATCCTGCAAGATCACGACGGCGTTTGCGAAAGTTGGTTTCTCCGGCGATTACGGCGGCACCTATTTCTTGACTCAGCTGCTCGGTAGCGCACGGGCGCGCGAGCTGTATCTGACCTCGCCCGTGCTCACCGCCAAGGAAGCGCATGCGATCGGCATGGTGACCAGGGTCGTGCCTGATGCCGAGATCGACGCGGCCGCGCATGAACTGGCGCTGTCGCTGGCCCAGGGCCCGTCGATCGCGCTCGGCTTTATCAAGCGCAACATCAACAATGCCGAGCATCTGGCGCTGGAGGATTGCTTCGACGGCGAGGCGATCCACCACACCCGCTGCGGCGACACCGAGGATCACAAGGAGGCCGCAAAAGCCTTCGTCGAGAAGCGCAAGCCCACCTTCAAGGGCGCATGACGATGGCGCCCTATGTGCGGCTGCGGCAGATCTGTCTGGTCGCGCCGCAGCTCGAGCCCGTGATCTCGGACATCGCAGGGATCATGGGCCTCGCGGTCTGCTATCGCGACGGCAATGTCGCAAAGTATGGCCTCGAGAACGCGCTGCTGCCGGTCGACACGATTTTGCTGGAAGTGGTCGCGCCGTTCAGGGACGGCACCACGGCCGGCCGCTTCATCGAGAAGACCGGCGGCCGCGGCGGCTATATGGCGATCTTCTGCTGCAATGATCCCGATCAGCGCGGGCGCAACGCGAACGCCATGGGCGTGCGCACCGCCAACGTCATCGACCACGCGCCCTATCACGGCGTGCAGCTGCACCCCCGCGATTGCCGCGCCGCCTTCATCGAATTCAACCACACGGATGGCAGCGACGACATTCTGGGCCCGTATCCGCCGGCGGGGTCGGACTGGCAAAAGTTCATCCGCAAGGACGTGACGCAGGCGCTGACCGGTGTGGAGATGCAGAGCCCGGATCCGATCGGGCTGGCGGAGCATTGGGGCAAGATCATTGGCGTGGCGCCGACGGCGGTGGCAGGTGAGACAGAGCTGAAGCTGCCCAATGCGAGCTTTCGCTTCGTGAAGGGTGGCAGCGAAATCATGAGTACACTCGAGTTCCGTGTCGCCGATGTGGCGAGCGTGCTGCATGCGGCGAAGGCGAAGGGGCATGCGGTGGCGGGCAATGAGTTCCTGCTAGGCGGGGTGACGTTCCGCATTGGGGCGTAACGATCGTTGATGCCCTGCTGATGGGCGGGGTTAAACCCTCTCCCCTTGTGGGAGAGGGTGGCTGCGCGAAGCGCAGCCGGGTGAGGGGTCTCTCTCCGCGCATGAACTGCTTCAGTAGAGCATGCGGAGGCAACCCCTCATCCGGCGCTTCGCGCCACCTTCTCCCACAAGGGGAGAAGGAAGAAAGGAGTCACCGTCCCCTGAAGTTTGCCGCCCTTCGTTCTTCCGTGGCCTTCACGCCTTCCTTGAAATCCTCGGTCGCGCGCAACCTGGTCTGTTCCTCGAGCTCGTGATTGGTCGCGGCCATGACGCGGTCGGCTAGACCCGCTCGCATCGTGGCGCGGGTGGAGACGAGGCCGAGCGGGGAGCATTCGGCGATCTCGCCGGCGAGCTTCATCGCCGCCGCCTTTACCTGGTCCTGCGGCACCAGCTCGTTGGCGAGGCCCCATTTATAAGCTTCCTCACCGGTGACGCGGCGGCTGGTGTAGAACATCAGCTCGGCGTTGTTCTTGCCGATCAGCTCAGGCAGCGTCACGGTCAGGCCGAAGCCGGGATGGAAACCGAGTTTTGTAAAATTCGCGGAGAAGCGCGCCTCGGGGCAGGTGACGCGGAAATCCGCCGACACCGCCAGGCCCAAGCCGCCGCCGATGGCAGCGCCCTGCACGGCGGCGACGATCGGCTTCTTGGCGCGGAAGATGCGCACGGCCTGGATGTAGAGATGGTTGATGGGGCCGAGGCTGTCGGCCGGGTCTCCCTTTGCAGTCTTCTCGGCCTCGCGCGCCTCCTGCGCCTGCCGTGCCGGGTCGCCGAAATTGGCGCCGGCGCAGAAGGCCTTGCCTTGCGCCGACAGCACAGAACTCCGGATCTCGATGTCGCGGTCGAACTCGTCGAGCGCGTCCGCGATCTGGTTGATCAGCGAAATGTCGAAGAAGTTGAGCGGCGGCCTGCGGATCTCGATGGTGCCGACGTGCCCGACCTTCTCGACGCCGATATCCGTATATGTGCTCATGTGGCCTCCTGTATCTCGATCTGTCCGTAGCGAAGAACCACCTCTCCGGGAGGGAGAGGTAGGCGTGTAGCGCCGGGGTGAGGGGCTGCGGTCCCTCGATAGAGCGTAACCCCTCACCCGATTTGCTCGAGCAAATCGACCTCTCCCTATGGGAGAGGTGAACGGAGCGAGTGGCCGGCGGGGTGATCTCATCGGCGCTAGCGCAGGCCAAGTCCGCGCGCGATGATGCCGCGCAGCACTTCGGTGGTGCCGCCCTGGATGGTGAGTTTCGGTGCGGTCTTGATGGCGAAGTCGAGCTGTCGCTCCAGCGTCTCGCGGTTGGTCGCGGTCTCCTCGACGAAGGCGGCGAGATCGCGCACACGGTGCGGCAGCTGCTGCTCCCAGACCGTGCCGATGTCCTTGACGATTGACGCCTCCACCACCGGCTCCATGCCAGCCTGCAGCATGCCGGCGACCGACACCGACATGCGCCGCATGGTGTGGAGCTGCGCCACCAGGCGGCCGATGCCTTCGGCGCTGCGCGTATCCGGATTGGAGCCGACCGCGCGGACGAGCTCGGTCAGCACGTAATAAGTTTCGAGGAAACGCTCCGGACCCGAGCGCTCATAGGCGAGCTCGCTCGTCGCCTGCTTCCAGGCGCCGTCGACTTCGCCGAGCACGTGATCGTCGGGCACGAAGAAGTCGGTGAAGACGACCTCGTTGAACTCGTACTGGCCGGTGATCTGGCCGATCGGGTTCACCTGGATGCCCGGCTGCTTCATCTTGACCAGGAACTGGGTCAGGCCGTGGCGGCGGTTCTCCTTGGTCGGCTGCGACGTGCGGAAAATCGCGATCATGTAGTCGGCAATGTGCGCCGACGACGTCCAGATCTTGGTGCCGTTGATGAGATAGCCGCCGTCGGTCTTGGTCGCGCGCGTCTTGGCGGCGAACAGGTCCGAGCCGGAGTTCGGCTCGCTCATGCCGATGGCAAAGCAGATTTCGCCGCGGCAGATGCGCGGCAGGATGTCCATCTTGATGTGCTCGGGGGCGTATTTCAAAAGCACCGGCCCGCTCTGGCGGTCGGCGACGAAGAAGCGCCGCGTGGGCGCATTCGCGACGCGCATCTCCTCGGTCACCACATAACGTTCGAGGAACGAGCGCTCCTGGCCGCCGTATTTTTTCGGCCATGTCATCCCCAGCCAGCCCTTGGCGCCGACCCGACGGGAAAATTCGGGCGCGTCGGTGTCCTCGCGGTTGGGTTTGTGCGGATCGAAAGTGCCGGCGGCGATTTCTTCGGCGAGGAAGGCGCGCACTTCCTTGCGCAATTGCTCGCATTCTTCGGGAAGGCGGATCGGATCGAAACGGAGGGCAGCGGTCATTGGTCTGTCGTCCCCTGATCAGCGCGACGCCACGAGCGGCCACAATTCGTCGGCGCCGCGATTGGCAACCAGCCTGCCGAGCTCGACAGCCCAGTGGCTTTCGGAACCGAAATCGTCGCGCCAGGCCAGCGCCCGCAGCGAATAGCGGTGCAGGATGTGCTCGATGGTGAAGCCGATCGCGCCGTGCACCTGGTGCGCGATGGCGCCGCCTTTTTCCGCAGCTTCCGCGCAGCGAATCTTTGCGGAGGCGGCTTCGAGGTAAACTTCGTCGTCGAAGGACTTTGCGCTGGCGATCGCATCGGCCGCCGATGTCGCAGCCGCCAGCGCCGCGGCGGACTCGCCGGCAAGGCGCGCGAGGTTGTGCTGCACCGCCTGGAATTTCGAGATCTTCTTCTCGAAGGCGACGCGCTCGTTGGAATAGCGCACGGAGATGTCGAGCATCGCTTCCAGCGCGCCCGCGATCTGAAGGCTGCGCGCGACGCCGCCCATCAGCATCAGGGTGGTCGGCTCAAAGCCCTTCGGGGCGGACTTGATGGCGACGGGCTGCACCTTGTCGAGCGTGACGGTGTCGCTGTGATCGTAGCCGACATTGAGCCCGGGTTCGATCCGCACTCTTGTTGCGTCGACCAGCGCAATCGAGACGCCGTCCTTGCCATGCGCCAGCACGGCAAAATGCTTGGCCGCTTTCGCAAACGGCACGCCGCGGGCGCGGCCCGAGAGTGCGCCGTCGGCGTCGAGTGCTATGCGATCCTTCGGGCTCGCCGGCAGCACCGTCATCTCGCCCTCCGGCGAAGCGATCTTCGCTTGCGCCAGCAGCCAGCCCGCCAGCATGGTCTCGGCCAGCGGAACTGCGATCGCAAAGCGGCCGGCGGCGTTCAGAAGGGCAAAGCCGTCGGCAAGGCTCGCACCGGAGCCGCCGAGGTCGTCAGGCACCCAGGACAGCGGCAGGCCGGCCTCGCTCAGCGCCTGCCACAGCGGCGCTCGCCACGCGTCCTTCTTGTCGTTGTTGATTTCTTGCGGATCGGCGAGATCGGCGAAGATTTTTTCCGCGGTCTCGACGACGATATTGTCACTCTCCGCCACAGCGTTCCCCGTGTTGTACCATTGGCGCATCCGGCCGATTGGGCCGCCGCGCGGTCTCTTCTTGCGCCCGATGATCGGAAAAAGCCATGGTCCTGACAAGCGTTGATCGCAGGTCCATCTGCGGCGCCGGCATGGGCGAAGGACCATTCCGTAGTAATTCCGCTTAGCGGAGTTTGCTCGATTTGCAGGGCGCGCCAAACTCGCTAAACAAGGCGGCGATACTCAACAAGGGGAAGGAAATCCGGATGGCAAAGGACGGCTTGTGCGCAATCGTGACGGGGTCCGCATCCGGGCTTGGCGCGGCGACCGCGAACATTCTCGCGCGGAGCGGGGCGCGGCTCGTCATCAACTATTCCTCGAGCCAGAAGGAGGCCGAGGCAACGGCTGAGGCCTGCCGCAAGGCTGGCGCCGCGGACGTTCTGGTTGCGCAGGGCGATGTCTCGCGCGACGAGGACTGCCGCAAGATCGTGGCTGCCGCCGCGCCCTGGGGCCGGCTCGACGTGCTCGTCAACAATGCCGGCACCACCAAGCACGTCGCCCATGCCGACCTCGACGGATTGTCGGCGGAAGATTTTCAGCGATTGTACGGCGTCAACACCATCGGCCCGTTCCAGATGGTGCGCGCCGCGCGCAGCCTGCTGGAGGCCGGTGCGAAGGCGTCGGGGCGGCCGTCAGCCGTGGTCAACATCTCCTCGGTTGCCGGCATCAGCGGCGTCGGCTCGTCGATCGCCTATGCGGCGAGCAAGGGTGCGCTCAACACCATGACGCTGTCGCTGTCGCGTGCGCTGGCGCCGCTGATCCGCGTCAACACGGTGTGCCCCGGCTATATCGACACGCCCTGGTTCACCAAGGGCCGCGGCGAGGCGGGTGCAAAGCAGGTGCGCGACAGCGTGGTGGCGAAGGTGCCGCTGAAGGTCGCATCAACTGCCGACGACATCGCACAGCTCGTCTGCTTCCTGGCGATGCCGGCCTCCAGCAACATGACCGGCGAGGTCGTGCGTATGGATGCCGGGATGCATTTGATTGCGTGAGATCGCGCTCCGCTAGCGCGACAAACACAACCGTCGTCCCGGCGAAGGCCGGGACCCATAACCACAGGCCGTAATTGTAGTGCGAAGTCGGCAATTGCCAATCTTCGCCAAACCAAATTCGGTGGCTATGGATCCCGGCCTTCGCCGGGACGACACCGAATTTGTCGATGGGCCACACCGCAATGCGACTGTGGGCTACCCCTTGATCACGCCGCTCGCGACTAGCCGGTGCCAGATGAACAGTACCACCACGGCGCCGATGGTGGCCATGATGAATCCAGCGCCCTGGTCGGGGCCGTAGTGGCCGATGGCCTGGCCGATGAACGTCGCCAGGAATGCGCCGACGATGCCGAGGATGGTGGTCAGGATGAAGCCGCTCGGATTGTTCGGTCCCGGCGCGAGCCAGCGCGCGATGAGGCCGGCGACGAAGCCGACGACGATGATCCACAACAGGCCGCCCATGCTCATGTCAGTGCTCCCCTCGCTTTGACTAAAATCAGACTCTGCCCGAGATCTCTTGCTCGGTCGGCAGCCGTCCGTCCGGCGTCAGATGGTCGATCACCTGCGGCAGATACTGGCTGAGGCCGGAGAGCAGTTCCTCGCGCGACAGGCCGCTCTGGGCCGACAGGCTTTCGATCTGGTCGGCGCCGAGTGCGTTGGCGAGATCGTTGGGTGCGATCTCCTTGTTCTGGCCCTTGCCGACCCAGGTGCTCGCGGTTTCACCGTGACCGCTCTGCTGGAGCTGGTTGAGGAGATCGCCGAGCCCGCCGCTCAGCACGCTGCCGGCCGCGCCGCCCGCGAGCAGGCCGCCGAGACCACCCTTCAGCAGGTCACCGAGACCGCCGCCGGCGCCCGCATTCACCGCCGGGGGGAGGTGCGTCGGTGTCGGTGCCGGAGACGGCTGCGGTGCGCTGCCGGATTGGTTGCCGCTCAAATGCTTGAATGCCTTCCAGGCGAGCAGGCCGAGGATCGCCATGGTCATGGGCGACATGCCGCCGCTGGATGAGGATTGAGAACTCGGCGCGCTTGGGCCGCGCGGGCCGTTCTGCATGCCGTTGAGGACGTCGAGCAAACCCATGGCGTTCTCCTGCCGGTAACAAGCCCCGTTCGAAAACATATGAGGCTCTCATGACGGTTACAAGGCGATTGCGCCGCAACCGCGGGAATGGGCAGCGGGTGTTTGCTCTGCTATCGAGGGCGGGTCATTTCGGGAGCGTGGCCAGGTGAATACGGATCGACCGATCGTGGTGGCTGGCGCGGGCGCCATCGGCTGTCTCGTCGGCGGCATGCTGGCGGCCGGCGGTCGCCGCGTCGCGCTGCTGGTGCGGCCGCGGGTGAAGACCGAGATCGAGCGGTTCGGCCTGCGGCTCACCGACTTCGACGGCTCCGAAAGGAAGCTCAGCACCGGCCAGCTCGCGCTGTCGGAGGATCCCGCGATCTTCCACAGCGCCGGCATCGTGCTGGTCACGGTGAAAAGCGCCAATACAGCTGAAGTCGCGGATCAAATCGCGCACCATGCGCCGGAGGATGCAGTCATCGTGTCCTTGCAAAACGGCATCGGCAATGTTGCGGTTCTGCGCGAGCGCCTCGGCGGCCGGCGCGTGCTCGCCGGCATGGTGCCGTTCAACGTGATCGCCATGGGCGAGGGCCGCTTCCATCGTTCGACCTCCGGCGACATTCATATCGGGGAAGACGAGGCGAATACGGCCGCTGCGCTCTCGGTGCCCGGTCTCACGATGCGCGCGAGCCGCGACATCACCGGCGTGCAATGGGGCAAGCTGATCATCAATTTGAACAACGCGCTCAGCGCCTTGTCCGACATGCCGCTGGCCGCGCAACTGGCGAACCGCGACTGGCGAAAATTGTTCGCCGACCAGATGGCGGAGGGGCTGGCCGCATTGAAGACCGCCGGCATCAATCCGGTGTCGGCGACGCCGATCCCCATGTCCTGGACGCCGACCTTGCTGAGATTGCCTGACGCGATTTTCAACCTGATCCTGGGGCGGACCATGAAGATCGACCCCGAGGCGCGTTCCTCGATGTGGCAGGACCTGAAGCAGGGCCGCAAGACCGAGATCGACTATCTCCAGGGCGCGGTCATCGCGCTGGCCGAACAGAACGACGTCGCTGTGCCGCTGATGCGCCGTATTGTTGCGCTGATCAAGCAGGCCGAAGCTGCGGGGAATGGCCCCCCGCGTCTGACGCCGCGGCAGATCCGGGGGTAGCGCTTGAGCACGACGGGAGAGAGCGCGATGAGGCGTTGTTTGATGACCGGGCTCGCTTTGGCGGCCCTTTGCGGCGCTTCCACGTTCGCGGCGGCAAGGCCGCCGACCGTCATGAACTCTCCCGGCTACGACGCGCGACTGCAGGAGAGTCGGAAGACGCTGGGCGGATCAACAACGACAGCAGCGCCGATCACCCCGCCGGTGGTGACGCCCAAGCGAAGCAAGAAGAAGCGCACGAACTGAGGCCACGCTCTCCGCCGTCGCTCCAGCTCTCCACCGGGACGACTGCGCGGATGGTTTAGTGCAAATCTCCATCCAACTCGTCATTGCGAGCGCAGCGAAGCGATCCAGAATCCGTCCGCGGAGAGGCTCTGGATTGCTTCGCTGCGCTCGCAATGACGCCTGTGGCCGCCGCTCAGCCCTTCTTCGCCGGCTTGCTCGGCGTCGGGTTGAACAGCTTCTTCAGGTCGTTCAAGCTTTCCGACAATCGCGGCCATTCGCAGGAGAATGAGCCCTTGATGCAGGGTGCGCCCTTGGGTCGCGATCGCGCGTCGCCGGCCACCGCCTGCTGGACTTTCGGCCGTTCGACCGGCACGGGCACCGGCACGCGCGCGACCTCGGTTCGCAACGCGACTTGCTGGAGCTGTTGCTGCTCCTGCTGCTCGCGCTGCTGCCGCGCGGCCGCTTCCGCCACATTGCTGCGGCGCTGGTTGGCGAGATAGGCGGTGTAGGATTCGTCGATCTTCTTCTGCTCCTCCGGCGTCGGATTGGGCCCGGCGATGTCGAAGGTGCGATCCTGGAGGAAGTCGTAATAGCTGTAGCCGCCGCCCGCCTTGCGCCGCCCGGCGAACTTGGCATTGCACTCGGCAAGCGCGGCCGTCTTCTCGGCCTTGGTCGCGGCTTTCTCGGCGGCGTCGGCGCATTCCTCGAAATCGACCGGCGCCCGCTTCCACCATTGGGCGTGGGCATGCGGCGTCGTCAGCAGAAATCCTGCTGCGGCAACGAGAGGCAGCGCCGCACGACGCGATGCAGACACGGACGACATTCTACGAGAGCATTCCTTGCAAAACTCAACCCGGACTGAGTCGGGCCTGATTTTTGCCCGTTTATCGCCGGCTTGTCACCCGTGGAACCCCTCAATTTCCGGTCTGTGTTGCTGACATTTTTTGCTTGACGTGGCTCGGGAGTCACAGCGCCGGGCCGGCCGGCTGTTACACTTCGTCCTGCAAACGCCTCATACTGAGGTGACGCCAAGAAGACGAAGTGGAAACGCCTGATGCTGCTGCCCCTGTCCGACGTGCCGCGCTGGTACGCAGAACGCAAGCCGCAAGGCACGATCGCCGTCCGCCACGGGCAGGACACGCTGACATGGGATGAGCTCGAGCGCGGTGCGAACCGGCGCGCGCAGGCGTTTGCCGCCAAGGGCGTGAAGCCCGGCGATTTCGCCGCAATCGGATTGCCGAACGGCAACGCATTTTTCGAGACCAGCTTTGCGGTGTGGAAATGCGGTGCGACGCCGACCTCGCTGTCATGGCGGCTGCCGCGCGGCGAAGCCGCCGCCGTGCTCGATATTTTGAAGCCGGCGCTGGTGGTCGGCGGCGAGGCCGACTGGAATGCGCCGAACCGCCTGCCTGCGGATTTCGCGCCGGATGGATTTTCGGACGAGCCGCTCACCCCGCCGGTGGCGCGCTACTGGAAAGCCATGACCAGCGGCGGCTCGACCGGCCGGCCGAAAGTGATTCTCGATCACCAGCCGGCGGTGACCGACACCGTCGCTGCGCCGCCGCTCAACATCCCCGTCGGCGCCTCGCTGCTCAATCCGGGCCCGCTCTACCACAATGCGCCGTTCATCCTGTCGCACTACGCGCTGTTCGCCGGCGGCAAGCTGACCGGTCTCGTCAAGTTCGATGCCGAAGAGACGCTGCGCCTGATCGAGCGCGAGCGCGTGCAATGGGTCAATTTCGTTCCGACCATGATGCACCGGATCTGGGCACTGCCGGAGAACGTGCGCAACGCCTACGATGTGTCGAGCTTGCAGACCGTGTTCCACATGGCAGCTCCGATGCCGCCCTGGCTGAAGGAGAACTGGATCGCCTGGCTCGGACCGGAGCGGATCTGGGAGCTGTATGGCGGCACTGAGCGGCAGGGCGCCTGCGTCATTTCGGGCACGGAATGGCTGGCGCACAAGGGCTCGGTCGGCAAGATCGGCGAGACGGCGAAGCTGCGCATCATTGGCGAGGACGGCAACGACGTCGCGCCGGGCGAGACCGGCGAGATCTATTTCCTCAACAATGACGGCACGGATGCCACCTATCACTATCTCGGCGCCGAGCCGAAGCGTCGCGCCGATGGCTGGGAGTCGCTCGGCGATATCGGCAGGCTGGATGCCGAAGGTTATCTCTATCTCGGCGATCGCCTCGCCGACATGGTGCTGCGCGGCGGCGCCAATATCTATCCGGCCGAAGTCGAGGCCGCGGTCTCCGCCGCTCCCGGCGTCCGCTCCTGCGTGGTGGTGGGATTGCCCGATCCGGAGTTCGGTCAGCGCGTGCACGCCATCATCGAACCCGAGCCCGGCGCAGACGGGCAGGCGATCGCCGATAGCATGGCCGAATTTCCTCAAGGACAGGCTCAGCCGCTACAAGCATCCTGAGAGCTTTGAGATCGTCAGCGCCCCGCCGCGCGATGATTCCGGAAAAGTTCGCCGCACGCTGTTGCGCGACGAGCGCGCGGCGTGGATGAAGGAGGGGCGGGCATTCCGCATCACGCCGTCCAAGGCGCAGGCGCACGTCGACTAAGAGACATCACGGAAGGACTGGAGTTTCATGACCGTTACCATCGCTGCGAACAGCGTGCCGAAGCCGCCGGCCGATATGATCGAGGGATTCAGGAACGCGCCGACCTCGATTATTTCCGATAATCTCGCCCGGCTGCCCGGCGCGGTGGGGCTAAAGCCCCAACATCGCAGCGGCAAGCTGGTGGGGACGGCCTTCACGGTGCGCACCCGTCCCGGCGACAATCTCGCGATCCACCGCGCGCTCGAGCTGGTCGGGCCCGGCGACGTCATCGTGGTCGATGGCGGCGGCGACGAGACCCGGGCGCTGGTCGGCGAGATCATGAAGAACATCGCGCAGTGGCGCAAAGCGGAAGGCTATGTGATCGACGGCGCGATCCGGGACGTCGCGGCCTTCGCTGCGGACGACTTTCCCTGCTTTGCCCGCGCGGTGATCCACCGCGGTCCCTACAAGAACGGTCCCGGCGAGATCAACGTGCCTGTTACGATCGGCGGCAGCGTGATCTCGCCCGGTGACATCGTGGTGGGCGACGAGGACGGCGTGGTGTCGTTTCCCGCTGCGACCGCCGCAAGCCTGCTGGAAGCGGTGCGCGCCCAGATCGTGCGCGAGGAGGAGACCCTGAAGGCGATCCGCGAGGGCCGCTATCAGGGCTCTTATGGAAAATCATAATCAAATCAGGGCAGCGCCGACCGCGATTCGATCGCGACGCCGCTCAAGGAGACGGCAGAAGATGACCGCGCTGCTTGAGGATACGAACGCGTTCGAGACGTTCTTCGACAAGCAGGTCAGCTGTTGGGGCCAGGTCGTGCGACAACAATATCAGGACACGACAGCCTCTTCCCGGGATTGCCATCCCAGGTCCGGGTGCGCTCGCGCGGGCTTGAGCGTCAGAGCATCTTGCCGACGATCTTTGTCATATCTGCTGCCGAAAACGCGCGCAGCGTTTCGGTGCGGACATTGCCGAGTGCGCTGAGACTAAGGCTGAGCGACATCGCGGCAGCCTCATCCGGAGCCTCGAGAACGGTTACAATGTCATACCGTCCTTGCGTCCAGGCGATCTCTTTCACAGTCACGCCGAACGTTTTGGCCATCTCCTTGAAGGCCTCGGCCCGCTTCGGCGAGTCCTTGACATTCCGGACTCCCTGATCAGTGAAGTTTCCCAGCACGACATAGGTTACCATGGTCGTCCTCCCTGGTTAGAACCCAGATAGAATTCTCGCTTGAGGAAACCGCGCCGAGTTTGCCACAGCGGCCGAGATAGCGCTACTTGCGCGTTGGGAGCGTCAGTGGATGTGACTTATTTGGTCAGGACAACTTCGGTCGGGACAATGGCCGGGCAAAACTGAGCTCATGACCATCGAGGTCAGTGAGATGAAAGTAGCGCTCGCCCCATTCGGCATCGCGTGGCGTGGTGCTCGGCTGCCATCCCGCTGCCAGCGCGCGTTCGTAGATCGCGTCGACGTCGGCGACGTAGAAGATGACGCGCCCCCACCAGGACCAGCGCTTGTCCGGCTGCACAGTCAGATTGAGATAACCCGTGCCGGCGCGAAAGCTCGTGAACGGGGCAGCCTCACCGCCGTGCAGGATCTCGAATCCGAGCGAGCGGTAGAACTGCACGGCACGGCGCATGTCGTGGATGGCGAGAGTGATGGCGCTGATGCCCTCGATCATGATGGCGGCTCCTAACCAGAGTTTGGGCTCGGAGCCGATTGTACAGCCGCCAAGTGCAGGTTGACGATGAGCCGAGCGGCAGATTGCCGGCCGGCCTTGCGGCTGGCGAACTGCATCCTGCTCTGCTATGAGGGGGCCGAACCCGCCGAGCGGGTTCCGCGGTCCCGTAGCTCAGCCGGATAGAGCGACGGTTTCCTAAACCGTAGGTCGGAAGTTCGAGTCTTCCCGGGATCGCCAGATTGCTCGCCATTTTCTCATGCGCAATCGTCGCTGTTTGCCGCGCTCGTCGGCGCAAAAATTGCTAGAACCGAAAGGCTTCCTTCCTTGCTGGCCCGGCTGACATGCCGACCGCGCCACACTGCCCCATCCGGAGACGACAATGCCTTTCGACTTGATCCTGCGCGGCGGCCGTGTGATCGACCCGTCCCAGAAGCTCGATGCCGTGCTGGACGTCGCCTTTGCCGGCGGCAAGGTCGCTGCGGTGGGCAGCGGGCTCAGGGCCGATCCTGCCACCGAGGTGCGCGACGTCTCGCAGCTGATCGTGACGCCGGGACTGATCGATCTGCACACCCACGTCTATTGGGGCGGCACCTCGCTCGGCATCGATGCCGAGGAGTTTTGCCGCACCTCCGGCGTCACCACCGCGGTCGATACCGGCAGCGCCGGCCCCGGCAACTTTGCCGGGTTCCGCAAGCACGTGATCGAGCCGAGCCAGGTCCGCATCCTCGCCTATCTGCACGTCTCCCATGCCGGCATCTTCGGCTTCTCGCACCGGATCATGGTCGGCGAGAGCGAGGAGTTGCGGCTGATGAATCCGATCGATGCAGCCAAGGTGGCGGATGCCAACCGCGACCTCATCGTCGGCATCAAGGTGCGCGTCGGCCTGCACGCCTCGGGCACGTCGGGGATCGTGCCGCTCGATATCGCGCTCGAGGTCGCAAATGAGGTCGGCATGCCCTTGATGGCGCATATCGACCACCCGCCGCCGAGCTATGAGGAGGTGCTGGCACGACTGCGCCCCGGCGACGTGCTCACCCATGCTTTCCGGCCCTTCCCGAACACGCCGGCGACCGCGCAAGGGACGGTGAAGAGGGCAGCGCTGGACGCGCGCGAGCGCGGCGTGCTGTTCGACATCGGCCACGGCAAGGGCTCGTTCGCGTTCAAGACCGCGCGCGCGATGCTCGCCAACGGATTTTATCCGGACACAATTTCCTCCGACATCCACCTGCTCTGCATCGACGGCCCGGCCTACGACCAGGTGACGACCATGTCGAAATTCCTGTGCATGGGCATGAAGCTCTCGGATGTGATTGCCGCATCGACTGTGAACGCGGCCATGGCGGTGCGGCGTCCCGAACTCGGCAGCCTCAAGCCGGGCTGCGTCGGCGACGCCACGCTGATCTCGGTGAGGGAAGGCCAGTTCGATTATGAGGACGTCGTCGGCGAGCATCTGATCGGCGACCGCAAGATCGTCTCCGAAGGTGTCGTCATCGGCGGTCGCTGGTGGCATCCGAAATAGCGGTGGTGCCTCCCGCCCTACAGCGACCTAGCAATCAGCAGCTTCATGATCTCGTTGGTGCCGCCATAGATCTTCTGGATGCGGGAATCGATGAAGATGCGCGAGATCGGATATTCCTGCATGTAGCCGTAGCCGCCGAACAGCTGGAGGCATTCGTCAGCGGTCTCGACCTGTTTTTCCGAGCACCAGTATTTCGCCATCGACGCCGTGACGGTGTCGAGGTCCTTTGCGACCAGGCGTTCGATGCACCAGTCGACGAAGACGCGCGCGATCATCGCCTCGGTCTTGCGCTCGGCGAGCTTGAAGGCGGTGTTCTGGAAGTCCATCAGCGGCTTGCCGAACGCTTTCCGCTCCTTGGTGTATTCGGTGGTGAGCTTGATCGCGCGCTCCATCGCGGCGACGGCGCCGACCGCGAGCGCGAGGCGCTCCTGCGGCAATTGCTGCATCAGCTGCACAAAGCCCTGGCCTTCCTCGCCGCCGAGCAGGTTTTCCGGCGGCACGGTGACGTTGTCGAAGAACAGCTCGGAGGTGTCGGAGGCGTGCAGCCCGATCTTGTCGAGGTTGCGCCCGCGCTTGTAACCGTCCGCGCCTGCGGTCTCGACCACGATCAGCGAAATGCCCTTAGCGCCGGCATCCCCGGTGCGCGCGACGACGATGACGAGATCGGCGGCCTGGCCGTTGGTGATGAACGTCTTCTCGCCGTTGATGACGTAGGAATTGCCCTGCTTCTTCGCTGTTGTCTTGACCGCCTGAAGATCCGAGCCGGTGCCGGGCTCGGTCATGGCGACTGCGCCGACCATTTCGCCCGATGCCATCTTCGGCAGCCAGCGCTTCTTCTGGTCTTCCGAGCCGTAGTTGAGGATGTAGTGGGCGACGATGGCGCTGTGCACGGAGACGCCGGTCGTCAGTTCCGGCACTGTGCTTTCGAGATCTTCCAGCACCGCGGCGTCGTAGGCGAAGCTCGCACCCAATCCGCCGTATGCCTCGGGCACGCTCGCCAGCAGCGCGCCCATCTCGCCGAGCCCGCGCCAGGCAAAGCGATCGACCATCTTCTGCTCGCGCCACTTCTCGGCATGCGGCGCCAGGTCCTTGGCGAGATATTTCCGGAACTGGTCGCGGAAGACATCGAGCTCTTCGGTCATCCAGGAGGAGCGGTAGGACATGGCGGCCTCGATCGTTGCTGGCGATGTGCCCGCTCAGCCGTGCCACAAGGCCAGACGCGAGCGCAAGCCCGCCGCGTTGCTACGCCAGCCGAAGCTGCCAATGATTGTGTCTTGAGGCTGCGCCGGCAGATGCCCTATCCCGCCTGCGCCGTTTTGCCGCCGTCGATGATGAACTGGCCGCCGGTCGTGTAGGGATGATCGTCCGAGGCGAGCACGAGTGCGAAGGCCGCGATCTCTTCTGCCGTCGCCACGCGCTGCATCCCCGGCACATGGCTTTTGGCCCATTGCGCGATTGCCACGTGCCAAGCCGCATCGGGGAGATTTTCCATGCCGGCGAGCCGGCGGATGAATGGCGTGTCCGTGGTGCCGGGGATCAGGGTGTTGATGCGGATGCCGTACTGGGCATATTCGAGCGCTGCGGCCTGAACCATGCCGACAAGCCCGCGCTTGGCCGCGGAATAGGCCGAGCGGTTCGCCGTCGTGGCGATGGCATTGGATGACGAGGTAACCACGATCGATCCACCCTTCTGCAGCATGTGCGGAATCTGGTACTTCATCGACAGGAACACGCCGCGCAGGTCGGTATTGATCACGTCGTCGAATTCGGCAGCGCTGTACTGATGCAGCGGCTTTTCTATGGAGATGCCCGCATTGTTGAAAGCCATGTCGAGGCGGCCATGAAGCTCGATTGTCTTGTCGACCAAGGCCTTGACCTCGGCCTCGTTGCGGACGTCGGCACGGACGAAGGTTGCGTTGCCGCCGCCCGCCTTGATCTCGTCCTCCACCCGTGTCCCGCGCTCGACATTGCGTCCGCAGAACACCACCTTGCCGCCTTCGGCAGCAAACATGATCGCCGCGGCGCGGCCGATCCCCGATGTGCCGCCGGTCACGATGATGGTCTTGTCGGCGAAGCGCCGCCTGCCGCTCGGCTTCTGCTGCGGCAGCGTCGCGCCCTGGCCGAGCGCCATGCCGCCGGCAAGTCCGCCGATGGCGCTCGCCAGCATGCCCAGCGCGGCGCCGCCGACCAGATGACGCCGCTTTACGCGGGAGGGCGCGGTGCTATGCTGCATTTCGGTCATTTCGAACTCCCGGCCGCTCGATCTAAACAGTGTTAAGATAGATAATCCGCAATCTGAACAGTGTCAAGATATACATGACGAAGCCGAACGCGCGCGCCAAGCCGAGCCACAGGGTTCCGAAGTCGGAAGCCGGCTATCATCATGGTGAGCTTCAGGAGGCCCTGATCGCGGCGAGCGAGGCCATTCTTGCCGAGCAAGGCGCCGAAGGTTTCACGTTGCGCGAGGCAGCCCGCCGCGCTGGCGTGTCCCCGGCCGCACCCTCGCATCATTTCGGCAATGCGCAGGGCCTGCTGACGGAGGTGGCGATTCGCGGCTATGAGGCGCTTGCCGGCGCGCTGCGGGATGCTGCGTCCCGCAGGCAGGGTGCGCGCGAAAAGCTCCACGCCCAGGGCATGGCCTATGTCGAATTCGCGCTGAAGCATCCCGGCCGCTTCCAGATGATGTTTGCCAACAAGCGCCTCGTCGCGGACGATGCGCGTCTGGTGCAGGCGAGCAGGGCGGCCGGCCACGAGTTCGAGATCATCATCGCCGAACTCGTCGGCGGGACTGCGAAGGAGGCGAAGACCGCGGCCGCGGCGGCCTGGTCGACCGTTCACGGCTTTGCCAAACTTGCGCTCGAGGGAAAATTCGGCCCGGTGAGGAGCGAGGCCGGACACCGCGAGATCATGACGACGCTCAATCGTGTCCTGAATTATCTCTGGCCGGCGAGCAGCGCGCCGCCAAGTGCAGATCGAGGGTTGAAAGCGCCATGACCGCCAAGGCGACAGAGCTCAAGCTCGACATCGAGCGCATCGGCAGCGTCTCGGCGATCCTGACGCAGCCGGATAATGCGCGCGCCTGCTACGTCCTGGCACACGGCGCCGGCGCCGACATGCGGCATGCGTTCATGGACAAGATCGCAGCAGGCCTGGCGAACCGCAGCATTGCGACGTTTCGCTTCAATTTTCCCTATATGGAGAAGAAACAGGGGCGTCCCGACCAGCCGGCGGTCGCGCACGCCACCATCGGTGCGGCGGTCGAGGAGGCCGCGCGGCTGTGCCCCGGCGTGCCGCTCGTCGCGGGCGGCAAATCGTTCGGCGGTCGCATGACATCGCAGGCACAGTCCAAAGCGCCGCTGCCAGGGGTAAAAGGGCTCGCCTTCCTCGGCTTTCCTCTGCATGCCGACAACAAGCCGTCGACCGAGCGTGCCGAGCACCTCGCCCGCGTCGACATCCCCATGCTATTCCTGCAGGGTACGCGCGATAGGCTCGCCGATCTCGCCACCCTCAAGCCGGTCATCGCGGGGCTCGGTCCGAAGGCGAAGCTGCACGAGGTCGCAGGCGGCGATCACTCCTTCGCGGTGCTGCGCAAGTCCGGCCGCAGCAATGACGAGGCACTTGCGGAGGTGCTCGATACGCTTGCCGCCTGGATCGACGAGCTCGCCTGAGACTCACGCCGCATAAAGCCCCTTGTCACGCGCCTTCTGAATGGCAAGCGCGGCGATCAAATCGAGCGTCGGTGTCGACAGGCCGGCAGCGCGCGCGAAGGCGGCAGGCGCCTTCACCAGCACGTCGATCTCCATGGCGCGGCCGAGCTCGTAATCCTGCAGCAGTGACGGCTTGTGGTTGGGGGCGGGGCCGCTGCGTGACACGCGCTTGACCTCGGGGATGAAGTGCTGCGCGATCTCGTTGGCCTCGTTCAGCATGCGCGGAATGACCTCGGCAAAAGCAGGATCGTCGCGCACGCCGCGCGCGGTCTGGCCGGTGAGCAGGCACAGCACCGACAGCGACATGTTGGTCAGCAACTTTGACCAGATCGCCTCACGGATATCGGCCACCGGCGGCGATTCCAGCCGTGCGTCGTTCAGAACCCCGCGGAGCCTGGTGATGCGCTCGCAATTGCGGTCGTCGCATTCTCCGACCAGCAGACGGTTGCGATCGGGCGTGAGGTTTTGCACCACGCCCGGCGCGATCACCTCGTTGGAGGAGAAGACCACCCCACCGACGATCCGTTCTTTCGGAATGCAGGCGCGCAGCCGTCCACCCGGGTCGAGGAAGGAGATGTCGGGCGGGGTCGGGTGCCGCGGCGGCAGGCCAATCCCGTACCACCAGGGAATACCGTTCTGGGCGAACACGATCGCAGTGTCTTCGCCGAGCAATGGTTTGAGGCTGGCAACGAGCCCCTGAAGCGCGGTGGCCTTCAGCGTGCTGATGACGACATCCTGCGGTCCGAGCTGGGCCGGATCGCCGGTGGCGTTCACCTTGGCGCTCACCTCGGAATCGCCGACGCGCAGCTTCAGGCCGCCCGCGCGCACCGCTTCGAGATGCGCGCCCCGCATCACGCACGAGACCTCATGGCCGGCACGGGCCAGCCTGACCGCGATGTGGCTGCCGACGGCGCCCGCGCCGAAAATGCAGATGCGCATGATGTGATGTCCCGTCCCTGATCGCTTTGCCTGGTCCCTTGGCTGCCGCCCGACTCCAGCATGGCACAACCCGCCATGCGATGGACGCGGCCTCCCTACGACGGAAAGATATGGATCGGGGCGCGCGGCCTCGGCCATAGTGCGCGGCAAATGAACCGACCGGAGGATCGCCGATGACCGCCAGCCCCGTCCTGTGGACCTTAGATGAGCGTGGCGTCGCGACCGTGACCTTGAACCGTCCGGAGGTGAACAATGCCTATGACGGCGCATTGATCGCAGGCGTGCTCGCGGCCATGGACGAATTGGGCAAGCAGTCCAATCTGCGTGTCGTCGTGCTCCGCGGCAACGGCAAGCATTTTCAGGCCGGCGCCGATCTCAAATGGATCAACGGCGTGCGGCCGCAATCGACTGATGCGAACGAGGCGGCGTCCCGCGCGACGTTCGAGGCGGTGCAGCGGCTCAACACCTTGCCGATCCCGACCGTGGCATTGGTGCAGGGCGGCTGTTTTGGCGGCGGCACCGGCGTGATCGCCGCCTGCGATGTCGTCATCGCCGCCGATAATGCCCTGTTCTCGATCACGGAGGTGCGCTGGGGCCTGACCGCCGCGATCATCATTCCGCAACTCTGCGACGCCATCGGCGTGCGGCAGGTCCGCCGTTACGCACTTACCGGCGAGCGCTTCGGCGCCGAGGACGCCCGCCGCATCGGCCTCGTCCATGAGGTGGTGCCGCTCGCCGAACTGGAGGCTGCCGGTACCAAGGTGGTCGAGCAGCTGCTCGCCAACGGACCGGAGGCGATGGCCGAGACCAAGCGGCTCGCGCTGGAGAGCTCGTTTGGCGGCATGGCGGTGGACGATGCCGCCTATGCGCGGCTGGTTCACCTGCATTCGGTGAAGCGGCAGAGCGCCGAGGCGGCAGAGGGGTTGGCGTCGTTTGCCGAGAAGCGGGCGGCGAATTGGACGAGCGGCAATGGCTGAATGCGCGCGCCGCTCAGCAGCCGCGGCATATACCCTGGATGCTGCGGTAGACGGCTTCGTCGTCCTGCCGCATCTGCCGCGCTGATTCGAATGCCTTGCCGTTGTCAATCGGCACGACGGGCTTGCGTTTCGCCGCGAGCTCTTCCTCCTGCCGCTTGTAGCAGGCCTCGCGCTCGGGCTTGGCCTGGATGAAGCGGCAGTTCTGCTCCACAGCTGCGGCGGGCGCGGCTGAGATCAACAGGGCGATCAAGGCAGGCGGGACGAGTTTCGCGAGGGTCGAATCCATGGCGCCACTTCTCTCAGGTCGGCCGATGAAGGGCAACTGCAACCTTTGAAAACAGCTTGTAGCCCGGATGAAGCGAAGCGCAATCCGGGACGGACCAACCGAATCTCGCGACTGCCCCGCGTGGCACGAAACCCGGATTACGCTTGCGCTCCATCCGGGCTACGGGCCTTTACAGCGGCGATGCGAGTGACGCTTTCAGCAGCGTCAGCAGCGCCTGCACGGCGGCGGCGTTGCGCCGCCGCTCGGGGATTGCGGCCTTCACCCACAGCTCTGGAATTGGAAAGTCGCGCAAGACCGGCTTGAGCGTGCCGTCGCGCAAGGCGCCTGCCACAAGATAATGCGAGATCAGCGCGATGCCATTGCCGGCAATCGCGCTGCGCGCCAGCACATGGCCTTCGTTCGAGGAGAGCAGCGGGCTGACCTGGACGCTGATGCGGCCGCGCGGGCCGTCAAAAATCCATTCGGGGCCCGTCGGCAGAAAGCTGAGGCAGCGATGATCGACGAGGTCGCGTGGATGCTTTGGTGTGCCGTGCTTCTTCAAATAGGCCGGTGAGGCACAGAGCAGCCGCTTCAGCGCACATAGCGGCTCGTCAACGACCCCGCCGAAGGAAAGCGGGAAGGCACCGATGGCGATGTCGAAGCCTTCCGTCACGGGATCAACCGGGCGATCGATCAGCACGATATCGAGCTTGACCAGCGGATTCTGCGTCTGAAAGACGCTGAAGGCATCGGCGAGCCGCGCGACGGTCAACGAGGTCGGCGCCTTGATGCGGAGATGGTCGACGAGATCGTGACCCTTCTCGCCCATGCGCGAGAGCAGGTCGGTGGCGTCGGCCACCAGACCGCGGGCGCGATGCACATAGCGCTGGCCGGCCTCGGTCAGCCGCAATTGCCGGGTCGAGCGATGAAACAGCGGCGTGCCGATCCGCGCCTCCAGTTGCGTGACGCGCTTGGCGACCACCGAGGTCGAGACGTTGAGCTTTCTTGCAGCGGCGGAGAAGCCGGCAGCGTCTGCGGTGGCGAGAAAGGCCTGAAGGTTCACCAGGATGTCCATCTCGACCTTTCGCGATTCGAGAAAGCTGATCGCCTATTTTGGTGGATTGTAGCTTGGTCCGCGTTAATTCATAGTCGGGCCAAGCAAGGGATTTCAGGGATAGGACGCGCCATGCGGGCCACGACGATCGACGAACCAGCGCGCCAAGTGCCGCTCTACGGCGAATATGAAGTCGTCGTTCTCGGCGGCGGCCCGGCCGGCATCGTGGCGGCAGCGTCCGCTGCGCGCGCCGGACGGCGGACGCTGCTGATCGAGCGCTACGGCTTCCTCGGCGGCATGGGCACCGCTGCCGGCGTCACCAATTTCTGCGGCCTGCATGGCAATGTCTATGGCCAGGCGCACCGGCTGGTGCAGGGCATGGCGTCCGAATTGCTGGCGCGGATCGATCGCTTGAACGGCCTCAACGCGCCGCACTTGATCCTCGGCAAGGTGTTCGCCCAGGCCTATGACACCGCGGCCTACAAGATCGCGGCCGACCAGCTCCTCGCCAGCCACAAGGTGCACATCCTCTTCCATGCGCTCGGCGCCGGCGTGGTGATGGGCGACGATCGCCGCATCGACGCGCTGATGGTGGAGACCAAGGCCGGCCGGCAGGCGGTGCGCGCGGAGATCTTCATCGACTGCTCCGGCGACGGCGATCTCGCGGTCTGGGCCGGCGCGCCGTTCGAGGTCGGCGACGAGCACGGCCATCCGCTGTATCCCTCGATGATGCTCCGTCTCAACGGCATCGATCCCGAAAGGGCCGGCGAGGCCTGGCGGACCATCCCGCAATTGATGGAAAAGGCGCTGGCCGCCGGCACCCACAAATTCCCGCGCAAAAGCGCGATCGTGCGGCCGCAGAAGTCCGGCATCGAATGGCGGGTGAACTTTACGCAGGTGGCGCGCGAGGACGGCCACGCCATCAACGGCATCGAGCCCGACGATCTCACCCGCGGCGAGATCGAGGGCCGAAAACAGGCGCTCGCCGCGTTCGAATTCCTGCGTACCGTGCCGGGCTTTGAAAAATCCTACATCGTCGATCTGCCGCCGCAGCTCGGCATCCGCGAGACCCGCCGCATCAAGGGCGGTTACCAGCTCAGCGGCGAGGACGTGCTCGGCTGCGCCTCGTTCGAGGACTCCATCGGCGTCAATGGCTGGCCGATCGAGGCCCACGTTCCCGGCGATGTCGTGTTCACCTTCCCGCCCATCCCGGAATCGCGTGGCTATAACGAGCTGCCCTACCGGATGCTGGTGCCCGAAGGCGTCGACAATCTGCTGGTCGCCGGCCGCTGCGCCTCCATGACCCACGAGGGTCAGTCGGCGGCGCGGGTCTCCGGTGCCTGTTTCGTAATGGGCGAGGCGGCCGGTTCCGCGGCGGGGCTGGCGCTGTCGGGAAACCGGATCCCGCGTGACATCCCGGTCGAAGTATTGCAGGAAACGTTGAAACAACACGGTGCCTTCATCGGCCGGGATCAGCCCGTGCCCGAGGGGCTGTGACGAGCGGCAAGAAAGCGGCCAAGAAGAACCACCAAGAGAACCACAGGAGGAAACGGAATGATCGGGATTGCGCGGCTCGCGGTAGCTAGCCTGGTGGCGATCATGGCGATGGGCACGGCACAAGCCGAGGACGCGCTGAAGGCCAGGATCGGCGTGCTCCGCCTGTCGTCCTCCGCGCCGGTCTTCATCGCGCATGACAAGGGCTATTTTCGCGAAGCCGGCCTCGATGTCGAGCTGAAGTTCTTCGACGCGGCGCAGCCGATCGCGGTCGCTGCCACCTCGGGCGACATCGATTTCGGCGTCACCGCCTTCACCGCCGGCCTTTATAATCTGGCCGGCAAGGGCGTGCTGAAGGTGATCGGCGGCATGAGCCGCGAGAAGGCGGGCTATCCTCTGATCGGCTATTTCGCCGGCAACAACGCTTATGCTGCCGGCTTGAAGACGCCGAAGGATCTCGCGGGAAAACGCGTCGCGGTGACGCAGGTCGGCTCCTCCTTTCACTACTCGCTGGGACTGCTCGCTGACAAATACGGCTTCAAGCTAGCCGACGTGAAGATCATCCCGCTGCAATCGCTGTCCAATGCGGCGGCCGCGCTCAAGGGCGAGACGGTCGACGCGGCGTTGCTTCCCATCTCCACCGCTCGAAAGTTGATGGACGAGGGCGGCGCGAAGTTTTTGGGCTGGGTCGGCGACGAGACGCCCTGGCAATTGGGCGCGGTGTTCGCTTCGCCGAAGACGCTGACCAACAAGGTGCTGGTCACGAAGCTGCTCGGCGCGCTCGCCAAGGCGGACCGCGAATATCACGACGTCATCCTCGCCGCGATGAAGGACGGCGTCGCGCCGATCAACGACAAGACGAAGCCGCTGCTGGAGATCATTGCAAAGTACACCAATCTGCCGGTCGAGCAGGTGGTCGGCAATTGCGCCTATATCGATCCGGAGGGCAGGCTCGACGTGAAGAACGTCGACAACCAGATCAAATGGCTGCAAGAGCAGGGTTTTGCCGACAAGGGCTTTGACGCGAGCGCGATCATCGCCAAGGATTTTGTGAAGGCGGATTGATGCAAACGATGCAAATTCTTGTGGCGAGCGATCTGCCGCCCTCCCCTGGAGGGGGAGGGTCGATCGCTTCGGCGATGCGCAGCATCGTCCGGAGTGAGCGGGGTGGGGTGAGCCGCGGCGGTAGTCTCTCCCTTGTTCGCCTTGGTCGCTGCGGGGTATTTCATCGGCAACCGTCGTCAGCACCCTTGCGGAGAGACTGTCACCCCACCCCGGTTCGCATTTCGCTTTCCTGCATGCGAACCGACTCTCCCCCTCCAGGGGAGGGTGAAGAAAGCGGGCTCATCGCATGGACCTGATCGCCAACCGCATCAGCCATCGCTTCGGCGAGCTCGCAGTGCTCGACGACGTCTCGTTCACCGTCAGCGCGGGCGAAGTCGTGGCGATCGTCGGCCCCTCGGGTTGCGGCAAGAGCACGCTGCTGTCGATTCTCGGCGGCCTGTTGCAGCCGTCGTCCGGCGCGCCCGAGCTGCGCGGATCGCCGCCGGCGGACAGTCTCAATCCGCTCACCTTCGTGTTCCAGGATTTTGCGCTGCTGCCCTGGGCCACGGTGGAGGAGAACGTCGAATTCCCGCTGCTGCACGCGCAGCTCTCGGCCGCGCAGCGCCGTGCCCAGGTTGAGGATGCCCTGCGCCGCACCGGCCTCACCGATTTTCGCAAGACCTATCCAAAGCAGCTCTCCGGCGGCATGCGCCAGCGCGTCGGCATCTCGCGTGCGCTGGCGGTGCGTCCCGCCATCCTGCTGATGGACGAACCGCTCTCAGCGCTGGACTCGCAGACCCGCGAGCTCTTGATGGAGGATTTCGTCCGCCTGCTCGCCGATGGCGGCATGGGCGCGGTCTATGTCACCCACAATCTCGAAGAGGCCGCACGGCTTGCCGACCGCATCGTGGTGCTGTCGCGGCGTCCCGGCCGCATTCGCGAGGTCGTGAGCGTGCCGATGACGCGTACTGAGCGCAGCGAAATCGCCGCGCGTGAAAAGCTGCTCGCCATTCAGAATCAGATCTGGTCGCTGATCCGCAACGAGGCGATCGATGCCGAGCGCGAGGTGCAGCATGCTTGATCGCGCCACGACGGACACGCCGGCAAAGGACGCCCCGGCGCGGCGCGTCCGCTTCCGCGGCGCCGGCTTCGTGCCGGCGAGCAGCCGTTTCGGCGGCTGGATCGCGCTGGCGCTGGTCATTGCGATCTGGCAGGCCGCCGGCAGCGCCGGCCTCGTCAATCCGCTGTTCCTGCCGGCGCCTTCCGCTATCGTTCGCGCGATCTATCAGCTCGCCGTCTCCGGCGCGCTCTGGCAGCATCTCTCGGCTTCGCTCTTGCGCATCGGCGTCGGCTGGCTGCTCGGCACCGCGGCCGGTATCGCCGTCGGCTTTGGCATCGGCCTGTCGCGGCTGGCGCGCAGCGTCGGCATCACCTTCATCTCGGCGCTGTTTCCGATCCCGAAGATCGCGCTATTGCCGCTGTTGATCCTGTGGCTCGGCATCGGTGAAGAGCCGAAGATCGCGACAATTGCACTAGGCGTGTTCTTCTCGACCGCGATCTCGGTCTATAGCGGCGTCGACGCGGTGCCGCGCAACCTCATCCGCATGGCGCAGAGCTTCAACGTGCCGTTCGCCACCATCGTGCGCAAGGTGATCTGGCCGGGCGCGCTGCCCGCCATCCTCGCCGGCTTCCGCATCACCGCCTCGGTGGCGCTGCTGCTCGTCGTCAGCGCCGAGATGATCGGCGCGCAATACGGCATCGGGGCCTTCGTGCTCCAGGCCGGCAATCTGATGCAGACCGATCAGCTGCTTGCGGGCGTCGTGATCCTGTCAGTGTTCGGATTGGCGGTGGGCCGGGTGATCAATTTGCTGGAGACGCGGTTGCTGCACTGGCGCTAGCCCTAACGAGCGTGAATGCGGTCCCGCGCCAAATTCTCCGCTGTCGTCCCGGCGAAGGCCGGGACCCATAACCCCAGGGAGAAGTTTGGCGAAGGCTCTTAGTTGCTCGTTCGTCGGTACGAACACCGCCCTTCCTTGATAAATCACGCGGTATGGGTCCCGGCCTTCGCCGGGACGACACTGAATGCTTGGCTATTGGCCAGCCTCACGCATTCCCGCGATCTTCGCGGAACAGGTCGAGCTTTTGCTGCACCGGGCGATCCGAGAAGCTGAACAGCACGGCGTCGGAATCGGCTTCGTGCGTGACCCATTGCCAGCTCGGCACCACGAACAGATCGCGCGGGCCCCATTCGAAGGTCGCTTCCCCGATGCGGGTGCGGCCATGGCCCTCGATCGGACAGAACACCGTCGCATCGGTCGCGCGATATCGCGCGGTCTTGAAGCCCTTGGGCAGCAGCTGGATGAAAGTGCCGATGGTCGGCATCGCGAAATCGCCGGTCTCGGGATTGCTGAATTTCAGCTTCAAGCCGTGGCAAGCATCCCACTCCTCGCGAGCCTTGGCCTTCTCCAGCGCTTCGCGGGTGTAAGCATAGGGGTAGCTGAAGATCGGCGATGTCTTCGAGCTTCGCCTAGCGTCAACCGGCAGCAGATTGTGGCCATAGCGCGCAAAGCTGTCGCCTGCGGGCTTGGTGATTGTCTGCTGGTCTTCCTTCGCGCCTTCGGCAAACGAGCAGTCGAAGAACTGCACCATGGGAATGTCGAGACCGTCGAGCCAGAACATCGGCTGATCGGTCTCGTTGGAGTGATCGTGCCAGGTCATTGACGGCGTGATGATGAAGTCGCCGGGCTCCATCGCGGTGCGCTCGCCGTCCACCGCGGTATGGGCGCCCTTACCCTCGAGTACGAAGCGCAGCGCCGACTGGCTGTGGCGATGGGCGGGCGCGACGTCGCCCGGCACCACCATCTGCACGCCGGCATAGAGCGAGGTCGTGATCTTGGACTGGCCGCGCAAGCCGGGGTTTTCCAGCACCAGCACGCGCCGCTCGGCTTCCTTGGCGGTGATCAGCTTGCCGGCTTCGGTCATGTAGTTGCGAATGACGTCGAATTTCCACAGATGCGGCCGGCAGGCGCTCTTCGGCTCCGGTGTGATCAGGTCGCTCATGACCGTCCACAGCGCGGTGAGATTTTCGCCGTCGATCTTCTTGTAGAATGCCTCGCGTTCCGGCGTCTTGGTCACGGCTTCCATGGTGCGGCTCCCGTTCGTTTTCTTGATTGACAGTATACTGACGATCTAGGTAGCGTCAACGTGGCCAACAAGAATGAGAGGAGGGTCCAATGAAGCTGCACGGCTATTTCCGCTCCAGCGCCGCTTACCGGGTGCGGATTGCGCTGAACCTGAAGGGCCTCGGCGCGGAGCATCTGCCGCATCATCTCCGCAAGGGTGAGCAATGTGCGCCGGCCTATCTCGCGATCAATCCGCAAGGCCTGGTGCCGGCTTTGGAGGACGATGCCGGAGCGGTGCTGACCCAGTCGGTCGCCATCATCGAATGGCTCGACGAAATCCATCCCAACCCGCCGCTGCTGCCGAAGGATCCGCTGCGCCGCGCCAAGGTGAGAGCGTTTGCGCTGGCGATCGCCTGCGACACCCACCCCGTGCAGAACCTGAAAGTGCTGGCGCGCCTGCGCGAGCTCGGTCTTGCCGAGGAAAAGGTTCAGGAATGGGCGGCGTGGGTCAATCGCGAAGGGCTGTCGGCCTGCGAGACGCTGATCAAGGGCGAGCCGGGTCCGTTCTGCTTCGGCGATGCACCGACGCTCGCCGATCTCTGCCTGGTGCCGCAACTCGCCAATGCCCGCCGCTTCGGCGTCGACGTCGCCGCTTATCCGCGGCTGCTCACGGCGGAAGCGGCGGCAAAGGCGCTGCCTGCGTTCGCGAACGCCGCGCCGGAGAAGCAGCCCGATGCCGAGTAAGCCTTCCATCACGATGGACGCCGTCTATGCCGCGCCAGGCTATTTGTTCCGGCGCATGCAGCAGATCGCGGTCTCGATCTTCATGGAGGAGTGCAAGGCGTTCGACCTCACCCCGGTGCAATATGCCGCGCTGATCGCGATCCACACCCATCCCGGCATCGACGCGACGCGGCTGTCGGCGGTGATCGCCTTCGACCGCTCCACGCTCGGCAGCGTGATCGAGCGGCTTCAAGCCAAGGACTATGTCGAGCGCAGGCCGGCGCCCGAGGACAAGCGGATCAAGCTGCTCTATCTGACGAAATCCGGCGCCGCGATCCTGCGCGAGATCGTCCCGGCCGTTGAGCGCGCTCAGGCACGCATGATGGAGCCGCTCAAGCCGGCCGACCGCAAGACGCTGATGGCGCTGCTGGTGCAGCTTGTCGATCTCAACAACGAATCCTCACGCGTGCCGCTGCGAGCGGAGGATGTGCTGGAGCGTCTAGGCAAGGCGGGGTGAGGGAGGCTGTGTAGGCGCGTGGATGTTGGGTGAGGCAATGCTTCGCCTCCATCTCCGCTGTCATTCCCCGCGAAAGCGGGGAATCCAGTACGCCGCGGCTTCTCGGCTCAATCACAACCGCTTCTGGAATACTGGATCGCCCGGTCAAGCCGGGCGATGACACCGAGAAATTTGCGAGGTCACCTCCTCACATCCGCAACAACGCCTGCCGATCGATCTTCCCCGTGCCGGTCTTCGGCAGCTCCTCGATGAAGATCACCTCGCGCGGATATTTGTAGGGCAAGAGCTTGCCCTTCACGTAGTCCTGGAGCCGGCGCGTCGCTTCGCTCTGGTCGACAGTCCGGTTGTTCATCACCACCACCGCCTTCAGCGTCATGCGGCGATCCGGCAGTTCGGCGGCGAAGACTGCGCATTCGCGGATGTCGGGATGGTCGGCGAGGCACAGCTCGACCTCGAGCGGATAGACCCATTGGCCTGAAATTTTGATGAGATCATCGGCGCGGCCGCGGAAGAAGTGGAAGCCGTCGGCGTCACGCACAAAGCGATCGCCAGTGTAGATCCAGCCCTCCTCGCGGATGGTCTCGGCGGATTTGTCCGGCCGGTTCCAGTACAGCGGCGTGTTGGAATCGCCGCGCACCCACAAAATGCCTTCCTCTTCGTCGCCGACCTCGCGCCCGTCCTTGTCGCGAAGCGCGACCTCGTAGCCGGGCACGCGCAGGCCGGCGGCGCCGAGCTTCTTTCGCTCGGGGCGGTTGGAGAGATAGATGTGCAGCACCTCGGTCGAGCCGAGCCCCTCGACGATCTCGAGACCGGTGAGATTTTTCCAGCCGTTGAAGACTTCGGCCGAGAGCACCTCGGCCGCGGAGAGCGACATGCGCAGCGATGAAAAGTCGGTCTTGTCCGCGCCTTCGGCCTTGGTCAGCGAGGTGTAGAGCGTGGGCAGCCCGAAGAAGACTGTTGGCTTGTACTGTTCGATCGCGGCGAAGATCGCCGCGGGTTTGGGCTGGCCCGGCAACAGCAGCGTCGCGGCGCCAGCCGAGAACGGGAAGGTGACGGAGTTGCCAAAGCCGTAAGCGAAGAAGATTTTCGGAACTGAGAAGCAGATGTCGCCCCGCGTCAGCTTCAACACGTTCTTCGCGAAGGCGGCCTCGCTATAGGCCATGTCGTGCTGGAGATGCACGATGCCCTTGGGCCGGCCGGTCGAGCCCGACGAATACATCCAGAATGCCATCTCGTCGCGATCGGTGCCGGCCTCTGCCAGCTCATCCGGGAACCGCGCGAGCCAGCCGACCGCCGGGATCGCCTCCGGCGCCGCGTGATCGCGCACCTCGCCGTTGACGACGATCAGGGTGCGCAGGCCAGTGTCCTTGCAGGCCTCCGCGTTGAAGCGAGCGCAGAACTCGGATTCGGCGACTGCGACGCTCGCGCCGGAATCGGCGAGATAGAATTGCAACAGGTCCGGCGGCGTCAGCGTGTTGATCAGCAGCGGCACGAAGCCGGCACGGACCGCGCCGAAGAACGCGGCCGGATAGGCCGGCGTGTCGTCGAGGAACAGCAGCACGCGATCGCCGCGCTCAAGTCCGAGCGAGGCGAAGCCGTTGCCCCATCGCCCGGCTTCCGCGCAGAGCTCGGCATAGCTGCGTGTGCCCGCCGGCCCGATCAGCGCGAGCTTGTCGCCGTGTCCTTTTGCGAGATTGTCGAACAGCACGCGGCTGGCATTGTAGGTCTGCGGAACGGCAAAGCCGATCTCGCGCCCGCCCGGGCTGTCGGCCGGCACCTGGTCGCGAATCTTGCCGCTCATGCCGCGCCTCCGCCGTTCTTTGCGGCCTCGTAACGCGCCATGAAGGCCGGCGACATCGCCCGCAGCCGGGCATCGTCGATACGCCCGGAGCGGGTGATGTAGCTGTAGGCGAAGTCCATCAGGTCGAGGTTCATATGTTCGGCAAAATGCTCGTACCAGTAGGCCGAGGTGCGCGCGGCGTTGACGAGCTTCTGCAGCACGGGCTTGCGTGCGGCCTGGTAGCGATGCAGCGCTGTCGTCAGATGTGCATCCGATTCCAGCGCCTTGACCAGCGCGATGGCGTCCTCGATCGCGAGCCGCGTCCCCGAGCCGATCGAAAAATGCGCCGAGTGCAGGGCGTCGCCGATCAGCACCATGTTCTTGAACGACCAGTGCTCGTTCCAGACCCAGGGAAAGTTGCGCCAGACCGATTTGTTGGAGACGAGGGACCGGCCGCCGAGCGTGTCGGCAAACACCTCCTCGCAGACGCCCTTGGATTGCTCGACGTCCTTGTAGGCAAAGCCATAGGCCTGCCAGGTCGCGTAATCGCACTCGACCAGGAACGTGCTCATGGTCGGCGAGTAGCGGTAGTGATGGGCGTTGAAGGCGCCGCGATCGGTCTTCACGAAGGTCTGCGACAGCGTGTCGAAGCGCTTCGAGGTGCCGTACCAGACGAACTTGTTGGAGGAGTAGGACAGCGAGGTGCCGAAATCGCCCTCATAGGCGCGGCGCACCAGCGAGTTCAGGCCGTCGGCGGCGACGATCAGATCGTGGCCGTTGAGCTCGTCGATGGCGTGAATCTGGGTGTCGAAGCGCGGCGTGACGCCGGCATCGATCGCGCGCTGCTGCAGGAACTTCAACAGCTCGAGCCGGCCGATCGAGGAGAAGCCGACGCCGTCGATGGCGACGCTGTCGCCGTGCAGGTTCAGCGTAATGTTCTGCCAGCTCTCCATATGTGGCGCGATCGCATCGACCGTCTCGGGGTCGTCAGCGCGCAGGAATTCCAGCGCCTGGTCGGAGAACACGACGCCAAAGCCCCAGGTCGCGTCGGCCGGGTTCTGTTCGAACAGGTCGACTTGATCCTCGGGGTGACGCTTCTTCCAGAGATAGGCGAAGTAGAGCCCACCGGGCCCCCCGCCAATCACGGCGATCCGCAACGTCTGCCTCCCTAATTGACAGTATACTTACTATCTAGGGGTAGACTAGTGTGCTCCGACGTCCGGCGCCAGCGGAATTATCGCCAGCGCGTGGCACGCCGAAGCCCGCTCTGGACACGCGTTTTGCGCGTGTCCGAAACCATCAGGTGCGAACCATAGCCAAACCGCGCCGGCTTGGCCATCCGGCCTGTCAGACGCAGCGCTTCACATAGACCCCGTTCACCAGCACCCTGGTGCAGCGGACGACCGGAACTGGCATGCGAACCACGACGGCGGCATTCGGCCCGGCGCAGCCGGCGCGATAGACGCCGCGGGCGCAGACCACCGCGTTGGCATCGGAGGTTTCGAAGATCATGGTCGCCGCGAAGGCGAGCAGCGCCGAGGCAGTGAGTAGGAATGCACGCATGTCTTCCTCCCGGCCCTTCGTGATCGAAATCGGATATCGGCAAATCTTATAGCGTCGTTGCAAGCGCACGATGTTGTTTCGCGCGCCACCAGTTTGTTCATGCGCGCTGCCGAGCGCGGGTTTGCACAGCGATTCTATCGCGCCGCGAACGGTGCGAGCACGTCCTTGCAGGCGGGCGACAGCGAGCCTGCATTGCTCGCAATGCACTGCACGATACGGCCGCCGCCAGGCGCCACGCCGGCGCACAGGTTACGGATATCGGCACTGCAGGCCGAGCGAATGATGAGCAGTTCTTCGCGGGGCCGCAGCGGGCGCAGAACGATCGCGGCCGGCGCGGCCGCCGGAGCTGCCGCCGCAGGAGCCGCGCCCGCAGGCGCTGTCGTTGCGCCACCGCTACCCGCCGCGGCGCTTATGGCCTTCTCGCAGGCGGGCGACACCTTGGCCTTGTTCTTCTCCAGGCATTCGAGCGCGGGGGCGCCGCCCGGCGGCACGCTGGCGCACACCTTGGGATAATCGGCGCGGCACGCGCTCTTGACCGCTGCAACCTGTGCGCTGCTCGGCTGCTTGGCGGCAGCAGCCTTCGGCGCCGGTGCGGCGGCCGGCTTTGCCGCGGGGGCAGAGTCAGCCTTCGGCGCGGCAGGCGCCGACTCCGCCTTGGGGGCAGCTTCGGTCTTGGGTGCTTCGGTTTTTGGTGCTTCGGGCTTGGACGCGGCGGGAGCGGCTTCGGTCTTCGGAGCCGCAGCGGGCTCAACCGCGCGGACCGCGGTTTGGCATCCTGGCGCGAGGCTGGACATGTTCTTCTGCAGGCATTGATAGGCTTCCACGCCGCCGGGGGTTACGCTCGAGCAGTGCGCCACGAAGTCCGAGCGGCAGGCCGAGCGGATCGCGCTCTTCTGCGCATCGGTCGGGGCTTGTGCGAGGGCCGGTGCTGCACTTGCGAAGATCATTGCCGACAGCAACGCCTTGCGCGTTGGGGCACGCTTCAACGTGTTGAACATCTGACTGTATTCCCGCCCTGCCGGCAACGCCGACGATTATGAAATGTGATGCAAGCGCAATCGTCGCGAGTGATGCCTCGCGCGCGGTATCTTTGGCCGCTTTGGCCTCTACCGCAAGTCAATTATGCCGACGCAAATGCGACGTAACTACGTCGTCATAGCTTGACCATGCGCTTGCCGCGGTTCTCGCCCGCGAGCAATCCGATCAGCGCCTTCGGCGTGTTCTCAAGGCCATCGATGATGTCCTCCTGCACCTTCAGCTTGCCGGATTTAACCCAGGCCTGCAGCTCGGCGAGCGCGCGTTGTCTCTCCTTCATGTAGTCCATCACGATGAAGCCCTGCATCACCAGCCGCTTCACCACGATCAACCCGGGGATGCCGCGCGGGCCATGCGCGGCGGGCGCGCCGTCATATTGCGAGATCGCGCCGCAACAGGCGATGCGGCCATAATTGTTCATCTGCGGCAGGCAGGCTTCGAGGATGTCGCCGCCGACATTGTCGAAATAGACGTCGATGCCTTTTGGCGCGGCCGCACGCAACGCCTTGAACACCGCGCCGTCCTTGTAGTCGACGGCGGCATCGAAGCCGAGCTCGGAGGTCAGCCAGTTGCATTTGTCCGCGCCGCCGGCAATGCCGATCACGCGACATCCCTTGATCCTGGCGATCTGTCCGACGATCGAGCCGACCGAGCCTGCGGCGGCGGAGACCACGACCGTCTCTCCCTCCCTAGGCTTACCGATCTCCAGCAGGCCGAAATAGGCGGTGAGGCCGGCGATGCCGAACACGCTGAGCAGGTGCGTCATCGGCTCAAGCTTCGGCATCTTGTTCAGATGCTTTGCCGGCACCGCGGCATAGTCCTGCCAGCCGGTATCGCCGAACACGATGTCACCTGCTGCCAGCCCCGGCGCCTTCGAGCTGACGACTTCGGCGATGGCTCCGCCGGCCATCACGCTGTTGGCTTCCACGGCCGAACGGTAGGTCGCGCCGTGCATCCAGGCGCGATTGGCGGCATCGAGCGAAATGTAACGCACGCGCAGCAAGGCCTCGCCGTCCTTCGGCTCCGGCATCGCGCCGTCGACCATCTTGAAATGCTCGGGACCGAGCTTGCCGCTGGGCTTTTCCACCAGAAGGATCTGGCGATTGATGCTGCCGCTCATGACATTTCCCCTTTGACTATTTTGACGATTATTGATGCAGCCGCAGCCAAGAAAACGTGCAAGCCGCTTTTGTTGTGCGCTGCATGAAGGCTAGATCTCCGCGTTCCATTTCACAACGGGAACATCCGGCCAACGCGACCACACGCAAAGCGTGTTGCGTCGCTTTCGTATCTGCGACATCATGAAGCGCCGGTGTCGTGGGGATCCTCAATGTCGAACAGGTTTACGCAATACATCTTGGCGGCGATGGTGCTGGGCATCATCATGGGTGCGGCGATCTACAACTTCCTGCCCGACACGCGCGCCGACTGGGCCTCCTCCATCAACCTGATCGCCGTGATCTTCCTGCGCCTGATCAAGATGATCATCGCGCCACTGGTGTTCGCCACGCTGGTCGGCGGCATTGCGCATATGGGCTCGGGCTCCAAGCTCGGCCGCATCTTCGCCAAGACCATGGGCTGGTTCGTCAGCGCCTCCTTCGTCTCACTGATGCTCGGTCTCGTGATGGTCAACCTGCTTCAGCCCGGCGCCAACTTCCCCGGGACGCTGCCGGACAAGGCGCAGTCGACCGGCCTGCCGGTCTCCGCCTTCTCGATCGAGAAATTCCTCACCCATCTGATCCCGACCTCGATCGCGGATGCGATGGCGCAGAACGAGATTCTGCAGATCGTGATCTTCGCCGTGTTCTTCTCGGTGGCGATGGGCTCGATGCCCGAGCGCTCCAAGCCGATCCTGGCGCTGATCGACGATATCGGCCACATCATGCTCAAGGTCACGGGCTATGTGATGCTGTTCGCACCGTTCGCGGTCTGGGCCGCCATCACGGCGACAGTCGCCAAGAACGGCTTGCTGGTGCTCTGGAAGCTCATCGTCTTCATGGGCGGCTTCTATCTCTCGCTCTCCATCCTGTGGGCCATCCTGGTTGTGGTCGGCTTCATCGTGATCGGGCCGCGCTACGCCCATCTGCTGAAGCTGATCCGCGAGCCGCTGATGATCGCGTTCTCCACCGCGAGCTCGGAAGCGGCCTATCCGAAGACACTGGAGGGTCTCAACCGCTTCGGCGCCTCATCGCGGATATCGAGCTTCGTGCTGCCGCTCGGCTACTCCTTCAATCTCGACGGCACGATGATGTACTGTACCTTCGCGAGCATCTTTATCGCGCAGAGCTACCACATCGACATGCCGCTCGGCACGCAGCTTGCGATGCTCGCGACGCTGATGATCACCTCGAAGGGCGTCGCCGGCGTGCCGCGTGCCTCCCTCGTCGTGATCGCCTCGACGCTGTCGCAGTTCGGCATTCCCGAGGCGGGGCTGTTGATGATCATGGGCATCGATACCTTCCTCGACATGGGCCGCAGCGCCACCAACGTGATCGGCAACACGCTGGCGACCTCGGTCGTGGCGAAATGGGAAGGCGAGCTCGGGCCCGAGCACGCAATGGGACCGAGCGACGCCGTGCCCGACGACATGGTGCCCGGCGAAGTACCTGCGATGGCCGGCCATTGAAGGGAGTGCGACATGCGCCCTTTCACGGCGATTTCGGGCGGTCTGTTGCTGGCGGCATGCCTGCTGGCAACCGGCGCCTCGGCCCAGACCGGCGGCAGCGAAGGGCTTAGCCCGACGCTGTCAGCCATCAAGAATGCGCACACCGTGCGGCTCGGCTATCGCGAGAGCTCGCCGCCGTTCTCCTTCCTCGATCAGGCGGGCCGCCCGATCGGCTATAGCCTCGAGCTCTGCGAGGCCGTCGTCGAGGAGATCGGCGTCGAGGTTGACGATCCCAATCTGAAGATCGCCTACGTCAAGGTCACCTCCGACGACCGCATCGACGCCGTGCTCCAGAACAAGATCGACCTGGAATGCGGTTCGACCACGGCCAATGCCGAGCGCGCCAAGCGCGTCGCCTTCTCACCCCTGATGTTCGTCGCCGGCACCAAGCTGATGGTGCCGAAGGCGTCAAGCGTGCAGTCGTTGGCCGATCTGAAGGGCAAGACCATCGTGGTGACGAAGGGCACCACCAACGAGCAGGCGATACGGGCGGCCGACAAGAAGTCCTCGCTGGGGCTGAACATCGTCGTCGGCGCCGACCATGAGCAGTCGTTCCAAATGGTCGTGGACGGCAAGGCCGATGCATTCGCGACCGACGACATCCTGCTCTCGACCCTGATCGTGCGGCACAAGGCTCAGGACAAGTTCCGCGTCACCGGCGATTACCTGTCCTACGACCCCTACGGCATCATGTTCCGCAAGGGCGAGCCGCAACTCTCGGCCGTGGTCGAGCGCACCTTCCGCAGGCTCGGCTCCAACCACGACCTCGTCCCGCTCTACAACAAATGGTTCACCGCGCGGCTCCCCACCGGCGAGCGGCTGAACGTGCCGATCTCGCTGCAACTCGAAGAAGCCTTCAAGGCGATGGATGATTCGGCCAGCGCGAATAATTAGCGCGTGTGGCTGCGACGCTTGCGCCGCGATCTCGATGCACCATCTCCCCTTGTGGGAGAGGGTGGATTCGATGCGAAGCATCGAAGCCGGGTGAGGGGTTCTCTCCGCGAGTTAAACTTTCACTTGTATGCGCGGATAGAACCCCTCATCCGGCGCTTCGCGCCACCTTCTCCCACAAGGGGAGAAGGATTGCAGCCAATGCGTGGCGTTCAGCTTATCTCCTCAAACAACCGGTCCAGTGCGGCATCGTACGTCGCCTGCACCAGCTCCGGATGCAGCTTCCCCAGCGCTTCCATCATCACGCCCGAATTGATCTCGAGCACCTTCCAAGCGCCGTCGACACGGACCACGTCGATCGACGCGAAGACGATGCCGATGGCATTGGCGGCGTCGATCGCGAGGTTTGCGCAAGCAGCGTAGGCTTCACCGCGTTCATCGCCTTCCATGAGCACCGGCTGCGCGCCGGCATCGAGATTGTGTCGCCAGTTCAAGATGCGGCGCTCACCTTTGGGCACAATCGCGTTCACCTCGCGCGCGTCGAGCTCGCGGAGCTGTTTGTCCTGTCCCGCCGCAGCCGCAAGTTCGGTCAATTTGCGCACGCCGTCGCCGAGCACCGAGGAGCGCTGCTTGCGGTAGACGATCATCGGCTTGCCATCGAGCAGGATCACGCGGACCTCCTCCTCGATTTCGACATAGGGTGCGATCACGAGGCCGAGGCTCGACGAGAACACCTCGCGCACGGCGCGATCGAGCTCGTCGCGGGTTGTCGCCTTGAACACCGCGCGCCCTGACGTTCCCTCGTTGGGCTTGACCACGACGCCTTGCGGATTCTGCGCGAGCAGATCCAGCATCGCCTCATGCCAGCTGGCGCCGGCAACGTGCGCGCCCAGGCTCGGGTTGAGGAAGAGGTGATGGGGAATACAGGGCACGTTCTCCAGCGCCAGCACCTCGGCCGTCGCCGACTTGTCGTTGGCGAGGCGGTGCGCAATCGCGCTGTTGAGGCCGATGTCGTAGCCGAAGGCGAAGTGGCGCGTTTTGCCCCGGCGCATCGCAACCAGCCAGCCGCCGGAGCGGAGGTCCACCGCGATGCCATGACGTCCACAATAGTGCCGGATCGCCTGGACGAAGATGCGTTCGCCGCTTGCCATGTCTTGTTGCTATATCCTGGACCGTTCCACCTGTCGAAGGCAGCCAAAATACGGAAAGAGCCCGAAACCCGGCCGAAAATCAGAGCTATTCTTAATGAAATTCTCGCGAGCCGGCCGGAAATTAAGTGCTGCCATCGGGCCTCTTAGGGAAAAGAAATTGCCCCTCGCGACCGATGCGCAGCAGATTCGTTAACGGCACGACCAATTGCGCGCAAATGCCGGTTTGATCGGCGTCAATTGCGTCCGAAACGAGGTTGATTATTGGCCTCAATGGCGTAGATCACATCCGAGAAATCCTCCGCCATGGCAAGTGGTGCTCGCCTCGCTTCAGGGGCCGTGCAACGCTTTTGTTCAAAACCGCAAATATTCGGAATATCGAAAATCATGAGCGCGTTTTACCGAGAGAAGGTTCTTTCCGTCCAGCACTGGACCGACACGCTGTTCAGCTTCCGTGCCACCCGCGATTCCGGCTTCCGTTTCCAGAACGGGCAGTTCGCGATGATCGGCCTCGAGGTCGAAGGCCGTCCGCTGCTCCGCGCCTACAGCATGGCGAGCGCCAATCACGAGGAAGAGCTCGAGTTCTTCTCGATCAAGGTTCAGGACGGCCCTCTCACCTCGCGCCTGCAGAAGATCAAGGAAGGCGACACCATCCTGGTCGGCCGCAAGGCGACCGGCACGCTCATCGCCGACAATCTCATTCCCGGCAAGCGGCTCATGCTGCTCTCGACCGGCACGGGCCTCGCGCCGTTCGCGAGCCTGATCAAGGACCCCGAAGTCTACGACCAGTTCGAGAGCATCGTGCTGGTCCATGGCTGCCGCCAGGTCTCCGAGCTCGCCTATGGCGAGCAGCTCGTCGCGAATTTGCGCGAGGACGAGCTGTTCGGGCCGCTGCTGTCGGAGAAGCTGGTCTATTACCCGACCGTAACCCGCGAGCCGTTCAGGAACCGCGGCCGCATTACCGACCTGATCAGCTCCGAGCAGATCTTCAACGACATCGGCCAGGCCCCGCTCGACATCGAAACCGATCGCATCATGATGTGCGGCAGCCCGGCGATGCTGGAAGAGCTGCGCACCATGTTCGAAGGCCGCGGCTTCGCCGAAGGCTCGGGCAATACCCCCGGCCATTTCGTGATCGAGAAGGCGTTCGTCGAGCGCTGAGTCCGCTGTCCCGCCCACGCGGGACGGCTTCGCCTCACGCTCACCCGTCGTCCCGGACAAGCGCGCCAAGAGCGCGCGCCGCGAAGACTCGGAGTGATAGCTTCCTCTGAGCCACCAAATCCTGTGGTTATAGGTCCCGGGTCTGCGCGTTCGCTTGCCCGGGACGACGGCTGAGACTGCGGCCGCTCTCCGCATTCCCCTCACCCCTCTATTGCGGTGCAGCAGCCCGCCCTCCCGGCGGATTGATCTGCGCCGGCCGAATTCGCTAGCCTGTAACGCAAGCCCCGTCATATCCGTAAGACGGACGCGGGCGTATCGTACCCCGTCATTCCGATGAGAGGATGTGATCGTGGCCGACGAAAATAGCAAAGCGCCAAAATCGAGCCGTGGGCCCCTCGAAGAGGGGGTCATGGAAACCTTGCTGCTTCCATTCTCGCCGCGCTTCATCGTTCTGACGATCTGCGCGGTGTTAACCGCGCTCCTGATCGGCATCGGCCTTGCCGATCGCAAGATCTTCGACATCCTGCTGATACCGATCGTGATCTTCGGCGCACTGACGCTGCTCGGCGTCCGCGACCTCCTCCAGAAGGGCCACGCGGTCCTGCGCAACTACCCGATCTCGGCGCACATCCGCTTCCTGCTCGAAGAAATTCGTCCGGAGATGCGCCAGTATTTCTTCGAGAGCGAAAAGGACGGCATGCCGTTCTCGCGCGACATCCGCGCTGTGGTCTATCAGCGCGCCAAGATGCAGCTGGACAAGCGCCCTTTCGGTACCCAGGAGGACGTCTATCGCGAGGGCTATGAGTGGATGCATCACTCGGTCTCGCCGAAGGCGCATGCCGAGGAGAGATTCCGCGTCGTCATCGGCGGCCCCGACTGCAAGAAGCCTTATTCGGCCTCGGTGTTCAACATCTCCGCGATGAGCTTTGGCGCGCTCAGCCCGAACGCGGTGCGAGCGCTGAATGCCGGCGCCAAATTGGGCGGATTTGCGCAGGATACCGGCGAGGGCGGCTTCAGCCCCTATCACGCAGAGATGGGCGGCGACATTATCTGGGAGATCGGCTCCGGCTATTTCGGCTGCCGGCATCACGACGGCACGTTCGATCCGGAGGCGTTCGCGCGGGTCGCCAGCGCAGACCAGATCAAGATGGTCGAGCTCAAGATCAGCCAGGGCGCCAAGCCCGGCCACGGCGGCGTGCTGCCGGCGGCGAAGGTCTCGGAAGAGATTTCCAAGATCCGCGGCGTTGCGATGGGCGAAGACTGCATCTCGCCGGCCTCGCACCGCGCCTTCTCCACCCCGGTCGGCATGATGCAGTTCGTCGCCGAAATGCGCAGGCTTTCCGGCGGCAAGCCCGCCGGCTTCAAGCTCTGCATCGGCCACCCCTGGGAATTCCTGGCGATCTGCAAGGCAATGATCGAGACCGGCATCTATCCGGACTTCATCGTCGTGGACGGCAATGAGGGCGGCACCGGCGCCGCGCCGCTGGAGTTCATGGACCATCTGGGCATGCCGATGCGCGAGGGCGTCAATTTCGTTCACAATGCGCTGATCGGCATCAATGCGCGCGACCGCATCAAGCTCGGCGCGTCCGGCAAGATCGCGACCGCCTTCGACATGGCGCGCGCGATGGCGATCGGTGCCGACTGGTGCAATTCGGCGCGCGGCTTCATGTTTTCGCTCGGCTGCATCCAGTCGCTGAGCTGCCACACCGACCGCTGCCCGACCGGGGTCGCCACGCAGGATCCGACGCGGGCCCGTGCGCTCTACGTGCCGCTCAAGATCGACCGCGTGCACAATTATCACCATGCCACGCTGCACTCGCTGGCCGAGCTGATCGCCGCGGCGGGTCTCGAGCATCCGCAGCAGCTGCGCCCGATCCACTTCAGCCAGCGGACGTCTACGACCCAGGTGAAATCCTTCGCGCAGCTCTATCCGTCGCTGCGCCCGGGCGAGCTGCTCGAAGGCACGGAAGACCCGCGCTTCCGCGACGCCTGGCAGATGGCGCGGGCGGAGGCGTTCCAGCCGGCGCCGTGAGCGTGGCTATGCGTTGGGAGTGCGCCGGCCAGCCTGCGTAAATTGATCGCGAACAAGGTTGGTGCTAAACGTTTCATTCAACTTTGGGTATAGTTTGCCCCCATGGACGAACGACGCAATAAATCCAGGCATCGCGTGCTGAAGGCCGGAACGATCGAGTTCGGCGGCGGCGCGATCGACTGCGCGGTGCGCAATTTTTCGGACACCGGCGCAGCGCTCGACGTCACCAGTCCGATCGGTATCCCCGAGCATTTCACCCTGGTCATCCAAACCGACGGAACGCATCTGCCCTGCACCGTGGTCTGGCGCAAGGAAAAGCGGATTGGGGTGAGGTTTGGGTGAGGGTGAGTTTGGTGTGAGCACACGCCACAACCTCCGATGTCGTCCCGGCGAAGGCCGGGACCCATACCCCCAGGGAGAAGTCGTAGCGCGAGATCTGAGTTAGCGAGTCTCCGCCAAACTCGGTTCGGTGGTTATGGGTCCCGGCCTTCGCCGGGACGACGAGAAGAATTCAGCACACCAACTCACGCCGCCGCCTGCTCACCGCTCCTTGTCGCTAGAATCTTGTCGATCCTCCGGCCATCGAGATCGACCACCTCGATATGCCATCCGCCGAAGTCGAAGGCATCGCCGACATTGGGCAGCACGTTGAACTGTTGCAGCACGAGGCCCGCCACCGTGTTGTAGCGGTGCGGCGGCAGCTCGATGCCGAGCAGCTCGCCGAACTCGTCGACCGGCATCCAGCCGGCGACCAGCAGCGAGTCATCCGCACGCTTGACGTAAGCCGGCTCCGGCGGCCCCTCTTCGGAATGGAACGCGCCGACGATCGACTCCAGGATATCGGCCGCGGTGACCACGCCTTCGAACGCGCCATACTCGTCATAGACAAAGCCGACGTGAACTGGTGCAGATCTCAGGATCGCCAGCACGTCGCGGGCATCCGCTGATGCGGGAATGCCCGGCGCCTCGCGGACAAGTGCTCGCAGGTCAGGCGTGCGTTCGCTCATGAAGGCGACCAGCAGGTCCTTGGCCTGGAGCACGCCGATCGGCGTGTCGCGATCGCCATCCGAAGCGGGAAAGCGCGAGTGCGGGCTTTTTGCGATGATCTCTCGGATGGTCTCGGGCGGATCGTTCAGGTCGATCTCGTCGACTTCCGTGCGCGGCGTCATCACTGCGCCGACCGGCCGGTCGCCGAGCCGCATCACGCCGGCGATCATCTCCTTCTCGCCGGGCTCCAGCACGCCGGCGCTCTCGGCTTCGTGGACGAGGTGGTGGATTTCGTCCTCCGACACCTTCTCCTCGGCCTTGCCGCCGCGGCCGAGCAGCGTGAGGATCACCTTGCCCGAGAGATCGAGCAGAACGACGAGCGGCAGCGATATCCTTGCCAGCCAGTGCAGCGCGGGCGCGACCTTGACCGCAATGCTCTCAGGATCGCGCAGCGCCACCTGTTTCGGCACGAGCTCGCCGACGATCAGGGTGGCGTAGGTGATGAGCGTGACCACGATGCCGACCCCGACGATATCGGCAATGCCCGGCGACAGCCCGAGCTCGACCAGCCACTGGGTCAGCCGCTGCCCGAGAGTCGCGCCCGAGAATGCGCCCGAGAGCACGCCGACCAGTGTGATCCCGATCTGCACCGTCGAGAGAAACTTGCCGGGATCCGCCGCCAGCGTCAGCGCCCGCTCGGCGCCGCGCACGCCCTTGGCGGCGAGCATCGAGAGCCGGGCCGGGCGCGACGACACCACGGCCAGCTCCGACATGGACAGCAGGCCGTTGATGACGATCAGGACGACGACGATGACGAGTTCGACGGAGAGCATTGACGTTCCAAGGTAAGTGGGTGTGGCCTGATGGCCTGGCAAAGCATTGATATAAGTATTTTGCCGGCAATTGCCGGCGAATTCTGTCGCACCCGCCATCGCAAAGGAACCTCCACCGGCTCCAGAGCCCCGCGACGACCCCCGCGGAACTACGGTGCTGCCGTTGCTTAACGGGGCCTTAGCCGGCGCCCGTTAGGTTTTCCGGCATTGCAGACATGTATTCGGGGATCACGATGCGAATTGGGAAGCTTTTCGCGCTGTCGATGCTGACAGTGACGGTTTTCGCAGTCATCCTCGGCGCCGAGGTGCTGGTGCCTCAGACACGGATCTACGCGAGCCGCTCGGACGCGATCAAGACGGTCGACGCTTTCGGTGCGACGCTGATGGTCAGCCAGTACGTTGCCGGCCTCCGGGCCCCCTACATCGGACCGATCTTCCAGGAAGCGGTTGCGACGCAGGCCCAGATCGAAGCTGCGGCAAAGGCCGCGAAGGCTGCCGACGCAGCATTCGAGGCGGCAAGGCGGGCTATCATGGCGCTGGAAGACGGCGGCGCGATGGCCGAAAACCTCGACGGTGCCGCGCGGCGGCTCAAGGAAATCTACGGGGCGGCAGATCGCGCGATGGGCGTTCCTCTTGCGGCGCGCGACAGCGCTGCGACCAAAGGCTTCCTGCCCGGCGTTGCCGAGGTTCTCGGCAAGATCGAACCGATCATGAACCGGCTCGAAGCGAAGGTCGTCAATGCCGATTCTTCGCTCGCGGCGTTGCTGAGCCTGGCGCGAACGGCGCAGGATCTGCGGGTCTCGGCCGGCAGCCGTGCGGCCACGCTGTCGCCGCCGCTGTCCGGCCGCCGCCCGCTGGCGGCGGCCGAATTGTCGCTGATGGATCGCATGCAGGGACGTGTGGAGGCCGACCGCGAGCGCATCGAGGCCGGCATCGACCAGCTCGGAAGCCCACCCCGCATTGCCACCGCGCTGAAGGCGGCGACGGAATCTTATTTCGGAAAAGCAGCGCTCGCCGTGGATAAGGAGATGCCCGCGGCGCGCAGTGACGGCAAATATGGCATTGGCGCTGACGAACTGGCAAAGGTCATAGTGCCCGCCATACAGATGTTCTACGGCGTGCGCGACGCCGCGCTGGCGGAAGCAGCCGAGCGCGCCTCGGCCGCCCGCGACGGTGCGCTGGCGATGCTCGCGCTCGCCGGCGTCGCAGTGCTGGCGCTGCTCGGGACGCTCGCTGGCGTGACCATGATGCTGCGCAACCGCGTGGTGACGCCGCTGAGCCGGCTCGCGGACGTGATCGGAACGCTCGCTGCCGGACAGCACGAGGTCGAGATCCCCGTAACGGGCCGCAATGACGAGATCGGCCAGGTGGCGGGCTCGCTGCAGCACTTCAAGGACTCGCTGGTCGCCCAGAAGGCCACCGATGCGGCGGCTGCAATCGAAGCCGATGCGAAGCTTCGGCGCAGCCAGCGCGTGGACCAGATCGCGCGCGAGTTCGAAGCCATGATCGGCGACGTCATCAACACCGTGTCGTCGGCATCCGCACAGCTCGAAGCGTCCGCGGGAACGCTGACGAGCACGGCGGAGCAGTCTGAACGGGTCACTGCGACCGTCGCGGCTGCATCAGAACAGGCATCCGCCAACGTGCAGACCGTTGCCGCGGCTGCGGAGGAAATGGCGTCCTCGGTCGACGAGATCAGCCGGCAGGTTCAGGACTCGGCCCGCGTCGCCGGCGAGGCGGTGCAGCAGGCGGGGCGGACCAACGATCATGTCGGCGAGCTGGCCAAGGCCGCGGGGCGGATCGGGGACGTCGTCGAGCTGATCAGCCAGATCGCCGGCCAGACCAATCTTCTGGCGCTCAACGCCACCATCGAGGCGGCGCGCGCCGGCGAGGCCGGACGCGGCTTCGCCGTCGTCGCCTCCGAGGTCAAGGCACTCGCCGAGCAGACCGCCAAGGCCACCGGTGACATCAGTCAGCAGATCGCCGGAATCCAGTCGGCGACCGAGGATTCCGTCGGCGCAATCAAGGCGATCGGCGATACCATCACCCGAATGTCCGAGATCGCGTCGGCGATCGCCTCGGCGGTCGAGCAGCAGGGCGCGGCGACACGGGAGATCTCCCGCAACGTGCAGCAGGCGGCGCGAGGCACCCAGCAGGTTTCCGCCAGCATCGTCGACGTGCAGCACGGCGCGAGCCAGACCGGATCATCGTCCTCCAACGTGCTCGCGTCCGCGAGATCGCTGTCCGGAGAGAGCGGTCGTCTCAAGCTCGAGGTCGGAAGATTCCTGGACGCGATTCGCGCCGCTTAGAACTCGAACACCTCTCCCCGCTGGGGAAGGCAATCGCATTCGAGGAGCGACCGGCCCATCCTTCGGGACGCCCGCTTTGGCGGGCTCCTCAGGATGAGGGCGGAGTGCGCGGCAGCAATTTCGAAGGCACCGATGCCGCTTAGCCTCATCCTGAAGAGACCGCTGGAAGCGGTCGTCTCGAAGGACGAGGCGCGCATTCTGCCGTCAAGAAGCCATATGCTGCCCGCCAGGAGGTGAATGCCGACGGCCGATCGAGCCCGCGCTTGCGCCGCGATCAGAACTCGCCGTGCAGCCGTCCCGAGATCACCGATACCGGTCCGCGGTCGGCGTTGTAGGCGGGATTGACGATGAGCTGGTAGTCGGCGGTGAGGGTGAAGCTCTTGTTCAGCGCGTAGGCGTAATAGGTCTCGAGGATGCGCTCCTTGCGGTAGTTGAGCGCTCCGTCGCCGACGAGCACGCCGAGGCCGCCGGCGGCCAGGAAGTCGCGATAATCCTGCGAGATGGCATTGATGGCGCCGCCGATGCCGATCACGTCGTCGGGCCGGCCCCATTTGGTGCCCTTGATCGACAGGCCGCCGGACAGGCTGCGGTTGATATCGGTGAAGGCAATCGTTTCGGATTTGCCGTCGTTCCAGCTCCAGCGGCCGAACAGTCCGACATCGTCGGTGATGGCCTGTTCGAGATTGACGACATAGCCGACCTTGATGCGGCCGCGCCGGGTCTGCGTGATGTCGAGATTGAGCGCAGGATTGTCCAGCGTTTCGCGGAAGCTGCCCATATTGGCGCTGTCGACCCAGCCCATGGTCCGGAGCTTGCCGGGTTGGGAGAACAGCGAGTAGCGCGTCTCCAGCTCGACCACATACTGGCCGCGCTCCGGCACCTTGGTGTCGAAATGATTTGAGTTGGACTCCGCGATCATCAGGAAATAGCCACCGCGCAGCGCCCATTGCTTCTGGTTGAGCTCGGCGGTGACACCGTAGGTGAGGCCGACCTTGTCGGCGGAATAGTCGAAGGCACCCGGCGCCCATATCGACCAATTCATGAAATCCTTGCGGGCGTCCTTGGCGTAGGCGTTGCCATCGAACACGTCAACCACTGCGAACTTGCCAGCCTGCACGGTGAGGCGGGAAACATCGACTTTCTGCCCAAGCTGCAGCTGGCCGCTCGCAAGCTCCTCCTGCTCGCCGCCGAAGCCGAACGTCTGGCGCAGGAACAGACGTGAGGTGTTGTAGTGCGGGTAGGGGAAGTTCGATTTCTGCGCTTCGCCACTGGGGAAGCCGGCTGCGCCCACCGTATCGTCCAGTCCAAATCCCTGCAGCAGCTCCGGATTGTAATAGACCTCGCCGCCCTCCCACAGCCGCGCGTTCAGGAACAGGCTGTTGCTCCAGGTCGCCTTGGCCTGCGCCGAGGGAGACAGAGAGTTCGCGCCGCTGTAGCGCGCGGGGAACGACGGATAGCCCTGCGGCAGATAAGTGCCCTGGCCGTGAATCTCCCAGCGATCGGATTCCGTGTCGGTCAGCGCGCTTGTCGGATTGTAGCTCGGCATGCCCGGCCAATCGACCTTGCGGTTGAGCCCGAGCCTGACCGACTGGAAATCGAGCGGCGAGGAGGTGTATTGGGCGCCCGAGGAGAAGGCGACATTGGCGCTGTCGAAGCGGCTGTAGAGATATTCGAGCCGCGCGCTCCAATGCGGCGCGAAGCCGTATTCGATGCCGGCGCCCGCGATCCAGCCGGGCCGCGTGTTCAGGATCTTCGGGATTTCGCCGACGGCCGGCGTGTCGAAATAGCGCTCGCCCATCCATGCAAAGCCGCCGGTGGCATAGGCCAGCCACGGACCCCTCGTGTAGCCGACGCGTCCGCGCAGACTAGCGGTGTAGTCCCATTGCTGGGTGACCGCATTGGCGGGAGTTGCCAGCGCGGAGACGATCGAGTTGGAGGTGATGTAATTGGGAAACGAGAAATCGCCTTCGACGCCGACCAGCCAGCCGGAGTTGAGCCGGTAGTTGTAGCCGGCCTGCACGCCGCCGATCATGCCGCTGAAGACGCCGCTGCCGTTGATCCCCGTGCCGTCGTTCAGGGCGAAGCTGGAGGAGCCGTAGCCATAACCGACATGCGCGCCGATATAGAGGCCGGTCCAATCATGGATGGCCTTGAGCGCAGCCGCCTTCAACGGCAGATCGGCCGCGTGGGCCGCGGCGGAAAACCCCAACAGGCCTGCGGTCGCCGCCGCGGCGGCCGGTGAGCTCGGCCATGACGCCGTTGGCCTCCATGCCGGTGGCGAGCATGTGGCCGTGATCGCGATAGCCGGTGATGAACTGATCGCCCAGCTTCAGGGCCATCTGCATGCCGA
>NZ_JAACFT010000129.1 GCF_029051685.1 Bradyrhizobium sp. CSA207 | reverse complement strand
TGGCTCACGAAGTGACCAACATGGGCACCGATCGCCACGAACTCGCTAACATGTCCAGGCAGGCTCGCGACGAGATGGCGGTCGAGACGCTCGAAGTGGTGGCAGACCGCGGCTATTACGATGGAGAAGAGATCAAGGCCTGCGAGGAAGCCGACATCACGGTGACGTTGCCGAAGCCGATGACTTCCGGCGCGAAAGCTGCCGGCCGCTTCGGCAAACAGGATTTCGTCTACGTAGTGGCCGACGATGTTTATCGCTGTCCCGCCGGCGAGCGGCTAAATTATCACTTCACGAACGTAGAGGACGGAAAGGCCCTGCGCCGCTATTGGACAAGCACCTGCAAAACTTGCGCGCTAAAAACTCAATGCACGACAGGCCCCGAGCGCCGCATCTCACGCTGGGAGCACGAGGCCGTTCTGGAGAAAGTTCAGCATCGGCTCGACCACAATCCCAACGCAATGGGTGTCCGCCGTCAGACAGTGGAGCATCCGTTCGGCACGATGAAGGGTTGGATGGGAGCAACACACTTTCTCACGAGAAA
>NZ_JAACFT010000128.1 GCF_029051685.1 Bradyrhizobium sp. CSA207 | reverse complement strand
GCAAATTCTGCCAGAACTGGGACATCTCCAAAGCGCGAGAGCTCGACCGGCTCCAGGACGCAGCCTCGCCGGAAGATATTGTCGAGGCCGCGATTGCCACGGGCTCGCGCTCCATCGCCTACACCTACAATGACCCGGTCATCTTCCTGGAATATGCCGTGGATGTTGCAAGGGTGGCGCGCCGGCGCGGGATCAAGAACGTGGCGGTCACAGCGGGCTACATTGACGCGGCGGCGCGGGAGGAGCTTTACACCTTCATGGACGCCGCCAATGTCGACCTCAAGGCGTTCACCGAGGCGTTCTACAAGCGGCTGTGCACCGGCCATCTCGGCGCCGTCCTCGAGACGCTCGAGTATCTGAAACACAAGACGAAGGTCTGGGTCGAGATCGCAACGCTGCTGATCCCGGGTCACAATGACAGCCCGGAGGAGGTGAAAAAGCTGAGCGAATGGGTGATGACAAGGCTAGGACCTGACGTGCCCTTGCATTTCACCGCCTTCCACCCTGACTACAAGATGCTGGATCTGCCCCGTACGCCCGCCTTCACGCTGACGACGGCTC
>NZ_JAACFT010000127.1 GCF_029051685.1 Bradyrhizobium sp. CSA207 | reverse complement strand
AGCATGTCGTGGCCGGTGTTGCTGTCGTGATAGCTGGTCAGCGTGACGTCGCCGAGCTTGAGGTCATAGACGGTGCGGCCGTCGATGCTGATGCCCTGCAGCTCGATCGCGGGAATGTGCTTGCCGGCGGCGACGTCCTTGAGCAGCGCGGTCAGGCCCGAATTGAGATCGAGATCGACGGTGAGCGGCGAGAAGGTCGGCTTGGACGTGCCGCCGCCGCTGGTGGCGCCGATCAGTGCGCTGACGTCAAAACTGTAGTCGATGACGTTGAAGGCGCCCTCATGGTGAAGGCGGGTGGAATCGCCGACGACGCCGTCGATGGTGAGGAAGTAAGCCGCGGCGCTGCCGCCGCCGGTGGGGCTGCCGTCCGGCACGACGGGATCGGGAATATTGACGTCTTCAGTGCTGGTGGCGACGTCCCAGCTGAAGGTGACGGGCGTGCCGATGGCGCCGTTGGGCGACTGCGGCGTGGTGGTGAGGCTGACCTGCTGATAGCTGAAGGCCAGCATGTCGTGGCCGGTGTTGCTGTCGTGATAGCTGGTCAGCGTGACGTCGCCGAGCTTGAGGTCATAGACGGTGCGGCCGTCGATGCTGATGCCCTGCAGCT
>NZ_JAACFT010000126.1 GCF_029051685.1 Bradyrhizobium sp. CSA207 | reverse complement strand
ATGAAAGAGGCTATCGATACATCGCCTTCGCGTCGCCAAGTGTTGCGACTGGCAGCCACGGTTACGGCATCTGCCGTGGCCGCGAAGGCCGCGAACGCCGCGGAGCCTCTAAGGGGAGAGACCAACAGCGCCTACGTTCCCGCTGAGGGCGTCTCTACCTTCGAGAGCGTTTGGCAGACCGTGCGTGATCGCTTTTACGATCCCCGTCACAACGGACTAGACTGGCTGGCGGTTCGGGAGAGATATCTTCCAGACGTTCGGCGGGCAACTTCCCAGAACTCTCTGGCACGCGTCATTAATACCATGCTGTCCGAGCTGCACGCCTCGCACACGCGTTTCTATACGCCGGATGAGCCGGAATATTATCAGCTTGCAGACATCTTTGTCGGCGCACTGCGACGCCGGGGACTGCAGCGTGCGTTTCCAGACGGCCGCATTTCGTACCCTGGCATAGGTATCATTTCGGGTTTCGAGGCGACTGGTCGTAACACGATCACCGGCGTCATAGATGGAACGCCGGCTCAGCAGGCGGGCCTCCGTGCCGGCGACGAGATAATTGCGGCTGACGGGACCGCATTTGAGCCGATCGAGTCATTCCGTGGAAAGGTGGGCAAATCGGTTGTCTTGGAGGTACGCCGGGGCGCCTCGGTGGTGCAAATCCCGGTCATGCCGGTCGACC
>NZ_JAACFT010000125.1 GCF_029051685.1 Bradyrhizobium sp. CSA207 | reverse complement strand
CACAGAACCCCGAGGAGCGGCCGTAGGTCGTGAGCAGGATCCGGTCGTCCTGCCGGCCACGCACGAAGCACAGGCCGCGCTGGCCTTCGTTCAGCCTGCAATAGCGCGGGCAGACATCGCACTGGATGCGCCCGTCTTCGAGCCGGTGCCAGTAGCGGGCGGGAACGCCTTCCAAACGCTCGGGTTCGGTCATGGAATTCGTCGTGTGGATCGCTGGACAGACCTCAGTTTGTTGCCAACGGGCGTGACGGAGAGTTGCCACGATATCGAGCCGGGCCCGTCTAGGGGCACGAACGCCCGTGGACGTCGGCTCATCTTATTCCTGATGGGCGGAGATGGTAAGCCGAACCGTCGACACTCTCGGCCGCCAAGAGTGCTCCCGGCGCTGCAGCATTATTGTTCCCCGCGCGGAGCTGCACCTAATCTTCGGGGCTCGACAGGCGAAAAGTCCTGCGGGAAGTAGCCTCGTGGTGGCAGGATCACTATCGTGGTCTGGCATGTCCTGACCTCAATGACCGCCCTCCTTTCGCCAACGGAGCGCGAGCATTCGGTAGCGAGCCGGCATCGCATGGCTGGCGAATGCGCCCGGCAGGCGCTTCGCCGCGGGATCAGACGATGAAAGAGGCTATCGATACATCGCCTTCGCGTCGCCAAGTGTTGCGACTGGCAGCCACGGTTACG
>NZ_JAACFT010000124.1 GCF_029051685.1 Bradyrhizobium sp. CSA207 | reverse complement strand
GCAAAGGTCGGATCGATCGAGGACTTCTTCGAGCCGGGTCCGTTCGAGCTCGGTCAGATACCCGCAACGGCGAAGTCTTGAGGAATGAGGTTACGTCATGCGACGTTCGACTCTGGCAGACAGCGTTACTCTATGAACCTCTGCGCAAGTCATCAGCGGCCGCTCCAGCGGCGGAGCCACACTGGCCGCTCAAGCAGACCTGCTGAAGGTCAGCTAAGGGGTCATTTGCTGACGTTGCCGGCGGCGCCGCATGAGGCCCGCTTCACGCAAGAAACGGACATCCCGCATCTATGAGCACACACCTCAAGCCCGCCGCATCAGCTCGCACGAGTGGGCGGTGCCGGTCGCTTTGCGACAGCGTGAGCAGTGGCAATTCAGGAAACGCTCGAAGGGGCCATCGACCTCGAACGCGACCTTGCCGCAGATGCAGCTTCCCCGATGCGACGCCGCCATTATCGCCTCCTTACAGGTCGGTGGGCTCTCTAACGGTTTGCGGAAGCAGAGGCCGGAAAAACGATCGTTGATAACGAATGAAGCAGCGTGTTTCTTTTGCGAACGCTACAGCCTTCTGAACGTCTGGATCGGCGGCAGCCTCGGGCCCAGGCCGTGTGAAAACAGTGCAACTTGAGCCCACCGGCGCGTTCCGCGGCCGCCGGGCCTTTGATGCGATGGGATCGACCTCCTGTCATCTTAGGGGCAACCAGAAGCTTCATCTAGGCGCT
>NZ_JAACFT010000123.1 GCF_029051685.1 Bradyrhizobium sp. CSA207 | reverse complement strand
GGGTCATCTCGACGACGCCGAGCAGGAGCGTTTTGCCCTCCGTTTTGGAAACCTTGTGCCGCATCCAACGATCGGTGCTAGCAAGGGAACGGCTTCGATCATCGACGTTGATTCCGTCCGCCCCGCTAGCCGGGTCGATCTGTGGCACAGCGATGGGACTTTCGTCGACGCCTATCCCAAGATTACGGTGCTGCGAGGTGTTGTGATCCCACCATCGGGCGGTGATACGGTCTGGTCAAACACCGCTGCGGCTTATCTTGACCTGCCGTTGCCTCTGCAACGGCTTGCCGACGAGCTCTGGGCTGTTCACACCAACGACTACGGCGTAAGGACCTCTGGCGAGGCCGACAAGAAGTATTACGACGAGATCTTCACTAGAACGATCTATGAGACCGAGCATCCCGTCGTGCGGGTCCACCCGGAGACTGGCGAGCGCACGCTGGTGCTCGGCTATTACGTGCAGCGTTTTGTTGGGATACCAAAATATGACGGCCAGAAGCTGTTGGATCTATTCCAGTCTCATATCACCGCGCCCGAAAACACCGTGCGCTGGAACTGGAAGGAGGGCGATCTCGCGATCTGGGACAATCGCGCCACACAACATTATGCGGTCAATGACTACGGCGACGCCCGTCGCATCGTTCGTCGCGCCACCATCGATGGCGACTTGCCCGTGAGCGTCGATCGCCGGTGCAGCGTAACGCGCATCAAGGCCACCAAGCAGCCGCCCGCCAACGTGACCTAGCT
>NZ_JAACFT010000122.1 GCF_029051685.1 Bradyrhizobium sp. CSA207 | reverse complement strand
AGACCACGATGCATAACGAGACTCCAGACTCCAAAGTCGCGCCGAGGCAAGTCTTCATCCATCTTAAATAGTAGCGGCGTCGTCAGCGGACAACTCGAGCGCCGCCGCTTCCCGCCGTCATCACGACTTTGCTCCGCCCCCTCACATCTGAGGTTCGCATCTAGGTGCGATCGGAAGCGCGTTGCTGGGCCAAGGTCGCTTAAGGGTCAAAATGCGAAGAACTCAACGTGAGCAAATCTGGTCCGCCATGCCTCGGTGAGCGGACCTCATGGAGGGGTGCCGCCACTTCGCCGATGGGCCAGCAGCGGACATGTGGTCGGTGGTCTTACTGGTCAGGATAAAGCTGGCGCGGTTCGCGCGAAAGGTGCAGAATTAGCCTTTCATTTTTGGGGCTAACATGCGCAAAGCACTAATGGTTATGCTTTCCATCACCGTCGCCGTCATCGTTACTAGCCAAGCTGATGCGAAAGGAAATAAACCGAGTATGGGAATGATTAAATTTACCAAACACTACGACAAGTCGTCTCCGACCTTATCAAGGCAACAGACTGGATCAACCCCCAAGCCCACCACGTCGGGATCGTCGCAGATGAAAGGCAGGCGGTAGCGGACCGCGAGGCAATGTCCGTTTGGGGTCAAAAGGCACCATCCTCGATGTACAGAGCTCTGTCCGCTTTGCCTCCAACAGCGGAAATCTCACACTCTTCCGTTGCCGGGTCCAAGACCACCCTCACGTGGTCCAAGATTCCTTCGGATCGCATTCTTACGCAATCGACACAATCTCGATCTCC
>NZ_JAACFT010000121.1 GCF_029051685.1 Bradyrhizobium sp. CSA207 | reverse complement strand
CGCTCGACCTTCCAGGACACGCTGCTGCGCGTCTCGGAGGCGTCGCTGTTCGACCGGCCGATCGTCATCACCAATGCGTCCTACCGTTTCATGGTGCTGGAGCAGCTGGCCGAGATCGGCATCGAGGCCGACGTGATCCTCGAGCCGATGCGGCGCGATTCCGGCCCCGCGATTGCCGCGGGTGCGGTGTTCGCGCAAGTGCGCGCCGCTGATGCCGTCGTGCTCGCGCTCGCCGCCGATCACGTGGTGCAGGACACTGCCGCCTTCGTCGCCGCCTGCCGCGAAGGCCTCGTTGCCGCGAGCGCCGAGCGCATCGTCACCTTCGGCGTCAAGCCGGAGCGGCCCGCAACCGAATACGGCTATATCAGCCCGGGTGAGGCGATCTCGGGCGAGGTGCATGCGGTGGCCCGCTTCGTCGAGAAGCCGGACGCGGTGAAGGCCGCCGACTACGTCAACTCCGGCTATCTCTGGAACAGCGGCAACTTCATGTTCCCGGCAACCCTGCTGCTCGACGAATATCGCAAGGTCGACCCAGCAAGCGTGGAAGCGATCGCCAATGCGGTCACCCATGCCGGCCGCGATCTGTCCTTCGTGACGCTGGAGCCGCAGGCGTTCGGCTCGGCCAAGGCGATCTCGATCGACTATGCGGTGATGGAAAAGACCTCGCGTGCCGCGGTGGTGCCGGTGTCCTGCGGCTGGTCCGACGTCGGCTCCTGGCACGCGGTGTGGGAATTGTCGGACAAGGACGCGCAAGGCAACGCCGCGCACGGCGCCGCGGTGTTCGAAGACTCCCGCAACTGCAACGTCACCACCGACCA
>NZ_JAACFT010000120.1 GCF_029051685.1 Bradyrhizobium sp. CSA207 | reverse complement strand
GCGCGCTGCGCGGCTTTGCCCTCGGCCGCAAGTCCTGGCTGTTCGCCGGCTCCGAACGTGGTGCCGACCGGGCCGCCCTCATGGTGACGCTGATCATGACGGCAAAGCTCAACGACGTCGATCCGCAGGCCTGGCTCGCCGACGTGCTTGCCCGCATCAACGATCACGCTGTCCACAGGCTCGAGGAACTCTTGCCATGGAGCTGGGCCTCCGAGATGGAGCGTCGTAAACTGGCGGCATGACTGTCGGTATCGCTCGCCTCAAGATTACGCTCGATGACGTCAAGCCGGTGGTTCTGCGCCGGGTCGATGTGCCATTCGACATCAAGCTCGACCGCCTGCACCTGACCATCCAGGCGGCCATGGGTTGGACCAACAGCCATCTCTACGAGCTGCGCGCCGGCGACGTCGGTTGGAGCACGCCTTACCCGGATGCAGATTGGGGCGTCGGCGAGTTCCTCGATGCCCGCAAGGCTCGGCTGACCGATATCCTCGAAGATGTCGGATTAAAGAACCTCACATACCTCTATGACTTCGGCGACGGCTGGGAGCATTCGATCAAGGTCGAGCGCCTTATCGATCCCGAGCCGGGCGCGCTCTATCCGCGTCTAATCGAAGTCAGCGGCCGCTGTCCTCCCGAGGATTGTGGCGGTCCCTGGGGTTATGCCGAACTCCTCGAAGCTATCAAGGACCCCACCCACGAACGCCACGCCGAACTCACCGAATGGATCGGCGACGACTTCGATCCTGACGCCGACGAGGCCGAGTGGCTCACCACGGAAGTTGCGGCCCTCGCCAAAAAATGGTCGCGCAAACCCGCAGGCAAGCGCGCTAAACGCAGCTAACCCGCGGCCTTCACCGGAGGGTTTC
>NZ_JAACFT010000011.1 GCF_029051685.1 Bradyrhizobium sp. CSA207 | reverse complement strand
CCTCCGCAATCCCCGCCACCGCCGCTATCGCCACTGGAGCAACTGCCGCTGTCGCTCGAGCTTGCCGAGCTATCACTCGAAAACCAGCTTCCCAGCGAGACCCCGTCACTCGTCCCTGAATAGCTGCTGTCGCCGCCATCCCCGCCCGCGCCGGCACGCGAGCGCCGCTGGCCGCGGTTCTGGAGATGGGTGATCCAGCCATAGCCAATCGCGGAGATGATCCCAGCCGCAATCAGGGTGTTCACCAGCATGCTGCCCATCGTCGTCTCCCAGGCGGGACTGCCTTTGCATTAATTGGTCGTCCCCACCAAAGGTGCCGTTCATTGATCATTCAAACGAAGTGTGGAACTCTGGCCGCAAGTGTTCCGCAGTCCCGCGTGAGAAAGATCGAGCCCATGAAGAGATCACTCCTGGCAGCCGCTGCCGCCGCCGTGCTGGCCCTTTCGGCAGCAGGACCCGCCCACGCGCAGCGCGGCGTCGCTGCAGGCGTGGCCGCCGGGATCATCGGCGGCGCCATTGTCGGCGGCGCATTGGCGTCCCCGTATTATTACGGACCCGGTCCCGGCTATGCGTACGGACCGGGTTATGGCCCCGGCTACTACCCGCCCCGCTATTATGCGCCGGGTCCCGGCTACGTCGCCGACGACTATTACGGCAACGGCTGTGTCTGGCAGAAGCAGCGCTTCTGGGATGGCTATGCCTGGCGCGTCCGTCGCGTCAGAGTCTGTGGCTGAAGCGCCAAAGGCCGGTTGATTACGGACGCGCCGTTCATCTCGGGGCCTGAAAAAGACCGCTTTTTCTCGTCACAGCTCCGTGCGCGTTTACCGTGGATTGACCATTTGCGCGCTTCCTAACCCAACGGCCAATTCCATCAGAGTGTGCGTGAACCTTTGAAACCCGGGCGCTCCTAACAAGAAGCGTCCATCTCGCAGGAGAGCCAAGAGCATGAAGAAGACTTTAGTTGCCGCCCTCACGGTTGCGACGGTCGCCGGTTCGCTGGTAACTGCCGCTCCGTCCGCCAGGGCCCATGACGGCGTCGGCGCTGGCATCGCGGCCGGCCTGATCGGCGGCGCAATCGTCGGCGGCGCCATCGCGTCGAGCCGTCCCGCCTATGGCGGCCCCGTTTACGTGGCCGAGCCCGGCCCGCCGCCGCCGCCCTGCTACTGGCAGCGCCAGCGTTACTGGGACGGCTACGGCTGGGTCGTCCGCCCGGTTCGCGTCTGCTACTGATCTGATCGCAGGGCGCGTATGCGCCGCGATTAAAGCCCGGCCGAGCCTCTCGGCCGGGCTTTTTCTTTCAGGCTTTTTCTTTCGCGACGATCGCTCAGCGCGCCGCCTGGATCGACCGCAGCACCTCTTCGCTCGGCCAGCAATCGACGTTCAGGCCCGCCGACTTCTGATAGGCGCCGAGCGCGGCGCGGGTCTGCATGCCGGCCTTGCCGTCGATCTTGTCCTTGTAGAGCCCGACGCGCGTGAGCCCGCGCTGCATCGCCTCGACATCCTTCGTCCGCAGCTGCTTTGCGGCCGACCACGGCGTCGCGAACGGCTGCGGGCTCGTCATGCGGTCGCTGAGATGGCCGACGAACAGCACATAGAGATCGGAGAAATTGTATTCCTTGATGACGAAGTAGTTCTTGGTAGTCAGGAACGACGGACCGTAGATTCCTTCCGGCTGCAACAGCGAGGCAGGCTGCGCCTGCTCGGCGGCGCTCAGTCGTTGTCCGCGCACCGGCACGAAGCCCTCGCGCAACCATTGGCCGATCGACTTCGTCACCTCGGGCACGCCAGTCGTGCAATCGACCTTGGCCGGCGCCTGCACCTCGTAGGCCCAGCGCACGCCGCTCTGCCAACCCTTGTTGACGAGTTGCTGTGCGGCTGAGGCCAATGCATCCGGCACCGAGTGCCAGATGTCGATGCGGCCGTCGCCGTCGAAATCCACGCCGTGCTTGTAGTATTCCGAAGGCAGGAATTGCGTGAGCCCGGTGGCGCCGGCCCAGGACGAGCGCATGTCCTTGCGCGTCACCACGCCGTCGCCCAGGATCTTCAGCGCCAAGATGAACTCGTTGCGATACTGGTCCTTGCGCCGGCCGACATAGGCCTGCGTCGCCAGCACGCGCACGAGATCATAAGGCAGCGTGTAGCGGCCGTAATCGGTCTCGCGACCCCAGATCGCGAGCATCACGGTTGCGGGCACACCCGAGCTCTTCTCGATTTGCGTCAGAGCAGGGTGATATTTTTGCAGCAGCCGCTGTCCCTCGCCGGCAAGGCGCGCGATCGATGCTTCCTTGACGTAATCGGCAGGCACCTGCACGAACTCGGCCTGCGACGGCGCGCCGGTTGCGGGCCGTCCGGGCAGAATCAGGTCGGGCAGCTTGTAATCGGGCTCGAGCCCGCGCATCTGCTCGTCGAACGTGGCGCGGGACACGCCGGCCGCCTGCGCCTCCGGCCAGAGCGAGGCAATGAATTGCGTGAAGGCAGCGTCGGCGGCGCGAGCGGGCGACCAGCCGCAGGTGACAACGATCACCGCAGCAATAAGTGCCCGCCGTATCATGCCGGATCACCGCGTCAGCTTCTTGTACTTCACGCGGTGCGGAATGATGCTGTCCTGGCCGAGACGGCGCATCTTGTCCTTTTCGTAATCCTGGAAATTGCCTTCGAACCATTCGACGTGGCTGTCGCCCTCGAATGACAGGATGTGGGTCGCGATGCGGTCGAGGAACCAGCGATCATGGCTGATGATGACGGCGCAGCCGGCAAAATCCTCCAGCGCCTCTTCGAGCGCGCGTAGCGTATCGACGTCGAGGTCGTTAGTCGGCTCGTCGAGCAGCAGGACGTTGGCGCCGGACTTCAACATCTTGGCGAGATGCACGCGGTTGCGCTCACCGCCGGAGAGCGCGCCGACCTTCTTCTGCTGGTCGGCGCCCTTGAAGTTGAACGCCGAGCAATAGCCGCGCGAGTTCACTTCCTTCTTGCCGAGCAAGATCAGCTCGTTGCCGCCGGAGATCTCTTCCCACACGTTCTTGTTGCCATCGAGCGCGTCGCGCGACTGGTCGACATAACCGAGATGCACGGTCTCGCCGACCGTGATGGTGCCCTTGTCCGGAGTTTCCTGCTTGGTGATCATCTTGAACAGCGTGGTCTTGCCGGCGCCGTTGGGGCCGATCACGCCGACGATGCCGCCGGGCGGCAGCTTGAAGGTGAGATCGTCGATCAGGAGACGGTCGCCGAAGCCTTTGCTGAGGCCTTCGAAGTCGACGACGTTGGCACCAAGCCGCTCGGCGACGGGAATGATGATCTGCGCGGTCTGAGTCTGCTTCTCGCTCGCCTGCTTGAGCAGGTCCTCGTAGCGCTGGTAGCGCGCCTTGGACTTGGCCTGCCGCGCCTTCGGCGACGAGGCGACCCATTCCTGCTCGCGGGCGAGCGTCTTCTGGTGCGCGGCGTCCTCGCGGCCTTCCTGCTCCAGCCGCTTCTGCTTCTGCACCAGCCAGGACGAGTAATTGCCCTCGTAAGGAATTCCCTTGCCGCGGTCGAGCTCGAGAATCCAGCCCGTGACGTTGTCGAGAAAGTAGCGATCATGGGTGACGATCAGGATCGCGCCCGGATAATTCCGCAGATGGCCTTCCAGCCACGACACCGACTCGGCGTCGAGATGGTTGGTGGGCTCGTCCAGCAGCAACAGCTCGGGCTGGTCGAGCAGCAGCTTGCACAGCGCGACACGGCGGCGCTCACCGCCGGAGAGCTTCGTCACGTCGGCATCGTCGGGCGGACAACGTAGCGCGTCCATGGCCTGGTCGACCTTGCTGTCGAGATCCCAGAGGCCCTGGGCCTCGATCTCATCCTGCAGCTTGGTCATCTCGTCGGCGGTTTCCTCGGAGTAGTTCATCGCCAGCTCATTGTAGCGATCGAGGATGGCCTTCTGCTTGGCGACGCCCAGCATGACGTTCTCGCGCACGCTGAGCTTGGCATCGAGGTGCGGCTCCTGCTCGAGATAGCCGACGCGGGCCCCCTGCGCGACCCAGGCCTCGCCGTTGTACTCCTTGTCAAGGCCGGCCATGATCTTGAGCAGCGTCGACTTGCCCGAGCCATTGACGCCGAGCACGCCGATCTTGGCGTCCGGATAGAAGCTCAGATTGATGTTGTCGAGCAGCTTGCGCGTCGGGTAGCTCTTGGTCAGATCCTTCATGAAATAGATGAACTGGCGCGCCATCGGTCCCGAAAACCTTCGATTTGAGGAAATTTGCCTGCCGCCGATGTAGCGATCCCGCCCCCAAAGGGCAATGTTTTCCCTCCGTTCACCACGGATGAATACGGGACGGACACCATCCGGCCGCGGATCCGGACAATTGAAACCATCTTTTAATAAATCAGGCCAAAGCTCGCCTCAGCGCTGAAAAAAGCGCCACCCGCGCAGAACGGGCGGGGAGAACAGCGAGGCCGCATCATGGCTATGATCGAGACCAATTCGTTTCCCGTTCCGGCAGAAGCCGGCCGCTCCGCCAGGCTCGCCACCGAGCTCAAGACGTTCTGGACCCGCTTCTTCGCCACCGCCTTCAATCCCTATCGTCCGGAACTGCACTACATGCGCGGCCCAGGCCCCGCCTGGCGCGCCAAGCACGGCATGGATACGCCGCTCCGGCTGAAGCCCCGCGATCTCTGAGCCTCGTTCCCTATCGGATTTTTGAAGACGTAAGCTGCTTGCGCGCAGCTCTGATTGTGCGCAACCATGGCCCGGTTTCGACGATGGCGCTCCGCTTGCGCCGTCCCCTCTCGCCATGGATGAGCGCCGATGACGCGGCTGCGCTGTGCAATTCTCGACGACTATTTCAACGTTGCCCTCGACGTCGCCGATTGGTCGAAACTGTCCGACCGCGTCGATGTCACCGTGTTCAGCCACCCCTTTGCCTCCGAGCAGGCCGCAGCCGGCGCGCTTGGCGATTTCGAGATCATCTGCGCGATGCGCGAACGCACCGCGTTTCCGAACAGCCTGCTCCAGGCGCTGCCGATGCTGAAGCTGCTGCTGACCTCCGGCATGCGTAACGCCTCGATCGACATGGAGGCCGCGAAGGCCCGCAATGTGGCGATCGCCGGCACGCAATATTCCCGCGATCCGACCGCCCCGCTCGCCATGGGCCTGATCCTGGAGCTGACCCGCGGCATCGGCCGCGAGAATGCGCGCATGCATGCCGGCGAGCCCTGGCAGACCTTCGCCGGCACCGAGATCGAAGGCCGCACGCTCGGCATCGTCGGGCTCGGCAAGCTCGGCAGCAAGATGGCGGGCATCGCGAAAGCATTCGGCATGAACGTGATCGCCTGGAGCCCGAACCTAACGCCCGAGAAGTGCAAGGAGGTTGGCGTCAGCTATGCCAGCAAGGAGGAGCTGTTCGCCAAGGCGGATATCGTCACCATCCATGTGGTGCTGAGCGAGCGTTCGCGCGGACTGGTCGGAGCTGCGGATCTCGCGCGGATGAAGCCGACGGCCTTCCTCGTCAACACCGCGCGCGGGCCGATCGTGGACGAGGCGGCGCTGCTGGAGGCGTTGCAGCAGAAGAAGATCGCGGGCGCCGGCATCGACGTGTTCTCGGTCGAGCCGTTGCCCGTCGATCATCCGTTCCGCAAGCTCGACAACCTGGTGCTGACGCCGCATCTCGGCTACGCGACCGAGGACGGCCTGCGCATCCATTACGGCCAGATGGTCGAGGCGATCGACGCCTGGACCAAGGGCGGCGAGCTGCCGCGGAAACTGGCCTGACGCCTCAGGCGGCCGAGCGGTAGCTGGTGGACTGCCTTGCCGCATCGGCAAAGCCGTCGCGCCAGGAGGCATGCGCCGGCAGCCAGCCGAGCTCGCGCTTTGCCTTGGCGTTGGATGCCCCGCGCACCTCTGTCATCATCGCAACCATATGCTCGCCCGCCAGCAGGCGCCCGAGCCAGGCGGGAATGTGACGCGGCGGCTTGGCACCAAGCAGCTCGGCCAGCGCAGGCAACCAATTCTTCACCTGCGCCGGATGATCGTCGACGATGTTGTAGATGCTGCCCGCGCGTCCGCGCTCAACCGCGGCAAGCGTGGCGGAGGCGGCATCCTCGGTGTGAATGAACGACCACGTGCCACCGCCATCGCCGATCACTGGCACACGCCGGTGCCGGAGCTGGTCAATCATCGCCGGCGAGAGCGTGCCGGTGCCGGGTCCATAGAAGAATCCATAGCGCAGCACGATGCCCTCCGGCGTCGTCGATGCGGTGACGCTTCGCTCCAGATACTGGATGGCCTCGAGCGTGCGTTGCAGCTCTTGCGGCGGATGCAGGTCGAGTTCATCGGTCTCGGTCTTCACCGCTCCCCCGGTGCGACTGAAGGTCCAGCCGCAGAAGCTTTGCGCGATGAAGCGCCTCGCGCCGGCTTCGCGTGCGGCGGCGAGCAGAATATCGGTTCCGCGTGTGCGGAGCTCGTTGGTTCGCGCGAAAGCCCGATCGAAATGACGCAGGTCCGTGGCGGCCGCAAGATCCGTCATCTGGTGGACGACCACATCGGGCTTCGCCGCAACGACCGCAGCGCGCATGCCGTCAGCATCGAGGCCGTCGGCGACGACCGGCTCCGCACCCAATTGGCGCACGAAGTCTGTTTTTGCCGCACTCCGCGTCGTGCCAATCACGGAATGACCCGCCGCGACCAGCGCCGGAACAAGATACTGCCCGACCGCGCCGGTCGCGCCCGCAACAAAGATGCGCATCGTGTGCTCCTCAATTCGTTGCAATCCTCTCGGACGTAATCGAGGTGCGGAGCCGTTCAAGTGCACATGCGCGTCAAATAATTACGGCGCGTGACCGAAGTTCACGCGCCGTAATTAGCCAATTCCTGCGAGCCGGTTCAGCGCACCGTGACTGGCGCGGGCAGCGGCGGCACCACCGTCGGCTGCGTGCCCGGGACCGGGCCGGCTTGAGCAGACATCGGAGCCGGACCAGCAGCACCGGGCGTCGGCGCTGCGGATGCGGTTGCGGTTCCCGGCGGCGGGCCACCCGGCATCACCACCACGCGGGTGCCGACCTTGACCCGATCGAACAGGTCGGAGACGTCCTCGTTCAGCATGCCGATGCAGCCTGAGGAGACGAACTTGCCGATCGTCGAGGGCTGGTTGGTGCCGTGGATGCGGTAGACGGTCGAGCCGAGATACATTGCGCGGGCGCCGAGCGGATTGCCGGGGCCACCGGCCATGAAGCGCGGCAGATAGGGCTGGCGCTCGATCATTTCCGTCGGCGGATGCCAGTCCGGCCACTCGGCCTTGCGGGTGATCTTTTGCACGCCGGTCCAGGTGAAGCCGTCGCGGCCGACGCGAACGCCGTAGCGGATCGCACGGCCATTGCCGAGCACGTAATAGAGATAGGTGTTCGGGGTATCGACGATGAGCGTTCCGGCCGGCTCCTTGGTCGCCAGCGAGACTTCCTGACGGCGCAGATTCTGCGGCAACTGCGCCGGAGCGGCGTCGGGCTGCTCCTCGGGCGGCAGCGAGGCGATCGACATCGGCCGGCCATCGGCACCGAGGGCGGGCTGCTGCGAGACCGCACCGGTCGCGGCCGGACCGCCGATGGCTTCCGGCGGACGCAGGCCGTCGCTGCCGGGCGCCTGCTGCGCCGGACGGTCGGCATAGATCACCGCCGGCGGGCCGGCAGGGCGGCCGTAACGGGGGTCGTCTGGCGACATGATCGGGCCCTGCGGCGGGGCCGCTGAATAGACCGGGGCACCTGCGGGACGGCCATAACGGGGATCATCCGGCGACATCACCGGACCCTGCGGCGGCGCGGCCGAATAGACCGGCGCGCCGGCGGGGCGGCCGTAGCGTGGATCGCCGGGTGATGCGCTCGGGGGGCCGGGCGGCGGCAGCGCCGCGGAGCTCTGCGGCATGCCGTCGTCATCATCTTCCAGCGCATCGAAATTCGGCGTGCGGTCGCCGGGGCGATATTCGGCCGGGGCGCCATAACCCGGGGCCTGCTGCACCGGATAGCTCTGGGCGTGCACGAGCGAAGTTCCCGCCGCAGCGACTGTTGCGGCAGCGCATATCGTCAGAAAATGTTTGATCATCATCGCTCTTGTATAGTCCCCGGGCCCCGTCCGGACCGTTAACGGCCAGATGACCGAAGATAGCGGCACATTCAAGACATAAGAGGCTCATTTGCGCCGGATTTGGCGATTTGTGATCCGCAAGACTACCGTTGCCCCGTTACATCACGGGGCGGAAATCGCATCGCGCCATAGATCGCCGGAGTTTGCGGCCCCGAATTTAAGGGAACGGCGCGGAATCGTTGCGGTATGTTCGAATCAGCCTGATTCGCCGCCGCTTTGAGCTCCGATCCCGTGTGGCGAACGCAGCAATCAGTACCGACACCGCGTTCAGATGGCTCAAGGCCCGGGCGACCACACTGCCGGGGCGGAAATTCGTAACCCGTCGATGCTTCCCGGCTTTCGCTTCCTGTTTGCCGCGATCCTGCTGTCAACCTCCATCCTGGTGTTCGGCCTGGGCGCCGCCGCGCTGCTGCGGGCGACGCATGAGCAGTACGTCACCAACCCGTCCTGGCGGAACGGTCCGCAGGAGCAGATGTTCGCGCAGGCGTCCGAACCGGCCCAGCCGGTGCTTTCCGCATTGCGCGCCGAGGCAGAAGCCGAGCCCGCGCCGTCGCTGCGGGACCAGGTTCCGACCATCGGACTGCCGGCGAGCGAACCCGAGCAGGTCGCCCTGGTGACGACCGAGACGAACGCGCAGCCTGAGCCGCAAGTCACCGAGGCCGCGCCTGCGACGGAAGTAGCGAAGGCGGAGGCCGCCGTGACCGACACGCTCACCCCGGCCGACACCATTGCCGTGGACAACACTGCGACTGCCGCCGTCAGCGAACCAGCGTCATCTGAGACCAATGCTGCCCTGGCATCCTCGGCGCTCGACATTGCGAGCGCCAAGGTGGCGGCGCTGAACGACCCGGCAACCACGGCCTTGAAGGATCCGCCCGCGAAGGCCAAGGCTGATGCCAAGGCGGCCAGCAGCGCGCCCGAGAGCAAGACGACCAAGCCCCGGGCGAAGGCGAAGAAGCGGCACCGCGTCGTGCGGCGCCCGCCGCCGCCTGTTCAACAGACCTACGATCCGTTCGCGCCGCAGCAGCAGCCCGCGCTCGCGGCGACAGCAACCGCGCGCGCCCGGCAGTAGGCTTACGCCGGTCCGGTCGCGACCGGCGGGCCGCCGGCCTGGCCCCATTCCGACCAGGAGCCGTCATAGAGCGCGGTGTCGGTGATGCCGAGGCGATAGAGCGCCAGCGTCAGCACGCCGGCCGAAACGCCGGAGCCGCAGCTGGTCACGATCGGCGCATCTAACTTGACGCCGGCGCCGGTGAAGGCGGCGCGCAGGTCATCAAGCGGCTTCATCGTTCCGGTCGCGGCATCGAACAACAGATTATAAGGCACGTTGCGGGCGCCGGGGATGTGGCCGGAGCGGATGCCCGCCCGCGGCTCCGGCGCGCGGCCCTCGAAACGGTCGGCGGCGCGCGCGTCGATCACCTGCTCTTTGCTGCTCTCGACATTCGCGATCATCTGCTCGATGCTGCGCACGCGCTTGGCGTCATAGCTCGCCTTGAAGATCGCCGGCTTCGGCTTCACCTCGCCGCTCTCGACGGGACGCTCCTCCGCGCGCCACTTCTTCAGGCCGCCATTGAGGATGCGCACATTGTTGTGGCCATAGGACAGGAACATCCACCACGCGCGCGGCGCTGCGACCCAGCCGCCAGCATCGTTGATCACGACGGTGTCGGCGTTGGAGATGCCGAGATTGCCGACGTCGCGGCCGAACTGCTCGGCGCTCGGAAACATGTGCGGCAGCGGATTGGAATGGTCCGACACCGCATCGACGTCGAAGAACGCCGAACCGGGCAGATGCGCGGCGAGATAGTCGTCCTTCGGCAGCGGCAGCACGCCCGGCAGCTTGAAGCTGGCGTCGAGGAGCTTGACGTTGGCGTCGTTGATGTGGGCGGCGAGCCATTCGGTGGAGACGAGGGGATCGGCTGTGGTCATTCATTATGTCCTTGTCATTCCGGGGCGTGCGCAGCGTGAGCGAGGCTGAAGCGGTGCGCGTCCAACTCCGCTGTCATCGCCCGGCGTGACCGGGCGATCCAGTATTCCAGAGGCGGTTGTGATTGAACGGAGAGGCCGCGGCGTACTGGATTCCCCGCTTTCGCGGGGAATGACGCTGGAGATTGGAGGGGCAGCGCATCTCCCTCACCCCTTCTTCTTCGGCTCCCACATCTCCACCGGTCCGCCGGCGTCGCGCCAAGCGGCGTAGCCGCCGGCGATGTGGGCGACGGGCTTGAGGCCCATGTCCTGCGCGGTCTTGGCAGCGAGTGCGGAGCGCAGGCCGCCGGCGCAATGGAACACGAACTTCTTGTCCTCCTGGAACACCGGCTTGGCATAGGGGCTCTGGGGATCGATCCAGAATTCGAGCATGCCGCGGGTGCAGGCGAACGCGCCGGGGATGCGGCCGTCGCGCTCGATCTCGCGGGGGTCGCGGATATCGACGATGACGACGTCGCCGTTCTTGGAGATCTCGATGGCGTCCTTGGCGGTCAGCGTCTCGATCTCGGCATTGGCCTCGTCGATCAGCGCCTTGATGCCGCGGGTGATGGTCTGGGGCATGTGGTTCTCCCTCTTGTTACGTCGTCATCCCCAAGCGATCTGCCGGAGGTGGAAGCCACCTCTCCCGCTCGCGGGAGAGGTCGACGCGCTCGAAGAGCGCGGCGGGTGAGGGCTCTCTCCTCTTGGGGAGCCTCGCTCGTGGAGAGACCCTCTCCCCAACCCTCCCCCGCAAGCGGGGGAGGGAGCGCAGTGCCGTCGGCAATGCAGCCGGCCAAATCATGTATCAGTGCGTCAACTCCTTCATCGCTCCCTCGAGCCCCTCGATCGTGATCGGGAACATACGGCCCGCAAAGATGCGGCGGATGATGGTGGTGGATTCCGAATAGTCCCAGTGCTTCTGCTGTACTGGGTTGAGCCACACCGAATGCGGATAGGTGCGGATGATGCGGTCGAGCCAGACCGAGCCCGGCTCCTCGTTGACATGCTCGACCGAGCCGCCGGGCACCATGATCTCGTAAGGCGACATCGAGGCATCGCCGACGAACACGATCTTGTAATCGTGCGGATATTTGTGCAGCACGTCCCAGGTCGGCGTGCGGTCGGTGAAGCGGCGCTTGTTCTGCTTCCACACGCCCTCATAAAGGCAGTTGTGGAAGTAGAAATACTCCATGTGCTTGAACTCGCTCTTCGCCGCCGAGAACAGCTCCTCGACCTGCTCGACATGCGCGTCCATCGAGCCGCCGATGTCGAAGAACACCAGGAGCTTCACCGCATTGCGCCGCTCGGGGCGCATATGCACGTCGAGATAGCCATGATTGGCGGTCTCGCGGATGGTGGTGTCGAGATCGAGCTCGTCAGGCGCGCCGGTGCGGGCGAACTTGCGCAGGCGGCGCAGCGCGACCTTGATGTTGCGGATGCCGAGCTCGACATTGCCGTCGAGATCCTTGAACTCACGCTTGTCCCACACTTTCACGGCGCGGTTGTTGCGGTTCTTCTCCTGGCCGATGCGGACGCCTTCGGGATTATAGCCATGGGCGCCGAACGGCGAGGTGCCTGCGGTACCGATCCACTTGCTGCCGCCCTGGTGCCGGCCCTTCTGCTCTTCGAGCCGCTTCTTCAGGGTCTCCATGAGCTTGTCCCAGCCCATGGCCTCGATCTGCTTCTTCTCGTCTTCCGTCAGGTATTTTTCGGCCAGCTTCTTCAGCCACTCCTCGGGGATCTCGGCCCCCTCCATGGCGTCGAGCAGGCTTTCCAGCCCCTTGAACACGGTGCCGAAGACGCGGTCGAACTTGTCGAGGTTGCGCTCGTCCTTCACCAGCGAGGTGCGCGACAGATAGTAGAAATTCTCGACCGTATAGTCCGCAAGGTCGGCGTCGAGCGCCTCCATCAGCGTGAGGTATTCGCGCAGCGTCACGGGGACCTGTGCGTCGCGCAATGAGGTGAAGAATTGCAGGAACATGAGTGACAGATTGCCCGTCGGATGGCGAACGTCAAGGGGCGCTCCACCTCTCCATTGGGAGAGGTCGGCGCATAGCGCCGGGTGAGGGGTTTCGCTCTCTCGTGAGGCCGGCGCCCCCTCACCCGATTTGCTGCGCAAATCGACCTCTCCCCGCTGGGGAGAGGTGAAGCGAAATCGCGAGCGCGGGTGGACCGGGCAGCTTTTTGCTCTAGAATTAGCGGCCTCGAGGGGTTGTTTTGGGGACGTTTGCAATGGGAATTGTCGCAGCACTCATCATCGGTGCCATCGCAGGCTGGCTCGCCGGGAAAATTGTCCACGGTGCGGGATTTGGGCTGATCGGCAACATGGTCGTCGGTATCATCGGCGCGCTGGTCGCGGGCTGGGTCCTGCCCCAGCTGCACATCGAGCTCGCCAGCGGCACGTTCGGCGGTGGACGCCACCATCGGCGCGGTGATTGTGCTCGTCATCCTTTCGCTGATAAAACGGGTCTGAAAGCCTGACCGAACCAGGAACGGCCGCCGCCTTGCGCGGCCGTTCCCATGTCGCGACCAGAGCCATGTCTCGGCCGACGACCAAACAAGGACGCGCGATGAAATTCACCGGCACCAAGGACTATGTTGCGACCGACGACCTCAAGATCGCCGTCAACGCCTCGATCGTGCTGGAGCGCCCGCTGCTGATCAAGGGCGAGCCCGGCACCGGCAAGACGGTGCTGGCCGAGGAAGTGGCGAAGGCGCTGAAGGCGCCGCTGCTGACCTGGCACATCAAGTCCACCACCAAAGCGCAGCAGGGCCTCTACGAATACGACGCAGTGTCGCGCCTGCGCGACAGCCAGCTCGGCGACGCCCGCGTCTCCGACATCAAGAACTACATCAAGCGCGGCAAGCTGTGGGACGCCTTCACCGCCGAGCAGCGCCCAGTGCTCCTGATCGACGAGATCGACAAGGCCGATATCGAATTCCCCAACGACCTCTTGCTCGAGCTCGACCGCATGGAATTCCATGTCTACGAGACCGGCGAGACCATCAAGGCCAAGCAGCGCCCGATCATGATGATCACCTCCAACAACGAGAAGGAGCTGCCGGACGCTTTTCTCCGCCGCTGCTTCTTCCATTACATCAAATTCCCCGACGCCGACACCATGGGCCGCATCGTCGACGTCCACTTTCCCGGCATCAAGAAGCGCCTGGTCGAAGAAGCACTGCGCATCTTCTTCGAGGTGCGCGAAGTGCCCGGGTTGAAGAAGAAGCCCTCGACCTCCGAGCTGCTCGACTGGCTGAAGCTGCTGCTCAACGAGGACATGAGCGTCGAACAGCTCCGTGAACGCGACCCGCGCAAACTGATCCCGCCGCTGCACGGCGCGCTGCTCAAGAACGAGCAGGACGTGCATTTGTTCGAACGGCTGGCGTTCTTGAGCCGGCGGGAAGTGTGAGGCGCGAGCTCGCTCCCGATAGTACTGCGCCGTCGTTCCAATCACCGGTGTCATTCCCCGCGAAGGCGGGGAATCCAGTACGCCGCGGCTTCTCGGCTCAACCACAACCGCCTCTGGAATACTGGATCGCCCGTCAAGCCGGGCGATGACAGCGAGAGTGTGGGCACGCTCTCTCCACCTCGTCATTGCGAGCGCAGCGAAGCAATCCAGAATTCCTCCGCGGAGACAGACTGGATTGCTTCACTGCGCTCGCAATGACGGAGCAAGGGTGCATCGTCGCCATTCTCCCACTCGCATTTCACACCGAAGACACGCCTTCGCATCCTCGCGGTGCATTCCGCCCGAGCTTTGCTGTCTCCTTCGCACCCTCAGAAAAAGAGGGCGCAGGGAAGGCCGGGTGCCGGCTCGGCACCCACGGTCCGCTGTGCGCATGTAGCGCAAAAGGACTGCACAGCGGCATACAGGTGAAGCCTAAACACTCGGCCTTCCCTGCGCAGTGGTTGGACGGCTTATGCCGTGCTCTCCCGGGAGCCGAATTCCTTCTGGCCTCCCTCACCCCAGCGAAAGTCGCCGACACCGCGCCGGTTGACGCGAATGCCGCCTCCGCAAGAGCTTGACCGTAGCAACGACGGCCAGGACCACACGGTTTTGCCGTACGCACGGTCCGCTTGCTCGCCGCATTATCTCCCGGCCTTGTCGACGTTGCGGAAGAATGCTGGCGAGACGAACCTGACAGCGCCGCTCGTCGGCACGAAGCCTTGGGCTCACGGAGAGCAATCCGCCCTGCCCACGCCTCTCGCGCCCGACGCTGCCGCGTCCACCGCAACCCGGCCCGCGTTTCGAACGACTCGCGAACCGCCCCTCTTCCGTAGGCCGGGCTGTTTCGACTTATGCCGCAATTCCGAATTTCGGTAAAGTGGAATATTTTCGAGGGGTTGACGCGTTTTGTGGTGTTTTGCCCGACGGGCACGTCACATCTGCCGATCGTAGCCCGGATGGAGCGAAAGCGTAATCCGGGAAATGGCGTGCGAACGGACGCGATCGTCCCGGATTGCGCTGCGCTCCATCCGGGCTACGAAGCTCACGCCACCGCCGTATCAGGCACGCGCGCGGCTTCCATCGGCTGCTTGCCGCGGAGCAGGTCCGAGGCGCGGTCGGCGATCATCATGGTCGCGGCGTTGAGGTTTGCCGAGATCATGCGCGGCATCACGGAGGCATCGATCACGCGGAGACCTTGCAATCCGTGGACGCGGAGCTGATCGTCGACCACCGCCCAGGTGGAATCCGCCGGGCCCATGCGGCAGGTGCAGCCGGGGTGGAAGGTGGTGGTGCCGCGCTCGGTGGCGGCGTGCAAAAATTCGCCGTCGGTGTTGACGTTGGGGCCGGGGAAATCCTCGTAGGCGTAATAGGGCGAAAGCGGCGCAGACTTCAGCAAGCGCCGCGCGAGCTTCATGCCGGCGACGATGACGCGGCGATCGTGCTCGGCGTCGAGATAGTTGGTCTGGATGATCGGCGGGGCGAATGGATCAGATGAACGGATGCGGACGTAGCCGCGGCTCTCCGGGCGCTGCTGCCAGGAGGCGACGGTCATGCCGGGCTCGTCCTCGAGCTGCCCCTGTACGCCCTCCTTGTAGCTCGCCGGCGTGAAGGTGAGCTGCAAGTCCGAGCTCTCCGCGCTCTCGCCGGAGTGCCAGAAGCAATAGACCATGGTCGGCGACAGCGACAGCAGCCCGCGGCGCGTCGTGGCCCATTTCAGCGCCTCGATCCAGAGCGAGACGCCGCGGCGGAGCTCGTTGATGGTCTTGATGTCTTTTACGCGCGCCACCGTGCGTGGTGCGTAATGGTCCTGCAGGCCTTCTCCGACCGGCAGGGCATGACGCACGGCGATGCCGTGGGCCTGCAACAGATCCGGCGAGCCGATGCCGGAGAGCTGGAGCAGCTGCGGCGAATTATAGGTGCCGCCGGAGAGGATGACTTCCTTGTTGGCGCGGACCTCGACCGGCGCGCCGCCGCGGCCGCCCTTCATGTAGCGCACGCCCACCGCGCGCTTGCCTTCGAAGATGATCTCGGTCGCATGCGCATGCGTGCGCACATGCACGTTGGGCCGCTTCATCGCGGGCTTGAGGAACGCGGTCGAGCCGGAGACACGCAGACCCTTGTCGATGGTGCGCTGGCAGTAGGAGACACCTTCCTGGGTCTTGCCGTTGTAATCGAGATTGCGGGGAATGCCGAGACTCATCGCGCCTTCCATGAAGGCTTCGCAGAGCGGATCGCGCCAGTCCATGGTGGTGACGATGAGGTTGCCGTCGCGGCCGCGATAGATGTCCTCGCCCTCGCCGACCCGTTTCTCCAGCCGCTTGAAGTAGGGCAGCACGTCGGCGTAACCCCAGCCGCGATTTCCCATCTGCGCCCAGGTGTCGAAATCCATGCGCTGGCCGCGGTTGTAGATGTGGCCGTTGATCGAGGACGAGCCGCCGAGCGTCTTGCCACGCGGCGCGTAGATGCTGCGCCCGCCGGTCCAGGGCCCTGGCTCCTGCTGGTAGGCCCAGTTGATGCTCTTCATGTGGAAGGTCTTGATGAAGCCGGCCGGCAAATGGATGTAGGGATGCCAGTCGCTCGGCCCGGCCTCGAGCACGCAGACGCTGGTCGCGGGATCCTCGCTCAGCCGGCTGGTGAGCACGCAACCGGCGGAGCCCGCGCCGACGATCACATAGTCAAATCTGTCCATGGTGCCTGCGTCCTTAGCGCGCAATAAGTCTCGATTGAACCGGTGCCAGAAGCGGGCGTTCTTCACCTCTCCCGGAGGGAGAGGTCGATTTGCTCCTGGCGATGCGAAGCATCGTCCAGAGCGAATCGGGTGAGGGATTCAGGTCCCACGAGAGACCGCTCCCCTCACCCGGCGCTTCGCGCCGACCTCTCCCCATGGGAGAGGTGATCGGACTCGCGGCCAATCTGGTGCATATCATTGCTAGCGCGGCTTGTCGTTGAGTTGATAATTCAAATGCGTGCGCACCGTCGGCCATTCGGCGGCGGTGATGCTGTAGACCACGGTGTCGCGCAGCGTGCCGTTCGGCGCGACCTGATGGCTGCGCAAAATACCGTCCTGCTTAGCCCCTAAGCGCTCGATGGCGCGGCGGCTCTGGTGGTTGAAGAAGTGGGTGCGGAATTCGACCGCGATGCAGTCCAGGATTTCGAAGGCGTGGGTGAGCAGCAGGAGCTTGCACTGCGTGTTGAGCGGCCCGCGCTGCGCGCTCTTGCCATACCAGGTCGAGCCGATCTCGACGCGGCGGTTGGCGGCATCGATGTTCATGTAGGTCGTCATGCCGACGATCTTGCCGCTACCGTCGAACACCGTGAACGGCAGCATCGAGCCCGCGGCCTGAAGGCCGAGCCGGCGATCGATCTCCTTGGTCATGTTCTCCGGCGTCGGGATCGCGGTGTACCAGAGCTTTGAGAGCTCGCCGTCCTTCACAGCCTCGATCAGCCCCTCGCGATGCTGATGCGACAGCGGCTCGAGATGGGCGTGCTGTCCACGCAGGGTGATGGGATCAGGCCAGGGCATTTTGAAGTCTCCTTACGTCATTGCGAGGAGCGAAGCGACGCAATCCAGACTGTCAGATCCTCATCCTGAGGAGCGCGGAACGCGCGTCTCGAAGGATGAAGGCCCGGCCGGTGGCCTCGCCCTTCGAGACGCGCGCCAAGAGCGCGCTCCTCAGGGTGAGGGTCTGCTGGTAGCTATGCTTTGCTCGCAATGACGGCTTGGCTCACTTGTTCAAAAAATTCAACGGCAAACCGCCGCGCGGCCAGTCCATGGCGATCAGCTCGCCCTTGCCGGACAGCGTGATGTAGGCGGTCTTGAGCTCGGGGCCGCCGAAGGCGATGTTGGTGGTGACGCGGTCGCCGGTCGGGACCTGCTCGACCAGCGTTCCGTCCGGCGCGATCACCGAGATGCAGCCGGAGACGAGGGTGGCGACGCAGACATTGCCGCCGGCTTCCACCGCGAGCGAGTCGAACATCTGGTAGCCGCCGAGCCCGCAGATCGGCTTGCCACGTTCGCCGCGATAGATCGCGTCGCGCGGCTTGAGCGTGCCGGGCGCCGAAAGCTCGTAGGCCCAGAGCCGCCCGGTCGGCGTCTCGGCGATGTAGACGGTGTTCTCGTCCGGCGACAGACCGATGCCGTTGGCCGGCAGCACGCCGTGCACGACCTCGATGATCTCCTTCATGCCGGGCTTGAGATAGTACATGCCGCCAACGTCCATCTCGCGCGCGCGGCGTTTTCCGAGATCGGAGAACCAGAGGCCGCCCTGCCTGTCGAACACGAGATCGTTGGGCCCGCGCAGATCGTGCTCGCCGAATTTGGTCACGACGGTTTCGATCTTCCCCGATTGCAGATCGACGCGCTGGATCGAGCCGCCGAGATAGTCGTCGGGCTGCGGTCCGGGCATGATCATGTTGCGGGTCGGGATCCAGCTGAAGCCGCCGTTGTTGCAGACGTAGATCTTGCCGTCGGGCCCGAGCGCGGCGCCGTTCGGGCCACCCGGAATCTTCGCGACGATCTCCTTGCGGCCGTCGGGATAAACCCGGGTCAGGCGCTGGCCGCGGATCTCCACCAGCACGACCGAGCCGTCCGGCATCACGACCGGCCCTTCAGGAAATTCGAGGTCGGTGGCGAGAACACGGACGTTGGACATTTTTGGACCTCCCGGCTGCTTGTTATGCCTTGCCCGGATGTCCGGCACGGGGCCCCGCAGGCAAGATTTGCCAGCGGTTATGGCAAAGTCGCCGAAGCTTGCCAAGCAAGCGGGATGGTATGCCAGCGTTGCGCGGCGCTACTCCTTCACCGGCACCCAGATCTCGAAGCCCCCATTGCCGGTCGCGGGATCGAAGGTCTCATCATAGCGCTCGAAATTCGGCGCGTCCGCGGCCTTCAGGCCGGAAGCGGGCAACCATTGATTCCAGATCGTGTTGACGGTCCGGCGGATCGCGGCGACATGGCCCGCATGCGTGAAGACCGCATAGCGCTGCTCGGGAATGCGGATGTGGCCGAAGCGGCGCGGCAGATCGGAGAAATCGGCGACCTCGACGCCGGCGATATAATCGAAATTGCCGGCATCATCGCTATTGCAGCAGACGCCATAGGCAACATTACCGTTGCGCGCGGGAATGTCGGCGACCTCCTGGTGGAAGCGGTGCCAAAGGCCGGGGATGATGGCGCCGTTGTCGCAGGAAATGCGCTCGGCGGGCCCCGCAACGAGGAAGGCTTTTGCGGTTTCGAAACGCGGCGGTGCAAGATGGTCGAGCATCGTGGAATCCATGAGGATCGGCTCCTGAAGCTTGAGATGCTTGATGCACGTTGCCGCCCTCACCGCTTCGGGGGTCAGACCGAAATGGTCGCGGAACGCGCGGGTGAAGGCTTCGTGGGAGCCGTAGTCCGCCTCCAGCGCGAGTGACAGGATATCGGGCGCGCCTTTCGCAAGAAGACGCGCCGCCTCTGACAGCCGCCGCGCGCGCACGTAGCGCATCACCGGAACCCCTGTGGCCGCGGCAAACGCGCGCACCATATGGAACCGCGACACGCCGGCGATCGCAGCAATCTCGTCGAGCGTGAGCGGCTCGGCCAGATGGCTCTCGATGTACCAGAGCGCGCGCTGGGCTGGGTTCATGACGTCTCGGCCCTCGTTCGAAGCATGGCGATCCTGCGCGCAATGCCGGAGCCTCGCTTGACCGGCGTTGCGGTCCCGCAAAGGATAGCGCCGGCACAGCCACTGGCAACGTGCGCCGATTCAAGTCTACACTCAGGACCTTTCCTGAACCGCTCACAAGAAAGCAGGAGGAAACGTGTCATCATGAAGATCACCGATGTTCGGGCACACCATATCAGCATCCCCTATGACGCCGGGGTTGCGAGCTTCCGCCAGGGCGCCGCGGCGATCACCGCCCTCGATATGGTGATCGTCGAGGTCGCGACCGACGCCGGGCTGACCGGCTGGGGCGATGCCTTCGCCTATGTCTGCCCCCGCACCACGCGCAGTGCCGTCGAGGAGATGATCGCGCCGCAGGCCCGAGGGCTGGAGGTTCCTGATGCGGCCGGCATTCCCGCGGTCATGGAACAGATCCAGCGCAACCTGCATCTGTTCGGCCGCTACGGCATCACCATGTTCGCGATCTCCGGGCTCGACATCGCATTGTGGGATCTTGCTGCGAAAATAAAGGGGCTGCCGCTTCATCGCCTGCTCGGAGAGAGCAGGCGCACGGCCATTCCCGCCTATGCGAGCCTGTTGCGGATCGGTTCGCCCGACAACATCGCCGCCGAATGCAGGAAGGCGCTCGCGCTCGGCTATGGCGCGATCAAGCTGCACGAGACTACGGCGCCGGCGGTGTTTGCCGCGCGCGCGGCGCTCGGCTCCGACATTCCGCTGATGGTTGACATGAATTGCCCGCTCACCGCCGAGCAGGCGATCGCGTTCGCGAAGACATGTCGGGACGCGCAACCGGCCTTCCTGGAGGAGCCGGTCTGGCCGCCGGAGGACTTTGTCGCGCTCGCCGAGGTGCGCAGCAAGGGCGGGCTCGCCATCGCCGCCGGCGAGAACGCCTGCACGGAATATCAATTCCGCCAGATGATGAGTGCGGGCGCGGTGAGCCACGCCCAGCCGTCGGTGATCAAAGTCGGCGGCATTACCGAGTTTCTGAAGGTGGCGAGCCTGGCCGATCAGCTCGGCGTCAGGATCGCCCCGCATTCCCCCTATTTCGGTCCGGGCCTGCTGGCGACGCTGCATCTCCTGGCACTACGCGACGACGGGCTCGTCGAGATGTTCTACCTGAAGCGCGAGGCTTGCCTCTGGAGCGGCCGCGCCGATGCCGATGCTTCGGGCCATGTCGCGGTACCGATTGGCCCGGGGCTCGGCTTTGAACCAGATCACAGCGTGATGGAACGATATCGCGTTGCGTGATCGCAAGCGTCGGCGCGCCTATTTCGTCGCGTCCTTGGCCGCCGGCGGCGCATCCTTCGTGTCGGCTTTCTTCTTTGCTTCTTCGGCCGCCTTGGCCTGCGCGGCCTGGAAGTCGCTGACTGTCTTCTGCAAGCCGGCCGCCATCGTCTTCAGCGCGTCGATCTGACGATTGGCCGCGTCTAACTTCTGCTGGTGGTCGAGGGTGAGCTTGGTGATTGTCTTCTGCAGGAAATCGACGTTGCTCTGCAGGCAGCTGGTGCGCCGCTCCATGGTCTTCTCGACCGTGCAGATCTCGATCCCCGGCACGTCCTGCGCGCGGAGCGGCAGAGGCGCCAGCGTGGCGAGCAGCAACATCGCGACACAAACGCCGGCGTTTCGAAGCAGCATGCAGGTTCCTCATCACATCAATCACGGCAATTTGCGCTGATTGCACGCCGCGGCCGGACGCTACCACACTCGTACCGCATTCTCGCGTTGAGCTTGCACCTGTTCCCTGGACGGGGAGCGATGATCGGGATGTGGCGAAGTGGGCGCTCTGCCGCTTTCCGAGTTTCATTAGGGGAGTTTTTTGGAATGGCAACGCGCGATAGACGTCTGGCGGAATTCGATGGCGCCGGAGAACCGCCTCCGGGCATGCCGCTCGAAGTGCTGTGCGAGGATCACAGCGGAACGTATCAGCTGCCGTTCGCCTGCCGCTATGTCGAGGGACGCTGGCAGAACCACGACGCCGGCATCGCGGTCGAAGCAACCGTCATCGGCTGGCGCCTGCCGCGCGTGAAGCAGCGCGGAGTGGCCTGACGGCGGGTTTGTCTCAGGACCCATTTGTCCCAAAATGCAACGGCGCCGCGCGCCGCTTTAACCTTCGGAACGCGGCCCGAACGAATCACGTCCGAATCAGCCGTGAGGCGTCGTCCACGCCTGTTCACGGCTAGATGTCGCCAGCCGCGCCGCTCGTGCGTACCATATCTGTGAGAGGCGCGGGCGGGCGCAGGGCCAAGCGGGCACCAAAGGTTAACTGCAGCAATCGCACAATGGCCGGCAGCACCGCGGAAGGTCCGCGCCGCCTAAACAGGCAAGGCGGGACAGAGCTGCCTAATATTCGACCTCGAGCTCCTCGATCTCCGCCGGCTCTTCCTTGGCCGCGGCGACCCATTCCCTCATCTCGGGCATGGCCATGATGGTATCGGCATAGGCCTGGAGCCGCGGCTCGAGCTTGACGTTATAGGTCACGAAGCGCGTCACGACGGGCGCGTACATCGCATCCGCCATGGTGCGCTTCTCGCCGAACAGGAACGGACCGCCCGACAGCTCCAGGCAGTCGCGCCAGATCGCACAGATCCGGTCGATATCGGCCTGCGCGCGCGACCAGATCTTGAAGCCGGGGAAGTGCCCCTTCAGATTGACCGGCAGCGAGGCGCGCAGCGTGGTGAAGCCGGAATGGATTTCGCCGCAAATCGAGCGGCAATGGGCGCGCTGGATACGGTCGGCCGGCAATAGCCCGGCCTCCGGCATGACCTCGTTGAGATATTCGGCGATGGCCAGCGTATCCCAGACCGTGGCGCCGTCGTGCCGCAGGCACGGCACCAGGATCGAGGACGACAGCAGCAGAATTTCGGCCCGCGCTGAGGCGTCGTCCGGCGCGGTGACGATCTCCTCGAAATCGAGCCCTGAAAACTTCGTCAGCAGCCAGCCACGCAGCGACCAGGACGAGTAGTTCTTGCTGCTGATGGTCAGTGTCGCTTTCGCCATATGGCCCCTTCCCTCACGCCTGACACTGGCAGCCCGCCCGGCCCGCGGGCGTGCCCATTGCCTGTGCTTTCCCGTGTGTTCACTGCGCTTGAAGAGCAAGCGATGTGCCAGTTTTCCGGGCGATTTGATTGAGGTTTGGCTCCGATATTGCATGACAACATGGGACAGGTGGGCACTTCAGTATGATGTCGATGTTTTATCAAGCTTTTCAGAACCAGATGGACCTGACGGCGCCGTGGCGATCGGGAGCTTCGTCCGCGCTCAGATTTCTCAATCTGGTGCCGCAGGGCATGTCGGATCAGGTCGTCGGCCGGCTCGCCGCCGCGCTGGAGCTGATCTCGCGCTCCACCCTCACCTATCACCGCCCGGCCTACGGCATCGACAGCGTCATGGTCGGAAATCGCGAGGTCACCGTCACCGAGGAGATCGCCTACGCGACGCCGTTCGGCTCGCTCTTGCACTTCAGGAAAAAGGACGTGGGCGAGCAGCCGCGCATGCTGCTGGTGGCGCCGATGTCCGGCCATTTCGCAACGCTGTTGCGCGGCACCGTGAAGACGCTGCTCCAGGACCACGACGTCTACATCACCGACTGGCACAATCCGCGCGACATTCCCCGCAGCGAAGGCCGCTTCGGGCTCGACGACTATACCGAGCACCTCATCGACTTTCTCGGACAACTCGGGCCGCGCCCGCACATGGTCGCGATCTGCCAGCCGTCGGTATCGGCGCTCGCGGCCGCTGCGATCATGTGCGAGGACAATCACCCCTCGCGGCCGGCGACGCTGACGCTGATGGCCGGCCCGATCGACACGCGCATCCAGCCGACCAGGGTCAACGAGTTCGCCAAGAGCAAGCCGATCGACTGGTTCGAGAGCAATCTGATCAACTACGTGCCGATGCAGTGCCGAGGCGCGCTCCGCAAGGTCTATCCCGGCTTCGTGCAGCTCACCGCCTTCGTCTCGATGAATCTCGAGCGCCATATCAGACAGCACATGGATCTCGCCAATCACATCGCCAAGGGCGAGAAGGAGAAGGCCGCCAGCATCAAAACCTTCTACGACGAATATTTCGCCGTGATGGACCTGCCGGCGGAGTTCTACATCGAGACCGTGCGCGACGTATTCCAGGAGCACCTCTTGCCGCAAGGCAAGCTGATGCATCGCGGCCGTCCCGTGAACACCAAGGCCGTCAGCCGCATGGGGCTGATGACGGTCGAGGGCGAGAAGGACGACATCTGCTCGATCGGCCAGACACTCGCCGCGCAAGACCTCTGCACCGGCGTGCGCGCCTATCGCAGGGTGCACCACATGCAGGCCGGCGTCGGCCATTACGGCGTGTTCTCCGGCAAGCGCTGGAATAACGAGATCTACCCGCTGCTGCGGGATTTCGTGCACGTCAATTCGTGAGGCGGCATTCCCTCGCCCACACGTCGCGCCGCGAACCAGCGGGCAATTGGGCGTCGAGCTTCGAAGATGCGGGCGGAACGATCGAGATGCCTCTCTCGCCACGACCAGCTAGAGAAACGGCACGTGGCTAACGCTCTTTCTCGAGCAGTTCCTTGGCTTCAATAACTTCTGGAAGATCTCGCTCCACATCGAATTCAGCGAGCACGGGAGCCAGCACCATGGACACTGCGCCCACTCGGCCATTCTTCTTGTGCAGGCGCGCAAGTCCAAGGGCGCTGCGCAGCTCAAAAGTCCTCGCCTGTTGGTGTCGTGCGACCTCCAGCGCGCGATTGAAGGCATTTTCAGCCATGGAATCGGCCGGGGAGTCGTGACGCAACAAGAGCTCCCCTTGGACACGATGCAGCTCGGCATCAAGCCAATGCTGGCCGGATTGGGCCGTCCATGCGATCAATTCGCTCAAGATTTCCAGCCCGGTTTCGAGATGGCCCGCCTCTGCATCCGCCACGGCCACATGCATCCCCCAAAACGGCTCACAGAGGTAGCAGTCATTCTCATGCAGCAAGGTCCAGCCGCGACGCATTTCCATCGGTCCGGCCATTCGATCGCCGCCACGCCACTTGGCCAGGCCATTCAGATAGGTCCCGGCGGCCACATAAAGCGGCATCGTATGGTCGCGAGCGAGAGCGAGCGCCAGGATGGTCTCCGTTTGCTGCAACAAGCCCCCGCACAGCCCGTCGAATACGGCGCGATGAACAAGCGCATTGGCCCGGGAAAGCGCCCGCTTTTCTCCTGAGGCACTCACTGCTTCAGCGGCAAGCCGGCGCGCGCGAGCGATGCTGCCAAGCGGCCAAAGCACCAGGGCAAGAAACCTCATGATCACAAACGGGAGATCCAGCGCCGAGGCCCTAAACGCCGAGGGATCCGGCTCGGCACCATAGATCGCTAGTGCCTGCTCAAGATGCGTTCTCGCGTTCAAGTAGTCGCCCCCGAACCAGGAGGTGACTCCGCCCGTCCAATGCGCAACTACCGCGGCCACCGGCGAGTCCGGTCGTCGATCAGCGGCGCTCATGATGGAATCCGCCAGCTCCCGCATCGGAGCGAACTCGCCGTGTGTCAGGCAGGCATTGAAGAGGCCCGAATGGACTGGCGCAAGTTCAACCGCATCATTGATATCGGCCGCGATCTGTCGGGCGCGCGTCCATGCGGCCACCGTTTCCGGGGCGCTGTGCCCGAGACTGCCTCGTAATGCGCGGCCATATGCGATTTGAAGATGCAGCCTACTCATCAACCGGCCCGGCTCATCGGGCAGCTCATCGGCGGTGGCAATCGCCTTGCCGAGATGTGCAATCGCTTCGGAATAGGCCGAACGTTTCAACGCCTGCTGGCCCGCCTTGCGCCACCACTCGAGGGCGGCCTCGCTCAGCCCGGCCTCCGTGAAGTGGCGTGCTATAATTTCAGGCTCAGTCTCAGCGACAATCGGAAACTTTTCACGCAGGACATCACCGATGCGCGCGTGAAGCACCTGCCGTTTGCTCTTAAGCAGGCTCTCGTAGGCCGTTTCCTGAACGAGAGCGTGCTTGAAACTATAGTCTGCTTCTGGAGGAGCCCCGCGACACACCAGCAGTCCGGCCTCTCCGAGTTGCTGTAGCGCAGCGCTAAGCGTCAAATCATCCCGTCCTGCCACATATCTCAGCAGCGCGTATGAGAACTCGCGACCGATAGCGGCGCCAATCTGCGCCACCTCCTTGACCGGAGCCAGCCGGTCGAGCCGCGCCATCAGCGAATCCTGTAGCGTCGCGGGAATAGCGAGCGGCGGGAGCGGATGACCGAGGCGATAGCGCCCGGCATCTTCGACGAGCAGTCCGGACTCCAGCACCATCTTTGTCAGTTCTTCGACGAATAGCGGGATGCCGTCCGTCTTGTCGATGATCTGCTTCATCATCTCGCGCGGCAGCTGGCGACCAACGGTCACCTGCTCGACCAGCGCGCGCGTGTCCTGCCGATCGAGCCGGTCGAGCCGCACCAGGCTGACGTTGGCAAGGCCCGACCAGGAAGGCTCGAACTCTGGCCGGGCTGTCATGAGCACGAGTATCGGCAGTCCCCTGATCCGGTCGACCCCGAGATCGAAAAGTTCAAGCGTCGTGGCATCGGCCCAATGCATATCCTCGCAGACAACCAGCAGGGGTTGCTCTCGCGCCAGCCCCTCAAGTTGATCGAGAAGGACGGCAAATGTCTGTCGCCGCTGCTGCGCTGGACTCAAACCGAGTGGTGGACAATGGTTGCCGGTTGGAATCGAAAGGAGGGCCGCAATGAGGGGTGTCGCTGAGGCGACCTGCCGTGTTCCAAGCGCCAGCATTGCCTCAAGCTTGTCGAGCTTTTGCCCGGGCGTGTCGTGCGAGCAGATGCCGGCGGCGCGCTCGATCTGCGCGACAAAGGGATGAAGCGCACTGTTGGTGTGGTAGGGCGAACACTGATACCGCACCCGGCGGTGCGCCCCCAAAGCGGGACTTTCGGACAGCGTTGCGACAATGCGCGACTTGCCGATGCCCGCTTCGCCAGAAATCAACACCATCTGGCCCTGCCCCTGCCATGCGAGCCGCTGGCGCGAGAGCGTGAATTCAATCTCCTCCTTGCGGCCGACAAAGCCGATCGAGCGCGCCGCGCGGACCGCCTCGAAGCGACTCTCCGATGCGCTCGCCCCCTCGACTGCCCAGACCGCGATGGGTTCGGATATCCCCATGACCTCGCGGCGGCCGAGATTGCGAAAAGTGAAGAGATCGCCAAGCAGCCGGCGCGTCGACGACGCAACGACGACCGCCCCCGGTTCCGCCAAGCTCTGGAGCCGGGCAGCCAGATTTGGTGTGTCGCCGACCGTTGCGTGCTCTTCCGACGCATCGCCGCTGATGAGGTCGCCGACCACCACAAGCCCGGTCGCGATTGCGATCCGCAGTTCAACCCGCTCGTCGGCGCCTGTTTTGAGCCGACTAATCGCTGTGATGGCGTCTAGGCCCGCTCGCACTGCGCGCTCCGCGTCATCCTCGTGGGCGCGGGGATAGCCGAAATAGACGAGTATTCCGTCACCGACGAACCTGACTATCTTGCCGTCATAGGCAGCAATGACGCTCGCGCAGGCGGCGCGGTAGGCCCGGATCACTTCCCACATATCCTCGGGATCGAGACGCGCCGAGAGCGCAGTCGAGCCGACCAGATCGCAAAACATAACGGTGAGGTGGCGCCGCTCGGCGTCATGAGGAGGAGCGGGCGAGGCGATCAACGCGGCTGGGTCGAGGTCGGCAATAGCACGCAGCATCTTACGGCGATGGCCGAGCAGGACTCCGAGCTTATCGAAGTCCTCGTCCATCAATTCGGGAAGGACGCCCATGTCGATCCCATTTTGGGCAAAACGCTCCGCGTATTGTCCAAGCCCAAGCTTCTCGAGCCACTCCGCAATCTGCATTGACTCCACCGATCGTGTGGTTGGCGGTTAGCAGAATGTTGGACCACGGCACGCGGGGACAATATCTCAACATGACCACGATGGCACGCCTTGTTTGTTGTGCGACAAATTAGGCTGCTCAGTGCCGATACCGCTTCCATGGATAGTGCTCGATGCGAACGGTCGCACCACTAAAAATCGACGGCACGCAACGTTTGGCTACTGAGGTTGCGAAAGGTCGTCAGCTACTCACTTCCAGACTGGATCCGAATCCAAACACTTGCGTCTTGTGCCCACGTCACGACGCCAAACAGATGTCTTTCCGTGAGCACCGCTTTCTTCATTCCTTGTCCATAGGGGCTTCGTAGGTACGAGCCATCGTTCCCGCCGCGACTTGAAGCGAAGAGCCAACTACCCAAGAGCCGGCAACAAAGCCTATCAGGCCATTGGGCAGGTTTTGATCAAGGACAAGGATACTGACGGAGAGAGTTGCTGCAATCGCGGCGCCGAACGTTCCTGCCGCGCTCATGATCTCAGCCACCTCGGAACCGTTCCATTCTTCCGAGATGCTCGGAACGGACTTCCGGGCAACATTGCAAGACAGATCAATTCCGACATAACAGCTAAGAGCTCCGTAGAGCATCATTAGCAGCACGATCCAGCCGCCTTCAAACAGTCCACCTCGCTGACGCAACAACGTCGCACCCACATAGAGGCCGCAAGATGCCCCGATGGCTGCGAGCCCAATTCTTTCAAGAAGATGGGCCGCTTTGATCAGATCAGAACGAGCGATCCGGAGATTGCCGACGTATCCGGTTACGGATAATGCGCTGGAAATTGCATTGCTTATCTTCATTGGGGAACTCCTCAGGTAATAGCAGCCTACCGGCCGACCCCGAAAAGAGATCGTGGACGCGTTTTCGCGATGCCCTTGATTCCAATGTCTGAATATCTGTTCTGAGTGATGGTGTTGGCTTGCTCGTGAGCAAGACGAGGGCCAATCCAAAGCTGCGAGCACGCGGCTTCGCAGGCATTGCATCTCACCCGTGTCTGTGAGTTCGCTTCGGGTGTGGCAATTTCTTGCGGGAGTGGTAGCTCGAAATAGAGTGATGGAATATGAGACGGTTCACATACCGCCGTTCTCTGTCGCTCCATCCGGTCACAATTTCCGGAGGTCATGAGCGGTTCGGAAGAGCGCGAATGAATTCGATGAGCGCGGCACTGACCTCGTTCGGCCGCTCCTGCTGGGTCCAGTGGCCGCAACCGGAAAGCATCCTGATCCCGCGCAGGCCGGGGACCAGAGTCTTCATGTTCGCGAGCATCTGTTCGGTCCCCGGGAAAGCAACCACGAAATCGCGGTCGCCCGCGATATAGAGCGCCGGCACGGACACTTGCAGGCCGGACAACGCGCCCGTGATCTCCCAATTGCGATCGATGTTGCGATAATAGTTGAGCGCCCCGCGAAAGCCGCGGCGCTTGAATTCCTCGCCATAGAAGTCGATGTCGGCTTCGTTGATCCAGGGCGGCAAGGTTGCCGGGGCGCCGGGACCTTGCAGGAATCCGCCACCTTTTGGGACCATGCCGAGGTTCGGCGCGGGCCCCCCGGCCGCGACGGCTGCACGCGCCGCCGCGACGCCATCTCCGGAGGCACCAAACAACATGTTGCGAATGGTCGCACGCGGATCGCGCTCCAACTCCGCCTCGGCAGGCCCCGGCTCCTGGAAATAGAGCTGATAAAATTGTGCGCTCTCGGTCCGCGGCATGAGACTGGTCGGCAGCGTCTTGCCGCGGGGCCGGAAAGGGACGCTGAGTGCGGCAATCGCCCGGAACCGATCGGGCCGCGTGAGCGCCGCCTGCCAGGCGACGCTGGCGCCCCAGTCATGGCCGACGATGACCGCGGTCTGCGCACCCAGGGCATCGAGAATACCGACCATGTCACCCACAAGATTTAGGATCGTGTACTGGTCGATTGCCTGCGGTGCATCGCTCTTGCCGTAGCCGCGCATATCGGGCGCGGCGACGCGGAAGCCTGCAGCCGCGAGGTCATCGATCTGGCGTCGCCAGGAATACCAGGATTCCGGGAAGCCGTGCACCAGAAGCACCATCGGCCCGTCGCCTTGTTCGGCGATGTTGAGGTGGATGCCGTTGCACACGACGATCCGCTGCGTCGTCTTGCTCATTTTTCCCTCCCGTTCCGAAGTTGCCGCGAATGAGTTCGATGAGAGAATTCGAGGCGTCGCCTGCAACGCGAGCGGCACCAGTGCTCCGGCCAGCAGCTGGCGTCTGTTCATGGGCTCTCTCCTCCGGCTAGGCTGTTGCGCCGGCGGCAGATGACGGCTGCGCCAGTTCAGACCATCGCTCGCGAATGAACTGCTCGAACGTCTTGGGCTTGGCGCCGCCGATCTTTTCGATCGTGTCCGACGCACTGAAGCGTCCTGCCTCCGCCGAGGCGCTCGCAGCGCGCAGCGACTTCCAGAGCGAGGAGAGATGCTCGACCGCATGCGCGTTCCAGCCCCGCGCAAGAGCCTCGCTTCGCCACTGCTCGTCGGTGATCTCCTCGTAGTGCATGTCCGTTTCGAGGACACGGGCGAACGTCTCGACGACGTCGCGGACGGAGATCACGCTTCCGATCACGGGATACGCAGCTCCCGCCGGCAACGCCGGCGCGGTGAGCAGGCCGACGGCGATCCGCGCGACGTCCTCGGCCGAGGTCAGCGGCAGAAGCGTATGCTGATCACCAAGCGGAAGTCGGAGGGCGCCCTTCGCGGGCAGGTTCGCCCCGACGAGACGCGCGACGTTCTCATAGAAGACCGTGGCGCGGATATGGACCGGGCCGACGCCGGCCCACTCGAACACCTGTTCGGACAGATAGTTCTGCCGCATGCGCGGCGTCGGCGCATCAATCGAGGATTGGTACATGACGAGATTGACGAGGCGGGAGACGCCATGCCTGCGCGCCGCGAGCGCCATTGCCGCGGTCGCATCTGCCAGCCCGTCCTGGACGGGATAGGCAAAGTAAATCGACGAGACGCCCCGAACGGCCGCATCGACCGACCTCGCGTCGAGGAAATCGCCGAGAACGATCTCGGCGCCTTGCGTTTTCAGGCGATCGGATCGCTCATCGAGCTTGCGCACAAAAGCGCGAACACCAACACCACGATCGAGCAGCATTTCTGCAACATGTCTGCCCGTTCTTCCCTGAGTGCCGCCAGCCGCCGAGGTCACGAGAACTGTCGTCATCGCAATGCTCCTTTACTGCTACAAGGCTTTTCGGTACCATCCGGTACCTTAAGGGTTAAATATGGTACCATATAGTACCAAGTCAAGCGGAAAAGTGTGTCGATGATCTCGAAGACCAAGCAGTTGGAGAAGGAAGCCGAGGAGCGCGAGGTTCGAAAGCGAATCCTTGGCGCGGCCCTTTCGGCCTTCATGGAGGGAGGCTACGCGCAGACCAGCACGCTCGAGATTGCGACACGCGCCCGCGTTTCGAAGCGGGATCTCTACACGCTGTTCGGCAACAAGGAAGCGATGCTGGTCGCATGCATCTCCGAGCGCGCGCAGCGGCTACAGGTGCCGGTCGACCTGCCTGCGCTGCGCGACAGGGCAACGCTCGGCCAAGTACTCACCGCATTTGGAACGAAGCTCCTGACGGAAACGACCGATCCGGTCGTCGTCGCCGTGTTTCGGCTGGCGATATCCGAAACAGTCAACGCGCCGAAAGTTGCGCAAACCCTGGAATCGATGGCCCGCAAGCCCATTCGTGAAGCATTGCGGACCATCATCGCGAACGCCGTGTCGGCAGGACTGCTTGCCGGCGAGCCGGAGGCGATGACCCACACTTTCCTGGGACTGCTATGGGGTGACCTGATGACGGGCCTCTTGCTCCAGACCACGGACCGGCCGAGTAACACGGAAATCATGCGACGTGCGAGCGAAGCGTCTACGGTATTGCTTAGACTTCATACAGCGTGAGGCGCCCGTTGCGTAACGCGCCTTGGGCAGCGGCCGGCCTGTAGTACCTCACTACGACATGGCGACGGAGCGTAAGGACGCATTTCACGTCTCAGGCCGACCACTCCTCGCCCCAGATCTGGACGACGTGGCCCGGGGACACTTCACGATATTGCCGGACCGGCGGCTGGTAATCGGGCGCGCGCATGGGGCTTCTGATCTCGTCATTCGAGACCTCGCGTTTGGCGCCGCCGCGGCGTGCGGGGTCGGGCACCGGCACGGCGGCCATCAGCTTCTTGGTGTAGGGATGCTGCGGATTGCCGAACACGGCGGCACGCGGGCCGATCTCGACGATCTCGCCGAGATACATCACCGCGACACGGTGGCTCATGCGCTCGACCACCGCGATGTCATGGGAAATGAAGAGATAGGCAAGTCCCATGCTGGCCTGGAGGTCGAGCATGAGATTGACCACCTGCGCCTTGACGGAGACGTCGAGCGCCGACACCGCCTCGTCGGCGACGATCAGCTTCGGGCCGAGCGTGAGCGCACGCGCAATGCAGATGCGCTGGCGCTGGCCGCCGGAGAACTCGTGTGGAAAGCGCGCGGCCATGTCCGGGGTCAGGCCGACACGGACGAGGAGGTCCGCGACCTTGTCTCGCGCTTGCGAGGCGGTGGCGAGACCGTTGGCCAGCAAGGGCGCGGCGATCGCCGTTCCCACCGACATGCGCGGATTAAGGCTTGCGAACGGATCCTGGAACACGATCTGCATCTGCTTGCGGCAGTCGCGCAAGCTGCGGCCGCTCATGCCGAGGACATCCTGGCCGTCGAGGAGAACGGTGCCGGTGTCCGGCTCGAGCAGCCTGAGGATGGAGCGGCCCGTCGTCGACTTGCCGCAACCGGACTCGCCGACCAGCGCCAGCGTCTCGCCGGCACGTAGAGTAAAGGAGACGTTCTCGACCGCATGGACGCGGCCCGAGACTTTTCCGAACAATCCCGACCGGATCGGAAAGCGTGTGGTGAGGTTGGACACTTCGAGCAGCGGCCGCTCGGCAATCGAGACCGTATCCGGCGTCTGGGTCGGTTCGTCCGACATCCCCGTGACCTTATCCACGATCGGAAAACGCATCGGCCGCGGCCGTCCGTCCATGGAGCCGAGGCGTGGCACGGCCGCGAGCAGCGCACGGGTGTAGGGATGCGAGGCTGCAGCGAAGATGCGCGCGGTCGCATCAAGCTCCACTGCCTGTCCGCCATACATCACCACGGTGCGGTCCGCGATCTCGGCGACCACGCCCATGTCGTGGGTGATGAAGAGGATCGACATCCCCTCCTCTTGCTGCAGCTCTTTGAGCAGCTCCAGGATCTGGGCCTGGATGGTGACGTCGAGCGCGGTGGTCGGCTCGTCGGCGATCAGCAGTTTCGGCCTGCAGGCCAGCGCCATCGCGATCATCACGCGCTGGCGCATGCCGCCGGAGAAACGATGCGGATGCTCGTGGAAGCGCGATTTCGCCGCCGGGATGCGGACGCGATCGAGCAGCCGCACGGTTTCGGCCTCAGCGGCCGCGCGCGACAGGCCGCGATGGTAGATCAACGCCTCGGCGATCTGGAAGCCGATGGTGAGCACCGGATTGAGGCTCGTCATCGGCTCCTGGAAGATCATGGCGACGTCGTTGCCACGGATATCCTTCATGCTGTGTTCGGGCAGCGTCAGCAGATCGCGGCCGGCCAGCATGACGCGGCCGTCGATGCGGCCGCTCTCCTTCGGGATCAACCGCATGATGGAGAGCGCGGTGACGCTCTTGCCCGAGCCGGACTCGCCGACGATCGCCACGGTCTCGCCGGCGGCAATGTCGAACGACACGTTGCGGACGACGGGAAGCCACTGCCGCTCGCGCATGAATGATGTGGTCAGGCCAGAGACCGACAGGACTGGCGCCTGGGCCTCTGCAACCACATGGTCAGGTGCGCTTGCGCCAATGCTCATGCGAACATCCTCGCGCGTGCGGCGACGAAGGTGCGCCCCCTCCCCCGCTTGCGGGGGAGGGTTGGGGAGAGGGTGCATCCACAAGCGACACTCCCGATGAGGAACGAGCCCTCACCCGCGCCTTCGGCGCGACCTCTCCCGCAAGCGGGAGAAGTATGAGGAGCCCGTAGCCGCACCGATGTTACCATCACCATCTCACCCTCAGTAACCGCGGCTACGATCGACACGCCCCGGCAATTCTTCGCCGCGCTGATGACGCGCGATGACGTCGAGCACGTAGTCGACGGCCGTGTCCGGCGTCGTCATGCTCGCATTATGTGGAGTCACAAGGATGCGCGGGTGGCTCCAAAACGGATGGCCTGGCGGCAGCGGCTCGGGCTCGGTGACGTCGAGCACCGCACCCGACAGTGCGCCGCTGTCGAGCGCCTTAAGGACATCGGCTTCAACCAGGTGCGGACCACGCCCGACATTGACCAGCGCCGCACCGCGCGGCAGACGCGCGAACAGGTCCGCATCCAGAATACCGCGCGTCTCGTCGGTCAGCGGCAGCAGACAGACGAGAATGTCGGTGCGCTCGAGGAAGGCCGGCAGCGCGTCCACACCCGCATAGCAGGACACGCCTTCGATCTCCCGCGGCGAACGATTCCAGCCAAGAAGCGGAAAGCCGAACGCCTTGAGCCGTTCGAGCACGGCCAGGCCGAGCTGCCCGAGCCCCATCACGCCGACACGGCGCCGCTTCGCCGGTGTGATCCGGATCTCGCGCCAGACCTGCTCTCGCTGCTGGGCGATGAAGTGCAGGAGATCGCGATGCAACGCGAGCACGGCCATGGTGACGTATTCGACCATGGTCTCGGCAATGCCGGGCTCAAGCATGCGAACCAGCGGAATGTGCGGTGGAAGTCTGGCGGCATCGAACTGGTCGACGCCGGCGCCGACCGAGAAGACGAGTTCGAGATTGGGAAAGCTTTCCGCGATGTCATCCGGCGGCACCCAGGCGACCAGATAGCGCACGTCCGCGGGATCGCCGATGTCGGGCCAGAGCCGGAACGGCATATGCGGCGCGCGCTCCGCGAAGAACGTCGCCCATTCCGCGCCGCGCACCATGTTGGCCTTGTAGAGAACCGTCATGCCGCCAAGCTCTCAGAACGGGCTGACCGGCGCGAGCCGCCGGCCGTCGATCAAGCGCTTGTGGCTATAGGCCACGGGATCCACCAGCGGCGTCGAGCCCGTGACGATGTCGGCAGCGAGCTTGCCGGCCGCAGGCCCAATACCAAAACCGTGGCCGGAAAAGCCGGTCGCGAGGAAGAAGCCGGGCACCGCATCGACCGGCGCGATCACCGGAATGGTATCGGGCGTGCAGTCGATCGTGCCGCCCCAGGCTTCCGCGATCTCGATATCCTTCAATTCAGGATTCGACTTGATCAGAGCGGCGAGTGCCGCAGTGACCAGCGACATATCCGGCTCGGGATCGCGCACGCGCTCCGTTTCGAACGGTGACGGCTTGTCAAGACTCCAGCTCGTGCCGCGCACGACCTGGTCGAAGAACGACTTGCCGAACGACAGCTTCAACCCATTGCGGCGGTGCAGGTAGGTCGGCCAGAAGGTCCGCGCATATCGAAAGAGATCGGGCGACAGTTCGACCGTGCCGCGGTTGCGCAGCGCCAGCGTAAAGCCGCCGTCGAGGCGGCGGCGGATGCAGTAGAAGTCGGTGCCGAGCGCGCCCGATGTGATCTCCGGCCCGGGCGTGGTCCGGCATGCGGTGGCGTTGACGAGGCCAATCGGCAGCTCGATGCCATGGCGTCGGCAGAACAGCGACGACCATGCGCCGCCCGACAGCAGCACGGATTGCGTGCGTATGGTCCCCTTCTCGGTGACGACGGCGCTGACCCGTCCGCCTTGCGTCTCCAGACCGCGCGCGGCGCAGCCCTGGTGAATGGTGACGCCGTGCTTGCGCGCAGCGGTCGCGAGCGCCGGCACCGCCATCGACGGCTCGGCCCGGCCGTCGCTCGGCGTGTGCAGGCCGCCGACCCATTTGTCGGTGGTGCCGGGCAGGCGCTCGGCGATTTCGGCCGGCGTCAGGATGGTCGAATGAACCTGCTGCTCACGCGCCATCGCCGCCCATCGCTCCCAACTGGCGAGTTCGTCCTTGCTCTTGGTCAGGAACAGCACGCCGGTGCGGCGGAAGCCGGCGTCGACGCCGGCATCGTTCTGCATGTCCTCCCACAGCCGAAGCGCCTCGCGGGCGAGCGGAATCTCCTCGCGCGCGCGGCCCTGCTGGCGGCACCAGCCCCAATTGCGGCTGGACTGCTCGCCGCCGACATGGCCCTTCTCGACGAGCGCGACGGAATGGCCCTTCTTTGCCAGATGATAGGCCGCGGAGACGCCGATCACACCGCCGCCGATGACGACGACGTCCACCTGCGCCGGCAGGCGATCGTCGCTGGTTATACGGGTGAGCGGCGGGGACATGGGACACTCCGGATATTCAGTTCGATCAAAGCAAGTCTGCTGGTCATGGGATGTTCATCCGCGGATCGAGCGCGTCGCGCAGGCCGTCGCCGAGGAAGTTGAAGCTCGTCACCGCCAGCGTGATGACGACGCCCGGCGCAATCGCGAGCCACGGCGCGCTGGCGAGATAGATCTGCGCATTGTTGAGCATGTTGCCCAAGCTCGCGGCCGGCGGCTGGATGCCGTAGCCGAGATAGCTGAGATAGGATTCCAGCAGGATCGCCTTGGCGACGTTCAGCGTCGCCGCCACCACGATCGGCGCGATCGCATTGGGCACGAGCTCGCGGAACATGATCCGCAGATTCGACGAGCCGAATGCGAGTGCAGCAACCGCAAACTCGCGTTCACGCAGTGAGCGCACTTGGGCCTCAACGACGCGGGCCACCCACATCCAGGCGGTCGCCGCGATCAGCACGGTGGTGGTGACGAGACCGGGCTCGGTGAGCGCCGCCAGCGCAATCAGCAGAAATATCGTCGGAAAGCACAGCACGGCATCAACGAGCCGCATCAGCACTGCACCGACCACGCCGCCATAGAAGCCGGCGAAGGCGCCGACGACGATGCCGACTGCCATCGCCATCACCATCGCGACGATGCCGATCGAAAGCGAGACACGCGCGCCCATCATCAGCCGCGCCAGCACGTCGCGACCGAGCTCGTCGGTGCCGAGGACGTGCGCGCCGGAAAATGGAGGCGCGAACCGCTTCAGGATGTCGATATAGGTGTCGTCGAACGGCAAGAGATATGGACCGAACGCCGAGCCGAGGACAAGGACGAGAATGATCAACGCACCCGCGAGCGCCAGCCGGTGGCGGCGGAATCGCCGCCAGGCGGCCTGGCCGGGCGCGAGCTGGACGGTGGGGAGAGCAGCGCTTGTCATCACCCCACCCGGATGCGCGGATCGACGACCGCATAGAAGATGTCGGCCAGCAGTGAGCCGATCAGCACCATCATCGCCGAGAACATCAGAATGCCCATCACCACTGGATAGTCGCGATAGCCGATGGAATCGAGAAACAGCCGGCCCATGCCGGGCCAGGTGAACACGGTCTCGGCGACCAGCGCCCCTCCAAGGAGCGTCGGAAATTGCAGGCCGGCAACGGTGATCATCGGCAGCAGCGCGTTGCGCAGGGCGTGCACGGTGAGAATGCGCCATTCCGGCATGCCCTTGGCGCGCGCGGTGCGGATGTAGTCCTGGTTGACGACCTCGAGCATGGAGGAGCGCATGAAGCGGCCCCACATCGCGGTCTCGACCAGCGCCAGCACCAGCGCCGGCGCGATCAGATGATGCAGCAGGTCGAGCAGCGAGCCGTCGCCGACGGTCTGCCGGTTGCCGGCCGGCAGCCAGCCGAGCTTCACCGAGAACACATAGATCGTGACGAGCCCGAACCAGAAGGTCGGAATCGACAGCGCGATCATGGCCCCGACGGTCGCCAGCGAATCGAACAGCGAATAGCGGCGCAGCGCGCCGAGCACGCCGATCCAGCAGCCGAGCAGCACCGCGATGATCGTCGCCGTCGCCATCAGCTCCAGCGTGGCGCCGAGATGCGACGAGATCACCGACAGCACCGCTTCGCCGTCGCGATAGGAGCGGCCCCAGTCGCCCGTCAGCATGCGGCCGAACCAGTCGAGATACTGGATCGGCAACGGACGATCGAGGCCGAGCTGCCGCGTGACGCGGTCGAGATCCTCCTGCGTCATCTGCGCGGAGGCGGCAAATTGCGACAGCGGACCGCCCGGTGCCAGATGCAGGATGGCAAAGCCGATCGTGGAGACGATCACCAGCAACATGACCGCCTGCGCCAGGCGATTAACGACGTAACGCACCATCTCAGACGGGCCCGCGCACCGGACGCTTCACGCCCAATACCATTCGCGGATGTTCCAGCAGTTGATCGACATGTTGATGTTGGGGCGGAAACCCTGAAGCCCCTCCTTCACGCCTTCGGCAATGAAGCCCTGGAACAGCGGCAGGATCGCGAGGTCGTCGCGGATCAGCTTTTGCAGGGCGCCATAGGTCGTCTTGCGCTGCGCCAGCTCGAACTGTTTTGCGCCTTCGGCGAGAAGCCGATCCGCCTCCGGGCTGCGGTACTGATAGGTGTTGTAGCCACGGCCGCCCTTGGCGGGAATGGCGCCGGAGCCGAACCGCGGCGTCACGTCAGGGTCGCTACCCAGCATGAAGTTCACCCCGACTATCACCGAATTGAATTTTGATTGCTGCCAGAAGTCGCCCCAGATGACGGCCGCAGGCATGTTGTTGACGCGCATCGCAGCGCCGATCGCGCGCCAGTCCTGGATCAGGAGCTGCTGTGTCTGCTCGCGCACCGCGTTGCCTGACGTCGTCGAGTTGGTGAATTCGAGCTTGACGCCGCCCTTCTCGCGCACGCCGCCGGAGCCGCGAACCCATCCTGCCGCATCGAGCAGCGCATTGGCTTTTGCGGGATCGTATTTGTGCTGCGGCAGTCCCTGCTGGAACGACCAGGCCTGCTGCGGCACGAAGCTTTCGGTCTGCCTCGGCAGGCCGTAGTTCAGCGCATCGATGATCGCCTGCTTGTTGATGGCGAGATACAGCGCCTCGCGCACCGTGCGGTCGGCGAAAGGACCGAACTCCAGATTGGGCGCGATGTGCTCCACCGAGGACGTCGAGGAGACGAAGATCCTGCGGCCCTTCAGCGTCTTCGCCTCCTGCACGAAGTTCGGCAGGATGCCCTGCAAGCCGGTGTAGTCGACCTGACCGGTACGGAACTGCGTGTAGAGAACGGTGAGGTCCGGGATGTATTTGAACACGACGCGTTCGAGGTAAGGCCCCTTGCCGTGGTAGCCGGTATGGGCATTCAACTGGATGTGGTCGCCCGGCACGCGCTCGCCCCAGCGGAACGGTCCGGTCCCGACCGGCGCGTTGTGGAACGGCGAGGCGTTCGGATCGGTCACCTTCTCCAGGATGTGCTTGGGCACGATGAAGGTCAGCGCTCCCAGGATCGACATATAGGGCGAGTAAGCAGCTTCCATCCGCCAATGGATCTCGTCGGGCGCGACGATCTTGATGTCCTTCACCAGACTATGGCCGACGCGGCTGCGCGCGCGGAAATCAGGATTGTTGATCAGATCGAGCGAGAACTTGACGTCCTCCGCCGTGAACGGCGTGCCGTCGTGCCACTTCACGTCGCTGCGCAGCTTGATCTTCCAGGTCAGGCCGTCGGCCGACAGGCCGCCATTCTCGATGGTCGGGACTTCGCGGGCGAGGTCGGGAACGAAGTTGCCGTCGGGATCGATGAACCAGAGCGGCGAGAACACCTGCCACCAGATGCCCTGATCGACCTCGATGCCGGGCATCAGGGGATGAAAGACGGTCGGCTCCTGCGACAGGGCCGCGATCACCTGCCCGCGCGGCTTGTCCGGCGGGTTGGTTGAGCGTTCGCTCTGGGCAAAGGCGGAGCCCGAAAGACTCCACCCTGCCGCCGCGCCAGCACCGAGCTGAAAGAACTGACGGCGATTCGGAATGCCGAGATGCGGTGCCCCAACGCCGAACCGGCCGGTGTCGTCTGCCATGACCACTCTCCGTTGTCGCACGCGGCACCATCTCCCGCGCCCCCGAGACCCCGGCAAGGGACAGGAGTGGGCTTTAGTGCTTCTAAATTTTTCTATCAAAAGTTCATCATGACTAAATACAGCTGTCAATCACATTGCTAGTATGCGCGACCTTTTCACTCTGACTGAAGCCTCGGACCGGTGCGGTCCGGCGGCGAGATGATGCATGGGAGAGCGACATGGATGGTCGCGGCGACACCAACGGTCCGAAGGACGCCCCGGCGATCGAGAGCGACGATACGGTCGACCAGCGCCTCGGCGAGACCGTGCGGCTGCTCCGCCAGCGCGCCGGCCTTTCGATCCAGGACGTCGCCAACCGCACCGGCCTCTCCAACGGCATGATCAGCCAGCTCGAACGCGCGCGCGCCATGCCGTCGATACGCACGCTGCGCCTGCTCAGCATCGCCCTCGACGTTCCCATTTCCTATTTCTTCGAGACCAGCGATCCCGCCGACGTGCAGCGCTATATCGTGCGCAAGACCAGCCGGCGGCTGCTCCGGCTCACCGCCAGCGGCGTCGTCAAAGAGGCGCTGACACCGGCAGACCAGGGCCAGCTCGAGCTCTACGAGCTCACGCTCAATCCCGGTGCCTCCTCCGGCACCGACTTCCTACAGCACACCGGCGAGAAGGCCGGCTATATCCTCTCGGGCAGCCTGCGGCTGTGGCTCGACAACCAGGCCCATGTGCTCGAGGCCGGCGACAGCTTTCGCTTTCCGAGCATCGTGCCACACATGTTCGACAACCCGACCCAGCTGGTGGCGCGCGTGATCTGGGTGACGACGCTGCGCCAGGCCGATTCGCCCGCAGGTTGAACCGCGGCGGGAAAAGCCGGCCGCCTCGCGCCGCCGACCCTCGACGCCGACGCGGGCAGTCTGTAGCTCACATGAAGCCGGACTCCTCCACAGTGCCGGCACAGGCTGGGGCTGGCGTCTTTGGTGTGAGACCATGAAACTGAGGAGGCTTGTGACATTTGCGATGGCCGTGCAGGTCGTCGTGACCGCCGCGGCCCTCCTCGCCTCCTATGCCCTGACCGGCACCGCCGGATTCGGTATCGCCCAAATCGTCGCGATCACGGCAAGCGGTGCCGTTGGTGCTGGCCGATGTCGAGCGCTTCCCGCGCAAGCAGTCGGTTGAAGACAACGGCACGACCCGGTCGCGAAGATAGCTCATCGTCCCTAGTTAGCTCATCCGTCGTCTCAGCGTCGCAGATGGCGTCTCGCCGAATTTTTCGCGATAGGCGCCGGCCATACGACCGAGATGGGTGAAGCCGAGATCGAAGGCGATGCCGGTGATGGAGGCATCAGGGGCGGCGTGCGAGAGCCGGGCGTGTAGTTTGGCAAGGCGAATGTCGAGCAGCATCTCCGAGATCGACACGCCGAAATGCCGGCGGAAGCCAAGCTGGAGCGCGCGGATGCCAACGCCGGAGGAGGATGCGAGCTGCACGAGGTCGAGCGGTTCGCAGGCCATGTCGTGGAGACAGTCGCGCGCGGCGCGCAGGGCGCGCGGCAGGCGTTCGGCCCGGCCCGAGAAGGTTCGGACCGCGCCGGACAATCCATGCGGCTGGGCGTTGAGAAGATGGTCGAGCAGCGCCTCGCGCCAGTCGGCGCCGGCGACCGCCGGCAGCCTGGCGCCGGGACCGAGGCGCTCGGCGAGCGTCATGAGGTCATCGAGCTTCGCCCAAAGGCTGCGCGCGGCCGGGTTCTCGAGATCGATCGCCGGATCGAACTCGATCGTACCGGCCGCCCTGCCCGACAATGCAGCGGCGCGCTGCTCGACCAAGCGGCGATCGAGCAGCAGGATCGCCTGCGCGCAACCGGTCCAAACCATTCGGGTCGGAATCGTCGGCGACAACAACGACGCCGTCCGCTCCGGCGCGGTGTCGAGTTCGCGGGCGCCGGCACGAATGCGGGCCGTGCCCGCGAGCGGGATCTGCACCAGAAAGAAGCGCTCAAGGCAGCCGGGATCGATCGTGACCGACCCGCCATAGGCAACATAGTTGATGGAGAAGCCGTCGAACGCGGCGCAATTGTGCGTAGCGTAGAAGCCGGATGGCCGCGCCTGGGCCGGCATCAGGTCATGCGGGCAGAAGATTCGCCCGATCTGCTCGGCCGCCTCGTCGACATCATCAGTGGTGACGCGGGCGAACGCCGTGAGCCTTTCGGTACCGGGCCGACGCGCACTCATCTCGAGCTCGGCAGCGGACATCGTCGACCACCCTTCGCGCCAGGGAAGTGTTTTAAGCCTATAAGAGTTCCCGGCCCGCGGAAAGAGCCCTAAGGCAAAAACGTCGGGCTGTGCGGCCACCGGCCGCGCAGGGATTCGTTTAGCGGATAGACAGCGCCCTGCGCGTGCCCGAAGCTCCACCCTCGCTGGGATCCACGATGGAGGCGAGCCATGACTGCACTCGAGAAGGGCATTACCGCGAACGGCACCGGATATGGCGGCAAGACCTGGAACATCCTGGGCCAGGTCTATTTCCCCAAGGCCGTCACCGACTCCACTTTCGCGTTCGAGACCAACAGCGAGCCGGGCCAGTTCGTGCCGGTCCACATCCACCCGACCCAGGACGAGTTCATCCTGGTGCAGGAGGGCGTGCTCGACCTCAAGCTCGACGGACAGTGGGTCAAGGCCCATGCCGGCGACCTCGTGCGCATGCCGCGCGGCATCCCACACGGCTATTTCAACAAGTCGGATAAGCCCTGCCGTGCGCTGTTCTGGGTCTCGCCGATGCAGAAGCTGGAAGCGTTGTTCAACCAGCTGCACAATCTGACCGACCCGGCCGAGGTGGTGCGCATCTCGGCGCTGCACGAGGTCGACTTCCTGCCGCCTGAAGCGAGCGACTAGGCGGCCGGCCTCCTCCCATTTCTGCTTCGTCGCAGGTCGAGCGGCCGTACAGCGCGGCCGAACGCGGCTTGCTGTGCTCAGAACACTCGAACTAGCGAGCAATCCGATGGTCAGCCCAAAGCATGTCTGCGTAATCGGCGCCGGCGTCTCCGGCCTTGCCGCCGCCAAGGCGTTCTCGACTCGCGGTCACCGGGTCACGATTGTCGAGCGCAGCGGCGATCTCGGCGGCGTCTGGGAGCCGGCGCGCTCCTATCCGGAGGTGCAGACCCAGAGCCCGAAGGAGCTCTACCGCTACACCGACCGCGCCATGCCCGACTCCTACCCGGAATGGCCGACCGGGCCGCAGGTCCATGCCTATCTCAACGACTATGCCCGGAAGTTTGGCCTCGACGCCATGCTGCGCCTCAAGACCGGGGTATCGGGCATGGAGCGGCGCGCCGACGGCAGGCCTGGCTGGACGCTCGCGCTCGCCAACAAGGACGGTGCAGCCTCGTGCGAAGATTTCGACTTCGTCGCGGTCTGCACCGGGCAGTTCAACGAGCCCCGGGAGCTGCACTGCCCTGGCGAAGACGGGTTTGTGGCGAAGGGCGGACAGATCCTGCACTCATCGAAATACAACGATCCGGCACTGACCAAAGGCCGCCGCGTCGTCGTGCTCGGCGGATCGAAATCGGCGACCGACATCGCGGTGAACGCCGTGAAGGCGGGCGCGCGCGAGGTGACGATCGTGATGCGCGAGCCGGTCTGGCGCATTCCCTATTTCATCGGCGGGCTCGTGAATTTCAAGCGCATCCTCTACATCCGCGCCCAGGAGGAGATGTTTCCGGGCTGGGGTATCGGCGCCATGTCGCGCCTTGCGCACCGCATCGCCGCACCCTTGGTCTGGGCGAACTGGCGCGGGCTGGAGAGCCTGTTGAAGGCGCAGCTCAAGCTGAAGCAATGCAACATGGTGCCGAAGGCGCGGATCGAGGATGGCGTCAACTGCTCGGTGCCGATCGCAACGCCCGGCTTCTATCCGATGGTGGCCGACGGCCGCATCAAGGCCGTGTTCGGCAGCTTCGATCATTATGACGGCGACAGCATCGTGATGAGCGGCGGCGAGCGCGTCGCTGCGGATGTCGCGGTGCTCGCGATCGGCTACAAGCTCGGCGTGCCATTCCTGCCCGCCGCGTATCAGGCAAAGCTGGTCGACCCGGACGGGCAGCACCGGCTCTATCGCCTGATCGCCAATCCCGATCTGCCGGACATGGGCTTCGTCGGCTTCAACTCCTCGTTCTGCACCGTGCTTTGCGCCGACCTCGCCGCCAACTGGCTGGTCCGTTATGCCGACGGTCAGCTCGCACGTCAGCCGAGTGCGCAACGGATGCGCGACAACATCGAGATGATGCTGCACTTCAAGCGGGTCGAGCGGCCGGCCGCCGGCGTCTACGGCGGTCTTTGCGTCGCGCCCTATCACTACCGCCATTTCGACGAGCTGATGGCCGACATCGGCACCAAGGAACAAAAGCTCGGCGGGCTCGCAGGCCGCTTCCAGCCGCCGGATGCGGATGCCTACGCGAAGTTCCTGGCTTCGGCTCCGGACTATCGTGCGGCGTGACGGCGGAGAATTGCGGTTGCGCGGATTTGCATCTCGTCAGCCCTCGTATCTGATGCTTACGATCCTCATGGCCATCGAATCGACAGGCTTCATCGACACACCTTGTCGCGGACCTTGGGGAACGGGCAATGAGAACGAGACGTCTTGCCGTTGCAGCCTTCGTGGCTGTTACCTTCGCCGTCATGGCGCCCGCCATGGGACAGAAGGATGCACTCACCACCAGGCAATCCGATGCGCTTGCCGCCTACGAGCGCGCGCTCGTCGGTTTCAAATCGATCCTTGCCGAGCGGCGCGGCCAGATCGAAGCAAAGCAGCCACTGCCGAACCTGCCGGGACAGGCGATCTATCTGGCGCGGGTCGCGGTGATCAGTACCTACAAGGATCTCACGGACGCCATGCCGTCCAGGATCGGAAGGCCGAACAAGTTCGAAATTCCTCCGGCCTATTTTGATGCCGACATCGAACCGCTGATCGACGAATACGGACGGCTGTTCGATCTGATGGAGGCGCCGCCGGCCGGCGCGCAAGCATCGGCAACGCCATTCAAGGACGTCGTCGATCTTGCGGTTGCGATCGCGCGCGCCAACGGGCTTGCGCCGGTTCACGCCGAAGCGGCGGGCCGGATCAGCCTCGGGCTGTTCTTTGCGGAGACCAACGGCAAGCAGAATGTCCGCAACGGGCGCTCGAACACCTATATGGGCAGCTTGCAGACCGGCCCGTCCGAAGACCGGAACGGGCACCGGAAATGGGAGGCCATCAAGCCTGCCATCGCCGCGGCCGATCCCGAGCTGAACGCGCGCGACGACAAGGAAGAGGCGCGCGCCCGCGGCACCGATCACCGCTTCAACCATTGGACCGCGGTGCGCGACGGCCTCATGAACGCGCATGCGGAGCTTTTCGCGGAGATCCCTGTGATCGTGAAGACGCTGCCCGATCCGATCGACCAGATGAAGCTGTTCGAGCTGATCCAGATCATTCCCACACCGACGCGGTCAGCGCTCAAATCGGGCAATCTGCTGGACTACAGGGTGTCGAGTCCCACCATCATGAAGCATCTGCGCAACAACAGCATCTTCGCCTTCGGACAGGCCGACAGGTCGCGGACCTCGGCAAGCTTCCGCGAAATTCTCGGCGCCATGTGGCTGTTCAACAGGAAGTTCGAACGGGCGCTGGCGAAATACGTGGAGTTCAAGGGGCGGTGAAAGATCGATCGGCCGCAGGCGGAGCGGGTCGATGCTACTGGACGTTCCTGGAAGCGAACGACGTCAGGCGCTGGGCGGGCCCGCGATCGCTGCCGATGTGGCTGCCCCTGCCCGACTTCGCCGGCTCGCGAGGCCGGATTGACCTCACCGCGCGCGATACGCTCTGTTGGCTACGCGCCAGCAACGGTACCGTCATCGGTCTCACAAGCGATGAAGAGACAGAAGTGCTGGCCGCGTGGCATGCCGGCGGGACGGCTTAATTCTCCGGCTGGTACCCGTCCGTCAGCGTCTTCGGGAACGCGACCCGCAGCAAGGACGGGCAGGAGAGGCGTTGGCATGTCATGCTCCCTCACCTTTTCTTCTTGCGACCGCTTAGCCTCTGTCGCGTGGCCTTTGACACAATTCTGGTCGATCGTGCGCGCGATGAAAAGCGCCTGGTCATGACAAACCTGTCAAAGGCCACGCCGCTGTTTGCAGTGCAAGCCCTGCGACTGCCATGGCTATGGTGTTCCACGGCCGGTCATTTGTTGCTAGCCTGCCGCTCCGACAGACGGCAATCGGGGGCCATCAAATGACCTGCGCGAATTCCGCATCTCCTGCACAACGCAATGGAGAGTGGAGACATATCGGGCGGGCGCTGGCCGCCGTGACGGCTGTGATCGCGCTCGCCGGCTGCGAGGACAAGAACACCTTCGTCGCCCCGCCCCCGCCCAAGGTGGATGTCGCCACGCCGGTGCAGCGCGCGGTGACGCGCTATGTCGAAGCCACCGGCAACACGGCGCCGATCAAGAGCGTCGATCTCGTGGCCCGCGTGCAGGGTTTCTTGCAATCGATCGATTACCAGGACGGCAGCTTCGTCAAACAAGGCACCCAGCTGTTCACGATCGAGCCGGAGACCTACAAGCTCAAGCTCGACCAGGCGCAGGCAGCCGAAGCCGGTGCGCAGGCCACGGTCAAGCAGGCCGAAGCCGATTTCAAGCGGCAGGCCGAGCTCGTGCAGCGCCAGGCGGTCTCGCAGTCCACCCTCGACACCTCGACATCGACTCGCGACAACGCCCAGGCCAATCTCCAGCAGACCCAGGTCAATACGAGGCTCGCCGAGGTCAATTACGGCTACACGAAGGTGAGCGCGCCATTCGACGGCATCGTCAGCGCGCACATGGTCTCGATCGGCGAGCTCGTCGGCGTCTCCTCCCCGACCCAGCTCGCGAGCATCGTCGCGATGGACCCGATCTATGTGAACTTCACCGTCAACGAGCAGGACGTGCTGCGCATTCGCGCCGAGGCGGCCCGGCGTGGCCTCACGCCTACCGACCTCAAGCAATTCCCGATCCAGGTCGGCCTGCAGACCGAGTCAGGCTATCCGCATGAAGGCCACCTCGATTATGTCTCGCCGACCCTCAACACGTCGACCGGGACGCTTGCGGTGCGCGGCCTCGTGCCCAACGACACGCGCGTGCTGCTGCCCGGCTATTTCGTCCGCGTCCGCGTGCCCTTCGACCAGGAGAAGGCGGCCCTCCTCGTGCCCGACACCGCGCTCGGCAGCGACCAGGGCGGGCGCTATCTGCTGGTGGTCGGCAAGGACGACATGGTCGAACAGCGCAAGGTGCAGATCGGTCCCGTCGACAACGGCCTGCGCGTGATCGAAAGCGGCCTGAAGCCGGACGACCGCGTCGTCGTCGCAGGGCTGCTGCGGGTGATCCCGGGCCAGAAGATCGACCCGCAAGTCACAAAGATCGAGCAGCCGCAGGCGTCTGCCAAGTAGGAGCCGCCGGCCATGATCTCAAAATTCTTCATCGAGCGGCCGGTCCTCTCGAACGTCATCGCGCTGCTGATGATCCTGATCGGCGGCGTCGCGTTGTTCAACCTTGCGATCGCGCAATATCCCGACGTGGTGCCGCCGACGGTGCAGGTCACCACGCGCTATCCCGGCGCCAGCGCCAAGACCGTGATCGACACGGTTGCCTTGCCGATAGAACAACAGGTCAACGGCGTCGAGGACATGCTCTACATGCAGTCCTACAGCGGCTCCGACGGCACCTACACCCTGACCGTCACTTTCAAGATCGGCACCGACCTGAATTTTGCACAGGTGCTGGTGCAGAACCGCGTCTCCAGCGCACTCTCGCAACTGCCGACGTCCGTGCAGAACCAGGGCGTCACCGTCCAGAAGAAGTCGACCTCGATCCTGCTGTTCGTGACGCTGACCTCGCCGGACTCCCGGTTCGACAGCCTCTACTTGAGCAACTACGCCACCATCAACATCCGCGACGAGCTTTCGCGTCTGCCCGGCGTCGGCAACGTCACTGTGTTCGGCGCCGGCCAATATTCGATGCGGGTATGGCTCGATCCGAACAAGCTGCAAGTGCGTGGCCTCGTGCCGCAGGATGTCATCCAGGCGATCCAGCAGCAGAGCCAGCAGGTCTCGGCCGGCCAGGTCGGCGCGCCGCCGACGCCGCCGGGCCAGGCGTTCCAGTATACGCTCAACGTCAACGGCCGGCTCGACGACACCAGCCAGTTCGAGAACATCATCGTCAAATCAGGTACCAGCGGCGACGTCACGCGGGTGCGCGACGTCGGCTGGGTTGAGCTCGGCGCGCAGACCTACAGCCAGATCTTCTCGCTCAACAAGCAGCCCGCCACCGGCATCGGTGTGTTCCAGTCGCCCGGCGCCAACGCGCTCCAGGTCGAGCAGGCCGTCGAGAAGAAGATGGCGGAGCTGGCCAAGCGATTTCCGGAAGGCATCAAATACGACACACCGTTCGACACCACCAAATTCGTCGAGGCCTCGGTGCACGAGGTCTACATGACCCTGATCGAGGCCGGCCTCTTGGTGCTGGTCGTGATCCTGGTGTTCCTGCAGGACTGGCGCGCCATGCTGGTGCCGGCGACGACCGTGCCGGTGACCATCATCGGCGCCTTCGCCGCGATGGCGGCGCTCGGCTTCACAATCAACATGTCGACGCTGTTCGCGATCGTGCTCGCGATCGGCATCGTGGTCGACGACGCCATCGTCGTGGTCGAGGGCGCCGCTCACAACATCGAGCAGGGCATGAACGGGCACGACGCCGCGATCAAGGCGATGGACCAGCTGTTCGCGCCGATCGTCGGCATCACCCTGGTGCTGATCTCGGTGTTTCTGCCGGCATCGTTCCTCGCCGGCCTCACCGGGCGAATCTATTCGCAATTCGCGCTGGTGATCGCCGCGACCGCGCTGCTCAGCGCCATCAACGCCGCGACCCTGAAGCCGACGCAATGCGCGCTCTGGCTGCGGCCGACGGTGCCGCCGGAGCAGCGCAATTTCTTCTACCGCGGCTTCAACGCGGTCTATAACCGGCTCGAGCGGGGCTACACGCGGCTCATTGGCGTGCTGTGCAGGAACAGCACGATCTCGGTTGCGATCGCGCTGGTGCTGATCGGGATCGGCGGCTATGGCCTGTCGCGGGTGCCGACCGGCTTCCTGCCGATCGAGGACCAGGGCTATCTGATCGCCGCCGTGCAGCTGCCCGATGGCGCCGCGCTGGAGCGAACCCAGACGGTGCTCGACAGAGCGAGCGAGCTGATCAAAGAGACGCCGGGAGTCCAGCAGGTCATCACCATCGCCGGCATTTCCGCGCTCGACAGCAGCGCGAGCCTGGCCAATGCCGGCGTCGCCTACATCATCCTGAAGGACTGGGAGGCGCGCAAAGGACCCGGCGAGGACCTGCGCTCGCTGGTGTACGGGCTGAACGACAAGCTCGCGACCATCATGGAAGCGCGCACGCTGGTGCTGCCGCCGCCGCCGATCCAGGGCATCGGCAACGCGGCCGGCTTCTCGATGCAGGTCGAGCTGCGCGACGGCAACAGCGATTTCGCAAAGCTCCAGGCCATCACCGGCGCGATGGTCAGCAACGCCCAGAGCCAGAGCGCGCTGCAGCGGGTCCAGTCCTCGTTCCGCTCTTCGGTGCCGCAGTTCAACGTCGAGATCGACCGCATCAAGACCCAGACGCTGCACGTGACGACGGACCAGGTGTTCGCGGCGCTGTCGACCTATCTCGGCTCGTCCTACGTCAACCAGTTCAACAAGTTCGGCCGCGTGTTCCAGGTCTACACCCAGGCCGATCCGTCGTTCCGCGTCACCGAGCGCGACATCGCCAACATGCAGGTCCGCAACTCGAACGGCGACATGATCCCGATCGGCACCGTCGCCAAGATCACGGCGGCGACGGGCCCGTCGCTGATCAGCCTGTACAACCTCTATCCATCCTCGACCATCGTCGGTCTGCCGGCGCAGGGCTATTCGTCCGGCCAGTCGCTGCAACTGATGGAAGAGATCGCGGGCAAGACGCTGCCGCCGGGCACCGGCTTTGAATGGACTGCGATGTCGTATCAGGAGAAGGCGGTCTCGAACCAGATCTACTGGGTGTTCGGGCTCGCCATGCTGCTGGTCTATCTCGTGCTCGCCGGCCAGTACGAGAGCTGGTACGCGCCGATCTCGGTGATCCTCGCAGTGCCGCTGTCGCTGATCGGGCCGATGCTGATCCTCAATGCGCTGAAGATCGATAATAACCTCTATTGCCAGATCGGCTTGATCCTGCTGATCGCGCTGTCGGCCAAGAATGCCATCCTGATCGTCGAGGTCGGGCTCGAGCTGCACGGGCGCGATGGCAAGCCGGTGCTGGAGTCCGCGATCGAGGCGGCGCGCGCCCGCTTCCGCCCGATCCTGATGACGTCGTTCGCCTTCATCCTCGGCGTGGTGCCGCTGGTGCTCGCGACCGGCGCCGGCGCCAGTGCGCGCAAGTCGATCGGCATCACGGTGTTCTCGGGCATGCTGGCCTCGACCTGCCTTGCGGTGCTGTTCGTGCCGGCCTTCTTCGTGGTGGTGCAGCGCTTCGAGAACTGGCGCTCGTCGAAGAAGGCGCCGAAGGCGCAGCCGATGGCGGAGGTGAAGTCCTAAAGCAAGTTTGGCAGATCGTGCGGCCACGAACTCGCTGCAACCTCTCCCGCTTGCGGGAGAGGTCGGCGCGAAGCGCCGGGTGAGGGCTCTCTCCTCATCGGGAGTGTTCGTCGGGAGTGTCTCAATGAGGAAATACCCTCTCCCCTGCCCTCTCCCGCAAGCGGGAGAGGGAGCGCACCAGCCGCGCAGATACAGCCGGCCTTCACGCCTTCTCCGCCGGCGCCTGCTGCGCCTCGCCGCTCGACACCAGCAGCACCGAGACCTTGGACTGCCCGAGCACGGCGTCGGCGACGCCGCCGAAGGAGAGATGATCGACCTGGATGCGGTCAACGCCCATCACCACGAGATCGACGTCGGTGGTGTCGATCTCGCGCAGGATTGCAGCGTCAGGCGCGCGGTTCACACGCAAGGTCGTGGTGATGTCGACGTCGTAACGGGCGGCGAGGTCGCTGGCGTCCTTCAGGATGCCTTCCTCCTGGCTCAGCCCGCGGGACGCGCTGCGCTGCGCGCCCTTGTCCCGCGTCGTCGCCACATAGATTACCCGCAGCGAGCCTGATCCGGCCTGTGCCAGTGCGACCGCGACTTCCGCGCCGCGCTTGGAGACGCCGCTGCCGGAGATGGGAACGAGGATGTTGAGGGCGTCCGGCGTCGGCTGCTTCAAATGCTTGCCCTTGGCCGCTACGATCGCGAGCGGACCTTCAAACCCGGCGGCGATGTCCTCGATCTTCCGGTCGAAGCGGTCCTTGGCGATGGTGACCTTGCCGACGCCGACGACAAGGAGATCAAAGCCCTTACGCGCTTCGGCGGCGATGGTCTCGCCGAGCTCCGCGCGCCTCGCCCGCGTGACGACATCGACGCTGCCGGCGTCGCCTTCGCCATGGGCCGACACGGTTCCGGCGGCCTTCTTCACCACGGCTTCGTGGCTCTCTTCAGCGCCGCGGCTCTTCTCCTGCTCCTCGGCGCGCTTGCCGATATGCAGGACGGTGATCGGCAGGCCGCGCATGCCGGCGATCAGGCCCGCGATATGTGCGGCGAAGGTGGCGTTGACGCTCTCGTCCACCGCCAGCAGGGGACGTTCGAGATTGGCGATGAAGCCGCGCCTCTCGAACCCTTCCCGCTCCAGGCGCTCCTTCTCGTCTTTGTTGATCGGCAGCTTCGCCAGCGCCGCGCGCAGCATCGGCGGCATCGCCATCGTCGTCACGATCGCCATAGTCACGATCATCGTGAACAGGTTCTGGCTGAGCACGCCGATGGACAGGCCGATGGTCGCGATGATGACCTCGGTCGAGCCGCGCGCATTCATCCCGCTCGCGAGCGCCAGGGACTCCCGATAGTTCAGGCCGCCCAGGGTGCCGCCGACGAAGGCGCCGCCGAACTTGCCGACACTGGCGATCACGACCAGCAGGCCGGTGAGCATCAGGAGATTGGGGTCGCGGAGCACCGACAGATCGGCGCTGAGTCCGGCCAGGCCGAAGAACACCGGCATGAAGAAGCTCGAGATCAGCCCGCGCAGGCGCTCGTCGATCTGCCGCGTCAGGATCGGCGACTCCCCGACCAGGATGCCGGCGACGAAGGCGCCGAGCACGGTGTGGACGCCGATCAGATGCGTGATCAGCGCCATCGCGCCCATCAGCAGCAGGATCACGGTGACGACCGGGGCGGTGCTGACGAGCGTGTCGTTGGCCCAGCGGATCAGCTGGAACACCAGCCGGCGGCCAATGGTGAAGCTGACGGCGAGGAAGGCGAGCGTGCCGAGGACCGCCTTAGCGACGGAGGCGACATCCAGCGTGCCCTGGGAAGCCAGGCTGAAAATGACCGCGATGATGATCCAGCCGATGGTGTCGTCGATCACGGCGGTCGCGACGATGATCTGGCCGACATTGCGGCGCATGAAGTTCATCTCGCGCACGACCACCGCGACGATCTTCACCGAGGAGATCGACAGCGCCGTGCCCATGAACAGCGAGGCCACCAGGCGGGCTTGCGGATTGGGCAGCAGCGCATCGGGCAGGAACTCGCCGAGCGCAAAGCCGCAGGCGAAGGGCACGAGGATGCCGGCGATCGAGATTGCAATCGCGGCTTTGCCGACCTTCCTGACCAGCTTGAGGTCGGTCTCCATGCCGGTCAGCAGCAACAGCAGCAGGATCCCGAACTGCGCGATGCCGTCGATCATCGCCCTCTGCTCGGGCGCCCCGGGGAAGATCGCCTGCTGCGCCTCCGGCCAGATCCAGCCGAATAGCGACGGCCCGAGCAGGATGCCGGCGAGCAGCTCGCCCATCACTGAGGGCTGGCCGATGCGCTGCATGGTCTCGCCGAGGCCGCGGCCGACGGCAATCAGCAGCACGATCTGCGCCACCAGAAGGAATTCGGAGGGAGCGGCCGATTTGCCACCCTCGGCACCGGCCGCAATGGCGGTGAGGACAAGCGCCGCGGGGACAAGGCCGACCGGTCGGAGCAGGCTCCACTGCATGCGGGTGTCTTTTCCCCTTCAACTGTCCCGCCCCCTTCAACTGTCCCGGCAAGTGCCGGAGGAGGTAAAACCCGCGGGAGGTGGAGTGGGTTCCCGTCTCTTGCGCGGGCTTGAGGGGGCGAAAACAAAAAAGTCGAAAACAACCCCATGCAAAGTAGAACGGCGTTGATGGCGTTGAGGTTTTCTGGCCGAGATTTTCTGGCCGCACCGACGTTTGACTCGTCGGGCAAAACATCGGCAGAATTGCATCATGGGCGGCTGACGCGAAGTGCCGCCATATCCCCCTCATTCCTAGCTTCTCCGTCATTGCGAGTTGGGACCGGCGGCGAGGCGCCGACCCGACGTAAACGAAAATGGGTCAGCACATCTGGTCGGATTCTGATCTGGGACCGACCACTTTCTTCCTAGCGCAGCGAAGCAATCCAGAATCCCTCCGTGGGGGCAGTCTGGATTGCTTCGTCGCAAGGGCTCCTCGCAATGACGATGTGGCGCGAGCCGACTGCCTCACGACATCCATTAAGCCGGCTGCGGCGTCCTGATTTCGCCGGGCAGGATGAGTGCGGCTGCGATCGCCAGCAGGCAGAGTGCGGCGAAGGCATGCAGCATGGTGACGAAGCCACCCTGCTCGTAAAGCCAGGCAACCAGGCCGACGGAGGCACCCGCCGCGGTGAAGCCGACGAAATAGCGCACGGCATAGGCGCGCGAGCGCCATTCTTCGCTGGTGTATTTGCCGACCATGGCGTCGTTGACCGTGACCTGCCCGAACGCGCCCATGACGATGCCGATCGAGACCAGGATCAGCGGCAGGTTGGACAGGCTGGCGGCGAGATACAGGAACGGCGCCAGCATGAAGGACAGCGGCAGTGCCACCGTCTTGAGCGAGTAGCGGTCGAGCAGCCGGCCGATCGTGTACTGCGTCATTGCGCCGAACACGTAGACGCAGGCCGCAATCACGCCCAGCAGCGCCGGACTTTTGGTGAGGTCCGCGAGCCGCTCCGCGAACAGTTTTGGCAGCGCCACCGTCACCGCGTTGAAGGTCGTGGAGATCGCGATGACGACGATCAAGAGCGCCAGGATCACGCGCCACATGTCCTGCTTTGCCACCCGCGCTTGCGCCGCCGCCTGCTTGCTCCCCTTGCGGTCCTCATGCACGACCATCATCGCAAAGCCGATGCCGATCAGGATCGTCACCACGCCGGGAACGATGAAGGCGAAGCGCCAGCCGAAATATTGCCCGATCACGCCGGTGACCAGCGCCGAGGACGCCACGCCGAGATTGCCCCAGACGCCGTTCAGCCCCATCTCGCGGCCGAGCCTGTCGGCATAGGACACGATCATGGCGGTGCCGACGGGATGATAGATCGAGGCGAAGATGCCGATCGCAAACAGCGCCGCACCGAGCTGCGGCGGGGTCTGCACCAAGCCGACCGAGATCATGGCAGCGCCAATGCCGATGAAGAAGATCAGCATCATGTGGCGGCGGCTCCAGCGGTCCCCGAGCCAGCCGGTGAGCAGCGATCCCGCGCCGAAGGCGACGAAGCCCGGCGTCGCATAGGGCAGCAGCTCCGAATAAGCCATGCCGAGCGCCGGCCCCATGATGATCACGGCGGCGGCGAAGATCAGCATCGCATAATGGTCGATGAAATGGCCTGCGTTGACGAAGCCGATCACCCGGCTGGGGCTGTTCATTCCGAATCCTCTCCTGCACCGAAATGAGTTATATGTCGGACCTATGACGGGATGCTGCCAATGACTGTCTTGGAAACGCCAATCCTGCGGGAGGTCCGGAGCAACCATCGCTCACCCGCGGGCGTGCACTTGGTCGCGCGCGACTATCCCAAGGGCTTACGGATCGATCCGCATCTGCACCGCGAGGCGCAGCTGGTCTATGCGGCCAAAGGCACCATGCAGGTGACGACGCCCAAAGGGCGTTGGCTGGTGCCGCCGGACCGCGCGGTCTGGATTCCGGCCGGGCTCGAGCATGCCATCGATCTGCTCGCCGACATCGAGATGCGCACGCTGTATTTCGACCTGCCCTGGCTGAAGCGAGAAAAACGCTATGAGGGATTGACCAGGGAATTCGTGGTGCGGGTGTCGCCACTGCTGAATCAGGCGATCCTTGCGCTGTTCGATGCGCGCAATACCGAGGAGCGCACCGAGCTGCTGGTCCGCCTGGCGATGCTGGAATTGCACCAGGCCGAGGATTCCGCGACCTTCGTACCGCTGCCGCGCGAGCCGCGCTGCCGGCGTGCCGCGATGATCGTGCTTGACGACCCCACCGGCCTGCACGACATCGACGCGCTGGCGCGGGACGTCGGAACCTCCGCGCGCACGCTGTCGCGACTGTTCTCGAGCGAGACCCAATTGAGCTTCAAGAGCTGGTGCCAGCGCGCGCGCATCGCGGCGGCGATCGAAAGACTGTCGACGGATGCCAATGTCTCGGTCAAGCAGCTCGCCGCCCAGCTCGGCTATGCCAGCGTGCCCGCCTTCTCGGCGGCGTTCCGCCAAGTGACCGGGCGGACGCCGACGGAGTTTGCGGGGAAGGGATAGCCACACCCTCGCTGCCCGGCTTGGCCGGGCGATCCAGTATTCCAGAGACTCCAGTGGAATACGGAGGAGCCGCGGCGTACTGGATGCCCCGCCTTCGCGGGGCATGACGGCGTCGGATGGCATGACGATCTTCGCGGGGCATGACAGCTTGCTTGCGGCGCATGGCCAGCTAAAGATGCAGAAATCCTCCGCTTGATTGTGATCGGCTTCCGCCTAAATGCTGTGTAAGCTTCCCGCACCGCACAAACCGGATTCGAAAAGCCCAGATGGCCAATGCCTTCTTCTCCGACCTGCTCGCCACAATCTCCGAGCGCGGCCGCACCCTGCTTCGCCGCGGCGATAGCGCAGACACCAAGCAGGATGCCGACGGCCTGATCGAGCTCTGCGGCGCGCTGCTGTCGGGCCGGGGCGAAGCCTCGGGCACTGCCATGGCGCGCGAGGTGCTCGACCTCTATCAGGATTTGGACGCGGCAGGTCGCCGCGCCTTCTTCGAGGCGCTGGTGCGCGATTTCGGCCCCGATCGCGATCGTCTGGCAAAAGCGATCGAGACATGGCGCGCCGAGCCAAGCGACGAGGACGCAAGCTCGCTTCATTTCGCCTCGGAGCCGCGGCGGCAGGAACTGATCCGCCGCCTCAACCGCGCGCCGGGCGGCACCGGCGATCTCGTCAACATGCGCGCCGATCTGCTCGGCATGATGAACGGCCACGCCGATCTCGCCGCGCTCGATCGCGACATGTCTCATCTGCTCTCTTCGTGGTTCAACAGGGGGTTTCTCGTGCTGCGCAGGATCGACTGGTCGACCCCGGCCAACATCCTCGAAAAGATCATCCGTTACGAAGCCGTGCACGAGATCAGCGACTGGGACGATCTGCGCCGCCGCATCGATCCGGTCGATCGCCGCTGTTACGCCTTCTTCCATCCCGCCATGGTCGACGAACCCCTGATCTTCGTCGAGGTGGCGCTGACCGAGACGATACCCGGCGCGATCGCGCCGCTGCTCGCGGTCGACCGCCGGTCCGTCCCGATCGAGCGCGCACGCACCGCGGTGTTCTATTCGATCTCCAACACCCAGCGCGGCCTTGGCGGCATCTCCTTCGGCAGCTTCCTGATCAAGCAGGTGGTGGAGGAATTGCGCCGCGAGTTGCCGAAGCTCGACAATTTCGTGACGCTGTCGCCGGTGCCGGGCTTCATGCCGTGGATCAAGCAGGACAAGGACCTGCCGCTCTCGGACGAGGACCGCGAGCTGCTGAAGCGCCTGGACGAGCCGAAATGGTTCGAGGATGCGGATGCGACCGCGCAGCTGCGCGGTCTGGTCGAACCGCTCGCCGCCCACTATTTCCTGAAGGCACGCACGCCAAAGGGCCGGCTGATCGACTCGGTCGGCCGCTTCCATCTCGGCAATGGCGCCCGGCTCGAGCGCATCAACTGGCTCGGCGACCTCTCGCCCAAGGGCATGCGGGAGTCCGCGGGCGTCATGGTCAACTATCTCTACCGCCTCGACGACATCGAGAAGAACCACGAGGCCTACGCCAATGACGGCGAAGTCGTGGCCTCGAGCGCGGTGAAGAAGCTGCTGAAAGGCGAAGGACGGCGGCTGCTGGATATGAGGTCGTCGTAGCGGACGTCCGGCTCGCACCACATCGTCATTGCGAGGAGCTCTAGCGACGAAGCAATCGAGACTGCCGCCGCGGAAGGACTCTGGATTGCTTCGCTGCGCTCGCAATGACGGAGAGTGTGGCGACATCTCGCGCAACTTCCAGCCTTCGTCCGTCGAGGCCCGGCCGCTCCCAGTCGACACCGCCCTCTCCGCCGTCATTGCGAGGAGCCCTTGCGACGAAGCAATCCAGACTGCCGCCGCGGAAGGACTCTGGATTGCTTCGCTGCGCTCGCAATGACGAAGAGTGTGGCGACATCTCGCGACTAACGGGTGCAGCGCTCTCGGCCATCAAATCAGCGTCTCGTACAAATCCTTCCAGTCCGGATTAAGCGTCTCGATTAGCGCAAGCTTGTTCGCCCGGCAGCCAGCCTTGATCTGCTTTTCGCGTGTAATCGCGTCGGTCATGGTCGCGTGCAGTTCGTACCAGACGAGAAGCTTGCAGCCGTACTTCGACGAGAACCCCTTTACCAATCCCTCGCGGTGCTCGAAAGCGCGATGCGGCGGATTGGAAGTGACGCCCGTGTAGATCGTCCCATTGCGGCGATTGGCGAACATGTACACGCAAGGCTGCTTCATGATCGTGCTCGGCTGAGAGAGCCACCACGATATCACAACCACAAGGTGATCGCGAGCAACGAGCGCAATAGAAACGAGGAAAGCGCAATGCTCGCCCAACATCGTCATTGCGAGGAGCCCTTGCGACGAAGCAATCCAGGCTGCCTCCGCGGAAAGATTCTGGATTGCTTCGCTACGCTCGCAATGACGGAATGTGTTGCCGCAGCCGGGCTATTCCGCCAGCGCCTTCATCTCCTTGTAGAGATCCGACTTGCCTTCGAAGCCGATGCCTGAAAGCTCCGGCATGGTGATGTGGCCGTTCTCGACGCGCACACCGTCTGGGAAGCCGCCATAGGGCTGGAACAGGTCGGGGTAGCTCTCGTTGCCCCCGAGGCCGAGGCCGGCCGCGATGTTGAGCGACATCTGGTGGCCGCCATGCGGGATGCAGCGGCTTGGCGACCGCCGTGGGTCTTCAGAACTTCCAGCGTGCGCTGATATTCGCACAGGCCATAGGACAGTGCGCAATCGAATTGCAGCCAGTCGCGGTCCGGGCGCATGCCGCCGTAGCGGATGAGGTTGCGGGCGTCCTGGTGGCTGAACAGGTTTTCGCCGGTCGCCATCGGGCCTGGATAGAACTCGGCGAGCGCGGCCTGGAGTGCATAGTCGAGGGGATCGCCGACCTCCTCGTACCAGAACAGGGGATAATCCCGCAGCATCTTGGCATAGGCAATTGCAGTTTCGAGATCAAAACGCCCGTTGGCGTCGACGGCGAGTTGCGCGTCCTTGCCGATCTCCTCCAGCACCGCCTCGATGCGCTTGCGGTCTTCGTCGATATCAGCGCCGCCGATCTTCATCTTGACGACGTTGTAGCCGCGGTCGAGATAGCCGCGCATCTCGCCGCGCAGCATCGAGAGCCCCTTGCCGGGATAGTAGTAGCCACCGGCGGCATAGACGAAGACGCGCGGATTGGCTGTGCGGCCGTGACGTTCGGCCAGCAGCCGAAACAGCGGCTTGCCCGCAATCTTTGCCACCGCATCCCACACCGCCATGTCGATGGTGCCGACCGCGACCGAGCGCTCGCCATGACCGCCCGGCTTCTCGTTCGTCATCATCGCGGCCCAGACCTTGTCCGGATCGAGATTGTCGCCGGCCTCGTTCAAGAGCTTCTTCGGATCGGCCTCGAGGATGCGCGAGGCAAAACGCTCGCGGATCAGGCCGCCCTGGCCGTAGCGGCCGTTGGAGTTGAAGCCATAGCCGACGACGCGCTTGCCGTCGCGCAACACGTCGGTGACGACGGCAACGAGGCTCGTCGTCATCTTGGTGAAGTCGATATAGGCGTTGCGGATCGGCGAGGAGATCGGCTTTGTGATCTCGCGGACGTCGACGATGCGGACGGACATGGTTGTTCAGCCTTTTACTTTCGTCATTGCGAGCGAAGCGAAGCAATCCAGTAGACCCTCACCCTGAGGAGCGCGCCCTTCGCGCGCGTCTCGAAGGGCGAGGCCACCGGCCGGGCCTTCATCCTTCGAGACGCGCGTACCGCGCTCCTCAGGATGAGGGACTGACAAGTCTGGATTGCTTCGTCGCAAGGGCTCCTCGCAATGACGAGGAGAGAGTGTGTGCGGGGCTCTACTTCTTGTCCCTGAAATACGGCTCGACCGGGCCATGCACCTTGATGGTCAGCGGGTTGCCGTGGCGATCCTTGGCGTTGCCTGCGGTGACGCGGACCCAGCCTTCGCTGATGCAGTATTCCTCGACATTGGTCTTCTCGACGCCCTTGAAACGGATGCCGACGTCGCGCGCCAGGATGTCCGCGTTGTAATAGGGGCTGTTCGGATCGACCGACAGGCGGTCCGGAAATTCGTCGCTCATTATTGTCTCGCTCATAACAGGGTCTCGATGTGCTGCCGCAATCCTTCGGGCCGTGCGGTCGGCGCGTAGCGCGCGATCACCTTGCCGGCGCGATCCACCAGGAATTTCGTGAAATTCCATTTGATGGAGGCGCCAAGCAGGCCGGATTGCTGGCGTTTCAAGTACTCATACAGAGGATGCGCATTGCTGCCGTTGACGTCGATCTTCTCGAACAGCGGAAAGGTCACGTCGTAATTGGTCGAGCAGAATGCCTGGATCTCGCTCGCCTGCCCCGGCTCCTGCGCGCCGAACTGGTTGCAGGGAAAGCCCAGTACCGAGAAGCCGCGTGGCGACAAGTCGCGGTGCAGATCCTCGAGCCCGCGATATTGCGGCGTGAAGCCGCATTTGCTCGCGGTGTTGACGATCAGCAGCACCTGTCCCTCGAAGCGGCGCATCGGCACCTCATCGCCGGCAAGCGAGTTGGCCTTGAAGTCGTAGATATCCGACATCGTCAGCCCACGGGATCGATCGGCGACGGCGGCACGCCGCCCGCCTCGATCGCTTCGCCTGCGAGCAGGCAAAGATCCTCGCGGTAGCGGCCGGACACGATGTGCACGCCGACCGGAGCCTTACCGACGAGGCCGGTCGAGACCACCAGGCCCGGCAGCCCCATGAAGGGAATCGCAATTTGCGGCAGTTGCGCCTCCCAGACGCGCTTGAAGGACTCGTCGTCCTTGCAGTCGAGCTGATCCGGAAACGGCAGCTCGCCGGACACCGGCGTCAGTACCACCGCGTATTGCTCGAAGAACAGCATCCAGTCCCGGGTCAGCGTGGCGCGGCGGGTCAGCGCCTTGGCGTAAGTCGCCTGGTCGAGCGGCGTGACCTTGGCGCGGTTGCCCCGCAGACAAGCCAGCGCACCGGGATCGCCCTCGCGCTCGGCCATCTCCAGCTGCGCCTCATAGCCGTCGCCGAGCCAAAGCTTTGTCTGCCACTCCACCGCTTCGCGCATCGGCGGCGTGTTCTCGATCACCTCCACGGTCCAGCCGGCACGCTCCAGCCGCTTGCCGGCATCGATGACGGCCGCCTTCACCTCCGGCGTGGTCACCAGCCCGTCCGGATTGAGGCAGAGCGCGGCGCGCTTCGGCCGCGCCGGACCTTCGAGCGGCACCGGCACAAACCAGGGGTCTCGGACGTCGCGCGCCGCCATCGCGGCGAGCGAAATCCTGATGTCGTTGACGGTGCGCGCCAGCGGTCCGGACACCGCCATGATCTGCGGCCCGATCGGGCGCTCCGGCAGCGCGGCGTTGAAGGCCGGAATCCGGCCCAGGGTCGGGCGCAGGCCATGCACGCCGCAGGCATAGGCGGGGTAGCGGATCGAGCCCGCGATATCGGTGCCATGGGCAATGTGGCCGATGCCGGCCGCGACCGCCGAGCCGGCACCGCCGGACGAGCCGCCGGGGGTCAGCGAGGCATCGCGCGGGTTCTTGGTGTCGCCATGGACCAGATTGGTGGTGAACCAGCGATAGGAGAAGGCCGGGCAATTGGTGCGGCCGAGCAGAACCGCGCCCGCTTTGCGGAAATTGGCGACCACCGGATTGTCTTCGCGGGCGATCAGGTCGCGCTGCAGCTTGAGGCCGTTGGTGGTGGCAAAGCCTTCCTGGTCGACATTGGCCTTGATGGTGACGGGCACGCCGGCCAAAACGCCGGGATCCTCACCCCGCGCAATCGCCGCATCGACGGCGTCGGCCTGCTTGAGCACGTCCTCCGGCCGGTGGTCGATCACCGCATTGAGCTTGGGGTTGACCGCATCGAGCCGGTCAAGTCCGGCCTTGGCGGCCTCCCTGGCGGACACCTTCTTGGACTTGACGAGGGTGGCGAGGTCGGCGGCCGACAGGCGCCAGAGGTCTTGCATGGCTTTCTCCGTATGACCGGCGTCTTTTAGCGCCGGGAAAGCGGCAAAGCCATGCGGATTTCGCAGGGGCGAACGCGGGCGGTGGTGCCGGGTGGCGCTTCATTCCCCGTCACCGAACCGAAGCAATCCAGAGTCCCTCCGCGAAGGCAGTCTGGATTGCTTCGTCGCATCAGCGCAAAATTGCTTCGCAATTTTGTCGCGAGCTCCTCGCAATGACGGTGGATAGAGCTGGGGGCTCAATGCCTCGTCGCGGACTGATCCGGCATGTCCAGCAGCGCCTCGGTGAAGGGGAATTCCAGCACGATTTCGCCGGCGACGTCGGTGACTTCGATCACCGCCTCGAGCAGGGCCGGCTGGGTCCCCTCGGATTTCAGCACCTCCAGGATCATCTGGCGGGCAACCTCCCAGGCGCGATCGGGATTGCGCAGATCCTCGCCTTCAGGATCTACGATCAATTCATCGCCGATACGGGTGTTGAAGAAGTATTTGGGCATTACCGAGATCCAATTGGGCCGCCTGTACCGGATTGAAAGCTGCACTGCACTCACAACTGCTTTATCAGGGCAGGGTTCGCGACCGAATGCGCCGAACGCAAGACTGCCTCACCAAAAGCGGTGTTCCAACCCTATATTTCGCGGCGCAGCATAAGGCCTTTAGCCAAGATTTAACTGGCGAAGTTTTGCGCCGGCACTAGTTTAAGGCATGGGCGGATACGTCCGAATTATGAAAATGGAGAGCCGAAATGGCCTGGAAAGCCCCCAAGATCGTCGAAGTGCCCTGCGGCATGGAAATCAACATGTATGTGAGCGCCACCCGCAAGTAAGCGGTTGCTCAGTTTGCGTTCAGCGCAGGTGGATCGTTCGGTTACGGTTTTTCGGACAGGTCGGGTTCTTTCGGACACAATGCGTTTCCGGAAGACACGATTTGTGTTGACCTGAGATCCACCTCGCAACGTTCCTTCCAGGAGACGGATCATGCTTCGTGTCGTCGTCCTGGGCGCCGCAGCCGGCGGCGGAGTTCCGCAATGGAATTGCGGATGCGAGGGCTGTCGGGCAGCCCGTGCCAACGGCCATGAGCTCCAGCGGACGCAAGCCTCGGTCGCCTTCAGCGGCGACGGCGAGCACTGGTTTTTGATCAACGCCTCGCCCGATCTGCGCCAGCAATTGAATGCTGCGCCACAGCTGCATCCCAAAGCGGGCGTGCTGCGCCACACGCCGATTGCCGGCGTGATCCTGACCAATGGCGAGGTCGATGCGGTGGCGGGCCTGCTCTCGATGCGCGAGAGTTCGCCGTTCGCGATCTACGCGCATCCCAAGGTCCTTGCGATCCTGAAGTCCAACAACATCTTCGACGTGTTGAACGAAAAATATGTGCGACGCTGTCCGATCGCGCTCGACGTCGCCTTTGAGCCTGTGTTGTCGGACGGCTCGCCATCCGGATTGGAGGTGCTGCCGTTCATCGTACCCGGCAAGGGCGCGTGGTATCTGGAAGGAAAGGCTCATCCAGGTGGAAGCGACGGCGCGGGCGATACCGTGGGCTTGCGGATCACCGACAAGGCTACCGAAAAATATTTCTACTTCCTCGCAGCCTGTGCCGAAGTCACCGACGCGCTCAAGGCCATGATTACGGGCGCACCGCTGGTCTTCTTCGACGGTACGGTGTGGCAGGACGACGAGATGATCAGAGCCGGTCTCGGGCAAAAGACCGGCAAGAGCATGGGACACATCTCGATGTCCGGCGATCACGGCGCAATCGCTTCACTCTCCAACCTTGCTATCGACAGGAAGATATTTCTGCATATCAATAACTCGAACCCTGCGCTGTTGCCTGCTTCACCCGAGCGCAAGGCCGCGGAACGTGCGGGCTGGCAGATACCTTCCGACGGAACGGAGATCGTACTGTGAATGCGATAACACTGACAGGAATGACCGCGCTCTCGGTCGGCAAGGACACCAGGCTCAACTCGGCCGAGGAGCTCGAAGCAGCGCTGCGCCATATCGGCGCGACGCGCTATCACAGCTTGCATCCGTTCCATAAGCTGCTGCACGGCGGCAAGCTGAACAAGGGCCAGGTGCAGGCCTGGGCGCTCAACCGCTACTATTACCAGAGCACGATCCCGATCAAGGACGCGGTGGTGATCTCGCGGTTTCGCGACCGCGCCACGCGCGTGGAATGGCGCCACCGCATCGAGGACCATGACGGCGACGTCGGCAGCGAGGGCGGTATCGAGCGCTGGCTCAAGCTGACCGACGGCCTCGGGCTCGATACGGCCTATGTGGAATCGACCGAAGGCATTTTGCCCGCGACGCGCTTTGCGGTTGAGGCCTATGTGCACTACTGCCGGGAAAAGAGCCCGCTGGAGGCGATCGCGTCCTCACTCACTGAACTGTTCGCGCCCAGCATCCATGAAGAGCGCATCAGCGGAATGCTACAACACTACGATTTCGTCAATCCGGACACCATGAGCTACTTCAAGCGCCGCCTGACACAGGCACCGCGCGATGCCAATTTCGCGCTCGACTATGTCAGGAAGCACGCGACGACACCGGAACAGCGCGCCGCCGTCTGCAACGCGCTGATCTTCAAGACCAACGTGCTGTGGGTACAGCTCGATGCGCTCTACCACGCCTATGTCGAGGGGCACATTCCGCCGGGCGCGTTCGTGCCCAAAGCGAGCTGAGGAGCAATCGATGGCCGGGCCGCGTCACATCAGCGTCAGCGAGCCGAGCCGGCCGGTGCTGCCGCGGCATGCCAAGCTCAGATATGACGAGACGCGGCAGGTCTGGGTGATCCTGGCGCCGGAGCGGGTGCTGGCGCCGGACGAGATCGCGGTCGAGGTCTTGCAGCTCTGCGACGGCGAGCGCAGCGTCGGCGACATCTCCGACCAGCTGGCGGCGAAATACGCCGCGCCGCGCGAGGCGATCCTGACCGACGTGATCGCCATGCTCCAGGATCTCGCCGACAAGGGCTTTCTCACCGAAGCCCGGGAGAAGACGCCATGAGCGATTTGCTCGGCAATCCGACGATCCCGCCCGATGCCAGCGACAGCCTCGCGGTGCTGGAGAAGCAGCGCTCGACGGCGGAGACCTTCGGCATTCCACTCGCCGTGCTGCTCGAGATCACCCATCGCTGCCCGCTGCAATGCCCCTATTGCTCCAATCCGGTCGAGCTCGACCGCGCCGGCAAAGAGCTGACGACCGAGGAATGGAAGAAGGTGCTGAGCGAGCTTGCCGAGATCGGCGTGCTCCAGGTGCATTTCTCCGGCGGCGAGCCGACCGCACGCAAGGACCTCGTCGAGCTGGTCAAGCATGCCAGCGACGCCGGTCTTTACACCAATCTGATCACCTCGGCCGTGCTGCTGACGCGCGAGAAACTGAGCGATCTTGCCGATGCCGGGCTCTGCCATGTGCAGATCAGTTTTCAGGGCACCGAACAAGGTCTGTCCGATCGCGTGGCCGGCTACAAGGGTGCGCATGGCAAGAAGCTCGAGGTCGCGAAATGGACGCGCGAGCTCGATCTGCCGCTGACCGTGAACGCGGTGATGCATCGCCAGAACCTGCACCAGCTCCCCGACATCATCCAGATGGCGGTCGATCTCGATGCCGACCGGCTTGAGGTCGCCAACGTGCAGTATTACGGCTGGGCGCTGAAGAACCGCGCCGCGCTGATGCCGACGGTGGCGCAACTCGACGAGTGCACCCGTATCGTCGAGGAGGCGCGCGAGCGGCTCAAGGGTACACTCGCGATCGATTACGTCGTGCCGGATTATTACGCGCTGCGGCCGAAGAAGTGCATGGGCGGCTGGGGCCGGCAGTTCTTCAACATCTCGCCGGCCGGCAAAGTGCTGCCGTGCCACGCCGCCGAGAGCATCACCGGCCTCGAGTTTGAATCGGTGCGCTCCAACCATTCGATCGCCTGGATCTGGCAGAACTCGGACGCCTTCAACCGCTATCGCGGCACCGGCTGGATGAAGGAGCCTTGCAAATCTTGCGAATTCCGTGAGATCGATTTCGGCGGCTGCCGCTGCCAGGCCTTTGCGCTGACTGGCGATGCCGCCAACACCGATCCGGCCTGCGCGCTGTCGCCGCTGCACGAGACCATCTTCAAGCAGGCCGAGCGCGAGGCCGAGGGCGAGACCAGCCGTTTCCTCTACCGCAACTTCGCCGGCGGCACTCTGGAATCCGAATGATGCCTGATGCCGACGCGGCCGCAGCGGCCAAACGCGCCGATCCCTTTGCGCCGCTGGCCTCCGAGATGCTCGACGTCGGCGACGGCCACGAGCTCTACGTCGAAAGCGTCGGCCGCGCCGACGGCATTCCGGCCGTTTATCTGCATGGCGGTCCCGGCAGCGGCTGCCAGCCCGACCATCGCCGGCTGTTCGATCCTGACCGTTTCCATGCGGTGCTGTTCGACCAGCGCGGCTGCGGCCGCAGCCGGCCCAAGGGATCGCGCGCGCACAACACGACGCAGCATCTGATCGCGGACATGGAGAAGATCCGCGACAAATTCGGTTTTGCACGCTGGATGGTGGTCGGCGGCTCCTGGGGCGCGACCTTGGCGCTGGCTTATGCAGAGGCCCATCCCGAACGCGTCTCCGGCATTGCGCTGCGCGCGACCTTCCTGGGCACACAGGCCGAGGTCGAAACGGCTTTCGCCTCGCGCCTGGCGCAGTTCTATCCCGCGCTTCACGACGATTTTCTGAGCGTGTTGCCACCCGAAGAACGCAAGCAACCGGTGCAAGCCTATTGGCGTCGCATTCTCGATTCCGATCCGGCCGTGCACGGACCGGCGGCGCGGGCGTGGCACGATACCGAGCGCGCGCTTTCCGAACACAAGCCGGCGCGGACGCGGCTGGACCTGGCCTCGCTCAACGTATGGCGGACGTTGCCCGCAACGCCGTTCATGGAGGCGCACTATTTCGTCAACGACAGCTTCATGAGCGAAGGTCAGCTGCTGCGAAATGCGGGCCGGCTCGCCAGCATTCCCGGCATCATCATCCAGGGTCGCTATGACCTGCTGTGCCCGCCTGAGACATCGCAGGCGCTCGCGCAGGTTTGGCCCGATTCCGAAATTCGCATCGTGGAAGAAGCCGGACATTCGCTCTATGATGCCGGCGTGCGGGACGCGGTCATGAAGTCGATCGCGGACCTTGCGTCGAAGACCGCGCGGTAGAGATCTGTCCCCTCATCCTGAGGAGCGCGCCCTTCGCGCGCGTCTCGAGGGATGAAGGCCGAGATGTTGTAGTGGGGCCTTCATGGTTCGAGACGCGCGAAGACGCGCTCCTCACCATGAGGGTCTGCAAGGAAGGACAAGAAAAAAATGCCACTCGCCGGGAAAGGCATGCTGTTGACGTCGATGAATATCGACGCAGCCGATGAAGCCGATTTCAACCGCTGGTACGACCGCGAACATCTGGAAGAGCGCGTCGCGATCGAGGGTTTTCTGGAGGCGCGGCGCTATGTCGCGCACGCGGCCAATCCCAAATATCTCAGCCTGTATTCGACCGCGAAGCTCGACGTGCTCGACAGTCCGGCCTACCGCGCGCGGCTCGCCAGCCCGACCGACTGGTCGCGGCAGACCATGGCGCGTTTCAGGGACATGCTCCGCGTGGTCGCACGCATCACGATCAGCAATGGCACCGGCCGCGGCGCGGCGCTCGGCCTGGTCCGGCTGCGGCCCGCGCCCGACAATGCCGGTTCGTGGCGTGATGCACTGCAAGAAAAGCTGATGCCGGAGAAGCTCGACGATATCATCTCCATGCATCTTCTCGAAAGCGAGCCGGAGCTGTCTGGCGCGACGGCGGGGATTCCGGCGGCGCGAAACGAAGGTGCGCGCGACTGGTTCGTGCTGATCGACGGCACGCATGTCGGCGCGGTCTCGGCTGTCATCGCCCAGCGCTTCACCGGCCCCGCCGCGGCGCCCTTACAGCTTCCGGTCTCGGTCGGCACCTACAGCCTGATGTGGGATCTTGCGAAGAGCGACATCGCGTGCAGCTGAAGCAATCAGCGCGTTGCAATATATTGCACCGCCGCATGCTGGCGCACGGCCGCTAATGCTGTATGCGCGCAGCTCCCATGAAAGCCGGTGATCCCCCAAATTTGCCGTTGTACTTCGGAGCGGTTCTAATAAGCTAACCCAATGATGCCATTCAGAAACCAGATCGACGCGCGTTAGGCGTTCGCCAAGCTCAAGAAAAGGCCGCCGGGTCCTTGAGCCTGTGCGGACAGGGTAGGAATGAAACCGACCGATATCGCGGCCCCCGACTATTTTCACAAAGTGGTCGATTGCCAATGGGCCTGTCCTGCACACACCCCGGTTCCCGAATATATCCGACTGATCGCCCAAGGCCGCTACAGCGACGCCTACATGATCAATTGGAAATCGAACGTGTTTCCCGGAATTCTGGGACGCACCTGCGATCGTCCATGCGAGCCGGCGTGCCGGCGCGGACGCGTCGAGGAAACGCCGGTCGCGATCTGCCGCCTCAAGCGCGTCGCCGCCGACTTCAAGGACGACATCAGGCAGCGCCTGCCGAAGCCCTCGCCCAAGAACGGCAAGCGCGTTGCGCTGGTCGGTGGCGGCCCTGCTTCGCTGACGGTGGCGCGCGATCTCGCGCCGCTCGGCTATCACTGCACCGTGTTCGACGCCGATCCGGAAGCCGGCGGCATGATGCGCTCGCAGATCCCGAAATTCCGCCTGCCCAACTCCGTGATCGACGAGGAAACAGGTTACATCCTGGGCCTTGGCGTCGAGTTCAAGGGCGGTCATCGCATCGAGAGCATGAAGGCGCTGCTCGCGGAGAAGTACGACGCGATCTTCGTCGGCTCGGGCGCACCGCGCGGCCGCGAGCTCGACATTCCCGGCCGCAAAGAGGCCGCCGCCAACATCCATATCGGCATCGACTGGCTGTCCTCGGTGTCGTTCGGCCACACAGACAAGATCGGCAAACGCGTCATCGTGCTCGGCGGCGGCAACACCGCGATGGATTGCTGCCGCACGGCGCGCCGACTCGGCGGCGAAGACGTCAAGGTGATCGTGCGCTCCGGCTTCGAAGAGATGAAGGCTTCGCCCTGGGAGAAGGAGGACGCGATCCACGAGGACATCCCGATCCTGAACTTCCTCGTCCCCGTCGCCTTCATCCATGACAATGGCAAGCTCACCGGCATCACCTTCCAGAAGGTGAAAGCCGAATACGACGCCAGGGGCCGCCGCAACCTGGTGCCCTCGGGCGAGCCCGACCAGACCTTCGCATGCGACGACGTGCTGGTCGCGGTCGGCCAGGAAAACGCCTTTCCCTGGATCGAGCGCGACTGCGGCATCGAGTTTGACAAGTGGAATATGCCGAAGGTCGATCCCAAGACGTTCGTCTCGACCAACCCAAAGGTGTTCTTCGGCGGCGACGCCGCGTTCGGGCCGAAGAACATCATCTGGGCGGTGGCGCAGGGCCACGACGCCGCGCTGTCGATCCACCGACTGCTCTCGGGCGAGGACGTCAACGAACGGCCGCTGCCGGAGGTGCACATCTCGTCGCAGAAGATGGGCATCCACGAATGGAGCTATGACAACGACATCTCCATCGACAAGCGCTACAAGGTGCCGCATCGCGACAAGGTCGTCGCGCTGAAGGACATCCGCACCGAGGTCGAGCTCGGCTACGACGTCAAGCTCGCGCTCGGCGAAGCGCATCGCTGCCTGAACTGCGACGTGCAGACCGTATTCTCGACTTCGCTCTGCATCGAATGCGACGCATGCGTCGACATCTGCCCGATGGATTGCATCACCTTCACAGAGAATGGCGAGGAGGCCGATCTGCGTCAGCGCCTGAAGGCGCCCTCGCCGCGTCCGGATCAGGACCTCTACGTCTCCAGCGATCTCAAGACCGGCCGCGTGATGGTGAAGGACGAGGACGTCTGCCTGCATTGCGGGCTGTGCGCCGAGCGATGCCCCACCGGCGCCTGGGACATGCAGAAGTATTTCATCGAAATGACGTACGCAGGATCATCATGTCCGACAAAAAGCCGATCAGCAGCGTAAACGACTTCGTCGTCCGCTTCGCCAACGTCAACGGATCGGGTTCGGCCAGCGCCAACGAAATGTTCGCGCGCGCGATCCTGCGTCACGGCGTGCCGGTGAGTCCACGCAACATCTTCCCCTCCAACATCCAGGGCCTGCCGACCTGGTACGAGGTGCGGGTGACGGAAGGCGGCCATCTCGGCGCCCGCGGCGGCGTCGACATGATGGTGGCGATGAATCCGCAAACCTGGGACAAGGACATCGCCGGCATCGAGCCCGGCGGCTATCTGTTCTACGATTCGACCAAGCCGATGCCGTCGACCAAATTCCGTGGCGACATCACCGTGATCGGTGTGCCCTTAACCGCGATCACCAACTCGACCTACACCGATCCGCGCCAGCGTCAGCTGTTCAAGAACATCATCTATCTAGGCAGCCTCTCGGCGCTGCTCGACATGGATCCAAAGCTGATCGAGCAGCTGATCGGCGAGCAGTACAAGGGCAAGGAGAAGCTGCTCTCCTCCAACGTTCACGCGTTGCATCTCGGCCGCGACTGGGCGCTGCAAAACCTGAAATGCCCGATCGGCTTGCGCGTCAAGAAGTCCGACAAGGTCGGCGACCGCATCTTCATCGAGGGCAATAGCGCTGCCGCACTCGGCGCCGTCTATGGCGGTGCTACCGTGTGCGCCTGGTATCCGATCACGCCGTCCTCCTCGGTGGCGGAGGCCTTCACCAGCCACTGCAAGAAGTACCGGCACGACCCTGTGACCGGCAAGGCGAAATACGCCATCGTGCAGGGCGAGGACGAGCTTGCTTCGATCGGTATCGTGATCGGCGCCTCCTGGAACGGCGCCCGCGCCTTCACCGCGACGTCGGGCCCCGGCATCTCCCTGATGACCGAGTTCATCGGGCTGTCATATTTCGCCGAGATTCCGGCTGTGATCATGAACATCCAGCGCGCTGGGCCCTCGACGGGCATGCCGACCCGCACCCAGCAATGCGACATCATCGCCTGCGCCTATGCCTCGCATGGCGACACCAAGCATGTGCTGCTCTTCCCCGAGGATCCGGCGGAAGCCTTCGAGTTCGCGGCAGCCGCCTTCGACCTCGCCGATCGGCTTCAGACCACGATCTTCCTGATGCTCGACCTTGATATCGGCATGAACCACCGTCTCTGCCGTCCGCTGAAGTGGGACGACGCAAAACAGTACGACCGCGGCAAGGTGATGACAGCGGAGATGCTGGAGGAGGGCCGCGACTTCGGACGCTATCTCGACGTCGACGGCGACGGCATCCCCTACCGCACCTATCCCGGCACGCATCCGACCAAAGGCTCCTACTTCACCCGCGGCACATCGCGCGATCGCTACGCACGTTACTCCGAGGAGGGCTCGGTCTATGCCGACAACATGCAGCGCCTCATGCGCAAGTTCGAGACCGCGCAGGATCTGGTGCCGCGGCCGCTGCAGGCCAATGCGGAACGGCCGACCAAATATGGCGTGATCTATTTCGGCTCGACCTCGCCGGCAATGGACGAGGCGATCGGGCTACTCGAGGCGCGCGGGCATCAGCTCGACCGCCTGCGCATCCGCGCCTTCCCGTTCCACTCGAGCGTCGCCAGCTTCCTCGCCGAGCACGATTTCGTCTATGTGGTCGAGCAGAACCGCGACAGTCAGCTCCGCCAGCTCATCGTCAACGAGAACGGCATCGACCCGGTGCGGCTGGTGCCGATCGTGCATTACGACGGCTCGCCGATCACCGCCCGTTTCATCGCAAAAGCCATTGGCGACCATCAGGATCACCTCAAGGTGACCCCGCTCCGCAAGGCCGTGTCATGATGTTTGCTTCGCTCTCTCAGTCGCCATGCCCGGGCATAGCCGTCCGAAGGACGGCGTCGCTTCCGCTCGCCTATGCCCGGGCATCCACGCCTTTCTCCCTTGCCCTCAAGACGTGGATGGCCGGGACAAGCTCGGCCATGACGGGCTTGGAAACGCAGGTGCTCGCATGACCTACATTGCAAAGCCGAAATTCCATCACCCGGGGCTGAAGAAGAATGAGCTCGGCTACACCCATCGCGACTACGAGGGCAAGATCTCGACGCTGTGCGCCGGCTGCGGCCACGATTCGATCACGGCCTCGATCATCGAGGCCTGCTATGAGCTGTCGATCGAGCCGCACCGGGTGGCGAAAATTTCCGGCATCGGCTGCTCGTCGAAGACGCCGGACTATTTCCTCGGCAATTCGCACGGCTTCAACTCCGTGCACGGCCGCATGCCGTCGGTGCTGACCGGCGCCAACCTCGCCAACCGCGACCTGATCTATCTCGGCGTCTCCGGCGACGGTGATTCCGCCTCGATCGGCTTCGGCCAGTTCGCGCATTCGATCCGGCGCGGCGTCAACATGACCTACATCGTCGAGAACAACGGCGTCTACGGCCTGACCAAGGGGCAATTCTCGGCGACCGCCGACCGCGGCTCGAAGTCCAAGAAGGGCGTCACCAACACCGATAACGCCATCGACCTCGTCGCGATTGCGCTGCAGCTGGGTGCGACCTTCGTCGCGCGCAGCTTCTCCGGCGACAAGAGCCAACTCGTACCGCTGATCGCGGCCGCAATCGGCCACAAGGGCGCGTCCTTCATCGACGTCATCAGCCCCTGCATCGCTTTCAACAACCATGCCGGTTCGACCAAGAGTTTCGACTATGTCCGCGAGCACAATGACGCAGTGAACCGGCTCGACGTGCTGGTGGGCCGCGATCCGATCGCGGTCGATTACGCGCCGGGCACGGTGCAGATGGTCGACCAGCATGACGGCAGCAGAATCGCGCTGCGCAAGATCGATGCGGACTACGATCCGCACGACCGGCTCGGCGCCATGACCTTTCTGCAGAAGCACGCCGCCAAGGGCCAGATCGTCACCGGCCTGCTCTATGTCGATCCCGACGCGGAAGATTTGCACGAGCATCTCAACACGGTCGAGGTCCCGCTCAACACGCTGGAGGCGGACACGCTTTGCCCGGGCTCGACGGCGCTGGACAAGTTCAACGCCAGCTTGCGGTGATCAGTTACCGCGCTGACGTGGACGGCCTGACCCGAACGCTGATCTTGCTCGAGACCACGGGCGGTTCGAACGGATAGTGCTTCGCATCGCCCAGCACCAGCTGGAGCGTGTGCGTCCCCGGCGCAAGCTCGAGAAGAGTTTCGGTCTGCCCTGCGCCGAAATGCAGATGCGACTTGTCCTGCGGGATCGGCTCCTTCGGGTCGATGGGGTCGTTGACGTCGACCAGCAAATGATGGTGACCGGCGTTCTGGTAGTCGTCGCCGGCATGCGTCACGCCCATGTTGTGCAAGCCGAACCGAACGAGGAACGCGCCGCGGACCTTCTGCCCGTCACGCGGGGTGATAAAATACAGCTTGGCGTCCTTGGGGGCGGTCTTGCCTTGCGAGTGCGCGGCGGCCGGGAGCAATGCGAGCGCCGCCGATAGCGCAACGCAACGAAGGAGCTGCATCAGATCTACTCCAGCATTAAGGACCGAGCGCGACGCGGAATCCATGCGTCGGATAACGAACGTTGGTGTCGTAGCCATCGCGGTTGGACGGCCGCACGTACCTCGCATCGTTCTTCCAGGATCCCGAGCGCAGCACATGCGAGCTGCAATCGGCACCGGCCCATGCCGAGCCGTCGCTGGGCGCACCCTGATAGGTCCTGTGCCAGCAATCGGCGACCCACTGATCGACGCCGCCACCCATATCGTAGAGCCCGAATGGATTGGGCTTGAAGCTGCCGACTTTCGCCGGCTGCTCGGCCGCGACGTCACCGCAATCCTTGCACCCGGCCATGCCCGGCTGGAGCTTGTCGCCCCACCAATATTTGGTCTGCGTTCCCCCACGCGCCGCATATTCCCATTCCGCTTCACTGGGAAGGCGGTAGGGCTTCTTCGTCGCCTGCGCGAGCCAGCCCGCATATTGCTGGGCGTCTGCCCAGCTCACGTTCGTGACGGGGGCATCTTCCTTCCCGATCGCTGTAAAGCTGCACGCCTTCGCTGCCGCACATTCATTCCATTCACGAACGGTCACAGGATATTTTCCGATCGCGAACGGCTTGATCGCGACCTGGTGGACGGGTCTTTCCGTCGGGTCATCGTTGCTGCCCATCGCGAAACTGCCGCCGCGGATCGCAACCATATCCGGCTCCTGGACCGCCACCGTGGATTGCGACGGGGCCGGCGAAGGCGCGCTTGCAGGCGCCGCGGCCGTCGAGGGAGAAGCCGCCGGTGCTGTCTGCGGCGCCTGCGTCGACGAACCGGGTTCGGCTTGCACGGATTGCGACGTTGAGGATGCGGCCGGAGCCGGCGTCGGAGGAGCCGCAGCCTGTTCGCCGAGGCGCGGCTGCACGAGCAGATACCAAAGGACGCCGCTCGCAATAACGAGCAGTGTCAGGGCCAGAAGGAATAGCAACGTATTCTCGCGCCGGCCGCGCGTCCTGCCCACGGCATCCGCGTCCGGCAGCACGCGATAGATGCGCACGGGATCGGTGATGTTCTTCACCTTGCGGTCGCCAAGCGACTCGTAGCCGCACACCACCTTGTGCTTGATCTGCTCGTAGATCGCACCTGAGATGTAGACCTGGCCGGGCTCGGCAATACCCTCGATACGCGTGGCGATGTTGACGCCATCACCATAGACGTCGTCCGGCTCTACGATGACATCACCAAGATTGACTCCGATCCGGTATTCGATCCGGGACTCCTTCGGAAGCGAGGCGTTGCGGCCAATGAGATTTTGCTGGATGACGATGCTGCAGCGAACCGCCTCAACTGGACTGTCGAAAACAGCGATGAAGCCGTCGCCCGTCGTCTTCACCAGGCTTCCATGGTGCTCGACGATACTGGGCTCGATGAGATCCCGCTCGATCCGCTTGACGCGAACATGCGTGCCTTCCTCGTCGGCCTGCATCAAGCGGCTGTAGGAAGCAATGTCACCGACAATGATCGCGGCAAGACGACGAGGCATCCTGCCGCTTGACGGCGGCTCATCGTGGCTTCCGGATTTGAAGTTGCGAATTTCGCCCATTGCGGGGCACTCCACAAACTTGCCAAGAGGCGGCCCCAGCCTACGACTTCGAGAAGCAATCGTCTGTGAAGGCTATCACATTGACGAACCCGGACAACGTCGAAGAGATCGCCGATATCGAGTTCCAAAGTCTGACGGCTCCACGTCGATTGAACCTTCCTGGCCCGACCCGCGACTAACGCGCCGCACGGCGTCATCTATATAATCCCTGTGCCGCGGCGATGACATCGCGGACTTGCGAGCGTGAACGCGCCGCGTTGGGCGCGCGACTAACGGCAAACCGGTCCGCGCCGCCCATCGCGGTCGGGCCAATTGCTGCTCCCGCATTCGGTGCGATCATGAAGCTCGTTCTTTTCGTCGCGGTCATCTTTGCCGCACTCAGCGGTGCCGGGCATGCCGCGGAGGCCGACGACATTCGCGAGGCCAGCAAGGCCGAAGCCGAAACCTTCAACGCGCGGATGTACGCAGGGCTGCCCAGCGACAAGGCCTATGCCTGCTTCGTCCGCCGCTACGATGCCGAGCATCTGGCGCGGCATCCGAAGCAGAAGGTCGCGTCAATGAAGCTGCTGGTCTCGGCGGAATACGACAAGGAAGACAAGCAGCTGCACAGCTCCTTTCGGCTCGGCTTCAGATACCGCCACCGCTCCGGCGATTTCGATTCCAGCGGTTCGTGCGGTCACGTGGTGTTCGCGAAGGACGGCAACGACGTTCGCCTCGGCTGCGGCGTCGACTGCGAGGGCGGCGGCATCGGGGTGGCGCTGTCAAAGGACAACAAGTCCGCGATCATTCGGCTCGAGCAGGTACGGGTCTGGCAGAACAACAAGCCAGATGACGACGCCGAGCGATCGCTGGTGGCCGGCGTCGACGACAAGATTTTCCGCCTCGACCGCACCGACAACAGCGAGTGCGCTTCGCTCGTGACCGATCGCAAGGAACTCGCTGAACTGCGCCACAAGTGATGTGCGTGCGGCAAAGTCAGGCCAGTCGAGGGAGATCGCCATGAACCGCCGGAACATCCTTTGGAGCGCAGTCTCGGCCTTGGGCGCGGCGTTTGCGACATCCCGCGCCGAGGCCGCGACCGAAACCGGTGCGGCCAACAAGCTCAAGGTCGTCTACCATCTCAGCGACGCCGAGAAGGTCAATTTCGTGCTCGGCAACATCCAGAACCACATCGACGGCGTCGGCGGCCCCGAGCACGTGACGATCGCGTTGGTGATCCACGGTCCGGCGCTGAAGGCGTTTCACTCCGCGCAGGCCAACCCTGATGTCAGCAAGCGTGTCGGCGATTTCTCCAGGGACGGCGTCGAGCTCGCCGCCTGCGGCAACACGATGAAGGCGCAGAACGTCACGCTGACGGATCTGCTGCCGGGCTTCGTCAGCGCGGAGAAGGGCGGCGTGGTCCGCCTGGCCGAGCTGCAGTCGCAGGGCTATCTCTATCTGCGGCCCTGAGGGCCACTAACGCTTCCGCGAATTCGGTGCGCTCCCTCCCCCGCTTGCGGGCAGGGCAATCGCATATGGCACTTGGGATGCCATGAAAGTGCTCGGCCTGCATGGTTCGAGACGCCCGCTTTGGCGGGCTCCTCACCATGAGGGTCTAAGATTTCGCCGCGAAACAAGACCTCATCCCAACTGATCCGCATCGCACTTGACTCACCCATAACTCTGCAGTTATTAGTTTAACCCATAACTTGCTGGTTATGGATTCCACATGTCCACCGCCCCCGATCTTCTGTTCAGGACGCTCGCCGATCCCACCCGGCGGGCGATCTTCGAGCGGCTGTGCCGCGAGGGCGAGCAGACGGTCGGGGCCCTGACGGCGCTATCCGGCGTTTCCCAGCCGGCGGTCTCGAAACATCTCGGCGCGCTGAAGCTGGCCGGGCTGGTGCGCGACCGTCACGAGGGGCGGCAGACGCACTACAGCGCGCAGCCCGGCGCGCTGAATCCGCTGATCGACTGGACCAGCCAGATGGCCGGGTTCTGGCAGAACCGGCTCGACGCCCTCGACGATCTCCTGAAGAGGATGGACCAATGACCGAAGCTGAGACTGAAACCCGTTCCGTCACCATCGAGCGCGAATTTGCCTTTCCGCCGGAGCGGATCTGGCGCGCGCTGACGCAGCCGCACCTGATCGAGGAGTGGCTGATGAAGAACGACTTCAAGCCCACCGTCGGCCATCGCTTCAATCTTCGCGGCGAGTGGGGCGGCGTGCTCGATTGCGAGGTCCTCGCCATCGAACCGCAGCGATCGCTGGCCTACACCTGGAATTTCACGCATGAGGACGCGGCGTTTGATTTGAAGAGCGTCGTGACCTTCACGCTGACGCCGACGGGCGCGGGCACGCATTTGCGCGTGGAGCAGGCGGGCTTCCGTCCCACCCAGAAGCAGGCCTATGGCGGCGCACACGCCGGCTGGAAGCAGTTTCTTGCAAAATTGGACGAGCTGCTGGCGCGGGGCGACTAGCCCGGCCGGCGATATCCATTCCAATTCATCTTCAGAGGAGGTCCCATTGAGCTCGAACATTTGGATTCGGCAGATCCATCGCTGGCTGTCCATCGCCTTCACGCTTGCCGTCACCGCGAATATCGTCGCCATCGCCCTGCAGATGCAGGCGGTGTGGATCGGGCTGTTGGCGTTCGTCCCGCTGATTCCGTTGCTCGCGACCGGGCTATATCTGTTCGCGCTGCCATACGTCAGCCAGCGGCGCGTGAACGAGGCAAGGTCATGAAGAAAGCTGTGACGGCGAAGACCAGCAGCGCCAAGGAATCGGACGGAGTTTCGGCCTCCAGGTTGATCGACGGCAGGATCAAGGAGCTTGGCGATTGGCGCGGCGAGATGCTGGGGCGGCTACGCGCCCTGATCAGGGACGCCGACCCCGATGTGGTCGAGGAATGGAAATGGCGGGGCGTGCCGGTGTGGTCGCACGACGGAATCATCTGCACCGGCGAGACCTACAAAGCCGTCGTGAAAATGACCTTCGCCAAGGGCGCTGCGCTCGACGACCCGGCCGGCCTCTTCAACTCGAGCCTCGAGGGCAATGTGCGGCGCGCAATCGATGTTCGCGAAGGCGAGAAAATCAATGAGAAGGCGCTGAAGGCGCTCATCCGCGCGGCCGTGGACCTGAATGCGTCCAAGAAGAAGCCGGCCAAGAAGCGATCGACTTAGAGCATGCAAATTCTGGTGGCGGCCAGAGCAAGCGCCTCGTCCTTCGAGACGACCGCTCCGCGGTCTCCTCAGGATGAGGCTAAGCAGCATCTCTGTTTGTCGAAATTGCAGCCGCACACTCCGTCCTCATCCTGAGGGCCCGCCAAAGGCGGGCGTCTCGAAGGATGGGCCGCGGACCAGCGATCCGCCACGTCTGCGCTCCAGGAGCTGCCGGCCGCCTCAGGCCGCCGCCGGAATTGGGCGCGGGCTCACGACATATTCCCGCAGGACCTTGTCGTTGGCGTCGACCTCGATCAGCGCGACGTCATAGGTCCAGAGATCGGCGAGATGCTGCAGCACCCGCTTGGCGTCGGTCTCGTTGAGCTGCGAGCCCTTGATGACGCGATGATGCACGATCAGCCGGCGGTCGCCGGACAGGTCGACGTCGACCACCTCGATATTGGCATCGATGTAGCCGACATCATGCTGCCGCGCGAGCTCGCGCCGCACCCGGCGGAAACCACGCTCGTCGTGAATGGCATCGACCCGGATGCCGGCGCGCTCCTCGGGATCGTCGTGCAGATGGAACATGCGGAAGTGCCGCATCAGCTTCGGGCTCAGGTACTGGGCGATAAAACTCTCGTCGCGGTAGTTGGCCCAGACGTCACGCAACACGCCCATCACGTCGTTCTTTCCGGCAATGTCCGGGAACCATTCGCGGTCCTCGTCCTCCGGACGGGTGACGATGCGCTCGATGTCCTGCATCATCGAAAAGCCGAGCGCATAGGGATTGAAGCCGGAGAAGCGCCGATCGTCGAATTCGGGCTGGAACACCACATTGGTGTGGGATTGCAGGAATTCGAGGAAGTTGCCGTCAGTGAGCCGGCCCTGCTCGTGCAGCTTGGTCATGATGCGGTAGTGGACGTAGGTCGCCGTCCCCTCGTTCATCACCTTGGTCTGGCTCTGCGGATAGAAATATTGCGCGATGTGGCGGACGATCCGCAAAAGCTCGCGCTGCCAGGGCGCCAGCCGCGGCGCACTCTTCTCCAGAAAGTAAAGCAGATTCTCCTGCGGCAGGCCGAGCAGCTTGCGGCGGCGCTCGACGCTGATCGCGGAGCGGCTCTTGCTCTTTCCTGCCGGCACGGTGCGCCAGAGATCGTTGAAGACCTCCTCCTCGTGCTGGCGGCGGCGCCCTGCCCGCTTCTCCTCGGCGCGCAAATCCAGCTTCTTCTTGCCGGGGTAGCGGTCGATGCCGTGCGACATCAGCGCATGCGCGGCATCCAGCGTGCGTTCGACCTCGACGCGGCCGTGGCGCGCCTCGCAACTCATCACATACTTCTTGGCGAAATCGAGATAGTCCAGAATGCCGTCGGCGTCGGTCCACTGCTTGAACAGATAGTTGTTCTTGAAGAAGTGGTTGTGACCGAACGCGGCGTGCGCGATCACCAGCGTCTGCATCGTCGCCGTGTTCTCCTCCATCAGGTAGGAGATGCAGGGCGAGGAGTTGATCACGATCTCATAAGCGAGGCCCATCAGGCCCTTGCGGTAGGACGCCTCATGATAGGCGAAGTGCTTGCCGAACGACCAGTGCTTGTAGAACAGGGGCATGCCGACGGACGAATAGGCGTCCAGCATCTGCTCGGCGGTAATGACCTCGATCTGGTTCGGATAGACGTCGAGCCCGAGATCTTTCATCGCCACCTCCTCGCAGGCATCGCTAATGCGCTGCAAGGTGTGGAAATCCCAATCCGCGCCTTCGAACAAGCGTTCCGTCATGGAGCGGCCTTCTCCTGATTAGTTTCGCGGCGCTGGAACAGGTCGTGGAACACCGGAAAGATTTCGCTGCGTTCGCTGACCTTGCGCATCGAGAGCGGTGCACCGCCGCCCCGCAGGCGCTCGTAAAGGGTCCAGAGCGAGGAGTCCGAGAGATCGAAGGCGCTGCCCCCGGACTCGCCGACCTCGAGATAGGCGAAGAACTGGCAGACCGGGAGGATCTTGTCGGTCAGCAGCATGCCGGCGAGCTCGCCGTCGGAATAGGAGTTGTCGCCGTCGGAGGCCTGGGCCGCGTAGATGTTCCAGTCCGCCGGATTGAAGCGCTCGCGCACGATCTCGTGCATCGCCTGGAGCGCGCTGGAGACCAGCGTGCCGCCGGACGCCGGGCCGTAGAAGAAGGTCTGCTCGTCCACCTCCTCGGCGCGGTCGGTGTGGCGGATGAAGACGATCTCGACATGCTTGTAGCGCCGCTTCAGGAACACGTAGAGCAGCATGTAGAAGCGCTTGGCGAGATCCTTCATGTGTTCGGACATCGAGCCGGAGACGTCCATCAGGCAGAACATCACCGCCTGCGCGACCGGCTTGGGCACCGTCTCGAAGCGGCGATAGCGGATGTCCAGCGGATCGATGAAGGGAATGCGCTTGGATTTCGCCTTGAGCTTTTCGAGCTCGGCGACGAGTTCCGCGCGCTCATCCTCGTCGGTGCATGCGGCGATCGCGGCTTCCAGCTCCTCGAGCTCTTCCTTGCGGGGCCGCTTGAGCGCGATGCGGCGCGCGAGCGCGAGCCGCACCGTCCGGCTGACCGAGATGTTGGATGGCGAGCCTGACGTGGTGTAACCGGCGCGCTGGATGCCCTCGCTCTCGGTCTGCGCGATCTTGCGCTTGGCGAGATCCGGAAGCTCGAGATCGTCGAGGAAGAGATCGACGAATTCGTCGCGGCTCAGCACGAAACGGAAGGCGTCTTCGCTGTCGCCTTCGCCCGGACCGGAATCCTTGGCGCTGCCCTGGCCGGATCGAGGGAGATAGTCGCCCTCGATGAACTTCTTGTTCCCGGGCAGCACCATGTCGCGCGTGCCGCCTTCGCGGCGAAAGCGCGGCTCGTGCATGCCGTCGAGCGGGATCGTGACCTCGCCACCCTCCAGGACATCCTTGATGTCGCGTTCCTGCGAGGTCTTCTTGACGGCGCCCTGCACCAGGGATTTGGCCCGACGCAAGAACCGCTGGCGGTTCTCAAGACTCTTGCCGCCTGGATTCAGGCGCCTGTCAATAATGTGAATGGCCACGTTCCCATCCGCCTCAACCGGCTTGCTTCACGCGCATGTACCACTCGACGAGCCGGCGAACCTGACGCTCGGTGTAGCCGCGCTCCACCATGCGTGCGACGAACTCGCCGTGCTTCTTCTCCGTCTCGCCGTCCTTCTTGGACCCGAACGAGATGACCGGAAGCAGGTCCTCGACCTGGGAGAATATCCGCTTTTCGATCACATCGCGAATCTTCTCGTAGGAGGTCCAGGTCGGATTCTTGCCGGCATTCTGTGCCCTGGCCCTCAACGAGAACTTGACGACCTCGTTGCGGAAATCCTTCGGGTTGGCGATGCCGGCCGGCTTCTCGATCTTGGTCAGCTCCTGGTTCAAAAGCTCGCGATCGAGCAATTGTCCGGTGTCGGGATCCTTGAAGTCCTGATCCTCGATCCAGGCATCGGCGTAATCGACGTAACGGTCGAACAGGTTCTGGCCGTAATCCGAGTAGGATTCCAGATAAGCCTTCTGGATCTCGTTGCCGATGAACTCGGCATAACGCGGCGCGAGTTCCGCCTTGATGAATTCGAGGTAACGCTTTTCGATTTCCTCAGGAAGCTGCTCGCGGCGGATAGACTGTTCCAGCGCATACATCAGGTGCACGGCGTCGGCGGCAACCTCCTGCGGATCGTGGTTGAAGGTCGCGGCCAGGATTTTGAAGGCAAAGCGCGTGGAGACACCATCCATGCCTTCGTCGACGCCGGCGGCATCCCGGTATTCCTGGACGCTGCGCGCTTTGGGATCGGATTCCTTCAGACTTTCGCCATCGTAAACCCGCATTTTGGCAAACAGCGTGGAATTCTCGTGCTTGCGCAGCCGCGACATCACCGAGAATCGCGCCATCGTTTCCAGCGTCGCCGGCGCGCACGGCGCAGACGCAAGCTCGGAGCCCTGGATCAGCTTTTCGTAGATCTTCTGCTCTTCGGTGTAGCGCAGGACATAGGGCACCTTGATCACGCAGATGCGGTCGATGAAGGCCTCGTTGTTCTTGTTCGACTTGAAGCTCGACCACTCTGCCTCGTTGGAGTGCGCGAGGATGATGCCGGTGAATGGAATCGCGCCGATGTTCTCGGTGCCGATGTAGTTGCCCTCCTGCGTCGCAGTAAGCAGCGGGTGCAGCATCTTGATCGGTGCCTTGAACATCTCAACGAATTCGAGAATGCCCTGGTTGGCGCGGTTGAGACCGCCCGAATAGCTATACGCATCCGGATCGTTCTGCGCATAGGTTTCGAGCTTGCGGATATCGACCTTGCCAACCAGCGAGGAAATGTCCTGGTTGTTCTCGTCACCGGGCTCGGTCTTGGCAACCGCGATCTGGCGCAGCCGCGACGGCTGAATCTTGGCGACACGGAATTGCGAGATGTCGCCACCGAAGGCCTCCAGGCGCTTGTAGCACCACGGGCTCATCAACCCGGTGAGACGCCGGCGCGGAATGCCGTACTTTTCCTCCAGCATCGGGCCGAGCTGATCGGGATCGAACAGGCTCAGCGGGCTCTCGAACACGGGCGAGAGTTCGTCGCCGGCCTTCAGCACGTAGATCGGATGCACTTCCATCAGCGACTTCAGCCGTTCGGCGAGCGAGGATTTGCCGCCGCCGACCGGGCCGAGCAAATAGAGGATCTGCTTGCGCTCCTCGAGGCCTTGCGCAGCATGACGGAAGAAACCAACGATGCGCTCGATGGTTTCTTCCATGCCGTAGAAACCGGCAAAGGCCGGATAGGTGCGGATCGTGCGGTTCAAAAAAATACGGCCAAGGCGTGGGTCCTTGGCCGTGTCGATCGTCTGGGGTTCACCGATCGCGGCTAGCAATCGTTCGGCCGCATTTGCATATTTCATGGGATCGCTTCGACACGATTCCAGATATTCCGCCATCGACATGTCGTGCTGGCTTCTCGCCTCGAACGACCGAGCGAAAGCGTTGAATAGAGAATCGTTGTACATGATCCCTCTCCGCGTGAGTTCCGCTACACAACTGAACTAAAGCAGCGACCGGACCGTTCCTTAGCGCCACTCTCGAATCAGCGTGAGCACATGACGAACATTCGACACCCGAGGGCCTTCACCACGCAACGCACAACGTAGGCATCGGGCGAGTTACGAACAGGCAGCTGCCTGTTATTTGTGCGAATCTACACTTGTATTCGCTAATTTCCAGCAAATGTCGCCCCGCCGCAACATCCGGGCGTTACCGGGGATAGGCCATCCGGCACCGCAACATAACCGCCGGCTGGCGGCGGCTTTATGACGTTCGTGCGGCCAAGCTTTGCGTGCCGTGATCGCGCTCTCGCCGCAATGCGGTGCGTGAATCGCTGGCGGCATGACAGTCGCGACAGGCGCGCAGCAAGGTGTCGAATTCCATCGTCAGACCGTCGGCCCGGATGACGACGCGATCGGTGGGCGCAGCGCGCGTGGTGGCGTGGACGCAGGCGAGCTGACGCTGGAAGGCCGGCGTCAGCGTCAGCACGATGACCTTGTGTCCGCGGCATTCTTCAGCCGAAACGTCCTCAATCGACTCCCAAAGCAGAAATTCATTGCCGATGCGGAGATCGCGGATGCCGTAGGTGGTGACGATCACCACCGGCCCCCGTTCGGACGGCAGCATCCAGATGAGCCGGCAGGTGATCAGGCCGAACACCACGATGCCGGTATAGCCGATCGTCGTGCCATAGTTGCCGATGACATCCCACCAGCCAAAGGCAAGGCTCGCACTGATCAGCATCATCGCAAATCCCGCCGCGACCAGCAGCCGCAGGCGCGTCGCGCATTGACCGATTTCAAGATCGTGGGATGCGTCGATACACAAGCCCAGGCGGGCGGATTGCGCCCCGTCGGGAACGGCGAGTGCCAGACCCTCAGTTTCAGCGTGCATGCTTTCCCCCAGCATGGCCATTTGCGACCGAGCCAACGATGCGTCAGGCGGATTGGAAAGCCCCCTGACGGCACTCCGCGCTGCGACAAGCAGACGTGGCAGGCTGACGCTACGCAACGACCCGGCCGAACCGTCCCGGCCAGAGAATTTTACGCAACACCGCTACTGCCGCCTGGATCGTCACGATCGCGACGGAGTTACACCCAGAGTAGAAACACCTGTACCCTTGATTGGTTCCCTCAGGTGCGCATGTAAGCTACAGGATAGCGCGTCAGGACCGGCGCGGAAACCCCTCGCCCGCAGGCTTGGAGATAAATAAACAGCATGAATCCCGTCAAAGAACTGGAAAAGCACGGACAAGCCGTCTGGCTGGACTTCCTCGCCCGTGGCTTCATCGCCAAGGGCGACTTGAAACGGCTGATCGAGACTGACGGCGTCAAGGGCGTCACCTCCAATCCCTCGATCTTCGAGAAGGCGATCGGCAGCTCGGACGAATACGACGCCTCGATCGGCAAGGCGCTCAAGCGCGGCGACCGGACCGTCGCCGACCTGTTCGAGGCCGTCGCGGTCGAGGACATCCAGAATGCCGCCGACGTGCTCCGCCCGGTCTATGACCGCCTCAAGGGGCAGGACGGCTTCGTCAGCCTGGAGGTCTCGCCTTATCTCGCACTGGACACCGCGGGCACAGTCGCCGAGGCGAAGCGGCTCTGGAAGGACGTCAATCGCAGGAACTTGATGGTCAAGGTCCCGGCGACGCCCGAGGGCCTGCCGGCGATCGAACAACTCATCGGCGAAGGCGTCAGCATCAACATCACGCTGCTGTTCTCCAAAGCGGTCTATCTCGAGGTCGCCGAGGCCTACCTCGCCGGTCTGGAGAAATATGTCGCAGGCGGCGGCGATCCTTCGCATGTCGCGAGCGTGGCGAGCTTCTTCGTCAGCCGCATCGACTCGATGGTCGACAAGCAGCTCGACGAAAAGATCGCCCGCGCCAACGATCCATCCGAAAAGGAGCGGCTCGCCGCGCTGAAAGGCAAGGTCGCGATCGCCAACGCCAAGGTCGCCTACCAGGACTACAGGCGGCTGTTTGCAGGTCCCCGCTGGGACAATCTCGCAGCCAGGGGTGCCAAGCCGCAGCGCATGCTGTGGGCGTCGACCGGAACCAAGAACAAGGACTACAGCGACGTCCTCTATGTCGAGGAACTGATCGGCCCCGACACCATCAACACCATGCCGCCGGCGACGCTGGACGCGTTCCGCGACCACGGCAAGACGCGCGACAGTCTCGAAGAGAATGTCGAGGACGCCCGCCGCGTGCTGGAGGAGTTGGAGCGCTCCGGCATCTCGCTCGACGCCATCACCGCCGAGCTGGTCAAGGACGGCGTCAAGCAGTTTGCCGACGCCGCTGACAAGCTGTATGGCGCAGTCGCCCACAAGCGCGCCACCGTGCTTGGGCCCGCGATCGATCGCCAGCTGCTGTCGCTCGGTGACGGGCTCGGCAAGGCCGTGGCGAAGAGCACCGAGGACTGGAGGGCGTCAGCGAAAATCCGCAGGCTATGGCAGCGCGACAAGTCGGTCTGGACCGGCGCGGACGAGGACAAATGGCTCGGCTGGCTCGACAGCGCCGCAAAGGCCGACGTCGCCGACTACGAGGACTACGCGAATCGCGTCAAGGGTCAGAAATTCTCCGACGCCGTCGTGCTCGGCATGGGCGGATCGAGCCTAGGGCCGGAAGTACTGGCGGAGACCTTCGCGCGGAAGTCCGGCTTCCCGAAGCTGCATGTGTTGGATTCCACAGATCCGGCGCAGGTGCGGGCGATGGAAGCCAGCATCGACATTGCCAACACCGTATTCATCGTCTCCAGCAAGTCCGGCGGCACCACCGAGCCGAACGCGATGAAGGATTATTTCCACGAGCGTGTCGCGCAGGCGCTCGGACCGTCGGTCAAGACCGGCCATCGCTTCATCGCAGTGACCGATCCCGGCTCGTCGCTGGAGAAGGCGGCCAAGAAACTGAACTATGCCCGCATCTTCCACGGCAAGCCCTCGATCGGCGGTCGCTATTCGGTGCTCTCGCCGTTCGGCCTCGTCCCCGCGGCAACCGCGGGCATCGACGTCAAGACCCTGGTCAAGCATGCACTCTCGATGGCCCGCTCCTGCGGACCGGACGTGCCGCCGCAGGAAAATCCCGGCGTCCAGCTCGGGCTCGCCATGGGTCTCGCCGGCCTCGAAGGCCGCGACAAGGTGACGATCCTGACGTCGAAGAAGATCGCCGATTTCGGCGCCTGGGCCGAGCAGCTCATCGCGGAATCGACCGGCAAGGAAGGCAAGGGCCTGATCCCGATTGCCGGCGAGCCGCTCGGCGAGCCTTCACTTTACGGCAACGATCGGTTCTTCATCGACATCCGCACCGAAGGCGAGGCGGACGCCCCACACGACTCGAAGCTTGCCGCGATCGAAGCGGCCGGCCATCCCGTCGCGCGCATCGTCATGAAGTCGATCGATCATCTCGGCCAGGAATTCTTCCGCTTCGAGATGGCAACCGCGGTGGCAGGCAGCATCCTCGGCATCAACCCGTTCGATCAGCCCGACGTGGAAGCGGCCAAGATCAAGACCCGCGAGCTCACCGCCGCGTTCGAGAAGACCGGCGCGCTGCCGGCGGAACAGCCGGTGGTCAGCACCGCCGAGGCCGATCTCTACACCGACGAGGCCAACGCCACAGCGCTGCGTGCCGCAGGGGCCAACGGCGATCTCACCTCATGGCTGAAGGCGCATCTCGCCCGCTCCAACCACGGCGACTATGTCGCCCTGCTCGGCTACATCGCGCGCGACAAGGCCACCATCGATGCGCTCCAGACGATGCGGCTCGAAGTGCGCGAGAAGCGCCACGTCGCGACCTGCGCCGAGTTCGGGCCGCGCTTCCTGCACTCCACCGGGCAGGCCTACAAGGGCGGCCCCGACAGTGGCGTATTCCTCCAGATCACCGCCGATGACGCCAAGGACCTGACTGTGCCGGGCCAGAAGGCTAGCTTTGGCGTCATCAAGGCGGCACAGGCGCGCGGCGATTTCGATGTGCTCACCGAGCGCGGCCGACGTGCGCTCCGCGTGCACCTGAAGGGCGGGCTCAAGAAAGGTCTCGCGGCACTCAACGCCGCCCTCACGGACGCGCTGAACTAAGGGAATAATTCAAATGCAACTCGGCATGATCGGCCTCGGCCGGATGGGCGGCAACATCGTGCGCCGGCTGATGCGTCACGGCCATTCGACCGTGGTCTATGACAAGGACGCCAAGGCCGTCGCCGGCCTTGCCGGAGACGGCGCGCAGGGCTCGGCGACGCTCGAAGAATTCGTCGCCAAGCTGGAACGACCGCGTACCGCATGGGTGATGCTGCCTGCCGGCCGCATCACCGAAGCGACGATCGACACGCTTGCGAACGTGATGCAGGCCGACGACGTCATCATCGACGGCGGCAACACGTTCTGGCAAGACGACGTTCGCCGCGGCAAGGCGCTCAGGGAACGCGGCATCCATTATGTCGACGTCGGGACCTCCGGCGGCGTCTGGGGACTGGACCGCGGCTATTGCATGATGATCGGCGGCGAGAAGGTCGTGGTCGACCGGCTCGATCCGATTTTCGCCGCGCTCGCGCCCGGCGCCGGCGACATTGCGCGCACGCCTGGGCGGGAAGGCCGCGATCCCCGCATCGAGCAGGGCTACATCCATGCAGGTCCCGTGGGCGCCGGTCACTTCGTCAAGATGATCCACAACGGCATCGAATACGGCCTGATGCAGGCCTATGCCGAAGGTTTTGATATTCTCAAGAACGCCAGCATCGAAGCCTTGCCGGCGGATCATCGCTACGATTTCGATCTTGCCGATATCGCCGAGGTATGGCGGCGCGGCAGCGTGATCCCGTCCTGGCTGCTCGATCTGACCTCGACGGCACTCGCGGACAGCCCGGCGCTGTCGGAATATTCCGGTTTCGTCGAGGATTCCGGCGAAGGACGCTGGACCGTGAATGCGGCAATCGACGAGGCTGTGCCGGCCGAAGTCCTGACCGCGGCCCTCTACGCACGTTTCCGTTCCCGCCAGGAACACACCTTCGCTGAAAAGATTCTTTCCGCGATGCGCGCGGGTTTTGGCGGCCACAAGGAGCCGAAGCAGCCGGACGCTTCGAAGTCCAAGTAAGAAGAGCAAGTAGCAAGCGAAGGCCGATCATTCGTGACAAAAGACCCGCAAGCAAAGCGCAAGCCGGAAAATTGCGCCTTCGTCATCTTTGGTGTCACCGGTGATCTCACCCACCGCCTCGTGATGCCGTCACTCTACAATCTCGCCGCCGAGCACCTGCTACCGGAAAAGTTCTGCGTCGTCGGCGTGGCCCGCAAGGGCCAGTCGGATGACGAGCTGCGCGATAGCCTGATGAAGGGTCTGCGCGAGTTTGCGACGCGCCCGGTTGACGACGTCGTCGCCCAGAAGCTGCTGCAATGTGTGACATTCGTCGAGGCCGATCCGAAGGACCCGCCGTCGTTCGACCGCCTGCGCGAGCATCTGGATTCGCTGGAATGCGCGGAAGGCACCGGCGGCAACCGACTGTTCTATCTGGCGACGCCGCCGGCCGCGTTCGCCCCAACCGCGCGCGAGCTCGGCCGCACCGGTATGACGAAGGAGAACGGTGCCTGGCGGCGGCTGGTGATCGAGAAGCCGTTCGGGACCGATCTCGCTTCGGCACGCGCCTTGAACGCCGAACTGCTGAAGATCATGGATGAGCACCAGATCTACCGGATCGATCACTATCTCGGCAAGGAGACGGTGCAGAACATTTTGGTGCTGCGCTTTGCCAATGGCATGTTCGAGCCGATCTGGAATCGCAACCATATCGACCACATCCAGATCACGGTGGAGGAGAAGCTCGGCGTCGGCCATCGCGGCGGCTTCTACGACGCCACCGGCGCGCTGCGCGACATGGTGCCGAACCACCTATTCCAACTGATGTCGCTGGTGGCGATGGAGCCGCCGGCGCGTTTCGACGCCCATTCCGTGCGTTCCGAGAAGGCCGAGGTTCTAACCTCGATCCAACGGCCGAGCGAAGAGGAAGCGCTGAAGAGCTCGGTCCGCGCGCAATATCTCGCCGGCCGCATCGGCGACGACGAGATTCCGGACTATCGCAACACGGCGGACGTCAAACCCGGCAGCTCCACCGAGACCTATGTCGCGCTGAAGCTGATGATCGACAATTGGCGCTGGGCCGGCGTGCCCTTCTATTTGCGCACCGGCAAGGCACTGGGCCACAAACGCACGGAAGTCGCGATCAAGTTCAAGCAGGCACCGCTGTCGATGTTTTCGGGCACGGCGGTCGACCGTCTATCGCAAAACTTCCTCACCATCGGCATCGCGCCGACCGAGACTATCGAGCTTCAGTTCAATGCCAAGATTCCGGGACCGAGTGTCATGATCGACGGCGTCGAAATGAAGTTCCGCTACGGCGACTATTTCCGGGCCGATCCCAGCACCGGCTACGAGACGCTGATCTATGACTGCATGATCGGCGACAACATCCTGTTCCAGCGCGCCGACGGCGTCGAGGCCGGGTGGCAGGCAGTGCAGCCGTTCCTGGACGCCTGGAAGAAGGCGGGCGTCAACGGCATCGAGACCTATCCCGCCGGCAGCGACGGCCCGGCTTGTGCCGATGAATTGCTCCGGCGTGACGGGCGAAGCTGGCGGAAGTTTTCGTGATGGCCGCGGCCGGCCTGCCGAAGCTGATCGTCGAGGCCGACGCCGAGGCGCTCGCCCGCGCAGCGGCCGAACGGGTGATGGCGCGGATCGCGGCCAATCCCGGGCGTATCGCGATCTGCCTCACCGGCGGCTCCAGCCCAAAGAGGCTCTATCAATTGCTCGGCGGCGATGCCTGGCGCGATAAGATTCCCTGGGACCGCGTGCACTGGTTCATCGGAGACGAGCGGTTCGTGCCCGAAAGCGATCCTCTCAACAACATGGCTGTCGCGCGCGCAACCTTCCTCGATCGCAGCGCGCCGTCCGGCCATATCCACCCGATCCCGACGACCGCGGAAAATCCCGACCACGCCGCCGAGGCCTACGCGCGCGAGCTGCAGTCCTTCTACGGTGCGGAGCGGCTGGATCCGTCGCGGCCCCTGTTCGATCTCGTCCTGATGGGCGCGGGCCCGGACGGCCACACCGCTTCGCTGTTTCCCGGCTATCCTGCCCTCGAAGAGACGCAGCGCTGGGTCGTCGGCGTGCCCAAGGCCAACGTCGCGCCCTTCGTGCCGCGAGTCTCGCTCACCCTGCCCGCGCTGGCGTCCTGCCGCGAAATGCTGTTCGAGATTGCCGGGCACGACAAGCAGCCGATCTTGACGCGCCTATTCAATGGCGAGAACCTGCCGGCGTTGCGCGCGCGCTCGAATGGTGAAACCGTCTGGCTGGTCGACCAGGCCGCGCTTCCGGAGGGAATTCGTGGCGGGCGTTGAAGCACCTTGTGCATTGATCGTGATGGGCGTGTCGGGTTCGGGCAAGAGCACGATCGCCAAAGCGCTAGGCGAGCGGCTCGGCTGGCGGTTCGAGGACGGCGACGGCTTTCACCCCGCCAGTAACGTCCAGAAGATGAGGGCCGGCCACCCGCTCACCGACGAGGATCGCTGGCCCTGGCTCAACGCCATCGCCGACGAGATCGCACGGGTCTGCGGACGCGGCGAGCACGTCATCATTGCCTGCTCGGCTCTGAAGCACAGCTATCGTGACGTGCTCTTGCGTGGACGGAGCGACGTCCGCTTCGTCTTCCTGAAGGGCAGCAAGGAGCTGATCGCCGATCGGCTCGCGCGCCGCAAGGGCCATTTCATGCCGCCCGAGCTCTTGACCAGCCAGTTCAATACGCTGGAGCCGCCGGGAGCGGGCGAGCACGTGATCAGCGTCTCGATCGACGAGACCGTCGAGGCGATCGTGGACGGCGTCGTGCGACAGTTGAAATTGGGCGGCGACAAGCCCACGGCCGTGACATCCAAGGCCATGAAGCCCAAGGTTCTGCCATGACGCAAATCTCACTCGTGGTTTCCGACGTCGATGGCACGCTGCTGACCAAGGACAAGACGCTGACCGACCGCGCCAAAGCGGCGGTGCAGCGGCTGCACAAGGCCGGCATCGGCTTCACCATCACGTCGAGCCGCCCCGCGATCGGGATGCGCTTCCTGATCGAGCCGCTCGCGATCTGGCTGCCGGTCGGCCCGTTCAACGGCTCCTCGATCGTCGAGCCCGAGATGAAGCCGGTCGAGCAGCACCTCATCCCTGCGAGCGCGGCAGAACGGTCCTTGCAGATCCTCCGGGAATTCGGCGCCGACATCTGGCTCTTCACCTACGACAAATGGCTGATCGACAATCCCCGCGGCAGCTACGTGGCCCACGAGCAGCACACGATCCGGTCCGACCCGACCGTCATAGCCGATTTTTCGCCGTTCCTCGCAAGCGCCTGCAAGATCGTCGGCGCCAGCGCCGATGCAGCCGGGCTGGAGCGTTGCGAGAAGGTGATGCAGGAGGCGCTCGGCAGCCAGGCGACCGCGGTGCGCTCGCAGACCTATTATCTCGACATCACCCCGCCCTCCTTCAACAAGGGCACTTTCGTCGAGGCGATGGCAAAGCGGCTCGGAATTGCGACCGAGGCGGTCGCCACCATCGGCGACATGCAGAATGACCTCGCAATGTTTCGCGTCAGCGGCGTCTCGATCGCCATGGGCAATGCCGCCGACAACGTCAAGGAGCAGGCGACCCACGTCACCGCCACCAACGAGCAGGATGGCTTTGCCGAGGCGATCGAGATGATTTTGAAGCGGAACGGGATCGGCTGAGGCTCGATGGCTGCTCGTGGTTCACCTCTCCCCGACGGGGAGAGGTCGGATTGCGCCTGGCGATGCAAAGCATCGTCCAGAGCAATCCGGGTGAGGGGCCGCAGCATTCAGTGAGACCGTAAGCCCTCACCCGGATCGCATCTACGATGCGATCCGACCTCTCCCTACGGGAGAGGTAAAGGCCAGTTGCACCACTTCGATATCGCGAGCTATTGCGACCGCTGCACGGCCGGCTTCTCGCTCTCCTGCCTTGCCGCCGACAGGTTATGCGCGGTGTTGATCAGCGCGATATGCGTCAGCGCCTGGGGGAAATTTCCGGTCTGGCGGCGCGCGACGGAGTCGTACTCCTCGGCCAATAGCCCGACATCGTTCGCTAGCCCGGCCACGCGGTCGAACAGCGCCTGCGCCTTGTCGAGATCGCCTGACAGCACATAGGCATCGGCCAGCCACAGGCTACAAGCCAGAAACGCGCCCTCGATCGGCTGATTCTCTTCGGACACTTCGCGCGGATCATGCCGCAGCACGAAACCGTCGTGCATCAGGTATTTTTCGGCGGCTGCAACGGTGCTGCGGATGCGCGGATCAGACGCCGGCAAGAAGCCGACCGCCGGGAGCAGCAGGACGCTAGCGTCGAGCAATTTCGAGCCATAGGACTCGACGAACGCATTCTGACTTGCGTCAAAACCTCTGTTGCAGACATCGCGATGGATGGAATCACGCAGGGTATGCCAGTGCAGCAGCGGCGCCTTGAAGCCGAAGGTCTCGGCGCTCTTGATGCCGCGGTCGAAGGCCACCCAGGTCATCACCTTGGAGAAGACGTAGTGCTTCGGCTGGCCGCGCCGCTCCCAGATGCCGTGATCGGGCTCGTCCCAGACCTCGGCGAGATGATTGAGCACGGCGCATTCCAGCGCCCAGGTTTCATCGTCGAGCTTGAGCTTGGCCATTCGCGACTGGTGGAACGCATCGATCAGTTCGCCGTAGACGTCGAGCTGGAGCTGAGCATGGGCGGCATTGCCGACGCGCACCGGCCGTGCGCCCTCATAGCCGTCGAGCCAGCCCGCCTCCCATTCCAGCAGCCGCCGCTGGCCCCAGATGCCGTACATGATCTGCATGTTCGACGGCGAGCCGGCTGCTGCGCGCAGCAGCCAATTGTGCCAGGCCGAGGCTTCCTCGGTATAGCCCGAGTTCATCAGTGCCAGCAGCGTGAAGGTGGCGTCGCGCAGCCAGCAAAAGCGGTAATCCCAGTTCCGCATCCCGCCGAGCTTTTCCGGCAATGACGTCGTCGGTGCGGCAACGATGCCGCCGGTTGGGGCGAAGGTCAGCGCCTTCAACGTGATCAGCGAGCGCATGACAAGATCGCGGTACGCCCCGTCATGCGTGGAGCGGCTGCACCAGTCCTTCCAAAATCTTTCGGTCTCCTGAAGCGCGATCTCCGGGTCGATCGGCTCGGGCGGAGGCAGATGCGAGGGGCCATAGCTCAGCACGAACGGCACGGTCTCTCCGGCCTTCACCTCGAATTTGGCAACCGTGGTCAGATCCTCGCCGTGGGTTTGGGCCGGCGTGTGCAGCACCGTCATATCCTGACCGGCGATCGCCAGCAGCGATCCGTCCTCGGAGCGGCGCACCCAGGGAATGCTGATGCCGAAGCCGAATCGGATCACGAGTTCCATGCGCAGCTTCACCGAACCGCTCACGCCGCGGACCAGCCGCACGATGTCGGACGCCTTGCCGCGCGGCGGCATGAAATCGATCAGCGCGACGGTGCCGTCCTTCGTCTCAAAACGCGTCTCGAGGATGAGCGTGTTGCCGAGATAGCGGCGCGACGTACCGATGACGTCCGCGGTGGGCGCGATCAGCCAGCGGCCATTCTTGCGCGTGCCGAGGATTGCGGCGAAGCAGGCATCGGAATCGAAGGCCGGCCAGCAGAGCCAGTCGATCGAGCCGTTGCGCCCGACCAGCGCCGCGGTCTCGCAGTCGCCGATCAGCGCGTAATCCTCGATCTTCTGAGACACGGTATTGCGAGCCTGAAAATGCCCGGCGCTTCAACTCCCGCCGGTCAAGGAACGTTCCCGTGTCGCGGCCTTCAAGGCCGCGAGATCGACCTTGGAGGCGATCTTGTCGAGCGCGACCGGCAGACGCTGGCGCCAGTTCGGATGCTCGTCGATCGTCCCGGGAATGTTCGGCTGGTCGATCACGCCGAGCAGATCCTCCAGCGACACCGCCAATAGCCGCGACGGCGTGCGCGACAGGAAAGCGAGTACCGAATAGAGGTCGTTGGCACCAATGCCGTTCTGGCGCAGAATCTCGTCGAGCATGCCGAGCGCATCCCAGCGCGCCTGATCGTTCTCGCCGGGATCGAGCCCAAGCGAGCGCTTCATCTCAAGATCGCTGAACGAGCGCCAGCCGGCATAGGTCGACAGGTCATGCGTGTTCAAGGTCACCAGCGCATTGGGCCGGTAATGGTCGATAGAGCGGAAGCGGCCGGCATCGTCGCGCTCGAACATCATGACGAGGTAGGACCAGATGCCGAAATCCTGCATGGTCTCGCGAAAACCCTCCGGCACGGTGCCGAGGTCCTCGCCGATCACGATGCATTTGTGGGCTGCGCTCTCGCGCGCCACCGCTCCAAGCAGCGCCTCGAATGGCATCTGCACATAGGCGCCATTGTCGGGCTTGAAGCCGCGCGGCACCAGATAGAGCCGCTTCAGCCCCAGCACGTGATCGAGCCGGATGGCACCGGCATGGCGCATCGAGGCGGCCAGCATATCGGCAAACGGCACGAAGGACTTGGCTTCCAGACCGCCGGCGTTGAAGCCGGCCAGGCCCCAATCCTGACCGACGGTGTTGAGCACGTCGGGCGGCGCGCCAACGGCGAGGTGGCGGGAAATCGCCACCTGCTCGTTCCAGGCATCGAAGCCGTTGGATTGCACGCCGACGGCGACGTCGAGATAGAGCCCGACCCGCATGCCGAGCTGGCTCGCAAGCTCCTTGGCGGCACGCAATTGGCTGTCCGCGGTCCATTGCACGAATTCGACGAACTCGACCTCGCGCTTGCTCGCGCCATTGCGCAGCTCGGCGCATTTTGTCTCGTCCGGCTGCCGCCATTCCGGCGGCCATTCCCACCACGGCCCGGTGAAACGATGCCGCAGCACCTCGAAGCAGGCGAAACGGGACAACAGCGGCGCGCGGGCGGCGCGGAATGCATCAAACGCCTGGCGGCGTGCCCCGCTTGCCGTTGTCACGAAGCTGTCAAAGGCGGCGCGCAGGCCCAGCCATTTCAACGCGGCCATGTCGGCATAAGGGACGCGATCGCCTTCACGCAGCCGCGCAGCGACCGCGGCGGCGTCAGGGACGAGATCGGCGGAAAATTCCGGGATCGCCTCGACGTCGATATAGAGCGGATTGAGAAACAGCCGGCTGTTCGGCGAATACGGGCTGCAATCGCCGGGCTGGTCGTCGAACAGCACGTGCAGCGGGTTCAGCCCGACGCCGTCGGCGCCGAGTTGCCTGGCGAGCCGGACGAGGCCAGCCAAGTCGGTGAAATCGCCGATACCCCAATTGCGATCGGAGCGGACGCTGTAAAGTTGCACGGCGAGCAGCCAGCCGCGATCGAAATCGCCGCCAAAGGCGCGCTCGGGCGCCACGATCATCGGCACCTCTTCCGTCACGCCCCCGGCATCGGTGAGCGTCAACCGGTGGTAACCGAGCGGCAGGCCGGCGGGCCAGGCGATCACGGGCTCGCGCGTCTCGCCTTGCGCGATCGCATTGTCATTGCCGGCGATCTGGGCGTTGCCGGTGATTTTCCATTTGAGCGGCGGCGCCCCGGTTGCCGCCAACTCGGTGCGCGGATTGCCCAAGGCGCGAATCACGACCGGCCCGCTGACGAAGCGATAAACCCGCTTCTCCGGCAGGGCGTCGAGGATGGATTTGAGGGCGACGGGATCGGTGACCCGCAGCTTTCCGAGGGCATCGACGAATTCGGACTGAACGCCCTTGATCTGGGCTTGAGCTAAAAGATCCATTCGGCACGCAGCTTGCAGGCCACTCTTTGGCCGGGGGCATCGATTTTATGAGGTCGCGGAGGACGTTAGCCAAGGTTAACTCGCAAACCGCGCCTCCCGTTCCCAGGGGGAACTAATGACACACAAGCGGCTTTCTATATAGGTATCAAGCATAGGTTCCCGATAAGGGAAACGGGCGCCTGCTTTCTTGTCAATGGCATCACCGTGAACAAGACAATTCAAACTGTCGAGAGTGCCGCAGCCGGCGGTGCTTTTCTCATCGAAGACATCTATCCGTCGATCGATGGCGGCCGCTTTGCCGTGAAACGGATCGCGGGCGAACGGGTCGAGGTGTGGGCCGACATCTATCGCGACGGCAACGACGTGGTCGGCGCCGCGCTGGTCTGGCGCGGCGAACAGGACCGGGAATGGCGGAGCGAGCCGATGGTCCATCACGACAATGACCGATGGTCCGGCACGTTCACTCCGGTCGAACCCGGTCAATATGTTTATGCCATCGAAGCCTGGACCGACGAATTCGCAACCTGGCGTCATGCCCTCGCGCGAAAGCAGCTCTCCGGCGTGGATATCACACTCGACGCGATCGAAGGCGCCGGCCTCCTGACCAAGGCGCATGGCGCCCGGCAGGACGCCGCTGATGTCATCGTCAGACAGTGCGAGGACTATCTTCAGACCGGCGAAGTCATGCCTCTGCTCGCGGCCGAGCTCGGCAAGGCCATGGCGGAGAGCCAGCCGCGGCCCGACCTGACCCGCTCGCCGCCCTTGCCCCTGATCGTCGACCGCGACAAGGCGCGCTTCAGCGCCTGGTATCAGATGATGCCGCGCAGCCAGAGCCAGGTACCGGGCCAGCACGGCACGCTGAGAGACTGCATCGCGCGCGTGCCCGACATCGCCGCGATGGGTTTCGACGTGCTCTACTTCACGCCGATCCACCCGATCGGCCGCACCCGCCGCAAGGGCCGCAACAATTCACAGGTGGCGGCCGAAGGCGATCCCGGTTCGCCTTATGCCATCGGTGCCGCTGAGGGCGGGCACGACGTACTGCATCCCGAGCTCGGCACGATCGAGGATTTCCGCGCGCTGGTCGCGACCTGCCTCGAATACGGCCTGGAGCTCGCGCTCGACTTCGCCGTGCAGTGCTCGCCTGACCATCCCTGGCTGACGCAGCATCCGGAATGGTTCAAGTGGCGGCCGGACCGCTCGGTGCGAACCGCCGACGGGCCCTATCCGGATATCGTCATCCCCGATTTCACATCCGTCGACAGGATCGGGCTGTGGAATGCGTTCCGCGACGCCATGCTGTTCTGGATCGACCATGGCGTGACCATCTTCGCCATCGACAATCACGACACGGCGCCGTTCCAGTTCTGGGAATGGCTGATCCGTGACATCCGCCGCCGCTATCCCGAGGTGATCCTGTTCTCCAAGACCTACGCACGTCCGAAGCTGATGAAGGGCCTGGCAAAGCTCGGCTTTACGCAATCGTTCACTTATTTTCCGTGGCGCACCGAGAAGTGGGAGCTCGAGCAATATCTCGGCGAGATCACCCGCTATCCCGAGCGGGACTTCTATCGGCCGAACCTGTTCCTCAACACGCCCGACCTCCTGCCCTATCACCTCCAGAGCGGCGAAGCCTGGGCCTTCAAATCGCGCGTTGCGTTGGCCGCGACGCTGTCCGGCAATTACGGCATCTACAGTGGGTTCGAGCTGCTCGAGCATGATGCCATCCCCGGCCGCGAAGAATATCTCGATTCCGAGAAGTATCAGATCCGGCAGCGCGACTGGGACAAGGCGGGCAATATCAAGAGCTACATCACCGAGCTGAACCGGATCCGCAACGAAAACGCCGCGCTCCAGCAGACCGCCAATCTGCGCTTCCTCGGCATCGAGGATGGCGAGACGATCGCCTTCGTGAAGGAGGCAGCCGATCCGGCGAACACCATCGTCGCCGCGATCGCGCTCACGGGCCATGCGCGCGAATCCTGGTTGCCGCTCGGCGACCTCACCGTCGACTTCGGCGGCGAGCGCCGCCACGTCACCGTACTCGAAAATGTCCTCACCGGCGAACAGTCCCGCATCGAATGGGGCGGCATCAGGTTGCGTATCGATCCCGACCGCGATCCTGCGCTCTTGTTCCGCTGCCTGGCGTAAGGGCGCACGCCATGAATGTATTGTCTTCCGTCGACACCAAGAAGGCTGACGCTGCCGAGATCGTGGATGAGCTCTGGTACAAGGACGCCATCATCTATCAGCTTCACGTCAAGGCTTTCGCCGACAGCAACAATGACGGCATCGGCGATTTCGCCGGGCTGACCGAGAAGCTGGCCTATCTCCAGGATCTCGGCGTCACCGCGCTGTGGCTGTTGCCGTTCTACCCCTCACCCGGCCGCGACGACGGCTACGACATCGCCGATTACGGCGCGGTCAATCCCGATTTCGGGACGATGAAGGATTTCAAGCGCTTCATCCAGGAGGCGCAACGGCGCGGCTTGCGGGTGATCACCGAGCTCGTCGTCAACCACACCTCCGATCAGCACAATTGGTTCAAGCGCGCACGGCGCAGCCCGGCAGGCTCGAGCGCCCGCAACTGGTATGTCTGGAGCGACAACGACCAGAAATACCAGGGCACGCGTATCATCTTCACCGACACCGAGAAATCGAACTGGACCTGGGATACCGAGGCCGGCGCGTTTTACTGGCACCGTTTCTTCTCGCACCAGCCGGATCTCAATTTCGACAATCCGCGCGTCGTCAGCGCCCTCATCCAGGTGATGAAGCGCTGGCTCGATGCCGGCGTCGACGGCTTCCGCCTCGACGCGATCCCCTATCTGTGCGAGCGCGAGGGGACGTCGAACGAGAACCTCCCCGAGACGCATGCGATCATTAAGCGCCTGCGCCAGGAGCTGGACGCCTACTCCAAAGGCAAGCTGCTGCTGGCCGAAGCCAATCAATGGCCCGAGGACGTGCAGGAATATTTCGGCCGCGGCGACGAGTGCCACATGGCCTATCACTTCCCGCTGATGCCCCGCATCTACATGGCGATCGCGCAAGAAGACCGCTTTCCGATCACCGACATCCTGCGCCAGACCCCGGACATTCCCGCAAGCTGCCAATGGGCGCTGTTCCTGCGTAACCACGACGAACTGACGCTGGAAATGGTTACAGACGTCGAACGCGACTATCTCTGGACCACCTATGCCAACGACCCGCGGGCCCGCATCAATGTCGGCATCCGCCGGCGCCTTGCGCCGCTGATGGACAACGACCGCCGCAAGATCGAGCTGATGAACTCGCTGTTGCTGTCGTTCCCGGGCACGCCGATCATCTATTACGGCGACGAGATCGGCATGGGCGACAACATCTATCTCGGCGACCGCAACGGCGTGCGCACGCCGATGCAGTGGAGCCCGGACCGCAATGGCGGCTTCTCCCGCGCCGATCCGGCCCGCCTCTATGCGCCGCCGATCATGGACCCGGTCTACGGCTACGAATCGGTGAACGTCGAGGCGCAATCGCGCAGCCTGTCCTCGCTGCTCAGCGCGACCAAGCGGCTGATCTCGGTACGCAAGTCGACGCTGGCCTTCGGCCGCGGCACCATGACCTTCATCCGCCCGTCCAATCGCGCCGTGCTCGCCTATATCCGGCAGTATCGCGACGAGGTGATCCTCTGCGTCGCCAACCTCTCGCGCGCCGCGCAGGCGACCGAGCTCGACCTGTCGCCGTGGAAGGACCGCATTCCGCAAGAGATGCTCGGCCGCACCCGCTTCCCCGCGATCGGCGAGCTGCCCTACATGATCACGCTGGGTCCCTACGGCTTCTACTGGTTCCAGCTGCTGGAGCGCGACAAGTCCGAGCCGGTGATCCCGCGGGCGGTGCCGGAATTCGAGACGCTGGTGGTGCCGCTCAACTCGACCTGGGTCTCGCTCGCGCGCGAACGCGGCGTGTTCGAGCGCGACGTGCTGCCGGGATTTTTGTCGCGGACGCGGTGGTATCCCGAGCACAATCCGCGGCAGATTCGGCCCACGCTGACGTCGGCGATTCCGTTCTGCGACATCGGCGACAACCGGCCGTGGATCGCGTTCTTCGAAGCGGCGCAATATGGCGTCGCGACGCGCTTTGTACTGCCGATGCAGATCGAGTGGGTGCGCTTCGACCGCGAACGCTTCAATCCGAAAGCGCTCGCCGCCGTGCGCCAGGGCGCGCGCGAGGGCACGCTGCTCGATGTCGCGACCGACCAGATCTTCATCGGCCTGTTCCTGCGCAACCTGTCGCAGCACCTGGTCGTGGAGGAGAACAATCTGCGGCTGGAGTTCAAGCCGACCAGCCTGTTCTCCGAATACACCGTCAAGGAACCCGAGCGTATTCGCGCGATCGAACAGTCGAACAGCACCGCCCTGGTCGACAACCAATACGTTGCCAAGATCTATCGCCGGCTCGAAAGCGGCATCAATCCCGAGATCGAGATCGGCCGCTATCTGACCGAGGTTGCGCGCTTCGCCAACACGCCGGCGCTGCTCGGCACGGCCGAATTGGTCGAAGGCGACCAGCGCAGCGCGATCGGTGTCCTGCATGCCTATGTCGAGAACCAGGGCGACGGCTGGGCCGTGACCGCGGCCTTTCTCGACCGCTACGTGGATGAGCAGCGCCTGCTGCCGGCGGAGGAGACGTCCCCTGCGAACCCGGACCAGGCGCCTTATCTGCACCATCTGGCGCAGACCGGCCGACGGCTCGCCGAGTTGCATATCGCGCTCGCCGCCGCAAAGCCCGGCGATCTCGCCGCCGAGCCAATCAGCCCGGCACACGTCGAGCACTGGACGTCGGACCTCAAGACACGCGCCGAGCACGTTTTCGAGCGGCTGATCGAAAGCCGCGAGGGCCTGCGCGAAGCCGACCGGCCGCTGGTCGATCAGCTCGCCACGGCGCGCGCGGGTCTGTCCGACCGGCTAGATGCGCTATTGCCACCCGACATAGGCGGGTTGAACATCCGTCATCATGGCGACTTCCGCCTTGGGCAAACTTTGATCGTGAAGGACGATATCTTCATCATCGATTTCGACGGCGATCCACGTCTTCCCCTGGCCGACAAGCGACGCAAGGCGCCGGCCGCGCGCGATGTCGCCGGCCTGATCCGCTCGATCGATCTGTCGGCCGCCGCGGCGCTCACCCGTGCGTTCTCGGGACCCTCCGACGAGCAGGAGCGGATCGCAGCCGCGCTCGGCGAGTGGCGCGAGCGCGCCACCTCGACGTTCCTGTCCGTGTACCGCGAGGCCATGACCGATCGGCGGCTATGGCCGGAAGACCCGCATTCCGCGGAAGGCCTGTTAAGGTTTTTCCTGCTTGATCAAGCGTTCGACGAAGTAGAATACGAGCTGTCCCACCGGCCGGAAGGGCTCCATGCGCCGCTGAGCGGACTGCTTCGCATTCTGTCCGATACCGAGAGCGAAGCCCATGCCTAAATTGCCCGCCGAGGCCTATGCGATCATCGAGGGCCGCCATTCCGATCCCTTCCACTATCTCGGGCTGCATCCCGAGGGCGGGAAGAGCGTGGTGCGCGCGTTTCTCCCCGAGGCCTCCAACGTCGAGGCGGTCGGCGAGCATGGCGAGGTGGCAAGGCTTGACCGCGTCCACGACGCCGGCCTGTTCATCGGCGCCCTGCCCAACGGCTCCAGGCATTACCAATTGCGCGCGAAGTTCGGCGACAATGTCGTCGAGTTCGAGGACGCCTACCGCTTTCCGCCGATCCTGACCGACTTCGACCTCTATCTGCTCGGGGAAGGCACCCATCAGCGCATCTATGACAAGCTCGGCGCGCATCCGATGACGCTCGAAGGCGTCGACGGCATCGGCTTCGTAGTGCTGGCGCCGAATGCGCGACGCGTCGCCGTGGTCGGTGATTTCAACTTCTGGGACGGGCGGCGCCATCCCATGCGGGTGCGTGGCTCCGGCTACTGGGAGTTGTTCATCCCGCACGCCAAGGCCGGCGACCACTACAAGTTCGAGATCGTCGGTCCGCACGGACACTTGCTGCCGCTGAAATCCGACCCGATGGCGTTTGCGAGCGAGCTGCGTCCGAAGACAGCCTCCATCGTTTTCGACGAAGCGCATCTGCCGCGGCCCCGCCCGGCGCCGGACGGCATCAATGCATTGTCGGCGCCGATGTCGATCTACGAGGTCCATCTCGGCTCGTGGCGGCGCAAGAACGGCGGTGAATGGCTCACCTACCGCGAACTCGCCGAGCAGCTGCCGGCCTATGCCCGCGACATGGGTTTTACCCATCTCGAATTCCTGCCCGTAAGCGAACATCCCTTCGACGGCTCATGGGGCTATCAGCCGACCGGCCTTTATGCGCCGACGAGCCGCTTCGGCACGCCGGAGGATTTTGCTGCGCTGGTCGATGCCTGCCACCGCGAAGGCGTCGGCGTGCTGCTCGACTGGGTGCCCGGTCACTTCCCCGACGATCCGCACGGGCTCGGCAGCTTCGACGGCACATCGCTCTACGAGCACGCCAACCCGCTGCAGGGCCGTCACCTCGACTGGGGTACGCTGATCTACAATTACGGCCGCACCGAAGTGACGAACTTTCTGGTGTCGAACGCGCTGTTCTGGCTCGAGCGCTACGCGATCGATGGCCTGCGGGTCGATGCGGTCGCCTCCATGCTGTATCTCGATTACAGCCGCCCGCCGGGCGCGTGGATTCCGAACCAGTATGGCGGGCGGGAAAACATCGAGGCGATCGCGTTCCTGCGGCGCTTCAACACCGAGCTGTTCGCCCGATTCCCGCAAGCGACCACTGCTGCCGAAGAATCCACCGCATGGCCGCAGGTCTCCCGTCCGGTCGAATTCGGCGGGCTTGGCTTCGGCTACAAGTGGAACATGGGCTGGATGCACGACACGCTGAACTACATCAGCAAGGATCCGATCCACCGCAAGCATCATCACGGCGAAATCCTGTTCGGGCTGCACTACGCGTTCTCGGAGAACTTCATCCTGCCGCTGTCGCATGACGAGGTCGTGCACGGCAAACGCTCGATCCTCGGCCGGATGCCCGGCGACGAGTGGCAGCGCTTTGCGAACTTACGCGCCTATTACAGCTTCATGTTCGGCCATCCCGGCAAGAAGCTGCTGTTCATGGGCGCGGAAATCGCGCAAAGCCGCGAATGGAATCACGACCAGTCGCTCGACTGGCACCTGCTCGAATACAAGTACCATTCCGGCGTCCAGGCGCTGATCCGCGACCTCAACCGGCTTTATCGCGCAGTGCCGGCGCTGCACCAGATGGATTGCGACCACGCCGGCTTCGAATGGCTGATCACGGATGATGCCAACCGCAACGTGTTTGCCTGGCTGCGCAAGGGTTTTGACGAGCACGCGCGCTGCCTGGTGATCGTCAACTTCTCACCCAACGTCTATCGCAACTACCGCGTTCGCGTGCCATTTGCCGGCAAGTGGAAAGAAGCGCTCAATTCCGATTCGGCCCATTATGGCGGCAGCAATGTCGGAAACATCGGCGAGGTTCATGCCGTCAATGGCAAGGCGCCCGAGCTTCGCCTCACCATTCCGCCGCTGGCCGCGATCTTCCTCGTTCCGGAAAGCTGACCCATGCGCCTGACTGCTGGATCGCCGGCACGCCTCGGTGCAAGCTGGGACGGACGCGGCACCAATTTCGCGCTGTTCTCCGCCAATGCGCAGAAGGTGGAGTTGTGCCTGTTCGACAGCCAGGGCCGCCGCGAGCTCGAACGCGTCGAATTGCCGGAGCGTACCGAAGACGTCTGGCACGGCTATCTCAACGACGTCTCGCCAGGCCAGCTCTACGGCTATCGCGTGCACGGCCCCTACGAGCCCGAGCACGGCCACCGTTTCAATGCCAACAAGCTGCTGCTCGATCCCTATGCCAAGCGGCTCGCCGGACGGCTGGTCTGGAGCGATGCGCATTTCGCCTACCGCACCGGCAGCGCGCGCGAGGATCTGTCGTTCGACCGGCGCGACAATGCCCGCGGCATGCCCAAAGCGGTCGTCGTCGACGAGACCTTCAACTGGGGCCGCCGCGAGATCCGCCCCCACATCGCCTGGGAAGACACCATCATCTACGAGGCCCACGTCAGGGGCCTGACGCAGAGGCGCGCGGACGTGCCGCCGAACCTTCGCGGCACCTATGGCGGCCTGTCGTCGCCCGCGATGATCGAACATCTGAAGAAGCTCGGCGTCACCTCGATCGAGCTCCTGCCGATCCACAGCTTCGTCGACGATCGCATTCTTGTCGAGAAGAAGCTCTCCAATTATTGGGGCTACAACACGTTGTCCTTCTTCGCGCCGGAGCAGCGCTACGCCCAGGACAATGCCCTGGATTCCTTCCGCACCACCGTGGCGCGCCTGCACGATGCCGGCATCGAGGTGATGCTGGACGTCGTCTACAACCACACCGCCGAAGGCAATCACCTTGGTCCGACGCTATGCTATCGCGGCATCGACAACGCCTCCTATTACTGGCTGAATCGCGAGAATCCGCGCTACTACGACGATTTCACCGGCTGCGGCTCATCGGTCAACCTCACCCATCCGCGCGTGCTTCAGGTGGTGATGGATTCGCTGCGCTACTGGGTCGAGGTCTGCCACGTCGACGGCTTTCGTTTCGACCTCGCCACCACGCTTGCGCGCGGGCCGAACGGTTTTGATCGCGGCAGCTCGTTCCTGACCGCGGTCCGGCAGGATCCTGTGCTCGCCACCGTCAAGCTGGTCGCCGAACCCTGGGACCTCGGCCTCGGCGGCTATCAGGTCGGCGCCTTTCCCTCGCAATGGTCAGAATGGAACGACCGCTATCGCAGCGCCATGCGGCGCTACTGGAGCGGCGAAGGCAGCCTGATTGGCGACATTTCCAGCCGCATGACCGCGTCCTCCGATCTATTCAATCATGACGGGCGGCGGCCGCGCGCCAGCATCAACCACATCACCGTGCACGACGGTTTCACCCTCGCCGACCTCTTCAGCTACAACGAGAAGCACAACGAGGCCAACGGCGAGGACAACCGCGACGGCTCCAGCGACAACCACAGCAACAATTGCGGTGTCGAGGGCCCGACCGACGATCCGGAAATCCTCAGCCTGCGCCGGCAGCTTCGCAAGAACGTGCTGGCCTGCCTGATGCTGGCGCAGGGCATTCCCCTGATCCTCGCCGGCGACGAGGTCGGCAACTCGCAATCCGGCAACAACAACGCCTATTGCCAGGATAACGAGGTGGGCTGGGTGGGCTGGGACAATCTCGGCAAGGACGGCGACGATATGATCGATTTCGTCGCCCATCTCGCCGACATCCGCCGCCGATTCTCGCAACTCCGCAGCCACCGCTGGCTCGACGGCCGCCCCGCCGATGGCGTCGCCTATGGCGTGTTGTGGCTGACGCCGGCCGGTGACGAGATGACGGAAAGCGACTGGAATTTCCCGGAGGGACGGTTCCTCTCCTATGTGATGGGGCCGATGGAACCCGGCGGGGCTGCGATCTTTATCATTCTGAACGCCGCGCCCGAAGAGATCGCATTCAAATTGCCCAAAATGACCGGATACAAGAGCTGGCAGCAGATCCTCAACACGACCGAGGCCAAGCTGAACACGGTCGACTTCCAGCCCGGGAGCGACAGCAAGGCGCCGCCGCGCTCCGTGCTCGCCTTTGCGGGGGCGCTATGAGGCCATCCTTCGGCGCCAGGCCGACGAAGGACGGTGTATCGTTCCGGCTATGGGCCCCGGCGGCAAGACGCGTCGATCTCCTGCTCGACAGGAGGCATGCGATGCAGCGCCGGCAGGATGGCTGGTACGTGGCTGACATTTCCGGCCTGACCGCCGGCAGCGCCTACAAGTTCAGAATCGACGACGAGATCGACGTGCCCGATCCCGCCTCGGCGTTCCAGCCCGAGGACGTGTTCGGTCCGAGCGAGGTGGTCGATCATGACGCCTTCACGTGGCGCGCGCGCGATTGGCGCGGCCGTCCCTGGGAAGAGACGGTGCTGATCGAGACGCATGTCGGCACGTTCACGGCGGAGGGCACTTACCGCGCCATGATCGGCAGGCTCGATCATCTCGTTGCGACCGGCATCACCGCGCTGGAATTGATGCCGCTTGCGGATTTCGCGGGCCGGCGCGGCTGGGGCTATGACGGCGTGCTGTGGTATGCGCCCGACAACGCCTATGGCCGTCCGGAAGACCTGAAGACGCTGATCGACGAAGCGCATCTGCGCGGGCTGATGGTGTTTCTCGACGTGGTCTACAATCACTTCGGCCCCGAAGGAAATTACCTCGGCCGCTACGCGCCGACCTTCTTCACCGACGCCCACACACCGTGGGGCAGCGCGATCGATTATCGGCTGCCGCAGGTGCGCGCATTTGCGGTCGAGAACGCACTGTCCTGGCTCACCGACTACCGCTTCGACGGCCTGCGGCTGGACGCCGCCAACCATATCATGGCGATCCCCGGCGAGCAGTCGATGCTGCAGGATCTCAGCGTCGCTACCGGCGAACTCGCCAAGGCGACCGGGCGGCACATCCATCTGGTGCTGGAGAACGGCGACAATCGCGCAAGCCTGCTCGATGCCGCGCAGGATCCGCCGAACGGCAAATATCGTGCGCAGTGGAACGACGACTACCATCACGTCTGGCACGTGATGCTGACCGGCGAACTCGCCGGCTACTATGCCGACTACCAGACGCCGCGCATGGATCTCGCGCGTGCGCTGGCGTCCGGCTTCGTCTACCAGGGCGAAATCTCGGAATTCTGGGGCAAGAAGCCGCGTGGCGAGCCGAGCGGTGAGCTGCCGCCGGCCACCTTTGTGAATTTCCTCCAGAACCACGACCAGATCGGCAACCGCCCGCTGGGCGACCGGCTTGAAAGCCTGGCATCGCCGCAGCAGGTCGAGACTGCGCTGGCGGTGACGCTTCTGGCTCCCATGATACCAATGCTGTTCATGGGCGAGGAATGGGGCTCGACAGCACCCTTCCCGTTCTTCTGCGACTTCCAGGGCGGGCTCGCCGATGCCGTGCGCAAGGGCCGCCGGCAGGAATATGCTTGGGCCTATGAGAAATACGGCGACGAGGTGCCCGACCCGCTCGACCCCGCGACGCTGAAATCGGCCGTGCTCGACTGGACCGGCCACACGCCGGAGCAGGATGCGCGGCTCGCTCTGGTGCGAGACCTGCTCGCGCTCCGTCGCAAGGAAATCGCGCCGCGGCTGAAGGGCGCGATCTTCGGCGATGCCGAGGCAGCTGACAACGGCTTGCTCGCCGCGCATTGGCGCATGGGCGACGGAACGATGCTGCGCCTGACGGCCAATCTGTCCGATCGGGAGATCGCGCATTCCAGCAATAACGCGGGCACGCCGATCTGGGGCGGCGCGGCCGGCGATCGGCTTCCGCCCTGGTCGGTGGTCTGGCGTCTCGGAGGTTAACATGCCTCCGGCCATTCCCCTTGCAACCTACCGCCTCCAACTCACCGCGGATTTCGATTTCGACAAGGCCGCCGCGGTGGTGCCTTACCTGAAGGCGCTGGGGATCACGCATCTCTATACCTCGCCGGTGATGAAGGCCCGCAAGGGATCGACGCACGGTTACGACACCGTCGATCACAGCCAGTTCAGTCCCGAGCTCGGCGGCGAGGCCGGCTTCGCGCGGCTGAGCGCGGCGCTGGCCACGCACGATCTCGGCCTCATCATCGATTTCGTGCCCAACCATGTCGGCGTGCATTTTGCCGACAATCCCTGGTGGCTGGACGTGCTGGAATGGGGACCAAATTCGCCGCACGCGGTCGCCTTCGACATCGACTGGGACCTGCTGCCCCACCGCGCCCGCGGCGGCGTGCTGCTGCCGATCCTCGGCTCGTCCTATGGCGACGCGCTCGAGCGCGGTGAGATCGAATTACGCTACGATTCCGACGATGGCAGTTTTTCCGCCTGGTATTTCGAGCATCGCCTGCCGATCGCGCCGGAGCGCTATGGCGAGATGCTGCGGATGATCGTGAAGGAGGCTGACGCCGCCGGGACGGAAGCGGGCCAGCGCATGCTCGCGCTTGCGGCGCGCTACACGGGACTGCGCCGTCCCAATCGCAAGGAAGCCCCCGCCTTCAAGAGCGAGCTCAGGGAGATCGGGGGAGGTGCCGATATCATCGCCCGCGGCCTTGGTGCCTATCGCGCGGCAAAGGACCGGCCGGCGCCGACCCTGGCGCTGCATCATCTGCTGGAGCGTCAGCACTACAAACTCGGCCACTGGCGGCTTGCCTCCAGCGACATCAACTATCGCCGCTTCTTCGACGTCAACGGGCTCGCCGGGTTGCGTGTCGAGGATCCCGGTACGTTCGCGGCCACCCACAGGCTGGTGAAGCAATTGGTCGCCGACGGAAAATTGCAAGGCATTCGCCTCGACCACATCGACGGCCTGCGCGACCCCGCGCAATATTGCCAGCGGCTGCGCCGGCTGGTGCGTGACGCGCAAGGCCCGACCAAGCCGTTCTATACCGTCATCGAGAAGATCCTGTGCGAGCACGAGCGCCTGCCGCACTTTGCCGGCGTTCAAGGCACCACCGGTTACGAGTGGATGAACGTCATCACCCACGTGCTGGTCGATCCCAAGGGACTGGAAGCGCTGGACGAGACCTGGCGGCAGGTCAGCAACCGGCCGCCGCGGCTTGCGCCTTACGTCAAGGACGCCAAGCGGCGCGTGCTGGAGACGCTGCTGACCAGCGAATTCACCGTGCTGACGCGGCTGCTCGCGCGCATCGCCAACGGCCACTACTCGACCCGCGACTTCTCGGCCGACAGCCTGCGGCAGGCGCTCGAACTCTATGTGCTGCATTTCCCGGTCTATCGCACCTATCTCACGACCAGCGCACCGACGGCGCACGACCGCAAGCTGATCGACGAGACAATCGCGCGGGCACGTACAGAGTGGTTCGCCGCGGACGAGGGCATCTTCGACTTCCTGCGCGATGCCCTCACCATGGACCTGCTCAAGCCCGGCCGTCCCCCACACAGCGCCCCGCGGGTGCGCCGCTTCGCGCTGAAGGTGCAGCAGTTCACCGGGCCGATGATGGCGAAGTCGCTGGAGGACACCGCCTTCTATCAGTTCCACCGGCTGCTCGCGCTGAATGAGGTCGGCGGCGATCCTGCGAGCACCGGCCTTGCGATTTCCGCCTTCCACGACGCTATGCAGGCCCGCGCCAGGGAATGGCCGCACGGCATGACCGCGACCGCCACCCACGACACCAAGCGCGGCGAGGATGCCCGCGCGCGGATCGCCGCGCTCAGCGAGATCCCCGGCGAGTGGACCAGCGCGGTGGCGCGCTGGAAGGTATTGAACGCACCGCACCTCGCGCTGCGCGGCAATCTGCGCGCACCATCGGCGACATTCGAATACATGCTCTACCAGACCCTGCTCGGCGCATGGCCGCTTGAGGGACCAGATGCCGGCTTCGTCGAGCGCATCCAGGCTTACGGGCTCAAGGCCGCGCGCGAAGGCAAGGAGGAGACGAGCTGGCTCAACCCGCATGAGACCTACGAGGCGGGCATAGGGGACTTCGTCGCCAAGATCCTCGATCCTGCGCAGTCGGGCGAATTCCTGGAGGCGCTGCAAATCTTGGCGCGCCGCGTCGCGCTGCTCGGCGCGTTGAACTCGCTGAGCCAGCTCACGCTCAAGGCAACGCTGCCGGGCGTCCCGGACTTCTACCAGGGCACCGAATTCTGGGATCTGTCGCTGGTCGATCCCGACAATCGCCGCCCGGTGGATTTTGCTGCCCGGCGCGCGGCGCTGGCATCGCTGGAAACTCCGGACTGGTCCGGCCTGATCAAGGCATGGCCGGATGGCCGGCTCAAGCTGGCTTGGACGCGGCACCTCCTCAAGCTGCGCAACGAACTCGCCGAAATCTTCACGCAGGGCGACTACCGGCCGCTGCAAGTGCGCGGCGCGCACGCCGACCATGTCATCGCCTTCGCCCGCCGGCGCGGCCGCGCCGCCGCAATCGTCGTGGTGGGGCGCCGGTTTGCGCCGTTCACGCAAGCGGGGCGGGAATGGCCGGTGCTTGAGGAATTTGACGCAACGGTCGATATCACGGGCCATGCAGCGACAGGCCTCGCCGGCAATGAATTGCCGATTGCGCAGGCTCTTCGCGATTTCCCCGCTGTTGTCATCGCGGCGCGTACGACAGGCGCGTTAAAGCCTGCACGACAGCGCGCCCGCCATTGAAGGCTACTGCGGGATGAGTCTGTGTTGAATCGGTGAGCCCGGCGGAGTTCGATCACCTCTCCCTGGAGAGGTCGGATCGCATCGAAAGATGCGATCCGGGTGAGGGGTTACGGTCTCACTGGGTGCCGCGGCCCCTCACCCGGATTGCACTGGACGATGCTTCGCATCGCCAGGCGCAATCCGACCTCTCCCCGCTGGGGCGAGGTGAACGGCACAGCGCCGACGGACTGTAATCTCATCATGCTCTATTTCCCGCCGTCCTTCGTCAGCAGCAATTGCCCGCGCTTGCGGATCGTGGCCTGCGCCATTTCGGCGAAACGCTGCAACAGCCACGGCAGCATCACCTCGACCCTAACGTTATCGTCGCTGACGTCGACCTGTCCGCTTGCGATCTGCCCGAGCGCACGGATGCGGAAATTCATGGTGTCGCCGCTCCAGCGCTCCTCCTCGACCTGCATCACCGGAATACTGGCTGCGGCACGACCCAGGCCGCTCTTGAGCCGGCGCACCGCCTCTTCGCGGCCGAGACGATGGGGAATTGAAACGACGAACGGTGCCGACATGATCCTGCCCCGCGCTGATTGATCCTCAACTCATTATCTCGGCCGCACAGGCAAAGGTTCCACGCGCTTCACCCTGCGGAACTTTCAAACCTGCGGCAAGTTGCCGTGAGCACAACGGACAAACACAACCCTTTCCACGAAGGGCTGGAGGAGATTCGCATGTCTATTGGTACAATTATTCTGATCATCCTGGTCATCGCCCTGCTTGGCGGCTTCAGCGGCATCGGCGGCGGGCCGTTCTACGGCACCGGCTATTACGGCGGCGGCGGTCTCGGGCTCGTGATCATCATCCTGCTGATCCTGCTTTTGCTCGGACGGATCTAGCCGCCAGCGTCGTCCGGTGGGTTCGCTGCTAGGAGCGGAACCCACCCTACTTCATCTATTTCACTTTCGCCGCGAGCTTCTTCATCGCCGCCTTGATCGGCGCAGCCGCATCGTCATAGCCCTCCCATGCTTTCGAGCGCGTCAGCAATCCCGGCACGGTCCGTAACGTGTATCGCTTCGGATCGAGGTCGCTCTTCACCTGCGTCCACGCGACAGGCATCGACACGGTCGCCCCATCGCGCGCGCGCGGCGAGAGCGGCGCCACCGCCGTCGACATCCGATCATTGCGCAAATAGTCGAGGAAGATTTTCCTGTTGCGCAGCTTCTTCGACATGTTCAGCAGATAGCGCTCGGGATCATCATCGGCCATCCACTGGCAGACGCCTTGCGCGAATGCCTTAGCTTCCTTCCAGCTGACTTTGTCGCGCGCGCCATAGAGCAACGGCACCACGACATGCAGGCCCTTGCCGCCGGTGGTTTTGCAAAAGCTGTCCATCCCGAGATCGGTCAGCCGTTGCCGCATCTCCTTAGCCGCTTCGATCACGTCGGCAAATTCCACATCCGGCGCGGGATCGAGGTCGAATACCAGCCGGCCCGGCGTGTCATAGGCGTAAGGCGCACAATTCCAGGGGTGCAGCTCGACGCCGCCGATCTGCGCCACGGCCGCGAGCCCCTCGACGCGATCGATCTGCAGATAGGGCTTACGATCGCCGGAGACCCTTGCGAGTTCCAGAAGATTCGACGTCCCCTGCATGGCGTGGCGTTGGAAGAAGCATTCGCCCTTGATGCCATCAGGCGCGCGGATCAGGGAGCAGGGCCGCCCCTTCAGATGAACGATCATCCATTCACCGACGGCTTCGAGATAGCGCGCCAGATCCAGCTTGGTGACCGGCGCGCCATCACCGTCGTCGGGCCAGAGCTCCTTGTCCGGCTTGGAGATGACGACACCCATCACCTCGGCATTTTGGCCGTTCTGTTTCGAGCGCCCTGCGGACTTCGGCTTCGCGCGCGAATTCGTCCGCGTGTCGGCCGAAGGCTCGGCGAGCTCGGTATCGACGGGCGTTTCCGCCTCGACCTCCTCGGCCGGCTTGTCCTGCCGCAGGCCCTTGAAGGCGGCCTGGCGAACGTTGCCGTCGGCGGTGAAGCCGGCGAACTCGATCTCCGCGACGAGCTCCGGCCTCAGCCAGTGCACCTCGCGGGTTTTCTTCGGCGCATTCTTGCCGCCGAATGGGCTTTGCTTGGCTTCTGCCGCCTTCAACAGCGGCATGATGCGCTTCACCTTGTCAGCGCCGAAGCCGGTACCGACCATGCCGACAAAGGCGAGGTGATCGCCGCGATGCACGCCAGCCATCAGCGAGCGGAATTTGCCGTTGGTGGTTTTCCAGCCGCCGATCACGACCTCATGGCCGGCCCGGCATTTTGCCTTGGTCCAGCTTTCGGTCCGGCCGGAGCGATAGGGTGCGTCGAGCTTCTTGGACACGACCCCTTCGAGCTCGAGCTTGCAGGCCGATTGCAGCACGGCGTCGCCACCGCTCTCGAAATGCTCGACATAGCGAATCTGGGTCGATTTCCGCTTGCGCGCTTCCAGGAGTTCCTTGAGACGCGCCTTGCGCTCGCCGAGCGGCAGGCGGCGGAAGTCGAGACCTTCCGCGAACAAGAGATCGAAAGCAAAGAAGATGAGATCTTCGGACTTACCGTCCGACAGCGCGGCCTGAAGCGCGGAGAAATTCGGCGCGCCGTGGTGGTCGAGTGCGACGATCTCGCCGTCGATCATCATATCGGGCAGCGCGCCCGCTTCCTTCGCAATCGAGACGAATTTGTCGGTCCAGTCGAGACCCTTGCGGGTCTTCAGCGTTGCGTTGCCGTCCTCGACCCGAAGCTGTACGCGATAGCCGTCGAACTTGATCTCGTGGCACCAGCCTTCGCCGGCCGGCGGGCGTTCGACCGACGTGCAGAGCTGCGGCGCCACGAAGTCCGGCATCTCCGAGACCTTTTTGGCGGTCGCCGCCTTCGTTGCTTTCTTGCCGCCCTTTAGCGCCGCGCGCGGCGCCGGCTTGACGGTACGCGCTTTCGGCTCCTCGGCGCGATTGGACTGCCAGATCGCATCGGCCTTGCCCTTGGCGCCCTTCGCCACCATGAAGTGTTTTGGTGCGCGGCCCTTGCCCTCTGCGATCTGCTCCATCGCACGGCCGGAGGCGACCGATCTGTCTTCATCGAGAACGGTGTTGTCCTTACCCTCTTGCGCATACTCGTCGCGATGCTTGATCAGGAGCCAGTTGGTGCGCTTGCCGCCGGTGCGGTCGTTGCGCATCCGCACCAGCACCCAGCTGCCATGCAGCTTGTCGCCGTGCAGGGTGAACTTCAGGTCGCCCTTCTTGAAGCCGCGTTCGGGATCCTCCGCCTCCCAATAGCCGCGGTCCCACAGCATCACCGTGCCGCCGCCATACTGGCCTTCCGGAATGGTGCCTTCGAAGTCGCCGTAGTCGAGCGGGTGGTCCTCGACTTCGACCGCCAGCCGCTTGTCGTGCGGGTCGAGCGAGGGCCCTTTCGTCACGGCCCAAGACTTGAAGACGCCGTCGAACTCCAGCCGCAGATCGTAATGCAGCCGCGTCGCATCGTGCTTTTGAATCACGAATCGCCGCTGCTTCGACGGCGCGACCGCCGTCGCCCCTGAGGGCTCGGGCGTGATCTCGAAGTCCCGCTTCTTGCGATAGGTGGAGAGGTTTCTCAGCACGATTGGTCCTGCATTCTTGCGCGCGTTTCCAAGCCTATCATGGCCAAAGTCCCATCCGGAACCAAAACCCCGAACCTGGGTTGGAGTTCCGAAACGCCTTGAAAACACTGGAGAATGGAATGGCTCCCCGCGCCTATTGGAAAGGGACGTTGAAGCTCTCTCTGGTGAGCTGCCCGGTCGTGCTTTATCCCGCCTCGACCGCGGCCGAAAAGACCCGGTTTCACCTGATCAACCGGGAGACCGGGAACCGGCTGAAGCAGCAGATGATCGATTCCGAGACTGGCGACGTCGTCGAGAGCGACCAGAAGGGGCGCGGCTACGAACTGCGCAAGGGCAAATATGTCGAGATCGAACCGGAGGAGCTCGAGGCAGTCCAGATCGAGAGCAACCACACCATCGACATCGAGAGCTTTGTGCCGAGCGAGGAGATCGACCAGCGCTACCTCAACCATCCCTATTACATCGCGCCCGACGGCAAGGCCGCGGTCGACGCCTTTGCCGTGATCCGCGATGCCATGAAGGATCAGGACCGCGTCGCGCTCGCCAAGATCGTGCTCACCAACCGCGAGCATGTCATGGCGATTGAGCCGCTCGGCAAGGGCCTGCTCGGCACCACGCTGCGCTATCCCTACGAGCTGCGCGACGAGGACCAGTTCTTCGGCGACATCAAGAGCCCGAAGATCAGCAAGGACATGGTCGACCTCGCCGGCCACATCCTCCACACCAAGGCCGCGCATTTCGACCCCGGAAAATTCAAGGACGAGTATGAGGATGCGCTGAAGGCGCTGGTAAAGCGGAAGGCCAGTGGCAAGAAGATCGAGCTTCCGGAACCCGAGGAGCGGCCGAGCAACGTCGTCAGCCTGATGGATGCCCTGAAGCAGAGCTTGAAGGGACGCGGCGGAGGAAAGTCCGCCAAGTCTCATGCGCGCCGGGCGACGGGGCGGCATCGCGGCGCGAAAAAGGCGCACCGTTCGACGGCGCGGCATCGCAAGGCGAGTTGATTTGCTCCGTCATTGCGAGCGAAGCGAAGCAATCCAGTCTGTCTCCGTGGAGGGATTCTGGATTGCTTCGCTTCGCTCGCAATGACGATGTTGATGAAGGCTTGCGCCACCATCTCAGTCGTCATGCCGGGCTTGTCCCGGGCATCCACATTCTTCGTGCCGCGCGTCAAGGCGTGGATGGCCGGGACAAGCCCGGCAATGACGGATCGTCTCGCGTGGATAGCTAGTCCCCCGCCTTCAGCCGATACCCGATCCCCGTCTCGGTCAGCACATATTGCGGCCGTTCCGGATCGGCTTCGATCTTCTGGCGGAGCTGGCGGACATAGACGCGCAGATATTGCGCATCCGTCAGTTCGTCCCAGAGCTCCCTAAGCAGGAAGCGATGGGTCAGCACCTTGCCGGCGTGCTGCACCAGCACGCGCAGAAGGTCATATTCCTTCGGCGACAGTTTTACGTCGCGCTCACCAACCTTGACGATGCGGCGCACCAGATCGACGGAGAGATCGCCGCTGCGGAACGCCGGCCGCTCGCCCTGGACCTGGAGCTGGTGCCGCAGCGCGGCGCGCAGGCGCGCCAGGAGCTCGTCCATGCCGAACGGTTTCGTCAGATAATCGTCGGCGCCGAGATCGAGCGCCTGCACCTTGCCGGCCTCGTCGCCGCGGCTCGACAGCACCACGATCGGCACGGCTTCGTTGCGGGCGCGAATGGTGCGGAGCAGCTCATGACCACCGATATCGGGCAGGCCGAGATCGAGGATGATCAGCGCTGGCTCTTCGGTGAGCTTTTCCAGCGCGATCTTGCCGTTCGACGCCTCCAGGATCTCATAACCCTGCGTCGTCAGCCCCATCCGCAGCAGCTTGCGGATCGGCGGCTCGTCGTCGATGACCAGAACCTTGATCGGAGCAGCACTCATGCAGCGGTATCCAATGCCTGGGTTTGCGCCGGAACGGGCAGACGGATAGTCAAAACCGCGCCGCTCCGGTCGCTGCGGTTGGCAGCCGAGATCGTGCCCCGCATCGCCTCGACGAAGCCGCGGGAGATGGCGAGCCCGAGCCCGGTGCCGGGACGGACATGGTCGCCCTTCTGCGCGCGATAGAACTTGTCGAACACGCTATCGAGCTCCTCGGGCGGAATGCCGTCGCCTTCGTCGGCAATCTGGAGCATTACGTGATCCCCGTCGCGCTGGCTCTTGATCGAGATCGTGGTGTCCGGCAGCGAATATTTGGCGGCGTTGTCGAGCAGGTTGAACAGCACCTGCTCGAACAGCACGGCGTCGAGCTGAAGCATCGGAAGATCGGCGGCGAGCACCAGGTCCACCTTGTGCGCGGTCAGGATCTTGCTTGCGCGCCGAAGCGCGCTGCCGACGATCTCGCCGAGATCGTGCAGCGCCGTGTTGGGTACGATCGCGCCGGATTCGAGCTTGGTCATGTCGAGCAGGTTGGCGATGAAACGGTTGAGCCGCTCGGACTCGTCGATGACGGTGGCGAGCAGGTCGCGCTTCTCGGTATCGGACAGCGCCCCGGCGAGATCGCGCATGGTCGAGGCGGCGCCGAGCACCGAGGCGAGCGGCGTCTTCAGATCATGCGAGATCGAGGTCAGCAGCGCCGAACGCAGCCGCTCGGATTCCACGGTGCGCTTGACGCGGTCCATGTCCTCGACCAGCAGCACCCGTTCGATCGCGAGCGCGCCCTGATCGACCAGCGCGTCGAGCAGCCGGCGCTGATCCGGCGTCAGCAGCGGACCGGTACGGTCGTTGTCGATACCGATGACGCCGATCGGGCCGCGCCCGGTGCGCATCGGCAAGAACAGGCGTTTTGCACCCGGCAGCGTATCCGAGCCGCGGCCGGCCGGCCGATCGTTGCTCCAGGCCCAGTTGGCGGCAGCAAGGTCGGCTTGGTCGAGCTGGTCTTCCGGGGGATAGCCGGATTTCACGGTCAGAAGCCCTTCTTCCGGGAGCAGCAGCACCACGCGAACCCTGAGCATCAGCGCGGTCTGATAGGCGGCCGCCCACAGCACGTCGTCCAGCGTTCCGGTCCCGGCGAGCTTGCGGCTGAACGCATACAGCTGCTCGGTCGTCCTGATGCGGCCGATCGCGGTGTCGGCCTGGGTCCGCACCCGCCCCGCTACATTCGACACCACGAACGCGATCAGCATGAAGAAGAAGAACGCCGCAACGTTGGTTGGATCGGTGATGGTGAAAGTGTAGACCGGCGGCAGAAAGAAGAAGTTGTAGGCCAGCGACGCCGCAATGCTCGCAAGCAAGGACGGCCACAGCCCATAGCGGACAGCCACGGCAACCACCGCAGTCAGGAACATCAGGTCGACGTTCTCGACGCCGAAATACGGCTTGATGATCATCGCTGCGGCAAGGCCGAGCGCGGTGATCCCGAGCGCCTTCAGATAAGGCAGTGCATCGAACGGCTCGGAACGTGCTGCGGTCTGCACCGCGGTCTTCGGCGCCGGCTCGCTCGTGAGCTCGTCGCCGGCGATGACGTGAACGCTGATATTGCCGGCGCGGCGCACCAGATCATGCACGACGGAACCGCGCGTCATCTCGAACCATCGCGAACGGGTCGACTTGCCGATCACGATCTGGGTGACGTTGTTGCCTTGAGCGAAATTGACGACGTCGTCGGCGATGCGGCGGCCGACGGCGGGAATGGTCAGCGCCTCGCCGCCCAGGGACTCCGCAAGCCGCAGCGTATCGGCAAGCCGGTCGCGCTCCTCTTCGGACAGCTGCAGCGAACGCCGTGTCTCGATCGAGATCGCGGTGAATGGCGCATGCAGGCGGTCGGCCAGCCGCTTGGTGTAGCGCACCAGCCCGGCTGCGCGCGGATCCTCGCTGACGCAGACGAGGATACGTTCGCCCGCCGCCCAAGGACCGGCGATGGCGTTCGCCTGCATGTGGGTGAGGAGCTGCTCGTCGACCCGCTCCGCCGTGCGCCGCAGCGCCAGCTCGCGCAGCGCGGTGAGGTTGCCCGGCGAAAAATAATGCTCCAGCGCCCGCTCGGCCTGCCTGGGCACATAGACCTTGCCTTCCCTCAGCCGCTGGATCAAATCATCGGGCGTGAGATCGATCAGCTCGATCGCATCGGCGCGGTCGAACACCGAATCCGGCACGGTCTCGCGCACCCGCACATGGGTGATCTGGGCGACGACGTCGTTCAGGCTTTCGATGTGCTGGATATTGACGGCGGTGTAGACGTCGATGCCGTGCGACAGCAGCTCTTCGACGTCGAGATAGCGCTTGGGATGGCGGCTGCCGGCCGCGTTGGTGTGGGCGAGTTCGTCGACCAGCGCGATCTTGGGGCGCCGTGCGATTACAGCGTCGAGGTCCATCTCCTCGACCGTCTGGCCGCGGTAGTCCAGCTTCCGGCGCGGGATCACTTCGAGGTCGCGCACCAGCGCCTCGGTCTCGGCACGGCCGTGGGTCTCGACGAAGCCGACCACGACGTCGACGCCGGCCTTGCGCTTGGCATGGGCGCTCTGCAGCATCTCGTAGGTCTTGCCGACGCCGGGGGCGGCGCCGACGAAGATCTTGAGCTTGCCGCTCGCGCTCTCCTCCCGGCGCGCTGCTTCCAGCAGCGCTTCAGGCGAAGGACGTTGTTCGGGATCGCGGCGCTCTCGGACCATCAGCCCAATATAATCATCCGCACGTGCTCAGCCTAGGCTACTTCGCGGCGCGATCGAGCGCGAGATTCAGTGCCAATACGTTCACGCGGGGCTCGCCGATCAGACCGAGCAGACGACCCTGGGTGTTAGAGGCCACGAGCTGCTTGACCTGATCCTCTGGCACATTCCGCGCCTTCGCCACCCGCGGCACCTGGAATTGCGCCGCTTCCGGCGAGATATCCGGATCGAGGCCGCTGGCCGAGGTGGTCACCAAATCGACCGGCACGGCGGCATTCGGATTCTCGCCCTTGAGCCTGTCCACATCTTCCTTCAGCCGGTCGGCCAGCGCCTTGCTGGTCGGGCCGAGGTTGGAGCCACCCGAATTGGCCGCGTTGTAGGGCGCCGAGACCGTCTTGGTCGAATCATCGCGGTCTGGCGCCAGCGTCGCCGAGGGGCGGCCGTGGAAATATTTGTCGTCCTTGAATTGCTGCCCGATCAGGGCGGAGCCGACCACCTTGCCGTCCCGCTCGATCAAGCTGCCCTGCGCCTGTGCGGGGAAGATCGCGCCGGCGATGGCGGTCATGGCGAGCGGATAGGCCACGCCCGTGATGGCGGTGAGCACCAGCAGCAGGACGATGGCGGGGCGGATTTCTCTGAGCATAAGTTTCTCCTGTGTCTTCCGTCATTGCGAGGAGCGAAGCGATCCAGAAACTAGACCCTCACCCTGAGGAGCCGCGCTTTCGCGGCGTCTCGAAGGGCGAGGCCACCGGCGGGGCCTGCATCCTTCGAGACGCGCGTTCCGCGCTCCTCAGGATGAGGAACTGACAGCCCGGATCGGCCTTTCACTTCGTCCGTAGTCACGATGGCTCAAGCCAAATGCAAAGCGACGACGACGAGGTCGATCGCCTTGATGCCGATGAAGGGAATGACGATCCCACCGAGGCCATAGATCAGCAGGTTGCGCTGGAGCAGCGCGCCGGCACCGACCGCGCGGTAGGCGACGCCCTTCAGCGCGAGCGGGATCAGCGCGATGATGATCAGCGCGTTGAAGATGATGGCCGACAGGATGGCGCTCTGCGGGCTCGACAGGTTCATGACGTTGAGCACGTTGAGCTGCGGGTAGAACGCCAGAAACATCGCGGGAATGATCGCAAAATACTTCGCGACGTCGTTGGCGATCGAGAACGTCGTCAGCGCGCCGCGCGTCATCAGGAGCTGCTTGCCGATCTCGACCACCTCGATCAGCTTGGTCGGATTGGAATCGAGGTCGACCATGTTGCCGGCCTCGCGCGCGGCCTGGGTGCCGGTGTTCATGGCGACGCCGACATCGGCCTGGGCGAGCGCCGGCGCGTCGTTGGTTCCGTCGCCGCACATGGCAACCAGCTTGCCCTTGGCCTGCTCGTCGCGGATCAGCCTGAGCTTGTCCTCCGGCGTTGCCTGCGCCAGGAAGTCGTCGACGCCGGCTTCCGCGGCGATCGCGGCCGCCGTCATCGGGTTGTCGCCGGTGATCATGATGGTGCGGATGCCCATGCGGCGCAGTTCGGCGAAGCGCTCGCGGATGCCGCCCTTGACGATGTCCTTGAGCTGGATGACGCCGAGCAGCTTGCCGTCCCTGGCAACCGCCAGCGGCGTGCCGCCGGCCTTGGCGATCTCATCGGCGATGGTCTGCACCTCCCGGCCGATATCCGAAAGCAGCGCAGGCTGGATCGCGCGGGCCGTGTTGCCGGAGGCTACCGCCAGCGGCGCACCGCCACCGACATAGCTGAGCATGGCATCGACCGCGCCCTTGCGCACCGACGAGCCGCCGGCATCGACGCCGCTCATGCGGGTCTGCGCCGTGAACGGGATGAAAGTGGCGCCAAGCTCGGCCATGTCGCGGCCGCGGATGCCGTACTTCTCCTTCGCCAGCACGACGATGGAGCGGCCTTCCGGCGTCTCGTCGGCGAGCGAGGCAAGCTGGGCCGCATCGGCGAGTTCCTGCTCGGTGACGCCGCGAACCGGGCGGAACGCGGTCGCCTGGCGATTGCCGAGCGTGATCGTTCCGGTCTTGTCGAGCAGCAGCGTATCGACGTCGCCGGCGGCCTCGACCGCGCGGCCGGACATCGCCAGCACGTTGAAACGCACCAGGCGGTCCATGCCGGCAATGCCGATCGCCGACAGCAGCGCGCCGATGGTGGTCGGGATCAGCGTCACGAACAGTGCGACCAGCACCACCACCGAGATCGAGCCGCCGGCATAGGCCGCATAGCTCGGAATGGTGACGGTCGCGAACACGAAGATGATGGTCAATCCTGCGAGCAGGATATTGAGCGCGATCTCGTTCGGCGTCTTCGCCCGCTCGGCGCCCTCGACCAGCTTGATCATGCGGTCGATGAAGGTCGAGCCTTGCGCCGCCGTGATGCGGACGCGGATCCAGTCGGACAGCACCTGCGTGCCGCCGGTCACCGCCGAGCGGTCGCCGCCGGACTCGCGGATGACGGGCGCAGATTCGCCGGTGATGGCGGCTTCGTTGACGGAGGCCACGCCCTCGATCACCTCGCCGTCGGAGGGGATGGTGTCGCCCGCTTCGACCAGAACGAGGTCACCCACCTTGAGGCTGGTGCCCGGCACCAGCTTGAAGGTGCGGTTGGAGCCGGTCAGCAGCTTGGCCTGGCTCTCGGTGCGGGTCTTGCGCAGCGATTCGGCCTGCGCCTTGCCGCGGCCTTCGGCGACTGCTTCGGCGAGGTTGGCGAACAGCACGGTGAACCACAGCCAGAGGATGATCTGGAACGTGAAGCCGAGATTCTCGCCACCGGTGACGAGGTCGCGCAGAAAGATCACGGTAGTGAGCGCGGCCACGATCTCGACCACGAACATCACGGGGTTCTTGATCATCAGCCGTGGATCGAGCTTGACGACGGACGCGCGGATCGCGGGCACGACAATCTTTGGGTCAAGCATCGCCGAGACGGACGCGCGTTTTTGCAGTTTCATGGTGTCCATGGAGGTCACTCCAAACAATCAGAAGGCTGTCGATCAGAATATTTGGCCGGCATTCATCGCGAGGTGCTCGACGATCGGGCCGAGCGCGAGGGCCGGGAAGAAGGTCAGGCCGCCGATGATCAGGATCACGCCGACGACGAGACCGACGAACAGCCCGCCCGTGGTCGGAAAGGTCCCGGCTGACGGCGGAATGGATTTCTTGGCGGCCAGCGAGCCTGCGATCGCCATCGCAGGAATGATCATGAAGAAACGGCCGACGAACATCGCGCTTGCGAGCGTGAGATTGTAGAACAGGGTGTTGCCGGTGAGGCCCGCGAAGGCCGAGCCGTTGTTGCCGGTTGCCGACGTGAAGGCGTAGAGCACCTCGGTGAAGCCGTGCGGCCCGGCATTCGCCATCGAGGCGACCGCCGAGGGATAAACCACGCCGACCGCGGTCCAGCCCAGATACATCAGCGGCAGCACCAGGATCGCGAGCATCGCCATCTTCACCTCGCGCGCCTCGATCTTCTTGCCGACATATTCCGGTGTGCGGCCGACCATGAGTCCTGCGACGAAGATCGCCAGCACGACGAACAGCAGCATGCCGTAGAGGCCGGCGCCGACGCCGCCGACGATGATCTCGCCGAGTTGCATGTTGATCAGCGGGATCATGCCGCCGAGCGCGGTGAAGCTGTCATGCATGGCGTTGACCGCGCCGCAGGAGGCGGCCGTCGTGATCACGGCGAACAGCGAGGACGCGACAATGCCGAAGCGAACCTCCTTGCCTTCCATGTTGCCGCCGGTCAGGCCGAGCGCATGCAGCGTCGAGGTGCCGCCCGCCTCCGCCCAATAAGTGACGGCGACGCCAGCGCCGAACAGCACGCCCATCACGGCCAGGATCGCCCAGCCCTGGCGCTGGTTGCCGACCATGCGGCCGAACACGTTGGTCAGCGCCGCGCCGAGCGTGAAGATCGAGAGCATCTGCACGAAGTTCGACAGCGCCGTCGGGTTCTCGAAGGGATGGGAGGCGTTGGCGTTGAAGAAGCCGCCGCCATTGGTGCCGAGCATCTTGATCGCGACCTGAGAGGCGACGGGGCCGACCGCAATGGTCTGCTTGGCGCCTTCGAGCGTGGTGGCCTCGACATAATCACCGAGCGTCTGCGGGATGCCCTGCGAGACCAGGAACAGCGTGTAGACGACGCAGATCGGCAGCAATACATAGAGTGTCGTGCGGGTGACATCGACCCAGAAATTACCGACCGTACGCGTCGAGGCGCGCGAGAAGCCGCGGATCAGGGCCACCGCGAGCGCGATGCCGGTTGCCGCCGACAGGAAGTTCTGGTGGGTCAGGCCCAGCATCTGCACGAGGTACGAAAGCGTGCTCTCGCCGCCGTAGTTCTGCCAGTTGGTGTTGGTGATGAAGGAGATCGCGGTATTGAAGGAAAGATCCTCCGCGACCGCGCCCTGCCCGGCCGGATTGAAGGGCAGCACGGCCTGGAGCCGCATCACGCCGTAGATAATGAGAAAACCGCCGACGTGGAATAGCAGCATGGCGACCGTATAAGTCAGCCAGTGCTGCTCGCGCTTTTCGTCGACCCCGGAAAACCAGTAGATGCCGGCCTCGATCGGGCGCAGCACCGGCGACAAGAACGTCCGCTCGCCATTGAACACACGCGTCAAGTACCAGCCGAGCGGCTTGGTCAGCGCGACGATGATCGCGCAATAGAGAATGATCTGGAGCCAACCGATCGCAGTCATGGCATTAACCCTTTAGGACTTGTGTCCTGCGCAGAAGCGGCAGGAGCAACGCCAGCAGACCCGCAGCGAGCGCGGCGTCCGTCACGAGCAATTTGAGAAGCAGCAACACGGTCAGAACCGCTCGGGCCGCAGCAGCGCGTAGGTGAGATAGAACAGCAGGCCGAACGAGACGGCACCGGCAAGCGCATAATCGAAAATCATTGTCCGCTCCTCACAGCCGTTCGCAGGCATAGGTGTAGCCGATCGCAAGGGCGAAGAAGCCGAAGCCCAGCGCCAGCATCAGAATGTCCATCATGGCGATACTCCTCGTTGCCCCCTCGCGTCAGGCGCAACGGTGTCTCAGGCGTCCGGCAAGCGTTGGGGAAAACGCAACGCGTTTCCAGGACGCCCGCCAGATTTCTCACCGCGCTGAAGTGCCACCACGACCATAGGTTTTCGAGATGAGGGCTCCGGCGAAGTTATAGGAATCTCATAAAGGGCCCAGCTGATTCCGCAGTCAGACGATGCTCGCGAGGCAAATTACACTCGTCGTCCCGGACAAGCGCAGCGAAGCGGAGCGCCGATCCGGGACCCATATGCCACGCACACTTATGAAATCTCTATATCTCTCACCCCATCCACATCTCGTTTTCAAATACCGTTTTGGCCATCTTGGAGGGGCCGGCCGACTGACCGACGCCAATTCCAGGAGGCCTGACATGACCGCCACTCTTCGATGCTATGACCCAGCCCCGCTCGGCGAGCGCCTGCGCAATGCCCACGCGATGACGCGGCCGTTGATATTCGACATCATCGACCACGCCTGCCGGCGTCTGCCCTCATTCGGACACAGCGAGCGCATCGCTCGCATCAGGCGTCTGATCGATGCGGAGGCCTGGACCGATGCCGCGCTGGCGCTGATGGCAATCGAACTGCCGCTATGGCAAGTCCGGCGCATCGCCTATGACGAGGGCGAGTGGCATTGCGCGCTTTCGCGTGAACGCGAATTGCCTGACTGGCTGGATGCCGCGGTCGAAGCGCACCATGCGGATCTAGCGCTCGCCCTGCTGTCCGCCTCCGTCGAGGTGCAAGCATTGGCCGTGGAGATGTCGCGGCCCAGCGTCCCTTCCGTGCGTCCGTTGCTGGACCCGCTCTACGAGCCGGCCGCCTGCGACAATTTCGGCTAGCGGCGCGGCGCACTTATGGCGTTCCTATACAAAAGCGGCAGCGCGCGTCTCGCATTCCTATGCCGCCCCGCCCATCATACGAGGCAGCTTGGAGCGGCCATCTCGCCGAACCAAGCATGAGGGCTCCCGAAATGTCGATGCTGACACATGGTTTCGAACAGTCCTTTGACTGGACAGAACGACGGCCGAGAGCAAAAGCGCGCCGGGCCCAGCTCAGGCGCTTCGCCTTGCGCGCGTTAGCCGTGCTCTCGATGGGCAGCGTGCTCACCGCGCTGATAGCGCTGAGGACCGCGATCTACGTCTGGCACCTCCACTCCTGATCGACGCGGAAGACCGTCAAGACGTTGCAGATAGCATCATGGTCGAAATCAAGATCATTATCCTCGTCGCATTGATGGGCGCGCTGCTGTTTGGCATGCGGATCAGTGCGAAAAGAACCGCGGACAGCTAGCGTGCAGCCGTTCAAGGGAAACCTGGAGCAGGCGATCACCACGGCCATCCTGACCGTGACGCTCAGTATAATCTGGGGCGCGATCCTGACGCTCGTGATCACGCTTGCGGCGCGCGGGCTCGGCGTCTAGCCCTTCGTCGCTGCGCGCACCGCGACTAGGCAGGAGTTGCCTGCCCACGGGGCGAGCAGCCGGGTTCGAACGGCGGTCGCGATGGCTGCCTGGGCCACGTATCCCGCGGAAAAAGCCGGACCGATCTGGCGCAGTTTCACGGAACCGTGTAGATCGGTTTTATGAGCATCAGTAACGTCAATGTCGTCGCCCATCCCCTGGTCCAGCACAAGCTCTCCCTAATGCGGGAGAAGGACCGCTCGACCAAGAGCTTTCGCGAGATCCTGAACGAGATCGGGATGCTGCTTTGCTACGAGGTGACGCGCGACCTGCCGCTGGAGCTGGTCGAGATCGAGACGCCGATCGCACCGATGCAGGCACCGAAGATCGCCGGCAAAAAGCTCACGCTGGCGCCGATCCTGCGCGCCGGGGTCGGCTTCCTCGACGGCATGCTGGCGCTGATGCCGTCGGCGCGCATCGCCCATATCGGGCTCTACCGCGACCCCGAAACGTTGCAGGCCGTGGAATATTACTTCAAGGCGCCGCAGGACCTGTCCGACCGCACCGTGATCCTGATGGACCCGATGCTGGCGACCGGCAATTCGGCCTGCGCCGGCGCGTCCCTGCTCAAGGCGCGCGGCGCCCGCGACATCCGCTTCGTGTGCCTGCTGGCCGCACCGGAAGGCATCGCGCAGTTCCAAAAGGAGCATGCCGACGTGCCGATCTGGACCGCCGCGGTCGATGAACGGCTCAACGACCACGGTTACATCGTGCCCGGCCTCGGCGATGCCGGCGACCGGATGTTCGGCACCAAATAGACTGGCACCAAGTAGACAGTTTTGCGTGATCGGGTTACTCCGGTCGTCATGCGCGCCGACGATTTTTCACTGCAATCGCTGATCCGGACCGGCACTGCCGGTCCCGCCTTCGTGTTTGACGGCACACCGGTCACGCGCGCCGAGCTCACGCAAAAGGTCGAGCAGACCGCGGCCTGGCTCGCCGCGCAGGGCATCGGCGAGGGCGACGTGGTCGCGGTCTGGCTGGTCAATCGGATCGAATGGATCGCGCTGCTGTTCGCCGCTGCCCGCCTCGGCGCCGTTGTCGCCGCCGTCAATACCCGATACCGCAGCGCCGAGGTCGCGCACCTGTTGAAGGTTTCCGGCGCCAGGCTCATGGTGGTCGAGGCCGCATTCCGCTCGATCGATTTCGCCGCCATTTTGACCGATGTCGCCAAGACCGAGGTGCCCGCGCTGCAAAAGCTCGCGGTGGTCGGCGCGGACGCGATCCCCGCGCACTGGCCTTGCGTGCGCTTCGACGCCTTCGACAAGCCCAGCCCGCCGCGCCCGCCCGCCGAGAGCGATGTCGACCTGCCAGTGCTGCTCTATACGACCTCGGGCACGACCAAGGGGCCGAAGCTGGTGGCGCATTCGCAGCGGACCCTGGCCGCGCATGCCGTCTCGATTGCCGAAGCGCTGACGCTCTCGCCGCAGCGCCATTCGCTGCTGGCGATGCTGCCGTTCTGCGGCACGTTCGGCATGACCAGCTTGCTTGCCTTCCTCGCCGCCGGCGTGACCATCCATGTGCTGGACGCCTTCGAGGCGGCGCCGGCCCTGTCAATCCTCAGCGAGCACGGGATCACGCACGCCTTTGGCTCCGACGAGATGTTCCGCCGCATCCTGGCGCTGACCGATGCGCCGCGCCCGCTTACGAAAGCAGAGGTTTTCGGCTTCGCTGCGTTTCAGCCCGGCTGGCGCGAGCTGGCTGCGGAGGCGGAGGCGCGCGGCATGCCGCTGTTCGGCCTCTACGGCTCGAGCGAGGTGCAGGCGCTGTTCTCGATCGGGCGCGCCAGCGACGCCTTCGCGGACCGTATCGAGGGCGGCGGCTGGCCGATGTCGCCGCAAGCCAAGGTCCGCGCCCGTGACACCGAGACCGGCGAGCTTGCGCCTCCTGGCGTTTCCGGCGAGATCGAGATCAACGCCCCGTCGCGCTTTCTCGGTTATTTCAACAATCCCGAGGCAACCCGTGATGCGATCACCGCGGATGGCTTCTTCCGCACCGGCGACATCGGCCGCCTTCGCGGCGATGGCTCGTTCGTCTATGAGACCCGTGCGGGCGACGCCATGCGGCTCGGCGGCTTTCTGGTCGCGCCCGGCGAGATCGAAGATGAGCTTAAATCCTGCGTTGGTGTTGCCGATGCCCAGGTGGTTGCCGTCGATCTGAAGGGACAGGCGCGCTGCGTCGCCTTCGTGATCCCGGCCCAAGAACCACAGCAAGAACCGCAGCAAGAACCGCCGTCGCAGGAGGCGCTTGTCGCGCGCCTGCGCGAGCGGCTCGCCGGCTACAAGGTGCCGGCCCGGATCTACTTCGTGGATGCCTTTCCAGTTACCGACAGCGCCAACGGCATCAAGATCCAGCGTACCAGGCTCCGCGCTATGGCAGTTGATCGGATCGCTTCCGAATGAGCACGGCCAACTCCGGATGGCTCGCGAGGTTCGTCGTCGACCAAATGGTCGCGCATTAGCTTAGTACGACTTGGCCAGCCCCAGCACCTTTTCCGCGATGAAGCTCAGCGCGAGCTGCGGGCTGACCGGCGCGATGCGCGGGATCAGCACCTCGCGCAAGTAGCGCTCGACGTGGAACTCCTTGGCGTAGCCGAAGCCGCCGTGGGTCATGACGGCCTGCTCGCAGGCGTGATATCCGGCCTCGCCCGCGAGATACTTTGCGGCATTGGCAGCGGCGCCGCAGGGCAAGCCCTTGTCGTACTGCCAGGCCGCCGACATCACCATCAGCCAGGCCGCCTCGAGCTCGACCCAGTTCACCGCGAGCGGATGCTGGATGCCCTGGTTCTTGCCGATCGGGCGGTTGAACACGATTCGCGTCTTGGCGTATTCGGTGGCGCGCGACAGCGCGAGCTTGCCGAGGCCGACCGCCTCCGCCGCGATCAGGATCCGCTCGGGGTTCATGCCTTCGAGGATGTATTGGAAGCCGCGGCCCTCTTCGCCGATGCGGTCCTCCATCGGAATTTCAAAGTCCTCGAAGAACAGCTCGTTGGAATCGACGACCTTGCGGCCCATCTTCTCGATCTCATGGACCTTGATCTTGTTGCGGTCGAAATCGGTGTAGAACAGGCTCAGCCCATGCGTCGGCGAGCGCACCTCCTCCAGCGGCGTCGTGCGCGCAAGCAGGAGGATCTTGTGCGCGACCTGCGCGGTCGAGATCCACACTTTCTGGCCATTGACGATATAGCGGTCGTTCTTGGCCACCGCACGCGTCTTGAGCTGTGTGGTGTTGAGGCCGGTGTTGGGCTCGGTGACCGCGAAGCACGCCTTCTCGCGGCCCTCGACCATCGGCGGCAGCATGCGCTTGCGCTGCTCTTCGGTGCCGAACACGACGACGGGGTTGAGCCCAAACACGTTGATGTGCACCGCGGAGGCGCCGGACATGCCGGCGCCGGATTCCGCGATGGTCCGCATCATGATCGCGGCCTCGGTGATGCCGAGCCCCGAGCCGCCATACGCCTCAGGCACGCAGATGCCGAGCCAGCCGGCATCAGCCAGCGCCTTGTGGAAGTCGTGCGGGAAGCCGCCGTCGTGGTCCTTCTTCAGCCAATAGGCGTCGTCAAAACCTTCGCAGATCTTGGCGATGGCATCGCGAATGGCTTCCTGCTGATCGGTGAGCGCGAAATCCATGTTTTTGATCTCCTTGATTGGAGCCGCGACGGCCCGTAGCTTAGCGCCCCATCTGCGAGGGTGGCCAGAGAATGATCGAGCAACGGCCACCGCGATCCAATAGCGATCAGGTGCGCGATGAAATGCAGGAAGACGCCGTGGAATACTCCCGCCACCATATATCCAAAACTTCAAAGCCATATATATATGAACTTGGCATGCGACCATGCATTGTTGCCGGACGGCTGGCACGTCGAGTTTGAGTACCAGGCCTGAAATCAGAACAACGAGATCGTCGCAAATTCCGCCGCATGGCGATGATGCACAAGAGGCCGGTCTGATGCGTTCGATGCTGTTCGTCCCGGGCGATTCCCCGCGCAAATTCGAGAAGGCGAGCCAAGGCAAGGCCGACGCGCTGATCATCGACCTCGAGGACTCCGTCGTCACCGAGAAGAAGGAAGAGGCGCGCACGCTGACGCTGGCGATGCTGAGGGGTAGCCGCGGCCCGCACCTTCTCTATGTTCGCGTCAACGCACTCGACACCGGCATGACGCTCGCCGATCTCGCCGCGGTGATGCCCGGTGCGCCGGACGGCATTGTGCTGCCGAAGTCGCGGAGCGGCGACGATGTGCGCCAAGTGGCGATCTGGCTCGAGGCTTTCGAGGCGGCGGCCGGGAGCACGGTCGGCTTGACCCGCATCGTCTGCGTCGCCACCGAAACCGCCGGCTCGATCTTCGGACTCGGCACCTACAAGGATTGCTCCTCTCGCCTCGCCGGCCTGATGTGGGGAGCGGAAGATCTCTCGGCCTCGCTCGGCGCAACCGAGAAGGCCTCGGGCGGCGTGTTCCACAGTCCCTATCGCCTCGCGCGCGATCTCTGCCTGATGGCGGCGGCCGCCGCCGAAGTCGCCCCGATCGACACCATCTATGCCGATATCGACAATCTGGCGGGCCTCGAGCAAGAAACGTGCGCCGCGCGGCGCGACGGCTTTTCGGCCAAGGCGCTGATCCACCCCAAGCACGTCGACATCGTCAATGCGGCGTTCGAGCCGACGGAAGCCGAGCGCACATGGGCGGAGAAGGTCATTGCGGCGTTCGCGAGCAATCCCAACTCCGGCACGCTGCGCCTCGACGGCATGATGATCGACAAGCCACATCTTCGCGCCGCCAAGAAAATTCTCGGCCAGCCATAGCTCCGAGACAGCGCGTCGCGACAGACGGGATCGAAGAATGATCGTACGCCAAGCCGCAAACGGATGTGGCCGCGCTGATGGCAAGGATTGTCGAGCGGCTGCGGCCGAAGACGGCGACCTAGGCTGCCGCCCCTGCACTCTCAGCGTCGTCATGGCCGGGCTTGTCCCGGCCATCCACGCGCATCCGCGATTGCAGCAAGACGTGGATACCCGGGACAAGCCCGGGCATGACGAAGAGGAGGCGTTCCGCCCCTACCGCAAGCGAGCAAGCTAAGGCTTACACGATCTTGATCGACATGTCCGGCAAGCCCTCGAGCTTGCACAGCAGCACATCGCCCTTCACCACCGGCCCGACGTTTTCCGGCGTGCCGGAATAGATGATGTCACCGGCCTTCAGCTCGAACGCCTCCGACAGTTTTGCGATCTGCTCGGCCACGCTCCAGATCATCTTGCTGAGATCCGAGTTCTGCTTCACGGTCCCGTTGATCGAGAGCGAGATCGCGCCCTTGTCGAAATGGCCGATCTTGCTGGCCGGATGGATCGGACCGATCACCGCGGCGTGGTCGAAACTCTTGCCGATCTCCCAGGGCTTCTTCTCCGTGGCCATGCCGTTCTGGAGATCGCGGCGGGTCATGTCGAGGCCGAGCGCGTAGCCATAGACATGGTCGAGCGCCTTCTCGGCCGGGATGTTGGTGCCGCCGGATTTCAGCGCGGCGACCAGCTCGACTTCGTGGTGATAGTTCTTGGTCAGCGACGGATAGGGATGGTCGGCGACCTCGCCGACCGCGACGTTCTGGATCGCGTCGGTCGGCTTCTGGAAGAAGAACGGCGGCTCGCGGTTCGGATCCGAGCCGCGCTCGATCGCGTGCGCCGCGTAGTTGCGTCCGATGCAGTAGATGCGGCGGACCTGAAACACTTGGGTCTCGCCGACGATCGGGATCGTCACCATCGGCACCGGGAAGATCGGCTTGGGTCCCGCCTGCGCCGTGGCAGGCGCGACGCCCGCGATCGACGCTGCGCTGGCCGCCGCGGCAATTGCGAGCACCTCGCGTCGCGTCGGTGAGATCTCTTTCATGTTTTGTGCTCCCTTTTTCTATGTCCTTGGGCACCCTTATACGCGCCGGCCCGGCTGATAATCGATATTCCATATGCCGGCAACGCTGGACGCGCGCGACACGGCATCGTCTTATGGATGAACGGGCCGCCTGCTGCCGTGCCTTTCAAGCCTTCCCCCGCTGCCCCTAGCATGGAATTTGCATAAATTCCGGGCGAGATGGACGCCGAATGAACCTCATCAGCCTCGACATCCGCATGCTCCGGTCGCTGATCTCGGTGGTCGACACCGGCAGCATCACCGAGACCGCGCGTCGGCTGGGCCGCACCCAGCCGGCGATCACCCTGCAATTGCAGCGGCTGGAGGAGCTCACCGGCAAGCAATTGTTCGAGCATGCCGGCCGCAGGCTGACGCTGACCGAGGACGGCACCACGGTCCTCACCTACGCCAAATCCATCCTGCGGTTGCATGACGAGCTGATTTCGCAGCTGGCCTCGCAGGAGATCGAGGGCCAGGTTGTACTGGGCACGCCCGACCTCTACGCCGCCTTCATGCTGCCCTCGATCCTCAGCGTATTCCGGAAATCCTTTCCGCGTGTCCAGGTCCAGCTCAATTGCGCGCTGTCGACGCCGCTGGTCGGCCTCGTCAAGCGCGGCGACGTCGACATCGCGCTCGTCACCCGCATGAACGACTTTACCGGCGGCCAGGTGGTGCGGCGCGAGCAGCTGGTCTGGATGACCGGCGAGCAATCCGCCGTGCACCAGGAGCGGCCGATCCCCCTCGCACTGCTTCCGCCAGGCAACATCTATCGCGACTACGCTATCGACACGCTCGAGCGCGCCAATTTGCGCTGGCGCATAGCCTGCGTCAGTGAAAGCGTTGGCGGCCTTCAGGCTGCAGCCTTCGCCGGCATGGCGGTCACCGTGCTCGGCCGCAGCGCATTGGTGCCCGCGATGCGCGAGATCGGGCCGAATGAGGGTTTGCCGCCGCTGCCGAAGATCGAGCTCCTGCTCTACAAGTCGAGCGGCGCCACCTCGAAAGCGGCGACCGCGCTGCACGATTATCTTGCGCACTATCTGCGCCTCGATGAAGAGCTCAGCGGCAGGGGCGTTCCGATCGAGCTGTCTTGACGGGGACCCGGCGTTCGCAGGTGCGGCGATCCCTCAAACATCTTGACACCGGTTTCCGGCAGCATATTTTTTGCGCCGAGAAAATCTCTTTCTCACCCTCTAAATTTCAAAGGACCCAACGCGACCGTCTGGAGAGACGACGATGCTCGATGATAATTTTGCCCGCCTTCGTGCGCACCGCAACAACATCCACCGCTACCGGCGGCTGCTGAAAACCAGGCTGTCGGAGCTAGAGCGTCATTTCATCGAAAGGCGTCTCGCAGAAGAGCAATCGGCCCTCGATAGCCTGACCGCAGCGACATTCCCGGTTGCCTTCCGCGCCCCCACGGCGCCGATTGATGCGACGGGAGTAGTGAAATGAACAGTCCCCTGAGTTGCTCATTGAGGCAGCGAGAGGCTGATCGACCACTACGAACTGCTTCTTCCTAGCGCGAAGACCGAGCACGAGCGCGCGCCCTATCGGCAGCGGATAGAACGCGAGTGGCGGCTGATCAGGGACCTCCAGGGCGAGCCGGATCACCGCGCGGCTTGACCGCCCGGCATTCGCCGGATCGCGCGGCCGCAGGGACCGAACCGCCGGGCTCGGCTGCGGTTCAGGTCTCCTGCGGCCCACCTAGCGGACGAGGCGATTGCGCCCTGCAAGCGCATTGTTCGATTCGAGCGCCGGCGCTATTCTCACGACAGCCGTAAGAGGCGCACCATTGCGCAGCAGGGCGAGCTTCACATCCTCGCCGACGCGCGCAAGGCCGATCATGTTGCGGAACTGCGCGGCGCTGCGGATCGGGCGGCCGTCCGCCGCGGTCACGATATCGCCCTTGCGCAGGCTGCCTTTTCGGCGGGGGAATCGGCGGCAATTTCCGCGATGGCAGCGCCTTCATTTCGTCCGTTGCCGACGGACGGATGCAGATCCTTCAGCGACACGCCGATGCGGCCGCGCTCGACCCGGCCGGTGGCGATGATCTGCTCCATCACCTTGCGCGCCATGTTGACCGGAATAGCAAAGCCGATGCCGACATTGCCGCCGGCGGGCGAGATGATGGCCGAATTGATGCCGACCAGTTCACCGTGCAGGCTGACCAACGCGCCGCCGGAATTGCCGGGATTGATCGCCGCGTCGGTCTGAATGAAATCCTCATAGCCCTGCTCGCCGAGGCCGGTTCGGCCAAGTGCGCTGACGAGGCCCGACGTCACGGTCTGTCCGAGGCCGAAGGGATTGCCGATCGCGAGCACGAAGTCGCCGACTTCGAGCGCGTCGCTGTCGCCGATGGGAAGCGCCTTGAGCCCGGCCGGGTTCTGGATCTGGAGCACCGCGACGTCGGTCGGCGGATCGCGGCCGACGACCTTTGCGGAAAACTGCTGGCCGTCCTTGGTCGTGATCTGGACGGCGGAAGTGCCTTCGATGACGTGGTTGTTGGTCAGCACATAGCCGCTGCGGGCATCGACGATCACGCCGGAGCCCGTCGCGCTGACTTCCTTCTCGATCTGCTTCGGAACATCGAAGAACTCGCGGAACAGCGGGTCGCGATAGAGCGGATTGTCTTCGCGTACGCGGCCGTGCACGGAGATATTGACCACCGCCGGCGTCATCTGGCGGACCAGGGGCGCCAGCGTCGGGATCGAGCCGCCCGTCTTCAGATCGGGGAGCTGGCCTGCGGCAGGATGCGACGCCGTCAGCGTCAGCACCAGCAACGCCAACGAGAACAAACGCACAGCATACGTCTTCATCATAACCTATCGCATCGCCTGAGATTGAAATTGGAGAGCCGCTTCACGCTCTATCGCGCGGCGCGTCCATCCAGCCTTGCAAGGCCAGGAACGGAATGGCCCAGGCCGCAGAGACCTCGCCGGGCAGCACCGGAGCCAGAACGGTCTGCGTGAGCATCATGCGCCCTACCGTTCTGCGGCGGCCCAAGGTCGCCGCAACCGCATCGGAACGCCGCCGCCGCGCGGCGGGTCGTCGTCGTCATTGTCGCCGTCGAGCCGGCGCAGGGCCGCCAGGATATCGGCGAGCCGGACCGTATGGCTCATGCCGGGAATTTCGCGCAAGGCGGGGCAGGATTCGACAGCGTACATGTCGGACGCCCAGGACGACAGGATGATCCGCTTCTCCGGCGTGGAGAGTTCGCTTGCGTTCAGGACATCAGCAGGCGAGTCGTAGTGGGCGGCGGGATAAAACAGCGGATTGAGATTGCCGGAATTTGCGTTCACGTTTGTCATCGGTTGTGCCTCCCCTGACGCTCCTTTCAAAGGGATAGGTATGTTGATGATCGGATGGCGGCGAGCCTCGCCGCCATCCGCATTCGTGCTAGTGCGTGTTGATCGCGATGCGCTTGACACCTTCCCGCGGCTTGTCGGACTTCGGCAGCGACACGGTCAGAACGCCATTCTTGAACGACGCCTCGGCCTTGTCCTCCTCGACGTCCTCAAGCGGAATTTGCCGCTCGAAGGCGCCGTAGTAACGCTCGGTAAAATACCTGCCTTCGCCCTTGCGCTCAGCTTTCTTCTCGCCGCGGAGCGTGAGGACGCCGTTGGCGACTTCGACCTCGACGTCCTTCTCCGTCAGCCCCGGAAGCTCGGCCGTGACGGTCAGCATCTTGTCGGTCTCGCTGAGCTCGACCTTGGGCCAGCCGAAACGGCCCTCCATCAGAGGCGAAAGATTGCTCCCGGCAAAGCCGCGAAACACGTCGTCGAACAGACGGTTCATCTCGCGATGAAGCGTCAGGAACGGATCGAAGCTGTCGCGGAGCGGCGCAAGCTCCTGGTTCCTCGACCAGGGAATGAGATCACGAAAACCCATGGTTCTCTCCTTCATGCATCGTTCTCTCCTTCATGCATCGGGAGCGCGGTGCGCACACATCTGAGCGCCGCGTTCCGCCAATCCCTCGATCGAGCGCCTAGGCTGCTTTCTTCTCGATCTGCGATGCCGCAGGTGCGCCGCCCGCGATCTCGATCCGGCGCGGCTTCATCGCTTCCGGGACCTCGCGGACGAGGTCGATGATCAAGAGGCCGTCCTGGAAAGACGCCTGCTTCACCTGGACATAGTCGGCGAGGTTGAAGACGCGCCGGAACGGACGCGCCGCGATGCCCTGATAGAGATATTCGTGCGTGGCGCCGTCGGGCTTCCTGCCCTCGATCGTGAGCGCGTTCTGCTCGGCGGTCACGGTGATATCGTTGATGCCGAAGCCCGCCACGGCGAGGTTGATCCGGTAATGATCTTCGCCGGAACGTTCGATGTTGTAAGGGGGATAGTTGTCCTCGGTCGCCTGGCGCAGCGTGCTGTCGACGAGATCGGCCAGATGATCGAAGCCGATGGTGGAGCGCCACAAGGGCGCGAAATCTAAGGTGGTCCTCATAGCCAAGTCCTCCAAAGAGCAAGATGGATACGAAGGAGCGCAGGACAGGGGTTTCAGACGGGGTCCGAAGACAACGGCCCCGCGCCCGTGCCGGGCCCTCGCGGGCACCCGACACACCGCTCTCGCGGCGAAAAGTGACATAGAAGAACGGAAGTCGGTTTCAAGAGGGCTGTCGAAAAAATTTTTGGCCCGAGGCGGACCGTGGCCGGCCAGTTCCAGGCCCGATTCCCCTTCACGCCTTGGCGCGGGCACGGTCCGGTTCACGTAACGCCAGCGCCGGCCAGAATCTTGCCCAGGGCTGGGCCGCTTCGAACGCCGCGGCGATCCGGAAAATCGTCGGCTCGTCGAGCCAGGGCGCAACGATCTGCAAGCCGATCGGCAGGCCATCGCGATCAAAGCCGCAGGGCAGCGTCGCGGCCGGAAGGCCGGCGAGATTGATGGGCCAGGTAAAGGGCGACCAGCCCAGATGCGGATCGACCCTGGTGCCATCAATCCGGTGGACGCCGATCTGGCCGGCCTCGAACGCGGTCACCGCAACCGTCGGCGTCACCAGCGCATCGACGCGCTCGAACAGCTTTAAGAACGCGTTGCGCGCCTGGCCGCGGCGATAGCCGGCCTCGATATAGTCGGTGCCGCTGTAATTGCGGCCGGCGCTGATGATGTCGCGATAATCCGATTCAGAGCCGGCGAGATCGGCCGTGGTCTTGCCCGCAACAGCCGCCGCCTGCTCGGTGAAGGCGATCGGCTTCAGCGTATGCTCGAGAATGCCGGGATCGAGGCCTGGACCGTCGATGGTGACCTGCGCGCCGCAGGAGTCGAGAATGGCCAGCGCCTTGTTGAAAGCTGTGCGGACGTCGGGGCTGACGGCGGCATAACCGAGATCGACGCTGGCGCCGATGCGAATGCCGTTCAACGACGCAGCGTTGGTGTCGAACCTCCGCGGCGACACCGGCAGGCTCGCGGGATCGCGCAAATCGTAACCGGCAATGATTTCGAGCGTGAGCGCGGCATCCGCCACCGTCCGCGTGATCGGTCCCGTATGCGCGAGCGAGGCCCAGGACGGCGGCGAGAAGCCGGGCGAGCGTGGCACCAGGCCGAAGGTCGGCTTGAGCCCGAACACGCCGCAGAACGACGAAGGCACGCGGATCGAGCCGACGCCGTCGGTGCCGATCGCGATCGGACCGCAACCGGCGGCCACGCCCGCCGCCGCGCCGCCGCTCGACCCGCCACTTGTGCGTGCAGGATTCCAGGGGTTTCGCGTGGTGCCGGTGACCGGACTGTCCGCCGTGAGCTTGTAACCGGACTCGCAGGTCGTGGTCTTGCAAGTGATGATCGCGCCGGCCGCTTTCAACGTCGACACAACGGCGGCATCGACCTCAGGCACGAACGCCTTGTTCATCGGCGAGCCACCATAGGCCGGCACGCCCGCGACGAAGACGAGGTCCTTGATCGAGACTGGCACTCCGGCAAGCGGCCCCTTGGCTTCGCCCGCGCGCATCTCCCGGGTGAGGCGGTCGGCATCCGCCCTCGCCTGCTCGTACATCGGCGTCACCACGGCGTTGCAGGCCTCGTTGGTCGCCTCGAGCGCGGCGATCGTGTCGTCCACGACCTCGCGCGGGGTGAACGCCTTGCGGCGGTAGCCGGCCATGATCTCGGTGGCAGAAAGCGCGCCAAGGCCAGTCGGCGCCGGCGGAAAGGCCGTTCGGCCGGAACCATCAGTCATCATCAACCCTAAAGAGCTAGCTGAGCGCCGCGTCGACGGCGCGCTTGGCCATCACCGTGACGAGATGCGCACGGTAATCGGCTTCGGCGTGGATGTCGGAGGTGAGGCCGTCGGTGTCGATCTTGATCGCTGCGATCGCGGACGGATCGAAATGTTGCGACAGCGCCGCCTCCATCGGCGGCACCCGGAACACGCCCGCTCCGGCACCGGTCACGGCGACACGGACGCCATCGGCGAATTTCGCGACGAAGACGCCGACCAGCGCGTAGCGCGACGCCGGCGCCTTGAATTTCGCGTAACCCGCCTTGAGCGGCAGGGGAAAGCGGATTGCGGTGATGATCTCGCCCGGCTCGAGCGCGGTCTCGAACAGGCCGAGGAAGAACTTGTCGGCCGCGATCTCGCGCGTGCTGGTGACGATGGTCGCGCCCAGGCCGAGGACTCCGGCGGGATAATCGGCCGCCGGGTCGTTGTTCGCGACCGAGCCGCCGATGGTGCCGCGGCTGCGAACCGCGGGATCGCCGATCATCGAGGCCAGCGCAGCGAGACCGGGGATCCTTGCTTGCACGAGCTTGGAGCCAGCGACCACGGCGTGCGGCGTCATCGCACCGATGGTGATCGTCGCGCCGTCATCAGTGATACCCTTCAGGCTTCCAAGCCTGGAAAGATCGATCAGCGCGACCGGACTGGCCAAGCGCTGCTTCAGCGTCGGGATCAGCGTCATGCCGCCGGCGACGAGCTTGCTGTCCTCGATCGAGGTCAGCAGCTTTGCAGCGTCGGGAATCTGGGTTGGCTGATGATAGGCAAACGGTTTCATTTTTGTCCTCCCTATTCCGCGGCGACCGGCAGCGACGCGTTTTGCAGCAACCGCCAGATCCGGTTCGGCGTCGCCGGCATGTCGACGTGGGTAACGCCGAGATGCGACAGCGCATCGACCACCGCGTTGATGACGGCAGCGGGCGAGCCGATGGTGCCGACCTCGCCGCAGCCCTTCACGCCCATCGGCGTGTGCGTGCACAACGTCGAATGGGTCTCCACTTTCATCATCGGCAGATGGTCGGCACGCGGCATGCAGTAGTCCATCAGCGAGCCCGACAGCAGCTGGCCCGAGCCCTCGTCATAGACCGCGTTCTCGAACAAGGCCTGGCCGACACCCTGCACGATGCCGCCATGCAGCTGGCCTTCGACAATCATCGGGTTGATCACCGTTCCGACGTCGTCCACCGCGGTATAATTGACCAGCGTCACCGTGCCGGTCTCAGGATCGACCTCGACCTCGGCGATGTGGCAGCCGCCGGGATAGGTGAAGTTGACGGGATCGTAATAGGCCTGCTCCTCCAGTCCCGGCTCCAACACTTCGAGCGGATAGTCATGCGGTACGTAGGCGGCGCCCGCGATCTCCTCGAACGTCTTCATGCGGTCCGTGCCCGCGACCGAGAATTTTCCGGCCTCGAACTGGATATCGACTTCGGCGGCCTCTAATAGATGCGCCGCGATCTTCTTGCCCTTGGCGACCACCTTGTCCGTCGCCTTCGACAGCGCCGCGCCTCCGACCACCAGCGAGCGTGAACCATAGGTGCCCATGCCGAACTGCACGCGATCGGTATCGCCGAACACGATGTCGACGTTCTCAAAGGACACGCCGAGCTTTTCCGAGACGATCTGGGCAAACGTCGTCTCATGGCCCTGGCCGTGATTGTGCGTGCCGATCATGACCGTGACCTGGCCGGTCGGATGCACGCGCACCGTGGCGCTCTCATAGAGGCCACCGCGCGCGCCCAGCCGTCCTGCGAAGCGCGACGGGGCGAGACCGCAGGCCTCGACATAAGTGGAGTAGCCGAGCCCGCGGAATTTGCCCTTGCGCGCCGATTCCGACTTGCGGATGCCAAAGTTCTTGGCGTCGGCCGCCACCAGCGCACCGTCGAGGCACCCAACCGGATCGCCGGAATCGTACTGCACCAGCACCGGCGTCTGATACGGATAAGCCTCCTTCGGGATCATGTTGCGGCGACGGATCTCGACGCGGTCGATCCCCATCTCACTGGCTGCGACATCGACGATGCGCTCCAGCACGAAGGTCGCCTCGGGCCGGCCGGCCCCGCGATAGGCATCGACCGGAACGGTATTGGTAAACACCACCTTCACATTGCAATAGATCGCCGGCGTAGTGTAGACGCCGCCGAGCAAGGGGCCATAGAGATTGGTCGGGATGTTCGGCCCGAAGGTCGAGAGATAGCCGCCCATATTGGCGAGCGTCTTGACCCGGAAGGCCAGGAATTTGCCGGTCTCGTCGAGCGCAAGCTCGGCCTCGGTGACGTGGTCGCGGCCGTGGCGGTCGGAGACGTAGCCTTCGGAGCGGCTCGCCACCCATTTGATCGGCCGCATCACGCGCTTGGCAGCCCAGGTGATCACGGCCTCCTCGCCGTAATGGAACTGCTTGACGCCGAAGCCGCCGCCAACATCGGGCGCGACCACCCGCAGCTTGTGCTGCGGGATGTTCAGCACCAGCGCACCCATCAGGAAGCGCACGACGTGCGGGAACTGGCTGGTAGTCCACAGCGTGAAGCGATCGGTACCGGGCTCATACTCCGCGATCGCCGCGCGCGGCTCCATCGGATTGCCGATCAGGCGATTGTTGACCAGGCTGAGCTTTGCGACATGCGCGGCCTTGCGAAACGCGGCTTCGACCGCGGCCTTGTCGCCGAGCTCCCAGTCGCAGCAGATGTTGTTCGGCACGTCGTCGAACAATTGCGGTGCGCCCGGCCGCACGGCCTCGAGCACGCCGACTACCGAGGGTAGCACCTCGTAATCGACGTTGAGCAGCTCGGCCGCCGCATTCGCCTGCTCCGGCGTCTCGGCGATGACGAAGGCCACCATGTCGCCGACGAAGCGCACCTTGTCCTGCGCCAGCATCGGGAACGGCGGCTCCTTCATCGGCACGCCCTTGGCGTCCGTAATGCCCCAACCGCAGGGCAGCGAACCGAGCCCATCGTCTGCGACGTCGTCCCCGGTCAGGACAGCGATGACGCCCGGCGCTGCGAGCGCCGCGCTCTTGTCGATGCCGCGCAGTTTCGCATGTCCATGCGGCGAGCGCACGAACGCGCCGGCGGTCATGCCCGGGCGCTTGATGTCGGAGACATAGCTGCCGCGTCCGGTGAGAAAGCGCTGGTCTTCCTTGCGTTTCGGTGAGGCGCCGATCCCGATCACATTGCCCATGGTCACTCTCCCTTGGCGGCGTTCATGGCGGCGGCGCCTGATATCACCGAGACGACGATGTTCTGGTAGCCGGTGCAGCGGCAGATGTTGCCTTCGAGGCCGCGACGGACATCGGCTTCCGTCAGCGCCGGCTTTTCGGTGGCAAGCGCCACCGCGGTCATCAGCATGCCGGGCGTGCAGAAGCCGCATTGCAGGCCGTGATGCTCGCGGAAGGCTTCCTGCATCGGATGCAGCCGGTTCGAACCCGGTGCGCCTTGCAGGCCTTCGATGGTGAGCAGCGTCGCGCCGTCGAGCGCGGGCGCCAGCAGCGTGCAGCTTTTCACGGGAAGTCCGTCGAGATGCACGACGCAGGCGCCGCACTGGCTGGTGTCGCAGCCGATATGGGTGCCGGTGAGGTTGAACTGCTCGCGCAGGAGTTCGGCAACGAGCGTCGCCGGCTCGACATCCACCGTGGTCGGCCGTCCGTTGAGTGTGAAGGATATCTGCACGATCATACTCCTGTGCGCGACGGGGCTTTAGGCGAGTGGAAGCGCGCTGCCGGTGGCCCAGGTGGCCATCACGACATCGCCGACGGTGAAGGGATCCGCAAAGAAGGTCTTTTCCGGCACGTACGCCACGAACGCATCGTCCGGCACGGTGTCGAGCATGACCTTGACGAAGTAGCCCTGGTATTCGATCGCAAGCACCCGGCTCGGCAGGGAGTTGGTACAGCCGGGCGGCAATTCCTTGCCAGACCTGACCAGCACAACGTCGTCCCGGCGCACCGCGATGTCGACCTTGTCGCCGACGCTGACGGTCGAGCGCGCCTGAAGTGGCACCTCAATGCCCGAGGGGGCGGCCTGCGCGAGCGTAAAGCTCACGCCGTTGACCTTCTCGACTCGCCCCGACAGCACGTTCTGGCCGCCCATGAACTCGGCGACATAGCGGTCGTGCGGATGGGCGTAGACCTCGCGCGCCGCTCCCGCCTGCTTGATCCTGCCCTGCTCCATCACCACCACGAGATCGGCGAGCGCGATCGCCTCGAGCTGGGTGTGGGTGACGTGGACGAAGGTAATGCCGAGGTCCTGCTGCATCCGCCGCAACTCCTGGCGCATCTGCACACGGAGCTGCTCGTCCAGAGCCGACAGCGGCTCGTCGAGAAGCAGCACGCGCGGCTCCGTGATCGCCGCGCGTGCCAGCGCCACGCGCTGCTGCTGACCGCCGGAGAGCTGCGCCGGCAGCCGATCGGCGAATTGCGTCAGCCTCACCTTCTCGATCATGGCGTCCGCCGCGCGCAGGCGATCCGCCTTGGACATGCCGCGCACGCGTAGCGCAAAGGCAATGTTCTCGCGCACGGTCAGGTGCGGAAACAGTGCATAGGACTGGAACATCATCGCGGTGCGCCGCTGCACCGGCGCGAGCCCAACGACGTTCTGGCCGCCGATCACGATCTCACCCGCAGTCGGATCCTCATGGCCGGCAATCATGCGCAAGATCGTGGTCTTGCCGCAGCCGGACGGGCCGATGAAGCAGCAATAGGCACCGTCGGCGATCCTGAGGTTGACGCCGTCGACCACGTTGGTGACGCCGTCGAAGCTCTTGCAGACGCCCGCCAGTTCGATATCGCCGCGATCGCTCTTCATTCCCAGCTCAACCCTTTGCATTGCTGCCGCGCTTCTTCTGGATCAGCACGATGCTGCCCAGGCTCGCGCCGATGACGATGAAGGAGACGATGGTCGTCACCGTGCCGAGCGCGTAGAGCGAGGGCGAGGTGACGTTCAATGTCATGCTCCAGATTTCTAGCGGCAGCGTGTTCAGCGACCCGGCGGTCTGGAGACTGCGGGCGAATTCGTCATAGGACAGCGTGAAGCCGAACAGCGCGACAGCAACGAGGCCGGGCGCCAGCACCGGGATCATCACCAGCCGGATCGACTGCCAGCGGCTGGCGCCGAGATCGTAGGCCGCCTCCTCCCAGACGTGGTTGAAGCGCGACATCACTGCGAACATCACCAGCACACCGAACGGCAGCGTCCAGGACAGCTGCGCGCCGAGCGCCGAGGTGTACCAGCTCGCATTCAGCCCGAGCGCCTGGAACAGGAGCCCGGTGCCGAGGCCGAGCACGAGGCCAGGCGCGACCAGGCTGCCGATCATCGTGTAGAAGACGACGGTGTCGCCGCGAAAGCGCCTGCGGAAACCAAGACCGGCGAGAAACGACACCACCACCGTGATGATGGTGACGATGACCGCGAGCTTGATCGAGCGGTCGAACGAGCCCTTGACGTCGCCGGTCCGCACCTGGGTGAAGAGATCGATGAACCAGTGCAGCGACTGTCCCTTCATCGGAAACACCAAGCCGCCGCGGATGTCCTGGAACGACAGGATGTAGATGCAGAACATCGGGCCGTAGAGTGCGAGCACGTAGAGCGCGAACAGCGTCGCCAGCACATAGAATGTCCAGGGCCGCCCACCCTTGCTCGGCGCGATCGCCTTGGTGGTCGCAGGCGCGACTGTCTCGGGCATGTCGGCCAGCACCGCGCTCATCGTGTGATCTCGTGCCGGATGTCGACGGTGCGCAGGATCAGCGAGACGATCGCGACCAGCACCAGCGTCAGCAGCACCGCGCTCGCGGCCGCGGTCGGGTATTGCAGCACGCCAACGTCCTCGTAGAACGCGCTGACCACCGAGGCCGAGCCGCCGCCGGACATCACCTTGACCACGAAGAAATCGCCCATCACGATCGAGACCACGAAGATGGTGCCGAGCGCGATGCCGCTCTTGGACATCGGCACCACGATCAGCCGCATGATGTCGAACCGGCTGGCGCCGGCGTCGATCGCGGCCTCGATCAGCTTCTTGTCGATCCGCGCCATAGAATTGAAGATCGGCACGATCATGAAGATCGTGAGCTGGTGGACATGGGCGATGACGACCGCGAGGTCGGAGAACAGCAGCACCTCCAGCGGCTGACGGATGACGCCCGCTCCGAGCAGCGCCTGGTTGATCAGGCCTTCCTTGCCGAGCAGCGGAATCCACGAGATCATCCGGATGATGTTAGAGGTCCAGAACGGCACCGTGCACAGCAGGAACAGGCCGATCGCCAGCAGCTGGTTGCGAACGTGGAACACCAGGAAATAGGCGACGAAGAAGCCGATGATGAGCGTGAAGACCCAGGTCAGAACCGTGAACTTGATCGTCGCCAGGTACAGCTTCAGCGTCAGCGCCGAATGCAGCACCTCGACATAGCTTGCGAGCGTGAAGCCGGGCGTCAGCCCGCCAAAACCATCGGTGGCGAAGAAGCTTGCGGCCAGCACGACCAGGATCGGCGCCACGAAGAACGGCACGAGCACCAGCACAAGCGGCGACACGTAGAGCCAGCCGGCGAGATTGGCGCGTGATGTGGTTTGAGCGAGACTTGGAGCTGAACTTGGACCTGGCTGCATATCGGCGAACGCCTCGAAGTCGCTTCCCTTGCACCGGCGCGTCGCCGCGCCGGCGCTCTCGTTACGTCAGGGAAAGCAGGTTTCAGGCCACCTTGAAGTCGTTCCAGCGCTTGTTCATGTAGGCCGCCTCATCCATCAGCGTGTTCCAGCACGAGATGTTCTTGACGCGGTCGAGGAACGAGCCGCCGTCGCGCTTGGTGCCGATCTTTTCCATCGGCACGCCGTAGGGATCGTTGATCGCTTCCGGCGCCGGCTGGCCCTCGTACCAGAATGCCCATTCGGCAGGCGTCAGGAATTTCTTCGCGGTCGACGGCACCGGGCTGTAATAGCCGTAGCGCGCGACGAAGCCGCCCTGCCAGCCCGACAGATACCAGTTGAGATATTCGTAGGCAGCGTCGAGCTTCTTGCCGGAGAGGTGCTTCATCAGCCCCATGCCGTTGCACCAGCCGCGGTAGCCTTCCTTGCCGTTCTTGACGTTGACCGGCGCGTAGACGCAAGGAATCTCCTTGACCCGGACGGCTGCGACCGCCGGCGACCACATCGACTGGATGACGACCTCGCCCGCGGCCATCAGCTGCACCGATTGGTCGAAGGTGGTCCAGGTCGCGCGGAACTGGCCCTGCTTCTTCAGCTCGATCAGCTTGTTGCAGGTGAAGTCGATCTCCTCCTTGGTCATGTTGCCCTTGTTGCCGTACTTGATCAGGCCCGCGCTTTCGAAGCAGAGCGCGGCATCCATGATGCCGATCGCGGGCACGTCGAGAATCGCGGCCTTGCCCTTGAATTTCGGATCGATGAGGTCCTTCCACTCGGTCACTTCATGGCCGACGAGATCGGGGCGATAGCCAATGGAGTCGGCATTGTAGACCTGCGGCAGGAAGGTCGCCCATTCGGTGACGCCATCGTTGAGGTCGGTCGCGTCGGGCTTTGCGATGTACATGGCCTCATAGGGCGAGATACCCTGGCGCGGGATCTTGTGGCCGTCGATCTCGCCCTTGGTGAAGATCGGCAGGATGTTGTCGAACTCCTTGATCTTCCTGACCTCGATGCCCTGGATCACGCTGCGCTTGGCGGCGAGCTTGGCCTGCCAGCCCTCGAGGTCGGCGATGTCGACCGTATTAGGCTGGCTTATGAAGCGGTTGATCGCAGCGGAGGTGTCGAGGTTCTGCATCGTCACCTTGAAGCCGAGATCCTTGGCAGCCTGGTCGCCGATCGCCTTCACCACTGAATAGGAGACGCCGACATGGCGCAGCTCGATGTCCTTGATCTCCTGCGCCCAGATGGTCGGGAAGCCGCGGATCGCGTCCGATCCTGCGGCTGCGCCCGCGACCGCGGCTGCCCCCTTCAACAGCGTGCGCCGGCTCAGCTTTTTCCTCGAGCTGACTTCCGCCTTGGCCCCCGTCCCCACCGGATCGGAAGTGGACGTCCCCTTACCCTTGTCAGACATGGCAACCCTCGTTGGCTACGATGAACGCGGCGCACCGGTCGCCATTGACCGGCTGCGGATGTGATCAGTTGCGGGCGAGGCTATGGGCGGGATGTAGCGAAGTAAAATTGGAAGTAAAAATTCGCCACATAAACGGAGCTAATGGTTCGGGCCGCTGCATTTGCTTTTGGCAGGGCGCATAAGAAGGCGTCAGGACGTGCATACAGGGCGAGGAAATCAACAAGTCCGGCCGTTTCGCGCAGCGCGTGTGACAGGGCTTGCAATGCTCGTTGCCGCAACGTCGTGCGCGGCGCATGCGGGCGAGTTGGCGATTGCGCCTGCGGAGTTGAAGGCGGTCGGCACGATCGACCCGCGCTTTCAATCTTACAACATCGAGATGGTCGAGATAACGGGCGGCCGGTTCTGGAAACCGTATCTGCGCACGACACGCGCATTCGATCAGCATGATCGTTACAGCGACAGACCTCCGATCGATCTCGCCAACGCGCGCCTGCGCAGGCTCGCTGCAGCCTTGTCGCCGGCGTATCTGCGCGTGAGCGGAACCTGGGCCAATGCGACGTTCTCCGCCGACACCGAACCGGCACCGGCCACACCACCGCCGGGATTCAACACGGTGCTGGGCCGTGCGCAATGGCGCGGGGTGATCGACTTTGCGCGTGCGGTCGATGCGGAGATCATCACCTCCTTTGCGATCAGCGCCGGCAGCCGCGATGCGGACGGCGCATGGAGGCCGGATCAGGCGCAACGTCTTGTCGATGCCACGCGATCGCAGGGCAGCCGGATCGCCGCTGCCGAATTCATGAACGAGCCGACGCTGGCAGCGACGAGTGGCGCGCCGCCCGGATATGATGCAAGGGCCTATGGCCGGGATTTCAGAACGTTTCGCGAGTGGATGCAGCGCGCCGCGCCGGAGACTCTGATCGTTGGCCCCGGCTCGGTCGGCGACTCCGCCGCGCCGTCCGTACCGGGCATTCGCACGCGCGATCTGCTCGCGGCGTCAGGCGAAGGCATCGACCGCTTCTCCTACCATCATTACAACACGGTCTCGCCGCGCTGCGGCGGAAGCGATGAGCCGGCGCAGGCGCTCTCGGAGGAATGGCTCGCCCGTACCGATGCGACGCTCTCGGTCTATCGCGGCCTGCGCGATCAGTTCGCGCCGGGAAAGCCGATCTGGCTGACCGAAACCGCCGATGCCGCCTGCGGCGGCAACCGCTGGGACAAGACCTTTCTCGACACATTCCGCTATCTCGACCAGCTCGGACGGCTGGCAAAAGCCGGCGTTCAGGTCGTGATGCACAACACGCTGGCCGCGAGCGATTATGGCCTGCTCGACGAAGGCACGTTCCGTCCCCGCCCCAGTTACTGGAGCGCGCTCGTCTGGCATCAGCTGATGGGAACGACCGTGCTCGATGCAAGCGCGGCAACGGCACCCGGCCTTCACGTCTACGCACACTGTCATCGATCGGCGCCGGGGGCCGTGACGGTGCTCGCGATCAATATTTCGCGGAACTCATTCCGCACGATCGTGCTGCCGCTTCCGTCCGAGCGCTACACCTTGGAGGCCGCAAAGCTGCAAAGCGCGATGGTGAAATTGAATGGCTCCACGCTCGCACTCGCCGACGGGAATGAACTGCCGCGCCTTTCCGGGCACGCAACAGCGGCCGGCCCGATCCGGCTCGCGCCGGCAACGATCACCTTCCTCGCCATCCCGGGCGCGGCGAACCCCGCGTGCCGATGACGGCGCTCAAGATCTGAGCGAATCCCGCGCGGTCTCCGGCGCCATCAGCGTTGCGATGAGCGTGATCAGCGAGAGCCCGACGATGTAGAGCGATACGGGCCAGTAGGAGCCGGCCCATGCAAGCAGCGCCGCGGCGATCAGCGGCGAAAAGCCGCCACTGAGCGCGGCCGCGACATTGGCGCCGAGCGAAGCGCCGCTATAGCGCACCTGGGTGCGGAACAGTTCTGGCATGAAGGCGGCCTTCGGCCCGAACAGCATTGCATGCGTCAACGTCATCGTGACGACGAGGGCGAGGGTGATCAACGCTGGCTCCCTGGTGTCGAGGAACCAGAACAACGGAAACGCCAGCGCCACCGAGAATACGCCGCCGGCAAGATACAGCGCTTTGCGGCCAAAGATGTCGGAGAGCCAACCGGCCAGCGGCAGCGTCGCGAACTCGACGAGAGCGGCGTAGACCACCGCATCCAAAATCACTTGTCGCGGCAGGCCGAGCTTTGTCGTCGCATAGACCACGGTGAAGACGGTGAGGAGATAAGCCAGCCCCACCTCTGAAACCGTGATGCAGATCGCGAGCAAGAAACTGCGCCAGTCCCGACGCAGAACCTCGAGCACCGGCTGTGCCAGCACCTCCTTGCGCTCGACAACTTCCTTGAAGTGCGGCGTTTCCGCGAGCTTGAGTCGCACCATGAAGCCGACACCGACCAGCAAGATGCTGATCAGGAACGGCACGCGCCAGCCCCAGCTCAGAAAATCCGCCTCCGGCAATTTCGTCATCAAGCCAAAAATGCCGGTGGAGGCGGCGACACCGACGGGAAAGCCGATCTGCACCAGGCTGCCGTAGAAGCCGCGGCGATTGCCGGCGTGCTCGATCACCATCACCACCGCGCCGCTCCATTCGCCCCCTAACCCGATGCCCTGGATGAAGCGAAGCATGACGAGGAAAATCGGCGCCCAGACGCCGATCTGGCTGTAGGTCGGCAGGCAGCCGATCAGGAAGGTGCCGAGCCCCATCGCGATCATAGTCGCAACCAGCATCTTCTTGCGCCCGAGCCGGTCGCCATAGTGCCCGATGATGGCGCCGCCGATCGGCCGCGCGACGAAGCCGACCGCATAGGTCGAGAACGCCGCCAGCGTGCCGACAAAGGGATCGAAACTCGGAAAGAACAGCTTGTTGAACACCAGCGCCGCCGCGGTGCCGTAGATCAGAAAGTCGTACCACTCGATCGCAGTCCCGAGCGCACTCGCCCACACCACATGCGCCGTCGTCGATCTCTCCGTCGCGCCGGAGACCCCCGTTGCTGTCGTCATGCCACGCCCCAGACTGTTCGCGGGTATCATGGCTAATCCCGATGTGCGTTGCAACCTGCCCGCGTGCTTGCTTTTGCCGCGCGATTCGCGGGCGGCTGCTTCAACACCCGTCATTGCGAGGAGCCCTTGCGACGAAGCAATCCAGACTGTCTCCGCGGAATGATTCTGGATTGCTTCGCTGCGCTCGCAATGGCGAGTCCGTTGAACCGGCTATCCCAACCGTCGCCGCGGAATGACGGCGGAGACTCCGGGAACTCATTTTCGCTATTGACAAATCTATTCGCTAATATCTAACTTACCGCCAACTCAATAACCAACCGCGAAATGCGGGACATAAAAGAGAGGAAACAACGATGAGAGGGCTTTTGGCCTGCGCGATGCTCGCGGCCATGACTTCGGCTGCCACGACTTCGGCTGCCACCGCGCAAGTTTCCGACGATGCGGTGCGGATCGGCGTGCTGACGGATTTGTCGAGCTGGGGTCGCGACAACAGCGGGCCGGGGTCGGTCGAAGCGGCGAAGATGGCGGTCGAGGAATTCGGGCCGACGGTGCTCGGCAAGCCGATCGAGATCATCAGCGCCGACCACCAGATGAAGACCGACGTCGGCGTACAGATCGTGCGCGGCTGGTTCGACAACGGCAAGGTCGACGCGGTCGTCGACATTCCCAACTCCGGCATCGCGATCGCCGTCCACAACATGGTGCGCGAGCGGGGCAAGATCGCGCTGCTGTCGGGCCCTGGCGCGAGCTCGCTGACCGACGAGCTGTGCAGCCCCAACACGGTGCACTTCACCTACGATACCTACGCGCTGTCGAAGGTGACGGCGTCGGCCGTGATCAAGGAAGGCGGAAAGTCCTGGTACTTCATCACCGCCGATTACGCCTTCGGCCAGCAGCTCGAGAAGGACGCAACCCGCTTCATCAACGAGATGGGCGGCAAGGTGCTGGGCGGCGTGAAGCATCCGACCAACACCGCCGACTTTTCTTCTTTTGCGCTGCAGGCACAGAGCTCGAAGGCCGACGTCGTCGCCTTCGCCAATGCCGGCCAGGACACCGATAACGCCATCAAGCAGTCCGGCGAGTTCGGCCTGGTGCAGGGCGGCCAGAAGCTCGTCGGCCTTCTGATGTTCGACACCGACGTGCACGCGATCGGGCTCAAGGCCGCGCAAGGCACCTATATGACCACGGCGTCGTACTGGAACATGGACGAGGCGACCCGCGCCTGGTCGAAGAAGTTCTACGAGCGCACCAAGGTGATGCCCACCATGATCCAGACCGGCGTCTACGGGTCGGTGCTGCACTATCTCAAGGGCATCAAGGCCGCCGGCACCGACGATCCGGCCAAGGTGATGGCCAAGATGCGCGAGCTGCCGATCGAGGATATGTTCGTCCATGGCGGCAAGTTGCGGGAGGACGGCCGCGTCATCCGCGATATGTATCTCGCCAAGGTGAAATCCCCGGCGCAGTCCAAGGAACCCTGGGACTATCTGGAGATCATCAAGACCGTGAAGGGCGAGGATGCCTTCCGCCCGGCCTCCGAGTCCAAATGTCCGCTGCTGAAGAAGTGAGGCCCGCATGACCGGCAACGAGCGCAACGCAGGCGAAACTTACGAGTGCGATGTGCTCGTGGCCGGATCGGGCGCCTCCGGCATGTCGGCCGCGATCACCGCGCGCTATCGCGGGCTCGATGTGCTGATCGTTGAGAAGGAGCCGCGCTTCGGCGGCACCACTGCCCGCTCCGGCGGCTGGCTCTGGATCCCCGGCACCTCGCTGGCGCGGGCCTACGGCATCGAGGAGACGCCGGAGCAGGCGCGCATCTATTTGCGGCATGAGGCCGGCAACAATTTCGATGCCGCACGCGTCGATGCGTTCTTGAGCGCCGGCCCCGAGGCGGTCGATTTTTTCACCACTAAGACGGCGCTGCGATTCGACATGCCGCTGGTGTTTCCGGACTATCACGCCGAAGCACCCGGCGGCGCCCAGGGTGGCCGCTCCATGGTGACGCGTCCCTTCGACGGCCGCGAGCTCGGCGACCTCATCAAGACGCTCGGCATGCCGCTGCCCGAGCTCACCGTCTTCGGCATGATGTTAGGCTCCGGCAAGGAGATCATCCATTTCATGCGCGTAACGAAGTCGGTGAGTTCGGCGGTCTACGTCGCGAAACGACTGTCGCGACATCTGATGGACGTGCTGCGCTATGGCCGCGGCATGACGCTGACCAACGGCAATGCGCTGGCGGGGCGGCTGGCGAAATCAGCACTCGATCTGAAGATTCCGATGTGGCTGTCCTCGCCCGTGCGCGAGCTGACGGTCGAAAACGGCGCCGTGACCGGCGCGATCGTCACCCGTGAGGGACGCGACGTGCGCGTTCGTGCCCGCCACGGTGTCGTGCTGGCCTGCGGCGGTTTCCCGCATGACGTGGAACGGCGCAAGAAGATGTTCCCGCATGCGCCGACCGGCAACGAGCACTATTCGCCAGGACCGACCGGTAACACCGGCGACGGCCTGCGCCTTGCGGAAAGTGCCGGCGGCCATATTGAGGACCGCCTGCCGAATGCGGCGGCCTGGGTGCCGGTGTCGCTGACCACGCGCAAGGACGGCTCGAAGGGCGTCATGCCGCATTTCATCGACCGCGCCAAGCCCGGCGTGATCGCGGTGATGCGCGACGGCAAGCGTTTCGCCAATGAAGGCAATTCCTACCACGATTTCGTCCAAGCCATGGTCAAGGCCGCCAAGCCCGGCGATGAGATCGCGGCTTTCCTCGTCTGTGACCACAAGACGCTGCGGAAATATGGCCTCGGCTGCGTGCCGCCCTTCCCGATGCCGCTCGGCCATCACTTACGCACCGGCTATCTCATGCGCGGCGATACGCTGGAGGCGCTTGCTGCAAAGGCCGGCATCGACGCCAAAACGTTCGTCGCGACAGTGGCGCAATTCAACGCCACGGCACCGCAAGGCTTTGATGCCGCCTTCGGCAAGGGCTCGAAAGCCTATAACCGCTACCAGGGCGATGCGCTGCACGGCCCGAACCCTTGCGTCGCGCCGCTGGAGAACGGCCCGTTCTACGCCATCAAGATGGTGGTCGGCGATCTCGGCACCTATGCCGGCATCGTCATCGACGAGAACGCGCGGGCGCTCGATGCGGAGGGCCGGGTCATTCCCGGGCTTTATGCGGCCGGCAACGACATGGCCAGCATCATGGGCGGCAACTATCCCGGTGCCGGCATCACGCTTGGGCCGGCGCTGACCTTCGGCTACATTGCCGGCCGTCACCTCGCCGACAGCGCCGCCAAGCGCGACGCGGCGTAACACGTACGCCAGGAGGCCCATGAAGAGAGAAAGCCGCGGCATCCAGTCGATCGAGGTCGGCGGCGAGCTGCTCCGCGCGCTCGCGAGGTGCGGCGAGCCGATGATGCTGCGCGATCTCGCCCGCGAGGCCGGCATGGCGCCCGCCAAGGCGCATCCTTATCTTGCGAGCTTCTCGCGTATCGGGCTGATCGAGCAGGACGAGATCACCGGCCGCTACGAAATCGGGGCGCTGGCGCTGGAGCTCGGCCTGATCAGCCTGCGCCGCCTCTCCGGCGTGCGCATCGCGGGACCGAAGATCGCGGCGCTCGCAAGTCAAATCGGGCATGCGGTCTCGCTCGCGGTCTGGGGCACGCACGGACCGACCGTCGTGCAGCTGGAAGAGCCCGCCCAGCCCGTTCACATCGTGATGCGCGCCGGCTCGGTCATGGCGCTATTGGAGACCGCGACCGGCCGCGCCTTTGCCGCCTTCCTTCCGGAAAAGACCATCAATGCGGCGCTGGAAAGCGGCCTCGATCGCCACGGCGTCGGTTACAATCCGAAGCGACCGATCAAGGGTGCGAAGCTCGCCGACATGCTCGCCGAGGTGCGCAAGCACGGCCTTGCGCGCGCACTCGGCGATCCCCTGCCCGGCGTCAACGCGTTCTCCGCGCCCGTGTTCGACCATGCCGGCCATGTCGCCCTGGTCATCACCGCGATGGGGCCGGAAGGCACGTTCGATGCGCGCTGGGACAGCCCGATCGCCCACGCCTTGCGCGACTGCGCCGGCAGCATCTCGAAGCGGCTGGGTCACGGGATGACGGTTGCGGCGGAGTGAGGTTGCGCTGCTTGCCACAATCAACGCTGTCATGCCCCGCGAAGGCGGGGCATCCAGTACGCCGCAGCCTCTCGGTTTAGTCGCAGACGTCACGGAATACTGGATCGCCCGGTCGAGGCCGGGCGATGACAGCGAGAGTGTGGCAGCTACTTCTCCTTCACCGGCACCGTGTAGTTCAGGATCAGCCGCCCGCCATCCGGATAGATCGTCTGGCCCGTGATGTAGGACGCATCGTCGCTGGCGAGGAATGCAACGACGGAGGCGACCTCGCTCGGCTCGCCGCCGCGGCCGATCGGCGTTCGCGACATCACGCCGCGCCGGGCATCCTCGGAATTGAAGATCGCTGACGCCACCATGTCGGTCAAAATCGTTCCGGGCCCGACCGCGACGACGCGGATGTTGTGCGGGGCCAGCGCCACCGCGGCGACGCTCGTGAGCTGCTTCATGCCGCCTTTTGAGATGGCGTAAGTCGCAAGCGTCGGGATCGCGAGCAGCGCATTGACCGAGGACATGTTGATGATGACCCCGCCGCCGCCTTGCGCGATCATCTGCCTGGCCGCCGCCTGCACGCCGAACAAAGCGCCTTTCAAGTTGATGGCGATGACGTCGTCGAAATCCTGCTCGGAGATATCCAGGATGTCCTGGTTGCGGGCGACGCCGGCATTGTTGACCATGATGTCGAGCCGGCCGAACTCCTTTGCGGCCGTCGCAACGATCTGATCCACGTCCACCCGCTTGGCGACATTGCCGGGGACCGCGCGCAGGGCATCCGGCCGGCCGAGCTCGGCCGCCGTCGCGGCCAGGCCATCGGTATCGACATCCGAGATGACGACCTTGACGCCGTCGTCCAAGAATCTCTTCGCGCAGGCCTTGCCGATGCCGCGCGCCGCGCCCGTGATGGCGGCGACCTTGCCGGATAGTTTCATGTCTGCCTCCAATTGCTCACATCGCTTCGATTGTTGCGATCAGCCAAACACGCGCGGGCGCAGTCCAGCATGAAACCAGGTGATCATGGAATAGATGTCATACACGGGCAGCCCGACTTCGGCCTGTAATGCCGCCGCATAAGGCGGCATGTTGGTGCATTCGAGCACGATGGCGCCGACGTCCGGATGCCTGGCGACGAGCTCCTTGCCGGCCTCGACCACGTCGCGCTCGGCTTGCGCGATGTCCATATCGTCCTTCTCCGCCTTGATCAGGACACGGAAAAACTCCTTGCCGTTCTCGGTGCCGACCAGCGGCGTGTCCATCGGCACGCCGGCACCTTCGAGATGGGCCGGCGTCAAGGTCGAGCCCGACACCGTGACGAGGCCGACGCGCTTGCCCGGCGGCAAGGTCGCCTGCACCCAGGGCACCTGCATCAGCGACGAGGTCGCAACGGGAACGCCGACGGCGGCCCCGATCTCCCTCTGGAACAGCGAGAGGAAGCCGCAATTGGTGGTGATCGCCTCGGCCCCTAGCCGCACCAGGTCCTTTGCCGCATCGATGAAATCCGGCAGCAGGCCGGCCGCGCCCTTCAGCACCACCTTCTCCGGCGTTGCCCCGCTTACCACGCGATAGAGCACTGGAAACGGCCAGGTCGTGCCGTTGCCCATGTCGCCGGGAATGCGAGGGAAGCGCGCTTCAAGCATCAAGATGCCGAGCGGCGCCCCATAGATGGCCTTGCCGCCACGGGCGATGCGGGAAGATGAATTGGCTGGAGTGGTCATGCTGCGGCCTCAGAGGAAACGGTCGGGCGCGAACGGCGCCAGCGGAATCTCAGGCGTCTTGCCGCTCAGAAGCTGCGCGACGAGGCGGCCGGTGCGGGCTGAGCCGACCAGGCCGATATGGCCGTGGCCGAAGGCATAGACGATATCGCGCGAGGCCCGCGCATAGCCGATGCAGGGGCGGCCGTCGGGCATGCTCGGGCGATGACCGAACCAGGTCTTGATGCGCGAGGCCGGAATATCCTTCGGCAGTTTCGGGAACATGCTGAGCAGATGATCGCGCAAAATCTCGGCGCGCTTCCAGTTCGGTTCGACCTCGAGGCCGGCGATCTCGACGGTGCCGGCAGCGCGCAGGCCCTTGTCGGTCCAGTTCACAACCATCTTGGCATCGGACGCCATCATCGAGCCGCGTGGACCGGACTCGGGATTTTCGATCATGACGTGGTAGCCGCGCTCGGTCTCGAGCGGCAGCGGATCGCCGACGGATGCGGTGAGCTGCTTCGATCGGGCGCCCGCGGCGATAACCGCAGCATCGCAAGGAACCTCGCCGGTTTCGGTGAGAACAGCCACGAGCTTGTTGCCGTTGAGCTTGAGGCCCGTTGCCTTGGCGCGGACGAGATTCACGCCGCTCGCAAGCGCATGATTGGCAAGGGCCGCAACGTAAGCACCGGGATCGCGGCAGCGTCCGGCTTCCTCCACCACCACGCCAAAGGTATAGCGCGGGTGCAAATCCGGCTCGCGCTGACGCATTTCGTTGGCATCAAGCTCGAGCCACTTGACGCCGACGCGCTTGCGCAGGCGCCAGCCGAGATCACCGTCGAAATTGCCCCGCGATGGGAACACGTGCATCACGCCGTTGCGCTCGATCAATTCTGGAACACCGGCCTCCTCCGCAAGCTTCCTGTGCAGGAGCGGCGCGTCCTTCAAGAGGTCGCGCAGCGCAAACGCGGTCTTCTCGACGCGCGCCTCGGTCCAGCCCGAGAGCAGATATCTGATCAGCCAGGGCAAGGCCTTCGGCAAGTAGGACCAGCGGATCGCCAGCGGCCCGAGCGGGTCCATCAGATAGAACGGCACCTTCTTCCAGACGCCAGGCTCTGCCGGGGGAATCACCGAATGCGAGGAGAGCCAACCGGCATTGCCATAGCTCGCCGCCTGTTCGCCACCAGGATCGCCCGGATCGATCAGCGTGACGCGATGGCCCTCGCGCAGCGCCTCGATGGCGCTGATCACGCCGACCGCGCCGGCACCGATGATGGCGACGTGGCGGCTTTGCGACATCGCTTACGCCTTCACCGCGGGCGCGAAATCCTTGCTGACCGACATCGCGCGCGGATCGATGATGCAATGCAGGATCGACGGCTTGCCCGAGGCGAGCGCGCGCTCGAACGCCGGCGCAAATTCTTCGGTGCGCTCGACACGCTCGCCATGGCCGCCGAACGCTTTTGCGTACATCGCAAAATCCGGGTTCTTGAGCTGGGTGCCGACCACGCGGCCGGGATAGTCGCGCTCCTGGTGCATGCGGATGGTGCCGTATTGCGAATTGTCGACGACGATGACGACGAGCGGCGCGTCGTACTGCACGGCGGTCGCGAACTCCTGGCCGTTCATCAGGAAGCAGCCATCGCCGGCGAAGGCGACGACGGTCCGATCCGGATATTGCCGCTTGGCGAGCACCGCGGCCGGCACGCCATAACCCATCGAGCCCGAGGTCGGCGCGAGCTGGGCGGCAAAGCTGTGGAAGCGGTGATGGCGATGGATCCAGCCGGCATAGTTGCCGGCGCCGTTGCAGACGATCGCGTCCTTGGGCAGGCGGTCGCGCAGCCAGGTCATGACCTGACCATACTGGAACGCGCCCGGCAGTTCGCGCGCTTTCTCCGTCCAGGCGAGATAATCGGCATGCGCTTTCGCCGCCTCGCCCTTCCAGGCCGGCGCGGCCGAAGGCCTCAGCGTCTCGACTGCGGCGGCGAACGCGGCCGGCGTCGCCTGGATCGCCAGCGCCGGCTGGTAGACGCGGCCGAGCTCTTCGGAGCCGGGGTGGACGTGGATCAGCTGCTGTTGCGGGGTGGGAATGTCCAGCAGCGTGTAGGATGACGACGGCATTTCCGACATGCGGCCGCCGATGAGAAGAACGACGTCGGCGCCCTCGATGCGGGCCTTCAGCCCCGGGCTCGGCCCGATGCCGAGATCGCCGGCATAATGCGAATGATCGGCGTCGATCAGCGATGCCCGCCGGAACGAGGTCGCGACCGGCAGGTCGAACCGCTCGGCGAAACGCGCGATGCTTCTGGTCGCTTCATCCGTCCAGCGCGAGCCGCCGAGGATGACCAGCGGCGCCTTCGCGCTCGCGAGCATGGCGCGGACGCGTTCGATGTCGGCGGGCGCCGGCCAGCTCACCGCCGGCTCGATCCGCATGGCATCGGCGACAGCTGCGGTTTCCGTCAGCATGTTCTCCGGCAGCGAGATCACCACGGGGCCCGGACGGCCCTGCATCGCAACGCGGAAGGCGCGCGCGACCAGCTCCGGTATGCGATCGGGACGGTCGATCTCGACCGCCCATTTCGCCATGGTGCCGAACACCGCCTTGTAGTCGAGCTCCTGGAACGCCTCGCGCTCGCGCATGCCGGTATCGACCTGGCCGACGAACAGGATCATCGGCGTCGAATCCTGCATGGCGATGTGGACGCCGTGGCTGGCATTCGTCGCGCCCGGGCCGCGGGTGACGAAGCAGATTCCGGGCCTGCCCGTGAGCTTGCCATAGGCCTCCGCCATCATCGCGGCGCCGCCCTCGGCGCGGCAGATCATGACGTCGATCGGGCTGTCATGCAGCGCGTCGAGCGCCGCAAGATAGCTCTCGCCCGGCACGCAGGTGACGCGCTCGACGCCCTGGGCGACCAGCTGGTCGATCAGGATCTGGCCCCCGGTGCGGGTGTTGCGAATGGTCATGATAGCTCCCTGCAGGCTTTGGCGATGCGCATCACCGCCTCGCGCAACTTTTATCCTGAGGTGGCGTAGAATAGACCGTCAGGCGGTGCAAGGCTGAAACGGCCTACGGGCATGACAGCAGAGGCGGCTCTGCATTCTCGCGGCGTATCTTACCGAGGCTCGGCGCTTTGCTGTTTTGCCCGAGGGGCACCATGGTCACCACGTACTCGCTGTCATCGCCCGGCTCCGACCGGGCGATCCAGTATTCCAGAGGCGGTTGTGATTCGAACCGAGACGCCACAGCGTACTGGATGCCCCGGTCAAGCCGGGGCATGACAGCGGTGTGTGCGGCCATCCCCTTGCGAGACAAGTAGCCGGCTATCCATGCTCGATCGCTCGGATGGCGCCGCGGAGCTCGGCGAGGCCGCGCAGGCGGCCGATCGCGGTGTAGCCGGGATTGGTGCGCTTGGTCGCGGCGAGATCGTCGAGCATGCGGTGGCCGTGATCGGGCCGGAACACGATCTGCCGGTCCGGCGAACGCCGCGCGTTCTCCTTCAGCAGCGCTTTGAGCACCGCGGTCATGTCGACGTCGCCGTCGAGATGATCGGATTCGTAGAACGACAGGCCGTCCGCCTCGCGCTTGGTCGCGCGCAAATGCGCAAACGCGATGCGCGGGCCGAAGCGTTCGGCCATCTCGGGCAGGTTGTTGCCGGCGCGGACACCGAGGGAGCCCGTGCACAGGCAGATGCCGTTGGCCTTCGACGGCACGGCATCGAACAGCGCCTGGTAGTCGTCGGCGGTGGAGGCGACGCGCGGCAGCCCGAATAGGGGGCGCGGCGGATCGTCCGGGTGCAGCGTCAGTGAGACGCCGAGCTGCTCGGCCACCGGCGCGACGCGCTCAAGGAACTCGGCCAGATGCAGGCGCAGGATGTCTGGCGTGATGTCGCGGTATTGCTCGAGCCGGTCGCGAAATTGCGGGATCGTCATCGGCTCGGTGGTCGAGCCCGGTAGCGCGCTAGCGATGACCATGACGAGATAGTCAATGTCAGCCTGGCTCATCTTCTCGAAGAGCTTTGTCGCGCGCGCCTGCTGCTCCGGCGAATACTCCTGAGCTGCGGCGGGGCGCTTCAGGATGTGCAACTCGAACGCGGCAAAGCGGTCCTGGTCGAAGCGCATGGCGCGGGCGCCGTTCGGCAGCTCCCATTCCAGATCGGTGCGGCACCAGTCGACCACCGGCATGAAGTTGTAGCAGATGATCTTGATGCCTGCGGCGGCCACGGCCTCGAGGCTCGCGATCCAGGTTTCGATCGAGCGCGTCGCCTTGCCGCCGAGCCGCTTGACGTCGTCTGGGATCGGGATCGACTCCACGACCGACCAGCTCAAGGGCGAGCGGCCAGGCTGGCCGTGCTCGATGAAATTCTTGCGCTCCTCGACCGCCTTGCGCGTCCAGGCCTCGCCGATCGGCACCTGGTGCAGCGCCGAGACGATGTCCGTCGCGCCGGCCTGCCTGACATCGTCGAGCGATACGGGATCATCGGGCCCGTACCAGCGCCATCCCTGCAACATCATCAAGAATCTCCCGGATCAGTTTGCAGTCAGCACGACCTTGACGCTCTGCGAGCGGTCGAGCGCCAGCCGCAGCGCGTCCGGCGCAGTCGACAGCGGCCGCTCGGCGGTGACCAGCGACAACACATCGACGCTGCCGTCGGCAATCAGCTCCACCGCCGTCATGAACTCGAAGCCGAAACGGAACGAGCCGCGCAGGTCGATCTCCTTGGCCATCACCGCATTGGCCGGCACGGGAATCTGCCCGCCCGGCAGATTGCCGATCTGCACCACCGTGCCGCCGCGCCTGACGATACCAATAGCACTGGCAAGGCCCGCGGCCGTGCCCGAGACCTCGAACGCGACATCGTAGGGGCGCGACGCAGCCTGCGCCTTCAGCCCTTCCTCCCCGCCCGAGACATTCTCGACATGTTCCGCACCGAGCCGGCTCGCGAACGCAAGCGGGGCCGGCGCGATGTCGGCGACCGTGATGTCGGCCATGCCGGCGCGGCGCGCGGCGAGCATGGTCAGCAGCCCGATCGGGCCGGCACCGAAGATGATGCCGCGCTTGCCCTCGATGTTGCCGGCGCGCGCGACCGCGTGCAGGCAGACCGCGAGCGGCTCGGCGAGCGCCGCGGCCTGATAGGAGACGTGATCAGGGATCTTCACGCATTGCGCGGGGATCGCATCGAAATAGTTGGCGAAGCCGCCCTGCATGTGCGGCGTCTTCGAGGCCGAGCCCATGAAGTAGATGTTCTCGCAGAGATTCGGCCGGCCCTCGCGGCAGGCGACGCAATGGCCGCACCAGCGCGACGGGTTGACGGCGACGCGGTCACCGACCTTCAGGTTCGACGCGGATCCAGAGATCTCCACGACCTCGCCGGAGATCTCGTGGCCGAGTACCAGCGGCGACTTCACGACGAAATCGCCGGTCCGGGCATGACGGAAATAGTGCATGTCCGAGCCGCAGATGCCGCCGGCGCCGAATCGGACGCGCACCATGCCGGATGCAAGCTCGTCGAGCGGATGCTCGACCATGCGCAGGTCTTCGGGGCCGAACAGGGTTGCAGCGAGAGCTGTGGATGTCATTTGGAGAGTCCCATGTATTTAGGCAGCCAGAGGGTCAATTCGGGAATGTAGGTGATCGCGATCAGCGCGAGCATCAGCGGCACCAGCCAGGGCAGAATCGCGACCGTCGTTCGCTCGACCGAGAGCTTTGCCACACGCGCCAGCACGAACAGCACCATGCCGAGCGGCGGGTGCAGCAGCCCGATCATCAGGTTCAGCGTCATGATCAGGCCGAAATGGACCGGATCGATGCCGAGCTTGAGCACGATCGGCAGCAGGATCGGCACCAAAATGGTGATCGCCGCCGTGGTATCGATGAAGCAGCCGACGAACAGGATCAGGATGTTGGCGAGCGCCAGGAACACCCATTTGTTGTGGGTGATGCTGAGCATCCAGTCCGAAAGCATCTGCGCGGCCTGCGACACCGTCAGCAGCCAGGCGAAGATCGAGGCGGCAGTGACGATGAACAGCACCGAGGCCGTGGTCTCGATGGTGTCGAAGGTCGCCTTGGCCACCGTCTGAAGCGTCATGGTGCGGTAGCGCACGAGGCCCAGGAACAGCGACCAGATCACGGCGGCGACGGCGGCCTCCGTCGGCGTGAACCAGCCGAGCGTCATGCCGCCGATCAGGATCACCGGCGCCATCAGCGCCATCACCGCGGAGAAGTCGAAGTACCAGTCGATCGCGAGCAGCGCGCCGAGCCCGATGACAACCGCCATGTTGGTCGACATGCCGGCAACCACCATCAGCCAGATCGCGAGCGGGAAGCTCAGCACCACGACGATCTCGAGCCCGGCCGAGCCGAGCTGCGGCCAGGAGAACGGCGTGTCGCTGCCCCATTTGTTCTTGTGGGCGAAATAGGTGACGGTGGCCATCATCAGCAGGGTCAGGACGACGCCGGGAATGACGCCGCCCAAAAACAGCGCGCCGATCGAAACGTTCGCCATCATGCCGTAGATCACGAAGGGCAGCGACGGCGGGATGATCGGCCCGAGCGTCGCCGAGGCCGCGGTGACGCCGACCGAGAACTCGGTGGAATAGCCGTGATCCTTCATCGCCTTGATCTCGATGGTGCCGAGGCCGGCGGCATCCGCGATCGCGGTGCCGGACATGCCGGAGAAGATCACCGAGCCGATGATGTTGACGTGACCGAGACCGCCGCGCATCCAGCCGACCAGCGCGACGGCGAATTTGTAGATGCGGCCGGTGACGCCGGCGATATTCATGAGGTTGCCGGCCAGGATGAAGAACGGCACGGCGAGCAGCGGAAAGCTCTCGATGCCGGCGATCATGCGCTGCGCCAGCGTGACATCGGGCGTCACGCCGCTGACCAGGATATAGAGCAGCGACGACGCAGCCATGGCGATCGCCACGGGAACGCCAAGCAGCATCAGGATGAGAAAGCCTCCAAGCAACAGCAGCATGAAATTACCCTTCCGATCCGTCGTAGGCACCGGGACGTTCGAGGATCGAGTAGCCCTGCCGCCAGTTTTGCAGCGCCACCTGCACGGAGCGCGCGAACATCAGCACAAAGCCGAGCAGCACGGCGTAGTAGACGTAGTTCTTGGCAAAATTGATCGTGGTCATCGACTCGTCGCCGATGATCTGGATGTAGACCCAGACCAGCCTGGTGGCGTAGCCGAAGAAGGCGATCCGGATCAGGTCGATTACGGTCGACAAGGCGCGCGCCACGAGATGGGGCAGATAACGGTAGACCAGGTCGACCTGGATATGCCGCGACAACCGCACGCACATCGACGAGCCGATGAAGACCACCCCGATCAGGCAATAGGTCGCGATCTCCTCGGTCCAGGCGTAGCTGTCGTTGAGCACGTAGCGGGTAAAGAACTGGAGGAAGACGGCGGACGCCATCACCCAGAAGATCGCGAGCGCCAGCCAGTCCTCGAAAGCGTAGATTCCGAGGTCCACCTTCGGCGTCGCCTCCTCCTCGAAGGTATGGGCGATCTCGTCCGCGGTGATCTGCCGGTGCAATTCGGCGCTCGACATGTGGTTACTCCTCAAACGACTTAGTTCTACTGCGTCAAACTCGCTCCGCTCCTCATCCTGAGGAGCTTGCGAAGCAAGCATCTCGAAGGACGGCCCCGGGCGACACCTGAGCGACACCGGGGCCTTCATGGTTCGCCCGGCGATGCGAAGCATCGTCCGGAGACGCGCGTTCCGCGCTCCTCACCATGAGGGTTTCATGGCGCAGCAAGCGTCCGTCACTTCACCGCCTGGATGCGTTCCCAGTCGGCCTTGCGATAGCCGAAGGTCTCGAACGCGACGTTCTTCAGCACGGTGTCGCGGAACTCGTTCTTGTCGACCTCGGTCACGGTCAGTCCCTTCTCCTTGAAGAAGGCGACCAGCTTGGCTTCGTTCTGCTTGATCTCCCCGGTGGCCTTGGCGGCAGCCTCCTGCGCCACGTCCGTGAAGATCTTCTTGTCCTCGTCGCTCAGCTTCTTCCAGAGCGCACCGGCGACCACCGTGTTGAGGTGGTCGACGATATGGCCGGTCAGCACGATGTGCTTCTGCACCTCGTAGAACTTCTTGGCTTCGATCGTGGTCAGCGGGTTCTCCTGCGCCTCGACAGTGCCGTTCTGGAGCGCGAGATAGACTTCGGCAAAGGCGATCGGCGCGGTGTTGGCGCCGCAGGCACGCGGCATCGCCAGATAGGCCGGAACATCGGGCACCCGCATCTTCAGGCCCTTCAGGTCGGCGCAGCTCTTGATCGGCTTGTTCGAGGAGGTCTGGCGCACGCCGTAATAGGTCACCGCGATGATGTGGTGGCCGCTCTTGTCCTCGTAGCCCTTGGCGAGTTCCTTGAAGATGTCGCTCTTGGTATAGGCCAGCAGATGATCGGCGTTGCGGAAGGTGTAGGGATAGTAGGTCACGCCGATCGGCGGAAAGCTCTTGGCCGCAAAGCTCGAGCCGGAGATGATGATGTCGACCGAGCCGAGCGAGAGACCCTGATTGATGTCGGCCTCCTTGCCGAGCTGGGACGCCGGATAGACATCGATCGCATAGCGCCCGTTGGTGCGCTTGCCGATCTCCTGCGCCGCCCAGACCGAGGCGGTATGGAACGGCTCCGAGGTCTCATAGACATGGGCCCATTTGAGCTTGGTCTGCGCGATGCCGGCATTGGTCGTCGCACCCATCGCCGCGGCCGAGACCGCGAGTACCATCGTCATTTTCTTCAACACTGACTTTTCCTCCATCTTTCAAGTCTGCTTCTTGTTCGCCCGACGCCCAAAGGGAATGCGGGCTGCCCAATGTCATCGCCGCCGCGCAGTTCCACCCTTGGCCTGCTTGCTCGGCGCACGTTTCGGTTTTGCCGGCTTTGCCGTGGATCGGTCCGCCCGGCTGCGCCCGGTGGGCGATCCTGCCGCGACCTCGGCTCCAAAGTTCTGCGCAAAGCGTTCCTGGGAGCGCGCCAGATGATTGCGCATCGCATCGCGTGCGGCCCCGGGATCGTGCGCCGCAATGGCATCGCGCACCGCGCGATGCTCATCGAGCGCCGCGTGCCAGGTGCGCGGGTTCTCGAAATAATGCGCGAGCTGCGCGAAGTAGGGATTGAGGCGCTGGTCGAAGAGATCGCCGACCACGCGCACCAGAACGGCGTTGCCGAGGCTTCCGGCGATCGCAACATGGAAAGCGCGGTCGTGGATCATCGAGGCTTCGCCGGGATGCGTGACATTCTCCATCGCAACGAGTGAGGCATCGATGCGCGCGATGTCGTCCTTCTTCGCGACGCGCGCAGCCTGCTCGGCGATCGCGCTTTCGAGGAATTCCCGGGCGCGCAATAGTTCGAACGGGCCTTCGATGACGGCGGCCGCCGACGGCACGGACAGCGCGGCGCCCGCAGGTTCGATCACGTAGATACCGGAACCGACACGGATACGGAGGCGGCCTTCGACTTCGAGCGCGATCAGCGCTTCACGCACCGTCGGCCGCGAGACCTTGAGCTGTTCGGCGAGCTCGCGTTCGGTCGGCAAGCGGCTTCCGACCGCGTATTCACCGCTGTCGATCAGGCTTCGCAATTGATCGGCGATTTGGCGATAGAGCCGTCTCGCCTCCACAGCTTCCAGCGGCACGCTGGCCTCCCCGAAAGGGTCTCGCCGGGAAGCTTCGCGCCCCGGCGGCCCGCCAATTTTCGAAAATTGGTCTTACCAATTGACCGGAGCATTGACCGAGGACAGGCGCCATGTCAAGCAGCGGCAAAGCAAAGGGAGAGACGACCATGCGCCTTAATTCAATGCGCCTTGGCCGCGCCAATCTGGACCGGCTGCCGCCGGCCATCCGCCGCCCGGCCTATGACCGTTCGCGCATCACGCCCGGCATCGTGCATCTCGGCCTCGGCGCCTTTCATCGCGCCCATCAGGCCGTCGTCATCGACGATTGTCTTGCCGCTGGCGCCGCCGCCTGGGGCATCGTCGGCGCGAGCCTGCGCAGTCCGGATACGCGCGACGCGCTCGCTCCGCAGGATCATCTCTACACGCTCGCGGTGCGTGCGGCCGAAGGCACCGAGCACCGCGTGATCGGCGCGCTGCTTGGCAGCCTCGTCGCGCGCGAGAACCCGGCGCGGCTGGTCGACAGGATGGCCGATCCGGCCATCCGCATCGTTTCGCTCACCGTCACCGAGAAGGGCTACTGCCACATGCCGCAGACCGGCGATCTCGACGAGCGGCATCCGGACGTCGTGCACGATTTGAACAATTTTGACGCGCCGCGCTCGGCGCCCGGGTTCATCGTTGCCGCCCTTGCACGCCGGCGGGCGCAAGGCCTTGCGCCCTTCACCGTGCTCTGCTGCGATAACCTCGCCGCCAACGGCCACACCGTGCAGCGGATCGTGACGCAGTTTGCAGCGCTGCGGTCGAAGGACCTCGGCAAGTGGATTGCGGATACGGCAACCTTTCCCTCGACCATGGTCGACCGCATCGTGCCGGAAACGCTACAGGCCGACCGCGATGAGGTGTCCGCCGCACTCGGCTTGCACGACGCGTGGCCGGTGATGACCGAGCCGTTCACGCAATGGGTGGTCGAGGACCGCTTCGCCGCGGGCAGGCCTGATCTCGCCGCCACGGGCGTCGAGCTCGTCACCGACGTCAAGCCATTCGAATTGATGAAGCTGCGGCTGCTCAACGCCAGTCATTCGGCACTCGCCTATCTCGGCTATCTCGCCGGCTACGAGACCATCGCCGACACCATGACCGATCCGCACTTCGCGCGGCTTGCCGCCCAAGTGATGGAAGAGGCCGCGGTGACGCTGACGATGCCGTCAGGCACTGATCTTGCCGCCTACCGCGCCTCGCTGCTCAAGCGCTTTGCCAATCCGGCGCTGCATCACCGGACCTGGCAGATCGCGATGGACGGCTCGCAAAAGCTTCCGCAGCGCTTGCTCGGCGCGATGCAGGACCGCCTCCGCAACGACCTGCCAATCGAGACCCATGCGCTCGCGGTAGCCGGCTGGATGCGCTACGTCGCGGCCACCGACGAGCAAGGCCGCGCGATCGACGTGCGCGATCCGCTCGCCGGCGAATTCGCGGCGTTGGCGCGTGAGGCCGGTCCCGTCGCCGAGCGGCTTGCGCCTGCACTGCTCGGCGTCGAAAAGGTGTTCGGGCCGCTCGGTGCCGAGCCGCGGTTGCGCGCGGCGGTCACCACGGCGCTCGGCCGTCTCTATGCGGACGGTGCGCGGCGGGCGGTGGAGACACACGTTTCGCACTGACGGCAGCCCCGAACGTCGATGCTGCACTGCAATTAAAGTCGACGGAAGTCGCGCTTGATTTTTCCGCGTCCTTGCCCCACCCGGGAGGCATGACGAAGGACAACAAGGTCATCGCCGCCAACGCGGCCTTTTACGCTGCCTTTTCGACGGGCGACTTTGCCGGCATGGAACGGATGTGGGCGGACGACGACACCATTTCCTGCATCCATCCCGGCTGGCCGGCCATCGTCGGGCGGGCCACCGTGATCGGCAGCTGGCGCGACATCCTGCAAAGCCCGGAGCGGCCGCAGATCGTCTGCGCCGAGCCGCAGGCGATCGTCGACGGCGAGAGCGCGCGCGTGCTCTGCATCGAGATCGTCGACGGCACCGCACTTGCCGCCGCCAACCATTTCAAGCGCGTCGGCGACGGCTGGCGCCTGGTGCACCATCAGTCGAGCCCGATTGCGCAGATTGTCGAGCAGGCAGAGGAAGATAGCCCGTCCCGCCGCGTCCACTGACGCGGCCAGACACGCCGGCGTGATCTACTGTGCATGGGGTTGTTTTTCACTTTTTTGTTCTGCAGTCTCATCCGGACCCCGCAAGTTCCGACAGATCCTCCAGCACGCACCGGGCATCGGCGAAATCATCGTCCCGGAAGAACATGCTGCGGGTGATCAGGACCGGAATATCGGCGCGCGAGGCCGCGAGCAGGCCGTTGGCCGAATCCTCGATCGCGACGCAGCTGGAAGCTTCCAGCCCCAGCCGTCCCAGGATCACGAGATAGGCGTCCGGCGCCGGCTTCTTGTGGCGAACATCGTCGCCGGCAACGATGGCCTCGAAGTCCGCGGCCCAGCGCTTCCCCAGCGCCCGCGACAGCAAGGCATCGATGTTGCCGCGCGACGTGGTGGTCGCGATCGCGAGCCGCTGGCCGCGCGACCTCGCCGCCGCCAGCAGTCCCGCCACGCCAGGCCGCAACGGGCAACAGCCGGTCTCGACCAGTTCGGCATAATGCGCGGTCTTGATGCGGTGAAGCTCTGCGATATCCACGTCCGATAATGGCGCAGCGGCCCGCTGCCTCGCGTGGTAGGCGCGGATGCGTTCCTTGCCGCCGGTCACAAGCAGCAGATCCTTGTAGACGGCACGATCCCAGTGCCAGGCGAGGCCGTGGCGCAGGAAGGCTTCGTTGAAGGCCTGCCTATGCAGTTCCTCGGTTTCGGCCAGCGTTCCGTCGACATCGAAGATCAGCGCGCTGGCACGCCGGATCAGTTCCGCGGCGTCGCATAGTGCTGCGGCGAGTGCTTCTGCCTGCATGACCGGCGCCTCCCTCCAGCCGCTCCAGTGACAAGCGAGCATCGCCCGCAGCGGCAGACGAGTAAAATTGCAATATCTTTTGCCGGACCCAAAAATCTCTTATGAGCAGAGACGCGCTGCGGCGCGACCGGAACTTCGAACAGCACGGCAGACGCATGCGGCTCTTCATTCTCGGCTTCGGCTATAGCGCGGGGCATTTCGTCCGCAGATTCGGCGGCAGCTTCTCGCACATCGCCGGCACGGTGCGCGATCCCGCGAAACGGCAAGGCGTGGCCGGGTTCGAGGCGCACTCATTCTCCGGGAGCAGTCCGGATTGCGAGACGGTCGAGCGGGTCCGCGACGCCGACGTCCTTCTGGTGTCGATCCCGCCCGGTAGCGCGGGCGATCCCGCCATCGCGACGTTCGCAAACGTGCTGGCATCGGGCCGGCGCCGGAAGATCATCTATTTGTCCACACTGGGCGTATATGGCGACCATGGCGGCGCCTGGGTCGACGAGAGCACGCCACCGCGGGCCACCCTCGAGCGGACGCGCATGCGGCTTGCGGCGGAGCACGCCTGGATGGCGGCGGGGCGCGGCGATGTCGCGGTCCTGCGGCTTGCGGGCATCTACGGTCCCGGCCGCAACGCGCTGGCAACGCTGCGGGCTGGAACGGCCCGGCGCATCATCAAGCCGGGACAGGTCTTCAACCGCATCCATGTCGACGACATAGCGGGCGCGATCATGGCTACGGTACGCCATCAGGGCGGCGGCACGTGGAATGTTTGCGACGACGAGCCCGCGCCGCCGCAGGACGTGATCGCCTATGCGGCAAAGCTTGCAGGCATTGCACCGCCGGCTGAAGAGGCGTTCGAGACGGCCGAGATGTCGGCAATGGCCCGCAGCTTCTACGCCGGCAACGCGCGTGTCTCGAACGCGAAACTGAAGCGCGAACTTGGCGTGACGCTGGCCTATCCGACCTATCGGCAGGGCCTGGATGCGCTGTGGGACGCGGGTGAAGGACGATAATTGCGCGCGACCACGAGTCGGGCCGTGCCGCGAACGCTTGCGATCGCGACCGCGTAGACGAACACGCCGCCGCAGATGTTCCGCCGCAGCGCCTTGGTGAAGGTCGCATAACGCGGTGAACAGCAGCGATCCGATCAACGACAGCGACGGCGCGCTGCTGTACGATTTTTCCTCCCCCACAAACGACACGCGACATTGGCTGGATGCAGGTTATGTGCCGGATTTAACCGCGTAGCTGCACTGCGTCGCAACATCCGTTAACCGAAAACGGCGGTTCTCTCACCGCTGCCGACGCCGTCCGGAGTTGCCGACAACCCGTCAGCGCGCGCAATTCCAAACCTTCCGCCGCAACAAAGGCGCCGCAATGGCCACAAAGACACACCATGTTGCAGGGGCATCGCATATCAGCGGAATCCCGTGCGCGAACCTCGGTCATTTGAGTGAAATTTTCAGAAGAGTTGAGCTGCGCGATTTACTCGAACTTTCTTTGTGACGCTCTAGTTCCACCTTCGAAAGTTCCATCTTCCCAGATTGCGCTACCAAAAGCTCAATTGAATAAAGCTTTATCCGACGTGGATTTGAAATGAATTTGGCTCGCGAATCGATTGAATTATTGGAGCAGGTTGCGCGGATCCTGTGGTTCGAAGGTACCAAGCACGGCTTGCGCGATCGCGAATGGATGGCGCTCCGCTTCCTGTCCCGCGCCAATCGGTTTTCCAGGACGCCGTCGGCGCTGGCGAGCTACGTCGGCACCACGCGCGGCACCGCCTCGTTCATCATCGGTGAGCTCGAACGGCTGGGATATCTGGAGCGGACGCGCTCGGCCAAGGACAAGCGTTCGGTGATGCTGAGTGTCACGCAGCAGGGTAAGAAGTTCTTGGTGCGCGACCCCGTCAACGTTCTCGTCGAGGCCATCGGCGTCCTCGACAATGACGCCAAGGTCCGCTTCCGCGACGGGCTCCGGCACGTGCTGGATCAATCGGACGCGGCCGAACAGCGGCATCATACCGACGTTTGCAAGCGCTGCATCTTCCTCCGCGAGGACCGCACCACCACCGACAGCAAGACAGCGGCCGAATACACCTGCCGCCTGTTTCGCGCGCCAATCGCGGAGGCCGAGGTCCAGCTGCTGTGCACCAGCTTCGAGCATCACCGCCAATAGAGAAGTGCGCGGACTACGGCGTCGCCTTGCGTGGCGAATAGACCACGCCGCCACTGGTCTCCACGACGAGGCGGCCGTTCTCGTTCCTGATCTCCTCGATGCGGCCAAGGCCGGGGACCTGTTGTCCCAGCACGGCCTCGATCACACCGTTCGGACTTTGCAGGATGGCAATCCCCTCATAGGCCTGACGGACCGACCAGCCCTTGACCGCCTTGCGCGGTGCCGACGTGCGCTCGGATGGAGATACCGAGCCCGTGATCTCGGGCGCTGCGACCGAGGCCATCATCGGCATGCTCTGCGACGACGTCTGAGCCTGCGCGGCGACAGGCGCCGGAGCCTGGATCTGCGCCTGGGCGAGCTTGTCGAGCTTCGCCGTCGAGGACGAAGTCACCCGCTCGATACGATCCAGGTTCTCGGCAAAGCGGCCGAAGCGGTCGCTGGTCGCCTTGCTCGAGAGATCGACCGCGGTACGCAGGCCGTCCAGGTTTTCGGACACGCCCGACACCTGCTTGCGCAGCTGCGCGACCGTCTCGCGCAGGTTCCTGATCTCCGTATTGGCGGAGGCGCTGGTCTGGCTCGGCTGCGTGGTAAGATAGGCGATCACGCCGGTGCAGGCGCAGACCACTAGCACCGCGGCGACCGCCAATGTTGCGAGCGGCACGACCCATGTCGGACGCGGCGGCGGCGGCTTGGCCACGATCACGGCCGGACGAATGACAGTCGGCGCAGGCTTCGGTATCGCCATCTTGTCGAGGCGCGCCCTGGCGCGAATGCGCTTGAGCCCCTCGAGCGCTTCCTTGGCGAGAGTTTCATCGCTGGCCGACGCCGACGCAGGTCTCGCGCTTGCAGCGGGCTTTGCCGCACGCGTCGCATTGTCCTTTGCGGCGCCCGCCTGCGGAACCTGCTTCGCCGCCGCAGGCACATCCGCGGTCTCGTGGGGACGAGCTTTGCCATCGGACAACATGTGAAAAATGCTCCGTTCGGTTCGATCTGTCGAACGACGCTAGTTGTCGAAGCTTGCCTGAAACGTGCGCGTCGAAAAGTTCTCGTCACGCGCAACGCGACGTCGAATGAGTCAGACGCGTCATGCATGCGGCGAGAGTGCGACTCGAAAGACACACACTCGCCAAGATTTCGCCAAGCTGGAGCTGCCTCGCCATACATGAGTCGAATTGTCGCACACGGCAACGTACTCGCCAGAGTCAATCGGGAGTTGAAAACCCCTCAATGCACCTGACTCGCGCCACCGCCCAAAATGGCTGCAATTCTACGGGTGTACGGAACCATATAACCGCTACGGTGCAAAACTAGTTCGAATTTTGAATCAACTGATGCGATCGAACGTATCAAGAAACAACTCGAAACAAACCAACCGCATCAAGCACGCGTAGCAACCGCTTTCTTCCGCGTGCTTGATCGGAAATCGGCAATTGTTACGGTCCTACTCAAGTGATTCTCGCCAGATGGCGAGGAGATCGACACAGTTCAGTGGTGTTCGGACGCGATGAGCAACTTGGCGCAACTGTTCTAGGTCGCTGTCACAATCCGCCCCGCGAGGTGATCCGTAGACACCCGCCGGGCTTCACGTCGTAGCGTTCAGTATCGAGTCGAAGTAGCAGGCCTGCACATGCAGGCACTGGATGCGTAGGGCTGCCCGCGAATATGAAACCATAATAACGGTTCGCGGGAAGGAAATATCGTCAAACAGCATGGTTGCCGAGCCGGGCATCACACTAACCCATCCGGCCGCAACAAGTGCGAAACAGGGGCGAAAGACTGATGTATATAATCGTTGATGATCGCGAGAGCGTCGCGAACAGCTACGTCGGAGGGCTCGTTCGCGAAGGTGTATCGTCGATCGGCTTCTCCTCCGGAGAATTCTGGGACTGGCTGCAATCCGCCAATGAATCGGATCTGGCAGCGGTCGACGCCTTCCTCCTCGGGGATTGCGATACCCGCGGAAGCCTGCCGCGGGCGATGCGCAAGCGCTCCTCGGCTCCCATCATCGCCATGAGCGGCCAGAAAATGCTCAAGAACACGCTTGAGCTTTTCGAATCGGGCGTGGACGACGTGGTTTACGTACCGATCCATCTTCGCGAGATCCTGGCCCGAACGGCCGCAATCGCACGGCGCCGGGTCGGCGACCTGCCGAGGCCCTGCGAAACCAGAATCCAGGTCTTCTTCAACGGACGCGACCCCGAGATCGGCGGCCGCGCCCTCACCTTGCCCCGCCGCGAACTGCGCATTCTCGAATACATGGTCGGCAACCACGGAAAGTGGATCACCAAGACGCAGATCTTCAACGCGGTCTACGGCATCTTCGAGGCGACCTTCGACGAGAGCGTGATCGAGAGCCATGTGAGCAAGCTGCGCAAGAAGCTTCGTGACCGCCTCGGCTTCGACGCGATCGTGGCTCGGCGCTACGTCGGATACCGCCTCAACATCCCGGCCGGCGAGGCCATCGACGATCCGATGCAGGATCTCGACGAGGTCGGCATCCTCCTGAACAGGGCACACGCCGCTCCGGCGGCGCACCCGGCAGGAAACTGACGCGACACGACATCAATACCAAACGACACCGGCCTCTGCGGACATATCCCGCAGAGGCCGGTGCATTTTCAGCGGCGGACAGTTCGTCGGCGGTACGCGGTTCACCTCTCCCCGGCGGGGAGGGTCGGATTGCGCAGCAATCCGGGTGACGGGCCGCGACACCCAGTGCGACCGTAACCCCTCACCCGGATCGCATCTTTCGATGCGATCCGACCTCTCCCTACGGGAGAGGTGATTCGAGCTCCGTCGCGCGCATCGATTCAACCAAGATTCATCCCGCTTTAGGGCTTCTGCTGGAATTCGTCCTTCGAGACGTAGTTGAAGTCCTCGACCAGGACATCCTGGACGACGTCGGCCTGCATCCGCTCGTTGACGCGCTGCTTGATGGCCGTCGTGAGGACGGAGAGGTCGTAGCGGGCGAGCTTCCTGAAATCGAGGCGCTCGTCCGCATAGATTCTGCGGAAGGCTTCATCCACGACGAACGGCTCCGGCGGGACGGTGAGCTGGTGCATGGTCCGCGCCTCCACGGTGTAGACGAAGCGCGCAACGATGTAGCCCTGCACGTTTCCGTTCTCGACCATGGGCACGCTCAGCGCCCGCGTCTTCTGGTATTGCAGCCCATCGAGATATTCGTCCTTCGCCGGCAGCAGGCTGCCGTTTTCCTTCCAATAGGCCACGGCATAGCTCGTACCCGCGGTGAGGATGCATACCCAGAGTCCGGCCAGCACCAGTCTGATCATCTTCCGTCCTGCACTGCGCGACCGCTATAGGTGCCGTCCGACTCGGCTTCTTTGACCGCCCTGACGATGATGCTCGCGACCTCGCGCACGGCGTCGTAGTGCATTTCGAGGATGGCGCGGTTCCGCTCGAGCTTCTGGCGCAGGCGCTGGATTTCACCGGTGACCTCCACCTCGGCGCCGAGATGCATCCGCGCCCGCATCAGACGGACGAATTCCAGCATGCTCCGGCTCTTCCGCGCGCTGAAGTCGTCGAAATCGATCTTCTTCCCGGTCGCGAGCGCGACCGTCTCCTCTTCAATGATGCTTTCAAGCCGGCGGATCGACGCCAGCAGGCCCCGCATCTCGTCTGATCTCGCCGCATCGGTGCCGTCGGGCGCCACCTCACCGCCGCCATCTGGCAGGTGCACCGGCAACATCACCGCGCCCTGCGCGGATTCCACCGTCGCCTCGGTGTCGACCTCGGGCTGCTCCATCACCAGCGCCGCTGCGCCTTCATCTGCCTGCATCGGAAATTCACCCCTCAACTTTCGTCACCCATCCTCAGATCCATCATCCGCCCTTGCCCGAACCGTCCAGAACGGCCGGATGCGCAGCGGCGAGCTGCCTGGCAATGCCGATCCCCTTGCCCTTCGCAAGCTGGTTGCCGAGCTGCTCCGCAAGCATCGACTTCCAGACGCTGCCGGCGGTCCCCTTGCCGAAGACTTCCTCCGACTCCTTTGGCAACATCGTCTCGACAAAGGTCTGGAGAATGAACGCCTCGAACTTGCGGTAGACCTCGCCCGAGGCCGGCGCCTTGATCACCTGCACCGGCGCCGCGGCGTTCGGCAGCAAAGGCTGTGCATCGGCCGTCTTTGCCGTCGACGGATCGCCGGCGGCCCTCGCGGCCTTACCGACCTCGGCATCCATCGTGGCGGCAAAATCGGCATCCGGGGATTTCAGTGCATCGAGCTTCGCGGTCGCCGCGCGCTGCGTCACGGGATCGGCGGCCGCAAGGACGTCGAGAACGAGGTCGGGTGTCGCGGTCACGATCATGTCTTTTTCCGGTTGGCTGGCCGTGGCGTCCAGTCGCGCACGGCGGGGCTTTTGCCCGTCATCTCCTCGAGCGAGCGCTTCTCCGCGTCGCGAAGCTTGTCCGCGAGCGCCGCTTTCGCGACCTGCTCGAGCTGTTTCACACGGCGGTTCTCCGCGCGGACCTGGTCGAGCTGCTGAGCGGCTCGGGCCTGCAGGGCGCGTGCGCCGATGCTCGTCCTGGTAAGGCGTCGCGCGATCGATTCGCTCGACGAGCCCGCCGGCAGCTCGCCTTCGTTCAGAGCTCCGACCAGCCAAGCCTGTTCGTCGTGCAAGCTTCTCTCCTCCTGGCGCAACTGCGCCAGCTGCCATTCGGACAGCCGAAGCTGAAGCTTCACGAGCGAGACGATCCGGCCGAGCTTGTCCGCGCGTGACGTCATGGCCGGTCATTCCGCCAGCCACGACGACACGCCGAGCATGAATTGCGTCAGCAGCTCGTCGCTGGTGAGGTAGAGCAGCAGAAATCCGCCGAACAGGACAAAGGGCACCGAAATGAAATAGACGGGAATGGCCGGCGTCAGCTTGTTGATGAGGCCGACCGCCAGGTTGACGATGACCGAGTAGACGATGAATGGGCTGGTAATCCGCAGCGTCAGCACGAACGCCTCCGACAGGCGGCCGACGAGCTGATCGAGTGCCATGCTTCCGCCGATCCTGTCGCCGGGATGCCAGACATCGTAGGAGTTCATCAGCCCGCGCAGGACCTGCCAATGCTGGTCGGTCATGAAGAACAGTGTGGTGACGGCGGCCATGATCAACGGCACCAGGGCCGGTGCCGGGTCGGTGTCACCCACCGGCGTCCCCGGGATGTTGCTGAGGCCGATCGCACTCGCCATCACGGTTGCCATGGTCTGGAGCGCAAGAAAGAACACGCGGCCACCGAGCCCGATGACGCTGCCGACAAGGAGCTCCGAACAGATCAGTAGCGCGAGCGTCAGCGGTGCTGCGTTCTCCGTGAGTGGTTTCAGGACCGCGATCAAGATCGGCGTGAGCGCAAACGTCGTGACCAGCGCGACGAACAGGCGAACCTGGGCCGGAACGTTGACGCTGGAATAGCCGGGCACGAGCATCAGGCAGGCGCCAATGCGGCAGAACACGATGAACGTCACGAGTACGCTGTCGGTGAGGCCGCTGATCACGATATGGCTCCAAGCGGCCTGATCTCGGCGCTGCGCGCAACCTCGACGTGCGACAGGATCGGCAGGGTTGGAAACACCCGTTCGAGAATCATGCGAACGTAGGGACGCGCTTCAGGCGTGACCGCCAACACCACGCTGGTGCCGTTCTCGGTGAACTTCCGGACTGCGGCGCTGGCTTCGGTCGCGAACTGCTCGATCAGACGCGGGTCGGCGTCGAACTCGACGACGTCCCCCTTGGCATCGCGCTTCAGGCTCTGGTGGAACGCCAGATCCCAGCGGTTGCCGAGGCGAACGACGTTGAGCACGCCGTTTTCGGAGAGATCGCCGCAGATCTGCGCGGCAAGACGCATGCGCACATGCTCGGCGACCTGCTCGGACCGCCGCACATGGGGTGCGATTTCGGCGATCGCTTCGAGGATCAGATGCAGGTTCCGGATCGACACGCGTTCGGCTAGGAGGATCTTCAGGATCGCCAGCAGCCCGGAATAGGAGATCTGCGACGGACAGATGTCGTCGACCAGGCGCTTGTATTCAGGATCGAGCCGGTCGAGCAAGGCACGCATGTCCTTGTAGGACAGCAGCTGGGCAAGGTTCGCTCGAAGCACCTCGCTGAGATGCGTGAGCAGAACCGACAGATTGTCGACGGGCTTGCAGCCCTGCCGCTTGACCTCGTCGGTGAAAGCTTCCGTCACCCAGAGCGCCTTCATGCCAAAGGCGGGCTCGATCACCTCTTCGCCGGGGACATCGGGGTTGCCATCCTTGTCCACGAGCACCATCACCTCGCCGAGCCGCAGCTCGCCATGGGCGACGCGCGTGTCGTGGATACGGATCTGGTAGCTCTTGGGATCGATCGACAGATTGTCGGTGAGCTTGATCTCGGGAATCACGAAGCCGTATTGCTTGGCGAATTTCTTGCGGATCTTGCCGACACGGTGCGCAAGCTCGTTGCGCGAACCCAATAGATGAACCGAAAGGTGGCCTCCGAGCGACAGCTCGATCTCGGCGGTCTTGAGCTGCTCCTTGACGGATTCCTTGGCATCGCTCTGCGCCCGCTCGTCGGCCTTGAGCGCCTCCTGTTTCCGCTCCCGCGCCGCCTGCCGCTTCGGCAACGAGTAGCCGACGAAGGCCATAACACCTCCGAGCAGCACGAACGGCGCCATCGGCAGCCCCGGCATCAAGGCGAGCACGAACATCATCAGCGCCGCGGCCGACACCGCGCGCGGATAGCCGCCGAGCTGCCGCAGCACTGCCTGCTCCGCTGACCCCCTGGTGCCGCCCTTGGAGACCAGGAGGCCCGCCGACAGCGACACGATCAGCGCCGGCATCTGCGTGACCAGACCGTCGCCGACGGAGAGTTTGGTGTAGACGTCGGCGGCGCGTGCAAGGCTGAGGCCGTGATGGGTGACGCCGATCACGATGCCGCCGAAGATGTTGATCGCGGTGATGATCAGGCCGGCGATGGCGTCACCGCGGACGAACTTCGAGGCACCGTCCATGGCGCCGAAGAACGCGCTCTCTTCCTCGAGCTCGCGGCGCCGTCGCTGGGCTTCCTTGTCGTCGATCAGGCCCGCAGAGAGGTCCGCGTCGATCGCCATCTGCTTGCCGGGAATGGCATCCAGGGTGAAGCGGGCGCCGACTTCGGCGATACGCGTCGCACCCTTGGTGATCACGACGAAATTCACCGTGACCAGGATCGCGAAGATGATCAGCCCGATGACGAAATCGCCGCCCATGACGAATTTGGAGAAGCCGGCAACGACGTGGCCCGCGGCAGTTTCCCCCTCCCCGCCGCGCGACAGGATCAGGCGTGTCGTCGCGACGTTGAGGGCGAGCCGCAGGATCGTCGCGATCAGGAGCACGGTCGGGAAAGCCGAGAAATCGAGCGGCCGCTGGATCCACAGCGCGACCATCAGGATCAGCGCCGACAACGCGATCGAGAAAGCGAGCCCGAGATCGATCAGGATTGGCGGGATCGGCAGGAACAGGATCGTGAGCATGGCCACGATACCGCCGGCAAAAAAGGCGTCGGCCCCCAGTCGTCGCGGGGTCGGCAGGCTAGCAGCTAACGTATCGGCCATAGGTCACCGGCAGAGGGTCCCTACCTAATCTGCCGCGCAAAGCTTACGCGAGGGTGGTGGGCCGGCGGCCCCTCGGATCAGAAGCCGCGTTCGATATGCGAATAGACCATCTCGGTGAAAGTGGAGAGATGCGCACCGATGAAGGAGCCGGATACGGCAACGACCAGGAGAATGACGATGATCTTCGGAACGAAGGTCAGCGTCACCTCCTGGACCTGGGTCAGGGCCTGAAGCAGCGCGATGATGGTGCCGACCAGCATTGCCGCGCCGACCGCAGGGCCCGAGGCGACGATGATCGTCCAGATCGCCGCCTGGACGATGTCGAGGGCGTCCCGCTCGTTCATGGCTAGCTGAGCGTGAGGCCGGGTCCGATCGCGACCTTCGTGCCGTTCTCGAGGGTCGCAATCGAGCCGTCGCTGTTGATGGAGACCGACGCGATCTTGCCGGTGAAGCTCGCTCCGGTCGAGTCGGTGAAGCTGACGGTCCGTCCGATCAGCCCGTCCGCCTGCGACAACGCCTGCGAGGACAGCAGCGCATCGAGCTTGGTGTTGGTCTGCATGGCCTGCTCGACCGTCGAGAGCTGGGCGAACTGGCTCATATATTGCGAGGTGTCCATCGGATTGGTCGGATCCTGATTCTTCATCTCGGCCACGAGGAGCTGAAGAAACGTATTGTAGTCGACACTGTTGCTCGACGTGGCCGTGGGAGAGCCGGTCGAAGTGGTCTTGCTGGTGGTCTCGGTCGCGCTGGGAACGTTCATGTGCCTCTCCGCTGTCAGGCAGCCTCGAATGGGGAATCGATCGCGGCGCCGGCCAGAATTGCCTGCTCCACTGGAAACAACGCCCTGATCCGCTTGAGCGCCTCGAAATAGCGGGTCGAGCCGACCAGCTCGTCGATCGCGGTCAGCCCGTCCAGCATCTCGCGGTTCTCGCACAGCGCCAGAAGGGCGGCGTGATGCGGCCGATAGAGCGCCATGGGATCCCGAACATCGGTCGGATTCATCAGCATGAGCTGGACGACGAAATAGAGCTGCCGCATCGCCGTGGTGGCGTCGCAAGCCTGCATGACCTGCCCTTCGAGCAGAAACATCACGTCGTTGACGAGCTCGATGGAGACCTTGCGGTCCACGCGCAGCACCGCGCCGTTGATGTAGATCCGTTCGCCCGCCCGCAAGGATACCTTCATCAAAGAGCGTCTCGGATCAGGCGGTTGATTTCGATGAGCTGCACCACGTCGTTCGATCTTTCCTCGCGGAGGCGATCGGCTTCCTTGACCACCCACAGGCCGATCGAGATGATGTCGGCGCGCAGCTTGTCGGGAAGCGCGTTCTCGGGATGAGCGAGATCCTCGATGAAGATCGTCCACAGCCGCCGGACATAAAGCAGGCTCTCGACCAGATCCTCGAGGCTGAAGCGCCCCTTCTGGAGCCGCTCCAGCCGGTCGATGCCGAGGGTGAGCGCGTGCCGCTCGCGCCCGCGCGCCTCCTGGCCGCTGTCTTCGACGACCGCTTCATAGGCTTCAAAAGTCATCAGGACCACTCTGCACGGGAAACCGAAGAACAAGACAAAGGTTACGAACCAAAGGAGCCTTGGTTCAGAGATAGTTGATAAGGCTGATCTTCTGGAGCTGCGACGTCAGCGCGAGCGCGGTCTGGATCTGAGTCTGCAAGGTGTTGACGCGCACCGACGCTTCCGCCGGATCGACCTTCTCCATACCGACGATCTGATTGTTCAGAATGTCCTGCTGCGTCTTGAGCTTGTCGGTTGCAGAATTAATCCGCTGCTGGACCGTGCCGACGCTGCCGCCGAGCACAGCGAGGTCAGTGATGGCGTTACCGACGAGACCGATGGCCTTGTCCACGACGACCTGGAACGTCGTCTGGTTCAGGTTCGCGTTCCCGAGATCCGCCATCATGGTGTAGGCCTCGGCGAGCTTGCGGAAGCCGGTCTGGTTGGCGCTAACGGACGTATCGGCGATCTCGGTCGTGGAGATACGGCTTTGCATGACCTGGTCAGTGGCCGTTGACCAATTGGTGTTCCAGGCCGGGCTCGCGAACTCCGCATCGAAGGTGGTGTCGAGGAAGGTCTGCATTTGGGCCGGGGTAATGCTGCTCACGCTGGCCGAGGATTGCGAGAAGCCGAAGGTCGCAAGGAAATCGGCGTCGACCTGATTCTTGCTGGCCGAGCCCGCGGTGTAAGTCGTGATCGGCGTGTTCTGCGTGTTGATGCCCGAGAAAAGATACGAGCCGTTATAGGAGACGTTCAACGCGCCGATCAGATCCTGGAGGTTGGAGGACGCGGGCGGCAGGATGACTCGGCCGCCACCGTCCGTACTGCGGGCCGCGATCAGGTCCTTGAGGAAGGACGTTGCGGTCGTGTTGAGCTGGGTTATCCGGTTCTGCGTCACGTCCAGGCGTCCCGAGACGAGGCCGTTGGTATCGACCAGCTGATCGGCGAAGCTCAGGTCCGCCCGCAGGGTGAGATCGCCTCCCGTCGTGGCACCAAGCTCGAGGCCGACATCGGCGAAGCGGCCGGTGGTAGCCTCCTTCGACGCCTTGCTCAGCGCAGCCTGGTTGTTCGTGATCGAGGACCTCAACGACGAAGACAGCATCAAGGTCGAGATGTAGTTCGCGCTCATCATGGCTTAATTCCCCACGGCGGCCAGCAGGCTCTGCAACATTTCGTCGACGGTCGAGATGATCTTCGACGACGCCGAATAGGTGCGCTCGACCTGAAGCATCAAGGACATCTCGTCGTCCATGTTGACGCCGCTGACGTTCGACAGCGCCGCGGTGCTGCGGTCGAGCAGTGTTTTCTGGTAGGTGACGCTGGAGTCCGCGGCCTTACGCTGGTTTTCGATCCAGCTCGTCGACGACGACGCGAAGTCGATCAAGCTGCCGCTCGGCTTGCCCTGCGTGGTTGCATCGAACGGCTGTGACGCATCCATGCCACCGATGAGCTGCTGCAGCCGGGCCGAGTAGCCGGCGTTGCCGGCGGTGTTGTATTGGTATGCGACGTTGCCGCTGATCGCGCCGTCGCGCAGCAGATCGGGATTGCCGCCCTGCGCCGGATCGACCGACGCCGCAACGCTGATCAGGCCGGCAAGGCCCACTGAGACGGTGGCGCTCGCCGGTATCGTCGGCGCGCCGGGATAGGTGAAGAGGCCGGGCACGTCGGGCAGCGCCGCGCCGGACTGATCACTCTCCTTGAAGGTCTCGATCAGGCCACGCGCGATTTCGTCGAGCTGGCTCTGGTACGTGACCGTCGCATTGTCTCGCAATCCGGCGAGGCCCGCGAGCTTGCCCGACTTGAGTGGCATCACTGAATTGGCGCCGGTCACCGGTACGCCGTCGATGTAGACAGCATTGCCCGTAGTGCCGGCCGTATAGGCGTTGGTGGGCACGAAACTCACCGTCCGCGCCGTCTTGTCGAACAGAACCACACCGCTGTCGGCATAAAGCGCCGCGTCACCGTTGGTGCGGATCGACATCGTGACGCCGAGCTCTTGCGAGAGCTGGGAGACGATGCTGTCGCGCTGGTCGAGGTAGTCGGTGATGTCGTCGCCGGAGATCGTCCCCTTCATGATCGCGGTGTTCACGGTCTGGAATTGGGAGAGCAACTGATTGATGTTCTGAACCGACGTTTTCATGTCGGCATCGGCGCCCTCACGGACCGACTGCACGGTCTGGGTCGCCTGGTTGAGCGCGATCGCCATGTCCTTGGCGGACGTGACCGCCGCCTGCGCCAGCGTGGTATTGTCCGGGGCGTTGGCATATTGCTGGAGCGCCTGCTTCAGCTTGTTGAGCTGGGCGGTGGGCGACTGGTCGAGCTCCGGATCGTCCACCGTGGCAGATGCGATCTTCTGGAGACCGTCAAAGATCGCGCTCTGCTTGGCCGACGACGAGGTCGCGATCAGGACGTTGTTGTAGAGACCCGAGCTGGCGGCACGCTGGATCGCTGCGACGTAGACACCGGCATTGGGCAGGTTGTCCAGCACGGCAATCTTGCGCGAATAGCCGGCGGCGCTGGCGCCGGCGATGTTGCGCGAGATGGTCGAGGACTGGATGCCCGACGCCATGAGCGAGGCGCGGGCGGAATCGAGAGCGGCGGTAAGGGACATGGCTTGCTCTTGCCCGGGATGAACGCTTGGGGGTTCAGCGCTTCAGGTTGACGACGACGTCGAGCAGATCGGCGCCGGTCTGGAACGATTTCGAGTTCGCGGTGAAGCCGCGCTGCGCCTCGATCATCGAGGTCAGCTCGTCGGCGAGATCGACATTCGAATCTTCCAGCGCGCCCGACTGAATGGTGCCGAGACCACTCTTGCCGGCGACATCGACCTGCACCGTCCCTGAGTCCAAGTTCGTCGAGTAGACGTTGCCGACTTCAGGGGTCAGATGATCCGGGCTCGGCACGGTGGCGAGCGCGATCTGGAAGCTCGGCAGCTGGGTGCCGTTCTGGAGGACCGCGGTGACCACGCCCTTGCTGTCGATATCCACCTTCTCCACCGCTGATGGGGCGTTGCCGTCAACCGTGGCCTTGAAGTCGAAGCTGGAGGCGACCTGTGTCATCGCCGAGAGATCCATCGTGAAGGGGAAGGTCGAACCGCCGGAACTGGGAACTGGGAACGTTAGCGACTTCGTGCTCGCTGCAGCCAACGCGCCCTTGCCGACCGACGTCGTGTCAAAGGTGAACGTGGTACTGCCGGTTGGTGCAAGCAGTGTCCCTCCCTGGTAGACCTGGATATCCCAGGTATCCGTCGCGGTCTGGGCAAGATAGACGTCAAGCGTCACGGCACTGCCGATATTGTCGTAGGTCACCATCGACGTCTTCGACGTATAGTTGGTCGGGCTGGCCGGCGCCACAAGGTTGGCGGTGCTCGGGGCCGGGGCCAGATTGGCCGCGACCGTGGCCTTGGTCGAGGCCGAGGCCTGCAGCGCCATCTGGTTGACGTTGATGACCTGCAGGTTGCCGAAACCGTTGGCGGAAGTGTTTGGCACGGCACCGTTCTGGATGTTGTAGCCCATCAGCTGGAAGCCGGCCGTGTTGACGAGGTTGCCGGTGCTGTCGGGCACGAAGGCGCCGGCGCGCGTCAGGAAGTTGTTGCCGTTCGGATCCTGCACGACGAAGAAGCCGTTGCCCTGGACGGCGAGATCTGTCGTCGAGGTCGTGAACTGGAGATGGCCGGCATCGGTGATGGCGTAGCGAACGGTCGTCTCGACCGCGCCGGAATCGTAGTTGCCAGAGCCGCTCTTCAGGATCAGCGAGGAGAACTCGGTCGAAGCCCGCTTGTAGCCGGTCGTGTTGACGTTCGCGATGTTATCCGAGACGGTCGACAGCTTGTTGGACTGCGCGGACATCCCGGATACGCCGGTGCGCATAACACCATACAGGCTCATGAATAGGACTCCTTCGGTAGGTTGCAGTTACAATGATGGTTCTTGCTTGCGCGAGGCTGATGGTAAGGAAATAATGCACAACTTCATGTCGTCTGCGCCTGGCAGAACGAGCGCGCCTTGTCGGTCCACGCGCCGAAGCCGCTTGAGACGAGGTGCGCGACGATGTGGCAGACATAGCGCTTCTGCGCCGGCTGGTTGTTGGGGCCCGCATTGTAGCGGGCCACCGCCATGGTCCAGCTACCCTCGCGCTGCTTCAGCTCCTTCAGGAAGCGCGCCGCGTAATCGACATTCCTGGCCGGATCGAACATCGCCCGCACCGAAGCGAACTTGTCGCCATGGTAGTAGTGGTTGATCTGCATGCAGCCGAGGTCGATGAGCTTGATGCCCTTGCTTCGCATCGCTTCGAAATTCGCGATCGCGTCCCCCATGTCCTTGGCGAACACCGTCTGTCCCTCGGCGCCGAGCGCGTAAGGATAGAGCGCACCGCGACGCCCGGTCTCGGTCAGGCCGACCGCATAGAGAATGCCGAGCGGAATTCCGTGCTGCCGCGAGGCGCGCGCCATCTCGCGCTCGCAGGGGCGTGCGCCGTCGGTGGCGGCCTGCGCGGCGCCGGCGTTACAGATAAACAGGGCCGCGACGAAGATGCGGCGCCACGTCCTGGTCATGACGCGTCTCCTGATTGGTTTGGCGCTCTTGCCGCGCTTGCTTGGCTCCGCCGTCCGATTGCCCGGGCGATGTGCTCGCGCCGTCGAACGTGGCTTGCGACTGCGGCGATTGCTGTTGCTGGCCAGAGAGCTGCGGCTGCGACTGGCCGGAGCCAGACTGGAATCCGTCCAGCGAGCCGTGCTGGACAGGTGCGACCTCGGCGACATAGCCCGCCGACTGCATGAGCTCGCGGATCGAGTCGCGCTGCTGGTCCAGCATCTGGCTGGTGTCCTTGCGTTCGGCCGCAAGCTGGACGGAGACCTCCGTTCCGACGAGACGAAGCCGAACGGTGACGTTGCCAAGCGCCGGCGGCTCGAGATTGATCGTAAGAATCCTCAGTGGCTGATCGGGTGCGTTGGCCTGGGACGACGTGAGATCCGGCGCAGCGGACGCCACCGGTGCAGGCGCCCCCTTCAGCTCCGACACCACCGCATTGGCGACCTGTTGGGTCGCGCTGAACTGCGCCGGCGGCAGATGCGTCTCCTGCTGAACCACCGTGACCTTGGTCGCTTCGGGCAATGCGTCCCGCGCCGACACCTTTGCGGCGCGCTCCACACTGGCCGTGACCGCTTCGAAGCCGGGCGTGGTGGGCATCGCCCTCGGCGAGGCATCGCTGCCCTCCTGCGCGGCCGCCGATTGCGGAGCCGCGACCTGCGGACGCGAGCCGGATGGAGCGGAGGCACCGAGGTCGGTCGCCGCCCCCTTCGCCATGTTCACGCTCTGAACGTCGCGTTTGGCTGAGGACTGTCGCTCGTCCCGCGCGGAGGTGTCTTTCTTGTCGCCCGCTGGCGGTTGTATCTGCGGCTTCATGGCCGGCATGGCGGCGAGGTCCTGCCCGACGATCATGGGAATGCTCGATCGGCTCTGGATGTCGGCCTTCGCGACCTGGTCGACCGGACTCTGGTCTTCCGACGACTTCTCGGACGATTTGAGCTCCTCGACCGCCTCGGTGCGCTCGTGTAGCCCCTCGTCCTTCGGCTTGCCCTTCTCGGCCGGATGCACGAGATGCGTGCGCAGCGCTGCGGCTTTCACGGTCGCGTCGCTGCCTTCATCGGTCAGCGCCCGCTTCGCGAGGTTCGAGACGGTGTGGAGCAGATCGTTAAACGCCGCGTCTCCGGAGGATTTCCCCCCGGCATTCTTGCCGGCGCGCGACGTCCCGCGCACGCTGAGGCTTTCGGCGAGACCTGAGAAAAGCTGCGCGGAGGTTCCGTTGAGCTTGGTCATGGTCGTCGGTCCTTGGTGAGGAGTTCCAGTTCGCTGAGCTGCTTGCGGCCACGCGCGAGCGTCGCGGTCGACGACGCGAGGTCGAGACGCGCCGGCGTGGGCGGAGGCTTGTCGGCCGTGGCGCCGGCTGACGCGCCCGCGATCGGCTTGCGGACATCGAGCGCGAGCTGGATCGTTGCATTTAGAAGCGGAACGTCGCGCTCAGGCAGCTTCGAGCGGTCAAGCGCCTTCAGCTCGGCGAGTCCACCGTCATATTCGTCCGTGAGCGCGCGCGAGACGCCGCGGAATAAATGTGCGCGCTCGCGGTCCGCCGTGGCATCGGCGCTCAGCGCCAGCGCCCGCTCCCCGGCGAGCCGGGTCACGGCCAGTCGCCCGCGGAGCATCGCGGCGCGGGCAATCACGAGATAGAGCTTGAGGCGGCTCGCGCGATCGATCTGCTCCAGCAGGGTGCCGATCCGCGCGAAGCGACGGTCGTCGAGGGCCAGGCTCGATTGCGTCAGGCCCGAGGAGAAGCGCTGCCAGAAATCGCCTGCATAAATGGAATTGCGGTAGTGGCGGATATAGGCCAGCGTCAGGAACTCGAATTTGTCGAAGTCTTCGGCCTGCCCGACCAGCAGGATCTCGCGCCGCAGCGCTGCCTCCTCCACGAGCGTACCCGGCAGCAACAGACGGGCGTCGTCCAGGCGCTCGATCGCGAGCGATGCCTCGGAGCGCGCGAACAGCGCGCCCTGGACCAGTGCGACCTGCCCGCCCAGGCCCGATGGAATGGTGCGCGGCTTGACGTCCTTGAGCAGTTCGCGGGCTTCGTCCTGGCGACCCTCGACATAGGCCAGCGCGCCATTGAGCAGCCGCTCGTCGACGTTCAGCTTGTCGCGCGGCAACTTGCGGACGATCTGCGGCGCGCCGCCGCTGAGCAGATAGATGACGACAGCCTGGCCGTTCTGCGGATTGCTCCAGGCGCCCGCATCGGCGGCGAGAAATTTTTCGCCGATCTGCCTGATCAGCGCGATGTGGCTGCCGTGCGCCGCCGTATCGCCATTGGCGATTCCGTCCTGCACTGCCTGCAATGCACGGACGAGCTCATAGGGTTCGACCGATGCCGGCGCAGGCTCGGCAATTGCGCGTGTCGCGCTGAGCGGCAGTACCATCAGCAGCAGTAGCACGGCGCTAAGCAGCAGCCTGATCAAGAACGCTTCTCCCGGATCAGGATCTCGATCCGGCGGTTCTGCGCGGCGGCGGGATCGTTCGGGAGTTTCGGCCGGCGGTCGGCGTAGCCTTCGACGTGCTCGATCCGCTGCGCATCGACGCCGGAGCGGACCAGCATGTAATAGGCCATCTGGGCACGGGCGGTCGACAGCCGCCAATTGTCGTAGGTCTCCGACCGGTACGGCCGATTGTCGGTGTGGCCGCGGACGATGATCGGGCCCTGGCGCTTGGTCAGCAGCGGCCCGATCTTGTCGATCACACGGATCAGCTCGGGGCGCGGTTCGGCTGAGCCGACCGCGAACATGCCGAAGCTCGCATCATCGGTCAGGCTGATCAGGAGACCTTCCTCGACCTGACGAACCTCGGCCACCGGTCCCGCGCCGGTCTTGATGTCCGACAGCGCGTCGGCGATCTCGGCCTGAAGCTGCTTGACGGTCGGCTGCTGCGCCTGGCCGGCTTCGCGCGGATCGGCGTCCTTCGCGGTATCGGCAGGTCGCGATTGGGCCGTGGCGTTGGCAGGCGTGTTGGCTTGTGTGTTGGCAGGCGTGTTGGCTTGGGCGCCCGGCTGAGCGTTCGCCTGGGCGCTGCCTTCGCGCGAAGACTGCGACGGCGCGGGTCCGGGCGGCAGCAGCGGGGACATGCTTGCGGACGACGCCTCTGGGTTCGGATCGACGCTTCCGCCGGCATCGTCCGATTTTGCACGGCGCGCCTGCGGCTCGCCCTGACTTGTACCGGCCGGATTGTCGCGCGCGGAAGCATTTGGCTTCGGCTCGTTCTCGATGATGCGATCGGCATCCTTGGAAGCTTGCGGAGCAAGCTTCCAATAGCCCGGGTCGAATGGATCGCGGTAGGCGTCGCCACCCTTGAGACCGTCTTCTTCCGCAGACGCCAGGGCGCCGGCGCGCCGCTGGCCCGAGGCCTGGTTCGCGCTATTGGCGATCTCGGCCAGCGTGGCGTAGGGATCGCGAAACAGGACCTTCTCTTCGTAGAACGGCGGCTTCTCCGCCGTCGGCGAGTCGCCGCGGCGCTCCTCGCTCGGCCCGCCCGGCTGACGCTTTCCGTCCTGGCCTTCGAATGAAGACGGCTCCTTCTTGCTCAGGTCCTTGAGGCCTTTGGGAGCGGGCGCGTTTTCTGAGAGCTTGATCGGATTGAAATAGCTCGCGACCACCTGCTTCTGGTCCTGGTTGAGCGCGTTGATCAGCCACATGACCAGGAAGAATGCCATCATCGCGGTCATGAAGTCCGCATAGGCGATCTTCCAAACGCCACCGTGCGCCTTCTCGTCGTCGAAGGCGCTGCGCCGGCGGATGATCACTAGCTCTTGCTTGACCTCATTCATGGCGAACTACCGGCGCGCCTCCTTCAGGCGTTCGGCCCAGGTCGAGATCCGCGTCTCGATCACGGTCTGGTCGGCGACGACGCGAACCTCGAAAGTGTCGGCGGCCTCGTATTCGATGCCCGTTCGCCGGGCCGTATCGAGCTGCGCCCGCACCAGATCGAGCAACTCGCCCGGGCCGGTGATCTTGAACACCGGCACCGGCGAACAACCAGTCAGCGCAGCAATCTGTTCGACCAGGGACCCGATCGCCTTGTCACGCACGGCATCGGCGAGAAACGGCAGCAGGATCCGCGCGACGGAGCTTGCGATGTTGGTTTCGATCTCGCGGCAGGCGGACTCGAAGCCGTTGACGACCGCGACCGCCTGCTGGTCGGACCATTTGGCCCGCTCTTCGCCGAGCCGGATGGCGCTACGAACGCGCTCTTCGGCGAGCTTGGCGTCGCCTTCCGCAAGGCCGGCGGCATAACCGCGGCGATGGGCATCGTCGAGAAGATTGGCCGGCGGGGTTTCCGCCTTGGACGCCGGAGGCGGCGACTGAGGCTGCGGCTGCGGTTGAGCCTGGGGCTGAGACTGAGGCTCGCGCCGGACCTCCTTCGGTCTTGCCGCCGGCTCCTGGGCCTTCGGCGGCGGAAGCGGCTGCGACTTGACCCGACCGTTCGCGTCGAACTGCGTCAGGAGTTTTCCGATTGCCGCGTTCATGCCGCTTCCTCCCGTCGCATCCAGTCTTTAAGGATCGCGGCCGCCTGCGCCTGGTCGAGGCGGACGATCTGCTCCAGCCGCTTCTGCGGTGTTCGCTGCATCTTGCCTTCGAGATCTTCGACGAGGTTGAGCTCGGCCAGATCGCCTTCCGGCAGTGCGAGGGCTGCGGCGGCCTCGAGCTCGGCAGCCTCCGCTGCCTCGGTCTGCTCCTGCTGCGCGCGGTGGGTCAGGATGCCGTTGACCGCGGGTCGCAGGCCAAACCAGACCAGCATCGAGGCGACGGCCAGGATCGTCACCGCGTTGATGACGCTGCCGAGCTGCTTGTTGATCATCTCGACGAAACTGATCGGAGGTACCGGCGCCAGCTCGCGTGAGCCCTCGATGAAGTCGACGGCCGTTACCTGGATCTGGTCGCCGCGCTGCTTGTCCAGTCCGCCGGCCGTCGCCGCAAGCTGGCTGATCTCGGCGAGCTTGCTGTCGACGATGGCCTGGTTGCTCTTGTCGCCGAGATCGGCGACAAGCCGCGTGCGGTTGACCAGCACGGCGATGAAGAGCTTCTTGACTGAATAGCCGTCGCTTACAGTCGTCGTGGTCTTGGATGAGACCTCGAAATTGGTGACGTCCTCTCGGCGCTGCTTGTCTTCGCTGGAGTTCTTGGTGCCGCCGGCATTGACCTGCTGGTCCGGAAGGTTTTGCTGCACCGTCGTCGGCTGCGAGCGATCCGCGTTCTGCGACGTCTCCTTCTCGCGGACGTTCCGGACCGAGCGCTCGGCGCGGTTCTCCGGATCGTAGACGGTCTCGTTGGTCTGCCGCTTGTCAGTCGAGAGCTGCGGGGCGACGCTGACCTCGAAATTATCCAGGCCCAGATAAGGCGTCAGTGCCTTGCGGATGTTCTCCTGCACCATCCCGCTGACCGTCTTCTGGAGGCTCGCCATCTTGGTCGGCGCGGCGCTGGCCTCGTCCTCTTCGGCCAGCAGCATCGAGCCGTCGGCATCCAGCACCGTCACCTTGTCGCGGGTCATGCCGGGGATGGCGGCCGCGACGAGATGGCGGATCGACTGTGCCGTGCGGGCTTCGATCGCACCGTCGGTGCGCAGCACGACCGATGCCGACGGCGGCTGCTGCGTCGCGCGGAACGAGCCGCGCACAGGCATGACGATGTGCACCCGCGCCGCCTTGACCCCCTTCATCAACTGAACGGTTCGGGCTATTTCGCCTTCCAGCGCCCGCAGCTTGGTGACCTCCTGCATGAACGAGGTCAGGCCGAGCGAGCCGATCTTGTCGAACAGCTCGTAGCCGGAATTGGCGCTGGTCGGCAGCCCCTTCTCGGCGAGCAGCATCCGCGCCTGCATGGTCTGACTGGGGCGCACCGAAACGGCGTCGCCGGCCGCACTGACATCGAAGGTGATGTTCTGCTCGCGCAGCGCGGCGCCGATGCGCGTCACGTCCTCACGGCTGAGGCCGGTATAGAGCGATTCGAATTCGGGCCGGCTCAGATAGTAGGCGCCTCCGACGACGGTGACGAGAACGGCAAAGCCGATCAGTCCCAGGGCCATCAGGCGTCGCGGCCCGAGTTCCAGCAGATTGTTGAGCAGCTGCTGTAGCTGCGCGCGGCTGAGCATAAGACCTCGTACCAATGCGAACGTAGATGACACTCCGCTGCGAACCTTGTCTGGAGGTTGCGTGAGGACACGAACGTGTCGGTTCGCCTTCGAGGCGTTGCAGTTTTACAGGAAGCTTGGGCAGCGCAACCGGCTCAATGTCAACATGCAGGCGACCGGGCGCATGGCACGCGATCGGCTGCGGCGTGTTGCATGAAGGCTGGCGTCAGAAGGTCGCTTGCGGGCACGCTTTGGGCCGCTACATCCGCCTATCACGGCGGGGACCGTGCTCCCTGGGGAGCACGGTCATTTCGAACTCGCCGCTTAGTTGCGGAACAGCGACAGGATGCTCTGGCTGTTCTGGTTGGCGATCGAGAGCGCCTGAACGCCGAGCTGCTGCTGGGTCTGGAGCGCCTGGAGGCGGGTGGATTCCGCGTTCATGTCGGCGTCGACGAGCTGACCGACACCACGGTCCACGGAGTCCATCAGGGTCTTGACGAAGTCCGTGTTGGTCGAGATGCGGTTCTTGACGGCGCCGAGATCGGCGGCCGCCGAGGCCACCGAGTTGATCGCGGCCGTGACCTGGGCGATGAAGCCATCGATCGTGGTCTGGTCAGCAGCCGAATCGGTCAACGCGGAGATGTTGATCGTGTCGACCGACGCAGTGCCGCTTACCGTGTCCAGGATGCCGGTCTGGGTGCTGGTATAGAGCGAATAGTTGGCGATCGTCAGCGTGATGGACCCGATGGTGGGCGTGCCGCCGACGCGAGAGAATGACGACACCAGGTTGAAGGTCGCCGGCGTGGTCGCGGTCGCGCTCAGCCAGTTCACCCCGTTGAAGGTCGCCGCATTGGCGGTGCCCTTCATCTGCTGCTGGATCTGGGTGATGTCCGCCTGGATCTTGGTGCGGTCGATACCGGCGGTCTTGGCTTCGACGAGCAGCGCCTGGAGCTTGGTCAGGCCGCCGGTTTTGTCGCCGACAACCGCGGTCAGAGCGGTATATTCGGTATCGACGGTCGCAGCCGACAGACCGAGCGAGTCGGAGACGGCGGAGAGCGCGGCGTTGTCGGCGCGCATCGAGGTCGCAATCGACCAGTAGGCGGCGTTGTCCGAGGCGGTCGAGACGCGCTGGCCTGTCGAGATCCGGTTTTCGGTCGTCTGCAAGCTGGCGCTGACGTTCCGGAGGGTCTGCAGCGCGGTCATTGCTGCGGAGTTGGTGAGGAGACTAGAACCCATTTTTGATGTCCCTTTGGAGATTGAATTGAGATTGGGGACATACCGGGCTTGCACCGGTACGACAGGGCGGCGTCATGCCTTTGGGCCGCGAATATCCGCTTGGAGGGCCCAACCTGTCGTAGCGGCGATGATAGAGGTCGAAGCTTGTGCGAGGCTTGTGGCTCTGTGCCCCGGCTGCAACAGTCGGCCGAGATCGTGGCGTGCGGGCGGCATCACGCCAAACAAATAGGGGCCGCGCTTCGCGAGAAGCGCGGCCCCCCCAATTGTTTGAAGCTTAGCGGAACAGCGACAGGATGCTCTGGCTGCTGTTGTTGGCGATCGAGAGCGCCTGAACGCCGAGCTGCTGCTGGACCTGGAGGGCCGCCAGGCGGGTGGACTCCTGGTTCATGTCGGCGTCGACGAGCTGGCCGATACCGCGATCCACCGAGTCCATCAGAGACTTCACGAAGTCCGTGTTGGTCGAGATGCGGGTCTTGACGGCGCCGAGATTGGCCGCCGCCGAAGCGACCGAGCCGATCGCGGCGGTGACCTGCGCGATGTAGCCATCGAGTGTGGTCTGGTCAGCCGCCGAGTCGGTCAGCGCACCGATGTTGATCGTGTCGACCGACGCAGTGCCGCTCACCGTGTCCAGGAAGCCGGTCTGGGTGCTGGAATAGAGCGAGTAGTTGGCGACGGTCAGGCTGATCGAGCTGGTGGTCGGCACGGCGCCGACGCGAGAGTAGGACGACACCAGGTTGACGGTCGTCGGCGTGGTGGCGGTCGTGCTCAGCCAGTTCACACCGTTGAAGGTCGCCGCATTGGCGGTGCTCTTCATCTGCTGTTGGATCTGTGTGACGTCTGCCTGGATCTTGGTGCGGTCGATACCGGCGGTCTTGGCTTCGACCAGCAGAGCCTGGAGCTTGGTCAGACCGGAGTCCTTGTCGCCGATAACCGTGGTCAGAGCGGTGTACTGAGTGTCGACCGTCGCAGCCGACAGACCGAGCGAGTCGGAGACGGCGGAGAGCGCGGCGTTGTCGGCGCGCATCGACGTCGCGATCGACCAATAGGCGGCGTTGTCCGAAGCGGTGGCCACGCGCTGGCCGGTCGAGATCCGGTTCTGCGTGGTAGAGAGTTGCGAGCTGACAGACCGCAGGGTCTGGAGCGCGGTCATGGCGGTCGAGTTCGTGAGCAGGCTTGACATTGCGAATGTCCCTTTATGTACGCGTTACATTTTCATCAGGGGACATACCGGGCTTTCACCGGTACGGAAGGGCGGCATCATGCCTTTGGACTGAAATGGGTGGGTCCAACCCGCCGTGCCGCGTTGCTAACACGCCGAATCTTGCGCCCAGATTAAGATCGGCTTGAATTCCGCAGCAATATCATATGGTTAATATTAGTTTTTGCTAACCATAACCAGCCGGCCGGCCGACGATCGCGGCGCTCAGGAGAACGAGCGCACCAGTCCGGAGGCCAGCAGATTCCAGCCGTCGATCAGCACGAAGAACAGCATCTTGAACGGCAGCGCGAGGATGGTCGGCGGCATCATCATCATGCCCATCGACATCGTCAGCGTCGCCACGATCATGTCGATCACCAGAAACGGCAGGATGATCAGGAATCCGATCTCGAACGAACGCCTGAGTTCGGAGATCATGAAGGCCGGAATGATGACGCGCATGTCGATGCGCTTGTCGTCAAGCTTCTTGCGGAAACTCTCCGCTGCCAGCGCCTCGAAGGTCTGGAGGTCCTTGTCGCGGACATGGGCCAGCATGAATTCGCGGAACGGATCGGTGATCTTCAGATAGGCCTCCTCCTCCGAGATCTCGTTCTTCATCAGCGGCTGGACGCCGGTTTCCCAGGCGCGATCGAAGGTCGGCGCCATGACGTAGAAGGTCATGAACAGAGCGAGGCTGATCAGCACCAGATTGGCTGGCGTGGTCTGCAGGCCGAGACCGGCGCGCAGGAACGACAGCGCGACGGCAAATCGCGTGAAGCTCGTCACCATGATGAGCAGCCCCGGCGCCACCGACAGCACCGTGATCAGCGCCATCAGCTGGATGATCCGGCCGCTGGTCGAGCCGTTTCCCGGCGGCAGCAGCGAGTTGAGGTCCGGCATCTGGGCGAGCGCCACCTCGGGCAGGACGACCAGAACCAACGCGAGCAGCAGGACTCTCACTCTCACTGGATCACCAATGTCTCGATAATCAATTCGCGCACCTTGCCTGAAGATCGGACATTGGCGCGTTCGGACAGGTCGTCGCGCAGATGCTGAAGCCCGCGCGATCCCTCGAACTGCGCAACGGAGGCCGACCGCAGATAGACGACGATGTCCTCGCTGATGTGGGCGGCGAGAATGCCGGCGTCCTCGTCGCTCATGCTGTCGGTCACCATGGAGGCTTCGACGCGCGCCCAGTTGTTGGCCGGGGCGGCGAGATTGGTCACGATCGGAGACAGCTTCCTGAGCCGCGCGCTGCCGGCGTAGCTCGACGCAATGGGCGGCGCCGTGGGACCCTTCTTCGCGTCGGCGACGCGCTCGGCGGCTGCAAACAAATGCAGGCCGGCTAACGCGCCCGCGCCGATCGCGACCAGCGTCAGGACCACAATGGCGGCGATCAGGCGCATGGCGCTCCCTGCCCCCGCGACGCGGCGTCGAATCCTTGAACCTCAGAACGGCGCAACGGCGTCATAGATCCGATGTCCCCATCCAGGCTGCTGTACGTCCGACAGATTGCCGCGACCGCCATAAGCGACGCGCGCCTCGGCGATCTTCTCGTAAGAGATCGTGTTGGTTCGCGAGATATCACGCGGACGCACGATGCCGCCGACGTTGAGCACGCGCAGCTCCGTATTGACGCCAAACTCCTGCGAACCGCTGATCATCATATTGCCGTTCGGCAAGACGTCGGTGACGATCGCGGCGATCGACAGCTTGATGTCCTCGGTGCGATCGATCTGGCCGTTGCCCTTGATCTGGGTGTTGGTGCTGAGGTTGGCGTTGGTCTGGCCCTTGTCTTGCCATCCGGCGACATCCATCAGCCAGTCGAGCCCGAACTTGATCTGCGAATCGCGCGAGCGGCCGGTCTTGTTGTCGAGCTTGGCTTTGTCCTGCATCGAGATGATCACCGTCACGACGTCGCCAACGCGGCGGGCACGGGGATCGCGGTAGAGGTCGGTGCCGTCGTCCCAGGTGGAGCGATAGCTGACGGGCGTACGCATGCGAGGCGTCACCGGGATCGGGTCGGCCTGCGCCCTCAGGCCACTGCCAACGGGTGACAATTTCGGACCGGTCAGGAGCTCTGCCGGATCATGCGAGCAACCGGCCAGCAACATGAGCAACAGGATGAGGATCGGCTTCTTCATCTACCTGGTCTTTCCGTCATCCACACGACGCATTCCGCCAAGCAGATCGGCGAGGTGTGCCGCGCGTGCCGTATCCATCTCGTTGAAGATTGCGCTCGAGCTTCTCGGGCTGAGCTTGGCGAGCACGGCCGCGGCGGTCTCGTCCGCCATGCCGGCGATCTGGGTGGCCGCGGCGTCCGGCTTCATGCGCGAATAGATCTCGACGACGCTCGCTTCGGCCTTCTTCAGGAAGTCGTCGCGCAGCGCCATCCACTTCTCATATTCGGCCCGCTTGGCCTCCACCTCGGCAATGCGCTCACGGAGCTGGGTCTCGGCCTTCTCCAGCTCCTTGAGCTGCCAGGCCAGCCTTGCATCGACGGCAGGGTCGGCCACGTTGCTGCAGAACAGCGCGACTTCGTTGTCCGCAGGCACGGCGGACTGCGGCGGTGCAGGCTTCGGCGGCGCCGTGACGCTGGCGGGCTTGGCCGGGCGTGCGGCCACGGGCGCCGGCGCCGCTGTCTCGGGAGCCGGCACTGCACCGGTTGTCGCGGGCCCGCCGTCTTCGGCCGCCCAGGCCGTCGCCCGCACCGCCACGGTGTCGCTCGGAAACGACGTGACGTTGCGGGGCTTTTGAGGTCCGCCCGCACGCGCGCGCGCGAAGGAGAGCAGGTTGAGCGGCTTCGACGGCGTCGCCTCATCCAGCGCCAGCACGGGCGACGCGCTCGCGAGCGCAGACACCGCGACCAGGAGGAGGAGTTTGGCTTTGTGATCCAGCTTCAGCATCGGGCCGCGTGCGATTCTCGGTCAAGACCTGAGCATTGAGCGACCAAGCTTGCAGGACGCTTGTGCATCATTGCACGATGACATCGGCCTGGAGCGCGCCGGCCGTCTTGATCGCCTGGAGGATGGCGATGATGCCGGACGGCTTCAGGCCGATCTGGTTCAGCCCGCGCACCAGGCGCTGGAGATCGACACCACTGAGGATCGCCACCTGCGACCCGGCCTCGTTGGCCTCCACCACGGTCTGGGGAACGACCACCGTCTGACCCCGCGAGAACGGCGCCGGCTGCGACACCACGGGAAGCTCGGTGACACGAACGGTCAGGTTGCCGTGCGTCACGGCCACGGTCGAAATTCGCACGTCACGCCCAATCACCACCGTGCCGGTGCGTTCGTTGATCACAACCCGCGCCGGCGTGTCCGGCTCGACGGTGAGTTCGCCGATTTCGGCGAGGAAGCGGACGGGGCCGATATGGCGCGGCTTGGACAGCACGATGGTCCGGAAGTCGCGCTCGAAGGCGATCTGTGCGCGATAGCGGCCGCCGGCGTAGCGATTGATGGCGTCGAGGATTCGCGTGGCGGTGACGAAGTCCGGGTTCTTGAGCTCCAGCACCAGGAATTCCATTTCATGGAGGCTTCCCTGCACCTCGCGCTCGACCAGCGCACCGTTTGGGATGCGCCCTGCGGTCGGCGTGCCCTGGCTGACGTTCTGGGCCTGGCCTCCGACGCTGTAGCCGGCGACCGTGATGGCGCCCTGAGCCACCGCATAGACCGCGCCGTCGGCCGCGCGCAATGACGTCATCACCAGCGTGCCACCCAGCAGCGAGGTCGCGTCGCCGAGCGAGGACACCGTCACGTCCATGCGCTCACCCGGCCCGATCGACGGCTGCAGGTCCGCGGTCACCATGACGGCAGCAACGTTGCGGGTGCGCAGGGTCGTCGGGCGCGGAGGATTATTGGTGCTCGTCGTCTCGTTCCTGACGTTGATGCCCATATTCTCGAGCATCGATTGCAGGGACTGCTCGGTGAACGGAGCGTTACGAAGCGTGTCGCCGGTGCCGTTCAGGCCGATGACGAGGCCGTAACCCACGATCTGGTTCTCGCGCAAACCCTTGATGTCCGCGATGTCCTTGATGCGGACGGCAGCCTGCGCGCCGGCCGCGGAGACGACGAGCATCAGCGCAAGCAGAAATCTGATCATGACCCGTCCACGACCTTGACGGTGCCGTCCGGCTGGACGATGCCCCTGATGATCACGCCGGTATCGGTGTTCCGTATCGGGATAAGCGCGCCGGGGGCGCCCGACTGCATCGCCGAGCCGTAGGTCACGATCGACAGGCCGCTGTCTTCGACCACGACTTTGACCATGGCGCCGCGGGCAACGGTCCAGGGATCCTCCACGGAATTGGTCGGGATCGGCTGGCCCGGCAGCAACGTTCGCCGCGCCATGCGTCCGACGAGGACCTGGCGTCCTTCGATGAACATGGCCACGCCGAGCACGTTCGGCGCAAAAGCGCGCTCGGTGATCATGTCGTCCCTGATCAGCTCGCCGGCGCGAATCGACACCGCCGGCACGGGAAGCCGCCGCTCCTCTGCCGCGGCCAAGCGCGCGGAGACGAGAACCAGCAGCGCGGAGGCCAACCCACGCGCGATCAGGCCCACCCTGTTCAACATCGACACACCGGAACTAGCGAAGGCCCTTCGATACGGTCGACGCCATCTCATCCGAAGCCTGGATGACCTTGGCATTCATCTCATAGGCGCGCTGCGCCGAAATCAATTCGGTGATTTCCTTGACGGGATCGACGTTCGAAGCCTCGAGGTACTTCTGGTTGATCTTGCCATAGCCGGCATCGCCCGGCAGACCGACGACGGGCGTACCGGACGCCGTGGTCTCGCGATAGAGATTGCTGCCCAGCGGCTCGAGGCCCGCCTCATTGGCGAAGTTGGCAAGGTTGAGCTGGCCGATCTGCCGCGGGTTCACTTCCGTATCGAGCTTGGCGAACACCTGTCCGGTCTGGTTGACCGTGACCTCGACCGTTCCCTGCGGCACCGTAATCGAAGGATCGAGCAGGTAGCCGTCAGTCGTGACGAGCTGACTGTTGGCATTGGTGTTGAACGAGCCTGCGCGGGTATATTGCACCTCGTTGTTCGGGCCCAACACCTGAAACCAGCCCCGGCCGTTGATCGCCATGTCGTAGGGATTGCCCGTCTGAGTGAGCGCGCCCTGGATGTGCAGCTTGCGAATGGCCGCAGACTTGACACCGAGGCCGAGATTGGCGCCTTCCGGGATCGGCGACGAACCCGAGACGTTCGAGACGCCCTGCATGCGGTCCATCTGGTAGAACAGATCGGTGAATTCCGCCCGCGCCCGCTTGTACGAAGTCGAGTTGATGTTGGCGATGTTGTTGGCGATGACTTCGATATTGGTCTGCTGGGCATTCATGCCCGTGGCCGCAATGGCAAGCGATTTCACAATGTGACTCCTTCAGATCAAATCGACATACGAACGACTTCTTGATAGGCCTGCACGACCTTGTCGCGGACCGCGACCGCCGTCTGCAAGGCCTGCTCGGCCGACATCAGTGCTTCCACGACGCGCCGTGTCGATTCCTTGCCCTGCATTGCCGAGATCGACGCCGCTTCGCCCGCCTTCAGCGTACCGATCGCGTCCGAGGTCACCTGCTTCAGCACGGAATCGAAGCCTGCGCCCTCGCCCGACTGAATTGCGGACGTCGCCGCCGGCGCGATGGCCTGCGTCTCGGTCGCGCGGGCTACCGCCTGGCCCGCCGAAATCGCCGTGGATGAAATCGCCTCTAGCATTGTCAGCTCCTCAGAAGATCGATGGTCATGCCCAGCATCGACCTTACCTGCTTCACCACCTGGAGATTGGCCTCATAGGATCGATTGACTTCCCGCATGTCCGCCATCTCGACCATCATGTTGACGTTGGGAAGCTTGACGTAGCCGGCCTTGTCGGCGGCCGGATGCCCCGGATCGTATTCCACACGGTACGGCGTGGTGTCGACCCCGATTTCCTTGACCTTCGCGAGCTGCGCGCCCGCGGCGCGATCCATCGCAGCATCGAATGTGATCGTCTTGCGCTGATAGGGTTCGGCGCCGGCGGTGCGCCCTGTCGAACTCGCGTTCGCGAGGTTTTCCGAAACGACGCGCATGCGCGTCGACTGCGCTTCGAGCCCGGAGCTCGCGACGATCAATGAGGACTGCAGAGCGTCCAACATGTCAGTTTACCTCAGGCCTTTGCACTGGACAGGACCATGCGGTGAAACGACCGCACGATTGCCGAATTCATCGAGTAGTCGCGATTGACGTCGCTGCCCTTGATCATCTCCTGCTCGAGACTGACCGAGTTTCCGGAGTGAACCACTTCCCAGCTGTCCTTCTTCGCCGTCGCCCGCGTGTCGGTCTCGGCCGCGGAAAGCTGCATGTGCGAAGGCGATGTGGTCGCAAGCCTGACCGGCATTCCGTCGAGAATCTTGTTGAAGGGCTCGACGTCGCGCGCCTTGAAGCCCGGCGTGTTGGCGTTGGCGACGTTGGTGGCGATGGTCGACTGGCGAAGCTCGAGCCAGCGCGCCTGCGACGATGCGAGTTCGAAGAGATAAAGCGGTCCCACGGCAGTCCCATTCTGGTCCATTCGGGAGAAGCCTAGAACTACAAGCTTTCCTCAGGCTGATGCGCGGGATGCCGTCCTCGGAAATCTACTGAACGTTCTCAGGCCGCGGCGACTGCTTCGACTGAAGGAAGTAGATGATCTCGGCGACGGGCCGGAAGAACTCGGCCGGAATCACCTGGTCGACCTGAACCGCCTCGTAGAGCGCGCGCGCCAGCGCCTTGTTCTCGATCACCGGGATTCTGTTCTCTTCGGCGACCTCGCGGATCTTGAGCGCGAGCGCGTCCATGCCCTTGGCCAGAACGAGCGGCGCCGGGTTCTCCTCACGGTGATATCGCAACGCGATCGCAAAATGCGTCGGGTTCGCGATCACCAGCGTCGCACGCGATGCGGATGCGATCATCCGCTGGCGCGAGCGGTCGCGCGCCAGCGAGCGCAGGCGCGCCTTGATCAGCGGATCGCCCTCCGCCTGCTTGTGCTCGTCCTTGATCTCCTGCCGGGTCATGCGCAGTTCGCGCCGCCAGTGGAAGCGCGACCAGGCGAGATCGATCGCGACCAGGACGATGGTCGCTATGCAGATCGCCGAGACGATCCGCATCGCGATGCTGAGAATCATCTCCGGCAGCGCGACGGGATCGGTGTACATGGCCTCGAACGCCCGGGCTTCCGACGAACGCAGCACGACCCCGACGACGACGCTCACCGCGGTGAGCTTGAACAGCGACTTGGCGAACTCCACGAGTCCCTGGGTTCCGAACAGCCGGCTCCAGCCCTGCACCGGCGAAATTCGCGAAAGGTCCGGCTGTATACGCTCGAGCACCAGGCGCGGCGCGTTCTGGAGCAGCGAGGCGGCCAGTCCGAACACCGCCATGATGACGACCAGCGGCACCAGGAATCGCAGCGCCTGGAGGCCCACCACGGTGAGCAGGTTCTGCGCGTCCGCCCCCGTGCTCAGCGGAAAGCCCTCGGGATCGTCGAGAAAGCTCATCAGGGTCGGCGTCAGTTGCTGCACGCCCTGCCCGATCAGGAACGCCTGTATGACCATCAGCGCCGCCATCGACGCGAAGATGGAAGCCTCGCGAGAGACCGGGATTTTGCCCTGTTCGAGCGCATCGCGGACTTTCTTCTCGGTCGGCTCTTCTGTTTTACTCTCCTGGTCGGATGATTCTGCCATGCCCTTTCAGCGGTCAGCGGAAGACCAGCTCATCCTCCTGCTCGGGGTTGAGCTCGATTTCACCCTTCTCTGCGAGTTCGAGCGCGAGGTCGGTGATCACCCGCCGCGCCTCGAGCACGTCGCGCTGGTTCGACGGCTCGCCGATGGCCAGTTCGTGCTCCACGACGCGCCGGACGCGCGAGGCGACCGAGGCCAGGATCAGCTCCCGGAAGTGCTTGTCGGTGCCCTTCAGGGCGATGACGATGCGGTCGGTCGGCACCTGGTCGAAAATCATGGTGCGCGCCTTCGGGGTCAGGTGGATGACGTCGTCGAAGGTGAACAGCAGCTCCTTCAGCACTTCGGCCGACTTCGGCCGCTTCTCCGACAGGCTCTTCAGCATGTCCTCAATGTGGCCACGCTCCATCTTGTTGATGATGTCGGCCACGCGGGCGTAGGTGTCCGCGCCGAGATTGCGGGCAAAGTTCAGCGTCAGGTCCTCGTGCAGCGTCTTCTCGAGCACCCTCATGGCGTCATCGACGATCGGCTTCAGGCTGAGCACACGCCGCATCAGCTCGTTGCGCAAGCTCGAGGGAAGCTGACTCATGACCTTGGCGGCGCAGGCCGGCTTGACCTTGGACAGGATGAGCGCCGCGGTCTGCGGATGCTCCTTGGAAAGATAGCTCGCGAGCGAGTTTTCCGACACCGACGAGACGCGGTCCCAGACCGACCGGCTCGAATTGCCGAGCAGGTCCGACATGATCGCCGAGACCTGGTCGGCCGGAAGCACGTCGCCGAGCACGGCCTCCAGACCGCCGAGGGTGCCGAGAATGTTGGCGCCCATCGAGAACTGCTGGGCGAACTCCTCGACGATGCCCTCCAGCTCCTGCGCCGTGATCGGCCGCAGCTCCGCCGCGGCCTTGGTGACGATGCGGATCTCCTGCGGCTCGAACTGCTGGAGCACGCTCGCGGCGGCCTGCCGGCCCATGGCCAGCAGGAGCGCGGCGACCTTTTCCGTTCCACCGAGCGTGGCAACGCCTCGCTGCTTGATGGGCGCGATGCCGACCTGTGCCGCCATGGTCAGGTTTCACCCTGCCCCAACGGCCCGACAATCTCGGTCAGCGAGACGCCGAACCGGGAATTGTCCTCTTCGACAACGACGACCTCGCCGCGTGCGACGACGCGGCCATTGACCACGACGTCGACGGGCTCACCGACCCTGTGGTCGAGCGGGACCACAGCCCCGCGGCCGAGCTTCATCAGGTTCGCCACCGGGATGGTCGCCGAACCGAGCACCACCTGCATGGTGACAGGGATCCGCAGGATCGCATCGACATTGGCGAACTTGCCGGTCTCCTCCGCCGTACGGGCGGCGATCTCCGCCAACCGCTCCAGCGGAGACGTCTCGGTGTCTGCCGATGCAGATGCAGACTCATGGTCGAACGATTGCGCCATTTGGTATCGCCTCTTGGTATTTCCACTCCCGGAGCGCCGCCCCGGGATTATTCCCCCGCCTGCGGGCCGCCGTCAGATGACGTTTTGATCGTAAATGTCCCGCAAGCCCCAAATTCAATGCGTGTTCGCCTCGGTGCCGCTCGTGGTCGTCGCGGGCGCAAGCCCGCGCCGCGCATCCAGCGCCGCGATCGCTTCGTGAGCCTGATCGATCTTCGCGCTCAACACATTGGCGAGCCGCCCGAGATTTGCAGTGGAATCGTGGGCTGCGGTGATGACCGTATCGAAGGCGCCCGCCGTCTCGTGGACGATGGTCGAAAATTCGCCCTGGTAGCTGCGCAGCCGCGCCAGTTCGCGGTGCATCCGCGTCACCCGCATGCTGGTGAAGGCGAGCGCAATCAGCAGCACGGCATCAACGAGATAGGATATCATCGACGAACTCCCGTTTCTGATCGACGTGATCAGCCACCTGCATGGCATAATAGCCATCAAGCTGGCCGATCTGACACCAGAACAGCACCTGGTTGTTGCTCTCGAGCCGAGCCAGCGTACGCGGCGTGGCTTCGAGTTCGAGAACCTGCCCGACCTGGAACTTCACGACGTCGCCGAGGGAGATCATCTTTTCATCGAGCACGGCGCTCAGCGTAACTTCGGTGCGATGGACCTCGCTCTCCATCTGCTCGCGCCAGCGCGGATCGGACGCGCGGCCGTCGCTGACGACGACGGTCGCGAGCTTCTGGCGCAGCGGATTGAGCGCAGAGTGCGGGATGATGAGGAACATCTGGCCGCCGCGGTAGAGCGCCTGCAACATGATGTTGGCGCAGATCGACATGTTGCCGCTGCGCCCGATCGCCAGCGAAGCCATCGCCGTCTCGACCCGCTCCACGCGGAAGGTGACGTTGGAGGTACCGGCGAAGGAGGATTGCAGTGCCTTGGCGAACCGCTCGAACAGCGCCTGGACCAGGCGAATCTCGATGTTTGAGAAGGACCGCTCGACGTCGAGCGGCGGTTCGGCACCGTCGGAACCAAACATCGCCTCGACCATCGTGAACACGAAATCGCGGTCAAGCATGATCAGGATTCTGGAATCCCACTGCTCGGCATAGAGCACCGCCGCGACGGCATTGGCCTCGTAGTCCTTGATGATGTCGCCGACGCGCCCGTTCGTGATGCCGTTGACGGAGAAATAGCAGGGCGTTCCGGCTATCGGCTGGAGGCTGTCCGTGCACGATGCCGCCATGCGATCGAAGATCACATTGAGCATCGGCATACGCTCGATCGATATGCCGGCGGCGTCCAGCAGGTAGTTCGGCAGTCGCTTCTGCTGATCGACGTCGAGGTCTTCCGTCATCATGCGCGTGCAGCCTTTGGTTCGGCATCGGTCACGACGGCCTTGGGACCGGCAATCGTCTCGTTCTCGACGACGTCGATCGAGGGCCGCTCGCTGCTGGCGATCATCTTGCGACCGTGCTCGACGGCGATTTGCGGCATGGCGCCGTTCATGAATGCTAGCAGCGTCTGCTTGACGATGATGTAGGGCCGGCACTTCTTCTCGCGCGTCATCTTGATCTTCAGCGCGAAGGGCGAAATGATGCCGTAAGATAGGAAGATGCCGGCGAAGGTGCCGACCAGGGCCGCACCGATGAAGCCGCCCAGCAATTTCGGCGACTGGTCGAGCGCCCCCATGGCCTTGATGACGCCGAGCACAGCAGCGACGATGCCGAGTGCCGGCAGCGCCTCGGATACCACCACCAGCGCGTGGTAGGGCGTCAGCTTGCTCTTCACGATGGTGTGGATTTCCTCGTCCATCAGCGCTTCGATTTCGTGCGTGCGCGCATTGCCCATGATGATGAGGCGGACATAGTCGCAGATGAACTGGAGCAGCGAGGCATCACCGAGCACGCTCGGGAACGCCTTGAAGATCTCGGAGGACGCGGGGTCGTCGATATGGGCTTCCACTTCGTTGCGGCCCTTGCCCCGCAGCTCGCGCATCAGGGCATGGAGAGCGCCGAGCAGATCGAGATAGTAACGCTCACCGGGCACCGCGCCGGTGATGGCCTGCACGCACGCCAGCCCGGTATCCACGACCACCTTCCATGGATTGGCCATGATGAAGGTGCCGGCCGCGGTGCCCATGATGATCACGAACTCCCACGGCTGCATCAGCACGCCCAGGTGGCCGCCCATGGCGGCAAATCCGCCGAGCAGCGCCGCTACCGTGATGACGATCCCCACGAAACTGCCCAACACGCCGCTCCATCACCGATCCCATCGGGAATATCTAGCGGGCGACGCTTGCGCGAAGCTGGCTTCGGCGTCGCCAGCCTCACACAAGCAATTGGCGCCAGCTTGAGACGACGTCGTTATGGCGGCCAGAGGGGCGCGTGTCATGCTATCCACGATCGCGGACTACACCAGACTGACCAAGGACATGGGCAAGTCGCTGACGCAGGTCGCGAAGCAGCCGGATGTCAGCCGCGAGACCGATTATTTCTTCAGCCATATCGGCAACGTGAAGACCATCGACGATTTCCTGAAGGACTATCGCCTCTACTCCTATGCGATGAAGGCCTATGGCCTCAGCGACATGGTCTACGCCAAGGCGTTCATGCGCAAGGTGCTGACCGAGGGGATCGCGAACAAGGACACCTTCGCCAACAAGCTGACCGACACCCGCTACCGGGAATTCGCCGCCGCCTTCAACTTTGCCGCCCTCGGCAGCAAGGCGACCCAGACCGCCGCGGCCACGACCGGCACGGCAACCCAATATGTCACGCAGACGATGGAGCAGAAGGCCGGCGACCAGAACGAGGGCCTGCGGCTGGCGCTCTACTTCACGCGCAAGGCCTCTACGATCAAGAATTCCTACCAGATTCTCGCAGACAAGGCGCTGACGCAGGTTGTCCAGACGGCGCTCGGCCTGTCGTCGACCATCAGCTCGGCTGACATCGACGCCCAGGCCAAGATGATCACCAGCAAGATCAAGCTCACCGATTTCCAGGATCCGACCAAGGTCAACAAATTCGTGCAACGCTTTGCCGCGATGTGGGATGCAGTCCAGGCCCAGAGCGACAACTCGACCAACCCCGCGCTGGTCCTGATCGGCGGCGCGTCGACGACGGCAAGCATGGATACCGACATGCTGTCGAAACTTCAGTCCATCCGGTTCGGAAAGTAAGTCATGCAATCGGCTCTCTATGTGGGATTGTCGGCACAGGTCGCTCTTGAAAAGCGCCTCCAGACAATCGCCAACAACGTCGCCAACGTCAACACGGCGGCGTTTCGCACCGACGTGGTGAAATTCGAGACCGTGCTGTCGCGCGCTGGTGCGAACCCCGTCGCGTTCTCGTCGCCCGGCGACAACATCATCTCGCGCGAACTCGGCAATATCACCGAGAGCGGCAACCCGCTCGACGTCGCCGTGGTCGGACAGGGCTGGCTCGCCTTCGCCGGCCCGAATGGCACAGTCTATACCCGTGACGGCCGGCTCCAGATCGCTCCCAACGGCGACCTTCAGACCGTGACCGGTTTCCCAATCGTCGATTCCGGCGGCGCGCAGATCACGCTCGACCCGAACGGCGGACCGGTCTCGATCTCGCGCAGCGGTGCGATCACCCAGGACAACAACGAGATCGGCACCATCGGCCTGTTCAACATTCCCGCCGATGCCAATCTCGAGCGCTACGGCAATTCCGGCGTCACGCCCGACCGGCCCGCAACCGCCATCTCTGATTTCGCCCGCGACGGCTTCAAGCAAGGCTATGTCGAGGGCTCCGGCGCCAATCCGATGATGGAATTGACGAAGCTGATGTCGGCCTCGCGCGCCTTCGACGGCACGAATTCGCTGGTCGAGGGCACGGAGAGCGCGCTCCAGAACGCAATCCGGACGCTGGGCGATCCCGGCAGATAGACTGCGCCTCGTGCGCAATGAGAGTGGACGGTTTCCTTGAACGCTCTTCGGCAACTTGAGTGGGCGCTGCTGGAGCTTCAGCAGAGCACTCCCCTTGCAAGCGTCAGCGGCGCGATCTCGGAGATCGCGCCGACGCACTTCCGTGTTTCCGGCCTGTCGCGCTTCGTCAGGCTCGGCGAGCTCATCGGCGTCAATTCGGGCGGCAAGCCCCAGATCGGCGAGGTGGTGCGGATCGACAGCGAAGGCATCATCGCCAAACCGTTCGACCGCCAGTTCGCGGGCGGCCTCGGCTCGGTCGCCTACCGGATGCCGCCTTTGTCCTTTGCGCCCGATCCGAGCTGGAAGGGACGCGTCATCAACGCGCTCGGCGCGCCGCTCGACGGACAGGGCCCCCTCACTCCGGGATCGCGGACCGTCTCCGCCGAGGCGGAGGCGCCTTCGGCCATGAAGCGCGCCCGTGTGCACAAGCCGCTGCGCACCGGCGTGCGCGTCATCGATCTGTTCGCGCCGATCTGTGCCGGCCAGCGCGTCGGCATCTTTGCCGGCTCCGGCGTCGGCAAGTCGACGCTGCTCGCGATGCTCGCCCGCAGCGAAGGTTTCGACACTGTCGTCCTGGCCCTGGTCGGCGAACGTGGCCGCGAGGTGCGCGAATTCATCGAGGACGTGCTCGGCACCAACCGCAACCGCGCCGTCGCCATCGTGTCGACGGGAGATGAAAGCCCGATGATGCGGCGTTTGGCGCCGAAGACCGCGATGGCGGTCGCCGAGTATTTTCGTGATCGGGGCGAATCGGTCCTGCTCGTGGTCGATTCGATCACCCGTTTCGCCCACGCCGCCCGCGAAGTCGCCCTCGCCGCGGGCGAGCCGGCAGTTGCGCGCGGTTACGCGCCGACGGTCTTCACCGACCTGCCGCGCCTCCTTGAGCGGGCTGGCCCCGGCGAGGAGGGAACCGGCACGATCACCGGCATTTTCTCCGTGTTGGTCGACGGCGACGATCACAACGAGCCGATTGCCGATACCATCCGCGGCACGCTCGATGGGCACATCGTGCTCAGCCGGCACATCGCCGACCAGGCGCGCTATCCGGCCGTGGACGTGCTCGCCTCAGTTTCTCGCCTCGCCCATAACGTCTGGGACCCCGAAGAGCGCGAATTGGTGAGCAAGCTGCGCACCATGATCGCCAAATACGAGGACACCCGCGACCTTCGGCTGATGGGTGGATATCAGTCGGGACGTGATTCGGGCCTCGACCAGGCGGTCGACATGGTTCCGAGGATCTACAGCGCAATGCGCCAGGACGCCTCGGCTCGACCGAGTGCCGATCCGTTTCGCGAGCTGAGGGACATGCTCAAGGGCGACTAATCAGGGAAGACGGCGCGCGCTCTCTCCTGCTCGTTTTTTTCAACAGTCGATCGCGCATGGCACCCCGCTTCCGGCGCATGCCAATGCATCGCCGCTATCAGCCTGGGCATCAACCATCCGGATGGGCAGCGCGCGGCCGTGGCGAAAAACGACCGAACGCATGATTCTGCGATCGCCGGCCGAACAACCGGCGCGTGCATTCCCTCCGAGTTCCCCTGGCGATTCTTCCGGCCCATCGCACAAGGTTGTGGATGACATGCCTATGCACATCGTCGTCATGCACAAGCTTCGATCAACTTGCATCAACGACGGACAACAACATGCCGTGCAATTAAACCGTCGTATAGTTGCGTGCATGTTGCTTGCGGAGCAGCGTATTGTGTTCACTATCATGTGTCCCGAACAGCGAGATTGTCTTGAACGTTACATTCGCCTGCAGCGACATCCGGTCTCGAGGAGTGTCTCTACTTGATTTTGTTGAGAAGCTCATTCATCGTTTCGGTGGAGTATAAGAAACGCGTGGCTTGTGACTTGAACGTTTAGGGGCTTCGGTTGAACAACTCCGATCCATCGTCCGCTGGTGACGGCAACTCGGGCTCCACGGCGACGACGCGATTGGCATGCGATCAGCGACGCAGCCTCCTGCTCCGGACGATGCAACGCCCATGGGTCGAGGTCGGGCGCGTTGCAGTCCCTGCGTTCGAAAGAGAGACGGGTATGACGTGCTCATCGGACAGCTTCGGTCGTCCGATGTCTCTCGATGGATTCGCGAGCCAGGGCGCAAAGCGGCTTCGGGACGCCGCAGACGAAGTTCCGGGGACGAGGTAGATTCATGCCATTGGCACGCGAGGCCGTCGAGCTGCTGGTTCAGGCGGCCAGGGCTTGGTATTTCGAAGGCAATCAGCACGGATTGCGCGATCGGGAATGGATGGCGCTGCGCTTTCTCGGTCGCGCCAACAGGTTTTCGCGCACGCCGTCCGCGCTCGCCGGTTTCATCGGTGCCACCAGGGCGACTGCATCGCAGATCGTGAAGACGCTGGAGAGCAAGTCCTTCCTGGTGCGGAAGCCGTCGCCCGAGGACAAGCGCTCCGTCTTGCTCAACGTCACCGCGCAGGGCGAAAAATGCCTGAGCCAGCATGATCCAGTCAATCACGTGGTGAATGCGGTCACGGCACTCGGCACCGAGGAATGCATCAGGCTGCGCGACTCGCTGCGGGATATCCTCAACCACCTCGATGCGGCACATCAGCGACTCGATGCCAGCATCTGCCGGGATTGCATGTTTCTCGCCGAACGCAGTCCCAGTACGAGCAAGGGACGTGCGACCGCCGAATTCATGTGCCGGCTGTATCGCGCCCCGGTCTCGCTCCAGGAGACCGAACTGCTCTGCACGAGTTTTGAGCGCACCCGCGACCGCCCGAAGATCGAGGAACATCTCGATCGCGCCCGCGTCGCGAGCCAGGGATGACGCCGCGCGCAATTTCCGGGTGAATGGCTTGACAGAGTTTGCGGAAAGTTTCGCAGTGTCGTGCGCTGTAGGCGCTCCCGTTGCTCGATAGTCGCGCCCGACGCTGCCGCATTCACCGTAACCCGGCCCGGGCGACGATAAATCCGAATTTCGATGAAGCGGAATATTCTGAGGTGGCAGCCTGCCGTCGCAGCTGCCTCAGGGCTCGCCGAGAACGAAGCAAGAATCCTGCAGCCGCCTTGTATGCATTATCCCAGTTGCCATTACGGGATACTTCCCTTTACATGCCGCTAATCGCCCTCGGATGACAGCCGGGCCAAAAATCACGCGATAGGGAAGAGCATGGCGCGCAACGTTTTGATCCTCGGAGCATCTTACGGTTCCCTGCTAGGCACGAAGCTCCTGATGGCCGGGCACAACGTCACCCTGGTCTGCCGCGCCAAGACCGCAGAGCTGATCAACCGCGACGGCACCGAGGTGCGCATCAAGTTGCGCGACGAGGCGGTTCATCGGGCGATCTTCTCGCGCGACTTGCCCGGCAAGCTGGACGCCGTGACGCCCGCCGACGTCGACGTCTCCCGCTACGACATGGTTGGCCTTGCCATGCAGGAGCCGCAATACGCCAACCACACGGTCCGCGTTCTCATGGTCAAGATCGCCGCGGCGAAGCTGCCGTGCCTGTCGATCATGAACATGCCGCCGCTGCCCTATCTCAAGCGGATCCCGTTGCTCGCTGGCATGGAGCTCGAGGAGGCCTACACCAATGCGCAGGTGTGGGAGCGGTTCGAGCCGGGACTGGTGACGCTGTGCTCGCCCGATCCGCAGGCATTCCGTCCGCCGGAAGAGGCGGCGAATGTGCTTCATGTCGGCCTGCCCACGAACTTCAAGGCGTCGGTATTCGCCGACGACAAGCACAACAAGGTGCTGCGCGAGCTCGAAGCCGACATCGACGCCGTGACGCTCGATGGCCGCGACGTGCCGGTGAAGCTGAAGGTGTTCTCATCGCTGTTCGTCCCGCTGGCGAAATGGTCGATGCTGCTGACCGGCAACTACCGCTGCATCACACCGCACGAGCCACAGTCGATCCGTGACGCCGTACACGGCGATCTCGCGCGCTCGCAGACGATCTACGACCATGTCGATGCCATCGCCCGCAAGCTCGGCGCCGATCCGCAGGACCAGGTACCCTTTGCAAAATACGCCAAGGCCGCAGAAAGCCTGCTCAAGCCGTCATCGGCGGCGCGCGCGGTTGCGAGCGGTGCTCCTTTCATCGAGCGCGTCGACCTGTTGGTGAAGCTGATCTCGCATCAGCTCGGCGCGCCCAATGCCGAGATCGACCGCACCGTCGAAACAGTGGACCTGAAGCTGAACGAGAAGATCGTGCAGGGCGGATCCGGCGCGCAATAGCGGCGGTGCGGCGACCTCATTCGATTGATCCTCGTCGAGCAGGCACTCCAGACGAGCGTGACTGCAGCGGCAGGAGCTCGGATCCTGCGCGATCCCGGATGACCCGGACGACGATCCCCCCTCCAATTACCGAATCGTGCCTGAACTCCGCCGTGGGCAACGCGACGTGATTCGCCGCGTGCCGCTCGACGCGCCCCGGTCGGGTTGATAAGCCCCTGTCCGCGAATGAAGGGGTCTGAGTCGGGACATGACGGTTGCGATCGAGATGGGGCAGACCATTGCGGGCGCCGTGGCGGCCATGGACCTCGAGGAACTGCTGGCGACCCGCCTTCTGGTGCAGGGGAATTCGGGCTCCGGCAAATCGCATCTGTTGCGACGGCTCCTGGAACAGAGCGCGCCCTGGGTGCAACAGGCTATCATCGACCCCGAGGGCGACTTCGTCACGCTGGCCGAGCATTTCGGCCACCTCGTGATCGAGGCCGAGGATCATACTGAGCGCGGCCTTCAGGTCGCGGGCGAACGCGCACGGCTGCATCGCGTCTCCACCGTGCTCAATCTCGAAGGGTTGGATGCCGAGAACCAGATGCGGCGCGCGGCGGCCTTTCTCGGCGGGCTTTTCGATGTCGATCGCGACCATTGGTATCCGATGCTGGTGGTGGTGGACGAGGCTCAGCTGTTTGCGCCGGCGGTCGCGGGCGAGGTGTCGGACGAGGCGCGAAAGCTCTCGCTCGGCGCCATGACCAACCTGATGTGCCGCGGCCGCAAGCGCGGGCTGGCCGGGATCATCGCGACGCAGCGATTGGCAAAGCTTGCCAAGAACGTCGCGGCGGAGGCTTCCAATTTCCTGATGGGCCGGACCTTCCTCGACATCGACATGGCGCGCGCCGCCGATCTGCTCGGTATGGAACGGCGGCAGGCGGAGACATTTCGGGATCTCGAGCGCGGACAGTTTATGGCGCTCGGCCCGGCGCTGTCACGCCGTCCGCTGCGCCTGCATATCGGCACGACGGACACCAAGCCGCGCAACTCCACGCCCCGGCTCATGCCGATGCCGGAGGCGACGCTGGAAGATGCGCGTGCCGTGATCCTGGCCGCGCCACCGCCCGATGCCAGCCGGCCACAGCGTCGGCCAGCGCCAGACCTGCTCGAACAGCTCCGGGCCGCGAAGGCCGCCGCCCCGGAAATCCGGCCTGAGCCGTTCGAGCTGCCGGCGAGCGCCGAGGAGCTGGCGGACCGGCGCGAGCGCGTGGACCGGACCTTGCGCGCCGTGCTTGCCGAGCCGGATGCCGGCTTCCGCGCCATCGGCGTGCTCTATCAGGAGTTCGTGGTTCGCTGCCGTATCGAAGGCCTCGGCTCGGCCGTGCCCGACCTCACCGAATTCCGCCGCATGTTGACGCGCGCACGCGCGGGACTTGGCGCTGAACTTGCCGAGGATGATGCCTGGCAGGATGTATCGCTCCGCGCCTCGATCCTGCCCGAAGACATGCAGGGCGTGTTCATGATGATTGCGCGCGCGGCGAAGGAAGGCTGGCCGTGTCCTGGCGATGCCGTGATCGCGCGCGCCTATGGCTCGCATTCGCTGCGCCGGGCGCAGCGCTTGCTGAGCTACATGGAGGAGCAAGGCTTGATCGTCTGCCAGCTCGACGGTGCCGGACGCAGGTTCGTGACGCTGGTGGAGCTGGCCTGGGCGACAGCGCCTGGCGATCCCAACGCCGACGATATGCCGGCGGAGCCGGTCAGCAGCGCCGCGTCACTCTGATCCGACGGAAGTAGAACGCGCGGCCATTGTCACGCGGAACGTTAGCGGCTCCACCGATGGAGTTACGCAGCCTCGGCGCCGCCGAGATAGGCATCGCGCACGCGGGGGTCGTCCTTCAACGCCCGCGCGGAGCCGGACAGCACGATCTTTCCGGTCTGGAGCACATAGGCTTCATGCGCGATCTCGAGCGCGAGGCTGGCGTTCTGCTCCACCATGAAGACCGACACGCCCTCCTGGTTGATCGTCCTGATCAGTTCCAGCACGCGGTCCACATACAGCGGCGACAGGCCCATGGTCGGCTCGTCCATCACGATCATGCGTGGCCGGCTCATCAGCGCCCGCGCCATCGCGACCATCTGCTGCTCGCCGCCGGACAGCGAGCCTGCGCGCTGCGACAGCCGCTGGCCGAGTTTTGGAAACAGCGCGAGCATCCGCTCGAGATCCTGCGCGACGGCATCGCGGTCGTTGCGCACGAAGGCGCCCATCAGAATGTTTTCGCGGACGCTCATGTCCGCAAACAGCCGCCGCGCCTCCGGCACCGAGGCGATGCCGCGGCGGATGATCTGCGGCGTGGTCAGCCCCAGCAGCGAGGCGCCGTCGAAGCTCACATCGCCCGAGCGCGGCTTTACCAGGCCGAGAATGATCTTCATGGTCGTCGATTTACCGCTGGCGTTGCCGCCGAGCAGGCAGACGATGTGGCTGCGGGCGACGTTGATCGACAGGTCGAAATGGACCTGGGCCTGACCGTAGAAAGTGTTGACGCCGGACAGTGTCAGGAGCGGAGCGGATGAGAATGCGTTGGTCGTCATGCCGCGCTCTCCCGCTGATCCGCCGCACCAGACAGGCCGTGGCCGAGATAGGCCTCGATGACCTTGGGATCGGTACGCACCTGTTCGCCGGCGCCTTCCGCGATCTTCTTGCCCTCGTCCATGACGATGACGCGGTCGGAGAGGCGCATCACCATTTCGAGCTTGTGCTCGATCAGGAGGATGGTCAGGCCTTCGGCTTTCAGCTCGGCGACCAGGGCCTGCATCTCGGCGGTCTCGGTTGGGTTCATGCCGGCGGTGGGCTCATCGAGCAACAACAGGCGCGGCTTGAGAGCGAGCGCCCGCGCGATCTCGACGCGGCGGCGGTTGGCGTAGGACAGGCTGTAGGCCGGCTGCTCGATCCGCGGCAGCAGCCGCTCGCCGAAGCGCGAGAGAATGACTTTCACCTCTTCCCGCAGCCGCTCCTCTTCGGCCTTGACATTTGCGGGCCGCAGCAGCGCGAGTCCCAATTCCAGCAGCGGCCCGATCAGCGGCACGGCTGGCTTCACCGCACGCAGCCGCGTGTGCGCACCGATCAGGACATTGTCCATGACGCTGAGATTGCCGAAGACGCGGCCGAGCTGAAACGTGCGGGCGATGCCTTCGGCCGCCAGCGTTTCCGGCGACAGCCCGGTGACATCCTGCCCTTCGAAGCTGACATTGCCGGCATCGGGCCTGTCGAGCCCGGTTACGAGATTGAACAGCGTCGTCTTGCCGGCACCGTTCGGGCCGATGATGCTGACCAGCTCGCCCTTGGCGAGGTCGAGATCGATGGCGTCGACAGCGGTGAGGCCGCCGAAGCGGCGCGTCAGCCCCCGGACAGACAGAAGCGGTGCAGCCTGCGCAATCGCCATCAGATCGTCCCCAACAGGCCCTGCGGCCTGAACCGCACCAGCAGCAGCAGCACGATGCCGTAGATCAGGATGCGGTACTCGGCCGCGATCCGGAACACTTCCGGCAGGCCGACCAGCGCGACCGATCCGACGACGGCGCCAACGACATTGCCGAGACCCCCGAGGATCACGACAGTCAGCGCCAGGATGGATTGCTGCGTGTTGAAGGTCTCGTGGTTGATGTAGGAATACAGATGCGCGGCGATGCCACCGCTGATGCCGGCCGCGAACCCGCCGAAGATGAAGGCCAACGACTTGTAGCGGTTCAGGCTGAGGCCATAGGCGCGCGCGGCGACGTCGTCGTCGCGGATGGCGCGAAAGCTGCGACCGAGATGCGAGCCGAGCAATCGCGCCTGGAGCAACGCCAGCACCACCATCACCGCGAAGCTGAACCAGTAGATCGACGTTGGGCTGATCAGCTCATAGCCGAACAGCGACAAGGGCGGGATGCCGGAAACACCGATTGGGCCGCGGGTGACGCCCTCCCAGTTCAGTATCACCAGCGACACGATCTCGCCGATGGCGAGCGTTGCGATCGACACGTAGTGCCCGCGCAGGCGGAACGACGGCGAGATCAGTGCCGTGCCGAGCGCCGCGCTCGTCAGCCCACCGCCGATGATCGCGAGACCGACCGGAACGGAGAAATTCAGCGACAGTAGCGCGGATGTATAGGCGCCGATCGCTAGCAGGGCCGCGTGTCCGAGCGAGACCTGGCCGATCGTTCCCGCAACCAGCGTGAGGCTGAGCGCGAGCATGCCGAGCAGCCAGGCGTTGATCAGGGTCTGGAGCACGTACAAGGACACCGGAAGCAGCGGCAGGATCGCGAAGACGCCGAGCACAACCAGCAAGGCCCAGCGAGGAATGCGGACAGGACGGCTCGGCGCGATGAAGGTGCCCGTGAGCGGCTCGGGCGGCGCTTGCCGCGCACTCGCAAACAGGCCGTTCGGACGAAGCACGAGCACCACGACCAGCAGCAGGAAGGCAAACAGATTGCGGTAGCTGGTGCCGAACACGGCAACGCCGTAGCTCTCGACCAATCCAAGCAGCAGGCTGCCGATCACGGCGCCGGGCACATTGCCGGCGCCGCCGACCACTTCCGCGACGACGCCCTTGAGCGTCGCCTGAAGGCTCATCGCGGTGTCGATCTGGTTGTAGTACATGCCGACCAGCAAGCCGGAGACGCCGCCGAGCGCGGCGGCGATGCCGAACACCGCCTGATTGACGCGGTTGACGTCGACGCCCATCTGCATCGCGGCGTCGCGGTCCTGCGCGGTGGCGCGCACGGCCCAGCCGAGCTTGCTGTAGCGCAGGAACGCGAACAACAGCAGCGCGCTGGTAAGGCCGACGCCGGCGATCAACAGGTCGAGCGGTCCGATCGTGCCGCCGCCGATCTGAAAGCGGACATCAGGCAACTGACTCGGCAGCGCCCGCGGATTGGGCGAGAAGGTCAGCATCACGAGCTGGTCGAGCACGAAGCTGATGCCGATCGTCGCCAGCAGCGGCGCGATGCGCACCGAGTTCTGGAGCGGACGCAGACCGAACCGCTCGATGATCAGCCCGACCAACGCGGCGGCCAACGCGACCACGATGATGGTGAGCGGCAGCGGCGTGTGCAACTGCACCACCGCGACCCAGCCGATATAGGCACCGACGAGATAAATCGAGCCCTGGGCGAAATTGATCAGCCGGCTGACGCCGAAGATCAGCGCGAGGCCGACCGCAACGAGGGCGTACACATTACCGACAATCAGCCCGTTGATCGTGTAGTCGAGCCAGGAAGACAAGCGACATTCCTAGTGAGAGAAGTGCGGCCGGGGATGCGCCCCCGGCCATCATGTCAGGTCGGCTTGCCGTCCCAAAGCGCAAACTGGCCCTTGCGCACGACGAGTTCGGCATTCATGGCGCCCTTGACGCGGCGGCTCTCCACGTCGAACGTCGCCTTCCCGAAGATGACGCTGGAGACATCCTTGACCTTGGTGAAGGCATCGCGGATGGCGCGGCGATCAGTGCCGCCAATCTTGACCATGGCGGCCGCCATATTCATCGCGTCATAGGCATAGGCGTTGAAGGCGTCGGGCTCCTGCCCGTTGTATTTCTTCTTGAAGCCAGCGATGAATTTCTGCACTTCGGGCCGCGGATCTTCCGGAAAATAGCGCGTGCCGAGATGGACGTCCTCGACGGCGTCGCCGCCGAGCTCGATGAATTTCGGTGAATAGACCGAGCTCGCGGCGCAGATCGTCTGCTTCAGCCCGACCTGGCGCGCCTGACGCGCGATCAACGCCCCATCGGAGTAATAGGAGATCAGGATCAGCCCGTCCGGATTGGCGTCGCGGACACGCACCAGCGTCGAGCGAAAATCGCGTTCCTCCGCGATGTAGCCTTCGGTGACCGCGACCTCGGCGCCGTATTCCTTGGCGGCCTTGACGAAATAGTCGCGGCTGGTGCGCCCCCAATCGGTGTTGAGATGCAGCACCGCGAGCTTCTTGAGGCCGAGACGGCGCACGGCATATTGCGCCAGCAGCGGCTGCTCGTCGGCCTGGCTGACGGAGGTGCTCCACATGAAGTCGCCGCCCTTGGTGAAATCGGGATGCGAATTGGTGAAGCCGAACTGCACCAGGCCGCCCCGCTGATAGATCGGAGACGCGGCCATCGATGCCGTGCTGGAGAAATCGCCGAGCTCCATGACGATCCTTGGATCAGAGACGAATTTCTGGGCGATCGCCACCGACTGGCGCGGGTCGCTCTGGCTGTCCTCGAAGCTGTAGGCGAGCCTGCGCCCGTTGATGCCGCCGGCGCCGAGGATCTCGTCGAGCGCGAGATCGAAGCCCTGTTTCCATTGCGTGCCATATTGCGCGTTCGGTCCGGTCAGGGGACCGCTGACACCGATCAGGATCGGCTCGGACGATTGCGCGAAGGCGCCGCGCGACATCGCTGCGCCCGCCATCATGGCGGCGAGGGATCCCTTGACCAGGGTACGACGGTCGATGTTGCTCATGCACGGCTCCATCCGCTCAAACGTTGAAAATAAATGGCAATTTCCATGCCAGTGAAAGGGCCTATTTGGTCGGCTCGCCGAGCGACAGCATCAGCCTGTTGGCCCAGTTGAAGAACGACGCGCCGTTGATGACGTCGACGATCTCGGCATCGTCCAGGCCGGCGCGGCGCAGTTCGTCGATATTGTCAGGCCCGAACGCGATCGGCGTTGCTGCCAGCGCGACCGACGCCTTGACGACGGCATTCCAGCGCTCACCAAGATCGGCCTTGATACCTTCGTCGAGCAGACGCTGCACGTCGTCGCGGCGCTTGGAATAGGTGCTGGCAAACCGCGCATGCACGGAGGCGCAATAGATGCAGCCGTTGTAGCGCGAGGTCGCAGCCGCCGCGAGCTCACGCTCGGCGCGGGGCAGGCCGTCGGCGGTGTTGTAGAAGATGTCCTTGTCGGTCTTGGTGCGGGCTTCCAGCACCTCGGGATCGCGCACCAGCAGACGGAAATATTCCGACTTGGCGCGGGAGCGATCGACCAGGCCGGCGAAATGCCGCTCGGTCAGCTCGGCCTCGGGCAATGGATCGATCCAGGACACCCAGCCGAGCTCGTCCTGGGTGAAAACGACGGGCGGATTGACGGTGCTCGCAGCGCTCATGGTGCTATCTCCTTACGCATTCGCCGCGGCACTGGCCGGACGCCCGAGCGAGGCGCCGAGCGTGCGCAGGCCGGCGACGACGCGCAGCTGGAACGACAGGAACGCGACGAGCTGGGACAAGGTAACGATGCCGGTGTTCGACCAGCCGGCACCGAGCAGCACCTTCATATCAGCGGATGCCGCATCGCGCGGCCGGAACACCAGCAAATGGGCATGCTCGAGCGCAGCGGAAAGCCGGGCGCCGAGGACCGGCTTGCGATCCGCACTTACGCGGTAGATCAAACCGGCCTTGTTCTCGGTCGACAGCGGGCCGACCGGAAAGGCACCATACGGGCCCGACGTCTTGCCCCGCTCGATCTCGGCCTCGATCGCCTCGATCAGAACCGCCCGCTCTGCGCTCGCGGCAAGCTTTGCCCGGTAGAAGGCGGACACGGGAGACTCGCCATGGAGGCCGGCGACGAAGACCGCAACCGCCGCACGTTCCACAAGCGAGACCTCGCTGGCGTCGATCGGCTCGAACAGAGAGAGATAGCTCTTCTGCGCGTTGTCGCGCGCCTGCAGGCGCCGCGCGCGGATGGCGTCCAGAGCCGATCCCGGTTCGATCCCCGCCAGCGTGTCGATGATATCCTTCGTGCTCATCAGTCAGCCTCGTGCAACGCGATCATGTTCATTCCAGGCAGCCTGCCAAATCAGCCTGCCAAGGCCACATCGGGCGCCGTCCTGATCCAGCCCAGCGCCGGCGCGACCTTGTCGGCGACCAGCTCGATCGAGCGCAGGATATGGGGATGCGGGGCATCGACCGAATGCACCTGGAAGACGAGATCGGTCACCCGCGCCAGCGTGGCGTCGGCGCGGAGCGAGGCGATGACGTCGTCGGCTGCGCCGACATGGGTGTCGAACGCCGTGATCATCTCCTCCAGCGTCTCGCCCGGCGCGGCGTGACCGCCCTTGAGGAATTGCGGGAGTGCGCGCCGTAGCCCGATGTCGGCAAGGCGCATCGCCTCGCGGCGGTCGTCGGCGACGAAGACGCTGCGCGAGGCCATGATGCGGGGCTCGCAGCCCGCCGGCAGCGCTTCGAGATAGGCATCGATGACAGGGTTCTGGATTTCGGCGAGCGTGGCGCGCGGCGCCTCCTTGGCCCTCGGCTGGGTGCGTGACAGCAGCAGGCCGTCGCCGGCCTTGCCGGCACGCGCGCCGCCGGCCACCGAGAACGTCGCCTGCCAGATCCGGTCGCACAATTGCGGCCGCACCGGATAGAGCGTATCGCCGCCGGCGAGCGGCTTGCCGGCCAGCGCGATCCGGACCACGTCCAGATTGCGGGCAAAGATCTCGTTGCGCTGGGCACTGTCGAGGCCGAAGGCGGCGAAGGCGGAGGGATTGCCGCCGGTGCCGACGCCGAGCTCGAACCGGCCATTGCAGAGCAGATCGAGCACCGCGGCGTCCTCCGCCACCCGCACGGCACTCTCCAGCGGCAGCGTGACGATGCCGGTGCCGAGGCGGATGCGCGAGGTTTGCGCGGCGACATAGCCGAGGAAGGCGAACGGCGAGGGCAATCCACCCTCGCGCTCGTGAAAGTGGTGCTGCGCGATCCACGCCGAATCGAGGCCCGCCTTTTCCGCGCACGCGATCTGCTCGGCGGCGAAGCGATAGCGCTCGGCCGGCGGCGCCTCGTCGAGCAGGCGCGTGAAGAATCCCAGCCGTTTCAGGTTTGCAAAGCGTTTCATACGACCCCTGTTCGGGCGATCAATTGCCACGGCCCCGATGATGTCGGTTGCCGCAGCCCGAGACAAGCGGGCATTGCGCAACGCTGCCAATTGGCCGGGATCGCCTCTCCGCCTGAGTTTTGCTAGGCAGTCTGCCTACCAACTCGGCAGCACCGCGCCCTTGAACTTGGTCAGGACGAACTCCTTGACCTCCGGCGTGTGGTAGGCGTCGACGAGGGTCTTGACCCAGGGCTTGTCCTTGTCGGCGGCGCGGACGGCAATCAGGTTGACGTAAGGCCCCTTCGGTCCTCGCGCAGGATCGGATCCTTGACCGGATCGAGGCCCGCCTGGGTTGCATAATTGGTGTTGATCGCCGCTGCATCGATATCGTCGAGCGCGCGCGGCGCCTGCGCCGCGTCGACCTCGACGAATTTCAGCTTCTTGGGATTTTCGGTGAGTCCAGCACCGTCGGCTTGAAGCCAACCCCGTCCTTCAATTTGATCGCGCCCTTGTCACGCAGCAGCAGCAGCAGCACGCGCCCGCCATTGGTCGGATCGTTCGGGATCGAGACCTTGCCGCCGTCGGGGATGTCGGCGAAGGCCTTGTGCTTCTTCGAATAGACCCCGATCGGGAAATTCACGGTCAGGCCCACGGCTTCGATCTTGTAGCCGCGGTCGACCTTCTGATTGTCGAGATAAGGCTGGTTCTGGAACGAATTGGCCTGGATGTCGCCGGCATCGAGCGCGGCATTGGGCACGACATAGTCGGAGAACTCGATCAGCTGGATGTCGAGGCCCTGCTTGGCCGCAATCGGCTTCACGGCCTCGAAGATCTGCGCATGCGGACCCGGCGTCACGCCGATCTTGATGGTCTCGGCTGTGGCTGCAGCTGACCACGCAGCGAGTACGGTCGCGATGATCAGGGCGGGACGAAACGACATCTGTGGTCTCCATGGAACCGGCAAAAGCTCGTGCCGTCTTCCTCCGAAGGGGACCCGAAATCAATGAAATGGAAATTCAAATTTCTCCGCGCGAGGAGATGCCGCTTCTCTGCGCAGCGCCTACGGGGAAATGAACGCTTGCCGCTGGCGTGCGGGCGACGGCGCTTTGGTCGCACCGGGCGGCGACGAGCCGGCCGGACTTCATTCGCGCGCGCAGCAGTCCACCAGCAGGTGCCAGATGCGCTCAGCTTCGTCGCGCTTGTGGATATCGAGCAGGCGCTCCTCGGTCGACTGCGCAGACGACGTCTCTGGAGAGGTCTCGCGCGGCACGATCCACTGCTCGGAGATCGGGTCGTACCATTTTCCAATCTTGATGTCGGTCACGGCAGTCAACTCACGTGCTCGAGCGCAGTCGGGAGCGCGGGGCTCATTTGCGCTGTCCAGTTAACGTCTCCTTCAAGACGCCAACCAGATATACGCACAAACGTTCCCGCATCGAGAGCACGGTTCTGACCGCGCGCTCAGCCCGGCTTCGCCGGGTGCAGCGTGCGCGGATGGCGGCTGTGCAGCAGCCGCGCGAGCTCTTCGCGCTCGGAGCTGCGCTCCTTCATCGCCGTCTCGAACAACGCTTCCTGGATGTCGCGAGGCATGTCGCCCCACACGTCCATCGCCGCCCGTCCGAGCAACCTGGCGAAATGATCGTCTGCGTCGCTCATCCGATTCTCCCTGATACCCACACGATTCTCCCTGATACCCACGGGAACCGCCGTGATGCTATGGCGTTCCACTGCCATGATTGTGAAAGCATCATGGTGAAAGAACGAGACTTTCGTGAGATCGTGCAGCCGGGCCGTCGCCCTTCGAGGCCCGTCCTGCGTTGCAGGACGGGCACACAAGGATGACGGCGATGGAGTGGCGCGCCGCTCTCACCACATCGTCATTGCGAGCCAACGGGTCCGCGCAAAGCCCGGCCCGATGACAGGCTCCGCGAAGCAATCCGGCCTGTCGCCGCGGAAAGACTCTGGATTGCTTCGCTGCGATCGCAATGAGTGAGCAAGATGAACCGTCGTCATCTTCTAACTCGCATTTCGACTTGCACACACGCCTTCATAGTCTCGCGGCGCGTTTCGCCCGAGCTTTGCTTCGTCGCTTCACCCTCTCGTAGCCCGGATGGAGCGGAAGCGTAATCCGGGAAGTGCCGAATGCGGACCGAGCGGTCCCGGATTGCGCTGCGCTCCATCCGGGCTACCGGGAATTTCATCTTTGACTCCGGGCCGGCGTCCTGAGTTAGAGTGCATGCAACCGCGACTTGTCGCGAGGTGGAGGGCATCCGATGAACGAGAACGAAATTCGCAAGGCAATCGCGGAGGTGAAGCAGGGCACGCTGTCGCGGCGCGCGTTCATCCGGAAGGCGGCTGCGGTCGGGATCGCGGCGCCGATCGCCAGCCAGATCCTGGTGTGGAACGACGTGGCGATGGCGAATGCCACGCTGGACTACAAGCCGACCAAGGCCGGCGGCGGCGGGCCGCTCAAGATCCTGCTCTGGCAGGCCCCCACCCTGCTCAATCCGCATTTCGCGCTCGGCACCAAGGACCAGATCGCCTCGCGCATCTTCTTCGAGCCGCTCGCCGGCTGGGACAGGGACGGCAACCTCTTCCCGTGCCTCGCCGCCGAGGTCCCGACCAAGGCGAACGGCGGCCTTTCGCCGGACGGCATGAGCGTGACCTGGAAGCTGAAGCGGGGCGTGACCTGGCATGACGGCAAGCCCTTCACCGCCGACGACGTCGTCTTCACTTGGGCATACGCCGCGGATTTGGCGACCGCGGCGTACACCACGGGATCCTACCAGAATATCAAGGTCGACAAGATCGACGACCACACCGTCAAGCTGACCTTCAAGGCCCCGACGCCGTTCTGGGCCGATCCCTTCGTCGGCTCGGTTGGCCCGATCCTGCCAAAGCATCATTTCGGCGACTATGTCGGCGCAAAATCGCGCGAGGCCCCGGGCAATCTGAAGCCGGTCGGCACCGGTCCCTACAGGTTTGTCGAGTTCAAGCCGGGCGACCTGATCAAGGCCGAACGCAACCCCGACTATCACGTCAAGAATCAGCCGCATTTCGACACGCTCGAGGTCAAGGGCGGCGGCGATGCGGTGTCCGCGGCGCGCGCCGTGCTGCAGACCGGCGAATACGACTATGCCTGGAACATGCAGGTGGAGGAGGAGGTCCTCAAGCGCATGGAGGCCGGCGGCAAGGGCCGGCTCGACGTCACGCCCTCCGGCAACGTCGAGTTCATCGTCCTCAACACGACGGACCCGTGGACCGAGGTCGACGGCGAGCGCTCCAGCGTCAAGACGAAGCACCCGACGCTGTCCGATCCCGCCGTGCGACGGGCGCTCAACCTCTTGATCGACCGCGATGCGATCCAGAAATTCATCTACGGGCGCGGCGGCGTCGCGACGGCGAGCTTCGTCAACGCACCGAAGCAATTCAAATCGAGCAAGCTGAAATACGAGTTCGACATCGACAAGGCGAACAAGATCCTCGATGAAGCCGGCTGGGTAAAGGGCGCGGACGGCATCCGCGAGAAGGACGGCAAGAAACTCAAATACGTGTTCCAGACCTCGACCAACGCCCCGCGCCAGAAGACGCAGGCCATCATCAAGCAGGCCTGCCAGAAGGCCGGCATCGACATCGAGATCAAGGCGGTCACCGCCTCGGTGTTCTTCTCGTCGGACGCCGGCAACCCCGACACCTACTCGAAATTCTATGCCGACATGGAGATGTACAACACGACGCAGCCGCAGCCCGACCCGGAGCGTTTCCTGAACCAGTGCGTGTCCTGGGAGATCGCCAACAAGGACAACAAGTGGCTCGGCCGCAACGTCTCGCGCTATTCCGACCCCGAAGTCGACAAGGCCTACAAGGCCGCGCAGAGCGAACTCGACCCGGTCAAGCGCGCCGCGCTGCTGATCAAGATCGACGAGACCTTCTGCGAAGCCCACGTGTTCCTGCCGCTGCTCTCGCGCAACGTCGTCAACGCCGGCGTCAATAGCCTGATGGTCGATATGTCGGGGTGGGATGTGACGACGTGGAATTTGGGGAGTTGGTATCGGGGGTGAAGGGGATAAAACATCGGCGCCAACGCTGTCGTCATTGCGAGCGCAGCGAAGCAATCCAGAGTCTTTCCACCGTCAGATTCGGGATTGCTTCGCTGCGCTCGCAATGACGCAACAGGTGTGGCGAGCGCGGACTTGTGCGGCCATGCGGCCTGGCGCTGCGCCATTAGCCTTGCACCATGGTTGCCCGCCCAAGGGATGGATAGCAAAGCAGCCGCATCGAAGCTTCGTGTGCAGTGGTCACGATTGGTTTCGCAAGTGTTCTCCCGTCCTGCGCATGATCCAGGCCTCAGAGCAAGTTGATCCCCGACGCTCGGACGATGATCTCGTCCTGCTGGAAGACGTGCTCTAAATGGCGCCGGTAGCCGCGAATTGTTCGGCAGCGAAGGGCCGTCCCTTGTTGTCATTCATGGGAAGAAGGATATCGATCAGGTGCATTGCAGACATCTTCTCAGAACCGCAGCATCCCGAGCACGAAAAGCAGCGCAACCGTAACGAGCGCGGAGATCAGCAGGGAGCCAAAACAGCCCAAGCGGTTTGAGAAGAAGAAAAACATGTTCGGTCCGCCGCGAAGTTCCGATGCCAACCAGCCGATTCCAGGAGCGCTCGCCAAGGCGGCCCGGCGCTCCACTGTCAGTCGACACCAAGTGTACCGATGAGTTGCAGCAAGGGCTGATGTTCGAAGCCGCGTCCGGCGTGCTCGAATTGTCCGATCGCGGTCGGCGACGTCTGCGCGCCGGAGTTCATGTTCGGCCTGTGCTCCATCATCGGGTCGCCCGAATGCGGATCGCGGACCAGCCGCCAGACGTCGTCATTGGCGCTTCCTAAAGAACTCTCCCGGCCATGCCGTTCAACAAGTTTGACCTGGTCGTGTTCCTCACAGGCGGGAGGTTAGGAACGGTTTGGGGCGAGAGGTTAAGGCACCCACGTGACGCGGGACCTGCCGCAGGTCGCAACATCGTCTTTGCGCCGTGTGCTTCAGGTCACAGCAGAATCAGGTGCCTTCGCCTAGAAGGACTGGGCATGGCCGCAAACAAGGTAACGGCGGTACGCACGAGGCTGGGGAGGCGATCAACAGCTAGCGACTTCTGAAGCCGCCAGGGTGAAGAACTCGGCGGCTTTTTCTCTGCCGCAGGAGTGAGCCGCCGAGCCGCCCTCCGTCTTGCTCCATCGCCTGCAGTTTGCAGGAAGCTACGTATCACTCTTCGGAGTCCACCTAGTCTAGTGCCAGGTGGTGTCCGCATCGATCACGACCGCTCTGACTTCCGGATCTTCAGTCGTGTTGCAGGTGCAAGGCATCCCCTCGCCGCAGCGGCAGCCGCCTGGCTCTTCGCTCCAGGGCCGGAGCGGATGGTTTGCGCAGACCCATCCCAGACCGTCGCAGAATGGGCACTTCTTCTCGGTCACAGCGTGTCCGGCGTGCGCGTGGGGTTGGACTTGTCCTCGTTGCGCAGCTCCTGCTCGGCCGCGTGCCAAAACTCCTGCTCGCGGCCTTCCGGCTTGCCGGCTTGCTCCCACAGCTGGTGCGCGCGTTCTCTGATTTGCTGCTCGGTCGGCTCGGGCATTGCACCTCCTGCTATGGGCACGACCCCACCTTGGGGATATGGGGGGCTTGGAGGCGGGGCCGTGCAGGCCAGCGATCGGGCGGCGAGGCTGGCCCGGGGATTCAAGCTTTGATCCGGCGCGAGAGTTCCTAATTCGCGTGGGCCGGGGCGGCTCGGCGCGGCCGGTGCCGGGCCTCCATCGGGAGATGCTGCTTGGGATACCGCCGGGCCTCGGCCCTTGCCGTTTCATCGTCCTCTGCGGGCTGCTCGTACCAAGCGAGCGCCATGCCGCACTGACCGCGCAACAGGCGATGCACGCAGGCCACGTCGCGCGTGCCTGAGCCAAGCCTTCAGAGCTGGTGGATTTGCGGATCAGTGCTTGAAAAGTTGGTAGCGGGAGACCGCTACCGCTTTTCCCCACACGACACAAATCCACGATATTTTCTCCGATCGTCCGCCAAAAGCCTGGGGCGCCCGCGCCGGCTGCTAGCGACGCGGTGGATGCCTCCGTGCCACCGGTTGTGCCGGTCGATCTGCATGCTACAGAGACGGGCGAAAAGGGAAGAGGCTGGACGGAAACCTGGATAGGCGTGCTGCTAATGGCTTTGGGTATCGTCTGCGTCTTAAGTTCAAGCCGCGCGCTTCGGGAAGCCGTGCTGTTGCGCCATTGAGGCCGCGATGCCCGCCGGGGTCGCACCAGGCAGAGAAAAGACCCCAATCCGGGCCTGTCTCGTGGCTGAGACCTAAGGCAGAGCTCGCATTCAGAGCTGGCGGATGCTCGAACACTGGCGGCAGGCCTTCGTTCAACTGTCGCTCGGACTGGCAGCTCCTCAATCGCGGTCGCGGTGGTGATGCTCGATGATGGATCCGTCGCCCGCCCACTTCGCAATCGCGGTTAACGTCAACGGCGTCGAAAGTCAGGCGGTCAGCGCGGGCGGGACTAGGGCCGCGAACCTACCGGAGGTCTTCAGGAACTCGCGACTTCACGATAGACGCACAGGACCTCGGCCATCTTCCGTTCGAACTCAGCATCGCGATTTTTAAGATAGTCGTAGCACACCTTGTGCGGCTTGATTTCCTCCTTGCCGAGGATCTTGCACACCGTTCCCTGGACCAAATTGGCCAAGCAGGCATGCCCTGCCGCCGGCCCGTGTTCGCGCGCAGCGCACGCAGCTGATCAATGCGCTCCGAGCCCACCTTGCCGAGTTCGGCCTCGTTGCGGAGACGGGACGGGAAGGTCTCGCGCAGCTTGCCGCGATCATCACGGACGAGAGTAATCGCGAACCGGCGCCTGTCGCCGCGCTTGTGGCAAGGTTCTCTCAAGGATGCGCCGTCTCGATCGTCTACAGCGTTCGCCGTCCTGAGCGAGTATCGAAACTTCTCTTGTTCGGTGGCTTCGCGGTGGGCAGATACAAACGGCCATCGAACACGCCGGCAAACGTTGAGCGTTCCGGCGCACACACCAAACGCCATGCTCGTTTTGTATCAGACCAAGTCCCACGATACGCACCATTGATCCCACCGCTTGATACCAGTGCGGCAGGACGAAGCTATTGATTTGTCGATTTATTCCCGAGAAACAAGGACTTCGCGAGATGATGGCGCGCCCGGAACGATTCGAACGTCCGCCCCTCAGATTCGTAGTCTACCCGGGCCACGTTTGCTCGTCTGCAGCTGGGCCCATCGTGAATTGTCGGAGGTCGGCCCGTCCGATACGCTGGCCGAACGGCTCGCAGCCGCCGAACCGGGCGTGGCACTCAGGACATTATTGGTTGTTTCGAGGGGATGCAGCGCAGCCGCGCCGAACCGCTTCTGCTACCAATCGGCGCTCGATGTAGTCATTGATCGATTTGACCGTGATGCGTCGCGACTTGCCTTCAGTATAACTCTCCAACTCGCCCGTGTTGATAAGTTCGTACAGCTTTTTAGCGAGACCTGGATCGCCCTCATCGCCTGATTCGGCGACGCTACGAGCGGGGATTCTACCGCGATGGACATGGCGCGAGACATACGAACCATCCTGTTGTTCCCTGACGTTTCGCAGCGTGCCAGACCGGGTTTTCGGCGCAAGGCACTCAGGGGACCATGCGCATTTTCGGATGTCAGGTCGTGCGATTTCGTGTTTTGCCCGGTCTAGAGAGTGTATCAAACGCCCCAAGAATTGGCCTGTCCAAGATCGATCAACCCTTTTCGCCAAAGTGGATGATGTTTGATCCTGCAAGGAACTGCGCCCAGTCGTTCATGAGGACCCGTCGCTTCTCGAGCTTTTGCCCGCGCTGATAGGCTGCTGTAGTCTCGGATTTGTACTTGTGCGCCAGCGCTGCCTCGCGGACGCCGTCGGGATAGTCCGTGCACTCCTCTGCCCATGTTGCAAACGTCGAGCGGAAGCCGTGCACCGTGACGTGACTGTATCCGAGGCGATCCAGTACGGCCAGCATCGCATTCTCTGAGAACATTCCACCGTCAGGGTTCGCGAAGACCAGTTCGCCCTGGCTACCATCGCGTATCTTGTCGAGGATCGCGAGTGCAGGTTCCGAAAGTGGTACGACATGATCCTGGTTCATCTTCATGCGATCGCCGGGGATCTTCCAAATCGATGATGGTCGATCGATCTCGGACCAGCGGGCGTCTACGACTTCGTTGGTGCGGCACGCCGTGAAGATCAGAAAGCGAAGCATCAAAGCCGCGATGCCGCTTGCTGCGGACAGGTCAATCAAGAACTGCGGTGCTTCGGCGTAGGGCAGCGCGGGATGATGCTGAACGACGCGTTTCGGCCGCCTTGGAAGCTTCTCGCGCAATTGTTTGGTGAGTTCAGCAGGATTCCGAAAATCGCGGTCGTCAACATCGACATTCTTCGCAATGATCGTTTCGATCCGTCCGCGCACACGATTAGCTGTCTCTCGCTTCTCAACCCAGATTGGCCGGAGCAATTCATAGATGTGGCTGGGCTTGATCTCCGGGATGGTGAGTTTTCCAATCGTCGCGTAAGCGTAGCGTTTGAGCGAAGACGGCCATTGGGCGCGATGCTTCTTGCTCCAGTTTGGCCAGCGCTCCCGAATGTAGATTTCGGCGCACTGCTCGAAGGTGGGCAGAGTGACCTTGATCTCTATGGCTTTCGCTTCCTCGCGCGCCGCTCGCTTCTCTTGCACGATGTCGACGCCGGGTGTGCCGCGATCCCCCTTCACTCGGAGCCGCGCCGCATCCCGAGCTAGGCGCGCATCTTTCAGTGATACGTCCTTGACCGACCCTAGACCGAGCCACCGTTGCTTTCCGTCCTTCCAGTACCGATAGTTCCAATTCTTCGACGTGACGCTCGCGACGATCAGGTAGAGACCGTCGCCGTCAGGGTATTTGCCCGGCCGAATTTCACGTTCGACATCGAGTGGCTTGAGCTTGCCAGGCATGTGTCCTCCCTCGCAAAATCCGTCCTCCGAACCCACGGCCAAAACCTACGGTTCGCGCGGTGACTACGGGTATAGAAGTCCATCCCGACTCGTCTGCAACGAGCAGGCGTGACCGCACCAGTTTCGCACCCAGAAACAGCGACCGCTTGGTTGCTCGCATGGAGGACCCCATGCAGATGTTGCAGGAGAAGGTGGCCTATTCGAGGTCCTCGGTGGAAAGCATGATGGAGCGCATCAAAGCCGCAGCGAGCACTCGAGCGCCTGGCGAAAAGGTGGCAATAGCCTGCTCGCGCATCCGAACGGGAACGACTCCCTGGGCGGCCATCGTGACCGCCATCATTCAAGGGGACGCAAGGGCAGCTCTAGACCCTCAGGCCGAAACGCTGAAACTTAAGCAGCTGGTCGCGCCGGATCCCGCCGCGTTCGTGACCGGAGTTCGAAAGCATCTAAAAATTCAGGAAGAGCCCGCGGACATCGAGTGGGTCTCCGCCGCCATCAGCCAAGCAGCACCGCTGCCGTCGCCCTTTCAGTCGGAAGCTTACAATGAAAAAAACGGATCGCCCACGCCGTCCGGCCCACCGTGATGGGGGCATAAGCCGGGAATGGGCTCATAAGCTGGCCGCGGGCTAGGCGTCACCGTCTGGTTGTTTCCATCTAGCTCTAGCCAGGTGAAGTCATCTTTAAAGTTCGACCATGGGGCAATCAGCCTGATAAATGCCCCAACCGCGAGTGACGCCAGAGTCCCGTTGGTCCAAACGACTTGTGGATTTATTCCTGCATCGCCGTAACGGTTTTCCTCCTGGCTGAGATTCTGCGAATTCAGAAAGCCAAGGCAACGCAGACATGGACGGCCAGGCCGCGTCATGATCATCTGTCCGGAGATTGCAAAATTCCCTTGCGCGACTTCAATCACGTCCATTCCTATATCGATGTAGGGAATACAGAAGCGACGGGCCGCACGTTCGAGTGCTTCCCTCTGCTGAAATCCATCCACACAACCGAACATGACGTGCGCATCCCTCAGCAGATAGGTTGCGTCCTGCCACTTTTCCTGAACAGCTTCGACGGTCGCCCACGGTCGGATTCCCAAAATCGTGCGTTGCACGATTTCAACCTTTGCCGTTCCACGGTCGACATCGTTTTGAGTAGCTCCAACGAGGCGGTTGAGATTACTTTCTTCAATCGCTTGAGGGTCCAGCAGACGGTAATGGCCGACTCCCACATGAGCAAGCTGTTGTGCAATCTGGGAGCCGCCCCCCCCCAGACCGACCAGAGCCACCCTGACATCTGCAAGCACGTTTTCGGAGTTCGGACCAAGAAAACTCTGCCGCGTGAAATCTCCCTTGCTGCTCATGCATAAAAATCCGTGCTTCCGTCTTGGGAAGACTTTCGAATGGAAACCTGCGCGTCAACTTCAACGAATTCGGAGAAGTTCACGATTTCGTCGGGCCGCAGCCAGACCCTACCCGCTGCGCTGTAAGGACTCAGAACTATCGCCCCGTGCGGCATATTGCGCCGGACCTTGAAGAAGTCGGGGACAAACTTGACCTGCTCGCGTAGATCGATGGGGCTGAACCACAACCTCCTGCCCGCCGGAAGGCCATGCAAGTGGACATGAAAGACACCGACCGGTTTCAGTAGCGCAAGCTCGAGTGCCTTCCGCAGAGCTTCCTGGCCAATCATCGCGCCCACGCTGGGATCAGGAACATAGTCGTTATCCGCGACGGGATGATAGTCCTCAGCGAGAACAACAAGATGATCATGCCCCTGAGCCGCACGGGCCGTGATAAAGCCCACTCGTTCGTGCGCAAATGGATGACGACGCGAGAGATCCCTCCTCACGGCCGCCATGAAATCTCCAGTAGCCCGAAATAGAATCTTCATGGCTTGCCTCCGCGGTCGATCGCCCTCAGATGGGCGGCCAAAATATCAAACCAAGGCTGATCGGGGCTGACGTTGCTCCAAGAGAACGTGTGCCAGCTGCGATCGAGGAGGTACACGGTCTCATTCCAATTCAGGTCGCTGCCAACCGGCTGCGCCAAGTACAGCTTTGTGGGGTAGGTAGGATTGTCGTGATTAAGACAAAGGATCGCATCAATTTTGTGCTGCGCTCCGGAGGCAACGAGGCGCAGCGCCTTCATGAGGATCAGCTCTCGCCATCCTTCTTTCCGGAACGAGACCTCGCCTTCACACAGTTCAGCGATCGGGCGAAGTCTCGCGTCCAGCTCGTCGGTTACCGCCGACATCAGGAGGAAGCCCCAGAACGGACATGGCTCATGAACCGCTGGCCTTCGTGCACTCCAATTGAGGATGCGTCGTCGAGGTCGACCAGACCATGGGGCGTGATCTCAGCGAGGGCCTTCGCGGGGTCTACTCCGACAGCGGTCTTCAGGTCTTGGACAATCCACTGGCCAGGCCGCACTTCGTATTGGTGATCGTCGACAGTAATCGTCACCTTCGGTTCGTGGTGCCCGGACACGTTGCCGGGCGTTTCAGGCTTGCCATCAGACATAATGATTTCCAATCTGCCGGAATCCGGCGGTAAGAAGTTAACCCTCGCAAGACACACCCATCCAAGAGGGTATAAAAACTATGTAAGTATGAAAACACGACTGGTCAAGAAAGTATACGTAATTGACGCAACCTACTGAAATCAAATGGGGATTGGCGCAGCGCTTCGAGTTCATCGAATGGCGTGCTTACTGGGACGGCCGAATCAACCGACGTGATCTGGAACTGGAATTCGACATTTCGACGCCACAAGCGTCGATTGACCTTCGCGAGTATCAAAAGACGGTTCCACGCAACATCGAGTACAGTGCCACCGAAAAGACCTATGTTGCAACCCAGGATTTTCGACCGAAGTTTCTCAACCTTTCACCCGAGCGCTACCTTCTTCAGCTGCGGGCTTTGACCAGCAGCTCGATCCGCCAGAGCGATACGTGGTTCGACCGCGTGCCGCCCGTGGATGTAGTTCCCGACATCGTTCGAGGTCCCCAGGCGTACACATTGAGGGCGGTTGTTCGCGCCATCTCCGCCGGAAGTGCAGTTAGCATCAACTACCAATCGCTGACACGGACTGGCGTCCGTACGATCCTCCCGCATGCGCTTGGTCATGATGGGTATCGCTGGCACGTTCGCGCGCTGTCACTAGACCGCGTGGAGTTTCGTGATTACGTGCTCGGTCGAATTCTGTCGATCGGTAGCGCTCCGACTCACACCAGTATTGATCCTGCGGACGACGTCGAATGGCAGACAAAGTTCTCGCTCCGCTTGATCGCTTATCCAGAACTTGATGATCGACAAAAGGAGACAATTGAACGCGAATATCGTTTCAAGGATGGTGAGCTTGCCATCGACATGCGTCTGGCGCTCGCATTCTACTTCATCAAGCGGAACAACCTCGATCTTAGAAAGGGAGAGATTCCGCCGGCTCGCGCGCAGCTCTTTCTTCAGAACTACGAGGAATTCCTACACGCAAGCCAACAAGCGAAAGAGGAATCTAAACGCCGGCTTGCAGCAGGAAAGTATTCGCCAGCAAACCAATAGGCCACACCCGCTTCCAATCCAGCGCTAGGTAGTGTGGACTCTAGGTATTCCTTTTTAGGAGCAAATCAGATTCAAGACTGCTTTTGGGGAGGTAGTCTTGGGTGTGATGGACCGTTTGGTTTTGAGCGACGTGGCGTGGGAGCGGATGGCACCGCTGATCATAGGTCGGCCTGACCAGAAAGGCTCGACCGGGCGCGAAAATCGGATGTTCGTGGAAGGCGTGCTTTGGATCGTTCGTACGGGCTCTCCCTGGCGTGATCTTCCGGAATTGCTTGGCGATTGGAACAGCGTGTTCCGGCGCTTCAGTCGATGGAGCATCAAGGGTGTTTGGGCGCGGATCTTCGAGGCGATGTTGCCCGACTCACCGCATCCACTCTAAAATCACGCGGGCTTACAGGCAGATTTGTTATCGTGCTTCGCGATATATGATTCCATGTCCCGGGTGCTGCTCCGAGACGACGAGCTCGACGAAATGCATGGCGAACCATCCATGCGGCGCATAAGAGTGCCTGTAAGCCTTTCCTCCCCCGGTGCAATCCTTGTCGGCGCTCCAGTCTCTTAAACAGGTCAAAAACGCTTCACGACATGGCTCATCTGCTTGGCTACCAACCAAGCGGATTGTCCTTCTGCTTTATAAACTTCCGGCCGGGAGCAAATACACGACCTTCGCCATCCCGAAGAAAGGCGGCGGTGTACGCCAGATCGACGGTAAGCGCGATTTTCCCCGCACGTTGACGCCTGCGCTTTTGACGGATGGCCTTCGTATCGGGGGCGGCGTCTGGCCTGTTCAGGCAGTGGCGGTTTTGGGGAAGTTGAAGGGCAGCAGGTCGGTGAT
>NZ_JAACFT010000119.1 GCF_029051685.1 Bradyrhizobium sp. CSA207 | reverse complement strand
GCTCGACCTCGGCGAAGCTGACGCCGGATTTCGGCGCGGCCGAGATCGCGAACTGGGTCGGATCGAGCGAGATGCTTGAATAGCTGGCGTTGGCGGAGACGGCGAGCGGCTTGTCGACGACGAGGGCGCGGTAGAGATAGGAATTGCTACCGCTGCCCATCAACTGCGCCAGCACGTCGAGGGCGGCACTCTCGCCGGCTGCGGCGGTCGCGGCCGAGGGCACCAGATAGTAGCGCCGCACGCTGGGTTGCTCGACGCGCGGATCCGACAGTGTGACGGTGCGCGGCGCGGCCGGATCTGGCTCCTGCGGGCGGATGCGCCGCGCCGGGATCGCCGGCTGGGCTGCAATCGGCCCGAAATTGCGCTCGACCAGCGGACGGATTTCGGCGGCCTCGACGTCGCCGGCGATGACCAGGATGGCGTTGTTGGGCGCGTAGAAGCGGCGGTAGAAGGCGAGCGCATCCTCGCGATCGAGCTTCTCGATCTCCTGGTGCCAGCCGATCACGGGCCGGCCGTAGGGATGGTTGAGGTAGAGCGCCGCCATGATCTGCTCGTTCAGCCGCGCGTCGGGATTGTTGGCGACGCGCATGTTGTACTCTTCGAGCACGACGTCGCGTTCCGGCAGCACGTTCTCGTCCTTGAGGATCAGGCCGGTCATGCGGTCGGCCTCGAACTCCATCATGGTCGGCAACTGCTCGCGCGGCACGCGCTGGTAATAGTTGGTGTAGTCGACTGAGGTGGAGGCGTTCTCGTTGCCGCCGACGCGAAGCACGGTCTGGGAGAATTCGCCGACCGGGTGCTTGTCCGTGCCCTTGAACATCAGGTGCTCGAGGAAATGGGCGAGCCCCGACTTGCCCGGCGTCTCGTCCGCCGAGCCGACCTT
>NZ_JAACFT010000118.1 GCF_029051685.1 Bradyrhizobium sp. CSA207 | reverse complement strand
CCGGCTCCAAAGTAGGACGTTAAGTGCAGAGGGGAGAGCCCGTGCGGCCGATCTACCTGGACAACAACGCGACGACCCGTGCAGATCCTTTGGTGGTCGCGGCAATGCTGCCGTTCTTCTCTGCGCAATTCGGCAATGCGTCGTCCCCGCATGCATTCGGCAGTTGGTGCGGCTCCCTGCGACGAGCCGTTCAAGCCCTTCGGAAACCAGTCGTGTAGGGATGCTCAGAAAAATGGGGCAACGGCGAGGCGGCGAGTTGTCGTCCGCGTTCGTGTGCGATGTCGTGTTCGCAACATGTTAGCGGATACCAAACAAAGTGCGGGTTGGCTTTCGGAGAGAAGGCACGCGTTCGCGGTTCGCTTGCGTGCAGTTGGCCGCGCAGCGGCCCGTGCGCAGAGGTGTCAGGCGATTGGCCCGACATTTGCTCCGGTGCTTGCCAACGGCGTGCGGCTCACCTGCTTTGTCGCGATGTCCGCTGCAGAACGTGGATCTCTACTGACCAAAGGCCATGACATGAAGAATTCCAGGTCCCTGACAATCAAGGTGCTAGGCACGGCCATTTTTGCCTTGGCCTTGATGACGCGTACCGCGCCGGCGGTCGAGTCCAAAACGGAAAATAGCCCAGATCCGAGCTCCCCGTGCGCTGCCGTGAACAGGAGCGTTCTTTCCCAGATCACACCCACCTGGGAACGACCAGCGAGCTTCATGCTTCAGAACGGCCTCCAGGTCGTGGTGATCCCGGACCACCGCACGCCCGTGGTCACGGAGATGATCTGGTATAAGGTCGGCTCGGCGGACGAGACGCCGGGCAAGTCGGGGCTCGCCCATTTCCTCGAGCACCTGATGTTCAAGGGCACGGACAAGCACCCGGTCGGCGAATTCTCCCAGACCGTGCTTCGCGTCGGCG
>NZ_JAACFT010000117.1 GCF_029051685.1 Bradyrhizobium sp. CSA207 | reverse complement strand
AGCACGGAGTTCAAGGTCGTGGCGATGTCTTCCGAGGTCACGCCGAGCTGGCGCGCCTTGTCCTGGAGCACGTCGACCTTGACGACGCGGGCCGGCTCCATCCAGTCGAACACGACATTGCCAAGATCCGGGTTGCTTCGCACGATGCCGGCAAGCTTTTGCGAGAGATCTCGCACCTTGGCGATGTCAGGCCCGCTCAAGCGATATTGCACGGGACGCCCCACGGGCGGGCCGACTTCGAGCAGTTTGACGTAGGTGTCGGTCCCGGGGAACGTCTTCTTCAGGTAGTCCTCGAACCGTGCCTTGACCTGATCGCGCGCCTTGATGCCGCCCTTAGTCACCACCACCATCTGGCCGAACCAGCTGTTGGCGGTCTGGACGTCGAAGGACAGGACGAAGCGCGGCGAGCCGATGCCGACATAGGTTGACCAGTGATCGACCGAATTGTTGTCCTGAAGCTGTTCGCGCTCGAAGCGCGCCATCTGCGCATTGGAATCGTCGATCGACGCGTTCTGCGGCAAATTCCAGTCGATCACCAGCTCGGCACGATCGGACGACGGGAAGAACTGCTGCGGCACGAAGTTCATGCCGACCAGCGCCAGCAGAAAGGCCGCAACCGTGACGCCGATGGTGGCCCAACGGTGATGCATGCAGAACTTCAGCAGACGCGCGAACAACTGCGCCACGCGCCCCTTCTGCTCATGATGGCCCTTCATTCTGGCGGGCAGGATGGTGACGCCGAGCAACGGCGTGAACAGCACCGCCACGATCCAGGAGACGATCAGCGAGACCGCGATGACGACGAACAGCGTGAAGGTGAATTCGCCCGCATTGCTGTTGTTGAGCCCGATCGGAATGAAGCCGGCGACCGTCACCAGCGTGCCCGTCAGCATGGGAAAGGCGGTCGAGGT
>NZ_JAACFT010000116.1 GCF_029051685.1 Bradyrhizobium sp. CSA207 | reverse complement strand
TCTCCATCGTAATAGCCGCGGTCTGCCACCACTTCGAGCGTCTCGACCGCCATCTCGTCGCGAGCCTGCCTGGACATGTTAGCGAGTTCGTGGCGATCGGTGCCCATGTTGGTCACTTCGTGAGCCACGATGAGATGATGCTGCGTATCAACTGCGATCTGCACGTTATAGCCAACGATCCCGGTGTCCTTGCCACTCGTCGCCATCGAGCGCGCATCGGGATCGGTCAGCGAAATCTGCTTGTCCTCGCTCTTCATCATCTCCACATTGATCGTGTTGAGCCGGACGACCTCCTCCTTGAGCTTCTCGATCTTGCCATTCAACCGCTCAACCTTCGCCTCCGGCACCGCGTCGCCATGCCGATCGGCGGTCTCAAGCTGAGAGAGATAGCGGGCGATGCTCTCATCGATACGCTCCAGACGCCTCTTCATCTTGGCCTCTGTGAAGTTCTTGTCCCGCGCATTGACGGCCTTGAATTTTGATCCGTCGATGGCGACGCTCGCGGCACTGAACAGCTCAAGCTTTCGGCACAACGCGACGAACTCGCGACAGACCTCACGAATGGCCTTGCCATTGTCCTTGCGGAAGTCAGCGATCGTCTTGAAATCCGGCGCCAGCTGGCCGGTCAACCAGATCATCTCGATATTGCGCTGGCATTCCCGCTCCAAGCGTCGGCTCGACGGAACCCGATTAAGATAGCCGTAGATGTAAAGCTTGAGCATCGTACCCGGGTGATAGCTGGGTCGGCCCGTGTCGAATGGCTGGACGCCGATGAACCCGAGCTTGCCGAGATCGAGACTCTCGACGAACACGTCGACCGCTCGCACTGGATTATCCACGGTCACATAGTCATCGAGCGATGCCGGAAACAGCATGCTCTGCCCGCGATCCACCCCTTCAACAAAGCGCTTCATTGGACGTCCCCGCAAGTGCAGGGAATCCTA
>NZ_JAACFT010000115.1 GCF_029051685.1 Bradyrhizobium sp. CSA207 | reverse complement strand
AATCGTCCACACGTGGCGGAAGGAAGCTTGGCTGATCCCGGCTGATGCCGGTCTTGAAAGTGCGATTCGCCATGCCGAATCGTACCCTCGTTTGCTCAAATGAAGATGAAATTCTTGCCCAGTCTCTGCGCTCCATCCGGGCTACGAGCCCGTCACGCGCGGGTGATAGCGGAATTTGCCGTGCGGAGCGACGTCGATTGCGGCGAGGCAATCATGCAAAAAGCTCCGCTATCGGCGGAGCTTTCATGCAAAGCATATCGATGATCAGTGGCCGAAGAACAGCCACAGCAGAATGATCACCGGGATCGGCACGCCCAATAGCCACAACAAAATGCCGCGTCCCATAGCGTCCTCCTCCAATCGCTCATTGGCAAGAGAACGCAAGGTGCGATGGCTTGTTCCAGCGGCGCGCGCTACCAGTGGCCGGTGTTGGGCATCGACGACCACGGCTCCTGCGGCGGCTTCGGCTCGCCCTTCTGCAGCAGCTCGATCGAGTGCAGATCGGGCGAGCGGACGAAAGCCATGTTGCCGTCGCGCGGCGGCCGGTTGATGGTGACGCCGGCCTTCATCAGCTTGTCGCAGGTGGCGTAGATGTCGTCGACCTCATAGGCGAGATGGCCGAAGAAGCGGTCCTCGCCATACTTTTCCTCGTCCCAATTGTAGGTGAGCTCGACCAGCGGCGCGCCGCGCGTTTGCGGCTGCTTCTTCAGCGCCTCGAGGTCGTCGGACGAGCACAGGAACACCAGCGTAAAGCGCCCCTTGTCGTTCTCGATCCGCCGCACCTCCTTCAGTCCCAGCGCATCCTGGTAAAACTTCATCGCAACATCGAGATTGCGCACGCGCAGCATGGTGTGGAGGTATCGCATGGTTGTTGCTCCCTGGAACGGATGGAGGGTTTTTGGTTTGGGCCGGGGACGGCGGGAGTAGGAGATAGCAGGAAAATGGGGGGAGGGGCAGGGGGC
>NZ_JAACFT010000114.1 GCF_029051685.1 Bradyrhizobium sp. CSA207 | reverse complement strand
GCGACCTTGGCCTCGTGGAAGCGGCGGATCAGGGCGGCGACCACATGGCTCAATTCGGGATGATAATTGTCGCCGGGGCCGTAGAGATTGGTCGGCATCACGCTGATGAAGTCGCATCCGTACTGGCTGCGATAGGCCTCCGCCATCTTGATGCCGGCGATCTTGGCAATCGCGTAGGGCTCGTTGGTCGGCTCCAGCGGGCCGGTCAGCACCGAGTCCTCGCGCAAGGGCTGCGCCGCCAGCTTCGGATAGATGCAGGACGAGCCCAGAAACATCAGCTTTTCGGCGCCGCTCTGATGCGCAGCGTGGATCACGTTGGCCGCAATCGCGATGTTCTCGTAGATGAATTCGGCGCGCAGCGTGTCGTTGGCGACGATGCCGCCGACCTTGGCGGCGGCAAGGAAGACGACTTGCGGCCGCGTCTTCGCAAACCAGTCGAACACGGCGGCCTGGTTGCAGAGATCGACCTCGCGCCGGTCCACCGTGACGAGCTTGACGTCCTCCCGCGCCAGGCGGCGCACGAGCGCGCTGCCGACCATGCCGCGATGTCCGGCAACGTAGACGGTCTTGCCTGTCAGCTCAAACGGTGCGTTTGCCACCAGCCACATCCCGTTTTGCCTCCGCCAGATCGCTCGCCACCATTTCCTCGACGAGTTGGACAAACGTCCGCTTCGGCGTCCAGCCGAGCACCTCGCGTGCCTTGCTGGCATCACCGACGAGCAGATCGACCTCGGTCGGGCGGAAGTAGGTCGGATCGATCCGCACCACGGTCTTGCCGCTCTTGATGTCGATGCCGGTCTCGTCGATGCCCTCGCCGCGCCACCCGATGCGGCGACCGACCTGCGCGAACGACAGCTCGACCATCTCGCGCACCGAGCGCATCTCGCCGGTGGCGAGCACGAAGTCGTCCGCCTTGTCGGCCTGCAGGATCTTGTGCATGCCTTCGACATAATCCTTGGCATGACCCCAGTCGCGCTTGGCGTCGAGATTGCCGAGATAGAGCA
>NZ_JAACFT010000113.1 GCF_029051685.1 Bradyrhizobium sp. CSA207 | reverse complement strand
GCGCCACAACCGTTCGATGAAAATATTGTCCATGAAACGGCCGCGTCCGTCCATCGAAATCGCGACGCCCGCGGCCTCCAGCCTGCCGGTGAAGGTGGCGCTGGTGAACTGCGCGCCCTGATCGGTGTTGAATATTCTCGGCGTGCCGTGCCGCGCCAGCGCTTCGTCGAGCGCCGCGAGGCAAAAGCCCGCATCCATCGTGTTCGACAAGCGCCAAGCCAGAACCGCCCGGCTGGCCCAGTCGATGATCGCCACCAGATACAGAAAGCCATGTGCCATCGGGATATAGGTGATGTCGCTGGCCCAGACATGATTGGGCTCGGTGATGCTCACGCCGCGCAGCAGATAGGGATAGATCTTGTGGCCGGGCGCCGCCTTGCTGGTGCCGGGACGCGGGACCAGCGCCTCGATCCCCATCACGCGCATCAGCCTTTGCACGCGCTTGCGGTTGATGCCGTGGCCGGCCTGGTTGAGTTCGAACACCATTCGCCGCGAGCCGTAGAACGGCCACTTCAGATGCAACTCGTCGATCCGCCGCATCATCGCTAGATCGTCCGCGCCTGTGACCGGCCCGGACCGATAGACGCCCGAACGGGCCAGATTCAGCAGCGCACATTGTCGGCGAACCGACAAATTCTCGCCAGATCGCTCGACCATCGCCCTGCGCTCGGGGACACTCATCGCCCTGGCCTCCTGGCCAAGAAATCCCTTTCAACCGTCAACTGGCCAATCTTGGTATAGAGCTTCGCCGTCTCGCGCTCATGCTCCTGCTCACCATCCCCCAAAGCGCTCGCGCCGCGCGCGAACAGGCTCGCCAGATTGTCGAGAACCTGCTTCTTCCAGCCATAGATCTGGTTCGGGTGAACGCCGTACCGCTTCGCCAGCTCCGGCACCGTCGCTACCTCGCGCAGGGCCTCCAGGGCAATCTTGGCTTTGAACGCGGCATCGAACTTCTTGCGTGACTTCGTCATATCCGTGCTCCATCGGTTGAGACAGAGCAGGACGC
>NZ_JAACFT010000112.1 GCF_029051685.1 Bradyrhizobium sp. CSA207 | reverse complement strand
GCCAGTTGATGGTGATGAAGGAGAAGAGACGATGCTCGATCTTGTTCCACTTGCTGGTGCCGGGCGGCAGGTGGCAAACCGTGATCGGCAACTTGAGCTCGTCCGCCAGTTTTTGAAGCTCGACCTTCCACAGGCGCACACGAGACCCGTTGCTGCCGCCGCCGTCGGCCGTGATCATCAGGCGTTTGGCTGTCGGATGACGCTTCTTCCCCATCGTCCGCCACCATCGGCGGATCGCATTGACCGCGAAGCTGGCGGTGTCGTGGTCCGTGCCGACGCTGACCCAGCCGACATTATTGGTGATGTCGTACACGCCGTACGGCACGGCGCGGCTTAGCTTGGGATCGATAAAGTCATGAATGTTGACGAGCTCAGGCCTGCCTTGGCGACGCCATTCCCGGCCGTTGTTCTTGAAATTGCCTACCAATTCCTTCTTCTTCGTGTCGACCGATATGACCGGTTCGTTCGCCGCCAGGAACGTCGTGGCCTGCGTGTTGATGTATTGAAACTGCGCGTCGCGATCGATGTGCTGGCCGCCTTCTCGTGTCTTGCTGTTCGCTTGCAGGCTGTAGCCCATGCCGCGCAGAAGCTCGCTGACAACCGTTGGGCAAACCTTATGACCCTCCTTCGCCAGCTCGGTCACGAGGTTACGCAGGCTGCGGGTCGTCCACAACAATGGCTGCATCGGATCGCCCCGCGTCACCGGTTCGACCAGGCGCCTGAGATCGGCCGCGAGGGTTGGATCCGGGACGACTTCTTCTTGCGCCCGCCGCCCGCCTTACGGACACGTCCAGCCGGAACTGCCACGTTGTCGCGAATGTCAGAAAGTCCGTGATAAATCGTCGACCGCGCCAATCCGCTGATGCCGGACATCAAGCTGACCCCGCCGTGTCCCAGCGCTTTCGCCTCCAGGGCGACAAAGCGCCGGAGGCTCTGTTCATTCAGAACAGGGGCCATCTCCCGATAGCGCTTCCGCGCGGCGCGCGCCTGAGCGGCTCGAATCATCCCACGACGCTACGTCGCGCGACTCATCA
>NZ_JAACFT010000111.1 GCF_029051685.1 Bradyrhizobium sp. CSA207 | reverse complement strand
CGAGGCAGAGAGCGCTTTCGGCGATCATCTTGCTGGTCGAGCCATAGCCCGGATCGCGGTCGCCCGTGACTACCGCCTCGACCCGTCGGCCATCCGGCAGTTCGCCCAGGAAGAGGATGTCGTAGAAGCCCTTCTCACGCTCTGCCTGGGTCGGGCCCGCGCCGGGTTTGAGACCGCCGGACCCGAACAAGAAAACCATCGTCGCGAACGTCTCCGTTGTCACGCGACCGATTTCCCCAAATCCCGGTGCGACCATCATCTCGTCGTAAACGAAGTCCGAGCCGTAGGGATGCCCCAACAGGAAATTCGTGCGGTGCACGTTCTTGGTGTTGATCGGCGCCATGGGGAACGGCACGAGCCACACGTTCATGCTCGGGTCGTATTCGGGGATGAGGCCCGACGGCTGAGACGGCCCAGTGAACCCCGGCGTCAACGCGAAGGGATCGGTCAGCAGCCGGATCAGGGCCGGGTCGCGCGCTGCGGCCGCCAACGTCGCCTGGGCGCTCGCCGCGGTGCCGCCCGACATGCCGCCTTTCACCTTGCGCAGGCGGGCTTTGACCCGCCGCGCCGGGCGTCCGAATTTCTCGCGCGCCTTCTCCTGCAACGTGAGCACACCGAGATCGAACGGGATGGAATCGAAGCCGCAGGAGAAGACGATCCGCGCGCCCGTCCGTTTCGCCTCTTCGTGATGGGCGTCGATCATGCGCCGCATCCAAGCCGGCTCGCCGCACAGATCGACATAGCCAGTGCCCGTGGCCGCGCAGGCCGCCACAAGCTCGCGGCCGTAGAGCTGATAGGGCCCGACTGTCGTGATAATCACGGCCGCACGCTCGCACATCGAACGCAGGCTGGCCGGCTCGGCGGCATCCGCCTTGACCAAAGGCAAATCGTCTGATGCGCCGATATCGGCACGCACCTTCTGGAGCTTGTCGGTCGCGCGCCCGGCGATCGCCCAGGACGGAGCATCGTCGCCGCGATAGGACGTCGCCAGATATTCGGCGATGAGACGGCCGGTGTAACCCGTCGCGCCATAGACGATGAGGTCGAAGTCCCGCTTCACGAC
>NZ_JAACFT010000110.1 GCF_029051685.1 Bradyrhizobium sp. CSA207 | reverse complement strand
ACCGACCACACCACGAAATAGCCGACGAAAACGGCGAGAACGAAAATCGACAGCCGGAAGACGAAGGGGTCGACGACCTGTGCAATGTGCTCCATGGCGGCTCTCCTAGGCTTTCGGCTGGAAGTTCGGGTGGATGACGGCGCCGTCCCTGGTCAGCGCCGTCGCTTTGACGAGTTCATCGTCCCAATTGACGGCCAGCGCCTTGCTGGCCTTGTCGACCATGGTCTCGATGAAATTGAACAGGTTGCGCGCGTAGAGACTGGAAGCTGACGCCGCGACGCGGCCGGCAACGTTGGTGTAGCCGACGATCTTGATGCCATCGAGCTCGGCGACCTCGCCCGGCTTTGCGCCCTCGACATTGCCGCCGCGCTCGACCGCGAGATCGACCAGCACCGATCCGGGCTTCATCGATTTGACCATCTCGGCACTGACAAGCTTCGGCGCCGGGCGGCCCGGGATCAGCGCGGTCGTGATCACGATGTCCTGCTTCTTGATGTGCTCGGCGGTGAGCGCGGCCTGCTTGGCCTGGTACTCCTTGGACATTTCCTTGGCGTAGCCGCCGGCGGTCTGCGCGTTCTTGAACTCTTCGTCCTCGACGGCGAGGAATTTTGCGCCGAGGCTCTCCACCTGCTCTTTCGTGGCAGGCCGCACGTCGGTCGCAGTGACGACGGCGCCGAGGCGACGCGCGGTCGCGATCGCTTGCAGGCCGGCGACGCCGACGCCCATCACGAACACCTTGGCGGCGGGAATGGTGCCGGCCGCCGTCATCATCATCGGGAAGGCACGGCCGAAGGCTTCGGCGCCTTCGATCACGGCGCGGTAGCCGGCGAGGTTCGCCTGCGAGGACAGCACGTCCATCGCCTGCGCGCGCGTGATGCGCGGCATCAATTCCATCGCGAAGGCCGAGATGCCGGCGTCGGCCATCGTCTTCAGCGCGGCCTCGTTGCCATAGGGATCCATGATGGCGATGACGAGCGCGCCGCGCTTGTACTGCGCGAGCTCGGAGGCCTCGGGCCGCTTCACCTTGATGATGATGTCGGCATCCTTCAGCGCATCCGCGCTGACGGT
>NZ_JAACFT010000010.1 GCF_029051685.1 Bradyrhizobium sp. CSA207 | reverse complement strand
AAGCAAGGGATTCATGGGGAGCCCCGGAGCGGACTGTTCGCATTCCATTTGCTCGGCCCGAAGAACTTCTGTCAAGCAAGGGTTCTTGTTCAGAGGTCGCGTTGCGGATGTCCGTTGTGGGTCAAAACGCGAAAAACTCAACGCGAGCAAATTCAGTCCGCTATGCTTCATTGAACGGACCTCGATGCGGCGTGCTGCCACTTCGCTGATGGGCCACAAGCGGAATTGTCGGCGCCGGATGCACGAGGCCCGCCAACTGAGGCGGCCTCAATCTTCCCCAATACGCTGCCCGCAGCACACGTCATTTTGAGACCGGCCCACTGCCGACCTCTGGGGTGCAGCCGCGATGGTATTCCTGCTGACATTTAGCGTAGTCGTCGTACAGAAAGTAAGCTCCGACCGCGATTATGATGACCATGCACGTGAGAGCAATTTTCTGCTTCATTGACCGATACCTGTCCATTCCCGCCCCCACAGCGGGCGTCGCGGCGATATTCATCCTTGGTCCGTTCGTACCCAGCAAGCCGAACCCAGAGCCTAAAGACAGAGAGGTAGCTCAGGGCCACAATCGGACTCATGCACCGCAGCAACGGGCTCGCTATTCGATCACCTCGTCGGCGCGAGCGAGCAGCGTTGGCGGCACAGTGAGCCCAAGTGCATTGGCGGTTTTGAGGTTGATGGTGAGTTCGAACTTGGTGGGCTGTTCAATGGGAAGGTCGGCGGGTCGCACGCCCTTAAGGATTTTGTCGATAAAGCTTGCAGCCCGAAAATACAGATCGGGATAGTTTACCGCGTACGCCATCAATCCCCCGTTTTCCACAAAATCGCGCGAAGGATAGCTTGCCGGCAACCTATACCGGGCGGCCAAGTCAATGATGGTTTGTTGGTACGCCTGGGTCAGGCCGTCTGCGCCAATGAGAAGCGCGTCGCTATGGTGCTGGACCGCTGCTTCGAATGAGCTACGCAGGTCTTCCTCATGACGCACGTCAAACAACTCGGTTTTGAGCGCAAGCGAGTCCGCCGTCGTCTTCATTTCCTTCCATTCAGGCGGCCCCATGGGATTGCCGATGTTGTGAAGCAATGCCAAACGAGAGAGATTCGGAACCAGCTCTTTAAGGAGTTCGATCCGTTTTCCTATCAACTCTTCGCTGAAGGTCGTCATGCCCGTGACATTACCGCCGGGATGAGAGAGGCTGGGGACGACGAGAAACGGTGCGCCCATCGCCGCCATAACCACTGGAATGGCTCCGGCTGCATTTTTAGCCGCCTGAACGGCAGGTGTCCCTCTCGTCACAATTAGGTCGACCTTGAGGAGAACGAGCTCAGACACAAGATCAGGGAAGCGCTCGGCGTGACCTTCCGCCGATCGGTATTCGACAATCAGGTTTTGCCCTTCGACATAGCCGAGTTTCTGTAGCCCGTTACGCAGCGCATCGATATTGGCGGCGTTCTGTGCCGCCGATACGGTTTCCAGTATCCCGATTCGATAGACCTTCCCCGTCGGTTGGGCGCGCGATACCAGTGGCCACACCGTCGCGCCACCAAGAGCAGAAACAAACTCGCGTCGTTTCATCTGCTGACCCCTTCGGGATGGCGTAAGTCTGCTATCAATATAACAGCCCCGGTTCACGCTGTAAGCGCCCCAGAGGTCGCATATGGGTCACAAGCGGCGGTCGGGGACAGCGCCAGCCGTGTCCGGTCCACCTCAAACGGCCGACCTTGCAGCCTCGGGTGTAGTCTTCAGCTCCGGGCCGACGTTGTAGGCAATCAGGTTGAGGAAGTCGGCGGTGACGCGAGTTGGGCCTCGATGTTGGGTCTTTGCTCGCCTCGTGTTAGACATCGCCTGACCGATCAGGGAGAACAGCCATGACCGCCGAGTTCGATGAAGACCGCTTCAATATGGCTATCCGTAAATTTCTGAAGCATGTCGGAGTTACATCGCAGCGTGAAATTGAGAACCTAGTGCGTAGCGGGGCGGTGAAAGGTGGCAAGCTCAAACTGCGAATGACCCTGTCCGCTGAGGGGACGGCGCTGAAACATGTAGTCGAGGAAACAATCGCACTCTGACGATGTCCCGGCTGCCCCGGCATTGCCGCCCTCTTGGTGGAGCATTCAATCCTGTTGATTTCCAGCAACGACTGCTTTGGGTCAAAAGCGGCGGCCCGGCGTTCGCATACCGCAGGTCCGATCTACCTTCGATAGCGGACCTACCTACGCGCCCCACGCCAACTATCCGTGCACCGATCCGGTCCCTAATAGAGTTCGCGAAACCAAGACGCCGCACACGCCCAATCTCTCGAGCGGCAAAGCCGCCGCAATGTTGAGCCTCGTGGTGGCAGGCACCACCCGTAAATTTCCCAAGTGTCGGCGACCAGGCTCACTGGTAGGGAGGGCGGCAGGTTGAGTGTGCCGTACCATGAAAGCGTCGAAGCCGAAGCAATGGGCCGAGCGAGAGATCCAGCGATTGGTCAAGCTCGCCCGACAGGGCGTTGGCGCATCGAAGATAGCCGCCGAACTGGGCCGCTACGCTGGATCAGTGAGGCGAATGGCGCGCACGATGGGAATACTGTTGAAGAAATAAATGCGCTGTACCGCGCAGTACGGCTCTAGAACGCCCACTGGCGGCCCTCGAAATCAGTACGTCGCGAACGGGGGCAGCGGCGGCGTCTCGGAGCTCCCCGTATCCCAACGGTTTACCCATGGGTTGGTGCTTTCCAAGCATGACGAGCGGGCAGCGAAATGGCTGATGCTCACCGGTAGGATATCCGCGGCTCGCAGGTGCCGAAAATCGAAAGCTACCCCATCGAGAAGCCTCGCCGCAAGGTGAACCACTTCAATGGGCTCCCTTTGAGATCAGCACCAAACCTTGCGACAAGAACAACGCTAGCGTCAGTCGGCAGGATCAAATCCGACAGTGAGGGCCGCCGATCAACTCAGCTGGCACTCACGATTAGAAATTTCTGTGCGCCGCCTGGCGTCATAAGCCCCTCGCCCTTCCCAGTAGGTTGGCGTCCCATAATACCGGTGGGTTCGCGTTTCCCAGTCTCGATCCTGCCACGAGTCATCGCTGAACTCAGGCGCGTCTCTCAGTTGTTGCTCGGTGATCTTGGTTCGAAAACCGTCAACCGAGGTATCATATGTCAGAGCGCCCCAGGGAATGGGATAATGGCTATGACCCAAGCCGACAAATCCCCCGAAGCTCATGACGGCATAAGCCACGCGGCCTGACATCTTGTCGATGATGAGGTGATCAATCTCACCGATATTCTTTCCATCTGCTCCATACACCTCGGTTCCCTGAATATCTTCGCTTGAGATGCATTGATGATCCGGATGTACTGTTGCGCGGGCCATGACTTTGTCTCCTTCACAGGTGGTTTGTCGGCCTAACTCGGCCGCTCCGAGCGCGTTCTCGCCTTAGGAGAACATGTCGCAGCGCCGAGGCCGCCAGGCCTTGCGAGTGGAGGGATCGATAAGCATTTCGGTCTTCATGCACACGAGGCGCAATCTCAACATGGTAATGCGAGATTGCCTTGGGTGGATACGTGCGTTCCAACACGTTGTTCCGGATAGCCAAAGTTTCGCCTGACTGGACGTGCGGCGGCTCGGCCTATCCGACTTCAAGATCGTGGATGATCGGTTTCAGTCCGTCGAGCGTGACTTCGAGGGTCGCAAGCGTGATCGGTAGCTTGAAGCGTCGGCGCCCTGCACTTCCTGGGTTCACGTAAAGCAAGCCGTCGACGCTGTTCATCTTCGGCGCGTGGGAGTGGCCGGAAACAATGACATCGATGCCCTCGGCTAGGGGATCGACCTGCAGGGTGTTGAGGTCATGCAGAACGTAGAACAGCCGTCCGGCGAGGCGCACGAACTCAGTTTCGGGAAATTCGGTGGCCCACTCGCCCGTATCCACGTTTCCTCTGATCGCCGTTACGGGGGCAATTCTCCGCAGCGCAGTGATGATCTGGGGATCGCCGATGTCGCCGCCGTGAATGATGTGGTCGACCTGGGCCAGCAAGCGAAGTGCCTCCGGCCTAAGCAGGCCGTGCGTATCCGAGATGATTCCGATCGTGAAGGTCATCGAAGCGTCCGGTAGAAGCAGAAGATATTCGGCGCCGGCATTGACGCGCGAGCTGTTCCGCCACGTAGCTCGGACAGCATTCCTTCCAGCTAGAATATTCTGTAATCTTTCACTCTCATGCGATGGCCTGCCCATCCAATTGCGAAAGCCGCCGCGGATCAGCTTTTCAGGTCGAACTGGATGCGTAGCCTGCCCGCGATCGCTTCGATCATGTCGGTGCGTCCCGCATCTTGTGGTCCATTTGTCATGATCTCGACCTTCCAGGTGTCCTCGTAGGGGACGACCGAAACGGCGATATCCGTCGGCAACCCGCAGATTTCTTCCATCTCCAGCCTGATCGCCGCTTCGAGCTCTTCCCGCGTTTTTGCCGGCTTCTTCAAGCTGATTCTTTCACCGCTCGGAACAGGACCACCGCCTTTGGCTATCCGCGCGAGCGCATGTTTTTGAACAGCGGGCCCTTGAGCCTTTGGCTATCCGCTACAGGCGCCGTACTCAAACGGCGGGCGGTGGTCTAACGACTCAAAGATGTTGTCGCGCTATCGTTCCGTTCGCTCGGCGCCTTACCGAAAACGGGTCAGACGGGCTGCCTCGACCGCTCAGCAAGTCTGCGTTGCCGGAACGATGCCAGGCAGCGCGTGACCCCATCGGAGAGCAGCCTGAATGGAAATTGAGTGCCGGCCAGACCCTTCAAACTCCCCTGAGAAGACCTCATGGCGGACGTATGTCTCGGCGTAACCGTGACCGGTCTGTACACTCTGGTTGGCTAGAAGTGGTCATCCTCTTCATGTGATAACCGCCCGGCGGGCTATGGCGCGTACTCATAAATCGGAGGCGGCGCAGACGTCCGCTATACTCCCGATATCGGCGCAAAGGGCCTCCGTTGCAGAACTTCCGCGTTGGGCCAATTGCCGACTCATGCGCTGCAAGAAATATAATGGCACGGGTCGAAGCGAGTTTTTTGATGACCTTGCCGGCGCGGGCGAGAAGCGTCGGCGGGAAGATGGTGCCGAGCAACCTTGGCGGTTTTAGTCGAAGTTATGGACCGAGAGCGGAAGGGACGAGGTGCCCTTCAACATTCAACGCACTCTGTTTTGAGACTTTGGACAAACGCGACTACATCGCTTTGTTCGGCTTCGGGCACCTGGAACTTCGCCAAGGTGCCGGCCGCATGACCGAGGAACACGTTCCAGTCGCTCTCGCTGATACGCATACCTTGGTGCGTGAGCACCATCTCCCTGCCCCGGTAGTACGTCGGTCCGCCCGCGCTCGCGCAGAGGAAATCGATGAGGAGCTGCTTCTCGCGCATGATACCGTCTTCCCCGCGATGTGCCCAGAAGCGGCCGAGTTGCGGATCGGCCCGCAGCCTTGGCAGCAGATCATTCACCACCGCCGTGATGGCGTCACACCCACCTAGGCGCTCGTAAAGGGTCTTCGTCTCGCTGTTCATTTGCGTCCTCCTACCGTAGCAGGCCAACTACGCCTTTGGGTTGCCTATACCGACCGAACTTTTCATTGGAATCAACCCGGGTCATCCACGCTGATTCCGCGCTCTGCAGGGGACGTCTGGTGTTGCTTCGATTGCTGCCGTAAGCGGCATCCGCACTGCAACAAACAGCGCCGGGCACAACCCCTTTAGGCTCAATTGAGTACAACGCGATCACCAATCCGAACCGTTCCCGGCGCCGCGACCACGGCGTACACACCAGCGCAAGGGAACTGGCCGAGATCGCCAACTTGCATCCGATTGTTGCGAACGAGTGCCCGGAGCACATCCGTATCCTGCGGTAGACCGTCCTGAGCAAGCGTCGTCATCACACATCGCGGGTCGAGGAGTGCCACCTTGAGGCGCGCCCCCTTACCGAGCCCGAGTTCGTGACCGACCCAGTCATTCTCAGCAAATCCGGGGCGCTCGGTATTGACAATCACGTTCATGCGGAACCTGCGCTGGTCGAAGCGGCTCTGGGGCTGAACCTCGTCTAGTTGCGCTAGCGTCGACGTCGTCAGGACGGAGAGCGGAAACACATCGAAGAAAGAACCGACAGGGACCGGGGACTCCATTCCAAGCTCGGCAAAAAGAGCTGCTCCAAGCTTCTGCGCGACAACCGTATCTCTGTTGCCCGCGGGGTCTGCGCCCTCTACGTCGGGGTAGTACTGGTCGATGGTAAAGTCATCTGGCGCTACCCGCCCAAGCGTAACGTTACGTTTGAAGTACGCTGACAGCACGCGGTCAACCTCACCTGAGTCGCTCCTTACGGTCGTGCTGTCCGGAAACTGAATTTGCACCGGTGGTAAATCGCCGCCCCGGATTGGTGGCTCGACGAAGACTGCTTTGCAGTCGAGTAGCTTGGGGAAGAGCCTCACGCTCTTCGCGCTCACAACCTTGCCCGTGTCCCTGTCGATGAGCGCATATGCGCGGTCACCCAAGACTCCTCGTTCCGTCACTTCCACGTCATTGAGTTGTTCGCCCCCCATGGACTTTACCGGAAACCTCCACAGCGTTGCTACCGAGCCAACGTCTTCAACTATTGCACCGATTGCCATGTGATCCTCCTAAACCGGGATTGAGGACAACAATTTCGCTCTGACATCGAAAGTGGACGCCGCTTACGTCTTGGGGCGGATGCCAGGCTGCAATTCAACGCCCTAAGCTGAGGGCTCTAATCATGCGCTACGGCGTAGTTTACCTTGATGCCTTTTTCGGCTCGATAGTGTTGACATAGAAAGAACACGCGATGACGTTGCTCGGCCCGCCTAGGGCGTATAGCACCAAATTGCCCAAGTGGGGGCGATTAGTTGCGGAGGTTATAAAGATCGGGAACGTCGAATAAGCCCACTCAAATGATTCGGGGGCGCCCCGCGATGTCTCTTGTGGGTCATTCGCGTCGATTTGCTCGCGTCTTCCCGATGTCCGGTCTAGCCTCGACGGCTCCCGTGACGCCCTTGAAACGGGAATGTCTGTATTACCTCCGAGAGCAGACATCGATCAGACACGCTGCCGATTGCGATGTCATCGCCTGCTACGGCGGAGCGAAGTTCACCGACAAGCGCCTCGCCTCCAAAGATCCGCGCGGCGTGAGCAACGGCGTAGGGGGAAAGCAGCCATCGTCACGCTGCAGCGCGATAGATAATCCAGATTACGACGAGAGCCGCTAGAACGAGTATCCAATTGGAAATTTGGGTACCCGCTATCGATGTTTTCTGGCTGAACCATTCCATGGCCTTCCTCCCAGCTTAGACCACCTCACTTGGGCGGCCTCCCACGCTTTCAACACCTCGACGATATCACCGATTTCCCAAAGCCGCTCGGTCCGTTGCGGCCATGGCCTCGCATTCTGTCAGTGGCTACAGAGTTCGATCCCTGCGCGGTGTAAATCCGCAAATCCCATAGTCTGGTGACTTGGCCGGGACGATATCGCCGTTCAACTCGGCGCGATCCATTAGAAAAACGGCTTGACCGTTAGGCCCTTCGCTCGGGCGTCCTGAATGAAGGTATGCGCTTCCTCATTCGACAAGGTCAGCTCGGGACCACCAAGAAACTCCTCTCCCTGAGGAGTATTGGCGCGAAAGGTCGTCTCTCCTTGATTCACATGGACCGTATAATCAATATCGCCATGGGGCTCTGGCATGTTGGCCTCCTTATCCCCACCGGTGCATATTGCGTCGATTTCAACCCGTGAGACAAGGCGCTGATCGTCGCCAACCACTATCTCGAAACCGATCTGGAGAAACTAAAGGCAGCGGTCTCGATGGGTTATGCGCGAGGGAAGTTGTTCGAGGAGGCCAGGACGCTGCCGCGTGATCGTTAGGATTGGTATGATTGAGCCGGGTTGATTAGTCAGCGATTCTGACAGGAGCACAAGATGGCTCTCCTAAAGCGCGAATTATATCGTCATGTGACAGGCCCTGAGGTCACCCACGCGGATCGTTGCACACTCGTTTTCGATACCGACGCAAAGAATTTATACGTCGAGCGCGAGGTGGCGCATTTTGATGCCAGCGTTGTTGGCACGATTGAGATCCAATCATCAACGATGGATATCGCTGACTACCTCAAGCAGGGCGGTCAAACTGCTGGTCACCGCGAGCTATGGCGCTTGCTGCAAACGATCTTCAAAGAGGACAACAATTCGGAAGAGATGTAAGTTGGATCAGGGTTCAAATTTCCTCGTTGGCATCCCCCACATAGTGTCCGTGACCCAATGCAACCACCTAAACGCCCCCCAAAGACCAAGGCCGAGCTTCGCGAGATGTTGACCGGAGGCTGTCCGCAAAACGCAACTTGAGCCGAAGCGCCCGCCGCAGGCCAAGAGAGATGGCAGCGAAAAGGCGGCCTAACTCGTATCTGAGTGCAAGACCACAGGTGCCGTTTCTTGCGCTCTGGCCACACGCAAAAAGCCGCCAAGGTCTCCCTCGGCGGTTCGTGCCGTTGCATTTGCGTAGAGGTACTGCGTCGAGCGGTGCTCGAACGCAGCCCGTGCTCGCTCTTATTTGGACGCACGCGACCTTCAATGAGGCGGTGGGTGCGTTGCCAGTGTATCGGGCCAACGATCCCCGATCCTCATAACATGTGATAACATGTGACTGGCGGCGATGCTCTTCAAGCCAGCACTGCTGCCCCGTTCGATGAAATGGCAATGCAGGTTTTCGATTGAGCGCCCTTCACCGATTAAGGTCAGCAACTGATCCACCACAACCCGGATACGCGTTTCGAAACTCGTATCGGTGATGATTTCGCCGCGCTCGACGGGCCATTGCCAGATCGCCGACAAGCAGGATTGTGCGGCGAGCTCCAGACGCTGCCGGGGGCATCCTTCGTGGTCAACGGCGCGGCGCAGGTCGCCGATTCCGCGCTCACCACGGCCTCGGTCGAGATGAAGTGGAAGAACGGCTGGTCTGCGGCAGGCACTTTCGAGGGCGAGTTCTCCGACGTCACCCGCTCCTACGCCGGCAAGGGTGTGGTCAGGTACGCCTGGTGAGCCACGCGATGCACCAGGATTTCGCGTCGCCGGCTGCTTGCAGTCACTTTTCGAGAAAAGGATGCCAAGACCCATCACTCGCGCACGCGGTGAGTTGTCTGCTCTGGGTCAAAACGCGAAAAACTCAACGCGAGCAAATTCAGTCCGCTATGCTTCATTGAACGGACCTCGATGCGGCGTGCTGCCACTTCGCTGATGGGCCACAAGCGGAATTGTCGGCGCCGGATGCACGAGGCCCGCCAACTGAGGTGGCCTCAATCTTCCCCAATACGCTGCCCGCAGCACACGTCATTTTGAGACCGGCCCACTGCCGACCTCTGGGGTGCAGCCGCGATGGTATTCCTGCTGACATTTAGCGTAGTCGTCGTACAGAAAGTAAGCTCCGACCGCGATTATGATGACCATGCACGTGAGAGCAATTTTCTGCTTCATTGACCGATACCTGTCCATTCCCGCCCCCACAGCGGGCGTCGCGGCGATATTCATCCTTGGTCCGTTCGTACCCAGCAAGCCGAACCCAGAGCCTAAAGACAGAGAGGTAGCTCAGGGCCAACAACGGAAGTCAGGAGGTCAAGCATTATGAGACTGCTATGGCGTCACCCCGAGCTGGGCGGCCGTCAGCTTAAAGCTAAGGCACCGCGCCGCAGCTTCAAACGCACGTAGTTCTGCAAGTAGAGGAAGCTTCCGCATTCGCGAGGTGTAGATGAATTTGGTTCATCTGAACTGAGAATCTTCGACATTGCATCGACCCTGCGCCATCGCCGATTATCGCCTCGCTTCGCCCTCTCGCCGCGGGACAGGATCACATGTTGGCCATAACACCCTCCCGGATTGCAGGACACCTCGACGCCATCGAGAAGCTTGCCCCGTTGGTGGAGGAGCACCGTGCGTCCTTTGATCGCGACCGCAGGCTTCCGGAAGTCGTCTTTCGAGCGATGACGGACGCCGGGCTGTTTCGTCTGTGGTTGCCGGCGGCGATGGGAGGCCCCGAATTATCCCCCGTAGAGTTCATGAAAGTGGTTGAGGCCGCCTCGGCGCTCGAAGGTTCGATCGGTTGGATCGTGGCAAATGGCGGCGGCATGAGCCGCATCGCCGGATATCTGCCCGAGCCCATTGCGCGTGAATGGTTTGCGGACCCTTGCGCATTCGTCGTCAGCGCCACTGGCGCGGTTGGTTCGGCTACACCCGTCGCGGGCGGCTATAGCGTTACCGGACGGTGGCCGTTCGGCAGCGGGGCCAGTCATGCCACCCGATTCATGGGGCTGGCTGCCGTGAGTGACGGCAACAACATTAGCCGCCCCCCGAGATGCTACTACTTCTCGCGCGACCAAGTGACAATTCATGACACTTGGCATGTTTCCGGGCTTCGCGGCACCGGGAGTAGTGACTTCGAGGTGAATGACGCCTTCGTAGCCGCCGAGCATACCCACGACTTCATCGCGCCCGCGCCCACGCAGCCGGGGACAATTTACCGGATACCGGGCCTGTCGATCTTTCCATGGTCGATTACCGGCGCACCGCTCGGGATCGCGAGTGGTGTGATGGCGGCGTTCACGAAGTCGGCCACGCAGAAAAGGGCCCGACAGGGTATCCTGCTGATGGATCGCGAGATGGTGCAGTCGGCGCTTGGTCGGGCAGAAGCCATTCTCGGTGCTGCCCGGGCATTCCTTGCCGAAGCAATGACTGGGCTACTTGCCGTTCTGGACGACGATCGCGACCACCTCCAGCGAGCCCGCGCGCGCTTGCGGATCGCTTGCGCATACGCCGCGGAAGGATCCTCAAGCATCGTGCAAATGCTCACTTCGGAAGCCGGTGCAAGCGCAATCTTCGAAAACAGCGCATTGGAACGCGCCGGACGCGACATCAATGCCGCCGTGAAACATATCGCTGTAAGCCCTCAGAGCTACATCGTCGCTGGCCGATTGCATCTCGGTCTTGATCCAGGTGCCATGCGATTTTAGGGGGCCGTCGCTAAAGCCGAACGGTGTCCGCATGTCCGTTCTGGGTCATTCGCGTCGAATTGGCCGCGCCTCTGCAACGTCCGGTCTCACCTCGACAACCGACGTGCGAGACGCTATCGCGATCTTCGCCTTCGGGCCAAACTCAGACCTTCCCGTTCATGACGCGCCACTGGCAAAGTAAGTGACGTAGAACAGGAGGATGGCGCACCATTGTTCCGTCCGGAACTTGATTTAGCGCAAAGAGCTGAGGCGACTTGGGGCTAAGCTTTCTGAACCTCTCAATCGGTCGCCTGAGAATCGCAGCAATGATCATTGAGCGCTTAAGCCAAGAGCACCGCAATATTGAGAAACTGCTCGCCATCCTTGAGCGGGAACTTCAGGTTTTCGACCGGGGCGACCGCCCCGACTATGAGGTTATTGGCGCGGTTATTAGCTACTTCGAGCTTTATCCGGAGGTTTACCACCACCCTCAGGAAGACCTGGTCTTCGCTGAGCTAAAGATTCGCGATCCCGGTGCGGCAGCGAAGATCGGTGATCTCGCTCGCGAACACCAAAGAGGGGCCGAACGTTTGCGCCGCGTCGCTCATGCGGTCGACAGTGTTCTCGCGGGTCGCGAACTCCTTCGGCAGGAAGTGCATGCCATCGTTCGTGACTTCATAGAGCACGAGCGGCGCCACATCATGATGGAAGATCGCGATTTTTTTCCTGCCGCCCTGAAGGCTCTCGAGCCCCAAGATTGGACGGAGATCGCTTCGGCTATGACCAATCCTGAGGATCCGCTGTTCAGCGAGGCAGCCGAAGAGACGTTCGACGCGCTACGCGAGCGCATCTTGCAGTTGGAACAAGAAGCCGAAGCCGAACGACACTAGTCGAGCTCATCTGCATTGCGCTGATCGGGCTCAATATCCGAAAGGGGTCAGAGGCGTCGTTCTCGTCGCCGCTGGTAACTTCCGGTGTGCCACGATAGACGGACGATTGGGTGGGCCGGCCCGCCCATGAGCGTTGGGGTTGGATCTTGGGGCAGTCCAATCGCGTACCGCCTATTTTCATGTGTGCTACCTAGTTGGATAAAAAAGGTAGCAGGAGAAGCCAATCATGACTGACGATCAGGTCAATCTCGTCGTTCAGCACCTTTGCGAGCAATTGCACTTGGCGCTCCGATTGAAAGACACCGAAGCACATCCACCAAACGCCAAGGATATTGGATTTGATCGTGCCTCTGTGAGAACTGTATTGCTGACCGGGTTGCGTTCGGCGGGTGTCACGATCAACCACGAGGCACCCGGGGCGAGCGAAGAGCCGCCGTGGTCCTAAACGCAAAACGCGAGACAGAAGCTCGCGCAATGAACGTTGGCGTCATCTTGGCGCAAGCGACGCCGTTTCACCGGGTGAGGGGATGCTCCATCGTTCCCAATTGTCACGGGCGGACTTCAGCTTGCTGATCCCCTTGGCGGTTCATATCGGAAATCTGAGATGCCTGGGTTGGAGGTGGAAGCCATCGGCCATCCATGCGCTGCGATGATGGCATCCTGCCACTGTTTTGCCCGACGGATCAACCTGATTTCGTAAAATCCGCAGTTGCCGGGCGTTAAGCCATTGATATCGCTGTCACCGGCTACTGTGCATGGGGTTGTTTTCGCTCTTTTTATTGTGAGGCTCGCCGAGCCTGATCCAAACCGATTTTAGTGGCCGCCGAGATAGGCCGTGATCAACCGGGGATCGTGGATGAGGTCCTTGGCAGGGCCTGACTGCACGATCTCGCCGGTCTCGAGAACGTAGCCGTAGTCCGCCGTCTCCAGCGCGGCGCGGGCGTTCTGCTCGACCAGCAGGATCGACACGCCGAGATCGCGCAGCGACGCTATGGTGCGAAAAATCTCGCGCACGATCAATGGTGCGAGGCCGAGACTGGGCTCATCCAGCATGAGAAGTTTCGGCTTGGCCATCAGCGCGCGTCCGAGTGCGAGCATCTGGCGTTCGCCGCCGGAGAGCGTGCCGGCGGCTTGGCGCTGCCGCTCCTTCAGCCGGGGGAAGCGGCCATAGACCTCATCGAGCGTCTTCTGAACTCCGGAGCGGTCGCGCAGGCTGTAGGAGCCCAGCAGGAGATTGTCGGCAACCGACATGTCGGAGAACAGTTCGCGCTTCTCCGGGACCAGGCACAATCTGCGTTCGACGCGATCCTCGACCGACATCTTGCCGATGTCGCTGCCCTGAAACACCATGCGGCCTTTCGAAGAGAGCAGTCCGATTGCGGCCATCAGCAGCGTGGTCTTGCCGGCACCGTTCGGGCCGATGACGGTGACGATTTGTCCCTCCTCGACCGACAACGACACATTGCGGACCGCATCGACATTGTCGTAGCAGACGGTCACGTCCGACAGGGAAAACATCGAGCTCACGCGACGCCTCCGAGATATGCTTCTTGCACCCGTGCGTCGCTGCGGATTGCAGCCGGCGCGCCCTCGCACAGCTTCGAGCCGAAATCCAGCACGACGATGCGGTCGACCAGCGACATCACGAACTCCATGTCGTGCTCGACGATCAGGATGGTCAGGTGATCCGCCCGCAGCGAGCGCAGCAGCTCGGCCAGCCTGAGCTTCTCCTGGCGGCGCAGGCCTGCAGCGGGCTCGTCGAGCACCAGCAGGGTCGGATCCGCGGCGAGCGCGCGCGCGATCTCCAGGATGCGTTGATTTCCGAGCGGCAGGTTGCCGGCGAGCTCGAACGGCTTCTCGCCGAGCCCAACGCGTTCGAGCTGCATCAGCGCCTCGTGACGGACGCTGGCCTCCTCGCGCCGGTTGATGCGGAAAGCTCCGGCGAACAGGCCGGCGCGGGTCCGGGCATAAGTGCCGAGCATCACGTTTTCAAGAAGGCTCATGCGCGGCCTGAGCTTCACGTGCTGGAAGGTTCTCGCGATCCCGGCCCTGGCGATGCGCGATTGCGCCTCGCGCGTGATCGGGCGTCCGGCGAAGACGATATCGCCCTTGTTGACCCGGAGTGCACCGGTGAGGCAATTGAACATCGTGCTCTTGCCGGCGCCGTTCGGGCCGATCACGGCGAGGATTTCACCTGACCGCACCTCGAAGCTGACATTGTTGACGGCGACCAGGCCGCCGAACCGGCGCTCGGCGCCGTCCACCTTCAGGAGGAGTTCGCCCGGCGCGGGTTGCGCGCGGCGGGGCAGCGGCGGCGCGGGCTGCGGCCGTGCGCGCCTTGTTTTCGGCAAGGAGCGCGCAACGAACGGCACGATGCCTTGCCGCGCCCATTGCAGGAACAGGATGAACAGTGCGGAGAAGGCGACGATCTCGAGCTGCCCGGACGCGCCCTTGGCGATCAGCGGCAGATAGTCCTGCACGCTGTTCTTGAGCAGGGTAACGACCGCGGCCCCTACGACGCCGCCAAGAAGGCTGCCGGCGCCGCCGACCATCGACATCATCAGATATTCGATGCCCATGCCGGCGTCGAACGGGCCGGGGCTGATGAAGCGGCTCATGTGGGCGTACAGCCATCCGGAGAGCGAGGCCAGGAAGGCCGCGATCACGAAGGTCACGAGCTTGATTCGGAAGGCGTTGATGCCGAGGCTTTCGACCAGCGTATTGCCGCCGCGCAGCGCGCGCATGGCGCGGCCAAGCCGGGAGTCCAGCAGGTTATAGCCAAGGAAGAGGACGACGGTAACGATGCCCCAGATCAGGAAATAGATCTGCTTGCTGGAAACGAGGGCAAGCGATCCGAGGCTGATCGGCGGAATCGACGAGATCCCATTGAACCGGCCAAGCCCCTCGACATTGCCGAACAGGAAGCCGATCGCGAGGCCCCAGGCCACGGTAGAGAGCGAGAGGAAGTGCCCCTGAAGCCGCAGGGTGACGAGACCGAGAATGGTCGCAACGCCGCAGGTCAAAGCCACGCCGAACAGCAGGCCGAGCCAGGGCGAATGCCCGTTCAGCGCCGAGACCCACGCTGTCGCATAGGCCGCAACCCCGACGAATGCCGCCTGTCCGAACGACACGATGCCGCCGACGCCGGTGAGCAGCGCGAGCCCAATGGCGACCAGGGAATAGATGCCGATGTAGTTCATCAACGTGATGCTGAACGGGCTGAGGACGAAGGGAGCCACCGCGAGGCACAACACCGCCGCGGCGGCGGCTAACTGAACGTGAAGGCGCGTCATTCCTCGATCTCCTCCTCGGAATGCAGCGATGCGAGGGACCGCCAGATCAGGATCGGGATCAGCAGCGAGAACACGATGACGTCCTTCAGCGCGCTGCTCTCGAAGGATGCGAAACTTTCGAGGATGCCGACGCCGACGGCGCCGATCGCGGCTCCGGGATAGCTCGTCATGCCGCCGACGATGGCGCCGACGAAGGCCTTGAGGCCAATCAGGAAGCCGGAATCGTAGAACACCGTGTTGACCGGCGCGATCAGGATGCCCGATACGCCGGCCATGAGGGAGCCCAGGAGATAGGCGATCGTGCCGGCGCGCTCCGGTCGTATTCCCATCAGCCGCGAGCCGGTCCGGTTCACGGCGGTGGCGCGCAGGGATTTGCCGACCAGCGTGAAGTCGAAGAAGAGATAGAGCAGACCGCTGAAGACCAGCGCTGCGATCACGATCAGCAAGGTCTGGCCCGAAATCAGGACGCCGGCGAACTCCGTCGAGAAGGAGGTCAACGGCTCGGTGCGGACGCCTTCGGGGCCGAAGAACAACAGACCCAGTCCAACCAATGCAAAATGCAGCGCCACCGACACCGTCAGCAACAGCAGCACGGTGCCGTCGGCGATCGGGCGGAAGACGATCCGATCCAGCAGCGGGGAGATGGGCACGATGAGCATCAGCGCGAGCACGAGCCTGACGGCCAGGGGAGGATCCATGCGCATGACGAGCCAGGCTACGCCGACCACGGCGAACGGAAGCACGAGATAGAAGGACAGCGCGCGCGGCAGAAGCCGGAGCTCGCCGGAGCGCGCGAGTGAAATGATCTCGATCAGGGCCGCCAGACAGGCCAGGATGACGACCAGCGCCCCTGTCCCCGGAAAGCGCTTCGCATCGAGGGCCGCGAGCGTCAGCGCGGTGAACGCCGCGATGTCGCCGAAGGGAATGAAGATGACACGCGTCACCGTGAATATGAGGACGGTTCCGATCGCCACGAGTGCATAGACCGCGCCGGTGGCGATGCCGTCGATCGCAAGAATGGCTGCGATATCGCTCGTCATTGAGACGCTATTCCCCCTTCTGGTTTGTCCGCCCCTTGGTCCTTTCTTACGGCGCGTACTTCCAGGCACCGCCGCTCAGCCGCACGACGACGAGCGAGCGCTCATCGACGCCGGTCGCAGAACCCGGCTTGAAGTTGTAGACGGCATGCACGCCGGGCAGCTCCTTGGTGCTGAGGATCGCGTCCCTTAGCGCGGTGCGGAATTCCACCGTGCCGGGTTTTGCGGATTTGAGCGCGCGTTCGGCCGCGTTGGAGAAGATCAGCCAGGCGTCGAAGGAGTAGGCCGAGAAGCCGTCCGTCGTCGGCATGTTGTGAGTCTTCTGGTAGATGGCACGGAAATCCAGCGCGATCTTCTTGGCGAAGTGCTCGTCTGGAAGCTGCTCGGCGACGATCACCGGACCCGCGGACACCTGAATGCCTTCGGCAGCCTTGCCGCCGACGTTCACGAAATCCGGATTGACCAGTGCGACCGTGCCGTAGGTATTACCCTTGAACCCCCGCTCGGCAAGGCTGAGCAGGGGAAGCGCGCCTTGCGTGCCGGAGCCGCCGTCGAGCACAGCGTCCGGCCGTGCGGCCATGACCTTGAGGATCTGCGCGGTGACCGAAGTGTCGGTGCGGGCATAGCGTTCGTTGGTCTGGATCTTGATGCCGTCGGTCGACTCGGCAGCCTTGGCGCCGTTGTAGACGAGGTCGCCCCATGCATCCGAGAAGCCGATATAGCCGATATTCTTCATGCTATCGCGTTTCATGCGATCGGCGATGATCTTGACGAGCAGGGAAGCCGGCTGCGGCACCGAGATCACCCACTGCTCCGGCGAGTCCGGCAACTTGGCGATCGGCGAGACCGCGATCATCGGCACCTTCAATTCGCTTGCCACTGCCGCCATGGCGATTGTCGAGGGCGCGGTTGCCGTGCCGATCAGCAGGTCCACCTTCTCTTCTTCCACCAGCTTGCGCGCGTTACGCGTCGCAGCCGACGGATCGGACCCGTCGTCGAGCTGGATCAGGCGGATGGTCTCGCCATTGACTGACTTCCTGTATTCGTAGGCTGCCTTGATGCCCCGCCCGTAAGGGATGCCGATCGACGAGCCGTTGCCGCTCAGCGAGGTGACAAAGCCGATGGTGATGTCGGCCCGCGCCGCCGGCGCGACGACGACGCCAGCCACAAGTGTCAATAAGCTCAGGGTCTTGAAGCTCAGGGTCTTGCGCATTGCCTTCTCCTGCGTTGATTTAGGTGCGAATGACTGGAAGCTGCCGGGCCTGAACCCGAACCGCGAACAAGCTGATCGAAAACATTGCTGCAGCGCCGAACATCGGCGCGACTGAGAAGAGTTTGTCTGGTGCGCGGCGCAATCATGCCGACGCTTGCCGTTGAAGGTCTGCGCTGCCGCGCGAATTCCGCCCATATCGCGAAAGTGCAGACAATGCGATGGCCGGACCGCGCAGCGCCGCCGAGGACGCTGCCGCCGGTCGTCCAGCTCCAAAGACTGCCCACACGATCAAGTCTCTCAAGAACGGTGCCCTGCAACATCATTGTCAGGCGGCCAGGGTCGGCTGGCGAGGTATTACTTAAAGCCTAAAGTATATTCGGCGGGCGCGTCAACAGCACGTGATGGCCGTCTTCAAAAAAATGCTGGTGCATACAATTCTGGCAGTACGAGCCAATTTATGGGCTTTCTTATCCCTCAAAATGAGCATGCCGGCTGCGGAGTGCTGGACCACTCGCTTGGGTGCGCCGCACACATTTGACGGACCAATTAGTTTATGGTTGAAATATTCGCATCGACAGTCCGGCTACCGATCCTCCAATACCCGCTCGAGGAAAAGGACGATGCGCATCTTCTGGCAAAGCTTCGTTGATGCGAGTGTGAACGCGCCCTACATGGCGCAGCTGTCGGAATACCTCAACAACATCGCGGCGCAGGGCACGACCGTCCATGTCGAGGGCATCTCGCCGCCGGATCGGGAGTTCGGCAGGCTTGCCGAATTGCGCTGTGCAGTGCAGGCCATCGACAACGGCATCGCGGCGGAGGAGCAAGGCTTCGATGCCTTTGTCATGGGGCATTTCCAGGATCCGGGTCTGTATGAGCTTCGCGCGACGCTCGATATTCCCGTGATCGGGACGGGCGAGGCGACGCTGCTTGCCGCCTCGCAGCTCGGCCGGCGGCTCGGTCTGGTCACGCTCGATCCCGTCTTCGAAGTCTGGCACTACGAGCAGGCCGAGCGTTACGGCCTCGGCGACCGCGTCGTTCACGTGACGGGCCTCGGTTGCAAACCCGAGGATTTCGCAAGTGCCTTCGCGGGCGATCGGGCCGCGCACGCCCGCATGATCGACGATTTCGTCGCCTGCGCGTTGCCGCTCGTCGAGCGCGGTGCCGACGTCGTGATTCCCGCCGGTGTGTTGCCCGGCCTGCTGATCGGGCGGGAGCACGGCCTGAAGGTCGGGCACGCGCCGGTGGTCAACTGCGCGGCGGTGGCGCTGAAGAGCGCCGAGATGTGGGTGCAGCTCAGGCGTCTCAACGGCACCGAGCCAAGCCGCGGGCCCAGCTTCAAGCGGGCCAGCGCCGCGGCACGCAACGATTTCCGCGCGCTGCTCGCGCGCAACCACGGCTAGCGCCGCATGCACTGGTCTTTGGAGAAAACGCGATGATGACGCCTGAGAAGATCCTGTACGAAACCGAAGTCACGGCTACGGGAGGCCGGGATGGTAAGGCCGCGAGCGCGGACGGGCTGTTGTCGGTGTCGCTGTCGCTGCCGAAATCGCTGGGCGGCCCCGGGGGCGAGGGCACCAACCCGGAGCAGCTCTTTGCGGCCGGCTACGCCGCGTGCTTTCTCGGTGCGGTCAAGCTCGTGGCGCGAACCAGGAAGGTGGTGCCGGCTGCCGAGCCTTCGGTGACCGCGAGGGTGGCGATGGGACCCGTGCCCGTCGGATATGCGTTGGCCGTCGAACTGAAGGTCAGTCTGCCCGGCGTCGAGAGGCCGGTCGCGGAAGCCATCGTTGCCGGCGCGCACGAGCGCTGCCCCTATTCAAACGCGACTCGCGGCAATATCGACGTGAAGTTGACGGTGATCTGAGGCGGATGGACATGGCGGGCGAGCGTTGACGACTTCGCTGCGTACACCCTATGACGGCATCGTGATGGCGGCTCCCGTCACGATACCCTATGTGCGCTACTCCATCGATAGCGCGCAGTGGTGGATCGGTCGCGCGTTGAGCGCGCTCGTTGCGCAAGCCGGGATCAAGGTTTCCGACATCGATGGTCTCTGCGTGTCCAGCTTCACCTTGGGGCCTGACAGCGGGATCGGTCTGACGCAGCATTTCGGTCTTTGCGTGCGATGGCTGGATACAATCCCGCTCGGTGGCGCCAGCGCCATCGCCGCGTTGCGCAAGGCGGCACGGGCGGTCCAGGCGCGCGATGCCGACATCGTCGCCTGCGTCGCAGGCGACACCAACCATGTCGATTCCTTCCGCTTGACGCTCGAGAATTTCTCCCGCTTCAACCAGGATGCGGTCTATCCCTACGGTGCGGGCGGTGCCAATTCGAGCTTCGCACTGATCGCGCGCAACTACATGCGGGCTTTCGGCGTCACGCGCGCGGACGTCGGCAGGATTGCGGTGGCCCAACGCGCCAATGCCTTGCGCAATCCGCACGCGCTGATGAAGACGCCATTGTCGATCGAGCAGTATCTGGCAGCGCGTCCGATTTCAGATCCCATTCATCTCTTTGATTGCGTCATGCCCTGCGCCGGCGCCGAGGCCTTCCTCGTGATGCGGGATGAAACCGCGGCATCGCTTGGATTGCCGGCCGCAAGACTGCTGTCGACCATCGAGCGGCACAACGCTTTCGCCGACGATCCGATGCAGGTGCGGGGCGGCTGGGCGATGGATATCGGCGAGCTCTACGCGATGGCGGGCGTAAAGCCGGACGATCTCGATATCGTCCAGACCTATGACGACTATCCCGTCATCACGATGATGCAGTTCGAGGATCTCGGCTTCTGCGGCAAAGGGGAGGGGGCCGAGTTCGTGCGTCAGCACGATCTCACCATCGACGGCGACTTTCCGCACAACACGTCGGGCGGACAACTCTCGGTCGGTCAGGCCGGTGCAGCCGGCGCCTATCTGGGTCTCGTCGAAGGGCTGCGCCAGGTCTTGGGAACCGCAGGGCCGACGCAGGTCAGGGATGCAGATCTCTGCCTGGCCTCCGGCTTCGGTATGATCAACTATGATCGCGGTCTTGCGTCCGGCGCCGCGATCTTTGCCGGGACTTCGCGATGATCGATCCGATTGAACCGCCACGGCGCAAGAATCCGCTGCTGCGGACGCGCCTGCCGACGTCGCCGCCGCGAGCGCGCAGCAGGACGTCGCACGGCTTCACGCGCGCGGCTGCCGAAGGGCGCTTCATGCTTCAGCGCTGTGAAGGCTGTGGCGCCTTCACCTATCCGGCGCGAGAGGCGTGCCCTTGTTGCCTGTCGGACGCGCTCGCTTTCGTCGATGCGCCTCCTCGCGGCCTGCTGCTGGCCGAGACCACGGCGCACGTGCCGAGCGATGTCTATTTCCGCGAGCGGGCGCCTTGGCGCATCGGGCTCGTCAAGATGGATTGCGGCCCGACCATCGTGGCGCATCTCCACGGCGACTGTGTCGAGGGCGCTCCCGTCCGAATGTCGTTCCAGCTCGACAAGAGCGGCCAGGCGGTGACCTTTGCCCGACCCGAAGGGGAGACCCCCAACATGGCAGACGACAAGCAGTGGCGTGAAATGACCGCCGATCCCAGGTTTCGACGGGTGCTCGTGACCAACGGCCGCAGCGCAATCGGCCGGGAGGCTGCCTTGGCGCTCAAGGTCGCCGGCGCCAAGACGGTGTTCGTCGGTATCGCAGAGCCATGGCGGCCGTTTGCCGGCGAGAAGCTCTTGCAGGGGCAGGACGGGATCGAGCTCGTATCGCTCGACGCTGCCGATGAAAAGTCGACCAGAAACCTCGCCGCAGACATCGGCGGCAAGGTCGACATCCTCGTGAACACGACGGAGTATGTCAGGCCGGGCGGTCTATTGGATCGCGAAGGCACGAGCATCGCGCGCGACGAGGTCGACCAGGCTTATCTCGGCTTCATCAATCTCGCGCAGGCCTTCGGGCCGATCATGCGGATGCGCGGAGCAGACGGCATCAACAACAGCGTCGCCTGGGTCAACATCCTCTCGGTCTATGCGCTGGCCAATTGGCCCGCTTTCGGTGCCTACTCGGCCTCGCAGGCCGCCTGCCTGTCGCTCTCGCACTGTCTTCGTGCCGAACTTCGGCCCGGCGGCATCAAGATGATGAACGTCTTCACCGGCCCCGTCGATACCGAGTGGTTTCAGACCGTGCCGCCGCCGAAGGTGGCGCCGCGTGCAATCGGGCAGGCGGTCGTATCCGGGCTCAAAGGCGGACTCGAAGAGATGTATGTCGGAGACGTCGCCGAGGAGATCCGGCAGCGCCTTGCGGCCAATCCGAAAGCGCTCGAGCGCGAGCTCGACCGCTAAGTTGCTCATTTCGATCAAGCTGGAGGACGCGACAATGCAAGGCAAGGCTCTGCAAGGCAAGGCTCTCCTGGAACTGGCGGGTGCGATCGCTTCGGACGCGGTGCGCGTCATCGACCTGAGCTTCACGCTCAGTCCCGACTTTCCCGTAATCGTGCTGCCGCCCGAATTCGGCCAGGCGGCACCGGTGCGCATCCAGGAGATCTCGCGCTATGACGCGCGCGGCCCAGCCTGGTACTGGAACAACGTGACCTTCGGCGAGCACACCGGCACGCATTTCGACGCGCCGATCCACTGGTTCACCGGCAAGGACCTTGCCAACAACGCGGTCGATACCATGCCGCCCAAGGACATGATCGCGCCGGCCTGTGTCATCGACTGCTCCGCGCAGGCGGCGCAGGATCCGGACTTCCTGCTCACCATGCCGATCGTCGAAGCATGGGAAACACGGCACGGGCGAATTCCTTCGCGCCACTGGGTTCTGCTGCGGACCGACTGGTCCAAGAAGGGCTGGCGCGACTATTCCAGTCTCAGGGACGACGGCGCGCATACGCCGGGTCCCGACGCGGCCGTCATGAAGTGGCTGGTGGAGGAGCGCGGCATCATCGGCTTTGGCACCGAGACCATCGGCACGGATGCGGGACAGGCCGGACATTTCGAGCCGCCTTATCCCGCGCATCACTTCCTCCACGGCGCGGGCCGCTATGGCCTGCAGTGCCTTTGCAACCTGGATCAGCTTCCCGCCACCGGCGCCGTCATCATTGCCTCCCCGCTGAAAATCCAGAACGGTTCCGGCAGCCCGCTGCGCGTGATCGCGCTGGTCTCCTCGACCTGAAACACGCGTATGGCGCTTGCCCGGCATTGACCGACACGAACCACGAAAGACAGGTGCCATGATCTCGATGAAATCACTGCTCGGCTCCACGCTGCTGATTTTGGCCGTTCCTCGGGCCGCACAAGCCGATATCCTTGTCGGCTTCGTCACCGGTCTCAGTGGGCCGGTATCCTCGATCGGCATTCCGAACGCGAAGGGGATTGCCGCGGGAGAGACCTATGTCGGCGAGATCGGCGGCGAGAAGGTGCGCGTCATCCAGCTCGACGACGCCTCTGATGCCACCGCTTCGGCGCGCAATGCGCGCAAGCTCGTCGAGCAGGAGAAGGTCGATATCCTGATGGGTACGTCGGGCGCGCCGCAGACGCTGGCGATGGCGACCGCCGCGATCGAGATGAAGGTGCCCATGATCGCGGTCTCTCCGATCGCATCCGTTCCGGCCGGCGAGGGCGGACCCTGGGTCGTGCAGACGCCGCAGCCGATGTCGCTCCTGGTCCAGGGCATCGTCGACCATATGAAGGCGCACGGATTGAAGACGGTCGCCTTCATCGGATTCTCGGATGCGCTCGGCGATCTCTTGTACGATTCGCTGTCGCAGAGCGCCAAGGCGGCGGACATCAAGGTCATCGCCAACGAGCGCTACGCCAGATCCGATTCGTCGGTGACCGCGCAGGTGCTGCGCGCGCTTGCGGCGCGTCCCGATGCCATCATGCTCGGTGGCACAGGAACGCCGGGTGCGCTGCCCGCCATTGCCTTGTCCGAGCGCGGGTACAAGGGGCCGCTCTACGGCAACAACGGAATGATCAGCGCCGATTTCCTGCGCCTCGCCGGCAAGACCGCCAATGGCATCATCTGCCCCACCGGGCCGGTGATCGCGGCCGAACAGCTTCCGGCGAGCAATCCGATTCAGAAGGTCTCGTTGGCCTATCGGACGGCCTACGAGAAGGCGAACGGCGAGATGCCGACCGACTCGTTCTCCTCCTACTCCTTCGATGGCTGGATGGTCTTTGTCGATGCCGCCAAACGCGCGATGGCAGGCGGTGCCAAGCCGGGCTCGCCGGAATTCCGCAGTGCGCTGCGCCAGGCGTTGTTCGCCACCAAGGAGGTCGTGGGGACACAAGGGGTCTACAACTTCACGCCGGCGGATCGGCACGGCGTTGATGATCGCTCGCGCGTCCTCGTTCAGATCGAGGACGGGAAGTACAAGCTCTTGCCTTGATGGCTAGCGTGCCTGGTCGAACCGGATTTGACGGAGCAGTGAATGCAGGACAAGACCGTTGGGCAAGCCGGACAGCAGCAGGCGGTGCCCGACTGGGCGCGCGTGGTCGAACTGTTTCCGCCTTCTGACCGGGTGCTCTCGACCATCCTAACGCGGCAGGCGGAGCACTATGGCGATCGCGTCCTGCTGGTCGCCGGGCAGACCCGCTGGACCTATGCACAGACGGCGGCGATCGCGGCGGCATCAGCGCAGAAATTGATCGAGGCCGGCATCAAACCGGGAGACCGGGTGGCGTTGATGTGCTCGAACCGGCCGGAGTTTCTTCAGATCTATCTCGGCTGCGCCTGGCTCGGGGCCATCGCGGTGCCGATCAACACGGCGCTGCGCGGGGGCCAGCTCGCGCATATTTTCCGCAACTCGCGCCCTGCGCTTCTCGTTGCCGAGGCTGGGTTTCTGGCTGCGATCGAGGCTGTCGGTGCGGACGCCGATCTGCCGCCCCTTGTATGGACGATCGGCCCCGTCGCGGAGACGCGAAGGATCGCCTCGGTGCCGTTGCCGGCTCTTGGGTCCGGAGCGCCGGCTGGCGCCGTGCGGCCGGGTGATGCTGTCGCCATCCTCTACACGTCCGGCACCACCGGGCCGGCAAAGGGCGTGTGCTGTCCGCAAGCGCAGCTGTTCTGGTGGGGCGTCTGCTCTGCGCGGGCACTCGGCATCCGGGACGGAGACATACTGTTCACGACCCTGCCCCTGTTTCACACCAATGCCCTCAACGCGTTCTATCAGGCCGTCCTGAATGGATGCACTTACGTGCTGGAGCCGAAATTCTCCGCATCAGGCTTTTGGGCCGCCGCGCGAGCTCACAATGCGAGCGTCTGCTACCTGCTTGGCGCCATGGCATCCATGCTCTTGGCACAGGCTCGGACGGAGGAGGATACCGCGCATCGCGTTCGCGTCGCTTTGGGTGGCGGCGTGCCGCCGCAGGTCCACCGGCCGTTTCTCGAGCGGTTCGGCGTGCCGCTCGTTGATGGCTATGGATCGACGGAGACCAATTTCGTGTTCGCAGGCCCAGTCCCCTCTGATCGTCCGGGCACCATGGGGTATCTGGCCGACGGCTTTGAGGCCCGGATCGTCGATGAAGACGATTCTGAGCTGCCTGACGGACAGGCGGGCGAACTCGCGCTCCGCCCCAATGAGCCGTTTGCATTCGCCACGGGATATTTCGGCCTGCCGGAAAAGACGGTCGAGGCATGGCGGAATCTGTGGTTTCACTCCGGCGATCGCGTCGTCAGGGATGCGGACGGACATTATCGCTTCATCGATCGCATGAAGGATTCGATCCGCCGACGCGGCGAGAATGTGTCCTCTTGGGAAGTCGAGGAGCTCATCCTCTCGCATCCCGCCGTCGCTGCGTGTGCTATCTATCCGCTGCCGTCTGAATTCGGCGAGGATGAGGTTGCGGCCGCGCTCCTGCTGAAGCAGGGGCAGTCGCTCCAGCCCGCCGACATCATCAGGCATTGCGAGGGCCGGATCGCGTATTTCGCAATTCCGCGCTATGTCCGCTTCGTGAGCGAGATGCCGCTGACGGAGAACGGCAAGATCAGGAAGGGCGCGCTGCAACAGGCCGGCGTGACGACGGAGACCTGGGACCGCGAAGCCGCCGGCGTCCGGGTCCGGCGCTAACCGTCACGTCCGTTCGCGATGTTGCAGGGCATTCCTCACGGCGCCCTTGACGTCATCGAGCGTGCCGACCAGGCCCTCGAGGCGGTTCTCCGGGAATTCGGCCAGCAATTCGGCAAGCCAGGCGCCATGACTCTTCGCCATTCGCCTGAAGGTCTTCCGGCCTTCGACCGTCATGCATACAATCTGTACGCGCCGGTCCAGGTTCGACGGCGTACGGGTGATATAGCCATCCTCGACCAGCCGATCGACGATCGGCGTCAGGTTTCCTGCCGAGACCATCAGCCGTTTGGGCAGTTCCCCCAGCACCAATCCGCTTGGCTCCCGATCGAGCTGAGCGAGAACGTCGAAGCGCGGCATCGTAAAGTCGTATTCCTCGCGAAATCGGCGCCGCAATTCCCCCTCGATCAGGGACGTGCAGGCCAGAAGGCGGAGCCAGAGCCGCGTGTGAGCCCGGTACGCGGCCTCCGCATCGGCCGCGTTCTTGCTGGAAGCCGGTGGGGACTCCTTCGCGAGTGCCAAATCAAATCTCCTGGGCCTCGTGGGGTTGAAGGCGCAATCTTATGAACTTGCTATATAATAGTTCGTGCCAAAACTAAATTCAAGGCCGGCCTGGATCGCGCAGGAACGTCTTGCTCGGACGCAAGATTCGTTTGATTTCCTCGCCCGTTCCTCCGCACCCAACGCCGGATAATCATTCGTCGCTACCCGTCATTAGGCGATCCCAAGAGCGAGGAAATAATTTAGGCATAAAATAACTGGACCAGAATCAAAGGGAGGAGATTGCGATCGAAATTGCCAGCCGATGCAAACGGCGGTTCGGCGCATCAGCGGCATGCGCCAACAGGACGCGCGTGCGGGGGCAGGGCAACCGAGATAACCGGCGGGCGCGGTCAGCTGGCGGCGTACCGATTTGGCACCGACCGAGCGTCCCATTGAGCAACCCAAATACTCGCCTGCACCAAACTGGGAGTCGAACAGTTGATCAATAGGCAGTGTCAACCGATCGAAATCTCAGCGGACGACATAAATTCAATTGAAATTTCCGATTTAATAGCGTTTAATATAGAATAAAATTAAATGGTATTTCAGGGTTTGGGATCATGCCTCGTTCTCCCTCCATCGTGCCCCATGCAGATCCAGGTGACGTCTATCTTGTGCTCGAGGATTTTGGAGATGGGCTCGGACGCGCCTGGAGCGAAACCTCCGAGGACGACACGGGTCGAGCGACGCTGATGCGCCGGATAATGGAAGGCCAATACAAGCATCCTGCGCGGATCGTGGTCTTCAACACGGCAGAGGGATGGTCGCGTGACGTGACCGTGGAGATTGCAGATGCGCTGCGCCGCTGCTTTGTCGAGTTCGATGACGTTGCCCCGGCCGCGTTGGAATTCATCGAGAGAGTTAGAAGGAGTTGATTGTGGTGGCCTGCTCGTGCCTCAGTTTGCGCTAATCTCACAAGTTTATCACAGACGAGGATGATGAGCGGCAGCACAAACGAACAAGCTACGGCGGCGGGGTGTGAGACAACTGCCTGGTGCGAAATAGGACCAATCCGTTATTTGTGTTTGGAGTTGCCATGTCGGTGGGTTGTGGTCGCGCTGTTGAATGGGACGGAAAGATCCTGACAGGTTGGGTGGTCGTAAATGGCGTGGCCACCAAAGTGACTGCGGACCGAGCGACTATCCATGCGTGTGCCGCAGGGTTTAGCGATGCGCTTACCTGGGAGATTGATCGCTTTCGGACGGAAATCTTTGAAAAGCTGATGCCATTCTTCGTTCGTCAGAATAGCTGATAGTAAGCTATGACCTCGCCGCCTGTTCGGGATTTTTCCGCAGCGATTCTGATTGATCTACGAGATGACAAGCTTGTCATCGCGCAGCCTGGAAAGATTTCATTTTTCGGTGGCCGAACGAAAGAGGGCGAAACGCCCCTCCAATGCATCGTTGTGAAATCGCTGAAGAGATCGGCGTAACGCTCTCGCCAGGATGTAGCCGAAGGGCGAGCGCAAGGGCGTTCAGTTGTTCGACCTCGCTCTCCATCCGAACTCCTCATGCGGAATCGTTGCGGTGATCTCGGCGTCGTTGCCGGCCGACAGGCGCCAGGCCGCCACCCCGAAGCACAAGGTCAGGGTCAGGGCGAGGGCAAGCATAAGCATAGAGACGAAATGGCTCACGCGCGTGTACCCGCAAGAATCTGAAACTAGCCGAGAACGTGCACACCGGCCCGATTCGGAAAATGCAGGCGATCTGACCCATCGGCCGTTTTCCCCATCCTTACGCGGGGCCAAGAGCGCTCACGATCCCGATCGTGATCGGGACGAGCGCGACGACTGCCCACAAAGCGGGCGTGCTGGAGGACAGGCCAATGACCAGTATCAAAACACCGACACCCACGAGGGCCGCTGAGATTGCGTAGGCGACTGCCTTTTCCATCTGTCGATCCACGAACAACAAAGGATCGGTCGCACAAGCAGGACTCGGGGCGGACCGAAACGTTCCTTACGCTGACACGCGCGATATTCAGAATCGATCAGGATAGGTCGGCGATCCGCAGCGAGCCTGATTTAATATGGCCGTAAAAGTCTATTTAAATTGAGTTTTGCAACCTAATTCCGCCAAATTGCAAGACGCTTTCTGCGCGCTGGGGCAGGGCCATTAACCCGGAGTCCTGCATGTTCAGTCGAGTAGTAGTAGCGTTAGTGTTCGCTTTTGCGACCTCCATTTCTTCGGAAGCACGTCCTTTGCGCGCCGCTCCGCCACCTGAATGCAACGTGATTATGCCATGCGACTTCTCATCTTCGCTGGTGCAGGCGCAGAGATACACGGGACCGGCACGGGGCCTGCAGCGAAGTGCTGTTGCTAGCCTACGGATGTCCGTGGCCAGCTCGGAGACATCAAGGACTGAGATCGTCAGCGGTCGCCCGGCCGGTTGCCCTCAGTCGTTCTGTGGATGTGGTGCGGCAATACGAGTGTTTGGTCGCGTAGTACCCGAACTGAACCTCGCAGCCAATTGGCTGCGCTTTCCCCGCACCTCGCCAGCACCGGGAATGGTTGCAGCGCGACGTGGGCACGTCTTCGTCCTGGAGCAGCACATCGCCGGCGACATCTGGAAGGCGTACGACGCCAACTCAGGTGGGCACGCAACGAGAATTCACCCGCGCTCCCTGAGAGGGTACACCATCGTCAACCCTCATGCAGCCTAGCGCCATCGCGCAGCGTTTTCATTAGGTTCTTCTCACCGCGTTCCGGAGCATCGGGCTCGCGGCTCCTGCTCAAGAACTGGGTCGCAGCGGGATTCGCTGCGGCCCTGAAGTCACAACGTGATTCTGTGCCGGTCTATTCTCGCTATCTGCCCCGAACATCGAGGTTGATTGGTCCGCCATCATGGGAAGCTTCAATGCAGCCAAGGCGTTCCATGACGATCGTTCGTATCCACGTCAGAACGATAGAATTCGACGATGCGGTGCTTCATTGAAACCCGGACACGATAACCAGCGGACATCCACGCTTTCGCTTGAGGACCTGCTCTCTTCAGTGTGCTCCACCACGCGGTGAAGGTATAAGCTGATTTCGGCAGAGGCTTTCCCAAGATCGATTCAATTTCTGAAAAGGTCAGGCGGAGACGTTGACCGTTCTCCGTTCGCAGCCTTTCATGCAGTGGCTGGTAAATCGACCTCGGCATGCGAGCACTATGTCGGTAAAATTGGCCGGCTACCCGGCATTGGAACAGCAGTCTGGTGCATTTTCGAGCGCGAAGGCAAGAGGCATTATCATTTGGTCTGCAAGACCTCGCGGAGCCCGACGCAGGCTTCTTCAGTGTTTTTAGGTTTAGCCTCTCAACAGCACGTGGAGAAAATCGCTGGCGTGGTCATAGCGTGCACCACGATTCGCGAACTGGTGGGTGCGCGGCTCCAGTGTGCTGCTGATGGTGTTCCGAGCCGAGTAGCTCAGCTTCGTCCGACCACTGCTGCAACAACCGATCAGGAATGTATTGAGCGGATCCAAACAGCTTCAAGAGACAATATTCGCCATCATGCTTGTGGTCGTGACGAGCCCTCGCTGCATAAAAGCGAACAAGCTGCGGAAGGCATCGCGAGTAACAGCAGGTTTTGCCATCGTCACTTCCCCGAAAAAGGTAAGTCCTAATGCAGCGAAGTCTGAAGCCCCGATTCGGGAAAAGCGAGCAATAACTTAGGCGCGTGGTCAACAAATGCGACACCAGAACTTACGTTTGCTGTGGCTTGCGCTTCGTACGCGAAGAGCTTGGAACGCGCCGACGAGAATTATTTCGCCAGCGCAGCTGCCTTTTTCGTGCTCTTCCTTTGAAGAGAGCTTCGGTTTGGCGGAGGTATTCTCCGCCATTCGCTTGGTCTGCGCGTTTCTTCGGTTGCCTGCGCGATCTGCCGGGATTGTTTCTCGAGTTCGTCTCGCGTCGTCGCGAACGTCTCCTCCAGCTGGTTGGTACGATCGTGCTCCTGTCCGAGGCTCGCCTGCCTTACCCCTCTCCTGTTCCAGGGCCTTGCCGTGACTGCTCGGCATTGCTGATTGGCTTGTGCGAGCTGCAGAATTTTCGTGTCGGCGGATTGTTTCAGCTGCGCCGGGCGCCGCTCCCCCGAGCCCGTCGCGCCGCGCAAGTGCGTCGTAATGGCATGGGTATCGATCGCCGGCCGATTTGGCTGCCCCGCGGGAGCGGGTATCGCCAATACCCACATTATCGTCAGGATAGTCGGTGCAATCCACATCGACCCTTGTTGCGCACGTGCGCGCACAGCTACCACACGTCTCCGCGGCGAACGGGCGATCCAAGGCCCGACCGTGCCTGCATCGGCGCTTGTGCCCCCATCCGCGACATGAATGGGCCGCTCCGTTTTCCCAATCGAGATTATCGATAAACAAAATTGGGCCATATTATAAGTTAAAGTTAATTATTTATATTTATTAATCTAACTTTCTCGATCGGCCGTGGCGGCTGGTCACCTTCCCTTGAAAGGGAGAGGTCCAATGCTCCACCGAATCCCTTCGCTCATCGCTGCGATTATCACGAGCGTATCTGTGCTGGCCCTGGCCCAAGGAGGCGGTGCAATGGCGGGCTCCGCGGGGGCCGGCAGTGGGACGGGCACGAGCAGCGCCAACACTGGCGGGTCAGCGCCGTCCGGCATGGGCACGAATGCGAGCAGCGCCAACTCTGGTCCGTCGGCGCCTCCAGGAATGGGGACGCAAGACGTCGGCACCGGTGCAAACCTGAACCGCAACACCCAATCGAACAATCCAAACGTTCAACCCGCCACGTCGAAGTCGCGAGCGGCGGCGCAGGCCAAAAGAAATACCGGCGCTGGCCACGCTCAAAATGGTCTGCCGATCGGAGCTATTGGCTCCGGCACGAGCAACGAGGAGCAGATGATCATTGGACCGTCACCTAACCGAAAAAGATCGGCAGCGGAGGTCGACGGAAATATCGGTGGAACATTCGGGAGGGGCTCCAGCCTCTCGGACCAGGTCAGCCAGCCGCGCGCCGCACGAGCTGGGGAAAAAGTGCTGGACGCCAAAGCGCAGATCCAGCGGCGAACGACAGTTTCGCACAAGCGGATTCCCGACCTGAAAAACGGAGCTCCGTAGTTTGAGCGGCCGAGCCGGGCAGCGAGCGCGCTCCGGCATCGACCTGCTCAGGCCTCCATGGCGCCGGGCCGCTCATTCGAAATGAGCGTGCTGTCTGGTTGATCTGGACTGGCAACGACGGGACCGTCTGTTCAATTCCCGGCCGGAACGCCGCCGGGCCATGCCGAAAGACCTCAGTGCTTGAACCTTTGGCACTGTCGGTTGACCAGTACAACAATCTTCCTGTCCAGGGTCGGACTGCCGTTTTAGATGGCGGATGCTAAAGGGCGTGTGATGAGCAGCAACGATCGGAGAACGACCGGTTGTTGTGCGTCAGCGTGCTTTAGCCGGAAGACGCCGGCAGGGCTTGGTTCTCTATAACACGCCTTGAAGAGGGCTGAGGCCCGGCAGATGGCCGCGGAGCGTATGGAGATAGGCGAGAGCATTCACGCGGTGATGCGCGTGCTCGATTCCGCGGCATTCGGATCATCTCCGATTGGTGCAAGCGAGGAGCCGGCCGTGCATTGTTCGAAATGCTCGCGAAGGATGTCATTGGCCAAGTGCTCCCAGAACTCGGCTTCGGCGAGAAGCTTCCAGCTTCGATCCGGATGATGCGCAGAAGTCTGTCGGCACAGCGACGCCATCGCGCGCAAGCGGCGTACGGTCTCCATCCACTCCTCCCATTAGTTTTCCCCACCTTATTTTCTGTTTTGCGTCGGATTAATTATAATTATGTCGAAGAACTAAATTCGCCTTCCATGGCGTTACTACCGATACGATTAGGAAGCTCACGACTTCCGCTTTGCTTTCAAATCGTTCTTCAGATGAAGCGCTGCTTCATAAAACTAAATAGACAGGTAAAAAAGTCAGAGCTTAAACCCAACTCAGGTGCGGGACATGATCAGCAGCATGCCGCTCATGGCTGATCTCGGTCAGAGCCGGAAAGAGACGCAATGGCGGATCCAAGTGCAGCCTTTCACAGTCACAGGGCTTCACTCGCATTGGCCTGCCTTGAACCTCTGCTGAGCGCGGGCGCCCCATTGGGAGCGATCGAGCGGCTTGGAGCTGTGCCAAAGGGTGATCGGGGACTTCAACGTCGATCTTTGAAACGATCGCCTTCGAGCTCGCTGAAAATTGAGCGCGCCGCTCGCTATCATTGGACCCGTGTGCGGCAACTCGTCCCATATCGGGGCCTTCGCATCCGCGACGCCGACCCTAATCTCCCTCTTTCTCCGAGGCTTCGGCCCTCCGCCCTTCGCACTTGCTCTCGAAGCCTCTGCAATTGAGCAAGCAGGCTAACCAGCTCCATCGCCGTTTGACGCAGAACAGCCAAGCGGCTGCAACCCCCACTACTCACTACAACACCCCCAAACAGGTCTTTGCGGGATCAGCGACCGGAAGCTTGAGTTTGTGACGACCTGCCGGTGTGACGCTTAACGCGCGGTTCATGAGGCCGTCAGTTCGCTTTACGACGATAGGCCAGAATATTTCGCATCCCTCCGGAGCATCCCTCCAGCAAGCCGTGACAGAAATACCTGCCTCGAAAGAAGAATCTGGATGAGTGCTGCGACATGATTGAGCGCATCTAGTCCCTACGAAGCTCAGTTCTGAGCCAGTGCGGCGGCAATGCCGCTCCAGGTCAGCTCCGCACGCGTGGTGCCAAATGAGGCGGTCCGCCCGAATTCGTGTAATGCTAATCAGTTCGGCTCTGCGCTTGTACCGAAGCCCGCTACGCATCAGCACAGCGGCGCATCACCGAATATCTCCCTGGGCCTTACGACCGGCTCCTCGACCCAGGCCTCACGAGCGAACCAGCTGTGGTTGGCGCGACAGACCGGGCAATGAGTATTGCCATAAAACACAACGCTCCGCAGGAAAGTCTCACGGTCGGACCTAATACCAGTAGGAATCACGCGTCCAGTTTGCGGACATTTGACCATGATCATACCCATGTGAGCCTCCCTAGGAAATTATTCGTTGTTGAATCGAAGAGAACCGGCCGGCTGGAGTGCGTCGTCATCTCAGTGCGGGTTACTTGGGGGGCATCGCACACTGGGAGCGCTTGTTCGAGCAAGGGCGGCTTGCTCGTGACGGCGTTTTTCCAACCGGCCGGATCGCTGCTTGAGCGATTCCTTGGATGCTGCCGGTCTTTGGCTCGGCAGCGCGGGGTGTTGATTATGTGGCCGCCCTCGAAAGCTCCTGGAACGCCACTGAAAACGGGCCAATCTGAGCCGGTGGAGGTTTTGTGCGCGCTGTGCCGCTCGCGACGAAGACGATCATGCCGCCCATGATGGGCAAATTGGCTAACTCGATCACCGGCTTCACTCCACTCTCGTCAACGAAATATTCCTAGTTAGAATTTAATCCTGCAAATTAAGCCTTGCGCTGTCGGTCTGGTTTGCGACTCTAGGCAACTTTTATTTGGTGCTGTCCTGCACGCCGGTGGTAGTACCACTGAAGAGGCCAAGCCCATCGCGGCGAGGTCAACAACACCGTTCACCCGTTGGTCGTCGTTTCGACCCGGGGCGCGCTCTCTCTTGGTATTTGAATGATTGCATCCGGTTCAAACATGAAATAAATTTTTATTATAAATTACTGATATAAATCTCATTGTTAATTGCTGTCAATGACGTAAGCTATTTTCCTTGATTTTTTCGGTCGGAGGAGACGATGCGGGAATCAGTCCAGAAGAAGCACAACTCCACCTCGGCTGCGCAGCAGTTGGCCCAAATGCGCGAGGAATTGGCGAGCATCGGCGAGAAGGAGCGCGTTCTAAGAGAGCGGAGTGCTGATCGCGAAGTTTACCGGTATTTGCTGGACTCTCACCGGTTGACCGCGCGGGCGAGCTTTCTCGGAGAACAAGTGTTGAATATTTCTCCATCTGGGGTGAGCGGGGGTAGTCAGCTGGCGGCGTGACTGGGGCCGAATGGTCATTTCGAAACGAAGCGCAGTCTGGTGATGTGCACCAGCGCCGGATGTGGACTTGCATCGCTGCAGTACGGCGATCAAGCTGAATTTCCTTGGCAACTGCAGCTCGTTTGAACGCGCCGGATAGTACATCGCAGGATGTTGTCACCACCGACACCTTGGCGATATCGTCGATATTGGGCATGGCCATGCTGGAAAAAACATCGGCAGAGATGGTGTTGAGACCCGCCGCGGGTGCAGTCTTCGCGCTGCTGGACGGTCGATCAGTGCTTTTCAGCGAGACAAAGCAGAAGATCTATGAGCTGGACCAGGTGGGGGCATTCATCTGGTGCAAGTTGGCACAAGGCGCTTCTTTGGAAGACGTCCATCAGGAACTCGGCCAGCTAGGCATTGACGAGCACGCAGCACGCCAGTTCACGTGGCAGGCGATGAACATCTGGATCGATCGAGGGTTGCTCGACCTCGACTGGCGAATGTCGGCCAATTGCGCCTTCTCAACGGTGCTTGGTCAGCGCAGGATCAGTGTCCGGGCTGCAAATTTGGACCTCTTGCAACGGGTGATTTCGCTATTTTGTGTTCCGGACGACAGCGGCGGGCAGGAGGATATTGCGATCGAGACAATGGTGCTGGACGATCAAGTATTCTTCCGCGGGAATGACGCGAGCATCCATAGATGCGAAGCTGCAGCTCTGGCACCTACAATCAAAGCTCACATCACCGAGCGACTTATCCGAAGCGATCAGTGGGCGTTCGCGCTCCACGCCGCTTCTCTTGCGAAGTGCGGCATGGGCTTGCTGCTGTGCGGCCAACCGGGAGCCGGCAAATCGACCCTTGCACTTGAACTGGTGGACGCTGGATTTCAGTATGCCGGCGACGACGTTGCGCTGATTGGGGCTGACGGAACGATCTGCGGCGTCCCATTTGCTCTCACCCTCAAGAAGGGGTCGTGGGAGTTGCTGTCGCGACTGTATGGCGATTGGAACGGCGTGACGCATTGCCGGTCCGACGGCGCCGAGGTGCGGTATTTGCCGATCCCGGATGCGCACAATGGATGCCTTTCCGCCAGCTGGATCATCTTTCTGAACCGGGTTGCAAGCGGCCCAGTCGAGCTGACCTCGCTGGATCATCTTGATTCGATCAAACGGCTCATTGAGGGCGCATTTGCCGCGGACGGGAAGCTGTCGCAGGCCGGCTTTTTTGCTTTGAAGCGGATCGTTGCGGGCGCGCGATCGTTTCAACTTACCTATTCCGAATCGGCGAAGGCTCGGCGGCTGCTGGTGGACTTGTGCAATGGCAAGGCATAGTGCGGCACTGACGAGCCTTTGCAATTGCTTGCGGGGCTTGCCGCCCGTCGAAGTGGAGTGGACCTCCGTAATCGGGCTCGCAAACCAGACGTTAACGACGCCTGCGCTCATTGACTTCGTCGATCAATTTGCATCGGTGTTGCCGGAGGACGTCTGCACGTATATCCGCCAGATCTATCGCCGAAACGTGCTGCGCAACGAGCGGTTGGCCGACCAATTGGAGGAGGCCGTCATTGCGATGAACGGCCAGGGAGTTACGCCGGTGTTGCTCAAGGGTGCGGCAACGCTAGCCACCGCGCCTGTCGAGCGGCGAGGAGTTCGGCTGATGTCCGATCTGGATATTATGGTCATGCCGGACGAAGCTGAAAGAGCTGTCGCCGCTCTGGGCGCAATTGGCTATGAAATTCATGATCAAGCGCGCCCCGAAAGCCGGAAGTGGTATGTCGAGCTAAGTCGATCGCGGGATGTCGGAACCATCGATCTGCAGCGAGCCGCTCCAGGCCCCGCGCACCTCTATGCTGGCCGCGGAGATGCTCTGAAACACTGCGTCCCCGCGCTGCTGGGGCGGGGAAGCGTATACGTCCCGACGCCCGCTTATCGAGCGCTCATGTTGATCATCCATGATCAGTTTCAAGACTACGGTTATTGGCTTGGCGAGCTCGATCTGCGGCATCTCGTTGAGTTGCGCGACCTGAACAATTCCGTCGAGGGCTTGGACTGGCAGGAACTTGCCTCTCATGTCTCGGGCGAATTGATGAAGAACGCAGTCGAAACCCAGCTGCTCGCTCTCGCTGCGCTGCTTGGGGTCGAGATCCCGCACTCGATGCGCTCCCGACTGATTCCTCGTCTGCAGTTCATGCGACAATTGATGCAAGCACGCTTTCCGGCCACACGTGTGCCATTCCTCGCAATGACGGTCCTGGACCTCAGAAATTACCGGAGGCAGGCGACCTTTGACTACACGCAAACCGGTATGCGCCGGCCTGGATTGTGGTCCGTACCAAGAACGGGCACCTTACAGTTTCTGTTGAGGGCGGCCACCGCAGTTCGTGTGGGAAAGGTTTAAAGCTAGCAACGGTCGCACGAGCGCCCTCGCAGGGCCAAACATTTTCAGGCAACCGACATTTCTGCAGTTGCGCAGAGCTAATGCCCTTGACCACCAGCATTCCGATCGGACGACTCGCCGTTCTCGCGAATCCTGAACTCTTCGAGCGTGTGCCCGGATTGGAGCGCGGCAACTAGCCAGCGAGGCCGTTTACCGCGTCCCGACCAAGTCTCTGCCGGGTGGAGTGGATTGAAATATTTCGGCAACACCTTCGGGTATTTGCGGCGCGGCGGCTGGCCCGTTCCCGCCTTGGCCGCCCCGCTTTCAGCTTCACCGAATTGATCCGGCTGGTTGAGTTGCGCAAGACGTTTTTCGAGCTCCCGCTTCTCGATTGTGATCTTTTCAGCAAGTATTTTGGTCAGCTCTTCGTGAAGGAGCCAAAGTTCCTCAAAGTCCATGGCTTCGAGATCTTGCCGACGCAGCATTCTCGTCACCGTTCGACTGACGCCTGAGCCATCTGTCATCCTCAGCTTTCGAGCATCGTTCCCCGAGTAGCGAATCAACGATGGGCAAAGTCAGTGCTTCAAATTGACGTGACAAACAAATAAATAATATATTGTTTAATAATTATTGCGAGAGTTATTTTATTAAATGGGGATAGGCAGATCAACGACTTGCTGCAGCGCAAAAAGAGGGGATATTCAATCGAGTTCCCGGTTGGGCGTCTTCAAGATGCAGTCGGAGCATCCTTCTGCCGGCTGCACCGTTGGACGTTTGGACCTGAAGGCAAAATCGAGCTCAGGCGACCAGCGCTGGGGATATTGAGTTATTCGCGCCGGGGTACGCATTGCGAAGGCGCGCAACAACGAGACTTCCCAGAACGAAGGACAGCCTACGCGCCAACCATATTTATCGATAATACTGCGCTGCCGATTGCCCTGCGGCCGCCTTATGTGGTCCCCGTTTCCGTCACGTCCGGGGTTATCGCTTGAATGGTTCCATGGCTGCACGCAGCCAGTGTGAATTTACCCCGTCCGGCAATTAAATTATGCGGATAGCCCATTTTTTTGGCTTGATTGACTGTTGCGACGCAGTTATCTGGAAGGCGAATTTAAGTTCGGTTCCATACATTTTCCTGGGTAAATCGCAATCACCGTCTTGATTAATATCAATCCGGGTAATACTAAGTTGGGCGCAACTACAGGGTGCGAACATGTCAGCTAAGAAACTCGAATTAGAATCAATGTCCCTTGACGATCTCTGGTCGCTTCATGAGGAAATTAGCGGGATCCTGTCGGATCGGATCAAGGCAGAAAAGCACGAACTGGAGAAGCGCCTGGCGGTTCTTGGGGGCGGGATGGCTGTTTTGGCGGACTCAAGCGGGTCGGGCGTGTCTCCGACCGCCAAAGCGAGACGCAAATATCCGCGGGTGCTGCCGAAATACCGGAACCCCCAGACGTCCGAGACTTGGTCGGGGCGTGGCAAGCGGCCGCGATGGCTGGTTGCCGCCATGAAGTCTGGCCGGAGGATTGAGGAGTTTCGGATAGGAGATGCAAGTCCGAAGCTCCGTCAGCGCGCGTGACCTAATTCTGCACAGATCGACGGGATGGTTGAGGTCAACTGGTCGGCACAGCGCTGTAATCCTGTGCCCCTAATAGGCGTTGCGTCCCCGCAGCACTTCGATGGGAGTTCGCAGCAGGATTACGAGATCAAGCCGAAGGCTCCAGTTGTCGATGTACCAGAGATCGTATTGTACGCGTGTTTCGACCGTGACAGCTGTGGGGGTCGGACCGCGGCAACCATGGACTTGGGCCCATCCGGTCAATCCTGGCCTGACCCTGCGGCGAAGGGCGTAGTTCCGCACGAGCTTGTCAAATTCTCCGTCGTGAGCCAAGGCATGAGGACGCGGACCCACCAGCGACATGCTGCCGTCGAGAACATTTAACAGCTGTGGCAGTTCGTCGAAGCTTGTCCGACGCAGCCATTTGCCGACGCGGGTGACGCGACGGTCGACGCGATGGGCCTGAAGGATCGCGGGCCCGTCCTCGAGCACATGCATCGTCCGGAATTTGCGGATCAGGAAGATCCGGCCATTAAAGCCACAGCGCTGTTGCCGAAAGAATATGGGGCCGGGAGAATCCAGCTTGATCGCAAGCGCGGCCAGCACAAGCAGCGGGGCAAATATCGTCAAGGCGAGCCCCGCGCCGAAAAGGTCAATCATTCGCTTGGTCGCACAGTCCAGCGGCGTAAGAGGACCACGCTGGAGTTCAACACAAACGGCACTTCCAAGACTTCGCGTAGGATGTCGAAGCAGTTCGGATGTCGTACCGACCGGCACGAACACGACCGGTAACGGCAAGACCCGCAAGTCGGCAACGAAGGCCCGAAGTTCGGGCCATCGCTCCGGGTTCGCTTCCACCACCACCTGGTCGAGCTCGGAACCGCGAATGTAGTCAATCACGCGAGCAGTGAGCCGCCTTCGACAGGCAGGACCGAAGCCGACTGGAGGCAAGCTGAACCGGCCCCGGACACAATAACCATGCATCGCCAGCGTCTCAGACAGTCCGGCGTTTTTCGATGGCGGCTGGTCGCTGACCAGAACAATATTTGTGCTGGCGAATTTCCTGCCGCTCAGGCCCCTTCCGAGCAGCGCCCTGACTCCCCACCGCTCAGCCATAAGCAAGCCTAGGCCCAGGACAGCGAAAAGCGGGACTGCTTGCTGGGAAGAGTCCGGGCGAATGGCAAAGCCGTATACGGCCCAAACTAAGAGCAACGATGACGTCCAGGCCATCCAGACGGCGCGCATCTGACTTCGGAGAACGAGAAGCTCAGCTGGCCGATAAAGGCCGTGGGTCTTCAAGAGGCAAATGAGACATGCTGCGCTGACCAGCGCCAAGCCAAGTGCGTTGCTTAAGTCGCCTGCAGCCCACCCATTCTGGGCTTGGCACAGCCACGTCGAAACGACGCTCGCAAAAAGGATGGTCGCAATATCCGCACAGAGCGCCACGTATTCGATCGAGTCGTAACGGAGGGGCCATTTGTGCAGGCGGGATACTGACGGCCCGGGACTGACACGATCCGTAACCTCCCGATCAGGGAAATGTCGGTTCACGAAATTCATCGTCAGGACACCCGCGAATTAATATTTAATCTATTATTAAATAACCTGATTTATCAAGAGAAAAGTCCTGGTTTCAGCTATTTAAATATGTCGCACTGCTCAGAGGATCCTATCGAGATCCCTGTCGGGAGTTCCGCGCACGCATGCTGTCGAGGTACGACGGATCCAGCTCCGAAATCAGGCTCTCGAGATAGACCTTCCCGCCGGCTGAGGCTGACCGGTATGCGGCCAAAAGCGCCGGCCTGAGGGTAGGCCGATGCGTAACGACGAGGCTGACGTCGCGCTTGATCAAGTCACGAAATTCGAGCTCCCGTACCACAGCATCTGTAGCGAGCGCGACGGATAGCCTTAACGGAAGCAGATCCAAATCATTCGGCGCGGTATAGTAGGACATCTTGAGCATCGCCGCCGTGTCAGACTGGGTCAAATCGCGCTTCGATGCCGCCGCGAGCATGAGCCAGATGTCGCCGCGAAGCGGCGAAGAGCGTAAGGCACGGGCAAACGCTTTCGGAGCCACCGGAAGAGCCGTCTTTTGCTCGTCCGCGGATAATGCCGGATCCCAGAGGGATCTCGATTCCCCTCGGATCCATAGGTCTTCACGTGCTGCCGCAACTGAAACCGGCTTCGAGGTCGCATTCGGCCATGCTGCGGTCACTACGCCTGTCGGCAAAGAATGACCACCGAGATACCAGGCGGGCAAGACCATCCATATTGCCTGCACGAGCAGCGCGATACCAAGAACCATCAAGGCAACGCGGGGCCAGGCGGTGACAAGCGCTGACGCGAATCTTGGGCGAGATGCCGGAGCTGGACCGGCCATCCAATCTGAAGTCTCTTTCGATCCCGGGGATATGGCGTCACGGCCCGCGCTGGGGACGCTTTGACCGAATGCCAGTCCAAAAACCGCGGCGATCAAAAGCGATGCGCCCAAATCCAGAATTCCATGGTCGGCAAAGGCCAGTACCGTCAGTGTAATCGAAGCGCCGGCGCCCAAGGCTGGGTAGACGTAATCGTAAGCTCGCGACAGAGACCGCCTGATCAGAATACAAGTGCCGAGCATTGCTACAACCACGAGACCGCAAAGGAACGCCCACCCCATATCCACAACAATTGCCGCGGCGGCCGTTGGCCTTTCTCGCAGGGCACCGCTTCCGATGTCCCGATAAATCGGCAAAAGGACGGTCGAAGCGCCTGCACCGGATCCCGCCGGTCGGACGTCCTGTAGCATCCGTTCTGTCGCGATCTGGCTGCTCGTTGACAAAGCGATCGTCAGATCGGTGTTCGTCCTGAACGGAATGACCGTCACGCTGGCAATAAAGAATATTACGGCGGTTGCGAGAACGCCAGCGGTACCCCACAAACCCAAGAACCACCTGCGAATTGCGAACATCGAGAGCAGGATTCCTGATCCGAGGAGCGCGGCAACGACGGCGGTCAAGTTGGTCCGAATGAGCAGCGCGGCCATGCAGACAATCATTGCGATGATCGCGGCGGACAGAGCCGGGAGCGGGGCCGGCCCAATTGTTCCTGGCCGACTGTGGCGCCGAAATTGATCGATTGCGCGTATTGCCGTCGCGCAGGAGAGCAAGACGCCGAGCACTGCGACGGTTGAGCCATCGGGCCCGGCGACACCAGCAGTTTCCTTGCCGAACCACATAACTGTGGCGATCGTGGCTATCAACAGTAGGATATGCAGGACTTGCGCTGCGCGATATCGGTCAAGTGTGACGACCGCAGTGACGAGGGCAGCGGCGAGCACAGCGCAATACTGGGCGAACGAGAACATCGTCGCCCCGGTGTCGACTGTGATTATTTCGGCAAGGGGTTCGTTCAAGGCCGCCGATGCAGTTGCCCAGATGGCATTGCCGAGTGTGCCCATAGGCATCGGCACTGCCTGTGACGCCATCCAGAGCGCCGGAACCGCGAGTACAACGCCGAGACCAGGCCGGAGCAGCTTGGCGAGCCCGAGGGAGGCGGATGATGGAAAGATCGCTACAACTAGCGCGGCTGTTGCAAGTACGAACGATGCTAATACTCTGCTTTGCAGGCTTTCCGGCATTGCGAGCGCCGCGATAGTCGCCACTAACTCGGCTAACATGACAAGCCGGATAATCATGTAAACACCATCTTGTGGTGCGGCCACTCCGCCGATCCGCTAGCCGGAGGAACGTGGAGGCCGCTACGAGACAGCCTCAAGACCCAGAAAGACCATAACGGATGTAGTGGCTGTCATGATAGTAGTAGCTCCGGTGTCCGTCATATCGAGCCATGGCCTTGGTATCCGTTTTGCTGAGAACTGCCCCAATCAGCGATTCGTGGATGTTGGGTGCCGTGTGCAGTGCGTGCTGCACGACATCTATTTTGGTCCGGCCCCATTCAACAATGAGAATGTAGCAGTCTATTAGAGACGAAGTGGCTCGGACATCAACCAACGGGGTCAGGGGAGGAAGGTCGACGATGACGTAGTCATAGTCAGCTCGCAAACGGTCGAACAGCTTGCTTATCGCGTCGGCGCAAAGAATTTCGCTGGTGTGAAGCAGAGGTCCCCGCCGCACGGCAGGTAGAAATGCAAGATTGGTCGTCGGATCCCGCCAGATAGCGTCCGCGAGGGAGCGGCTGCCGTTCGCAACTTCGATGATTCCGGCGACAGCTTTGGGCGCAAAGATAGCAGATAGCGAGGGATTCCTGAGGTCGCAATCAACGATGATGGCCTTCTTGCCGGTGTGCCCGATCAATTGCGCGAGCGAGGCTGCAATCGTGGTCTTCCCCTCATTCGGTAGGGCCGAGGTAATCCCGATGACCTGGGAGGAGATTTTCGCCGGATTGTGGTCGATGGCTAGCTTGATGGAACGAATTGCCTCGGTATATCGAGATAGCGGCATCCCGACCACGGTCCGATGAACTGCGGTCGGCGACGAAACTATCCGTTGCTGAACATCATCATCGGTTTGCTGGGGACGAACTGATGGCTTCGGGGATTTGCGGGCCGGTAACAATGGGACCAAAGATATGCAAGGCAATTCCAGCACGGTTTCCACTTGTGAAGAGGTACGAAAGACGCGGTCCATGAGGTCTCTGAGCAGCGCCAAGCCGATGCCCAGCGCGAGACCGCCGAGGATGCCGAGCGCCAGCACCAGCCTTGTCTTAGGCTTGCTCTTGCTCGGCGGCGGCGAAGCGGGAAAAATGACCCGCGTTTCCGAGATGGGGAATGTCTCCTGCTGTGTGGAGCCCATGTAACGCTGCAGGAAAGTCTCGTACAAGCTCCGCAGGCCCTTTGCTCGGCTCTCCAGATCCTTGATAGTCAGCTCAGCAGAATTGACTGAACGGGACTGAGAGACGGCCTTGGACAGCTGCTTTTCGATTTCTTCCTGCCGCTGTTTGGCGAACTCGAATTCGCTTCGGCTGACTTCGGCAAGTCTCTTGACCTCGTCGAAAATGGAGACGCGAAACTCCCGGATCCGGTTACGGACATTGACAACGGCCAGGTGGTCGCGACCGACCCTGGCCGTCAACTCGGCCTCACGCCGCGTGAGTTCCAGATATTGTTGGCGTAGCCCCGTAATGATCTGACTGTTTGTCGCATCGGCCCCGATAGCATCCAGATTGATCATCGAGGACGGCTTTTTCGGATCGGAGGCAAGGAGAGATTCATACCGAGCCAACTTGGCCGTCGCCTCAGAGGTCTGGGCGCGTGCGGCAGCCAATCGATTGTTGATTTCCGTGATCTGCTGCTCGTCGATGGGCTTTCCATCCAAAGAGACGATATTGTTCTGGACCTTGTAGACGTCGACGGCACGTTGTGCAGCGAGGGCTTGGTCACCGAGATCGCGCAGCCTCTCCTGCAGCCAGCTTGTTGCCCTGCGATTGGCATCGAACTTTGCATTGAGCTGGTCCGCAACATAGGTATTGGCTACCGCGTTGACGATCTCCGCGGCTCGGGCTGCGTTGCTCGAATTGAAATTGATCTCGATGACGTTGCTGTACCCGACACGCCCTGCCGAAAGCCGACTCAGAAATGCATCTACGAGAGCGTCCGATGGTTCGCCCTTCGTATCGGGCGGGCTATCTTTCCTCGATCCAGTCGATGCCCATGACCGAATTCGCTGCCAGAGCGACTGTAGAGATAGCCCTGACCCATTAAAGTCCGGATCGTCCGCCAGCTTCAATTGGTCGATTACCGCGACTGCAGTGGCCTTTGATCTCAGGAGCTGGAGTTGGGTCTCGATTTGACTGAGATCGAAAGCCGGCTCGGCGAGCAGTGATTGCTGCTGGACAAATAGGGGCCTTGGATTAGCCAACAGGATCTGAACCTGCGCCGTATAGGTTGGAGTCACCAAACGGAGATAGAGCAGGCTGGCCGCAGTCACGAGTCCAGCAGTGACAAGGATCACGAGATATTGGCGCCGTAGAAGCCCGACCGCGAAATTGATGAGGTCGCTTATTCCTCCGCCGTCTGCCTGGGCGGGTTGAGCCAGCCCGTTCACCGGCAGCCGCAGTCTGTCCGTGTGTTGAAGATTGTTCTGGAGCATCGCGTACCTGTCCGACGGTGGGTCACGTTGGGGCCGCCCGCCCGCAGACCAACGTTCAGGCAGGACGTGCGGGGCGCTGGGAGATTATATACATTAAAAAAATCTACTTGCCAAATTAAATAAATCATCTATTAATTGAAATGAGATAAAAAATAAGGACGAGGCACGCTTCGACGCATGCGTCTGGAAAATGGATGATATTTCTGAAGCTTGTGGTCTGTCTGGCATTTGCATCGAAAATAATGTGAGCTTTTAGAGACGGATTGTCGGACGAAAAAATTAATTCTATCGAGGGTTATGGTCCACTGCGTGAAACCCGATCGAAATTGAGGACCGGCAGGAGGTACCCAATGCTGGAACTGCGATCCTTGGCTATCCCTGATGTCAAAATAATTCGAACAGATCGCTTTTCCGACGTCCGCGGCTACTTCTGTGAGACCTTCCAGCGATCGGCTTTTGCGGAGAAGGGAATCCTGCATGACTTCGTTCAGGATAATCAGTCCAGCTCGGATCGGGTCGGCACGGTGCGCGGCTTGCATTTCCAGCGACCGCCCTTCACCCAGGCGAAGCTCATACGGGTGTTGAACGGGGCCATTCTCGATATTGCTGTTGATCTCCGGCGTTCATCGCTCAGCTTCGGCAAGCACATCGCCATCCAGTTGGATAGTGAAAGCGGTGAGCAAGTGTTTATTCCGAAGGGGTTCGCGCATGGTTTCTGTACGCTGCAGCCCAAGACCGTCGTCTTGTACAAGGTCGACCAGGTCTACGCCCCGAGCCATGACGGCGGCGTCTATTGGGCTGATCCAGCATTGGGGATCAAGTGGCCCGTGACAACCGCAGAGGCTCAGGTCTCGCCACGGGACCAGACGCTTCCTGCGCTCAACCAGCTTGCTTGCGTCTTCGAGTAGTGGAGATGGGTAGAATGCGTATCTTGGTGACCGGCGGAGCGGGATTTATCGGTTCTGCGGTGTGTCGCCGTTTGGTGCAGCAGACCGGTGCCGCAGTGATCAACGTCGACAAGTTGACATACGCAGCCAACCTGGCTTCGCTGGCGAGCATCGAGGGACTGGAGTCTTATGCGTTCCTGCAGTCCGACATCTGCGATCGCGAGGTTATGGATCTCGCGCTCGCCGACTACGAGCCGGACGCGATCATACATCTGGCCGCCGAAAGCCACGTCGACCGTTCGATCACCCGGCCCGACGCCTTCGTCAACACCAATATAGTTGGCACCTATACGCTGTTGGAGGCTGCCAGGACTTACTACGAACGTCTGCCGTTTCCGCGGCGGAAGCAGTTCCGCTTCATCCACGTATCGACAGACGAAGTCTACGGCTCATTGGGCCCGGACGACCTGTTTCGCGAGGACACGCCCTACAGGCCGAGTTCGCCGTATTCGGCGAGCAAGGCCGCCTCGGACCACCTCGCACTCGCGTGGTTCAGAACCTACGGTCTGCCGGTCATCGTATCGAATTGCTCCAACAATTACGGGCCGTACCAGTTCCCGGAAAAGCTCATTCCGCTGACGATCCTCAATGCGATCGACCGGAAGCCTCTGCCGGTCTACGGCGACGGCAAAAATATTCGCGACTGGCTTCACGTCGATGATCATGCCGCCGGCTTGATAGGACTGCTGTACGAAGGAAGACCGGGCGAGAAGTACAATTTCGGCGGAGATGGCGAGCGATCCAACTTGGAGGTAGTCACCCAGGTTTGTGACGTGCTGGATCGATTGTCTCCGGGCGCGGGAGCGAGACGATCTCTCATTACTTTCGTGCCGGATCGTCCGGGACATGATGCGCGCTATGCAATCGACGCGTCAAAGGCACATCGCGAACTTGGCTGGGAACCGACGAGAACCTTCGAACAGGGCTTGGCCGAAACCGTCGGATGGTATCTCAAAAACCGTGCATGGTGGGAGCGTGCTCGCTGCGGTGTCTATGACGGCTCGCGTCTCGGTCTCCTGGCTGCCCAACACTGAGGTGAAGATGACAGATCGACCCATCCTCATTGCCGGACGGCATGGTCAGTTGGCAATGTGTCTTCGTGATCTCGCTGCAATGAGCAGTCTGCCTGCGGTGGCTCTCGGGCGTCGAGAACTCGATCTAGAGAACCGCGAAGGTGTCCACAAGCTCATCGCGTCGATCGCACCGTCTGCAATCATCAATACGGCCGCATATACGGCGGTTGATCAGGCCGAATCCGAACCAGCGAAAGTGTTCAGCATCAACCGCGATGGCGCGGCGGCGCTGGCAGATGTCGCGTGGCAGATGAACATTCCGCTGATCCATCTCTCGACCGACTATGTGTTCGACGGCGCAAAACCGGATGCGTACGAGGAAAGTGACATTCCCGCCCCGCTGAATGTCTACGGCGCGTCGAAGCTTGCCGGCGAAGCTGCTGTGTTGGCCGCGCATCCGCTCGCGACCGTGATCAGATGCTCGTGGATTTACAGCCCCTACGGCAGCAACTTTGTTCGAACGATGTTGCGGCTATCTAAGACGCAGCCGATTGTAAGGGTTGTTGGGGACCAACATGGAAATCCGACCTACGCATTCGACCTCGCGGAGGCCGTCCTTCGGATCGCAGAACGGTCAGTAACGGACGATCGGAGAACCACGGCCGGCATCTTTCATCTCGCCGGTCAAGGCGAGACAAGCTGGCACGACTTTGCGCGGGCGATCTTCGACGAGCTTTCCCGTCGTGGAGCGCGGATTCCGGCGCTCGAGGCGATCACGACTGAAGAGCTTCCGACCGCTGCGCGTCGGCCACGGAACTCGCGCCTGGATTCATCCAAGGCCGAACGCGTGTTCGGGATTCGATTGGCACCTTGGCGCCATTCACTCGAAGCCTGTCTCGACCAGCTAGTCGGAGAAGGAGAAACCGATGTTGAGGGGAATCGTGCTGGCCGGCGGCAGCGGAACGCGCCTCTATCCGATCACGCGCGTGGTCAGCAAGCAGTTGCTCCCGATCTATGACAAACCGATGATCTACTATCCCCTGTCGACGCTGATGTTGGCAGGGATCCGCGAAATTCTGATTATCACTACGCCTTCAGACCGGTGTCAGTTCGAACGGTTGCTGGGGGACGGCAGCCAGTGGGGCATTCGGCTCAGCTACGCGGAGCAAACCCGTCCCGCCGGTCTCGCGGACGCTTTCATTGTTGGTGCCGATTTCATCGGAAACGATCGTGTGGCGATGGTGCTTGGCGACAACATTTTCTTTGGCGATGGCCTGAGCGAACTGCTTTCCAGGGCGGCAGGACGTGAGGAAGGCGCAACAGTTTTTGCTTATCACGTGCGGGACCCGGAACGTTACGGCGTCGTCGCGTTTGATGAGGCGGACCGCCCAGTATCGATCGAGGAGAAACCCAGACGGCCAGCTTCGAATTGGGCAATCACCGGGCTGTATTTTTTCGATAATCGCGTTGTCCGCTACGCTCGACGCGTCGAGCCATCGTCGCGCGGAGAGCTCGAGATTACCGATCTTCAGATGCGCTACCTTGCGGCCAATACGCTACATGTTGAGCGCATGGGGCGGGGGTTCGCTTGGCTGGATACCGGCACGGTTGAGTCGCTCATCGATGCCGGGATGTTCGTGCAGACCCTGGAAAAGCGACAGGGAATGAAGATTGCCTGCCTCGAGGAGGTCGCCTTCAGACTTGGCTTCATCAATCGTGATCAACTTCTCGCGCTGGCGCAACCGTTGGAGAAGAGCGGCTACGGCAGATATCTGAACGAAATCACTCGGCTACCGCATTTCGCCTCGCAATGACGCCACTCAGTCGATGTTTGGAACTACGTTAAATGTATGCTCATTGAATTGACGAGCAGTTTAAAATAGAATTAAAATATAAAGCTAGTTTATTTAATCGGTATATCCATGCTGGTTCAAAAGGCGAGCGTCTTCAGTCGGGGAGCCCGGGCCGTTTTTCCAGGGGAAGATATTCCTGCATCTGATGTTTTTTGGCCAGAAGCGTCGTTCTGGAATGCGTTCGATGGCTCCGATCCGGTCGGCCGGTGGGTTCCGCCGTTTGCTAATCCGCCAGCAGGTGACCCCACTTTCTTCCCGCAGTCGTCTCGGGCCGGCGCGGGCGATCCGCCAGACTTGCGCGGCGTTACGCCCCGCGTCTTCTCCGCATCTTTCCAGTCGCGATTGTCTGCTCTGCTGTCTTCGACGTCTTTGACGAGCCGCTATCAGGGCTTGGTCCCGACATTCCCATCTGCGGCAAGCGAAGGGACGCCGCCGACTTCATCATCATCATCGGTTTCGACCTCGGGCACCACTCACTGGACCAATTCGAGGGGCGGAGTCTGGAATGTCGCTACGAACTGGAGCGCCGGCGTCCCGGGCATCATTGACTCTGCGTTCCTCGATGCGGCGGGAGCATACGTCGTCACTAGCAGCGCCAGTGTTGATATCATGAGCCTGGTCGTTGATGCAGGCGCGATGCTTTCGTTCGGTGCCGGGTCGCCATTTATCGTCGAAGGCGATGTGTTGAACAATGGGACTGTCGAAGCTGGGGCGTTCCTGGGCGATCGCATTGCCACAGGGGACTTTAAGGGCGACATCAGCGGCACAGGATCTTTCGAGATTTCAGACAAGGCCATCCTGGAGATCGGAGGTTCGGTTTCCGGGCAGTTCTTGAATGGATCGTTCTCCGGCACAACCGTGTCGTTCGACACGGGAAGTGGCACGCTTGTCCTCGATCAGTCGGCCAAGTTCCACGGGTTGATCGCAGGTTCGTCGCCGGGGACGCCGCTTTCGCCAGAGAACCTCATCGACCTGAAGGATCTACCCTTCACATCGTCGATGTCGGCGACTGTCCACTACGACAATAGCTCGAATATCAGCGTCGTCGATTTCAGCAATGGTGCGGCCAATGTCACCTTGCTGTTCTCGGGGATGGACTCGAATTGGAATTTCAAGAGCGATGGGCAGGGAGGCACCATTGTCTCCGATCCACCCACGAATCCCATCGTACTGGAAAACCAGAAGCCGGGTACACCGAAAAGTGTCTGGCAGATCCAGCCGGGAGACAATTCGACGCTGACCCAAGGGTTTGCGACAGCAATCAGCGCCAATGTCGGCGGGACGGTCCAGTTCAAGATCAACAACCTGACCGGCAACCCGAACTACCGCGTCGATGTCTACCGACTAGGTTATTACGGTGGCAATGGTGCCAGGCTGGTTACGAGCCTGCAGCATCAGGCCGGAGCTGCGGTCGTCCAACCCGCTCCATTAAGTGACCCGTCGACTGGCCTCGTAGATGCCGGCAACTGGAGCGTGACCGACTCCTGGAGCGTGCCAACCGATGCGGTCTCGGGCGTCTACATCGCCAGCGTCATCAACGGCACCCAGATTTTCCAGATCCCGTTCATCATAAAGAACGAAGCTTCACACAGCGACATCGTCCTGCAGACAAGTGATGAGGACTGGCAAGCCTACAACGGTTGGGGAGGGGCCAACCTTTATTTCGGGAACGGCCCGGGCATCAACGGATCAGCCTACGCGGTCAGTTACAATCGCCCCCTCGTAACGCGTGACGGCACCGGAACCTTTTCCGAGGGGGGAGACTCCCCGTTCACGGCTGAGTTTGCGGCCATTCAGTGGCTCGAGCAGAACGGGTACGATGTCTCTTACATTTCTGGAATCGATGCTGCGACAAACGGCTCGTTGTTGCTCAATCACAAAGTCTTCATGGACGCGGGGCATGACGAGTACTGGACCGAAGCTCAGCGCGCCAACGTAGAGGCCGCAGCGCACGCTGGCGTGAACCTTGCGTTTCTCACAGGCAACGAGATCTTTTGGAAAACAAGGTTGGCGCCCAGCATCAATGGCAGCGGATCAGCCAACCGCACACTCATTAGCTACAAGGATACGCACGCAAATGCGTTGCTTGATCCAACAGGACAGGCGACCGGCAATTACTCCGACCCGCGGTTCGGATCGACGCCTCTTCCGTCGAATGAGTTGACCGGTACATTGTTCGCGGTCAACGCATTTCGGTACGATACGATCACGATACCCTACCCAATGACCCAGTTGCGCTTCTGGCGTAATACAGCTGTCGGGCAAACGTCACCCGGGCAGACCGCCTCGCTCGTGCCTGGCCTATTAGGCGTTGAATGGGACACGGCACCGGACAACGGATTCCGACCAGCTGGGTTGATCAGTGTCTCATCTTCAACAGTGCAGGTGGACGGAAAGTATCTGCTTGATTATGGCAATACTTTCGGAGCAGGCACGGCGACCCACAATCTCGTGGTGCATCGGGATCCCGTTAGTGGCGCACTGATATTCTCGGCCGGTTCAATCAACTGGCCGTGGGCGCTTGCTAGCGACCACGACGGGCCGGCGACTCCGGTAGACCCGAATGTACAGCAGGCGATGGTGAACCTTTTCGCGGACATGGGGGTTCAACCGGCGACGCTGCAAGCGAGCTTAGTGGCCGCGTCGCAGTCGACAGACGGTACGGCGCCGACCTCTGGCATCACCAACCTCTCGGCTGCCAGCGTTGTCGAGGGGCAATCGATCACAGTGACGGGGACGGCCACTGACGCGGGTGGAAAGATTGCCGGCGTCGAAATCTCCACGAATGGTGGAACAACCTGGCATCCAGCCAACAGCAACGTCGGCGCGGCGAACGTGACATGGTCATATACGTTCGTCGCAGGCGCTCAGGGGACATATAATCTCAAGACCAGGGCGGTCGACGACAGCCTGAACTTGGAAACACCCGGTGCGGGCACTACCTACACGGTCACGCCGTCTTCCAACCTGACACTCTTCAGTACGACCGATACGCCTGCGGTGATCTCAAACGGCGATTCCGGCTCGGTTGAGCTTGGCCTCAAATTCGTCCCAGCCGCATCGGGAAAGATCACCGGTATTCGTTTCTACAAAGGGCCTGAGAACACCGGCACCCACATCGGTGACCTCTGGACCACGAACGGCACGCTGCTTGCGAGCGCCACCTTTAGCAACGAAGCCGCGAGCGGCTGGCAGCAGGTTGATTTCGCGACGCCTGTCAATGTGCAGGCCGGCGTCACGTATGTCGCCTCCTATCACACGAACACCGGCCACTATTCCTCAACCGACTACTACTTCATCAACTATGGGGGCCTTACGAAGGGTGCGCTCACCGCGCCTGGTAGCAGCCTCAATGGCGTCTATGCCTATGGCAGCAGCCCGGTCTTCCCCGGCAACGCTTCCTATATCGACGCCGCGAATTACTGGGTGGACGTCGTTTTCACCGATTCAGGCACGACGTCGCCGCAAGCTCACGAAGACAGCGGCTTCACGGTTAGCCAAAATGGCGTGCTGAACATTCAGGCATCAACGCTGCTCGCGAACGACACCAATCCGTCCGGGCTGGCTTTCTCGATTACGAGCGTCGGTAACCCGGCCAATGGCAGCGTAAGCTACAATTCGCAGAACCAGACCGTGACCTTTACCCCCACCAATGGCTATGCCGGGGCGGCGAGTTTTACCTACACGATCACGGACACAAGCGGCCAAACCGGGTCCGGCCAGGTGTCGCTCAAGGTCAACTATCCGGTCTCCGCGCAGAGCCTGTTCGGCACCAGCGATGCGCCAAACGTCGCCAATTCCGGCGATACCAGCCCCGTCGAAGTCGGAGTCAAGTTTACCGCATCCGTGAACGGGACAATAACCGGCCTGCGCTTCTACAAGGGATCGTTGAATACCGGCCCCCATATTGCGGATCTCTGGAGCTCGACCGGAGCCCTGCTTGCAACTGCTACATTCACGAACGAGACAGCCAGCGGCTGGCAGCAGGTCAATTTCTCCAATCCCGTGGCCATTACGGCAGACACCACCTACATCGCGTCCTATCACACCAACGGTAATTATTCCGGTACCCAGAACTATTTCGCGACATCGCTTATCAACGGCCAGTTAACGGCTCCGGCTGGCGCCAACGGAGTCTACAGCTACGGATCCGGAAGCGCGTTCCCGACGAGTACCTTCAAATCCTCCAACTACTGGGTCGATGTCGTCTTCAACGGATCCTCCTCGGCCACAAATACGCCGCCAACCGCGGTCGCGGATACCGCTGATGCGACCGAGAAGGGTGGCGTAAACAACGGCACGGGCGGCACGGCGGCCACCGGCAACGTACTGACCAACGATACCGATCCCGACCCCGGTGACACCAAGACTGTCACCGCAGTCAGCTTCGGCTCGACCAATGGCACACCCGGTTCAGCTCTCGCGGGCGCGCACGGCACCTTGATGCTCGACGCCTCGGGGGCCTTCACTTACGCGGTGAACGAGAACGATGCAGCTGTGCAGGCCTTGCGGCTGTCGACTAATACGTTGACAGATGTCTTTAGCTATACGATGCGGGACTCTGTGGGCGTCCCGTCGTCGGCCGCGCTCACTGTCACCATTCATGGTGCCAACGACGCGCCGGTGCTGGCGATTCAGACCGGCAGCCAGAGTGCGAGCGTTGGCTCCGCGTTCTCGCTAACGCTGCCCGCAGGCACTTTCACGGACGTCGATTCCGGCGACTCGCTCACCTACACCGCAACCGCCGCTGACGGTTCAGCGCTTCCCGCATGGCTGGCGTTCATTGCGTCGACCCGCAGCTTTAGCGGGACGCCAACGTCTTCGGACCTTGGCACGCTCAGCGTCAGGGTCGCTGCTGCTGATCTCGGTAACCTCACTGGCAGTGAGACGTTCGATATCGCAGTGTCGGCAGTTCCTTCAACGGTGAGCTTGTTCTCGAGTTCGGATACTCCGGCAGTGCCGTCCGGCTCGGATACCTCCCAAGTCAACCTCGGAGTGCAATTCGCGTCGTCCGTCGCAGGCACGATTACCGGCATCAAATACTACAAGAGCGCAAATGATCCCGGTACCCATACGGGCTCGTTGTGGAGCAGTACCGGCACGCTACTGGCGACCGCGACTTTCACAAACGAGAGCAGCAGCGGCTGGCAAACCGTCACGTTCAGCAATCCCGTGTCGATCGCGGCTGGCACCACCTACGTCGCGAGCTTTCACAGCAACGGCCATTATGCCTCCAGCACTAGCTATTTCACCACCGCTCGCACCAACGGTCCGCTCACGGCTCCCGCGAACATCAACGGCGTCTACACCTACGGAACAAGCAATCTGTTCCCGACCAGTGCCTATAACGCAAGCAACTACTGGGTGGATGTCGTGTTCAACAGCTCGAGTGGCGGCGCCAACCAATCACCAGTCGCTGCGAACGACAGCGGCTTCTACGCCACGCAGAACGTCCCCTTCGGGATTCCGGGCTCCGCACTGCTTGCCAACGACACCGATCCCGACGGCAATACGCTCACGATCACGGGCGCGAGCGGCGGTGTGAATGGCGTCGCCAGCTTCAACGCCCAAAGCAATAGCGTGACCTTCACTCCGACGGCCGGCTACACGGGACCGGCGTCCTTCAACTATGGCATCTCCGACGGCCATGGCGGGATCGCCAGTGCATCCGTCGCTCTCAATGTGAACGCTGCGTCTTCGACGACGGTGCGCCTGTTCAGCGCAAGTCAGGAGCCCAGCATTGTGGCGGCCAATGATCCAAAGTCAGTGGAACTGGGCATCAAGTTCCAGGCGTCTATCCCAGGCGATGTTGTCGGCCTTCGCTTCTACAAGGGGCCATCCAACACGGGCACCCACGTTGCGGATCTTTGGAGCAGCAGCGGGACTTTGCTGGCAGCAGCGACCTTTACCAACGAAACGGCCGACGGCTGGCAGCAGGTCAATTTCGCCACGCCCGTGACGATCATGCCGGGAACCACCTACGTCGCCTCCTATCACACCGCCGGGAATTATGCGGCCGACCCGGGCCTGCTGGCCAACGCAATTACCAACGGGCCGCTGATGGCCCCGTCCTCCGCATCGATCGGCGGCAACGGTGTGTTTGCCTACGGGACGGGTAGCCTATTTCCGACCAACACCTACAACGCAACGAGCTATGGCGTTGACGTAGTTTTTAGGCCGCAGCTAGCTGCATAGGAGACGTAAAATGCACGCCGAACTCTATACCGACGGAATCGAAGAAATTACCGTGAGTGGAACCATTGTCCGCATCGATCTGGTCAGCCTTTCACCAACGGAGCGTGACGCCAACAATGTCCCGAAACGCGTGTTTTCTCAGCGGCTGATCTTGTCGGTCGAATCCTTCGCCAATTCGGTCGATGTGATGCAGAAGGCGCTTCAGGGGTTGGTCGACGCGGGCGTAGTCCGGCGAAATCAGCCAGCTGAGTCGCACAATGGTGCGTCGGTCGTACGCGATGCGCTCGCGCCCAGCACGCCACGGTCTCATAATGTCTCTTCGAACTTCCGGTGAAATCGACGCCGCTGGTGGCGCGAAGGGCCGGGTTGTGGACCCGCCTGGATTGGCGACGCGGACGGCATTGGAATGCCTGTCCAAGATTGCCGGTTATCACGGCATCGACCTGCCGGTCGAGCGTCTGAAGCACGCCTATGCCGTAGCCGCTCCGCCCTCCTTGGATTTCCTGTTGCGCATGGCCAAGGATGCAGGTTTGCGCGCGAGAAGCACGAAAATGGAGTGGGGTGCGCTGATCCGTCTCGGAGAAGCCTATCCGGCGCTGACTCGGCTCGCCAATGGCAACTGGATCGTTGTCCTTGGTGCAGGCGTGGGAGCCGAGGGCACTGAGATCGTCAGCGTCTTCGACCCGCTCGCCGACCGCAAGGACGAGGTCTTGGTCGTCGACCGGGATCGATTCTGTGCCCAATGGGCCGGTGAAACCATCCTGATCAAGCGCGGGCAGTTGACACAGGATGGTCGAAGGAGTTTCGGCCTCCGGTGGTTCGTACCGGAATTGCTCCTTCAATGGCGACTGTTTAGGGACGTCGCGATTGCCGCCATCCTGCTCTACGCGTTGGGCCTCGTCATCCCGATCTTTTTCCAGCTCGTCATCGACAAAGTTCTGGTTCACGAGAGCTTCACCACGCTCTACGTACTCGCGGCAGGGGCGGCCGCAGCACTCGTCTTTGACGCGATATTCGGCTTTCTGCGGCGCTACCTGCTGCTTTATGCGACCAATAAGGTCGACATTCGGGTTGCTACAAAGACGTTCGGTCATCTCCTCGGGCTGCCGGTCACCTTCTTCGAGCACATGGCAGCGGGGGTCTTGGTCAAGCACATGCAGCAAGCGGCGCGGATCCGTGAGTTTCTGACCGGGCGACTATTCTTAACCACCCTCGACGCGCTTTCGCTATTCGTCTTCCTGCCGGTACTTGCGCTCTACAGCGTCAAGTTGACGCTTATGGTTCTGGCCTTCACTGCCGCGAGCGGCGCTGTTGTCGGCCTGCTCATGGGCCCTTTCCGGCGACGCCTTTACGATCTCTACCAGGCGGAAGGTGCGCGGCAGGCTCTCCTCGTCGAAACAGTTCACGGTATGCGCACGGTGAAGTCGCTGGGGATGGAGCCCGTGCAGGGCAGAACTTGGGATAGCCGCTGTGCACAGTCGGTGACCATGCGATTCGGTGTCGAGAAGATTTCCGCCGGCGCCCAGGCGCTGACCGGATTTCTCGAGAAGATCATGACGCTTGGGATCATCGCTGTCGGAGCCCTCGATGTCTTCGCTGGAGAAATGACAATCGGCGCACTGGTCGCCTTTAACATGTTGGCCGGCAGGGTCTCCGGACCACTGGTCCAGCTCGTGACCATGGTGCATGAATACCAGGAAGTTGCTCTTGCCGTGAAAATGCTCGGCGAGGTGATGAATCAGAAGCCTGAGCGTGATGGCAAGAAGGATGGGCTGCGGCCCGATCTCGCTGGCAAAATCGAGTTCGAGAGTGTCTCTTTTCGCTACGGAGCTGAGGGGGCGCCGGCGCTTGATGATGTCTCCTTCGCCGTCGAACCGGGTTCGATCTTCGGGATCGTGGGCCGGAGCGGCTCCGGCAAGACGACGCTCACAAGGCTGATTTCGGGCATGTATCCGGTGCAGCAGGGGCTGCTTCGTATCGACGGATACGATTCGAGGGAGCTCGACCTGGCACATCTGCGCCGAAACCTCGGAATCGTCTTGCAGGATAATTTTTTGTTTAAGGGGACGGTCCGCGACAATATCGCCTGCGTGAAACGGGACGCGACCTTTGCCGAGGTCGTCGCTGCGGCGCAGCTCGCAGGCGCCGACGAGTTCATCGAGCGGTTGCCCCGTGGCTTCGACACCATGCTCGAGGAAGATGCCTCGAACCTGTCCGGCGGGCAGAAGCAGCGGCTCGCGATTGCGAGGGCTCTGATCGTCAATCCACGGATCGTGATTTTCGATGAAGCGACGAGTGCCCTCGATTCCGAAAGCGAAATGATCATCAAGCGCAATCTCCGCCGTTTGGCGGCAGGGCGTACCGTCATCATCGTCTCGCATCGGCTGTCAATGCTGAGTGAAGCAAGCCAGATCCTGGTGATGGACCGCGGCCGAATCGTTGACGTAGATCGCCACGACCACCTCTTGTCGAAATGTACCATCTACAGGCATTTGTGGAACCAACAGATGAAGCAGATTGCATGAAGGAGACAAGGCAACCACGTTCGGATGCGAAGCCGGACGGTCTGGTCCTCGCCAGAACGGTCGAGCGACGGCGAAAGCTATTCAGGCCAGTGCCGAGGCGAGCGCCTGTGGTCGCCGAATTCCAGTCCGATGCAACCGAAGTCGAGCAGCAAGCGCCGCCGCGGCTGGCGCGTCTTACCCTCTACAGCGTGCTTGCGCTAATTGCCTTCGCCGTCACCTGGGCATCCGTTTCGCAAGTGGAGATGATCGTCACGGCGCAGGGGAAATTGACCACGATACGTCCAAACTTGGTCGTGCAGCCGTTGGAAACGTCGGTCATACGCGAGATCCACGTCAAGGCCGGTGATCGCGTCAACCGCGGTGACGTTCTGGCTACGCTCGATCCGACTTTCTCGCAGGCGGATCTCGATCAATTGCGCGGCAAAGTGGCTGGATTCGATGCGTCGATCGATCGCCTGGGCGCCGAATTGAATGGAAACAACTATTCCGTCACGGAGCTCTCGAATGCGGACCAGATCCTGCAGGGCAAGTTGTTCTTGCAGAGGAGGGCCGCTTATGAAGCGCAGATCCAGAACTACGACGCACAGATCGCTTCCGCTCAAGCCAATCTTGCGACAGCGCAGAACGAAGAGGTGGTTCTCCTTCAGCGACTCGACACGATGCGTGCAATTGAAGCCATGCGCACCACGCTCATGGACAAAGAGGTCGGTTCGAGGCTGAACTTCCTATTGTCTCGCGATGCACGGCTCGAGGTCGAGAGCAATTTGGCGCGCGTTCGTGGAAGTATCGTCGATAGTGCGCATCGGCTGGATAAGGCCCGTGCTGACCAGAAGGTCTTCGCCGAGGAGTTTCGTCGGACCACCTACCAGGAACTGGTGGAGACCGTGCCGAAGCGCAATAGCGCAGCAGAGGAATTGAAGAAAGCCGATCTTCGTCGGCAGCTGATCGTCCTGCAGGCGCCGGCAGATGCCGTGGTGCTGGAGATCGCAAACCGGACAGTCGGCTCGGTGGTTCGCGAAGCGGAAACGCTGTTTGTCCTGGTTCCTCGTGACGTGCCTCTTCAGGCGGAGGTCAATGTCGAGGGTCGGGATATCGGTCAGGTGGCGCTTGGACAAGCGGTCCGGATCAAGTTCGAAGCGTTTCCTTTCCAGAAATATGGAACTGCGACGGGGGAAGTCCGCGTCATCAGTCAGGACACGTTCTCGCCGGACCCGAAGGCCGAAGGTGCGCGCCGCGCGCCAGCTCCCTATTACCGCGTACTGGTCGATTTGTCCGACACGCACCTTCGGCTGCCGGCTGAGCGCATTCAACTGATTCCGGGTATGGCGGTGACGGCCGAACTGAAAGCTGGCAAGCGCACCGTGATCTCCTATTTCCTCTATCCATTGCTCCGCGGATTGGATGAAAGCATTCGGGAATACTGATCCGGCTTGGGACGGGGATTGACCATGATCATTAGTTCGAATTTTGGGGTGAAGCTCGTGGTGCCGACCGCGGAGAGTAAGCTCTCTCAGAATTCACCACTGGTGAACTACGCGCTCAATGGGCTGGAACGTTGTTGGCTACCTGAACACCGCCGGTGGTCGCATATTTACCACCTTGATGGACGTTCTTCGCCAAACGAGTCGATACCAAACAGCGACGTATTTTATACCCTCAACGTTCTGCTCGGGATGTCGCGCGTTGCTGGAATTCCAAGTGGCATCGATCTGCCCGAAATATTCCGTCGGAACGCTCTGCTACTCACGAGGCTCCCGGTACGCAAGTACGCCTTCGGTATGGCGCTATGGGCCGCCGCCGAGCTCGGCCTCCCAATACCGGAGCCGGTCAGATGCGAGACGAGAGCCATTCTTGCGGATGAGTCTGGGTGGAGGAGCTTCCGTGCGCAGGATCTTGGCATGCTGCTCACGGGAGTCGTGGCTCAGTCGAGGGCAGGCGAGAATGAGTGGGTGCGCTACGCCAAGCCGCTTTATCGTTTCCTGAAGGAACGCTTTCACAGCGAATCGGGATTGTTCTTCGATGCACCGTTCGGCTTTCGGCGCCGTTTCTCGTCATTTGCGACGCAGACCTATCTCTCAATCGCCTGCTATCAATATGGTGAATTCGCCGGCGATGCGTCCGCGCTTGTCATGGCCGATACTTGTGTGCGCAACCTGATAGCGCTTCAAGGCTCACAAGGCGAATGGCCTTGGTTCTTCGACGCGCAGAGCGGCCGCGTCATTGATTTCTACGAAATCTATTCGGTCCATCAGTATGGAATGGCCCCGGCACTGCTGGAATGGGCTGAGCGCTTTGGGCGGCGGGGATCGCGCGACGCGTTGGTTAAGGGATTCAATTGGGTATTTGGCCATAACCAACTGTGCCGGGTCATGCTCGTGCCTGAACTGAACCTGACCCTCCGATCGCAGGTTCGCAAAGGTGAATTGACAACAAAGGCGCCGCGGGTCATGCGCGCACTCAAGAACGCCTGGCTCGGAAACGGGGCGCGGTTGATCGATGACGCTGACGTGGAAGTTCGACTTGAGTGCCGCAGCTACGAACTGGGTTGGATCCTGTGGTCATTCGGCCGGCGTACCGACTTGCCGGAGCTGACCCACAATTGTGCCTTTGGCGGCGCCTGACGGAATTGCCGGTTCGCTAACGATTCCAAGCGACTGCTCGGCGGCCTCGTAGGTGCGAGAGCATCGTCATGGCGCGGTGCGCTCGGACAGCACACAATACGGCAATAGCTTTGAGGCGGATGCCGCTACCGTGTAGGCGGTCGCTGGTGAGCACAGTCACAGCGTTTGGCGCGAGTGACGCGAGGACGAGCAAAGCTTGCGCGATCCAGCGCAATTGCCAAATAGGTTTACCTTCCGCCATATTGCGATAGTGCGCGATGTGTCGATCCCATTTAGCGTAGAGCTCCTGGAGAGAGCCCCGGGCCGGATGGAAGACGATCATTTCCGGGGTGTATCGAAATCGAAGTCCGGCGCGCAGCGCACGCTCCCCCCACTCCATATCTTCGGCGACATCAATGCCAGCGAAAGGGCCGACGCGATCGAAGTCGCGGCGAAACACCGCCATATTGCCGGTGCCGGAATAACCGTGGCGCTCGATATAGAGTTTGAAGCGAAAAGCAAAGACGCTCTCGTAAGCCGCAATGGCGTCAAGCGTCGCATTTTCCGGCTGCCAAATGCGAACATCGCCCCCGAGAACTGTGCCAGCCGGCGACAAACTAGACCATTTCATCACGCTGCTCAGCCAATCCTGATGGGCCCTACAATCGGCATCGATGAAGGCGAGGATCTCGCCGTGGGCAGCAGCGACGCCCGCGTTTCGTGCCGGGCCGGGACCTGGATGCGGTTCGTGCTGAAGCTGTACGCCAGGATGACCGGCAACGACGTCCGTTGGGGGCGTTGCCGAGCCGTTGTCCACCACAATGATCTCGAATGCCTGACGCGTCAGGGTCTGTGCGTCGAGGCTACGCAAACAAGTTTCCAGGGCATCAGGCTGGTTGAGGTGGGGAATAATGACCGAAATCATCGGTTAATTCCTTTATTTAATTCATGTTAGATCTGCTGCCTGCCCGTTTGCACGGCGCCTCGCATATTCTACGGGCGCAGCGAGATTCGCTCGATTTAAATCTTGCAATTAAATATTGCTTGCGTATTATCTCAATAATAATCTTAAATGCAAACTTAAATCGGTCGAATCCTCTGGGAGATAGGTTCCAATGCGCGCCTCATTTCTGGGATGCCCCATCGACCTCCTGACAATGGCGGAAACCATCGAACTGGCGCGCGGGGCCATGCGCAGCCGCCGGCGGTTGCAACATGTGGCGCTGAATGTCGCCAAATTCGTCAATATGCGATCCGATCCCGTGCTCGCGGCCGATGTCGCCAACAGCGATGTTGTCGGCATCGACGGCATGGGGATTGTTTGGGGCGCTCGAGCACTGGGGCTTCCGGCGACGTCGCGGGTCGCGGGTGTGGATCTCCTCGCCGAGTTGCTCGCGGTATGTGCGCATGAAGGCTTCAAGCCTTATTTTTTGGGAGCCACTTCCGCTGTACTGCAGCAGGCGATGCAAGGCGCGCGCGAGAGGCATCCTTCACTTGTCTTTGCGGGCTGGCACGACGGCTACTTCAAACGCGAGCAGGAGAATGACGTCGTCCGGGACATCCAATCCAGCGGGGCCGATTGTCTCTTCATCGGCATGCCGACACCCCGCAAGGAGCGCTTTCTCGCCGCTTACCGCGATGATCTCGGCGTACCTTTTATCATGGGTGTCGGTGGTGCATTCGATATTCTGGCAGGCACTGTTCGGCGCGCGCCGGTCCAGATTCAGAGGCTCGGCCTCGAATGGCTGTACCGCATCTATCAGGAGCCTGGGCGGATGTGGTGGCGATACGCCACGACGAACACGCTGTTTGCGGGCGTTCTGGCGCAAGCCCTTATCAGGCAGGCGCTTCGGCACCCGTTTGGCGCGCCCGGCGCAGTTCCGCCTGGTCCGAGCCGGATCGGAGGGTGAGGCGTGCGCAAGCATTTTTTCATCCTTCTGGGAACCCGGCCGGAAGCAATCAAGCTCTTTCCGGTCATCAACCGGCTCAAGGCCGAGAAGCGCAAAGACATCTCCATAACGATCTGTGCGACTGCACAGCACCGGCAGCTGCTTGATCAAGTCCTCAAGCTGGCCAAAGTGGTCCCGGATTTTGACCTGAACGTCATGACGACCAATCAGTCTCTCGATCATCTGACCGCCCGCCTGCTCGGACAAATCGGCGAACTCCTCGAAAAGTTGAAGCCCACCAGGGTTATTGTCCAAGGCGACACCGCAACGGCGATGACGGGTGCACTGGCATCCTATTATCATCGTATACCGGTCTCGCACATCGAGGCCGGACTGCGCAGCGGTGACATCTTCGCGCCGTGGCCCGAGGAGGTGAACCGCAAGATCGTCGGCTCGATCGCCGATCAACATTTTGCCCCAACAGAGCGCGCGGCGCGCGCGTTGCGTTCTGAAAACGTCTCGGATGACCGCATTCACGTCACCGGAAACACGGTGGTGGACGCTCTCATCCTCGCGAAAGCCATGGTCGAATCCGATCCAGGACTCTCGTGCCGCTGGGATGGCATCAAGAAACGACACGGCAATCGGCGCATCATCCTGGTGACCTGCCATCGCAGGGAAAACTTCGGCGGCGGCGTCCTTAACATCGTGAACGCGTTGGAGACCATCCTGCGCAGGGAGGACGTTGCTGTAGTGCTCCCCGTGCATCCGAATCCGAATGTCCGCGACCTGTTTGCGTCTCGGTTTTCGGACCACCCGCGGGTCGTCCTTACCTCCCCTCAGGAATACACGGATTTTGTGAGCCTGCTCTCGTTATCTTATCTGGTCCTGACAGATTCAGGCGGCGTACAGGAGGAGGCCCCCACTTTCGGGAAGCCAGTCCTGGTGATGCGCGAGACAACCGAGCGTCCCGAGGGAATAGAAGCGGGAACGGCGCGCCTGGTTGGTGCGAACTACGAAAGGATCGTTGCGGAGACATTTCGCCTCCTCGACGATGACGAGACTTATGCAGCCATGGCGCGTTCGCACAATCCGTTTGGTGACGGGCACGCGAGCGAGCGGATCGTGAAGGTCCTTCTCGATGCCTGAATTCCAAAAGATCAATGTCGTTGGACTTGGCTATATCGGTCTGCCGACCGCAGCGCTTATCGCGAGTCGAGGTCTGCAGGTGGTTGGCATCGATACCAATGAGCGCATCGTCGACACCGTTGCGTCTGGCAAAATTCATATCGCCGAGCCCGATCTGGACGGTCTCGTCTCCAAGGTTGTGTCGAGTGGCGCGCTCACGACGTCCAAAAGGCCGCAGCCGGCCGACGTTTTCATCATCGCAGTGCCGACGCCGATCGATCACGAGAACCGCCCAGACTTGTCAAGCGTGAATGCCGCAGTCGACAATATCGTAGACCTACTTGCGCCGGGCAATCTTGTCATTCTTGAATCGACATCGCCCATCGGAACCACCGAAGCCATCGCAAAGCGGATCGTTGAACGCAGGCCAGAGCTGCACATAGGCGTCAACGGCAAGGAGGATGGAGCGATTTACGTGGCCTACTGTCCCGAACGCGTGTTGCCGGGACGGATTTTGACCGAGCTTATCAACAATGACAGGTGCATCGGCGGGATTACGCCGACCTGCACGCGGCGTGCTCAACGGTTCTACAAAATGTTCGTTCGCGGCGCTTGCGTCGGCACAACGGCGCGCGCGGCCGAGCTGGTGAAGCTGACGGAAAATGCCTTCCGCGATACCAACATAGCATTTGCCAATGAACTCTCGCTGATTTGCGACAGGTTCGACATCAACGTCTGGGAGGTGATCGACATCGCCAACCGCCACCCTCGCGTAAACGTATTGCGGCCGGGACCGGGAGTGGGTGGCCACTGTATTGCGGTCGACCCCTGGTTCATCATCGATTCTGCGCCGGACCTCGCGCGTGTGATGCGAACGAGCCGAGAAGTCAACAATGCCAAAACGCAGAAGATCATCGAGCGCACAGAGGCGCTGATCGACGATCATCCCTATGCGAACGTTGCGTGTTGTGGATTGACCTTCAAGGCCAATGTCGACGACTTGCGTGAAAGCCCGGCCATGGAGATAGCCACGCATCTCGCGGCCAAATACGGCGAACGGATCAAGGTTGTCGAACCGAATTTGCGCCGTCTGCCTCCTCAGTTGGCCGACTATCGTGTTGCTTTCGTGAACATCGAGGAGGCCCTGCGCAGCTGCGAGATCGCGATTCTTCTCGTCGATCATGATGAGTTCAAAATGGTGCCGTTATCAGAGCGCCGGCATCTCGACGTCATTGATACGCGCGGCATATGGCAGGATATGCCGGCGCGGACATAAGGCATAGTGCCGTAACCCGAATGAATCGAGGTTAGCATGCGAGATAGCCAGTTGGGAATCGGGGTCGTGGGATACGGCTATTGGGGCCCCAATCTCGTTCGCAATTTCTCGATCAATCCCACCGCCCGCGTTGTCAGCGTGAGCGACCTCGATCCAGGCAGGCTCGGCGCCATGGGGCAGGTTTACCCCGGGGTAGCAACGACCACTCGCTATGATGATCTGCTGAAGGATACCTCCATTGATGCGATCGCTATCGCTACGCCGGTGCACACACATTACGAGCTGGCAATTGCGGCGTTGAGGGCTGGCAAGCACGTGTTGGTCGAGAAGCCTCTTGCGCCGAGCGCCGAACTAGTGATCCGCTTGATCGACGAGGCGGACCGGCGCGGATTGACGCTGATGGTCGACCACACCTTTCTCTATACGCCAGCGGTTCAGAAGATTCGTGAGCTCTTGCTGAAGCGAGAGCTCGGGGACATCTACTACTACGATAGCACGCGCTCGAGCCTCGGGTTGTTTCAAAAAGACGTAAATGTGATCTGGGATCTGGCGGTGCACGACATCTCGATCATCGATCATATCTTCGATGAGGAGCCGATCGCGGTCTCGGCAACGGGTTCGTGCCATGTTGTCGGTTCGCCGGAAAACATGGCCCACATCACATTGTTCTTTGCCAACGCATGTGTGGCTCACGTCAGCGTCAACTGGTTATCGCCTGTCAAGGTACGCCAGACGTTCATTGGCGGCAGCAAGAAGATGATCGTTTATGACGATCTCGAACCGACCGAAAAGGTCAAGATCTATGATAAGGGAATTACGCTCGATACGACTCCCGAGGATGCGCATCAATTTCGGATCGGATATCGCGCCGGCGACATGTGGGCTCCGCACATCTCGCCCAAGGAGGCGCTGCAAACGGAGATCGAGCATTTTGTCGACTGCGTGCGCACCGGCGGGCAGCCGATTTCCAGCGGCATGTCTGGGCTGCGAGTGATCGAGGTGCTTGAGGCAGCTTCGCGATCAATCGCCGAACAGGGCAAACCAGTCGCGATCAGGCAGTTGCCGCGCAGGATACCGCAGCGGGCCCGGGCCACGGCTTAATTGGCGGTTTGGTCGTGGCTGTTCGCCAGCCGAGCTCCGCGACGGAGTCGTGATGAATTCAGTGCAGCGTTCAGTCTTGTTTTCTGCAGTGGACCGCTATGCCGGTCTTGTGTTGTTCTTCGTCTCGACCGCAGTGCTTTCGCGCCTGCTGACGCCGAGCGAGTTTGGGGTTTTTGCGGTTGTCAATGCGCTTACCGCCGTGATCGCAGCCGCTTTTCAGGAATTTGGAGGGGCGAATTACCTGATTCAGAAACGTGAGCTCTCGCGCGGGACTATTCGCACAGCGTTCACCATCACCTTGGGGATCTCACTGGCAATTGCGCTGATTCTGTTTGCCACGGCCGATGTTGTATCGCGAATCTTTGCACAGGACAGTCTAAGGCGAGGTATCGAGGTTTCTGCGCTAAATCTCCTGCTTGTACCGGTCTCCGGAACGTTGATCGCCTTGTTTCGTCGTGACATGCAGTTCGGGACGCTCGCGATCTGCAATCTCGCAAGCAACATGGTGGTCGCGCTGGTTTCGATCGGACTGGCAGTATTGAACTTCAGCTACATGGCTCCGATCTGGGGTGGTGTGGCAGGGAGCATGGTTCTCACGGCCATGCTGCTGAGCTGGTATCGGGATTTCAGTGTATTACGTCCTTCGCTGTCCGAATACCGAGACGTCCTCGAATTCGGTCTCTATTCCAGCGGCGTCAGCCTCATCAATGTCTTCTACAACCTCGCGCCCCAGCTCTTTCTTGCGAAGATTCTCGATTTTACGGCTGTAGGTCTCTACAGCCGGGCGATCAACCTGACCCAGGTGTTCGACAGGCTCGTCACGCAGGTGGTGAACCCGATCATCATGCCGGCGATTGTGACGAAACGTGCAGCCGGGGCAGATTTAAAAGGCGTGTATCTGGATGCGGTCGAACTGCTTTCCGCGGTGCAGTGGCCATTCCTCACGTTCGTGGCGATTATGGCAAGGCCGATCGTTTTGATCTGGCTCGGTGAAGCCTGGCTGGAAGTAGCGCTGTTAGTGCGCATTCTTTGCCTCGCAAATCTGGCGCTGTTTGCCGCGTGTCTGACGTATCCTGTTTTCCTGGCAGTTGGACGCGTGCGCGACGCGCTTGTCTCGTCCTGCATCTCGATACCACCATCGCTCCTCGCCCTCCTGTGTGCGTCCGTTTTTGGCGTGGAGGCAGTCGCAGCGTGTGCGTTGCTGACGTTGCCATTCCAAGCAGCAGTGGCGATCTACTATCTCAGTCCACATCTGGCGCTGCGACCGGCCGAGTTTGGCCGTGCTGTGCTGAAAAGCGGTGTCGTCACGATGGCGACCGCCTCGGGAGCAGCCATCTGTGCGGTGTTGATCGAGGCGGGAACTCTTAATCTCATTGTAGGGCTTATATCAGCGTTGGTGGTCGCCGCCTTCTGCTGGTTGTGGGGACTGATCGTGACAGGGCATCCCCTGCTGCAGCACCTTCGTCAAGCGGCAGCAGGTCTTGCCGAGATGGCGCCCAGGCTGCTCGCGTCACGCCCGGTACTGTAAAGGCTTGCTTGGCTGTAGAGACAGGAAAACTGACATGCCAATAGAGAACACCCAGCTTGGCCGCGATGTCCGCATCCTGCATTCGGACCTAGTCAACTTGTATGGTTGCGCCGTTGGCGACGAGAGCAGGATCGGAACCTTTGTCGAGATCCAGGCTGGGGCACAGATAGGTGCGCGTTGTAAGATATCGTCGCACAGTTTCATCTGCGAGGGCGTCACGATCGAGGACGAAGTGTTTGTTGGTCATGGTGTGATGTTCACGAACGATAAATTTCCGAAGGCAACAACCGCGGATGGTCGTCCTCAGCAAGCTTCGGACTGGACACTGCAGCGCACTCATGTCGGTAGGGGAGCTTCCATCGGCTCGAACGCGACCATTCTGTGCGGTGTGACGATCGGTGCGGGTGCCTCCGTAGGCGCGGGTGCGGTGGTGACGAAGGACGTTCCGCCCGGCGCCATCGTCGCCGGAGTGCCCGCTCGGCTTCTGTCCGGAACTGAAAACACCGTTCTGGGCGATCGAGGCTCGTCAGTCGCGCTTTCATAAGCCATTTTAAATCGAGAGATATATGTTATCGAAGTTAAGGCTTGATTTAATATAATAATGCGAGTTAATTGTTACTATAATTTTGCTCCAATCCAAGGTCTTGAATCTTGATACCTTTCCTGGATTTGAAAGCCCAATATTCCCAGATCAAGCCGGAAATCGACGCCGCGATAGCGAGGGTCGTCAGCAGCGGGCACTTTGTGCTTGGGCCGGAGGTGACGGCCTTTGAGGGACGCTTTGCGGACTATTGCCGGACCGCCCATTGCCGCGCCGTGAACAGCGGCACTTCGGCGCTTCACCTTGCCCTGCTTGCGGCCGGCGTCGGACCCGGTGACGAAGTCATCACAGTATCCATGACGTTCGTCGCGACAACCGCGGCCATTCTCTACAGCGGCGCCAGGCCGGTGTTTGTCGACGTCGACCCGGTAACGTGGACGATGGATCCCGGCTTGATCGAAGCTGCGATAACGCCGCGAACCAAAGCGATCCTGCCGGTTCACCTCCACGGGCTGATGGCCGACATGGATCCGATAATGGCGATCGCGCGTCGTCACGGTCTTGTCGTCATTGAAGACGCCGCGCAGGCGCACGGCGCGGAATACCGGGGACGCCGCGCAGGCTCGATTGGCGATCTGGGATGCTTCAGCTTTTACCCCGGCAAGAATCTTGGAGCGTTTGGCGAGGGTGGGGCGCTCGTAACCGATCGGTCTGATTTCGCGCGACGCGTGTCATTGCTGCGCGATTGGGGGCAGGAGGCGAAATACCACCACGTGATCCCCGGATATAACTATCGCATGGACGAAATTCAGAGCGCGCTGCTGAACGTCAAGCTGGACTACATCGAGCGCTGGACGGAAGCGCGTCGGTCGCTCGCTGAGCGATACAATGCACTGCTATCTGATCTCCCATTCGCGCGTCCCCAGCCGCCCCGCTACGCCCGTCACGTGTATCACGTCTATTCGGTCAGATTGCAGCGGCGCGACGACGCGCTGACGCTATTGCGTGATGCCGGCATTGGTGCCGGGATCCACTATCCCGTTCCGGTGCATCTGCAAAGAGCCTATGCAGAACTCGGTTATCGTGCCGGTGATCTCCCCGTCACTGAGATGCTTGCGAACGAGTTCCTCTCTCTTCCCATTTATCCGGAGATGCTGCCGGAACAGGCGGCCGAAGTTGTCGCCACATTGAGGAACGCGGCGGCCCTGCGGCCCAGCGAAGCCGTTAGTGACAGGGCGGAGCATCCACAAAGCGTCATGACATGGTCCCACAACAGGAGAGCGTCTTGATTGATCTCAAGGGAAAGCGCGTTCTGGTCACCGGCGGGGCGGGATTCATTGGCTCCCACATCGTTGATCTGCTCTGCGACGAGGGCTGTATCGAGATTGTTGCCATAGACAACATGATAAGAGGCCGGCCGGAAAATCTCCGGCGCGCGCTCGGGCGTGGGCCGGTGAGATTGGTTCACGGCGACATACGCGATCGCAAGCTGATGGAAGCGCTGGTCAAGGCTGCCGATATCGTCTTTCACCAGGCCGCACTCCGCATCACTCATTGTGCGGCCGAACCACGCCTTGCCAAGGAGGTCATGGTGGATGCCACCTATGACCTGCTGGAGCTGTGCATCAAGCACGATATCGAGAAGATCATCGCAGCGTCGTCGGCGTCCGTATATGGCATGGCCGAGGAGTTTCCGACGACCGAGCGGCAGAATCCATACAACAACCGAACTCTCTATGGAGCCGCCAAGGCGTTCAACGAGGGCCTACTGCGGGCCTTCAACGATGTATGCGGCCTCGACTACGTGGCATTCCGATATTTCAACGTCTACGGTAGCCGGATGGATATCCACGGACGGTACACCGAGGTCCTGATCCGCTGGATGGAGCGGCTGGAGGCCGGATTACCTCCCATTATATTTGGCGACGGCCGTCAGACCATGGATTTCGTCCACGTCCGCGACATCGCGCGTGCCAACATCCTTGCGGCCAGGGCAAAGATCACTGACGAGGTCTTCAACGTCGGCAGCGGCACTGAAACCAGCCTGACCGAGCTGGCTACGGTGCTTGCGTCGGTGATGGGACGCCGCGGCCTGACACCCGAATTCGCGCCGGAGCGCTCGGTCAATCCGGTGCCACGACGGCTGGCATCGACCGGCAAGGCAGAGCGTTTGCTGGGATTCCGCACCACGGTTTCGCTTGAGCAGGGGCTCGCCGATCTCGTGAAATGGTGGCGATCCGAACGCGACCTCGCTTCGGACCGTCAGCGGCAGGCGGCGGCATCGTGATTCCGATCGCGGCGCCGCTGCTTGCGGACGAGGAGGCTGATGCTGCGCGCGCCGTCGTGCTGTCGGGCTGGGTGTCGCAGGGTCCGCAGGTGGCCGCGTTCGAGGGCGAGTTCGCTGCACTTGTTGGCGCGCCGCACGCCTGTGCCGTCGCCAATTGCACGACCGCCCTGCAGCTCGCCTTGGCAGCGTTGGATATCGGCACCGGCGACGAGGTGATCACGGTCAGCCATTCCTTCATTGCGACCGCGAACGTCATCCGATATCAGGGCGCCACTCCGGTTTTTGTCGATATCCACCCGGAGACCTACAATCTGGATTGCGCTCAGCTGGCCGAAGCCATCACCGAGCGCACCCGCGCGATCATCGCGGTCCATCAGATGGGCATGCCGTGTGATATGGCAGCGCTCATGGCCGTAGCGCGCCGCCACGGCATCGCGGTGATCGAGGACGCGGCCTGTGGTGCCGGATCGCAGATCCGGATGAACGGGGAATGGGAGCCGATCGGCAAGCCGCATGGAGACATTGCGTGCTTTTCCTTTCATCCGCGAAAGGTGATCACGACGGGCGAGGGTGGAATGCTCACCACTGCGGATGCCGAGCTTGATCGCAAGTTCAGGCTGCTGCGCCAGCACGGTATGAGCGTTCCGGATATCGTGCGTCACGGGTCGCAGCGTGTCATTTTCGAGGAGTACGTCCTTGTCGGCTACAATTATCGAATGACGGATATGCAGGCTGCGATAGGGCGCAAACAGCTCGAGCGGCTTCCAGAACTGGTAGCACGCCGGCGAGCCGTCGCCGCCAAATATGCCGAACAGCTCGGAAATCTGGAAGGGCTGCGGTTACCAACCGAACCGGCGTGGGCCAGATCGAACTGGCAGAGCTATTGCGTGCGTCTCCCGGACCGTCTCGACCAACGCATCTCTATGCAACATCTTCTCGATAAGGGAATCGCGACCCGCCGCGGGATCATGTGCTCGCACCGTGAGCGGCCTTACGCCGAGACGAGGCAACGGCACGACCTTCGTCAATCTGAACTTGCACAGGACAGGTCGATCCTGCTGCCCCTCTATGCGCAGATGACGGATGCAGACCTGCTGAGCGTTGTTGCGGCGCTGAAAGCCGAGATAGCCCTATGATGAGTGCAGCATATCTATGAGAATCCTGGTCGCAATCGCCAACTACGGCCATGCAAATGACCGATACTTGGATCGGGTGATCAAAGAATACCGATCCATGCAGTTCGGTGTCGACGTGGTAGTTCTCTCAGATATCGAAAAGGCCGTTCCGCCCGCTGTCGAGTGTCTTGTTGGGCTCCCAACTAAAGATCCCTGGTCACTTCCGTTTCTGCACAAGAAGCTATTCCTGGACCGGCTCAATTTGTACGATCTGTTCATCTACTCGGAAGATGACATTCTAATAACCGAAGAGAATATCCGCGCTTTTCTGGACGTTAAGTCTGTCCTGAAAGAAGACGAGATCGCCGGATTCTTGCGGGTTGAATATGGTCCGGATGGGGAGCGCAACTTTCCCGAGGCGCATGGTCATTTCCGCTGGGATTGTGAATCGGTCAGAGTTAGGGGAAGGTATACTCTCGCCCATTTCACGAACGAGCACTCAGCCTGCTACATATTAACCCAGCAACAGCTGGCGAAAGCGATTGCTTCAGGCGGCTTCCTGGTGGCGCCGCATGAGGGAGAGTACGATCTTCTTTGCAGCGCTGCCACTGACCCGTATACCCAATGCGGTTTCAGGAAATTCATTGCCATCTCGCACATAGAGCAATTCTGGGTGCATCATTTGCCGAACAAGTATATCGGCCATTTTGGTGTAGACCAACACGAATTGGGCTCTCAAATATCAGCGTTGTTGGAGATCGCCTCCCGGGAGCAAAGGCCTTGTCCGCTGCTGAATACCGAGACCAGCTTGTGGCACAAGATGTATTCGAAAGATTTCTATGAACCGATCAGAAACGAAGTCTTGAGCCTGATCCCCAAGAGCGCCGTACGCATCCTGTCGATCGGTTCAGCTTCCGGCGCTAATGAACTTCGGTTGCTTGAGACGGGCAAACGGGTGGTCGCGGTACCACTTGATGACGTCATAAGCAGCGAATCGGCTGCACGTGGGCTTCAGATGGTGTCAGGAGATTTCGATACTGCTCGTGCAAAGATCGCCTCAATGAGATTTGACTGCATCTTGTTTCTCAACGTTTTGCAGTTCGTTCATCGTCCTGAGCATTTGCTGAGACTGTTTGTCGATGCCCTCGCGCCAGGAGGGACAGTCCTCATTACGGCACCGAACAGGCCGTACGTCCGTTATTGGTGGCGGCGGAAGGGCAGTAGTGGGCCGCGCCATAGGCGGCTTAGCTTCGAAACGACGAGAATTCACAACATATCAACCTCGGTAATTCGAAGTTGGTGTGTCGAGTCGGGACTCTCGATGGAGAGAACATCGAAAGTCGTTTCACCCCGCACCAACGGACCCAAACAAAATCGTTTTTCCTCCCTTTTTGCCTCGGATGTCGTCGCCCTGGCAAGGAGAGTGGATAATCCGAATGAACGCAAAGGTTCGAAGAGAAACGATGGAAACGCGGGCGAGCCGCTATGACAAACCGAAAAGACGGTCGCGCTTGTAACTCGGAACGTACCGAATACTACAGGCATTCACGCGAGGAAATTAGGTCGCTCTTGCCAAATGAAGCATCAAGGATCTTAGAGGTCGGGCCGGGCGGCGGTTACACGCTGCGTTGGCTGAGATCGATCTATCCGAACGTCATGACCGTGGGGGTCGAGGTCAACCGCGAGCTCAAGGAAGAGTTGGAGGAAAACGCGGATATAGCCGTTATCGGCAATATCGATGATTGTGCATCCGACCTTGGCGAGTTCGACCTCGTCTTACTTCTTGATGTACTAGAGCACCTGCCGGACCCCGGGAGGACACTTCGATCGATCAGCGACCTTCTAACGGAGGGCGGCCGCATTATCGTTTCGGTGCCAAACGTTGCACATTTGAGTGTAGCGCTGCCGCTGCTCTTCCGGCGGAAATTTACTTATCGGGATTCCGGGATTCTTGATCGCACGCATTTGAGGTTCTTTGTCGAAGGAACGGCGGTTGAACTTCTGAACGATGCTGATCTAATCGTCACAGATGGTTTGGTTGCCGGCATCGAAGGACCAAAATCGAGGCTGATCGACTGTCTCTCGCTCGGAGTCCTTCGTCACCACCTGGTCAAGCAGTATATCATGGCCGGGCAACGACGCGGCGATGCTCCGGCACAACCAAAGATCGGTTGGAGGAGAGCGGCCACCGTGGGCGCAACGGAGGGACGCCGGTGAGCTCCATAGATGTAGTCATCCCCTGCTATCGGTATGGGCATTTTCTAAGAGATTGCGTCCAAACCGTTCTGACGCAATCCGGGGTGACGTTGCGCGTGCTGATTATCGACGACGCGTCACCGGATAACACGGCCGAAGTTGCACAGGAGCTGGCTCGCGAGGACCCACGGGTCAACGTTCTCAAACACGCATCCAATCGGGGGCACATCGCAACGTTCAACGAAGGGATCACCTGGGCGGCGGCCGACTACATGGTGCTGCTTTCTGCGGATGACTGTCTGTTGCCTGGCGCCCTTACGAGGTCAGCCCGCCTGATGGATGATTACCCTTCTGTCGGTCTAGTTTTTGGTCGAGCCATCGTGCAAGAAGGTGATCGAAGGGAAGTCGTGGCTACTCCCCCAGGTTTGGGACCGGGAACACGGATATTGTCTGGAATTGAGTTCATCCATCTCAGCCGGGCCAAGAACATCGTGCTCGCGCCCACCGTAGTGGTTCGAACGAGCCTACAGAAGCAACTGGGCGGATATTCAGCGCAACTGACGCACAGTGGGGATATGGAGATGTGGTTGCGATTTGCCGCGCACGCCGAGATCGGATTTATTGACCAGGCTCAGGCTGTTTATCGACGGCATACGGCCAATATGTCAACGACATACTCGCCGGAGCAGGATCTCGCGCAACGAAAGGAGGCATTTGAAGTATTCCTTGGCAGTTGCGCTCCGGTGCTTGCAAACATTGATGATCTTCGAGCCTGGTTCGTCCACGAACTGGCGCTTGACGCGGTAAGGAGTGCGAGCCGTGCGTTCAACGAGGGAGCAACGGGACTTTCGGAGCGGCTTTGTGACGCTGCATTGAAAATCGACCCAAGGGTCGAAGGAACGCCGCCTTGGTTAGCTCTGGCTTGCAAACGGCGTTTGGGCCGTCGTGCATGGCAGATTCTACAGCCGGCCGCCGATCGAGTACGGCAGATGCTGGTGCGGTAGTGGGCAAAGCCTGACCGGCCCTCGTGCTGCGCCGATGCGCTGGATCGGTGCAGTTCTCACCCATTTGACGGAATCTTGTGGGCATAGCCTGTCACGAGGGGCGTGCTGGGTTGGAATAGGGAGCGCGCGAAGAAGATTTCGTGTCTGGTCACCATTGCGTGCTTGGTGAAGAAGCCTGTGAGTGAGAGAGGCGTGTAGCTCGGCAGGCGGATCACAGCGTGGAGAAGGCGGGCCCATCGCACCCCAATTCACGCGCGCTTATGGTCGCGCGTGAACCAGGGAAATGTCAGCGGTCATCAACGGCATCCGCTCGTCCGCGAGCATTTGGTATTCGGTCATAGATGCCTCGCGAAGAGACGCGCGAATCCCCAGACAAAGACCCCAGAATATCCAAAGAAAGTGCCAGTAATGAACGGTCAGGCCGGTGAGCATCGTCAGTACGAGCGCTGTCGTAAATCCCCAATGTAGAGGATCGCTAGTGACCTTGCTGGCGCTTCGCCTTGCTGGCAGAATAGCTGCAATGTTGGTGAGGGCCACCAGCACAATCATGGGGATGCCGAAGCGTATCGCCAGCTGCAACCAGACGCAATCGATGGTGTAGTCCAATATTTCATTGTTCAATGGGTTGAAGGCGAATCCGGTCCATGGCTCTTGGCCGATTTTCACTAAAGCCAGATCCCAGATCATCAACCTGAAGTATCCTGACACTGGATCGAGTGTCAGATGGGAGATGATCCAGCCGATCGGATGATTGGCAATGAAGAAGATAGCCAGTATCACTCCCGCAACGGCAAGCCAGAACACGCTCCAACGCCATGAATAATTCTTCATAAGGCATTCGTATGCGAAGGCGACTATGGCAATGATGAACGACAGCAAAGGTGCGGAGGACATTGATAATATGCATCCAAGAAGGCACAAGCCCACCCACCATGTTCGTTTTGCAAGGGTCTGTTCGTAAGTCATCAACAATGCTCCGGACAGAGTGCAAAACGTGCCGAACAGAATGGGGTGGTCAAATGTCGATGAAGTCCTCAGCAGGTCCGCGCGAAAATCAGGCTGCAGCAGGGGAGCGCTGTGGAAAATGCCAGCCAGAGTTGTGTGCACCATAAGTCTTCCGGTGATGCTGTCTGCGAGTGCCAGGAACACGACGATGATCAAAAATTTCTTCAGCACTCGAATGAATGTGGAAACGGCGTATCCGAAAAACAGTCCTCGGGCCACAAAGTAACCTCCGACGTACTCCAGGCACACTGCCACCGCAGATGATAGGCTGCCGTCACCTCCGACATACGCCGCCGCCCCGACCATCCAGATGCCGGTTATGGCCGCGAGATAGTCACTTGCTATAAAGTGGCGATCAGCCTTTGTAAGTCGGACAAGGGCCGGCATGAGCAGTATCAAGACGGCAATCCTGCCGACCGTGAGTTTGGCGCCGGACGCATCGACGGCGACGAGACCTCCAGGAAGCAGGATTGCCAGGAGGGCAACGTAACACGCGATGGCGCCTGCATTTCGGGGCGCCGGCCGCGATTGTTCGCGATTCACAAGTGCCGAATGGGATAGCGTTGACTTCATTGCTCTCGCGTCCAATGTTCTGGATAAGCTGCAATCAGGATGCAACGGCTTGTTCGAAAACCTGCGCGTATTGCTGGATACACGCCTCTGTGTTGAAGCGGACCTTCGCCTCACTTGCGAGAGTCGCGCGAGAAGCCGCCCAATGCTCTCGATTTACGATGATCGAACCCATCGCTGAGACAAGGGCGGCTCTGTTGCTCTGAGGCCGAAATCTCTCACGCGCAACTCTATCCCATGTTACGGTTTCGGGATTTTCCAGGGGGTTGGGCACGAGGTGGCCATGTCTTCCGTCCAGACCAATTTGTTCGCGGGCCCCGCCGACATCGCTCATCACAACGGGTAGGCCTGTGCAAAGAGCCTCCATTGGGGCGAGGGGCCATCCCTCAAAGAAGGAGTTGAGAACGAAGCAATCGGCCGCCGAGAGCAATGGAGACGGGTTGGAAATATTGTCGCGAAGATGAATTCTATGGCGCTCGGGGATCTTCTTGTGAAGGAGCTGCAGCTGTTTCATATAGACGGGATCATCCGCGCGACCCGATAGGACGAGATGCGCATGCGGAAATAATTCTGCGACCTCTGCAAAGGCGACCAGCAGACCGTAGGCGTTCTTCTGCATGACGTGACGGGCCAGCGACACGAACAGAAACTCATCTTGAAGACCCAGCCACTTCCTTGCCGCGGTTCGGTCAGTCATCTGCCGGTGGGTAGAATTGAAACCGTTGGGTATCGTGCAAATCGCATCGGCGCTGAATGCCGGGTTGCCACGCAAGTATTGCCGTCGTACCAGATCGCTCACGGCAATCAGAAAACGAATATTGCGACTTCTGGGTCCCTCTGCTCGCCAATCGGTTCCGATTGGGGTTGGAGCGGCGTGCAGCGTCTCGACGACCGGTATTCCCAGCTCGTGGGCCGCCTGGACCAGCCAGTCTGGAGGCGCATGAGCGCTGATAACGTCCGGTCGTTGTTCCCTGAGCCACCCGCGGCTTTCAGATGGGGATTTATGGATGACCTCAATCCCTTCTTCTCGCAGCGCGCGCATGAGACGCCCGCCGGTCACAGCCGGATCTGTTACCATGACCGTGGATTTGATACCTCTGTCGGGCAGGCGCCGAGCAAGAAATGCCACGAACTCGTCGATACCGCCGGCGTCCAAGACGCTCGTCGAAATCAAGCAAGATAGGCGTCGGTCAGGTCGGTCTGGCCGATCAAGACGTGAGGGGACGCACGTGGCGGCCTGATTTAAGTCAATTGTGGGAGTGGCACCGTTCGAAATCATTCCCTCGCGGACGATCAGCGGCGAATTCCAACCTTCGACGGGTGCAGGACCACCCTGAAGACGCGAGAGCATGGCAAGTCCTGTTTGCCTTAGGACGCGAGGAATGAGCCAGGAGCGGCGCTGTGCCCAAAGAGCGGTGGTGACCACGGGGGAAAAGCGGGATACCGAAAATTGGCTCACAATTGGCTCCTGGACCGGGAAAATCCTGCATCGCTATTTAAATAGTGTCCATCGATTTATAGCAGATATTCAATATTTAATAAATCGGCCATGCGCCGCTGGGCTAATGAATAAACACGAACAACAGACCTATCGTGATAAAGAGTTCACCCGGCTGCTGCGGCTCGCTGGAAGTTCGACACGCGAACGCTCGTCGGCGGTGGCAGAGTTGGCGTGGCCAGGACCTGGCTCTGTCACAAACGATCGGGACGTGTTGAACGTTCTCAGTTCCAGCACCTCTAGCGGCAAGCGTCTCGTCTATCGAAGGAGATTTCAGGCCGGCCTGTTCTACCGTTTATCCCATGCCATAAGCCCGCGATCGTAAGCATGGCAGCCGCTGGAGCACCAAGCAGAAGATATCTCAGTGCGTACAACATCCAAATCGCGGAGTGAAAGATCCAGCGCCACCCGGCTCGACGCCGAGAATAGAGGATACCGTTCCGGGCGGACAGGTAGACCGACAAATGGGACTGATCTCTTGGGTCTGCAGCCGATCCGATGGTCGTGCCTCCCACGTGGCGTATCAGCGCCCCTTCAGCGACTCCGATCCGGTGGTTGGCCCGCCGCCGACCCCAGTCGAGGTCTTCCATATAGAGGAAGTAATCGTCCATCATTAACCCTACATCAGCGATGAAGTCTCTTGTCACAAGGACACAAGCACCGCTGATCGCATCGATCTTTTCAACCATTTCCGGTGTAAGGCGACGCCCCGCAGGTGAGTTTCGGCCAACAGCCGTCACTCGCCCCGTAAGAGTGGACCATCGAAGCCCATAATTGGCTACCTTGTTCGGGGAATCGTCGAATACCAGAACCCCGCCAACCATTCCGTATCCCTCGGCGGCTTTGGCCACCAACTGTGATAGACATGTCTCAACAACCTCGGTGTCCGGATTGAGAACGAGCACAGCCTGCCATCCGGGTTGACCGAGCAATCTCTCGAGCCATGCATTAACTCCGCCGCCGTAGCCGAGATTATCAATTGCGAGCGCTACCCTGACCAAATTGGAGCGGGATCGAAATCGACATTTCGCCACGCGGGCCAGTCGGCCTCCCGGTCGATCCAGTTGATCCGAGCAATCTTCCATTTGCTGCAATGTGCTGTGTTCGTGCGCAATGACCTCCATCAAAGACGCATAAGCTTCCTGGCCGCCATTCTCACAGATGAAAACATCAAAATTCTCGAAGTCGGACTGGGCAAGTGACTTCAAGCAACGATCCACGTCGTCAGGGTTTCCGTACGATACGATGAGGACCGCTATCTTTGTGACTTCCGGCCCGGTATTTGACATCGCTCCCTCGCTCCGGAGGATGACGGCCGTCGCAAACCTTGACTTGCCGCCATGGGGTCGAAATTGCGGCCCCGCCCGGCTGGCCACGTTTAATAACGTAGTAAATTAAATTGTTTTTTGCAATCAATATAATGTTGAAATGGTTAAAGGGGCGATTTATAGTCCGCTGGAAAATACTCGCCGTACGGAAGTAGCGATTGATTGAAGTGTCACAGGTCATTGAACATAGCGGGTATCAGAAGGCTGCCTCGAGCAGTTTCCGGCTGGCGCGATTTTCGATCTTTCTCGATCTGGTGAACTCGATCCCAAGGACCGATCGTCCGTTGCGTATTCTCGATATTGGCGGAGTCGAAGCCTATTGGTCGGACAAGAGGCACCTGATCGCCCGACCGACGGAAATAACGCTACTCAATCTGGAAGGGGGCGGGCCGCCAAAGGCTGGCTTCACATCTTGCCGGGGCAACGCCTGCCATATGCCTGAATTCGCGGACAATAGCTTTGATGTGATCCATTCGAATTCGGTCATTGAGCACGTCGGTCAATGGTCGAGCATGATGGCCATGGCAAACGAGATCCGGCGCATCGCTCCCAATTATTTTGTACAAACCCCCTACTATTGGTTTCCGGTCGAACCGCACGCGAGAACGCCCTTTCTGCATTGGCTTCCCGAATCGCTGAAGTTCCGGCTTGTAATGGCTCGGAAGTGTGGTCCCTACTGGTCCAAAGCTGCGACCGTCGACGAGGCGATGAAGACGATACAGAGCTCATCCCTGCTGGACAAGCGTATGTTCGCGGCATTGTTTCCCGACGCGGCGATCATCTCCGAGAAAATTCTCGGCGCAACTAAATCCCTTATGGCTGTGCGAAAGCGCTTTTGACTTGTGAAGAGTAGCGTGAATAGGCGGTCGTCCTTATCCTGGCGAGGTCGATTGATCGCCGAAGGCAGGAGGGCGCGGCTGCGGTGTTGACCGATAGAGGGCGCCTTTCTGACGGAGCGCAGATAACCGGCGCGAGAGACCTTGAACCGCGCTGCGGGTTAAATGTTGCGTATGCCAAGCCACCCCGGAACGAATGGATGAAATGGATGATCGGACTTCTCATCTTTTGTTCAAGAAGGGGGCGAGCAGGCCGCATCGAGCAATAGCAGGCGCGTGTGATGGTCGTTTTAGAATGAAATCCTGGCTCTATTTGGTAGCCGCGCTGGTGATAGTCGCATCTTCCGATGAAGATGATTTCCGCACCGCGCCCGAGAGGAGCGGCAAGGTCGAATGTACGGCTAACCGCTGCGATGCCAGTGAGCAAAGGGTTTCATCGGCAGCACCTCAGCATCCGGAATTGCTGAAACGGTATGCCATGACGCCGGGCTGGAATGTCGCCGGCGTCGATTATGCAGTCGGGGCGACATCGACATCGCTCAAGGATCCGGCGACGATCGCGATGGCGGGTGTTTCGATAGATACGTCGAGCCGCACGATAACGGTTAGCGGAAGCAATATCACGCTTGATGGGTATGATTTTTCCCTTCACGGCGGATATCAGGTGAACGTCGCAGGTGCGAATGCGACGATTTCAAATAGTAATTTTGCGATTGGCACCAACCAGGGATCATATCTGATCTACGGAAGCTCGGCGGCGTCCAATCTGACCATCACGCACAATACCTTTGATGGCAGCACCATCGGAAACGCAACGTCGTTCATCGGCTTCGCGGGTTCGGGCCAGGTCACGATGGAGTACAACTGGTTCAAGGAATTTCCGCAGCACGTCGTCGAATTCACGCAGGCAAACGGCAGCCCAAGCTTCTCCGTTGTCTATAAATATAATCTGGTCGAGCAAGGGGCGATTGAAGACGGCGCCCATCTGAACTTCCTGCAGTTCGGCGGCGGCACCGCGGGCTCGGTGGATGTCGAGTTTAACACCACCTATCAGACGCCGCAGGCGTCGGGGGGCGAGGGCTTCCAGTTCTACAGCAATACTCAGGGCGGGGTGATCCAGAATGCCGTCATGGCATACAACACGATGATTGCGGCCGGTGGATCCGCCGGTTCAGCGATGTCGTATATGGTTCATGCCAATTCCTATAACGACAACAGTTCTGCCCTCAGTGGCAGCGTGCATGACAACTTCTTTGATCTGCAGGCGGCGTGGGGGGCATTCTACTCCGCTCCGAACGGCTGGTCGTTCTCCAACAATATGGATATGCGAAGCGGTCAGGTGGTCAATTCGAATAATGCGAGATCAGCCACTAAATTCCATAAGGAATCGCGACCACGGCCAACTTCTCGCTGATGTCTCGTTTGCACGCTAACCATGGCGTCAGTCGATTTCGGCGTCCCAGGTACAGACGACCTGCAAGCTGGCTCGCCGATGGCTTAAACACGACTTTCGATCCGGTCGGCTCTTCCAGCTCTTTTGGCCGCCCTCGATCCTGATCAAGCCGTGCAACGGACTACCGCCCAATAGTGCACCTCTCTCTCCTAATGTAAGTTCTCTTTTATCGGCTGCGACATTTTGCTCGGACCGCGAGCTGGTGCGATCGCCACCGTGCCCGTCTGGCAGAACTTAATCCAAATCTTTTCGCGCGCAGCTTTCGCAAATTCCGGCCTCTTTGCGAATCCGGAGAACTAACTTCTTGTACTTGAACGCGAATGGTCGAAATATTTGATGTGCAATAGATAATCAAATTAATGCGCACCAGAATATGTTTATGTTTTTGGGGATAAACATGGAGAGCTAAGTTGTGCGCTCGGCGCCACTACTTTAGACCCTGAATTACCTTTGCTGAGTCGTGTTGTTGTCCCAAAAAAGCCTTCGGCGATGAACCATACGGATGCTGCCTTGCATCGCAGGCTTGACTTTACATGATCTGAAAATCGCTGCGTGACTTCAAATGAAGTTATTTGATCGCGTGGTGTGTGGCAGGCCAGATTAAACTCGAATAGGGGACCCTTCTTAATGGCAACTTCGCAACTTCCGAACCTCCTTGACGGCTATTCAGCGCGGCCGGGCTGGAATGTCGCCGGCGTCGATTATGCAGTCGGGGCGACATCGACATCGCTCAAGGATCCGGCGACGATCGCGATGGCGGGTGTTTCGATAGATACGTCGAGCCGCACGATAACGATTAGCGGAAGCAATATCACGCTTGATGGGTATGATTTTTCCCTTCACGGCGGATATCAGGTGAACGTCGCAGGTGCGAATGCGACGATTTCAAATAGTAATTTTGCGATTGGCACCAACCAGGGATCATATCTGATCTACGGAAGCTCGGCGGCGTCCAATCTGACCATCACGCACAATACCTTTGATGGCAGCACCATCGGAAACGCAACGTCGTTCATCGGCTTCGCGGGTTCGGGCCAGGTCACGATGGAGTACAACTGGTTCAAGGAATTTCCGCAGCACGTCGTCGAATTCACGCAGGCAAACGGCAGCCCAAGCTTCTCCGTTGTCTATAAATATAATCTGGTCGAGCAAGGGGCGATTGAAGACGGCGCCCATCTGAACTTCCTGCAGTTCGGCGGCGGCACCGCGGGCTCGGTGGATGTCGAGTTTAACACCACCTATCAGACGCCGCAGGCGTCGGGGGGCGAGGGCTTCCAGTTCTACAGCAATACTCAGGGCGGGGTGATCCAGAATGCCGTCATGGCATACAACACGATGATTGCGGCCGGTGGATCCGCCGGTTCAGCGATGTCGTATATGGTTCATGCCAATTCCTATAACGACAACAGTTCTGCCCTCAGTGGCAGCGTGCATGACAACTTCTTTGATCTGCAGGCGGCGTGGGGGGCATTCTACTCCGCTCCGAACGGCTGGTCGTTCTCCAACAATATGGATATGCGAAGCGGTCAGGTGGTCAATTCGAATAATACCGAATCGGCGCCAACATCTTCTCCAGTGGTGGTGCCGGCAGGGGCTGATGGCTCGTCGGGCAGCACGTCGTCTGGTTCCGGTTCGACCGGTTCTACTCTGCCTGTCGCTCCTGTCATCGCGTCCTTCTCGACCGACAGCGGTGTCGCCGGCGACCGCATCACGAGCGACAATACGCTTGAGCTCAAGGGTACCGCGGGCGCAAACAGCACCGTCAAGATCTACGATGGCTCGGTCCAGATCGGTACAATGACCGCCGATTCTGCAGGCGCCTGGGACTACATCACAAAGGTCCTGACCGACGCCAAGCATACACTCACCGCAACGGCGACCAACTCGTCGGGTCAGACCAGCGCGGCGTCGTCTGCTTTGGCCGTAACCGTTGACACCAAAGCGCCGACCGCGCCGACCATTGCCAGCCATACGGTGAACAGCGCCAATCAGGTGGTGTTGTCGGGCAGTGCCGAGGCGAGCAGCGTCGTTAAGGTGTTCGACGGCACGACCCAGATCGGGACTGCCACGACCAACAGCAGTGGCGTGTGGGGCTACACCAGCGCAACCCTTGCGGCGGGTTCGCACAGCCTCACCGCGACGGCAACGGACGCGGCAGGGAACACCGGCGCGGCGTCCACCGCGTTCGCGGCCAGCATCGCGACCTCGGCGATCCCGTCCGCACCGACGCCGCCGACTTCGCCGACTGCCGGTACGGTAGTCGAGTCAGCTGGCGCGACAACTCTCGTTGAGAGCGGCGGCAAATATTACCTCAACGGCAGCACCGGATCGGGCCCCACGCTGAAGGATAACGGTGTGGAGTTTGTGAACGGGTCGGATGGCACCTGGGCACCGATTGGTGCGGAGAAGACGGCGACGGGCTATGAGGTCGTCTGGAAGGAGGCGAGCACCGGTCAGTACACGGCGTGGAACACCGACAACAACGGCAACTACGTTTCCCATATCGACACCCTGACCGGCTCAACGTCGGGCGGCTCCGTGTCGGGTACGGACTCCGGCCTCAAATCGCTGGAGACGAGCTTCCATCAGGATCTGAACGGTGACGGGCAGATCGGTACTTCCACTGCAACCGCACCGACGTCGCCAACGCCGACTACAGGCAAGGTCATCGAGTCGGCCGGTGTGACAAGTCTCGTTGAGAGTGGCGGCAAATACTACCTCAACGACAGCGGCGGATCGGGCCCCTCGCTGAAGGATAACGGTGCCGATTTTGTGGGCGGGTCAGATGGCACCTGGACTCCCATTGGTGCGGAGAAGACGGCGACGGGCTATCAGGTTGCCTGGAAGGAGACGAGCACCGGTCAGTACACCGCGTGGAACACCGACAACAACGGCAACTACGTTTCCCATGTGAGCACGCTGACTGGCTCAACGTCGGGCGGCTCCGTGTCGGGTACGGACTCTGGCCTTAAATCGCTCGAGACGAGCTTCCATCAGGATCTGAACAGTGACGGGCAGATCGGTACTTCCACCGCAGCTGCGTCGTCCACCGTATCCGACAGCACCAGTCAGGTCGTGGCTACTTCAGGCAGTACGTTCGTCGCCTCGACGGGCAACACGACACTGAAGGGCACTTCTGGCGACGACACCTTTGTTGGCAGCAGCCAGGCCGACACCTTCGTGTTTGGCGCGAACTTCGGCCACGACGTCATCAAGGACTTCGTTGCCCGCGGTCCTGCGCACGACACGATCGAGTTCAGCAAGAGTGTGTTCGACAGTTTTGCGAGCGTTCTCTCCCACGCGGCCCAATCAGGCCAAGACGTCGTGATCGCGACGGGGAGCGACACGCTCACGCTGAAGAACACCAAGCTCGATGCGTTGACCAGCCACGACTTCCACTTCGCGTAGGGGACGGCGTAACCACACAGAGTAGTACTCAACAATTGCCTTGGGGATCTCTTGGGGGATCTACCGACAAAGGCATGGTTCAAGGGCGGCTGCCATGATTGACTTTGGACGGCGGGGGGTATTCCCCCCGCCCGCGAATCTTTATCGAATTCCACTTCTGCACATATCAGGACTGTGGGCGCTCGGACGGCAGTGGGCGGAAGACGCCGACCTGCGGACACCGCGACTGATCGGCTGGGCAAAGCGCCCGGTCGAAGCCCTGCGGCAACGGATATTCGCTGGTCGACCCCGGCCGGCGGAGGACTATGACGAGTCGCAGTCAGAGATGTCGGCTTTCCTGCGGTCTTGCCGCCGGATTTTCTGGGCCCTCGCGGCCTTCAGCGGGATGAGCAATCTCCTCATGCTCACCGGCTCGTTTTTCATGCTGCAGGTCTATGATCGGGTGTTGCCCGGGCGCAGCATACCGACGCTGATCGCCCTGATGGCTCTAGCCACGGTTCTTTACCTGTTTCAGGGTGGGCTGGACCTCGTCAGGAACAGGATCAGCGCCCGGGTCGGCCGGTATTTCGATGAAAGGCTCAGCGCTCGGATATTCGACGCGCTTGTTCGCCTGCCTCTCAAGACCAGGGCCGATGGCGATGGCTTGCAGCCGGTGCGGGACCTTGATCAGGTCCGCAGCTTCCTGTCGAGCGGAGGGCCGACGGCGCTCTTTGATCTGCCTTGGATGCCGATCTATCTCGGCGTCTGCTTCCTCTTTCACTTCTGGATTGGCGTCACTGCGCTGGTCGGCGCGCTGGTGCTGGTTGGCATTACGATGCTCACGGAAACACGCACCCGGGGGCCGGCAAAGGCGTCCTCGCGTCTCGCCGTCTCGCGAACCGCACTGGCGCTCGAGGGGCGGCGAAATGCCGAGGTTTTGCAGGCCATGGGCATGCGGCAACAGGCGGGCTTACGTTGGCGGGATGTCAACGCGAAGTACCTCGCGGCCCATGAGCGGGCCAGCGATGTCGTTAACGGACTGGGGGGCGCTTCCAAGATTTTTCGGGCGATCTTGCAATCGCTGGTTCTTGCCGTTGGCGCCGTCCTCGTCATCAATCAGGAATCCACGGCCGGCATCATCATCGCCGGATCGATCCTCACCGCGCGGGCACTGGCGCCCGTCGAAATGGCCATCGCGAACTGGAAAGGGTTCGTCGCCGCGCGGCAATCGGGGGAAAGGCTCGATCGCTTGCTGAAGCTTCTGCCTAGCGAGGAGGAGCGGTTGGCATTGCCTGCGCCTGTTGAAACCCTCACCGCCGAGCACCTCTATATTGGCGCCCCGAACTCGGAGAGGCCCACCGTCAGTGAAGTGTCGTTCCAGCTGCGGAGCGGGCAGGCGGTTGGAATCATTGGTCCGAGCGGATCCGGCAAATCGACGTTGGCACGTGCGCTGGTGGGAGTGTGGCCGTGCATGCGAGGCAGGATCCGGCTCGACAACGCTTCGCTCGATCACTGGTCTTCGGACGCCCTCGGCAAGCACATCGGTTATCTGCCTCAGGACGTCGAATTGTTCGACGGCAGCATTGCCATGAACATTGCACGGTTCGATCCGCAGGCAACGGCCGCCGCAGTTCTGGAAGCTTCGCATGCCGCGGGCGCGCACGGTCTCATCCTCTCCCTTCCAGACGGCTACGGCACGAAGATTGGCGAAGGAGGGTTAGCGCTATCGGCGGGCCAGCGGCAGCGCATCGGGCTCGCGCGCGCCTTTTACGGCAAGCCGTTTCTGGTCGTACTTGATGAGCCGTCTTCCAATCTCGACGCCGAGGGCGAGGACGCCTTGACCGAGGCGATCCTGAACGTGCGCCGTCGGGGCGGAATTGTCGCCGTTGTTGCGCATCGTCCGAAGGCGTTGGAAGGTGTGGATCATGTTTTGTGCCTCGGGGAAGGGAGGGTGCAGTCCTTCGGCAAGAGAGAGGAGGTCCTCAAGAGAGTGTTGCGAAATCCCACACCGCTCAAGGTCGTCGCGGAAGCTCAAGGAGGTGGCCGATGAATGGCCAGGTGACACCGGCGATGCAATCCATCCAGCGTTACATGATCGTCGGTATGATCATGTTCGGTTTGGTGACCTTTGGGATCGGCGGTTGGGCGACAACGACCCAATTGTCGGGCGCAGTGATCGCCCAAGGCGTGGTCGTGGTGGATTCGAGCGTCAAGAAGGTTCAGCACTCCACTGGTGGGATCGTGGGAGAGTTGCGCGTGCGAGAGGGCGCCCGGGTTAATGCAGGGGATGTTTTGATCCGCCTCGACGAGACTCAGACGCTCGCGAATGCGACCATCGTCACAAACAGCCTCGATGAGCTGTTCGCGCGGCAGGCTCGTCTGGAGGCCGAGCGCGATGGCGCTGAGCAGGCTATCTTTCCCAAGGTGCTGCTCGACCGGGCCAAGGAGAGCAACTCCGAGGCGAGCCGTGCAATCACTGCGGAGCGAAAGCTGTTCGAGCTGCGTCGTCAGGCGCGGAGCGGCCAAAAAGCGCAGTTGCAGGAGAAAAGCGCGCAGCTGGAAAACGAGATCAAAGGCCTCACGGGGCAGACCGAGGCCAAGCAGAAGGAAGTCGAATTTATCCGGCAGGAGCTGGAGGGCGTGCGCAGTCTCTGGCAAAAAAATCTGGTGCCGATCACGCGGCTCAATTCCCTCGAGCGCGATTCCGCCCGCCTCGAAGGCGAGCGCAGCCAGCTGGCAGGAATGATTGCTCAGTCGAAGGGCAAGATCGCCGAAATCGGGCTCCAGATCATTCAGATCGACCAGGACCTGCGGACGGAGGTGGGCAAGGATCTGATCGAAACGCGATCGAAGCTCTCCGAGCTGAGCGAGCGCAAGACTGCGGCGGTCGATCAATTGAATCGGATCGATATCAGGGCACCGCAAACCGGCCGCGTCCACGAGCTAAGCGTCCACACGGTTGGGGGTGTAATCTCTCCCGGCGAGCAGATCATGCTGATCGTGCCCGATGCGGACTCGCTTGCGGTTGAGGTCAAGATCGCACCGCGTGATATCGACCAGGTCTATATGGGGCAGACAGCGACAATGCGCTTCGCGGCGTTCAACCAGAAGACCACCCCCGAAATCGACGGAGAGGTCAGCATGGTCTCGGCAGACATCACCCAGGATCAGCGTGCCGGCACGAGTTACTACACGGGTCGCGTCCTGCTGAAGCCGGAAGAGCTGGCGAAACTCGGGTCGGCCAAGCTGTTGCCCGGCATGCCGGTCGAGGTCTTCATCAAGACGGCAGGTCGGACCGCGCTATCCTACCTGCTCAAGCCGCTGCACGATCAGGCGGAGCGCGCATTCAAGGAGCGCTGACTCTTCGCGGGAAGATAGTAGCGCTCGACTGCGCGAATTCGGGGCTGGCGCCCTATCCGTGGGCGCCAGCGTTACGATTAGTCTCTAAAGACGCGGCTGGGCGGCCGGAAGCATCCGCAGCGGGCGTGGCTGGCCGACGAGTGCGCGTCACAAGCCGGGACGGAGCCTGCGGTCTGGTTTGAAGGCTCGGCCGCGGCGTTCTGGTGATGTCGGGTCGTCGTAAGAGATTTGGTGGGGCGAGCGCGGTGAGATCGACCCACCTCCTGATCAGACGCAATAGATCGCGTGGCTTTCGACGGATCGACCGTAGCGGATGCCTGTTGTCCGTGGGCGGGACTACGGATCGCTCGAACGACCGTCCGCTCAGCACGTCCATTCGCTTAACGTATAGGGTCATCGCGGCCAGGAAGATAAGTATTGAAGCTTCAGCCCCTAGGATGACGAGTAGCTCATCTGGCATTATGAAACTGTCCTGATCGAAGAAGTACGGCTCGACGATTTGGCCCCGGTGAATAATTAAATCAACAATTAAAATCGTATGGGCGTTAAATTGTTGCCCCGGCTCCGGATGCGCGAAGCACGTTTCGTGCGCGCTTGACTGGCCTTTCTATCGGGATATCCGAGCGATCAAGACTTCTCGCTCCTTCATTTCTCGCCATTCTTTCTTCGGCAGGGCTGCGGGGCGCCATGGCGGTCCCCTTGCAGGCTGTCGTCACGTGTATTTAATTGTTGAATTTAAGTTTGCGCATTATATTGAATTTAATTAGGATTTAATATTATAATGCGGGAGTAGTGTTCTCGCGACAGGGCGAACCGCGCCGGCGGTGGATCCGACCTCAGTTTGGCGTTCGTAGGGGGATCGGCAGATGCAACGAACCTCGGGCCCAGTCATCGCGGCAGCCATAGCTGTCATGATCGGAGGCGTTCAGTGGGCGCGTGCAGCACTGTCGACCATGCCGACGGCCCCGCAAGCGGCTCTTGCGCACATCGAGTTGGGACGCCCGACGCTTCCGCCCCTCACTTACACGATGTTTTGCCTGCGCTATGAGGCCGAATGTCGCGCGCGGCGTTTCTTCCGCGGCGGGCCGCTCCGGTTGACGAAGGAACGGTGGGCAGAGCTGAAAGCAGTCAATCGCGCCGTGAACCGCGCCATTGCTCCGCAGCCCAATGAACTCGGCCTTGCAGGTGAGGAGTGGATCGTCAACCCCGATCGCGGTGATTGCAACGACTACGCAGTGAGCAAGCGGCATGAACTGCTGCAACGCGGCTGGCCCGCGCGGGTTCTGCTATTGAGCGAAGTGGTGATCAGTTCTGGAGACCATCACCTTGTGCTAGTGGTGCGCGCCAGGACTGGCGACCTGGTCCTCGACAATCTGACACCCGAGATCAAGCCGTGGTCGCGGGTGCCGTATGGCTGGGTCCGCATGCAGATGCCGAGCGACAGCCGCCTGTGGGCAACGGCTGGCCGCCCAGGAGCATGATTTCTGCCACGCGGCCGGAATCCCCATCGATGTAAAATATAGATAAGTCTCAAGAGCGGTAGCTTCTCGACATCTCACCTGAGCCTGGGCCGCACTGACGTTCGCCCCGCAGATCGCGGGCGATAGTCGTCGGGAGCCGGCGCTCCCGCCGTCATGACGCCGCGAGGCCCAGCGTGCTCCCGGCGGCGGCCGAGGGGTCCACCCAACGTCGGATCGTGCCATCATATATATCGGCACCGTAGAGCCAACCATCGGGTCCCTTCTGCAGGTCCACAATGCCTTGTACGTTGTCCACCAACTGGACGCTTGCGACCTGCCGGCTCGCGTTCAATGTCGCTGCGAAGATCGTTCCATTGTAGACGTCGTCGAAGAACATAGTGTTCTGATTGTAGAAATCCCCTGCAGTGATCACGTGGGCGTTGTCCGGAGCCCCGTGGCTCAGAGGTAAGATCGGGAACACGGCAGCCGGGTCCGACGTATTGTTGCGGTTGCCATTATTGTAGAACGTGATCGCCTGGGCGAGGTTCTGGTAGCTGGCGGTTCTGTCCGGACCTTCAAAATAGGGCCATCCGAAATTCGAGCCGGCAGGCCCCGTATCGATCTCTTCCCAGTTGTTCCAGCCCACATCTCCAACTACGGGCAGATTCGTGACGGGATCGAAGCTGAAGCGGTACGCGTTGCGGACGCCGTAGTAGAACACTTTCGACTGATTGCTGTTTGGATCGCCGGCCTGATAATACGGATTGCCGGGCGCTCCCTCGCCTGTAATGGGATCGATCCGCAAGAGCTTGCCCGAGAGATTGTGGATGTCTTGGACCCGCACTGCGCGGGGATCGACGAAGTTGTACGATGTGCCATCCCCGACGGTGAGGTAGAGATAGCCGTCGGGGCCGAAATGAACGGCACCTATGGAGTGCGAATCGCTGTCGGTTGCAAGATAGTCACGGATATTCTGGTTCTGGATGCCGGCCCTGTCCGGATCGTTGTCCTGCGATCCAACCTCGATCTGACTCGCGGGAGCTGTGATTGTGGTGCCGTTGACGATCCCGGAAGGAACGATGCTGGGATCGCCGCCGCTGTTCACGTCGGGACGGCTGATATAGGCCCAGACGCTGTTCTTGCCGACGAGCACCACTTCACTGGACGGATCGGCGATCATTGTGGTGGGGTCGACAGTGACCCTCACCAGACGACAAGGTCGGTTGCCGCCCTGATCGGCGGCCGCGAGACCGCTCTGGCCCGCCGTCTCGGGCGGATCGTAAGTGTAGAGCAGGTAGACGTAATGGTTGCTTGTGAAATTCGGATTCACCGCGATCCCCAGCAGTCCGCGATCACCGAAATCATTTACCTTGCTCGAAAGGTCGATGAGCGGAGTCGATCGCAATGTGCCGTTGTCCACCAAGCGCACCACGCCGTCCTTCTGCGCGACCAGCATGTAGCGGCCGTCGGGAGTCCAGTCCATCGCCACTGGTTGGTTCAGCCCCGTCGCGGCTGTCTCGCCCACCAGATTGCCGAGAGCGGGGTTGTCATTGTCCAGGATCTTCACTGTCGTTGTTGCCTGAGCGCCGAGAGTGGCACCCGTCGGGTTGCTCAAGGTAACGGTGAAGGTTTCGTCGTTCTCCGGCGTCGCATCGTTGATGATCGGCACCGAGATGGTTTGGCTCACCTGGCCAGCAGCAAAGGTCACCGTGCCGGACGACGTGGTGTAATCGGATCCTGCGAGTGCGCTGCCGTTGCTCGTCGTGAAGCCGACCGTGGCTGCTTGATTGACGCTCCCGCTGCGCAGCAGCGTGATCGTCGCCGTCGGGCTGCTCTCCGCAGCACTCACCACGAGGTCCGCCATTGCGATCGTGGCGGGTGAGTCGTCGTCGACGATGGTTACGAGCACGGTGCGTGGGGCTCCGAGGGATCCGGAGCCGGGATTTTGAAGCCCGACGGCGAACGTTTCGTTGCCCTCGGTAAGCTGATCGTTGACGATGCTGATGGTGAAGCTCTTGGTGCTCTCCCCCGGTGCGAAGACGATCTGGCCGGTGTTCGTCCGACCATTGAAGATGGGCTGAATGAAGTCCGATCCAGCCGTTGCAGTGTCGGCGGTGCCGATTTCATTCGTCGTGTACTCAACGGTGTTCTGAGACTGGAGGTCGCCGGTGCGTGTGACGGTGACGGTGGCCGTGCCGGCCGCTTCGCTGACGTAAATCGTAGAAGTGTTAAAAAGTGCGATGACGTTGGAAGGGGCGAACACGACGTCGCGGAAATAGTTTGTATTCTGATAGACGGCGGTCGGGAAGACGCCCGCGCTGTAGTCGAAGACGCCGGCGCCGGCCGCAGCGTTCAGGCCGCCGTTGCTGATGCCGGAGGCGAAGCCCTGGGGGGTGGAGACGTAGTAGCTGTTGATATTGACTGAGACCACGTAGGTCGTACCGGCCGCGATGGTGAGCGGCGTGGCGAGCGCCTGCTGCTGCCAGCCCGATGCGCCTTCGTTGGTGAAGGTGACCGTCGCCAGCTCCTGGCCGGTGGCCGACCAGATGTGGCCGACATGGGTGCCGGTCTCGTTCGCAGCCTTGTAGTACCGGATCGCCTGGATCACGCCGGACGTGTCGCTGGTGAAGCGCATCCCCAGCTCGTAATCCGCCCCTGTCCCGTCGGTGGCATTGGTGACGGACGGCGTCTGGGTGGTGAACAGGGTGGTGGTGGCACTCGCAGCTGTAACCGTCGCCGTGGCCGTGCTGGTTGCGTTCTCGCTGGTGCCGAGCAGGTCGGTGTAGGTGGCATTCACCCGGATCCGCTTGCCGACCAGGCTGCTGTCGAGGGTGAGACTCGAGGTCGTGGTGGTGAGATTTGTCCAGGTGGTGCCGTCGGCGCTGCTCTGCCAGTGATAGGTGATGCTCGCCGGGACGCCGTCAGGATCCGTGACGCTGGCCGTCAGCGTCTGGTTCTGGGTCGCCGTGCCGCTGATCGTGACGGCACCGACGTCGTTGACGTTGGCCACCGCCGTGGCGGTCGCGGAGCTCACCGGGGTCTCGCTGCTGCCCAGGAGATCCGTGTAGGCGGCGGTAACACGTATGAAGCTGCCGACCTGGGCCTGTCCGAGGGTCAGCGTGCTCGCCGTCGCGCCAGTGATGTTGCTCCATGTGGTGCCGTTCGTGCTTCGCTGCCACTGATAGGTGACGGCGCCCGGCACTCCATCCGCATCGCTCACCGTCGCGGTCAAAATCTGGTTCTGCGTCGGGGTCCCGCTGACGCTCACCGTACCGGAGCGATTATTGGGCGTCGACGAGCCCGCAGCGAACACGACGTCGCGGAAATAGTTTGTATTCTGATAGACGGCGGTTGGGAAGACGCCCACGCTGTAGTCGAAGACGCCGGCGCCGGCCGCAGCGTTCAGGCCGCCGTTGCTGATGCCGGAGGCGAAGCCCTGGGGGGTGGAGACGTAGTAGCTGTTGATATTGACTGAGACCACGTAGGTCGTACCGGCCGCGATGGTGAGCGGCGTGGCGAGCGCCTGCTGCTGCCAGCCCGATGCGCCTTCGTTGGTGAAGGTGACCGTCGCCAGCTCCTGGCCGGTGGCCGACCAGATGTGGCCGACATGGGTGCCGGTCTCGTTCGCAGCCTTGTAGTACCGGATCGCCTGGATCACGCCGGACGTGTCGCTGGTGAAGCGCATCCCCAGCTCGTAATCCGCCCCTGTCCCGTCGGTGGCATTGGTGACGGACGGCGTCTGGGTGGTGAACAGGGTGGTGGTACTCGCCACGTTGGTTGTACTCCCGGGCTAGTCAGCGTAGTAGGCTACGACCTAAACTTACCTGTGCGGGTTGCAGCGCAGTGTGACTGCCGTGGTATTCGCATTAATAATATTTAAATAACAAAAAACCAATTAAATAGAAACTATTTTTTACGTTGGAGACGCGACGCTCGTCAATTTTTGTTGAAGTTGAAAGAAGCGGCGTGCGTCACGGATAGTGAACAGTCTCTTGGCCGCGCTGAATCGCCTGGTCCTCGGCGAAGGGACGTTTACTCGCTTGGTCGAGACGGATCTCGCGCGCGACAGTGTGGGGAATGATCGCGCCTGCCCGAAGCCATCGTGGTCAGCGGTCCGCGATGTCCAGCTCTCATGGCTCCATCCGTTTCGCGATCAGATCGGCGAACTCACCCAGGTTCCGGGCTGTCTCGACTTCGCCAACGCGGAATCGCACGCGAAACTTCTGCTCGATGGCGATGACGAGCGAGATCTGCATGAGCGAGTCCCACTCCTCGACATCGGCCGCCGATAGCTCGGGCTTGGCCGCGACCTTCTCAAGGAAGATGCCGTCGAGTACCTCCTGCAACTTCGCCAGCACTTCAGCTTGCTTCATAAGCCCTCCGGGTTAAGCGGATCTTTGTCGAACGCATCTGATACGTTTCCACCTTGAGCTCGAACTCTTTTCGGGTGGCGGAGTCTTCCGTACGCATGAAGCCAAACTGCTCGTAGATTCCGGCGACGATCCCGTTTTTTGCCGTTGGAACATAAATGCCGCGAACTTTTGCGCAGCCGGCGACCTTTGCAACCCGGAAAATCTCATTCATGATCTCGTCCTCGACCTGGCGCTTAAGTACGCGGCAGCTCATGAGCCAGGTATCGAGAACGAGGACGCCGCCCTCAATCTTTGCAATGACCACAGAGATGAGCCCGGAATCACCGAACCGATCCTCGAGCCGCATCGTGAAGCACCGGTAGTCCGGCCTTTTTAGGAGTCCCTGGATCTCAGTTTCGGATCGACGGACCGTCGTCAGGTTGAACTGGTTGCTGCGCGCGATCAGCTGGGCAATGCGGGGTAGGTCGAGCCGGTCGAACTCTTTGATCGTGCCTCGCATCTCGAGCGAGGCGAGGTAGGCTGGCATGTCGGTTACGCTCGCCGCGAGCTCCGTACGTCGCCGTTCCTGCCTATACTGCGCCGTCCGCTCGAGATCCTCCTCGGTGACGTTCCGTGGCTCGAAATGGCGCCCCGCCTGGAGGCGGCCGATGAATTCGGCGGGATCCGGCCCGAGGAGCACGCCTTCGACCTGGGGCTGAAACTGGCGCACGATCTCGATCTCCGCCGGGTTGTCGTCGGCGAAGACGAAGCTGTCCATGCCAACCCGGAGTTCATTCGCGATTCGCTGCAAGTTGTCGGACTTCGGGTCCCAATTGGCTTTGAAGGCCGCGAAGTGCTCCAGCCGGAGAACCATCTCGGGATGCTTCTCGAATACCTCGATCGCGCGCGCATGGTCGTTCTTGCTGCATACCGCAAGCAGGACGCCGCGTTCGGAAAGCGCAAGCAGGTACTTCTGGAAAGCCTTGAAAGCTTCGCCGCGGGGAGAGGAGTCGCCAAGTTCGATTCCCTCGACACCGTCCTCCGCGATCACGCCGCCCCATAAAGTGTGATCGAGATCGACTGCCAACACCTTCTTGGGGCCTTGCTTTCGGGAGGCGATCAGATGGCTTAGCTCTTGCGCGATGTCCACGAGAAAATCAGGTGAGCCGAGCTGCTTCGATTCATACCACGCTCGCGCATCCTCAGCGGCTGTGATTCCTCGGCGCGCCGAGAGGAACTCGACGTCGCAGATTTGAACCTCAGCTGGGGCCCGCAGCCCGAGCTCAAGGTTTACTGCTTTGCGGAAACTCCAATCGGCGCCAAGCGTGCGTGAACGAAACGAGCCGAGATCGAGGTCGGCGGGAAGCGCAAGATTGGATAGAATCACCGCCGCGCCCGAGCGTGCGGTGAAGGTCTGCGCGAGGTTGAGGAGCTGCTCCGCGGCGCCGACTGCAGCTTCGCGCTGACGTTTCACGGCATCGAGGAGCGAGCCGGAGAACCGGCAGTGGTTCGCGTTCGGCAGAATGAAGGCGAGATCTGGCTTGAAGGCGTAGAGTGGACTTGAGCCGTCGAGGATTTCCGAGACGAAATTATCGTACTCGCCGAGGAAGCGTTCGCACTCGACTCCACGAATTGCCAGAAGGTGTTCAACCAGTTCGTGTAGAGGATACAGGTTGTAGCCGCCGATCAAGGCGAGGCGGAGTTTTGGCTGGACACTTTCGATCGTAGGTAGCTTCGCCTTTTTTCGAAGCGTCGAGAGAAAGAACAGTTCGGAAAAACTCGCCGCTTGCCGCGACCGGGCGGCGAGATGCCCCCAGAACGCGGCATCCCCGGACAGCGCTAGGGACTTGAGTTCGGCATCATTGACGGGCCGGTCCGGCAAGACGGGTAGAGCAGCGAGAATAGCGAGCCTCCATCAGGGAAAGCAGCATCATCTGATTGCCACTTACATTAAATAATGATAATGTTTCAGTCAATATAATTAAATGCCTTTATTTAAGGTGAAATAAATAGATGGTGGCGTATATGGGAGAGTCGCCGAGCCCGGGCATGCTTTCCACCAAAGCTGAGAATCTTAAACGGCTTCCTGAAGGAAATAACCTGCTCCTCCGGGAGGTCCGGCTGGCGGACTCCGCGCAGATTGTCGCTTGGCGGAACGATCCCATTCTCGGCAAGTTCCTGACCCGAGAAACGCTGACCTTGACCCAGCAGGAAGAGTTTTTCCGAAGCTATCAGGCCAGGGTGGACGACTACTATTTCATTGCCGAATTCAAACGCTCAGGACAACCGGCTGCCAGCGTCGCCCTTGCGAACCTGGATTTCGCGGCGAAACGCGGCGAGGTGGCGCGGTTGATCGTTGATCCGGGCGCGCGCCTCTTTCTGGCAGAGATATTCGATCTGCTTTTCGACTTCGCGTTCGTGCAGCTAGGGCTTTCGGTCGTGGTAGCCAACGTGCAAAGCATGAACGGGCCCGCGAAGAACTTCCATATTCGCCTTGGTTTCCAGATCGAAAAGATTTCGCCGAAGGCTTGGTGGAACGGCGACGACGTGATTACGTTTCGGATGTCGCGCGAAGATTATCCGCGGTTGAAGCAGGCTTGGTCTGCGCTGCTCCTCGACGAGCGGGAAAGTTAATCGTCCGAGCAGCTAGTCGGAGCAGCGCATCGCGCTTCTGGAGGCGACGGATTTCGCTCTGGAGTTGGATGTCCTTCTGAGGCTCTCACGGACGGCGTCTGGATCACCGACCTTTGGTCCTTCCTGTTTCCGGAGCGCCCGAGGGAAAGTTCGTATCGTTTACTTGCTCGCGGAGACCTCTACAGTCCTGGTATTTTTACTCCGGCCGGACGCATCCATCTCTCCTTGGGCCGACAAGGGAAATAGGAACAGCATATGGATTTGCATTTTCATCATGTGGGAATGGCGTGCCGAAAGATCGCGGCGGAGCTGCCGGAGCTCGCAATAGCTGGCTACAGTCCCGAAGGCCCATTGTTCGAGGACCCGATCCAGCAGGTTCGGATTCAGTTCGTGTCCGGCGGCGGTCCGCGCCTCGAACTCATTGAGCCGGCCGGCACAGAATCGCCAGTAGCGGGTATACTGAAGCGCGGCAACAAATTTTATCATCTTGCTTACGAAGTGGACCGCTTCGACGACGCAATCGCTTCGTTCAGGGCGCAGCAGTATTTTCCCTTATCGTCACCGGCTCCCGCGGTCGCGTTTGATATGCGTCATGTAGTGTTTCTCGCCTCCGCGACTCTCACGCTCATCGAACTCATCGAGGCGAGAGCCTAGTGTGAATTGGCGAAAGCTGGATCGGGGGGTTGAGTGACGATTTGCGCGAATCCGTCAGACGAGACAGTTCTGCGGCGCCGTACCCACTCAGCAGCGCGGAGGCCGCCTGCCTGCAATCTTACGATCGGTTCAGGGCCAATGTCTGACAGCAGAATGCCCATGTGCCCCAATGCCGGAGGCGCTGTTGGCCAAACGCCCAATCCATTTGCTGACAATATGGTCCGATCCATATCGCCCCAAAACTGCACGATAGTGGCACCCGGGGGCGCGCAAGCAGCGAGGTGCGTTGCTTCCGGCGAACCGATACGAGGCTCCGCCGCCGGTCGCAGCGCGACGATGATTGCGTCCCACTCGTCGCGATACACAGCTTGGACGTTGTCAAAAGTGTCCACGCTCGCTCCGGAGCTCGCGAGACCGGCGCGGAGCGAGCCAACAAAGTCATTGTCACACAGCACAGCAATGCGATTCTTGTAAACGGATAAGCCGCAATCGTGAAGTTGCTTCACGCACAGTGGACCGAGAAACGAGAAGACATCGACTGCCGGGTGGCGTTCGTTCACGCCGACAATCGGAATTCCGCGCCGTAAGCATGCTTCCATGTCGAGGTCCTCGGGGCGAAACTCCCAAGCCTCAAACATCAAGGCGATGACGGCCTCCCTTGGTAACTTATCAATGAGCGCAGCGGTAAGAGGCCGAAGATGGCCACTGTTAGTTACAATATCCGTTTGATTGAGAATATCCGGAGTGATCTGCTCCAAGACGTCGATGCGATCGGCCACACCGACCGAATCTGCAAGCTCTAGGGTCTGTTGCCTGGCATCGCCCGGTGTGCCGTGCCGCGTAGGTTTCGTGAAGGCATAGACGCGCCTGGCTCCGGCCATCGCTGCGAGCACGGCCGTCACGGCATACGCGCCGGTCGCAGCCTCAGTGAGAACTGTTAGTTCCGAAAGATCTAGGAGCGTTTCCGTAAGCGCTCGGCTCATCAAGGCTCCCAGGCGCGGCAGTGAGAATCCTGGCCGCAAGGCCGTACCGAAGCCAGACCGCAATTGCCTGAATGCTGCTCCGACCTCGGGTCCGGTCATGAACTGCCTTTCGCTTTTACCACTTGGGAATAGAGATGCCTTGTGCGCCGCAATGTGGTTGGGCTGCCCGAACTCGTTGTGCGCCGAAAAGGATTTTTATGAGCGAAGTTGCTTCCCGGCCAATTAATGCATTTAAAATTATAATAGATCTAATTTAATGTCAAATGGCCGACCATAACAGCGCTCTGCCCCGAGACGGATAGGTCGCGGCCGATGGTTGCGCCTCAAATGTGGAATGCGCGCACGGCAGTGCAACTCAATGCTCGTGCTGGCTCTGCGACCGGAGTGTTGTTCATTGGTTGCCGTTGAGGGGCTACGCTATGATGCCAGGTCGGGAATTTTAAATTGATGAATTAACAAATTTAACTTGCAGCACGTCCATTCTGCCCTATTTTCACTGAACGACGATTGGAGGAGGACGCCGATGACCCACCTCGACGCCGACGGCGAAGACCGTCGTGAGTTCTTGAAGAGCTGTGGGAGATTTGCCGCCGTTACCCCTCCAGCTATGACGCTGTTGCTGTCCACCTCTCTGACTTCAGCCGCCATAGCCAGTTCAGGCGGCCATATTGTGCATGGCAACAATGGTTTCGGCAACGGCGGCGGTGACGGCAGTCCTAACAATAAAGAGGATAGCGATCGCTAGATGTTGCGGTCCAATGGACAGCCGCGCATTGCGGTGCACGGCGTCGCGGCCGTCGCAGGGGCTCAACCGGTGCGGCGGCGCTTGATCAATAGATCGCCCAGTTTCTTGCCGGCGCGAAGCTGCGCTTTCAGCCATCGGGGTTGCTTACCGCGACCGGACCAGGTCTCGGATGGGTTTTTCGGGTTCTGATACTTCGGCAGCACTGGCGGATAGGGGCGGCGCGCACGTTCCTCGTTCGGGGCCCCGGAAGTTCCCTCTATCCGGCGAAGCCGCTCTTCGAGCTTGGCTTTTTCCGCGATCATTCTACGGCTAAGTACAGTCGTCACCTCATCGTAAAGCCGCCACAGCTCGGCTGTGGTTGCGGATGCCCAGTCGTCCTTGTCCATGGAAGCCGTCCCCACTACTTCCGATTTGAAATAGGAGGGGGCATTATCAGGTCGAACCCCGGTCGGGCAAGCCTGATCGGCTAGCGCGTAGGACGCCAGTGTGCAGCCCGGTGCTTCTTGATGCTATCGGCCGGGCCCGGGCCTTCGACCGACCGGTCGCCTCCCAGCCGCTCTCCGCCGGCGGACCCTTCGCATTGGACCAAGCAAGCGCTGCTCGGCCATCAACACGCGACTACGTAAATTCTGCAATTCGGTGAATTGAACGATCAGAGCTTCATGCGTTTGCCGCAAAACAGCCGAAGAATACATGTGACCACCTACTCATTACCAGCGATGACCCGTGACTGCAGATTGAAGTTGCTGGGTTAACAAAAATGTCGCCCCAACTTTGCTGACCAGGTTTTCATCGGTGCTATTACTGAAGCAGAGCAGTTATCGTTCGAGACGTCTGATCAATGGTTGGAAAAAATTCGTGCCCCTCATTTTCGAGCCTCCCGCCTGGCACACGACTGAGATCAGAAAGATTCCAGCCGCTGTCGCGCTTGATGACCAGTCCTCTATAGATTTTGATGAATAGTATTACTTTTTGTGCCTCCTCTTCCTGTTCTGGGTCGAGGCTTTTCAGATTGCCTCGCTTCGGTGAAACTTTGTCGAATGTTAGATTTGAATCGTGAATGTCCCTATATATCGTTCGTAATAACCGGCCGGTAACGAGTTAGATGGATGTTAACCAATGCTGATCAAGCATCCAATTACTACACCAATAAATCTGCGGGAGAGTTTGCAGATCATGGCAATCTAGCATTGCGGTTAAGGGCGCTGTTTCGTCGATGAATTGGCTAATTCGGATTTTCCATGGGGGACCGCATTCCTACGGTGCTGCACGCATTCTCCAAGCGAGTTACAGCGATGTGGCCATCATGCGTTGTCGATACGTGTCGTGACGAAATTGGCAGTGCGTCGTTTTGGCAGATCGGATTGGTCATGCCTCCTGCGCGTCTCTAGAGAGAATGCTGGAACTGCTGCATGGGCGGTTGTTAGCGATAGGCAAGGAAGCATGCGCCGCATCAGAGTCGTCATCGCGGATCGCCACCCGATCGTCTTGCAGGGGATCAGCAGCGTCCTTGCGACGCAGCACGATTTTGCGATCGTGGCCTCCTGTGGCGATACTGCACGCTGCATTGAGGCGATCCGACTTCTTGTGCCGGACATTGCACTGGTCGATATTGCAATGCCCAATATCAGTCGACCGGACTTCCTTGCTCTCGCAAACACCGCTGGCCAGCGTACCCGGGTCATTTTCTTCGCCGATAAGGCCGACGATCGAAAGTTGCAAAGGCTGGCCGCGGACGGCGCCTGCGTCGTCCTCACGAAGGATGCGAAGCCGGAGATGTTGGTCGCGACCCTGCGGAAGGTTGCGGAGGGCCAGGGACTGGCATCGCGGTCGCCGAGCACGGGTGGGGAGGTCAGCGGGGAGTCTCGCGCAGGTGAGGAGAGGCCTCTGACACAGCTGACCGACCGGGAGCGGCAGATCATGAGGCTCGTATCGGAGGGGCTGTCCAACAAGGAAATTGGGCGTCGCCTGAACATTGCCGACGGTACGATCAAAGTCCACCTTCATCACATCTTCCAGAAGCTCGATATCAGCAATCGGACAGTTCTCGCGGCATTGGCAATTTCGCAAAACGGGCAGCATGTGGCCCCACGTGAACTCGACCCCTCCGGCCTACTACAGCGGGATCCGGCAGTTCGAAATGACGAGGACGTCAAGCGCGACAATGCCCTTCCGGAACGTACGCGTTAGCTGGAAAGCGCATCATATTGCGCGGTGAGGATCGGTTGCAGCGCCCAGATGCTCGGCCATGTGGCGGCAGGCTCCTTCGGCCTCGGCGAACGTTCGGAAGGGCGAACCGCTGATCTTGATCGCGCCATTGTTCTGGTAGAGCGGTCGCCAACTCGCCAGGTAGCCGGAACGTCCGTGAAAGCCCGGACCGGTGGGGCTCCCGAGGCTGATTACAAACGAAAAGCCATCGCCGCTCGCGCTCCAGATCTCCATGTTCGCGACGGGCCGGTGAAATTGTAGTGGCATGGCAATCATCCACTCCAGTTGTGCGCTGCCCAAGATAAATTAGAAAGATATATATTAAATAATGGTTTGGGAGTCCAGATTGGAGCTCCGGCGCCGGCAGGGGCTAGACACTCGAGTGTCAGGGAAATGGCGGCGATCTATCCGGCGCACGCTCGACAACCTCCATCATTTAAACAAAAGTTTTGGTTGAAAACGTATTTAATATATAATACGACTGAAACTAAATTTAAATCTGGGGAGAGCGCATCGTGACCCGGGATGGCAATGAAGATGACGACCGGCGGGCATTCCTGAAAACCTGCGGACGATTCGCGGCCGTGACACCCCCCGTCATGACGCTGCTGCTGTCGACCTCGCTGACCTCGACAGCCATCGCGCGTTCAGGCGGACAGAACGGAGCAACGCACGGCGACGACAGGGGCCAGTCATTCTTCGACAACGATCGTCCGTCCTCTGCAGCGTCGGGGTCCTCTGGCGGCGGATCCTCTGGTGGCGGGTCCTCTGGTGGCGGGTCACCTGGAGGCGGTGGCGCATCTGGGGGGCGCCGTGGTGGGTCATCTGGTGCTGGAGGATCATCCGGCGGTGGCGGCGGATCGGGCGGAGCGGCCGGTGGCAAAGGACCTTTCGCGACGGGGGGGAACTCTGGAAGCCCGAGCGCATATGGAGGCGTCGATTGTGCAGATGAAGAAGACGAGGAGCGGAAGCGCAACCCCGAGTGCGAGCGAGACACCACTCGAGTTTCGAGCGCAACCGGCTCCGAGCATTAACTCCGAGCATTAACAATGGCTCGTCCCGCTGTTTGCGCATGCCGAACAGCCTGGCCCGAAAGGGCGCGTGCCGCGCGTCTGAACGCATGAGTACTTTCTTAGCGCGCCGCCGCATCGCTACTGGCGACGCAGCATCTAAAAGTTAGTCGCGTTTCTCCAAATGATCGCGTTTTTCCCGATGATTGCATATTCTTGATTGCATATTATTCCCGGCCGTTAAAGTTCGGAATTCTCCCAGACATTTCGCTAGGAGACCTCACATGAAAATCTGCGCTCGAGTGGACGACCCCGCTGCTGTTCTTCGCCAGCGTCTCGAAGCTCTTGCCTTCCAACTCGCAGAACTTGAGAGTCTCAGAGACCGAGTAGGTCGAGAAGAGAACCGGCAGCGCGAGTTGCGCCAGTCGGGCTATCTCGGACGGCGAGCGAGCTCAGAGTGCAACCGAGCGGTCGTTGCAAGGTCGCAGATTTAAAGCTCATGCCTCCGCCGTCCGGTCGCAACCGATCAAATTATTTCAACGAGCGTTCGAAAGCGAACGGATGCCTGGACTTAAATCGATCATAGTTCGCTTCGGCCGGGGGCGATCGGTTGATCTGCAGCAGCATCCCCCATGCCGAGAGTAGTCTCCTGGCGCAGCGCCTGCTGGGCGACGACGGGGAGTCTTCAATCCATTATCTGGTTTCGCTTGAAAGGATGAAAGCTCGTGAATGATGCCAATATGAAAGTCGAAACGCATGTCGATCCGGTAAATGAGAACACGAATGGTGCAAAGCCAAGGTTCGATTTGCCGCTATTAAATTTCCAGGAGCTCTTCCGCGGCTTTGCCGAGCAGGGCGCCGCACAGGCCAAGAAAAATATTGAGAACATGAAGGCGATTTCCGAGGAGATCAGCGACGTTCTCCGCGAAGCCTGTTCCATGAACGTCAAGGGTACCGTCGATTACGGCGCCAGGGCCATCGAGATTTCCAAAGACAATACCAGCGCCACCCTGGAATTTTTATCCGGGCTCGCTGAGACCAGATCGCTGGTGGATATCGTGCATCTTTCGACCGCCCGAAGCCGCGAAGCTTTCGAAGTCGCCTCCGCGCAGAATCGTGAGCTTTGGGAACTCGCGCAGAAGGTCGCGATCGAGACGACCGATCCCATTAAGACCAGCTTCAACCGGCTATTGCGCAGGACCGTCTGAATCGAGCTACCGGCCGCGCGGATCGGCTGGATCAGGGTCTCCGCGACAAGGGGAGGCTCGGTCCAGTCGATGGCGGGCCGGCGTGCCCAGAGTCCGCAACAGGTTACAGGAAATCAAGATGGGTATGGTGATGATCAAGTGCCCGGAAACGGGCGACGCCATTTCGACGGGTATCGAGACCGATCGCGAAAGGTTCCGCTGCAGCGCGGTATTCTTCTCGCGCACCTATTGCCGGATCTGCGCGGCTACACACGAGTGGTTTGCGAGAGAGGCTTGGGTCTACGAGCCTGCCCTCGATAGTCGGTTGCCGGGCGGCTGGCCGGCGTCTCGTGTCGGCGCGGCGTGAACACGCCCTGCTGAGCCCTGCGAAACGATCCGATCGATCCTGCGGCTCATCAATTTGTAGCACTCGCATGCTACGGCTTCGAGTCGCGGCCGATCAATCTCGAGCTGACCGCGCCGGTTGGATTTCAACGCTCTCGACGCGCGCAACGCGCTCACGACATGCGTGACGGTGGTGCGGCGGACGCCCAGTAACTCCGACATGGTCTCTTGCGTCAAAGGGAGGAAATTGCCGTCATTCGTCCGGTCGTGGATGTGAAGCAGCCAGCGAGCCATCCGGGCTTCGACGGAATGCAGCGCATTGCAGGCCGCGACGTGCTGAAATTGCGTCAACAGCGATCTCGTGAAGATCTGCACCATGGATGCGATCGCGGGGCTGCGACCCAGCGCCGGCAGAAATTGCGCCGCCGGGATCTGCAGCACGGATCCTGGTACGCGGACGACCGCCGTCAGGGGTGAGCGGGATGCGCCAAGCGCCGACATTAGACCGACCGCACCTTCATGGCCGACCACCGCTATGGCAACAGTCTGACCGTTCGGCAAGTCCACGATAAAGGCGATCGCGCCACTACAGGGGAACAGAAGGTGTTCGATCCGATCGCCCGATCGGACCAGCACTGCGTCGCGCTCGAGCACGACTTTCCGCAGATGAGGTGCAAGCAAACTAAAATCCGCCGGCGGCAACGCTGCTAACAAACGATTACCAACTCTGGTCGCGTGGTCCATCACGGGATTCGCCCCCGACGGATGGCCGGTGCTGGGACCGTGCCGACTTGCGCCCTGCACAACTCAACAGTGGTCCAACCGGTCCCCGCGGATATGGTTCCTATTGTGGATGCGTGCGTGTGCGACGGCACAGCAACGCACAATCCCGTTAAGTCCTGCGGCCGGCTCCAACTGGAGACCGGCAGGCTCGCGAGCATCGCAGCTGATCTTGGCCAAGCCTATCGTTCGGCCGGCTTCGCGGGAACCGGTCGGAGGAGCCGCTATATGCCCATGCGGCGGATGCCCATTTTCGGCCGAATAAGCTTGGGGGCGACCGCCTAATCATTGATCGTTCTTAGCGCCCTGATGCGCCCACCATCACGAGATCGATATTTGCAGAAGATCGTTGGACCTCATTCTGACACCATGAGTCTGGGGACTGTTGCAGTGATCGACGCCGCTCATGGTTCGCCGCGATATCCGCGCCGCTTCCCGCATCTGATCGACAGGGCAGATCGGGGTGCGGCAGCAGGGAAAGGCGGGGCTATCCGAGGTCACGTCGAGACGGTCTCGGAGCCGGGCCCGACAGTCAACCGGAGCAACGATGGCCGCGACGGACCATGCCAGACTGCAATTGTGGTCACGACGGCATGTGTCTTCGGTGAACTGACCGGATCCTCACCGGTTCCGGGATTTACGGGATAGGCCGGATAGTCTGCTCCCGCAATGGAGAGGCGCAGCCGTTCACCCTTCTTGAGCGTTGCACAGGTGGCGGACAGTTTGAGCCGATATCGTCCCGGCGTCGCACTGCGATGGTGTGCATAGCCGCTCGAAATCTGAAGTATCCTCTCATCAAGGGTCACGCGCGAAAGGATGCAGGAGAGGTCGAAGCTGGGGCGATCGCAGCTCAGGTCGAGTTCGACCTCGGGTTCACCAGCCACTTCGATCTCGCGCTCAAGCGCTTCCGTCGTGAAGGTCACGACGTCGCCGCGTTCGTCGGTGATGCGACGATCGACCGGGCCAGCCGGGACGCCGTAGTAGCCGCCGACGGTCGGCGTGGGCCGCCAAGGGTCGTGCACGATGTGCTCGACATTGTCCTCCGCATCCTGTCGAGGACTGAGAGTGCCATCTTGAGTGTCCATCGACGTCCGACCCGTGCCGCCCAGAAACAGGTCGTGCGTGCTGTCTGGCAGATCTTGGTACCGCCGCCATGTTCTCAGCCCGATGTCGAACAGCTCGATCCCTCCGCGTTGCGCCTCACTCGGAAGACCCTTGAGAGTACGATCAAAGAACCGGATGTGATCCATGTCGACGTTGCGTTGCGCCTCTGGCCCGAAGTCCACCGCGCCGACCGTGCGTGCCCAGGGAAAATGGGTCCAGGGTCCGACGACGAGCTTGGTGTCCTCACTGCTGGTTGCGAGTGCTCGGAAAGCCTCGATCGTCGCCGTCAGGAACGGGTCGAACCAGCCTCCGACAAACAGCATCGGCAAGCGGCGCGCGCGAATGGTGTCCACGCTCGTCTCGGGCGAGATGCGGTCCCAATACGGTGCATCGGCCGGCGTCTCGAGCCAGTCCATGACATGCGAATAGTGCCGGTACTTCTGCAGCAGCTGTGGCATTGCCGCGACCGGGCCGTTGAACGGCAAGTTACCTGAGGCGGCTTGAAGAGCGCTGAAGGCATCGTCATCGCCTGCGCGTCGTGCGGCCTCTGCCGTGATCTGAATGCCCCAGCCGATCATGTGCTTCATCTGCAGGGCGCCGTTCTCGTAAGCCCAGTGCGCCGGATTCCACGGGCCCATCGCCGGCGCGAGGGCCTTCAGCGAGGGGCAGTCTCCTGCTGCCGCAAGGAACTGGTTGTAGGCTTGATAGGAAAAGCCGTACATCGCGACATCGCCATTTGCGCCATCGAGACGTGCCGCCCATTCGACCGTCTCGGCGCCGTCCTCGACTTCGGTTTCACCGGGCCTAAATGTCCCCTCTGACGTGCCGCGTCCCCTGACGTCCTGGACCACGACGATATACCCATGCGAGGCGTACCACGATGGATGCGCGTAGCAGATGCTGCATGCGATGCGCCTGCTGTAGGCCTGGCGCTGCAGCAGAACCGGGTACGATCCCGGCGCCGCCGGACGATACACGTCTGCATCGAGCCGTGTGCCGTCCTTCAGCGTCATTGTTTCAATTTGGGGCGGCAGGACGGACAATCGATGGGGCCTTGCTGACATCTTCTCAACCTTCATCGAAGTGAATTCATGCGCTACCGGCGTCCTTAACCGGTGATCGACGGCGTGAAATCCGCCGTTGGCCTAATTCGAGAGAGCGGATATTCGTCGACCTCCGAGATCAGCTTGATCAAGCGGCTGGCGGCGCGCTCGATAGCCGTGTGGCCCCGCTCACCATCGGCGAGGGCCGCATTGCCGCAGGCTCCCTTGGGATTGATGTCCTGCATTTGCCAGCCGAAGCCGACTGAGCTGCTCTCCGGCATGAGCATTTCGCATTCCGTCTCCAAAGTCTGAGACAGAGACCTGAAATCCTCCGCGAGCGCCATGTCGACGAGGTCCGGATGCAGATAGAGCATCGCGCTCGTTTCGATTTCGCCCCCGTGGATGCCGTGCTTGCGTTCGGCGGCTGTGAACAGGTCTGACATATCCGTGAAGCGCGACCATTGCGAGGAGACGGCCAGCATGCCCAGCCTGACACGCAACTCGCGGCAGACGATCTCCATGACCTGCGGCTGCCCTCCATGCGAGTTGACGAAGACGACCTTGCGGACCCCCGCTCTATGAATGCTTTCGCAGACCTCGTACCAGACACGGCCCAGAGTTTCCGCGGAAAGCGTCAGCGTGCCGGGGAACGCAGAGTGCTCGTTCGATTTGCCGATGGACATCGTTGGCAGGATCAGGGCCGGAAAGTCGTCGGCCATGCGTGCAACCGCGTGCTGCAGGATGCCATCGACGATGGCGGTATCAACACGAACGGGCAAATGGGGTCCGTGTTGTTCGACGGCGCCGACTGGCAGGACAGCGACAATCCTGCTCATATCCAGCCGGCGGAAATCCTCGGCGGAGAGGTCCCACCACCAATGCGATCTTAGCTTCATCTCAGTCGCCTTCTGTTTCGGCGCCCGAGCGGTCTCATCCCTCAGGCGGTCGCCAATCATTGTTGGCTATCAGTACCAACATGAAAAGCGCCTAATTTCGTCTGTTGCGTTGCTCTTTGGGCAACGCAGTCCGGAACGCTCCGGCCACGGCGATGACGTCGCTGCCCGCGCATGTCAGCCGGCAACCTCCCGGATCATTGCCTTGAGCATCTCCGCCAGCACGCTCGCGATCGCGCTGGTGCCGCGAGTATGGCCTACCAGCATCAGCGCCTGCGCATCATGAGAGAGCTCGCGAACCGTAACATAGGCAAGCCGTCCGGCACGTCGCTCGAACTCGACGTCGAACGGGGTCAGGAAGCTAATGCCGTCATTCAGCATCACGGCATGCCGCATGATCTCGATCGAGTTTGTCTCGATGGCCGGCTGCAGGTCGATCGCGACACGAGCGAAGGCCGCGTCCAGATAGGGGCGAATCGCGCTGGTGGTGTCGGCGATGACGAGAGGGTAATCGATACAATCGCCAAGGCGAATGCCGGTTCGCTTTGCCAATGGATGGTTCGGTGCCATCACCGCGCCAAGCCGACCGACCCCACGCGCGAGCACTTTCAAGTTGCTGTCCTTGCCGAAGTCGAATCCGATGCCGAGGTCCGCTTCGCCACTGGCAACAGCGAGCTGAATCTCCGTTCCTGTATTGAAAAGCGTCAGGTTCAGCTTGACCCGCGGATTGGCGGCTCGAAACTCCTTCACTGTGCTCGGGACGAGGTTCGAGGCAAGACCGCTCATCATCGCCACCGTGATTTCGCCCCGTCGCAGGCCTTTCAATTCCTCGATCTTCACCTGCGTCCGGCTCAGCTCCTTGAGCGTCTGGCGGACATGTCCGATCAGGACTTCTCCGGCGGCCGTGAGGATCAGCTTCTTGGGAAGACGCTGGAAGATCGGCGTTCCCAACTGTGTTTCAAGTGCCAGAATCTGGCGGCTGATGGCCGATGCCGCGACATTGAGGCGGTCCGCCGCCTTGCGGATCGAGCCGGTGCGGGCGACCTCGTCGATATAGTTCAATAGCCGGCTGTGAAGCATATCCGAGGCCCCTGGCGAATTTCGCAGGATGGTGGCTCGTTGCCAAAAAGGCAACGGGTCTGTCGAATCAAAGCGCTTTGAAGGGATGTCGGGGCATGCCACATCGATCATGATGACGGGCGCACCGTTCGAGGATTCATCAAATGCCGTTTAGCGTCGCCGAGCTCAAGCACGCGAAAGCCTTCCGCATTTCGCCAAAGGACACCAATTATTTCGCAGTCCTGTTCGATCAGGTGACGGACCGGATCGGAAGCATCTTCGTCATCGAGATATTCCAGGCTGGTGGGGCTACGCCTCCCAATGAACACGCCTCGGCATATGAGTTCTTTCATGTGCTGCACGGCGCGGGTGTTGCGCGCTGCGACGGCAAGACCCTGCCGATCAAGAAGGGTGATTCGCTCCTGCTGCATCCCGGCTCCGAACACGTCATCGAGAACACGGGACCAGGCAAGCTCTATACGCTCACCGTGATGACGCCAAACGAGGGCTTTTCCGAACTGATCCGCAGCGGCGAGCCCGTCGAGCTCGACGCTGAAGACATCCGCGTTCTGCAGGGGCTCTAATCGATGGACGCGATATCGACCGATCCTGCCGACGAACGCTTGTTGCCGCTCGGATCAAGTGGATCGAATAGCTGGATGGTTTCCGCGGAGCACGCAAATCTTGTGCGCCAGGTCGTCCTACCGCGACCGGTGACGGTCCAGGCCCAAGGCAAGTTGATCACGTTAGATCTCGCGCGCACCGCCGTCGTCATTGTCGATATGCAGAACGACTTCTGCCACCCGGAGGGTTGGCTGGCGCACATCGGCGTCGATATTGCGCCGGCACGCCGTCCGATCGCGCCCTTGCGGCGGCTGTTGCCGATGCTGCGCAGCTCCGACGTACCTATCATTTGGGTCAATTGGGGAAACAGGCCCGACCGGCTCAATCTCAGTCCGTCACTGCTGCACGTGTACAAGCCGAGCGGCGTCGGCATTGGTCTAGGCGACCCGCTGCCAGGCTCGGGCGCGAAGGTGCTGGAACGGGGCAGCTGGTCGGCCGCCATTGTCGAGGAGCTGCCGGTCGAGGCGACCGACATCCACGTCGCGAAGTACCGGATGTCGGGCTTTCAGGATACGGAGCTCGACAGTATTCTTCGCAATCTCGGCGTGAACACGCTGATGTTCGCGGGGGTCAATGCCGATCAGTGCGTACTCTGCACGCTGCAAGACGCGAATTTTCGGGGCTATGACTGCCTGCTCCTGGAGGACTGTGCGGCCACGACGTCGCCCGACTACTGCATGGCCGCAACCATCTACAATGTTAATCAGTGCTTCGGTTTCGTCGTCAGGTCCGATGCAATCGCGATGGAGCTCGTTGACCACGCAACCCGGGGTGACCGATCGTGAACGAGCTCGCAGTCGGCACGCTGGATCGGCTCATGGCCGATCTGGGCGACATTCCCGTCATCACCGAGCAAAAGGTCGTGCGCCGGAGATCGCGCGATTTCTTCTGGTATAGCCCTATCCTGAATGCGCAACTCGACGGCAAGTCCGCCGACCTGATCGTGTTGCCTCGCGACGAGGACGACGTAATTCGGGTCGCATCAGTTTGCGCGCGCCATCTGGTTCCGATCACCGTGCGCGGAGGCGGCACTGGCAACTACGGGCAGGCTGTGCCGCTCGAAGGCGGTGTGCTCCTTGATATCTCCGGGCTCGAGAGCATCGAGTGGATCAAGCCTGGAATCGTCCGGGTCGGTGCGGGCGCCAAGATGAGCGCGATCGATGCCGCTGCGCAGGCCGAGGGGTGGGAGCTGCGGCTGCATCCATCGACCAAGCGCATCGCGACGATCGGGGGCTTTGTCGCGGGCGGGTCGGGCGGGATCGGTTCGGTCACCTATGGCGGCTTGCGCGAGCCGGGCAATATTCTGGCGGCGCGAGTCGTCACCCTCGAAGAGGACCCGCGCGTGATAGAGCTGCGTGGCGACGCGGCGCAGAAGGTCAATCGCGCGTACGGCACCACCGGCATCATCACTGCGCTGGAAATGCCGCTCGCGCCAGCGTGGAAATGGATCGACGTCGTGGTGGCGTTCGAGGATTTCATCGAGGCCGCGGCGTTCGGCTACGAGGCCGCACTGGCCGACGGGATCGTGAAAAAGGTTCTTGCGCCGGTCGCCTGGCCGTTGCCCTCCTATTTCGGAGCGCTGAAGCCGCATTGCCCGGATGGGAAAAGCGTGTTGATGGCGATGATCGCGGAGCCGTCTGTCGAAAGCTTCAAGTCGCTTCTCGGCCAACGCGGCACGATCACACTGGAGACGCCGACCGACGACAGTCCGGGCCGCGTCCCGCTGTACGAATATTGCTGGAATCACACCACATTGCAGGTCTTGAAGAGCGACCGGTCCGTGACCTACCTGCAATGCCTCTATCCGCATGACCGCGTTCTGGAAAAGGTCGCCGAGATGCGCGAGCTGTTTCCGGATGAGGTCCTGCAGCACCTCGAGTTCATTCGCTTCGGCGGCCGCGTCACCTGCAGCAGCCTGCCGGTGATACGCTACACCGATGCGGATCGCCTCAACGAGATCATGCGTCTACATGAGGAGCGCGGGGTCTTCATCGCCAATCCGCACGTCTTCACCATCGAGGACGGCAGCCGCTACAAGCGCGCCGAGGCGGATCAGCTCGGCTTCAAGCATGAGGTCGATCCGCATGGCCTGCTCAATCCCGGCAAGATGCGAAGCTTCGTCAGCGCCAGGCGGTGAGCGGTGCGCGTGCTCTACGTGTATTGCCATCCGCTTGCCGACAGCTTCCACTCGGCCATTCGTGGGGAGGCGCTCGCCGGACTTGCGGAGGCGGGGCATACGGTCGATCTGCTCGATCTCTATGCCGAGGGGTTCGATCCCGTCCTCAGCGTGCAAGGGCGCCGCGACTACCATGATCCCGTGCGGAACCGACGCAACAACGAGGCCTATATGGCACGTCTGATGGCGGCCAACGCCCTGATCGTGCAGTTTCCGACCTGGTCATTCGGGCCGCCGGCGATGCTCAAAGGCTGGTTCGATCGCATGTTCGGCCCGGGCATCGCGCTCGACCTGTCCGATCCCGGCCATGCCAGGCCGATGCTGCAGCACATCGAACGCATCACGGGCATCGCGACCTATGGCCGTCCGCGCTGGCAGGCGATCGGCATGGCCGATCCGCCGCGCAAGATCATCAAGCGCTATCTGCCGTGGTTCACGGGCGGCAAGGCGCGCGTGCGCTACTACGCGCTCTATCACATGAACGTCGCGACCGCGGAGAAGCGCAGCCGCTTTCTTGCAAGGCTGCGGCGGGAAATGAGCCGGTTCTAGCCTTCATCTTTATCTTTGCAGCCTCGCTCTGTGCCTGTTTTCGGCAGCCAGTTGCCCACGAAACCGGCACCGTCAGGAAGGCAACGAAATCCCCGATCCCTTCCCGCTACGCTAATGTCCGGCTCCTGCTTACTTGACCAGGATTTGCCCAGCGGATGATCCGATAAAGCTGACGATCTCGATAAGCCGAAGCCCCCTGCACATGAAAGTGGCGTTGCTCGAAAGGCAACGGATTGCTCGAATAAAAATGCTTTGAGGTGACAGTTTGTCTATGCATCCTCAAGTTCTGAAAGTCTCCCAGCAGAGTGCACGCCGGCCATCGCCTGCGTGATACAGAAGGGCACCCCCATGGCCATAGAAAGTTTGTCCCGAACTATCGCAGCCGGTCTGGTGGCCAGCGCGGCGTTGGTCGCGTCACTCGCCCCGGCGCGGGCTACCGAGAAGCTGACGTTCCTGACAAGCTGGTTCGCGCAGGCCGAACATGGCGGGTTCTACCAGGCCAAAGCGACCGGACTTTACGAGAAGGCGGGCCTCGACGTCACGATCAAGATGGGCGGCCCGCAGGTGAACGGTTCGCAGCTCCTGCTGGCCGGCGATGCCGATTTCATGATGGGTTACGACATCCAGGTCCTCAAGGGCCGTGAGCAGAACCTGCCGCTGGTGACGGTGGCTTCGTCGTTTCAGTTCGACCTGCAGGGGATCATGACCCACGACGACGTGGCTGATCTCGCCGCGCTCAAGGGTAGACCGATCTTGATCGCCGGATCGTCGCGCACGACGTTCTGGCCATGGCTGCGTGCCAAATACGGCTATACTGACGACCAGATCCGTCCATACACTTTCAACCTGCAGCCCTTCTTCGCCGACAAGTCCGTAGCGCAGCAGGCCTATCCGTCGTCCGAGCCGTATCAAGCCGAGCAGCAGAACGAGAAGGCCAAATTCTTCCTGCTCGCCGACGACGGCTACCCGCCCTACGGTTCGACCATCGTCACGACCGAGAAGATGATCGCTGACAAGCCCGACGTCGTGGCGCGCTTCGTCAAGGCGTCGCTCGAAGGCTGGCGCGACTACATGAAGAATCCGGCGCCGGCAAATGCTTTGATCAAGGCCGATAATGGCAAGATGACAGATGGGCAGCTCGCGTTTGCGATCGAGAAAATGAAGAAAATGAGGGCCATCGACCGTGGGGACGCGGCAACGCTCGGCGTGGGGATCATCACTGCCGACCGATACGAGAAGATCTACGACTTCCTGGTCACGGGCGGCCTGCTTGACCCGAAGGTCGACTGGCACAAGACCTTTGACGATCGTTTCGTCAAGGACCTGAAGATCGGCGTGAATTAGAGGAGCCGACATGACGGCGCTGCTGCCCGTTGAGCCGCTCGACCAGACAGCAAGGCCAATGACGCCGGCTTGGGACCGGCCACCGGCCGTTGAAGTCTTGTCCGCCGAGAAGGTCTTCGCTAACGGCGCGCGCGGACTGGCGCCGATCGATCTTTCCATCGCCGACGGTGAGTTCCTGACCCTGATCGGCCCGTCCGGTTGCGGCAAGAGCACCCTGCTCAAGCTGATCGCCAATCTCATCGAGCCGTCCGATGGCCGGCTGTTGTGGTGGCGCAGTGATTTCGCGCAAGTGGGGCAGGAGGGCAGGCGCCTCGCTTTCGTATTCCAGGAACCGACCTTGATGCCCTGGGCCCGGGTCGAGGCCAATGTCCGATTGCCGCTCGAATTCGCCAACATGCCGCGGGCCATGGCAGATCCGAAAGTCGCGGATGCCATCGCGCACGTCGGTCTCTCGGCGTTCAATCGGCATTTTCCGCGGCAACTGTCCGGCGGAATGAAGATGCGCGTCTCCATCGCGCGGGCCCTGGTCACGAGCCCCAACCTTCTCTTGATGGACGAGCCGTTCGGCGCCCTTGACGAATTCACTCGCAACAAGCTGGACGACGATCTCGTCAATCTGTCGTGGGAGAGAAAGCTGTCCACGGTCTTCGTCACGCATTCGATCTACGAAGCCGTGTTTCTCTCGACGCGGATCATTGTCATGGCCGCGAACCCTGGCCGCATCTTCCGCACAATGACGATCGATCATCCGCAGCCGCGCGACCAGGGATTCCGTGACAGCCCGAAATTCGCCGCCTATTGCCGCGAATTGTCGGCCTGGCTCGCCGAGGCGTCGCTTCAGTCAGCGGCGGGAGGTGGATCGTGAAGCCTCTTTTCGAATCCGAAGTCTTCGTGCGGATCGCGGCGCCGATTGCGGTCGGCATCGTGTTGTTCATGCTGTGGGAGATCGGCCTTCGGCTGGCGTCCGTTCCCGTCTATCTGTTTCCGAAGCCGACTGACATCTTCGCAAGCCTCCTGCACAATGGTCCCTCGCTCCTGCGCGCGCTCCTGGTGACCTTGCGCGTGACCTTGCAGGCCTTCGTGGCAGCCGTGATTCTGGGCACGCTGATCGCCTTCATGTTCGTGCAGAGCCGGGCGATTGAGGTCAGCCTGTTTCCGTACGCGGTCCTCCTGCAGGTGACCCCCGTCGTTGCGATTGCACCTCTCATCATCATCCTGGTGAAGAACACCCAGCTGTCGCTGACCATCTGCGCAACCATGGTGGCGCTGTTTCCGATCATCTCCAACACGACGCTTGGCCTGCGTAGCGTAGACCCGGGGCTTGCGAATTTCTTCCGGATGAATCGCGCCAGCCGTTTCAAGACGCTGGTGAAGCTGCGCATTCCCGGTGCGCTGCCTTATTTCTTCGGCGGGTTGCGGATATCGAGCGGTCTGGCGCTGATCGGCGCGGTCGTTGCTGAGTTTGTGGCGGGCACAGGCGGCCGTTCATCGGGGCTTGCCTATGAGATTCTCGATGCGGGATTTACTCTTGATATTCCCCGCATGTTTGCAGCGCTGTTGCTGATCACGCTGACCGGGGTCGCATTGTTCGCGGCCATGGTTGCGCTGTCGCAAATGGCCCTGTCCAATTGGCACGACAGCGAGACCAGAGCCGAGGCATGAGCGCCATTCTGATCGACAATGCCGTTGGCGTCTTTACCGGCCTGCCGGGCGCGGCCATGCGCAGCGCTGGCCAAATCCGCATCCGTGACGGCATGATCGTCGAAATCGGAGCACTCGCGCCAGAGCCGGACGAGCAACGGCTGGATGCCAAGGGCGGCGTGGTCTATCCCGGCCTGATTTCGACCCACCATCATCTGTTCCAGAGCGTATTGAAGGGCGTACGGTCCGGCATCGACCTGCCGCTGGCGGGTTGGCTGCGCGCGGTGCCTTACCGCTTCTGGTCGAAATTCGACGAGGAGGCGCTTGCCGTCGCGGCCCGGATCGGGCTCGCGGAGTTGCTATTGTCGGGCACGACGACGGTTGCAGATCATCACTATCTCTTTAGCGACACCTTCGGGTTCGACCCGGCGCAGGTCATCTTTGAGGTCGCGCGCAGTCTCGGCCTCCGCCTGGTGTTTTGCCGCGGCGGCGGCACCACGGCACGCCATGTCGATACCGACAAATTCGCAGCGATGCCGGTCGAAACGCTCGATCGCATGCTGCAGTCGGTGGAGGCCTGCGCGCAGGGCTTCCACGATGCTTCGCCGAGTGGCCTGTCGCGGGTTGCGCTGGCGCCGACCACACCGACCTGGTCGCTCGATCCCGGTGAGCTGCGCGAAGTCATCGCCGCGGCGCGGCGGATGGGGATACGGCTGCACAGCCATTTGTCTGAGACCTCCGACTACGTGGATTTCTGCCTCTCGGTCCACGGCAAGCGTCCGGTGCATTGGCTTGCTGAGCACGACTGGCTCGGCGAGGACGTGTGGTTCGCGCATCTGGTCCACCTCGACGAGGAGGAGGTGCGGATTCTCGCGAGCACCGGCACGGGCATGGCTCATTGCCCACAATCCAACTGCCGTCTCGGCTCCGGCGTCGCGCCTGCCGATGCGATGGCGCGCCTCGGCGGTGCGGTCTCGCTCGGGGTCGACGGTGCGGCTTCCAATGAAGCGGCCGACATGCTCTGCGAAATGCACAGCGCCTGGCACACGCATCGCGCCGTCAAAGGGGCGGGTGCCGTCACCGCCGAGGATGTCGTGCACTGGGCGACCGCGGGCGGCGCCCGAGTGCTCGGCATGCCCCATGTCGGAACGCTGGCGCCGGGACAACAGGCGGACATCGCGATCTTCAATCTCGACGACGTCAGGCATTTCGGCATGCACGATCCCTTGATCGCGCCGGTGACCTGCGGCGGTTCGGCGAAACTTCGCTATCTCCTGATCGGCGGCCGAATCGTCGTCGAAAACGGAGCCATTCCCGGCCTCGATCTGCAAAAGCTCAAATCGGATGCCGCGCGCGTCGTCACGCGCCTGGCGGTCTAGACCCGCGGAGGATCATCATGCTGAGCACCAAGCAACCCGTGCTGCGCCGGTTCTGGTATGCGCTGATGCCGCTCGATCACCTCAAGGACGGGCCCAAGCCGTTCACGTTGCTCGGCGAGCCGATCGTGCTGTTCCTCGATGCCAAGGGCGAGCCCGCCGCGCTGGAAGATCGTTGCTGTCACCGTACGGCAAAGCTGTCAAAGGGCTGGTGCAACAACGGCAACATCGTCTGCGGCTATCATGGCTGGGAATATGATCGCGACGGCAAGCTCGTGATGATTCCGCAATTTCCGTTCGAGCAGCCGGTCCCCGAGGCCAAGGCACGCTCATTCCGTGCCAAGGCCCGCTACGGCTATGTCTGGGTCGCGCTCGATGAGCCTTTGAGCGACATCCCCGCAATTCCCGAGGACGGCGCGGCCGGCTATCGGCGCATCAACCAGTTCTACGACAAATGGAACACGGCCGCGCTTCGGCTGATGGAGAATTCCTTCGACAATGCCCACTTTGCCTTCGTTCACAAAGGCACCTTTGGCGACATAAATCAGCCGAAGCCGGAGAAGTACGAAATTCTCGAGACCGATTGCGGTTTCGACGCCGAGACGATCATCACCATCCGCAATCCGCCAGGCGCTTACAGGATCACCGGCACGACCGAGCCGACGACCCGGCGGCATCAGCGCAACAAATGGTTCATGCCGTTCTGCCGGCGCCTCGACATGGAATATCCGTCCGGCATCCGCCATATCATCTTCAACTGCGCGACGCCGATCTCGGATGGACAGATTCAAGTCGTTCAGCTGCTGTTCCGCAACGATACCGAGGCTGACTGCTCGACGCAGGAACTGATCGACTGGGATGCCGCGATCATCGCCGAAGATCGCGACATGCTCGAATCCACGGACCCCGATGCCATCGTCGATATGGGCCGCAAGATCGAGATGCATATGCCGTCCGATCGTCCAGGAATGATCATGCGCAAGCGTCTGCTGGACTTGCTGCGGCAGCACGGCGAAGAGGAGCTGCCGCGACAGCCGCTGGCTCAGGCGCGCCTTGGGTAAGCTCCCGAACCCGGTCCACTTTCCGAATATCCTTGTTCGCTCCCAGCTGCCGTAGCGGATTCGGAATCACAAGCGCCGCGGCATGCGCTTTGCACGCATCGGTACCGTGACGGAGCCCGATACCGAACGAGGAGAACATCATCTGTGACGTCTGAAGTGCTCGACCTGCTGGTCAAGAACGCCCGCTTGCCGGGCGGCGGCGACGCGCTCTCGGATATCGCGATTTCGGGCGGAATCATCACCGAGATCGGGCCGTTGATCGAGATCGACGCCCGCGCCATTGTGGATGCACGCAGAAATCTCGTCACGCCGTCCTACGTCAATGCGCATTTGCACCTCTGCAAGGTCTGGACCTTGCCGATGATGTCGGAAGCGGCCATCGAGGCCTATCATGCCAAAGGCATGAGCGAGGCGGCCAAGGCGATCGATCTGGCCGCAGCGGTGAAGGCCAATTACGATGCGTCCTGGATCATTCCGAACGCGCGGCGTGCGATGGCGCTGGCGGCCCTGCACGGCAACCTCCACATCCGCGGCTTCGCCGATGTCGACTCCAAGGCGCGGCTCGAGGGCGTCAAGGCACTGATCGCCGTCCGCGAGGAATTCCGCGGCATCGTCGATCTCCAGGTGGTGGCGTTCGCGCAAGACGGCCTCATTCGCGAGCCCGGCACCGAAGCACTGATGCGGGAAGCTATGGCGATGGGCGCCGATGTCGTCGGCGGCATTCCCTGGATCGAGGCCAATGCGGCGGACGCAGAAGCCCACATCAAATTCTGCTTTGATCTTGCCGCCGAATTCGACACCGACATCTCGATGCTGCTGGATGATGTCGGCGATGCCAGCATGAAGACGCTGGAAGCCATGGCCCGCGAAGCCCTCGCGCGCGGATATCAGGGACAGGCGCTGGCGCATCATTGCCGGGCGATGGCGCTGTATCCCGATGACTATCTCGGCGAATTGATGCCGCTGCTGCGGCAGGCGCGCATCAGCGTCGTGAGCGATCCCCACACCGGCCCGCTGCATGCGCGCGTGCGGGAACTCTTGGCCGGCGGCGTCAATGTCTGTCTCGGCCAGGACGATATCTCGGATGCGTACTATCCGTTCGGTCGCAACAACATGCCGGAGGTCGCGTTCCTCGCCTCGCATTTGCTGTGGATGACCAGGGAGAAGGAGATCGCCACACTCTACGAGATGATTACCACCCGCGCGGCCGAGGCGATGAATCTCAGGAATTACGGTCTGAAAGCAGGCTGCGCGGCCAATCTTGTCGTGCTCGACCAGCCCATCGTCAGCGAGGCGCTGCGCTTTCACACCCCGCCCGCCGCCGTCATCAGCCACGGACGGCTGGTCGATGCCGAAAAGATGCGCGAACTCGCCCAGCCCGGGCATGACTGATTTTTGGCCAGAAGACCCAGCGTTTTGCCGAATATTCGAGCGCCCATGCCGGCGCCGTCCGCGTAACCTCGCTCTGGTGGCCTGCTCCCTCGGCCAGCTCTGGCGGGGGAGAGGCAAGCCGGGGCTACGGAGAACGACCATGCTCGAAGCGGCACGGATATCAGAGGCCAGCCTGCCGGTCATCGATATCGGCGGGCTGTCTTCGCCGAATCTGTCCGATCGCAAGCAGGTTGCAAGCAAGCTGCGCGCGGCCTGCCTGCACAACGGCTTCTTCTACATTTCCAATCACGGCGTCGATGAGACCCTCGTCGCCGACGTCTTTGCGGAAGCCGCCGCCTTCTTCGATCTGCCGCCGGCCCGGAAGGCCGAGGTGGACAAATCACGCTGCCAGGCCAACCGCGGGTATGAGCCGCTGCAGGGCCAGACGCTGGAGCCCGGCGCGCCCCCCGACCTGAAGGAGGGATATTATATTGGTCCCGAGCACAGCGCCGATGATCCGAGGGTGATCGCCGGCATGTTCAATCACGGAGCCAATCAATGGCCGGCGGCGCGGCCGAACTTCAAGCCGGTGATGCAGGCCTATCTTGAGGTCATGCTCGATTTGTCGGCGCGGATGATGGGCGGCATCGCGTTGTCGCTCGATCTGCCCGAAAACTATTTTGCCAGCTATTGCACCGATGCGATGGCGACCGTGCGCCTGTTGCACTACCCGCCGCAACCGGCCGGCGGCAATCCCGACCAGAAGGGCGCCGGCGCCCATACCGATTTCGGCGGGCTCACCTTGCTGCGCCAGGGCGACGTCGGCGGCCTGCAGGTCTGGGATCAGGCCTCCGGCGGCTGGATCCATGCCGATCCCGTCCCCGGCACCTTTGTCGTCAACCTCGGCGACATGATCGCGCGCTGGAGCAACGACAGATACCGCTCGACCCTGCATCGCGTCGTCAATGCCTCCGGCCGCGAGCGCTACTCGGTGCCGTTCTTCTACACCGGCAACTATGCCCATAAGGTCGAATGCATTCCGACCTGCGTTGCGCCAGGCGAGGCGCCCAAATATCCGCCCATCACGGTCGAGGAGCACATGCGGGCGATGTACAAGCGGACCTACAAATAGCCGCCATGGCCGATGCCGCCTCGCCACGCTTCACCTTCATCCTGATCCACGGCGCCTGGCAGGGCGCCTGGGCCTGGGAGACCATCGTGCCGCGGCTCAACGCGCTGGGCCACGATGCGATCGCCGTCGACCTGCCGGGCAACGGTCATCATGCGATGGCGGCTGCCGAGGTCAATCTCGAACGCTACGCCGACCACGTCGCCGACATCATCGACGCCACCCAAGGCCCCATCGTGATGGTCGGCCACAGCATGGGCGGCACCGCGGCGGCCCAGGCCTGCGAATTGCGCCCCGAGCGGATCGCGCTTGCGATCTTCCTTGCGGCGTTTCTGCTGCCGGACGGGATGTCGGTGCTGCAGTTCTACGAATTGCACCTGGAGCCGTGGATGGTCGGCGCGCACAAGCGCGTCAGCTACGATGCCACGGGCTTGTTGTCGAGCATCGATCCGGCCGCCGCCGTCGAGGTGTTTTACCACAAGGCCGACCGCGTGCAGGCGGAGGCGGCCGCGCGCCGATTGACGCCGCAGCCCGAGGGAGGCCGCCGCTCGCAGCTGAAACTTTCGCCCGACGGCTTCGGCACCGTGCCGCGCGTCTATATCGAGGCGCGCGAGGACCGCTCGGTGCATCTGCCGCTGCAGCGGAAGATGCAGGCCATGTCGCCCTGCCGCGCCGTCTACGGGCTCGACAGCGATCATGCGCCGCAGCTTTCGGACCCTGACGCGCTGGTTGCACTGTTCATGACGGCGGTCGCCGAACATGCGAGGTGAAGTGACGCGATGAAGCCCTCCATCTTCGGCTATGAGGCGCCAACGACCCTGGAAGCTGCGATCAGCCTGCTCGCCGGCGATCCTGACGCAATGGTGCTCGCCGGCGGGCAGACACTGCTGCCGGCGATGAATTTTCGCGCTGCCAATCCGTCGTTGCTGGTGGACATCCAGCATATCCAGGGCCTGCGCGGCATCGCAGTCGGCAGTGACGCCATCATCGTCAAGGCTATGGTCCGTCACCGCGAGTTCGAACTCGACGAAGAGGTGAAGCGTGCCAATCCCCTGATCGCGGAAGTCATGCAGCACGTCGCCCACATCCCGATCCGCAACCGCGGCACCGTGGTCGGCAGCCTCTGCCACGCCGATCCCTCGGCCGAAATGCCGCTGCTGCTGGCGCTGCTCGGTGGCTCCGTGGTCGCGCAGGGACCATCCGGCTCGCGCGAGATCGCAGCCGAGAAATTCTTCCAGTCGTTCCTGACCACGGCGCGCAATCACGATGAGATCGTGGTCGAGGCGCGCTTTCCGCTCCTGCCGGCTGGGGCAGGCTGGGCGTTCGACGAGGTGACGCGGCGGCACGGCGATTACGCGGTCGTCGGCGTCGGCTGCGTGCTCGCGCTGCATCGGAGCGGCCGTGCCACCGGCGTGCGGATCGCGGCCTGTGGCATTGCCGATCGGCCGATCCGGCTGAAAGACGCCGAAACGATCCTGAATGGAACGACGCTCGGCCCCCTCGACCTCGACGCGGCGGTGGCGGCCTCGCTCGTCGCCGTGACCCAGCCCGATGACACCAATGTCTCACAAAGTTACCGGCGCAGGGCGCTCGGAACGCTGATCCGCCGAATGGTCGCCAGGGCCGCGCAGCGTGCGGAGACTGTGGCATGACGCGCATGATCAAGCCCGCGATCGCCGACCGCTCCGCCGATGCGCAGGTCGAGGTGGCCCTGACCGTCAACGGCGAAGCTGTTCGCCGCAGCGTTAGCGTGCGGCTGCTGCTGTCCGACTTTCTGCGCCATGAACTCGGCCTGACCGGCACCCATGTCGGCTGCGAGCATGGCGTGTGCGGCTGCTGCACCGTGCTGATCGACGGCAAGCCCGGTCGATCCTGCCTGACACTGGCGGCGCAGGCCAACGGCTACAGCATCCGCACCATCGAATCCGTCGCTGCCGCCGATGGTACGCTGCATCCGGTGCAGCAGGCCTTCAAGGAATGCCACGGCCTGCAATGCGGCTACTGCACGCCCGGCATGGTGATGAACATTCTCGGCCGCTTCGAGGAAAAAGAGCCGCTCGATCTCTCCGACGACGGCATCCGTGAATTGCTGTCCGGCAATCTCTGCCGCTGCACCGGCTACCTCAACATCATAGCGGCCGTACGCCGCGCGGCCGAATTACTCGGGAAAACACCGGCATGATCCGGACAAGCGCGCACCGGCTTTCTGAGACGATCATTTCGAAATAGAGAGGCTCCACGCATGTCGACACGGATGTTCGGCGCGCGTATCGAGCGCAACGTCGATCCAAAATTGTTGCGCGGCGAGGGCGCCTTCGTCGACGACATTCCGTTGCCGGACGCGCTGCATGTTGCCTTTCTGCGCAGCCCGCACGCGCGGGCGCGGATCAATTCCATCGACACTGCGGCAGCAAAAGCCAGTTCCGGCGTGGTCGCAATCTACACTTGCGACGATATCGGCGCGCTCGACGTCGAGATGCCGCTCCTGATCCCGCATCCGTCGATGACCAACCCGCAGACCCAGCGGCCGCTGGCGCGGGGGGACGTGCATTATGTCGGGCAGACCATCGCGATGGTGGTGGCGGTCGACCGTTACATCGCGGAAGACGCTGCCGCCCTGATCGAGGTCGATTACGCTCCACTGCCGGTCGAGATGGACATCGTGAAGGCGCTGGACGATGGCGCGCCGCGCGTGCACGCCGCCATCCCGAACAATCTCGCCGCCCACTTCGTCCAGACCAGCGGCGATCCGGACGGCGCCTTCGCCGCTGCGGAACACGTCACCAAGATCACCGTACAGGTCGATCGTTCGACCGCGGCGCCGATGGAATGCCGGGCTGTCGCCGCGCGATGGGAGGCGGTCACCGGAGAACTGACGGTGTGGGACGGCACGCAGGCGCCGATCTCGGTGCGCGGCGGGCTTGCTTCGGTGTTCGGGCTCGACGAAGACAAGGTCCGCGTCATCGCACCCGATGTCGGCGGCGGCTTTGGCCAGAAGGTGCTGCTGTTCTATCCCGATGAGCTGTTGGTGCCGATGGCGGCGATGCAGCTCGGCCGCCCCGTCAAATACATCGAGGACCGCCGCGAGAATTTCATCGGCTCCTCCCAGGAGCGAACCCAGATCCACACCATCGAGCTGGCGGCGCTGAAGTCGGGCGAAGTCATCGGCTTGCGTGATTTCTTCCTGCACGACACGGGCGCCTTCATCCCCTACGGCATTGCCGTGGCGCAGGTCGCCTCGACCTCTATCGCCGGTCCCTATCGAATCCCCAACATCTTCGTCGAGTTCAAGGCGGTCTATACGCCGACGGTGCAGGTGACGCCGTATCGCGGCTGCGGCCGGCCGCAGGCCTGTTTCGCGCTCGAGCGCGCGATGGACCAGCTGGCGCAGGAACTGGGCCTTGACCGTTTCGAGATTCGCCGCCGCAATCTGGTCGCCGACAACCAGTTTCCCTACGCGCGCGAGGGCCTGCTATTCGCCGACGGATTGAAGGTGACGCTCGACAGCGGCCAGTACGGCAAGGCGCTGGCCATGGCCGCGACCGAACTCGGCGCGGAAAATTTCGCTGTCGCGCAGGCAAAAGCCCTGTCCGACGGCCGCTATCTCGGCTTGGGTCTTGCCTGCTACGTCGAAGGCACCGGGCTTGGTCCCTATGAAGGCGGCCATGTGAAGATCCACCCGATCACCGGCAAGGTCTACGTCAATACTGGCCTCAGCACGCAAGGCCAGGGGCATGACACTGTGTTTGCGCAGATCGTCGCCGACCAGCTCGGCGTTTCTCCGCAGGACGTCATCGTGGTCGAGGGCGACACCAAGGCGTTCGACTGGGGAGTTGCGACTTTCGCCAGCCGCGCGGCGGTCGTCAGCGGCAATGCGATCCATAAGACCGCCGCCACCGTGCGCAAGAAAGTGCTGCAGGCGGCCGCCAACATGCTGGATGCGGATATCGACAGCATCGAACTGCGCGACTCCGCCGCCTGGATCAAGGGATCGAATCGCTTCGTGCCACTGGCCGCGATCGCCACCGCCAGCAATCCATTACGTTATGCCTTCAACAAGGCCGCCCAGGCCGCGACGCAGTTCGCGCCCGCCAGCAAGCACGACGGCCCGCCGCTCGCTGAAGGCGAGGCGCCGGGACTGGAGGCGACCGACTATTACAGTCCGTCGCAATCAACCTGGGCCTATGGTGTGCACGGTGCGATCGTCGAGGTCGATCCCGGCCTGTGTACCGTCAAGATCAAGAAATACGTCTGCATTCATGATTGCGGCAACATGATCAATCCGATGCTGGTGGAGGGCCAGGTCATGGGCGGTATCGCGCAAGGCATCGGCGGCGCGCTGTACGAGCACCTCGACTACCAGTCCGATGGCAACCTCGCCAACGCCAGCCTGATGGATTTTCTGGTGCCGTACGCCACCGAAATCCCCAATGTCTCGATCCTGCACCTGGAAACGCCGTCGCCGCTCAACGCCCTCGGCGTCAAGGGCGTCGGCGAAGCCGGCTGCATCGCGGTCGGTGCCGTGATTGCCTCCGGCGTTGAGGACGCTCTACGCCCGTTTGGCGCCCTCAGGTTTCACCAGGTGCCGCTGTCGCCGACCATGATCGCGGATGTGCTGGAGCGGGCGGGACACTGAGCGGGCGAGGCTCCGTCATTGCGGAGCGGAGCAATAGTGGCCCCGCCGGCCCGATTGGCTACCGCCGCTCCTCGCGCACATGCGGCTGGCCGAGCGCGCCGGGCTCCTGGCTGCCGCGGCGGTCCTTGGCGCCGACCCAGATCATCACGGCAATGGTGGCGAGATATGGCGTCATCAGCATCAGATATTGCGGCACCTGAATGCCGGCCGCGGCGATGTGCGGGATCAGCGCCTCGATGCAGCCGAACAGCAGCGCGCCCGCGAGCGCCGGCCAAGGCGCCCAGCGGGCGAACACCACCAGCGCTACCGCGATCCAGCCGCGGCCGCCGGTCATGCCGGTGACCCACAGCTTGACGCTCACCACCGAGATGTAGCCGCCGGCGAGTCCGATCAGCGAGGAGCCGGCGACGATGGCGAGAATGCGATGCAGGGCGACGCTGACGCCGGCGGCATCCGCCGCAGCCGGATTTTCACCGACGGCGCGGATGCGCAAGCCGAGCATGGTCTTGAACAGGATGAAATTGACCGCGATGAAGATCAGGATGGTGAGATAGACGACGGGATCCTGGGTGAAAAACAGCCGGCCGATCACCGGGATCTCCGACAGCGGCCAGATCTTCAGCGGTGCGAGCCCGCTCAATTGCTTGTTCTGCCATTTCGCCAGCGTGCCGATCAGGCCGGTCAGGCCCTGGCAGAAGAACACCACCGACAGTCCCGCGATCACTTGGTTGATGCGCAGCACCACCACCAGCACCGCAAACAGCAGTGAGACCACGCTCGCGGCAAGCATCGCGGCGAGCAGCGCGACCGCCGGATGGCCGACGAACAGAAGCGAGGTCCCGGCGCCGACCAGCGCGCCGATCAGCATCAGGCCCTCGGCGGTGAGATTGAGCACGCCGGAGCGTTCCGCCACGATCAGGCCGAGGGCGGCGAGCGCATAGGGCACCGCGGTGGCCGGAGCATTCGCAAGCCAATTGATCAGGAAGTCGCCCAGGTTCACGGATATGCCTTCAGCGGAGCCAGCGGATGCGGTGACGGATCATGAATTCGGAAGAGGCCACCGCCATCACGATGATGGCCTCGATCATCTGCACCATGGTGAACGGGATCTGGTAGAACACCTGCAGCGTCTGTCCGGCGATGAACAGCACCGCGATCAGGAAACCGACCACCGCTATGACGATGGGATCGTTGCGCGAGAGGAATGCGATCAGCACGCCGGAAAACACATATCCGTTCGAGAACGACTGGGTCAGGCGGCCCTCCTGGCTCGCGACGTTGACGAAACCGGCAAGGCCGGAGCAGGCGCCGGAGGCCGCGATGATCCATATCGTCGCCGTCTGCACGGGGACACCGACGATCTTGGCCATGCGTGGATTGGCGCTGATGAAGCGGGTGTAGAAGCCGATGCGGCTGAGGTGAATAAGCCAACCGGCTGCCAATACGCCGGCGATGGCGATCAACAGGCCACTATTGATGCCATAACCGATGTCGCGCAGCCGCTCGAATGGGCGGAACGGCGAAGATTGCGGGAACGCGGTCTTGGCGTCCTGCCAGGCGCCGTAGAGTAGGTGAAACAGGAAATACATCGCGACATAGTTCAGCAGCAGCGTCGCGATGATCTCGTTGACGCGGAAACGGTTCTTCAAGAACAGCACCAACAAGACCCACAGTGCGCCGCCCAGCGCCGCGGCCGATCCCATCAGCAGCAGCCGTGTCGCCTGTGGCCCGACGTCGTAGATCGAGATCGCGGCGGCGAAGATTCCGCCAAAGATCATCTGGCCTTCGATGCCGAGGTTCCAGAACCCGATGCGAAACGCAAGGCTGGCTCCGAGACCGACAAGGATCAGCGGCGCGGCTTGCACCAGCACGCCGCGTAGGCTTTCAGCCGTGAGCACGCCGGCAAGTTCGTTTCCCAATGTCAGCGGCGGGATGCCGGCTGCGGCGAGGATAGCGACGGAAATTGCGAGCCCGAAGACGAGTGACAAGCCGACGAAGGCTGCCTGCTTCCACGCGGGCAGATCCTGGCGCACATCGAGGGTGAGGCGGCCGAAGCCGCGGAAGGCGGAGGGAGCAGCAGGGATCAAGGTATCCGCCCGGCGTAAAAGATCATCCATGGTCGACCATAGCCCGGCCGATCGCCTGGCGATCCGCCGGACATTCGAATTCGCCGACAATGGCGCCTCTGCTCATGACGCCGATGCGGTCCGACAGGCTCAAGACCTCGTCGAGGTCCTCGCTGATCAGCACGATGGCCGCACCTTGTTCGCGTGCGGCGATCAGGCGCTGATGCACCGCCGCGCAGGCGCGGACGTCGAGCCCGCGGCTCGGGCTGTGCGCGACCACGACTTCGGGCTCGCGGCTGAATTCCCGCGCGATCACGAGCTTCTGCGCGTTGCCGCCGGAGAGGAGTGAGGCTTTCTGGTTGATGCTGCGAACGCCCTGGACGTCGTAGTCCCTGACCGCGGCGCTGGCGTCACGGCGCATCGCCGCGCGGTCGAGCTTGATGACGCCGCCGTAGCGCCCGCCGCGGATCTGCGCGACCGCGAGGTTGTCGCTGATCGGCAGGCTGCCCGCCAGCGCGTAGGCGTAGCGATCGGCGGGGATCGAAGCGATCGCCGCCTCGCGGCGCTTGGCCTGGTTGGCACGGCTGATGTCGCCGCGGCCGTCGAGCCAGATTTCGCCCGAGGTCGGCTCGATTGCGCCAATCAGCGCTTCGGCGAGTTCGGCCTGGCCATTGCCGCTGACGCCGGCGATGCCGTAGATCTCGCCGGCGCGAACGTGGAAGCTGGTGTTGTTGAGCATCGTGCGGCCGTCGCCGCGCGTGTAGCAGAGGGCGCCGACATTGAGCTTCGTCGGTCCGCCCTGGTGCGGCGTCCGCTCCGGCAGCGGCAAGGTCCGGCCTACCGTCAGTTCGGTGAGCTCTTCCGCGCTCGATCGGCGCGGGTCGAGCGTTGCAACCGTCTTGCCGCCGCGCATGATGGTCACGGCGTCGGCGAAACGCTTCACGTCCTGCAGCTTGTGCGTCACCAGCACCACCGCGGTACCGGAGCGCGCCAGCCGCTGTACGATCTCGAGCAGCCCGACCGCTTCCGCGTCGGTCAGAACCGCCGTCGGCTCGTCGAGGATCAAAATCTTGACGCCGCCGACGAGCACCTTGACGATCTCGACCTGCTGTTGCTCGGCCACCGTCATGGTGTCGATGCGCCGGTCGGGGTCAACGGAGAATTTGAGTTCGCCGACCTGCTTCTCGATCGCAGCGCGGATGTTGCGGATGCCCGAGGCGAAATGCGGCTGCGGGTTGGCCAGCAGCACGTTCTCGGCCACCGTGAATGGTTTCACCAGCTTGAAGTGCTGATGCACCATGCCAATGCCGTGCTGGCGCGCCGCCGCCGGGCCGCTCAGCGCGATCGGAGCGCCCGCGATCGAGATCGATCCGGCGTCCGGAGCGTAGAGCCCTGCCGCGACGTTCATCAGCGAGGATTTCCCCGCGCCGTTTTCGCCCAGCAGCGCATGCACCTCGCCGGCCTGGCTCTCGAAGGACGCGCCATCGAGAGCCAGGGCCCCGTCGAAGGATTTTCTTATCCCGACGAGTTGCAGCGCGGATGCCATCAGCTGATATGACCAGCCTATTTCTGGGTAATGACGCCTGGAACGTACCAGTCCATCTTCCAGAACCCACCATCATCCAGCGAGGCGTTGGCCGCGACCCGCTCAGTGCCTGCGATGTCCTTGATCGGGCCGGCGAAGATCTTCTTGCCAGCGATGATGGCGGCGCGCTCGGCCATCACCTTGTCGACCACGTCTTTCGGTACCGCCGCGTTACAGCAGGCGATGTCGGTGCCGCCTTCCTTGATGCCGGGGAAGGCGCCATATGGATTTGGCTCCCAATTGCCGGCCGCCACCTTCTTCAGTTCCGGCGACAGGAAGCTGTCCCAGGTCCAGACCGACGAACACAGCGTCGCTTTCGGCGCGAATTCACGGAAATCGCGGTGATGTCCGGTGCCGTAGATGCCGCGCTCCTGGGCGACGATCTGCGGCGTCGGCGTGTCGACGTGCTGACCGATGACGTCGATACCCTGGTCAGCCATGGCGCTGGCCGCGGCGCGTTCCTTGACCGGATCGTTCCACGCTCCGGTGAAGATCACTGTGACAGTCGCCTTGGGGTTCATCTTCTGAGCGCCCATTTCGTAGGCATTGATGGTCCAGTTCACCGGGCCGATCGGGTGCGCGGCGACGAAGCCGAGCTTGCCGGTCTTGGACATCCCGCCCGCCACCATGCCGCAGAGATACTGGCTCTCATAGGTGCGGCCATAAAAGGATTCGAGGTTCGAGCCGTTGGTGGTGCCGGACGCATTGAGGAAGGCGACCTTCGGATATTTCAGCGACAGCTCCTTGAACGTGTCTGAATATCCGAACGCGGTGCCGATGATCACATTGTAGCCGCGCTGGATGAAACGTTCGGCCGCCGGCGTAATCTGGCCTGCCACTTCCGGCACGCCCTCAACGAAGGGTATTTGCAGATCGAGCGACTTTTCGACCTTCACGCGAGCCTCTTCGAAGGCCTGGGTCCAGCCGCCGTCGGTCTTGTCCATGAAATACAGGAACGCGATTTTTGGCGGGGCAGGCAGTGTGAACCCGGCCCCATAGGCGATTGCCGCGCCGCCGGTGAGGGCCGCAGCAAGAACAGGAATGGAAGTAGTCCAGCGCATCACGCAAATCCTCTAGCTGTGCGAGCTTCTCGGCCGCTTGAGGCGGACGTCAGAAAAATGTTCGCATTGTTGGAAAAAATAGCACGCCGATTGTTTAGTCACCTTCGACCCATTCGCTGGGCAGTCCCTCCTCGTCTCGTCGTCGTCACGCGACCGTTGCCGGTCGCTGCAGGAATGCAGGCGCATCGTTCAAGGTCCGCCTGCTTCCAACCCGGGCTTTCGCGCCGCTGCCGGCTATGCATCCGGGTGGTGCGAGACCGGCCGGCTGCTGGCCGAACGCAGGCGAAAAACGGTGCATCCTCGCGGCGCACGGCCTGGATATTGCTTCGCGTGCAGTGATGCGGAACGGCCGGGAGGACGTGTGATGAAGGCTTATGTGTACGGCGCAAGGCGCGACCTGCCGCAAGGCTTTCAGGATTTCACCACTGCCGATCGTTCGGCCATCGTGTCGGTCGACATGCACCAGGGACATCTCGCCGATACGCCCGATTGTCCTTGCCCGGCGCCGCGCGCGCGCGAGATCGTCGCGCCGATCGACCGGTTTCATGCCGCGGCGCGCGCCATCGGCGTGCCGGTCATCCATGTCAAATCGGTGCTGCGCAAGGGCGGCGTCGACGACGTCGCCGGCATTCCCTCGGCGTGGCGGCGGACATTCCCGCTCTATGTCGGCGCGATTGCGAACTCCGACGACCACGCCATCGAAGGTTCGCGCTGGACCGAATTCGTGACCCACGTCGAACCGAACGATCTGGTCGTCGCCGGCAAGAAGCGGCTCTCGCCGTTCTTCGCCACCGATCTCGATTTCCTGCTGCGCCAGATGAACGTCCGCACCGTGGTGTTGAACGGCGGCATGACTGATTGCTGCATTCTCAATGCAGCGTTCGACGCAAGCAATCTGAGCTATCGCGTGGTGGTGCTGCGCGACCTCGTCCGCGGCACCAATGAGGATATGGAAGAGGCTGCACTGAAGATGGTCTCGCTGCATCTTGGCGTGGTGACCGATGCCGCCGATCTGCTGGAGCAGTGGAGCCGCTGACGCTCGCCGCTTGCGCCAAGATCTGAAAGAAACACCGCCAGCCTCTGCCGGTTGGCACCCGCGCACCGAAGCTTTGGCCCGGCCCATGCAAGCTCACCGTTGGGTTTGGTGGACACCGTTATGGGATCATGTTAATCAGGTTAAATAATATTGAGCAAGGTTAAAATGTGAAGCCTGCGCCGTTCGACTATGTCAGGCCGGCGAGTCTCTCCGAAGTGCTCGCTCTGCTGGCGAAACACAAGGACGACTGCAAGATTTTGGCCGGGGGCCAGAGTCTGGTGCCGGCGATGAATTTCCGCCTGGCGCGGCCGGCGGTGCTCATCGACATCAACGACATCCGCGAACTCGACTACATTCGATCGGACGACAGCGGCCTCACGATCGGCGCGCTGACGCGTCACGCCGCCTTTCATCGGTCCGTCGTCGCTGGCCCGCTCGGGGCGATGTTGTCCAAGGTCGCAAGCAACATCGCGCATTATCCGATCCGGCAACGCGGCACCTTTGCCGGAAGCCTCGCCCACGCCGACCCGGCGTCGGAATGGTGCCTCGTCGCCACCACGCTGGACGCCGCCATCGTGGCCAAGAGCACGCGCGGAGAGAGGACCATTGCGATCGGCGATTTCTTCAACGGGACGTTCTCGACTGACCTTGAGGCCGACGAGTTGCTCACCGAAATCCGCCTGCCTGCGCTGGGGCAGGGCTGGCGAACCGGCTTCTACGAATTCTCGCGACGCGCCGGCGATTTCGCGCTCGGCATGGCGCTGGCGGCGTTACGATTCGAAGCCGGCATCGTTCGCGAAGCGCGGCTGGGCGTCGGTGGCGTGTCCGACCGCGCGATCCGGTTGCGCAAACTGGAGGCGCGGTTGGTCGGAGGCGCGGCATCGCCGCAGATGATCGACACGATCGCCCATGAGGCGTGGGCCTCGGTCAGTCCGATAGGCGACATCCACGCTACGCCGGAATACCGGCGTGATCTCGTCGCCACCGCCGTCAGGCGCGCGCTGGCCGAGGCCGCCGCATGATCGGGATCGGACATGGCTAGCAAGATCAATATCGATCTCGCCGTCAACGGCACTTCCCATGCGGTGTCGATCGAGCCGCGCCGGACGTTGGCCGACGTGCTGCGCGATGATTGCGGCCTGACCGGGACCCATATCGGCTGCGAACATGGCGTCTGCGGGGCCTGCACGGTGCTGGTCGATGACAAGCCGGTCCGCTCCTGCCTGATGTTCGGCGTGCAGGCCGAGGGCAAGGCCATCCGCACCGTGGAAGGGCTCGCGAACGGCGACACCCTGCATCCACTGCAGCAGGCGTTCTGGGAGAATCACGGACTGCAATGCGGCTTCTGCACCCCCGGCTTTCTGATGCTCTCCGCCGGCGTGCTGGAGCAAAACCCGGACATGTCGGACGATGAGATCAGGGACGTGCTGTCGTCGAACCTCTGCCGCTGCACCGGCTACCAGAACATCGTCAAGGCGGTACAGATCGCCGCGCGCGAATTGCGGGCGAGACCGCGCGTATGAGCTATATCGGCCGCTCGCTTCGGCGCATCGAGGATCGCCCGCTGCTGCTCGGCAAGGGCTCGTTCGCCGCCGACTGCAATGCGCCTGGTCACCTCCATATGCGCGTGGTGCGTTCGCCGGTCGCGTTCGGACGGATTCTCGGGGTCGAGACCGCAGAGGCGGCGGCACTTGAAGGCGTTGCTGCGATCTGGACTGCCGACGACGTCGCCGGGCTGCCGCCGATCGACTTTCGCCAGATGGGCCTCGAGCGGCTTGCGCCCTACCGGCAATGGGTCCTGGCGCGCCATTATGTGCGCTATGTCGGCGATCCCGTAGCGGTCGTCTTCGCCGTCGATCCCTATGTTGCGGAAGACGCGGCCGATCTCGTCTTCTGCGATATCGAGGAACTTGCGCCGCAGCTCGACGCGACCGCCGAGCCGGTGACGTTCATGCCCGACATCCATCTCGGCCTGTTGTCCGAGCCGGCCGTGATCCGCCGCGGCTATGGCGACCTCGACGCGGCCTTCGCCGCCGCCCACAAAATCGTTGCGCTGGAGGTCAAGGTCGGCCGTCATACCGGCGTTCCCCTTGAGACCCGTGGCGGGCTTGCCGTCCACGACGCCGACACGGATGTGCTGACGCTCTATGGGGCTGCCAAGGTCCCGCACTATAATCGCGACGCCATCAGCCGGATGCTGGGTCTGGCACCCGGGCGGCTCGAACTCAGCGAGGGGCATGTCGGCGGCGGCTTCGGCATCCGCGGCGAGCTCTATCCGGAGGACGTGCTGCTCTGCGCCGCGGCACTGCGGCTGCGGCGGCCGGTGAAATGGATTGAGGACCGCAAGGAGCACTTGCTCGCGGCCAACCATTCGCGCGATCAGGTCTACCGATTGCACGCAGCCGTCGATCAACGAGGATTCATCCTCGGCCTCAAGGCGGAAGTCTTCACCGATCAGGGCGCCTATGTGCGCACCCACGGCACCACGGTGACCGATTTGTCCGCGGCAATGTTGCCCGGCCCCTACGTCATTCCCGCGTACAGCGTCGAGGGACATATCCGGCTCACCAACAAGACGCCGGCCGGCACCTACCGCGCGCCCGGCCGCTACGAGTCCACCTTTGCCCGCGAGCGGCTGATCGACAGGATCGCGACTGAACTCGCTCTAGCGCCGGTCGAGGTGCGTCGTGTCAACTTGATCGCCGCCGAGGCCATGCCGTTCGATCGCGGCATCGAGACGCTTGGCACCGCCGTCGTCTACGATTCCGGAAAGTACCGCGATCTGCTTGAGCGCGTGCTTGATCGTCTTAGCTACGATCGGCTGCAGGCCGAACTCGCCGCGCGCCGCGATCGCGGCGAGCATGTCGGGTTGGGCATTGCCTGTTTCGTCGAAAAGAGCGGCCTCGGTCCACAAGACCTGGTCCGGATCAAGGTCGATGGCCGGGGCACGGTCGCGATCGTGACCGGCGTCGCCTCCGTCGGTCAGGGCGTCGAGACCGTGCTGGCGCAGATTTGCGCGGAGACGATCGGAATTCCGATCGAACGGATCAGCGTGATCCATGGCCAGACCGACCGGATCGAGATCGGCTTCGGCGCCTTCGCCTCTCGGGTGACGGTGATGGCAGGTTCAGCCGTGAAGATCGCGTCCGAAGCTCTGCGCGACCGTGCGCTCGAGACCGCGGCCAAACTGCTGCAGACAAGCCCCGATGCTCTGCGGCTGTCGGGCGGCATGGTCGAGGCGGTCGGTGGCGGCGCTTCGTTGCCGCTTGGCGACGTCGCCTTGCATCTCGAGGGCGCCGGCGGCCTTACCGGCGAGGGACGCTTCGTTGCGGGTCATATGACCTATCCTTACGGCGTCCACGCAGCCCAGGTGAAGGTCGACCCGTCGACCTGCGCCATCACGATCGAGCGCTATCTGATCGGCTATGACGTCGGGCGCGCCATCAATCCGATGCTGATCGAAGGGCAGATCGTCGGCGCGGCGGCGCAGGGCATCGGCGGCGCGCTGCTGGAGGAGTTCGTTTATGACGAGAACGGCCAACCACTGGCGGCGAGTTTTGCCGATTATCTGATGCCGACCTGTCATGAGGTGCCGGCGATCGAGGTTTTGCTGCGCGAGGATGCACCGTCGCCACTGAATCCTTTGGGCGTCAAGGGAGCCGGTGAGGCCGGCATCAATGCCGTTGGCGCGGCGCTGGCCGCCGCGATCGACGCTGCGCTTCAAAGGCCCGGGGCCGTGACCCAGCTTCCGATCACGCCCGCCCGATTGCACCGGATCCTGCGAGGGCCGCAATCATGAGATCTCATTCGCGGTCGAGGTTGAACCACAGCGTGCGGACCTTGGTCTTGCCGTGGTTCCAGATCTTGTGCTTGCGGCGGGAGCTGTAGGCGATGAGATCGCCCTGTCGCAGCACGTGCTTGGTACCGTCGACCTCGACAGTCAGTTCGCCCTGCAGCACAAAGCCATACTCGAAGCCGTCGTGGGTGATCGGATGCTCGGTGCTTCCGGTGTGCGGGGCGTATTCGTTGACGGCGACCGAGACGCCGCGGGAACGGTCTTCACGCATCAGCCGGCGCACGACGTGCTGCGCGGTCTCGACAGTGCGCGCCTCCGAGGCGCGCACCACGATCTTCTCCTCGCCTTCGGTGCCATTGACGAGCAGGTCCGACATCGCAACCCCGAGCGCGCTCGCGATCACGATCAGCGAGCCGATCGACGGCGAAGCGCGACCGCGTTCGACCAGGCTCAGCATCGAGGTGGAGACACCGGAGACGTCGGCGAGTTCCTGCAGCGTCAGACCGCGCATTTGCCGCAGCTCGCGGATCCGGACTCCGATCGCGGCCAGGGTATTGGCGGTGGTTTCGGCGAGTTCACCCGACGCGGCGGCAGCACTGTCGACGTTCAATTCAGTCTCGGATTCGCTCATGCCTCACGCTCCCGGCGCTGTTTCGCTCTTGTCGTGCGCATGACGACGTTGCGCAACCCTCAATTTTGGTTATATTCAAAAGAATTGATCTATATTCAAAATAAGGCAGTGATGGCCAACCCCCCACCTCCCCGTGTGCGTGTCATCGACAGCACGGTTGGATGTCCAGAAATACCGATCGTCGAGGGCGAGGGCAACGCGAAGGTTGTGTTGTCACCGCACAATGGTGCCGCGTTTCGCAGTTTCCAGCTTGTTACGCTGAAGGAAAATGCCCGTACCATCGGCCTGCGCCACGTGTCGAACTGCGTCTACTACGTGATCGGGGGCGCCGGGGCCATTGTCGATGCGGCGGCGGGGTCGCGCATCGATCTCGCCGAGGGGCACATGGTCCACATCGATGCCGGCGATCCCTATCGGATCGAAGCCGGCCCGGCCGGCATCAAGGTGCTTGGCGGACCCTGTCCACCGGATCCGAGCCTTTACGCCAACATGACCTCGACCGAGGGCTGACGCGCAATGGCGATTCGTCTTTTCCACCGTGACCATCCCACCCTTCGGCTGCCGCTGATATCGAAGGACGCGCGCTTCGTGATCTGGCCCGGCGTCGACGCCTGGGAGGCGAACCTCAATTACGTTCTCCTCGAGGCTGGCGAGGGCAACGTTCCCCACATTCACACGCTGTCGGAAGATACGATCTTCATCCTCGAAGGCGAGGGTACCGTCTACGACTACACCAACGACATCGCGCTGCCGTTCCACGCGGGATGCGTCGTCCATGTCCCCGTCGGCATCAAGCATGCGGTCAAGGCCGATCGCGGCACCAATACCGTCAGCGTCGGCGGGCCGGCCCCGGCCGACGTTCCGCTTCTGAAAGCGGCCGGCGCGCTGCCGGCGGATGCCAAGCCGCCCGCAGGCCAGATGATGGCGGAGCCGCGAACCGAGCCATGAAACTGCACCAGGAATTCGTCATTGCGCGGCCGATCGACGAGGTCTGGAGCTTCTTTCGAGACGTTCCGCGCGTCGCCGCGTGCATGCCGGGCGCCGAATATATCGGCGCCAAAGACGACGGCCGGCATGCCGGCAAGGTCTCGGCCAAAGTCGGTCCGTTCCAGGCGAGTTTCGAGGGTGAGGCCGATGTTCGCTATGACGAAGCGGCAAAATCGGTCGCGCTCGAAGGCAAGGGCGTCGACCGCAAAGGCGCAAGCCGCGGCAGGATGACCATGGCCTGCGCGCTGCAGGCAACCGGCGCCGGCACCGCGATCGTCGTCGATTCCGACGTGCAGCTGTCCGGCGCGATCGCGCAGTTTGGCCGCACCGGGCTCATCACCGAGATCGCCAACGCGATGGTGGCCGGCTTCGTCAGCAATGCCGAGGCCGCGATCGCCGCGCACGGAACGGCGCTGACAAGCGAGCCGGATGCGGCGGCGAGTCCGTCCACGCCGCCGGCCGCCCGGCCGATCGGTGCTGTTGCGCTGCTGCTGTCGGCGCTGCGCGGGCTCTTCAAATCCTTGTTTCGCCGGACTGCGTGAGTGGTCGTGCCGCCATTAGAGTTTGACGGAAGGAATTCAAGATGAAGATCGTCGACATGACCCATCTGATGAACGTGCACACGCCCGGCTGGGTCGGATACGCCGGCAACAAGATGTACTATGCGCAAAATCTCCAGACCAAGATGATCGTCGCGCAGCGCATCGATATGGCGCTTCATGTCGGCACCCACATCGACGGCGCGATGCACGGCACCGACGGCATGGGCGACATGGCCTCCTATCCGCTGGATTTCCTGGTCGGCCCCGGCGCCGTGGTCGACGTCTCCGCCCACATGGACGACTGGGCGGTGATCACGCCTGACATGATCGAGGCAGCACCGGTCGAAGTCAGGGAAGGCGACATCCTGATCCTGCATACCGGTTGGCACCGCTATTGGGAGGGGCAAGAGCAGCAGGATCTGGTGCGCTATTTCTGCATGCATCCCGGTGGCAAGATCGAGCTGCTGGAATGGATGCTGAAGAAGAAGATCAAGTGGTTCGGAGTCGATTGCGGCTCCGGCGATCACGCCATGAATACCTCGATCCGCCTGATGCGCCCGGATCTGACCAAACGCTTCGAAGCCAAGGTAGGCATGGGCTGCGACGAGTTCTTCGGCGAATACAGCTACGTGCACAAGAAATCGGGCCGGGAAGTGACCGAGGACATGTTCCCGTTCCACTCCTATGCTTTCCAGGAGGGGTTGATCCACGCCGAGAATGTCGGCGGCGATATCGAGAAGATGCTGAACAAACGGGCGATCATCGGCGCGTTTCCGTGGCGCTACGAGGGCCTCGAAGCCTGCCCGTGCCGCATCGTCTGCTTCGACGGTATGGACGAAAATGTCGAGGCGGTCGGCGATGTCGCCAAAGCCATCTTTCAGCGGCGCTGATGCGGGCAGCTTTGGCCGATGACGTCATGATCCTGTTCTGGCGAGATTATCATGTCGTGACGATCAGCGATGATTCTCGCTCGTCGTGGCGCTGGGAGATTCGACGCAGAAGCGTGCCGATGGGCGTCAGGTTGAATGGCGACGGCTACTTGTCGCAGAGGGCCGCCGAAGAGGCCGGAAAGCAGGCGCTCGAGACATTCCTGGCCGCGCTCACCTCCGAGGAGCGGCGCGGATGACACGCCCCTGGCCGACCCTGCATCGGTTCTGCTCGATGTTTATGCAGGTCGAGAGCAGAATGAGCAAGCAATCGCCGGGTTTCAATGCAACTCCGGCGTCGTTTCCGATCGCCGGGTTTTGACTTGGGCGATTTGACAACCGATACTTTCCGGCGTTGCACGCGCCAGGCCGATGTGGGCGCGGTTTCCGAGCGAGATCGATGAAGCCTGCACCATTCAGATATATCGCAGCTTCGTCTGTCGACCACGCGCTTGCTCTGAAGGCCGAACATGGCGACGAGGCGCGCTTTCTCGCCGGCGGCCAGAGCCTGATCCCGGCGATGAATTTTCGATTGGCGCGGCCTTCGGTATTGATCGACATCAACGGTCTCGGCGAGCTGGCGGGTGTCGAACGTTCGGAAAGCGGCGAGATCCGGATTGGCGCACTGACGCGCTATCATTCCCTCGAACGCGACAGCAGGTTTCTGACGGACTGCCCGCTGTTCGCCGACGCGCTGCCTCACATCGCCCATCCGCAGATTCGCAATCGCGGAACGATCGGCGGCAATCTGTCCCACGCCGATCCTGCCTCCGAACTGCCGGCAATCGCCGTTGGGATGCAGGCACGCATGCGGATCAGGTCGGCCATCGGTGAACGCGAGGTCCCTGCATCCGAATTCTTCCAGGGCCTGCTGACGACCGACATCCAGAACGATGAAATGCTGGTGGAGATCGCCTTTCCACCGCCAACGGGGCGGACCGGGGCCTGCTTCATGGAAGTGGCGCGGCGACGCGGCGACTTTGCGCTCGCAGGTGTTGCCGCCATCGTAACCATCGACGCAGAAGGACGCTGTTCGCAACTGCGGCTCGCGCTGTGCGGCGTCGGCGATAGGGCCGTCGATGCCAGCGCCGCCGCTGCGTCCCTGATCGGCCAGCCCTGCGCCGGTGAAGTGATCGAGACTGTCGCGGCCGAAGTTCAGGGCATGATCGATCCGCCGGGCAATGTGCACGCCAGTCCCGATTATCAGCGGCATATCGCCGGTGTTCTTGCCCAGCGCGCGATCAGCGCGGCGTTTTCACGGGCAGGCCATGCAGCCTGAGCGGCACGATATCGAGCTTTCCGTCAACGGTACGACCTGTCGCCGTACGGTCGAATCGCGAATCCTGCTCAGCGATTTCCTGCGTCACGATCTGGGACTCGCCGGCACCCATGTCGGCTGCGAGCACGGCGCGTGCGGCGCCTGCACCATCCTGTTCGATGGCGCGCCGATCCGCTCGTGCCTGATGCTGGCCGTCCAGGCCAATGGCCATGAACTCTCGACCGTGGAGGGACTGGCCGGCAACGACGGTGAACTGCATCCGATCCAGCAGGCCATGCACGACCATCACGGTTTGCAGTGCGGCTACTGCACGCCGGGCATTTTGATGACGATGACGGCTTACCTGAAGCAAAACCCGCAGCCTTCGGAACATGAAGTGCGTGAGGCACTGTCGGGCAATCTGTGCCGCTGCACCGGCTACCAGAACGTCGTCGACGCGATGCTGGCGGCCGCCCAGACGCTGCGGGCTGCGCCATGACCACCCGCTTCTTCGGTGCGCCGGTCAAACGCAATGAGGACCGAAAGCTCCTCACCGGACAAGCGCTGTTCATCGACGATGTCGAATTGCCCGGTATGCAGCACGCGGCGTTCCTGCGCAGCCAGGTCGCGCACGCCCGCATCAAGGGGATCGACGTCTCCCGGGCGCTGCAACGGCCCGGCGTCACGGCGGTCTACACCGCAAATGATCTCGGCGCGTACTGGCGGCCCGGCCCGTTGCTGGTGCCGCCACCACCTATTCCGGGAAGCGTCTTCAACGAGCGGACCCAGGTGCCGCTGGCCAAGGACAAGGTTCGCCATGTCGGCGAGCCGCTCGCAATTGTCGTGGCCGACAGCCGTTACATTGCCGAGGACGCGCTCGACGACATCGTCGTCGATCTCGAAATCCTGCCGGCGGTGGTCGATTGCGAAGGCGCGCTGAACACGGCGACGCATGTCCACGACGATCTCGGCTCCAACATTTCGGCGCATGTCCGCCAGACCAAGGGCGACTACCGCCGCGCCGCGGCGAACGCGCATCTGATCCTCAAGCGCAGGTTTCTCTATGAGCACGGCATCTCCTCGCCGATCGAGACCCGCGGCGTCGTGGCGCAATGGGATGCGCGCGGCGCGCAAATGACGATCTGGGACACCACCCAGGCGCCGGTGTTCGTGCGCAACGGCCTTGCCGCCATCCTCGGCCTCGGCGAGCGCCAGGTCCGCGTGATCGCCCCCTTCATCGGCGGCGGCTTTGGGCCGAAAATCATGATGTTCTACCCGGAAGAGGTCATGCTGCCGTGGATCTCCATGCGGCTGAATCGGCCGGTGAAGTGGATCGAGGATCGGCTGGAACACTTCTTCAGCACCACGCATGAGCGCGGGCAGATTCATGACGCGGAGATCGCGCTCGCCGCGGATGGCCGCATTCTCGGCATCAAGGATGTGTTCTTACACGACGCCGGAGCCTACGCGCCTTATGGGCTGACGGTTCCGATCAACAGCCAATGCACCTTGCTCGGCCCCTACGTGGTGCCGGACTATGACAGCACCTTCACCGCCGTGTTCACCAATCTGCCGATCGTGACGCCCTATCGCGGCGCCGGACGGCAGCACGGCGTGTTTGTGATGGAGAGGTTTCTCGATCTGGCCGCGCACGAGTTGAAGATCGATCCCGCGGAAATCCGCCGCCGCAATCTGATTCCGCCGGACGCGTTTCCTTACAAGAACGAGATCATCTATCAGGACTTTCAGCCGCTTGTATATGACAGCGGCAACTACGAGCCGGTGCTCGACAAGGCGCTGGAGCTGATCGGTTACGATCACTTCATCCGCGACGAGCAGCCGAGACTGCGGGCTGAGGGGCGCTGCGTCGGCATCGCCGTCGCCTGCTATGTCGAAGGTACCGGCATCGGGCCCTACGAGGGCGCCAAGGTCCAGATCCAGTCCAACGGCAAGGTCAATGTCGCGACCGGCATCGGTACCCAGGGCCAGGGCCATTTCACCAGCTTTGCGCAGATCGTCGCCGATGAACTCGGCGTCGACGTGACGGATGTCGATATCGTCACCGGCGATACCGACCAGTTCTATTGGGGCGCGGGCACGTTTGCGAGCCGTGGTGCCGTCGTCGCGGGCACGGCGGTGAGCGAGGCATCGCGCGCGGTGCGGAAGAAGGCGCTCAAGCTCGCCAGCGACGCCTTCGAATGTTCGGAGGAGGATCTGGTGCTTGCCGACGGCCAGGTCGCGATCACCGGCATCCCCGGCAAATTCATCCGGCTCGGGGATCTGGCCCGACGCGCCAATCCGATGCGCGGCGCGGTGGCGCCGGGGACGGAGCCGGGGCTGGAATCGACGCAATATTTCGGACCGTCAATGGGCGCGACCTCGAACGGCGTCCATGCCGCCATCATCGAGGTCGACCCGCAAACCTTCGACGTCGAGGTTCTCAAATATGTCGTGGTTCATGATTGCGGCACCGTCATCAATCCGATGATCCTCGCCGGCCAGATCCACGGCGGGGTCGCGCAGGGCATAGGCAACGCATTCTACGAAAAACTGTCATTCGACGAGCAGGGCCAGCTGCTCAATGCGTCGCTGGCGGATTATCTGCTGCCGACGGCGCTGGAGGTGCCGCGCATGGAGCTCGACCATACCGTGACGCCGTCGCCGCTCAATCCATTGGGGATGAAGGGAGCCGGCGAAGCTGGAGCAATTCCGGTCGGGCCGCTGTTCGCACAGGCGATCGAGGATGCGCTGGATTTGAAGCGGCAGGAGGTCGAGTTGCTGGAGATACCGCTGAGCCCGAGCCGGCTGTTTGAACTGACGCGCAAAGCGAGGAACGCGTGAGGACGGCGCAGATCTTCCGATTGTCGATGGCGCATCCCGGCGACCTCTCCGAACTCGATCGGCTGATCGCGGGCGGGACGGTTCGCGCGGTAGAAATCGTCGCCATCATCGGCAAGACCGAGGGTAATGGCGGGGTCAACGATTTCACCCGCGGCTACTTCACGCAGACATTGATGGCGATGCTGGCGAAGCATCTGGACGAGCCGGCCGAGCAGTTGATCCGCGAAATTCCTTGCGTGCTGTCAGGTGGAACAGAAGGCGTGATGAGTCCGCACTACAGCGTCTTCTGCGCCGGCGAGGGCGAGCCAGCGCGCGGAGCGGGACCTTCGCTCGCGATCGGCACGGCATTCAGTGCGCCGGTTGCCGCGGAAGATGTCGGCCGGCGCGCCCATATCGACAGCGTTGCCAACGCGGTTCGTGCCGCGATCGCCGCTGCCGAAATCGAACATCTGGGCGACGTGCATTTCGTGCAGGTCAAATGTCCCTGCGTCACGGTGGCGCGCGCCGCGGCGGCGATCGCCGCCGGGAAGACGCCGCTGACCAGCGATCCAAACAAGTCGATGGCGTTTGCGCGTGCGGCAGGTGCGTTCGGGGTGGCGGTGGCGCTTGGAGAGCTGGCGCCATCCGTATTTCAGGAAGGCTCGCTGCTTTCGGACTTTTCCATCCAGTCGCCGCGCGCCAGCATCTCTTCGGGCGTCGAGGTCGAGAGCAATGAGGTGGTCGTGCTCGGCAACAGCGCGCGCTGGGCCGGTCCGCTCCGCATCGCGCATCGCCCGATGGCCGATGCGCTCGATATCGGCGCCGTCGTCGACGTGCTGGCCGATCTCGACATCGAAGCTAAACCGCAGGTTTCGGCTGCCGACGCCATGAAAATCGCGACCGTGCTGGTCAAATGCGAGCCGGATCGACGCGGAAAAATTCGCGGGTACCGGCACACCATGCTCGACGACACCGACATCAACGCCCAGCGCCATGTCCGTGGCGCGGTCGCGGGCCTGGTCGCCGGCGTGATCGGCGACGGCCGGATCTTTGTGTCCGGAGGCGCCGAGCATCAAGGTCCGGACGGCGGCGGGCTGGTTGCGGTGATCGCTTCGCGAGAGGGGAGTGCCTGATGCGGATCGTCATCGTCGGCGCAGGTGTTGCGGGATGCGTGATGGCGCGGCAGCTGTCGCGATTGGATGGCGTCGAGGTGATCTGCCTGGAGCGGGTCGCGCGTGACGACCATTCCGAGGCCGGTACCGGGCTCAATGTCGGGCCGAACGCGGTCAAGGCGGTGAAGGCGATCGATCCCGAACTTGCCGATTTTATCACCGCTTCGAGCTACCTCTGGCACAATTGGCGGATATCGCTCACCGACGGCACCGTGCTGTTCGATCTGCCGCTGGCTGATGTTGCGGATGGGCCCGGCTGGCGGATCCGCTGGTCGGAGCTCTACCGCGTGCTGCGCGAGGCCGCGGGGGATCACGTTTCCTACGGCTGCGAGATTGCCGAGATTGGCCGCGATGCCGCCGATCCCCGCAAAACCTCGATTGCATGGATTCAGGACGGGAAGACGCGGCGTCTCGATGATGTCGATCTCCTGATCGCCGCCGACGGGCGCTATTCGGCGGTGCGGCGCGCGATCTCAGGCGAACCGGAGGTACGCCAGACCGGGGTCGCGATCTTCCGCCTGCTGGTCGCGGATACGGCGGGTGGGCTGATTGACGATTACGAGCAATGGTTCAACGGTCCAAACCGCTTGCTGTCGTTCAAGGTGCCGCCCGGCCATATCTATGTCGCCGGCACGTTTCCGATTCATCCTGAAGCTCCGATCGCGGACAGTCTGAAAACGCAGGAGGCCTTGCGCACGGCCTATGCACCGCGCAACGCCGAGCCCAGCCCCCAGGCGCGATGGCTGATCGATACCGTCTGTGAGAACGCCGCGGACACGCATTGGGCACGGATGCAGGAACACACGCTGCTGTATCGCGCCGACGGCTGCAACGTTCTCTATCTCGGCGACGCCGCCCATGGCATGGTGCCCACCCTGGGGCAGGGCGCCACGCAGGCGCTCGAAGATGCCGCGAATGCGGCAGCGCTGATCACGCGCCGCCATCAGGACGGCAGATGCGACGTTGCGGGATGGCTCGCCGATATCGAGGCGCTGCGGCAGGAACGCATGCGCTTCGTGATGGCGTTTTCGCTCGAGGCGACCGACACCATGCTTGATGGTGCCGATCCGGTCGAGGGGACCCGGCACAAGAACGGGGCGGCGTTCCAGAACAACCTGAAGGCGCTCTACCGCGACGTTGGATTGCCATTGGATGGAAGCAGGATCTGAGGAGATGAAACCATGACCGCCGCTACCGAAACGCAGTTGCCGCTCGCCACGGTTCACGGGCTCTATCACATCGCGGTCAAGACCGAGAATTTGGCGGCGACACGCAAATTCTATGTCGACATCATCGGCCTGCGTGAGTTCCCCCGGCCCGACTTCGGCTACCCCGGCGCATGGCTCGGCTGTACCCAGCCCGGCGGCCTCGCCATCCTTCACGTCTATGCGGGGGGCCCGGCACTGGAGCCGGAAGGCAAGGCGCCGGCGGGCACCGCGGCAATCGATCACGTCTCGCTGTCGTGTTCCGGCTATCGCTCCTTTGTGTCGCGCTTCAAGGCGGCCGGGCTCGATTGGCGCGAGTTCATCGTGCCGGGCACTTCGCTCTGGCAGTTGTTCGTCTATGATCCCAGCGGCGTTCAGCTCGAATTGACGTTTGAGTGCGGCGGCGAGGGCGATGAGCTGCCCGACATGTCGCACGGGCGCAAGTATGTCGCGGGTTCGAGTTTCTTCGACAAGGCGAGCTATCCCAAGCTAGGTTGACACGATGGAAGACCAAGATCGCCCACTCTGGTCGCTCAACGCGGGAGAGCTTTCCGCAGCCTATGCGAACGGCCTCTCGCCGCGCCGCGTCGTCGACGCGACGCTGGCGCGCGTTCGCGATATCAATCCGAGGCTCAACGCGATCATCACTCTGGATGAATTCGGCGCCGTCAACGCCGCCGACGCCAGCGCGCAGCGATGGAAGGACAAGCGTCCCCTGGGCAGGCTCGATGGCGTTCCGGTCACGATCAAGGACAACATCCTGGTTGCCGGGCTGCGCGCCACCTGGGGCAGCCGCCTCTACGAGAACTTCGTGCCTGGGGAAGACGAATTGCCGGTGCGGCGGCTGCGTGAAGCCGGCGCGGTCATTCTCGGTAAGACCAATGTGCCGGAGTTCACGGTCCACGGTTTTACCCACAATGCGGTGTTCGGCACCACCGGCAACCCCTGGGATCCGGCGCTGACGCCGGGTGGATCGAGCGGCGGCGCGGTCGCTGCCGTTGCGTCCGGCATGGGTGCATTGGCGTTCGGTACCGACGGCGGCGGTTCGATCCGGCGCCCCGCCGCCCATACCGGGCTGGTCGGGTTCAAGCCGTCGCGCGATACGGTCCGGCGCGGCAGCGGCTTCCCCGCGATCCTGCACGATTTTGAGGTGATCGGGCCGATCGCACGCTGCGTCGACGATATCGTCAGCGGCATGGAGGTCGTTGCCGGTTCGACCTGGCAGCGGCTGCTCGGCGAATCCATTGCAGCCCGCCCGCGCATCGCCTACGCGCCGAGTTTTGGCGGTGCGGCGGTCGATCCCTTCATTCGCGACACGATCGATCGGACCGTGGCCGGGATGCGGTCGTTCGGCATCGATGTCGAATTGATCTCGCCGTTCGATCTGGCCGACCCACTTGGACAAGTCTGGCCGGTGATCAGCCAGACCGGCGTCGCCTGGCTGCTGTCGCAGCATAGGGATTGGGAGAACAGGGTCGCGCCCGAGATTGCGGAGATGGCCGTGGCCGGACGGAAATACAGCGCCAGCGATTATCTCAATGCGCTGGATACGATCGCTTCGATGAGACGCGTCTTCGAAACCCTGTTCGAGCGTTACGATTTCCTGGTCACGCCCAGTGCGGCGGCGATGCCGTGGCCGGCGGCGCAATCGCACCCCACCACGATTGATGGCCAGCCCGTCGGCCCGCGCGGCCCCGCCGTGTTCACGCCGGTTGCGAATGCGCTTGGATTGCCGGCGATTTCACTGCCCTGTATGGTTGAGGACGCCTCGCTTCCGGTCGGCCTGCAGATCATCGCCGGAAAAGATCGCGATTGGCCATTGCTGGCATTCGCGCGCGAATATGAAGGCCGTCTGTTCGTCCATCGCTGGCCGCCGCGTTTGGGGTGATCGAACTTATCGCCCCGCCCAGTGCACGAAGCGGCGCTCGATCAGCAAGAACAGCAGGTTGAGCGAATAGCCGAGCGCGCCGGCGGCAAAAATCGCCGCGTACATGCCGGGCATATCGAATAGCTGCTGTGCCTCGAACACGCGCTGGCCAAGCCCGTCGGTCGACCCGATGAACATCTCGGCAACGACGATGATGACCAGCGCCAGCGACACGCCGTTGCGCAGGCCGACGAACGTCTGAGGCAGCGATTCCAGCAGCATCACGTCGAACAGCACCCGAATCCGCGACGCGCCCATCACCTTGGCCGCCAGCAGGCGCGTCTTGCGCGCGTTCATCACGCCGTAGGCGACGTTGAACAGGATCACCAGCGCGGCGCCGAAGGCCGCAACGGAGATCTTGGTGCGATCGCCGACCCCGAACAGCACCAGGAACAGCGGGAACATCGCGGAAGCGGGCGTCGAGCGGAAGAAGTCGATCAAGAACTCCACCGAGCGATAGAGCTTCTCGGAAGAGCCGAGCAGGATCCCGAGCGGGATCGCGATCACGGCGGCGATCGCGGTCGAGGAGATGGTCCGCATCACCGTCTTGAGGAAATCGACCCCGAGCTTGCCGCTGAGCATGCTCTCCCACAGCGTGCGGAAGGTCGCGAGCGGCGACGGCAGCAGCACGGGGTCAACCAGCTTCAAGGCCGTGGCGAGGCTCCAGACCGCCAGCAGGATGGCGACACCGACCAGCGGCAGCAATGCATTCGATGTCTTCATCCCCGGTGCACCTCACGCTGAAACAGTTTCAGGCAATGCGCCTTGGTGGCGATGAAGCCCGGCTCCGACAGGGTCTTGTCGGTGCGCGGCCGCGGCGCGTCGTAGGGGACGAATTCGACCACCTGCGCCGGGTGGCGCGACAGCAGCAGCACGTAGTCCGAGAGATAGACCGCTTCCTCGAGGTCGTGCGAGACCAGCACTGTCGTGGTCTTCGTTTCCATGAACACGCGCTGCAGCTGGTCACGCATGAACAGGGTCATCTCGTAGTCGAGCGCGGAGAACGGCTCGTCGAGGAACAGGATCTCCGGCTCGACGATCAGCGCGCGCATGATGGACACCAGCTGCTGCTGGCCGCCGGACAGATGGTAGGGATACAGCGAGAGGTCGATCTTGACGCCGAGATGCGCGACCAGGCGTTCGACCCGCTGCCGGCGTTGCGCTCTTGGCACCCCCATCACCTTCAACGGATAGGCGATGTTGTCGAAGGCCGGCAGCCAGGGAAACAGCGCCTCGCGATAGTTCTGGAACACGTAGCCGAACTTGACGCGGCTGAGCGGCCGTCCGTCGAACAGCACTTCGCCGGCATCGGCGGGGACGAGGCCCGCGATCATGTTGATCAGCGTGCTCTTGCCGCAGCCGTTGGGGCCGAACACCGAGATCAGCTTGCCGCGGGGAATATCGAAGTCGAAGCGATCGTAGATGACGGCGTCGGGATAATGCTTGCTCAGGCTGCGGATGGTGACATGCGGCGCCGTTCGGCGGGACTCGTCAAAGCCACCGGCCGGCCCGCTCGCCACGATTGAGGCCGGGATTGTCACGCGCCCCTCAAAACTTCTGCAGGACTTTACTGACGTCGACCTTTTCGGGCACCACGCCGATCGAGGCGCCGAAATCCGCAAACGCCTGAAAATCCGCCAGCTGTTTCGCGCTGAGGTCGGCTGCCATGACGTAACCAAGCATCGACACCATGTCGACCACGTTGTCGGGCGTGAACGTATTCTTGGCGAGGTGTTTTCGGGCCTCGTCCGGATTGGCGTTGATGAACGCGATCGCCTTGGCCCAGGCTGCAGCAAAGCGCTTGGCGACGTCGGGCCGCTTCTGGATGAACTCGGTGGTCATTGCACAGCCGGCGGCATAGGCATCCGCGGTTTCGCTGCCGAGAATATATTTCGAGATCACGCCGGCCTCGATCGACCGCGCGATGCCGGCCTTGATCATCATCGAGGCGTTGGGCTCCAGCGTGTAGCCGCCGTCGAAGGTACCCGCCGTCATCGCGTTGACGTGCTGGCCCATATCGAGCTGATCGATGGTGTAGTCGCCTTCCTTGAGCCCGTTCCTGGCCAAAATGGCTTTCGCAGTATTGAGATTGGCCGGGCCCGGCGCCGACATCAGCTTGGCGCCCTTCAGCTCGGCGATGGAGTTCGCCGGAAAGCCGTTGCGGACGACGAACTGCTCCATCTTCCAGATCTTGGTCTGACTGTTGAGGCTGATGTACATCGCGACGCCTGGTTTCTTGACGTCGGCATTGAGCCCTTCGAGCATCACCAGCACCGCTGACACTTCGATCTGGTTGGTCATCATGGCGGCGACATTGGGCGGTCCGCCCATCAGCTTGGTCATCTCGGGCTCGATGTTCTGCTCCTTGAAGAAGCCCCGCTCCAGCGCCACAAAATAGGGGAGCGACGAACTGACCGGGAATACGCCGACGGACACCTTGTCCTGGGCCCGGGACGGCGCGGATAGCGCCGTAAGGCCTGCAAGCAGGATGACAATCGCTGTGATTTTGCTGACCAATTTCATGCGGCAATCCCCAGAAGTTCCGCTTCAAAGAGCAAGAAACGTGCCGTGTTCCATCGGCTGCGTCGTGCACGATATCAAGGGACTGCCAGGTGACGGCAGGAGCTCGCGTATCCTCGTCGCGGACAAGGGTCAGAGACGAGCCAAAAGGAAGCAAGGAAAAAGGACCCCTGCTACCAGGAGCACTGGGTGACCCGCCCGATGCAGCCCCGCTTATTTGCTGGAGTTGCCTGGCGCAGCCGAACCCGTAGTCACGTTCGAAGCACTGTTCGGGGAGGACGTCGTGGTTTGCTGACCTACGTCGCGCCCGTTGTAGACAGCAATCACAAGAATAACGGCAATCGCGAGCGCCGCGCCGGCCGACCACGCAATGGCGCTGTTCGCGGGAGCCCGGCTGCTTCCTTGCGCAACTTGCCGATCGGCAGCCCCTGTCCGCCGCTGCGGATCATCGAGATCCTGCGCCGTTTCCGTATTTCGATCGAGTTGAGCTCGCTCGCTTCGGCGTAGATGGCCCGACCTGCTCATGCCGTACAGGATCGCCCCTCCCAGCACGAAGGCGCCAAGAAACAACATCCACACCATCGTGGCCGAGGTGTCACCGAGAAGCATGCCAACGCCGCGTGCGCCGCGCCGTCGACGAGCTCGGTGCGCTCGACATCCTTGTCAACAACGCGGCGCATCAGGCCACGTTCAAGGACATTGAAGATATCAGCGACGAAGAATGGCAGCGAACGTTCGAGACGAACATGCATGCCATGTTCTATTTGACCAAGGCGGCCGTCCGCCACATGCGACCGGGGAGCGCCATCATCAACACAGCCTCGGTGAATTCCGATATGCCAAATCCGTCCCTGCTCGCCTATGCCACGACGAAAGGTGCGATCCAGAATTTCACGGGCGGGCTCGCGCAGATGTTGGCCGGGAAAGGCATCCGGGCCAATGCTGTTGCCCCCGGGCCGATCTGGACGCCCCTGATACCGTCCACCATGCCGGAGGAGAGCGTCAAAAACTTCGGAAAGCAGGTCCCGATGCAGCGAGCCGGTCAGCCGGCCGAGCTTGCAACCGCCTATGTCATGTTGGCCGATCCTCTCTCGAGTTATACGTCCGGCACGACCATAGCCGTGACGGGCGGAAAGCCCTTCATATGATGATGGCTCGTCCGCATACCTCCCTCACCGCGCCCCCAGACCGGACGGAGATCGTCCGCCCCGGCGCGCCCGGCGGTTTCGTCAGCCCTGATCCCGACGACATGGGCAGGTTGGATCGGTATAGTGCCACCTGAACTGCGGCGGGAACGGCATTCCTGCCTTCCCCGGCTGGAATGAGGACGACACGATGGACGAAACGATTGGCTTCCCCGACCCTGGGCTCGACTTGTCGGATGGCTTCAAGCCGCACACCTCGCATTGGGGCGTGTTTTCCGCGCGGACCAGTGAGGCCGGGCTGGAGGTCAGAGCGTATGCCGGGGATCCCGATCCGAACGGCATCATCGACAATTTTCCCGGCGCGCTGCGCCACCAGGCGCGCATCAGCCAGCCGGCGATCCGCCGCGGCTGGCTCGAGCGCGGCCCCGGTCCCGATGATCGTCGCGGCCGCGACGAATTCGTCTCTGTCAGCTGGGAGAAGGCGCTCGACCTCTTGGGAGACGAGCTGTCGCGCATCCGCGACACGCGCGGCCCCGGTGCCGTGTTCGGCGGTTCCTACGGCTGGTCGAGTGCGGGCAGGTTCCATCACGCCCAGAGCCAGGTTCATCGCTTCCTCAACATAGCGATGGGCGGCTATGTGCGCTCGGTGAACAGCTACTCCTCGGGCGCGTCCTCGGTGCTGCTGCCGCAGATCCTGGCGGGCTATGAGGACATCACCAAGCGCAACGTCACCTGGGAGCAGATCGCGTCCGAGACCGACATCGTGCTGGCGTTCGGCGGCATGGCGCTGAAGAACTCCATGGTCGCCGGCGGCTCGATCAGCAAGCACGTCGAGCGCGGCGCCATGGATGCGGCGCGCCGGCGCGGCTGCGAGTTCGTCCTGGTCAGCCCGCTGCGTGACGATCTTCCCGTGGAAGCCGGCGCCGAATGGTTGACCTGCACACCCGGCACCGACACCGCGCTGATGCTCGGCATCGTCCACACGCTGATGGCCGAAGGCCTGCACGACCAGGCCCTCCTTGACCGCTACACCGAGGGCTGGCCGGTGTTCCTGCGTTATCTCACAGGCGAGACGGATAGCCAACCCAAGCATGCCGAATGGGCCGCCGCGATCTGCGGCGTCGACGCGGACACGATCCGCAAGCTCGCGCGCCGCCTTGCCGGAAAGCGCGCGCTCATCACCGTGTCACATTCGCTGCAGCGCGCCGAACACGGTGAGCAGCCGGTGTGGATGGGCATGGTGCTGGCGGCAGCCCTCGGCCAGATTGGCCTGCCCGGCGGCGGCTACGCCTATTCGCTCGGCGCCATCGGCTATTACGGCCGCCGCGTCAACGACGTGCCGGGGCCGACGCTGGGGCAGGGCCGCAATGGCGTCGCCGATTTTATTCCGGTGGCGCGCATCGCCGACATGCTGCTCAATCCTGGCAGCAGCTATCGCTACAATGGCGAGACGCGCATTTATCCGGACATTCGCCTGGTCTACTGGGCCGGCGGCAATCCCTTCCATCACCACCAGGACATCAACCGCCTGCGCAAGGCGTTTGCGAAAGTCGACACACTGGTTGTGCATGAGCTCGCCTGGACCGCGACGGCCCGCCACGCCGACATCGTGCTGCCCGCGACCATGACGCTCGAGCGCGAGGACATCGGCTATTCCACCAGCGATCCCCTGATGGTCGCGATGCACCGCATCGCCGAACCGTTTGGGCTGGCGCGCGACGACTACGACATCTTCGCCGATCTCGCCGACCGTCTCGGTGCCCGCGAACCCTTCACCGAAGGCCGTACCTCGCGCCAGTGGCTGGAGCATCTGTACGAGCCGACCCGCGCCTCGCTCAAAGCGCGCGGCCTGGAGGCCCCGAGCTTCGAGGAGTTCTGGCAGCGCGGAAGCCTGGTCGTGCCGCAACAGCCCGACGATGGCGGCAGGCTGCGCCGCTTCCGCGAGGATCCGGTCGCACATACCTTGCCGACGCCGAGCGGACGCATCGAGATCTTCTCAGCCAAGATCGCAGGCCATGGCGATGCGGATTGCCCAGGCCATCCGGTCTGGCTCGACAAGACCGACATGCCGAAGCCTGGGACGCCATGTTTTCTCGTCGCCAACCAGCCGGTGACCCGCCTGCACAGCCAGCTCGATTTCGGCGGACATTCGCTTGCCGCAAAACATCGCGGCCGCGAGGTCGCGCGGATGAACCCGCGCGATGCGAACGCGCGCGGCATTGCCGACGGCGAGATCATTCGCCTGTTCAACGACCGCGGCGCCTGCCTTGCCGCTGTGCACGTCACCGACGGCATCGCGCCCGGCGTGGTGCAGCTGCCGACCGGCGCCTGGTACGATCCGATGGACCCCGAGGACGAAGCGCCGCTCTGCGTTCACGGCAACCCGAACGTCCTCACCCGCGACATCGGCACCTCATCCTTCGCACAGGGCTGCACGGGGCAGCTGACGACAGTGGAGGTGGAGAAGTTCACCGGCAATCTGCCGCCGATACGGGCGTTTGATGCGGTGTAAGGGGCAGTCCAGGACGTAGCCGTAGCCCGGATGGAGCGCAGCGTAATCCGGGACCGCTCGGTCGGTTGCGGCATTTTCCCGGATTACGCTTTCGCTCCATCCAGGCTACGCGCTCCGCCGGCTGTGTCGCTGCCTGTCAAGCCGCCGCCACAAAAATATTCCACTTTACCGAAATTCGGAAACGGCGTATGTGTCGGCCATCCCGGCTCACCAAGAGGGGCGATCGTACGTCGTCACGTTTCGCGAGCCGGGCTTGCGGTGGACGTGGCAGCGTCGGCACGAAAGGTGCGGGCAGGGCGGGTAGTCCCTGTGAGCCCGAGGCCACGTGCGGACGGACGGCGCTGAAAGGCTCGTCTCGCCAACATTTTTCCGGTCGGGTGTACACCGCCGGAGAACCCTGTGGCGAAATGGCGGGCCGTGCGTACGGCAAAACCGTGTGGTCCTGGCCGTCGTTGCTACGGTCAAGCTGCCTGCGAAGGTGCAAGCGAGCCCAACCGGGCGGACTGCATCGTCAATTCGCGGGGGCGAGGGAGGCCAGAAGGAATTCGGCTCCCGGGAGAGCGCGGCATAAGCCGTCAAGCCACTGCGCAGGGAAGGCCGAGTGTTCGGCGACACCTGTATGCTGCTGTGCGGTTTTTCTGCGTGTGCTTTTCGCGCAGCGGACCGCGGGTGCCAGCCGGCACCCGGCCTTCCCTGCGCCCTCTTGATTGAAGAGGGTGAGGAACGAAGCAAAGCTCGGGCGAAACGCGCCGCGAGGGTGCGAAACTGTAGCTGCGATTCAAAATGCAAGCTGGAAGCGCGGACCTGCCGACTCATACTCCGTCATTGCGAGCGAAGCGAAGCAATCCAGACTGCCGCCGCGGAGGGATTCTGGATTGCTTCGCTGCGCTCGCAATGACGATGTGGAAAGAATGTGCGACGCATTTCGTTCTCGTGCCCCGGACGCAGCGCAGCGTCTCTCGACGTTGCGGGCGCTCGCGAGACGTCGCCTCTACTCGAAGACGGCGTCGAAGATCTCGACATCGACCAGCACGGGCTTGGCGATCACAGTTCCATCAGGCCGCAGCGTCTGCGTACGCCGAAGCGTCGGCACCACGATGCCGCCAAAGCTGTCATGGGCCCAGGATGAATGTGCGACCTTCATTCCAAAGAGATCGTGATCCGTCCGCCGCTGCAGGGCGCGCTCGTCGAAATAGAAGATCTGCTCGCGCGCGAGAGTGATGAGGTTCGGCGGAAATTGTGCCCGCAGGCGCCGCCAGGTTTCGGTGTTCTCGCGCCAGGGCGACAGTTCCTCGACCACGACATCGGGATGGGCGAGGAGAAATGGACTGGTCAGATAGCTCCAGATGGCGACGCCACAGAAGAAGACGAGTTGCAGTTCGTCCGCGAGCGTGTGTGCATCGGCGTTGGGGAATCCGAGGTCCGGGTTGCGCCAGGATCGCAGCACCTCGCCTTCCAGGCTCTCGATCGTGATCGTGTCCGGCTGAAACGAGCCGGACTGTTCTCCCCCGGTTATGCCAGTGAAGCGGACCGATTGCGTCCGCGTCGATCCCTCCGCGGTCATATCCTTGAATTCACGGGCATGACCGGCGCCGGAGAACAGTGTCCCACCAACGGAAAGATGCAGCGTGAACCGGCTCAAACTGTTCCAGCGGGCAAAACCGCCGCTGGCATCGATCGCATCGTCAAGAAGTGCCATGTTTTGCCGCATTCACCGTGAAGTGTGGCCACCATGGCGGGGTGGGTGCGGCTTGGCGTGTTAGAAGTTGTTAGGAGTTGCAAGCGCCTGATCTGGCGGTATCTCGTTGAAGATGCTCTCAATTCAGAGCGGTCGGGAGGGCGTTGGCGGCGACCGGATCACGGGGCGAGATGCCTTCCTGATACTGCGCCGGTGCCGAAAACAACAAAGGAACAACAAAGGAGAAGTGAGATGATCCGCAAGGCGAAGGCAGTATGGAAGGGCACCGGCCGCGATGGCAGCGGCCAATTGTCAAGCGAATCCGGCGTGCTCGCCGAGACGCCCTATTCATTCAAGACCCGGTTCGAGAACGAGAAGGGGACGAATCCCGAAGAATTGATCGCGGCGGCGCACGCCGGCTGCTTCACCATGGCGTTGGCCTTCGGCCTTCAGCTGGCCGGCTTCACACCGACCGAGCTCTCCACGGAAGCGGCGGTCAGCCTCGAACCCGAAGGCAAGGGGTTCAAGATCAGCAAATCTGCGCTGACCTTGCGCGCCAAGGTGCCGAACCTCGACGATGCCGGTTTCGCCCGCATTGCCGGTGAGGCCGAGAAGAACTGTCCGGTGTCGAAAGCGCTCAACGCCGAGATCACGCTCGACGCCAAGCTTATGTAATGCGAGCTTGCAACATCGTGCCCATCCGGTCCTGGTCGAGGAAGCTGAATCTTCGAGGCGTCATCGTCACTTCGAGAGCAACCGGATGGACATCCAAACTTGGCCGGCTCACGCCGCGCGGCGCAGAGCAGAGCAGACCTTGTGCTGCGACCGGTGCTGAACGGACAGGTCGATCGATTGGGAACTGACACATGACGACAGAGCGCGCAGTTTTGGCAGGAGGCTGCTTCTGGGGCATGCAGGACCTCATCCGCAAGCAGCCTGGCGTAATCTCGACCCGCGTCGGCTATACCGGCGGCAAGGTGAAGAACGCCACTTATCGCAATCACGAAGGCCACGCAGAAGCGATCGAGATCATCTTCGATCCTGCGAAGACGGACTACCGGACGATGCTGGAGTTCTTCTTCCAGATCCACGATCCCACCACACTCAATCGCCAGGGCAACGACTCGGGAACGAGCTATCGCTCGGCGATCTTCTACACCACGGACGAGCAGAAGAGGGTCGCCGAAGACGTTATCGCCGATATCGAGGCTTCGCATTTGTGGCCCGGCAAAGTGGTGACCGAGGCCGCGCCCGCCGGCGAATTCTGGGAGGCCGAGCCCGAGCATCAGGATTATCTCGAGCGCTATCCCGATGGCTACACCTGCCACTTCATCCGGCCAAACTGGAAGCTGCCGCGGCGCGGGGTGGCTGCGGCAGGTTAGGGCGCGCCGCATTCGCCGTGGTCGCATCTGGCGCCGAAGGCCATTCCTGCTCCGCGCCGTCAGATCAGCAATTGCGCGATCAGGTCGCGCGCGACACGCATGTCGGCAATGTCCGAGGCCTCTGCAAATGACCCGCAGACGTTTTCCAGAACTGACCTGGCGTCTGCATTCCGTCCCTGTCCAATTCTGAACCGCGCGATGCTGATCGCGCATCTGAGCTCCCAGAACCGTGCACCCTGCTGCGTGGCGATCTCCATGGCCTCGCCAAAACATTTTTCGGCGGCCGGCAGGTTCTTCGCCTGCTTGCGCACCAACTCGCCCTTGATGCGGATCAGCTCGGGCAGATACCAGCGCTCCTGACGGTCGTTGCAACGCGCCAGGACGTCCTCGATCATATCAAGGCCGCGTTCGGCCTGATCGGCCTCTCCGAAACAGGCCGCAAGCTCGCCAAGGAGCGGAAGAAAGCGTGGCAGGAAGCGTGCATCGCCGGCGCGATTGAGCTCTTCGCGCAATAGCGGCAGGCCCGTGGCGAGGTCGCCCCGCTTCGCAATGACCGCCGCGTTGAAGGCTCGCGCCCACAAGCCCCACAGCCGGATTGCATGGCGCTCGGTATGCTTGAGCAGCTCGGTGCCATGGCGTTCCGCGGCATCGAAATCGCCGGCCAGGAACGCGATCGGGCAGGCGGCTTGTCCCAGCACGCTGCAGAAGGTCAGCGCGTGGCCGTTGGCGCGGCCCTCCTCGATGTTTCTGGCGGCGAGCGCCTGGGCCTGATCGGCCAGGCCTTGAAGCCACAGAATACGGGCCCGGAAATATTGCGTCGATATCCTGAGATCGAGCGGGAAGATCTTGGGCTTTTCCACGAGCACATGCAGCGATGCGTTCACCCGGTCGATACGCAGCCGCGCGTCCGTCTGGTCTCCGAGATAATGCAGAGCAACTGCCATCAGCCGATCCGCCAGCATTAGATCGGTCTTGTCGGACGAGTTCGCCGCGGCGTTTGCAAAGCGATCGGCCAGTGCGCGCGCCTTGCCGAATTGTCCGTTGTTGAACTGGTCGATGCACAATCCCCAGAGCGCGCGAAGCCGGAAATCCTTGTCGTCGAGCCGGTCGGCCAATTCGAGGGTCGTCTCGAGGATCGGGCGCGCCTCGCGCGCGCCCCTCGCCGTACATCAGCGACCAGCCGAGTGCGGAGAGGAGCTGCATGCGTATACGGTCATCGCCGCCGGTGTCTCCGAGCGCAGCGAGCGCCGTTCTGACGCGCTCGCGGCATTCGGCGAACAATGAAAGGCGCACCCACAACGCGACCGTTGCCGCCGTCAGTGCGATACCCAGCGCAGAGTCGCCATCAGGCGCGAAAGCCCAATCCAGCGCCGCGCGTGCGTTGTCCAGCTCCGAGCCATAGATGCCCAGCCATTCCGGCAGCGGAGTTGATGTGTCGGATTCCGCGCGCTCGAAGAAGTCGCGAAAATGCTCTGCATGGCGCCGCGCGAATTGCCTTGTTTCGCCGAGTTCGTTCAGCTTGCCGAGCGCATAGGTGCGCGTGGTGTCAAGCAGACGATAGCGCAGCGTCCGTGAGCCGGACGGCGAGATCAGCGATTTGGTGACCAGGCTGTCGATCGCTTCGAGAGTTTCCGATCTGCTGAGGCCATCGCCCGACGCGACCGCAGCAGCCGCTTCCGGAGCAAACGGCCCGACAAAGACCGACAGTCGTCGCAGGGTGGCGCTCTCGGCCGCGGACAGCAGGTCGTAGCTCCAGTCGAGGGCTGCGGCGAGCGTCTGGTGTCGCGGAACAGCGGTGCGTCGCCCCCGCCATTGCAGTGAAAAGCGGCTGTCGAGCAGGGACGCCGTGCCTGCGATGCCGTATGCGTTGACGCGGCCCGCCGCAAGCTCGATCGCAAGCGCAATGCCATCGAGGCGCCGGCAGATATTGGCAACGAGGGGTGCCTCTTCTTCGCTGAGCTGAAATGGACCCGAGCTCTGCGCGATGCGCTCGACGAAGAGCTGGGCCGCAGGGTAGGCGAGGACCTGGGCGACGTTCAGTCCGTCGCGCTCGGGCGGACAATCCAGTGGGAACAGCCGGAAGATCCGTTCCCCTTCGCTCCGGAACGACTCGCGGCTGGTTGCGAGAACGTGAAGTCGCGGCGCGTCGCGAACGATCCGCTCGACCAGCGGTGCCAGTGTATCCAGCACATGTTCGCAACCATCGAAGATCAGCAGGACCGGGCTTGCCTTCAGGAATGCCAACAGACCCGGCATCGGGTCCTCCGCGCTGATGGTCAATCCCAGTGCGGACGCAATGGTGGTTGCAACGAGACTGGCATCCCTCAGCGGACCGAAATCGACAAAGAAGACGCGCCCGCCGAAGTCCACTGAGTGGCGATGCCCGACGGCCACTGCGACCGCAGTCTTGCCGATGCCACCCGGGCCGACCACGGTCATGAAGCGATGGAGCGAAAGCCCGTTCGATATCTTCTCGATGACCTCCTCGCGTCCGACCATCTTTGCGAGCGGCGCTGGGAGGGACCGCGGAGCGGCGGTTTCGGCGGCGGGCTGGACGACCGACGGAGGAGCTTGAGCGAGGGAGGCGACGAAGCAATAGCCGCGACCAGGCACATTGACCACGTAACGGGCAGCTTTGCTGGTATCGCCCAACACCTTACGCAGCGCTGCGATGTGGAAGCGCAGACTGCCCTCGTCGACATTGACGTTGGCCCAGATGCGCTTGACCAGCACTCGCTTGTCGACGACTTCACCGGGGCGCTCGGCGAGGAAGATCAGGATGTCCAGCGCGCGGCCGCCGAGATGCAGCGGCGCGCCATCCTTCTCCAGGAGCCGGGACCTTGGAAACAGCCGGAATGGCCCAAATGAAATGGCCAAATCTTCGTCGTTACGGTCTGGCACGCGCCGTTGCCCCCTCGACGGGAGTCGAAAATTATTTGCATCCGGTCTAGCAGATCGAAGCGTTGAGTAAACTGGCCGAAAGCAGTGGGCGCCCCCGCGTATTCGGCCTGTCCGCCCGATGCTCGATTCCCGCCGCGCACGAAATATCGCTTTGAAACGAGGAGCTTAGGTCAGTCGCCTCGTGGCGGCGAGAAGGGCTGGGCCGCTTGGCGCGGGTCTGCTGCGACGATGCGCGCTGAAAGCGTGACGAAACCCATCAGTGCCGCCGGGAGCCAGAACGCTGCCGGCAGCCCGCCGGCACGAGCGACGAAACCGACGCCGGCGGGGCCGATGAGGATGCCTGCATAGCCGGCGGTCGTGATGGCCGCGACGGCTAGACCTGTGGGCATCACCGTCTGTGTGGCTGCCCGGCGGAACAGCACGGGGACGAGGTTCGATGCACCTAGGCCGATGAGAAGAAAGCCGGCCATGGCGACCGCGGCGACGGAGGCCGTGAGCAGGACCGCGAAGCCCACGATCGCAAGCAGGCTGCCCCAGAATAATGTCGCGTGATCTCCGACACGGGCCACGACGGCGTCACCGCAGAGCCGCCCGGCGGTCATTGCGATCGAGAACACGATGTAACCGGCCCCGCCTTGCACCTCGGAGAGGAGCCCTGCGCCGATGACGAGCAGTGCGCCCCAATCGAGCATCGCGCCTTCGACGAGAAAAGTGATCGCGCCGAGCAGCGCGAGCAGCAGCACCGATCCGTGCGGCAGCACGAACAGCGGTCCCTGCTGCGCCTTGGTCGAGCGAAGCAGGCGTGGCCACGCGATCAGCGTGGCGATCAGCATCAGGACGGAGCAGATCAGCGTGCAGGCGAGCGCGCCGAGTTGCAGCGAGAGCAATAATGTCATCAGGGCGGATCCGGCGAAGCCGCCGATGCTGAACAGCGCATGGAAGCCGGACATCAGCGGGCGCCCCGCGGCGCGCTCGACCTCCACGGCGTGGATGTTCATGGCGACGTCGATGGAGCCAAGCGCGGCACCGAATGCCAACAGCACCAACGCCAGCGTTACGGGCGAGCTTGCGATAGCCAATAGCGGCAGGACCAGCGCCAGAGCGAGCCCGCCGGCGATGATGATCGGCCTGCTACCGTAGCGTGCGCTCATGACGCCGGTCAAGAGCATCGCGACGACCGAGCCGATGCCGAGGCTGAGCAGGAGCAAGCCAAGGATGCCGTCGTCAACGGCGAGCCGCGCCTTCGCGAACGGCACCAGCGGCGCCCAGCACGCGATGCCGAAGCCCGCGACCAGGAAGGCAAGTCGGGTCGCAAGGCGCGTCGCCGGCCGGTCAGCAGAAGACATGAGGAACTCCACGGAGGGGTAGCGGCGCGGCCGAGAAGCCAGAAGATTGCTGCGCCTTTATGTCCGAGACGTGCTCGAACTGGCTTCAGGCGACGAAGAGCAGATGTCCGATCAATCAGGGAATAGCGGGCTGTGTCTCCATCAGCGGCATCCAGCCGGCCTCGCTGCGCTGGAAGAGCGGACACCCGTATACCGCACGAACCGGAAACGGTGCGGAAAGGGCCGCGGTCGTCACCTCCCAACGATTGGTTTGCTTCATCGCGACCACCATGCCGGCAATCTCGGCGCCGATCTGCTGCAGCAGGCGCACGGCGGCGACTGCGGTCGCGCCGGTCGAGATTGCGTCATCGACCAACACCACCCGGCGGCCTTCGATCAGGGGCAGCAGGTTCGGATCCAGCCGTAACTTTTTCCCGGCCTCAGGGCTGGTGATCGAAGTCACCGGCTCGGACAGTGCGTCATCATACCAGAATTTGCGGGAATATCCGAGCGGGACATAGCGAGCCTGTCCGAGCCGTTCGGCCACAAGAGATGCAAACGCAAGACCCAGCGTCGGTAGTCCGACAATGATCTCGGCGTCGAAGACGCGCGCCTGTGTCGCCATATGGTCTGCCAGCGCCGCGACAACGAGATTCGAGGCTTGGTTGGCGATGAGCGAAGCGACGGCGAGATCACCATCGGGCAACTGGCGCAGCGGTAAGACGAGGAAGCGGCCGCAAGGCAGAGGAGCGGGATAGCCGAAGCGGTAAGGTGGCGTCGCCGAGAAGCGCGCGGGGATCTCTGGCGTCAGATCCTGCCAATAGCCGGTTGTAGATTCGATATAAGATTCACTCGCGGTCATGATTTGGCACCGCTTGGAGCGAAGGCTGGGCACAAGGCGAGCCGCATTCTGCCTAGCCGCCGAGAATGCGCCGGCAGGCGTCGACGAACACCTGCGCGCCCGTGACGATATCAGCGTCGGCGGTGTTCTCGGTCCAGTGATGGCTGATGCCACCGATCGACGGCACGAACAGCATGCCCGCGGGCATGATCGTGGCGAGCATCTGCGCATCGTGACCGGCGCCGCTTGGCATGCGGAGCGATCGCCCTCCGGCGAGGTCCTTGCTCGCAGCCTCGATGGCATCCTGAAAGCCGGAGTTCATCATGGCAGGAGCGCCGGTGCGAATCCGTTCCACGGTCACGGAACAGCGAGCCTGCGCATTGACCTCGCTCGCCATCGTCCGCAGCAGATTCTCCAGCCGTGCGATCACGGCCGGATCGTCGTCGCGGATCTGGAACAGCATTTCGGCGGCACCTGGAATGATGCTCGGCGCACCCGGATCGAGCGCGATGCGGCCGGTGGTCCAGACCGTGCGCGGTCCGCAAGCGGTGGGGAAACGCTCATCGATCGCCGCACAGAATTTCGCCAGCGCCAGCCCCGCATCCTTCCGCGCGGCCATGCGGGTGGTGCCGGCGTGATTCTGCTCACCGAGAAAGTTGATCTGGTACTGCCAAATGCCGACAATGGAGGTCACGACCCCGATCGCGAGATGGCCGCTTTCGAGCGTATCGCCCTGCTCGATATGCGCCTCCAGATATCCGACGTGCCGTCCCGGCTCGGCGGTGACGCGGGCCCGCCCGGCGAGCCCCATGTCGGCAAGCGCATCGCGCATGGTCCGGCCGCCGGTGCGGTCGCGCGCGGCATCGATGTCAGCCTCGGTCAGCTGCCCGACATAGGAGCGCGAGCCGAGGAAGTGTCCGAAATGTCCTTCCTCATCGCACCACGCCGCGACCTCGACCGCGCCTTTGAGCGAAGGATCGGCATTGAGCACACGTGCGGCCTCCAGCGCATAGATGACGCCGAGGGGACCATCGAGCCAGCCGGCATAGTTCTGGCTTTCCAGATGCGATCCGGCCAGTAGCTTGGGGCCGGACTTCGTGCTGGTGCCGAAGACGTTGCCGATGCCGTCGATCGCAGCGGTGAGGCCAGCTTCGGGCAGCTTTCGCACCAGCCACTCCAGCGACTGCCTGTGCGGCTCGGAGAAGGTCGGCTTGTGCACGCCGGTTTTGTAGGCGCCGATCGCGCGCAGCGCATTGAGATCCGCGAGAACGCGTGCGCCATCGGCACGCGGCTGTGTGTCAGGCATGTTCGGCAACCTTCAATGCCTCGGTGCGGATCTCCTCGACCAGCCGTTCCTTGAGCTGGACGAATTCGGGCGTGGTCTTGACCTTGTAGGAGCGCGGATGCGGCAGGTCGATCGCGATCTCGGCCTTGACGCGGCCGGGACGCGCGCTCATCACCACGACACGGCTGCCGAGGAAGATCGCTTCCTCGATGTCGTGGGTCACGAACAGCACGGTCTTCTGATCGCGCTCCCAGATCCCGAGCAACATCTCCTGCATCAGCGCGCGGGTCTGGTTATCCAGCGCCCCGAAGGGCTCGTCGAGCAACAGGATCTTTGGATCATTGGCGAGTGCACGCGCAATCGCCGTGCGCTGCTGCATGCCGCCGGAGAGCTGCTTGGGCCAGTGATTTTCGAAGCCGGACAATCCGACCTGGCGGATGAAGGCGTCGGCGATCTTGTGCCGCTCGTGCTGCGGCACGCCGCGCTCGCGCAGGCCGAAGGCGATGTTCTCGCGCACAGTCAGCCAGGGAAACAGCGTGTAGGACTGGAACACCATGCCGCGATCGGCACCCGGGCCGGTCACCTCGCGGCCGTCGAGCGTGACGCGTCCGCCGGTCGGACGGTCGAGACCCGCGACGATGCGAAGAAGCGTGGACTTGCCGCAGCCGGAGGGGCCGAGAATGGTGACGAAGTCGTTGTTGCCGATGGTGAGGTTGGTCGGCTCCAGTGCCCTGGTCGGCGCGTTGCCGTGCCGAGCCGGGAAGGTCCGCGAGACCTGCTCTATCTTCAGCGTCGTCATGCGAGCTTCCAGGGAAACAGCCAGGCGTTGAATGCCTTGAACAGGAAATCGGAGACGAGGCCGATCAATCCGATCACGATGATACCGAAGATGATCTGGCCGGTGTTTAGCAGCGCCTGGCTGTCCGTGATCATGTGGCCGATGCCTGAGGACGAGCCGATCAGCTCGGCGACGATGACATAGGTCCATGCCCAGCCCAGCACCAGCCGCAGGATTTCCGCGATTTCGGGCGCGGAGGAGGGCAGCAACACGCGGCGGATGATGCCGCGGTCGCGGGCGCCGAGCGTATAGGCCGCTTCCACCAGATCACGCCGTGTGCTGCCGACGGTCACGGCGATCATCAGGATGATTTGGAACACCGAGCCAATGAAGATGACGAGCAGCTTCTGCAGTTCGCCAATGCCGGCCCACAGGATCAAGAGCGGGATGAAGGCTGAGGCGGGCAGATATCGCGCGAACGAGACAAAGGGTTCGAGAAAGGCTTCGACCGGCTTGTAGGCGCCCATCAGCACGCCGAGCGGCACCGCGATGATCGCGGCCAGCACGAAGCCACCAAGGACGCGCCAGATCGTCATGCCGATGTCGAACAGGAAGCCGTGCTTGGTGAGCAGCTCAACGCCTTCCTGCACCATCGTCAGCGGGTTGGCGAGGAAAGTTTTCGACACATGGCCGCCGAAGGTCGCCCATGACCAGAGGGCGACGAACAGCACGAAGAACGCGAGGCCGTAAGCCGCGCGTTGCCTCGATGTCACGGGATCCAGGGGACGCATCAAACCATTATCCGGGCAATGTCGACTCGAGCGCCGGCCCGGCCTTGGGGAGGCGGGACCGGCGGCTCTCGGCGAGTTTACTTGATGAAGCTGGCGTCGAAGAGGTCTTCGACCTTCGGTGCGGCCTTGATGATGCCGATCTCGAGCAGGAGCTCGGCGGCCTCCTTGTTGAAGGTCAGGAAATCGCCCGCAAAGAACTTCTGGTTGGCGGCCTTGTCCTGCCAGCGCAGATATTTGGCCGAGTTGCCGAACTGCTCGCCGGACTGCTTCACATCGGCGCCCATGATCTCGTAGGCCTTGGCCTGATCCTTGGCGATCATCTCGAGCGCCTCGAAATAGCTGTCGGCCAGCGCCTGCGCCGCCTTCGGGTTCTCGCTCAGGAACTTCGGCGTGCAGCCGAAGGTGTCCATGACCATCGGGTAGTCGAGCGTGGTCGCGATGATCTTGCCTTTGTCGGGCGCGGCGCGCACGGTCGACAGATACGGCTCATAGGTCATTGCCGCATCGTTCTGGCCGGAGACGAAGGCCTGTGCGGCAGCCGCCGGCTCGAGGTTCACCACCGTGACGTCCTTCACTGTGAGGCCGTTCTTCTTGAGCATCCAGGCCAGCGCGAAATAGGGCGAGGTGCCGGGCGCGGAAGCTGCGACCGTCTTGCCCTTCAGCTCCTTGATCGCCGTGACGTCATTGCGCACGGCCATGCCGTCGGCGCCGTAGCTCTTGTCGAGCTGAAAGATCTGCTTGGTGGCGACGCCGTTCGCATTCCAGGAGATCCAGGTCTCGACCGTCGTCGCCGCGCATTGAACGTCGCCCGAGGCGATGGCGAGGTGTCGGTCCTTCTGCGGGATCTTCTTGATGGTGACGTCGAGGCCGTTCTTCTTGAAGATGCCGGCCTCCTTCGCCAGCGTCAGTGGCGCGAAGCCGGTCCATCCGGAAATACCGATTCCGACCTTGACGTCGTCGGCGAGCACTGGAGTGGAGGCCGTGAGGGCAATGATTGTCGCAAATACTTTACGCATGATGGTCGTCCTCTTGTCGATCGATGGATTGACGTCCTGCTGACCTCTTGGTTTCGATCCGGATTGCATGGATCGTTGCCCGAAGCGTTGCACGAATTGTGCCGACATTGTTCTCTCAGCCTCCCTTGAATCGGGCGACAAGGCGGTGAGAGTCGCCGGGATAAAGCAGCCGCACCGCCGTGATCGTGCGCGGGCCGCGCCATGTATAGCGGTCGATCACGAGGCAGGGCGCGCCGATGGCGATGTCGAGGACTTCCGCCGCGCGATCGTCCGCGACAACAGCGCTGATCGTGTGCTCGGCCTCCGTCCATGGGACATGATGCAGCAGCCAGGAGCCGGGCGGCTCGCGCACAAAGTCCGCGGTGGCGGCTTCCGGCACGGACGACAGATCGATCAGCCTATCCTCGACGGCGAACGGCACGTTGTCGGCGCTGTGCCGGCAGGCAATTGCGATCACCTTGCCGGCTTTCTTCACGCCGAGACGTTCGCGGTCCGAAGCGGTCGCAGCGCGCAGCTTGCGATGGATCAGCTCGTAACCATAGCTGCGGCCGAGCGCGGTGATTTCGGCGCGGATATCGGCGATCTTGAGTACGGCAGACTGATGCTGCGGCCGGCGCACGAAAGAGCCGGCGCGCCGGCGCCGCTCGATCAGATCGGCCTGCGCGAGCTCCGACAATGCCTTGTTCACCGTCATGCGCGAGCAGCCATAGCGCGCGACCAGTTCGTGCTCGAACGGTATGCGGTGACCCGGCGGCCATTCGCCGGTCAGGATCCGCTTTTCGATGTCGGCCCGGATGCGCTTGTAGAGCGTCGGCTTGTCGGCGGCGTCAGTGGCAAGGCTCATGCGACGAGCCTCCGCACCGATGCGTTGAAGCGTTCGCGCGCGGACTGGCGCAATCTGTGCCGGCCGCCTTCGACGACCTTGTCACCGCCGGCCCAGACGCAATCGATGGCGCCGCTGGTCGCCGCGAAAATCCAGCCGTCGATGACAGCGTCGCGCGAACGCCCCGCGAGCGACGGATGCGCGCTGTCCAGCGTGACGATGTCGGCGCGCGCGCCGGGCGCGAGGCCGACCGTCTCCTGCGCTAGCGCCCGCGCACCGCCCACGAGCGCATGATCGAACAGCGCGCGCCCGGTCGATACGCCGGGAGCGCTCGACAGGACGTTGCGTTCGCGATGCTTCAGCCGCTGGCCGTATTCGAGCTGGCGCAGCTCGTCGGCGACGCCGACGAGGACGTTGGAATCGGTGCCGACGCCGAAGGCGCCGCCCGCGTCGAGGAATTCGCGCGCGGAAAAGATGCCGTCGCCGAGGCTCGCCTCGGTGATGGGGCAGAGGCCGGCGACCGCACCGGTCCGAGCGAACGCGCTGACTTCCTCACTCGTCGTGTGGGTCGCGTGGATGAGGCACCAGCGTTGATCGACGGGCGCGTGCTCCAGCAACCACTGCACCGGTCGGCGGTCCGACCATGCCAGGCAATCCTCTACTTCCTTGACCTGTTCGGCCGCATGAATATGCACCGGGCCGCCATCCGCCAGCGGTATGATCGTCGTAAGTTCCTCCGGCGTCACCGCGCGTAAACTGTGCGGCGCGATGCCGATATTGGCGCCCGGCAGTTTCGCAATGGCCTTGCGCGACGCAGCGATCAGCGCGGCGAACCGATCGAGCGAGCAAATGAAGCGGCGCTGGCCGGAATGCGGCGGTGCGCCGCCGAACGAGCCGTGCGCATAAAAACTGGGCAGCAATGTAAGGCCGATGCCGGACGCCTCGGAAGCCTGCGCGATGCGTGCGGCCATCTCGGCGAGATCGGCGTAAGGCGAGCCGTCGCGATCGTGATGCAGGTAGTGGAATTCGCCAACGCGGGTAAAACCCTGCTCCAGCATCTCGACATAGAGCAATGTTGCAACGGCGGCGACGTCGTCGGGCGTCATCTCCAGTGCAAACCGATACATCGTCTCGCGCCAGGTCCAGAACGTATCGGTCGAGCTGCCGCGCAGTTCGGCCAGTCCCGCCATGCCGCGTTGAAAGGCGTGGCTGTGCAGGCTTGCCAGTCCCGGAAGCGCGATGTGGTGGCGCTCGTCGCCCGCGGCCGGCGCCACGCCCGGCGTCACTGCGGCGATCGCGCCGGCGGTGACGACCACCTGCACGTCATGGGCCCAGCCCGAAGGCAGGAGCACGGAGGCGAAATGCAGGCGGGTCATCATTACAAGCCGGCTGGACAGAACCGCGACACGATTATATGTCTAGACATATAAGTCAAGCATCCACGGCGTATGGATATTCGCATGGCAGAGCGCTTCGACCGCATCTGGCACAATGCCCGGCTCGCCACGCTGCGGGCCGACCGCCCCGATCTCGGCGAGATCGAGCACGGCTTGATCGCCGCGCGCGGCGGCCACATCGTCTATGCGGGCGCCGAGGCGGACTTCCCTGCGGATGCAGACGCGATCAAGCGGATCGACTGCGAAGGACGCTGGGTCACGCCGGGACTGGTGGATTGCCACACCCATCTCGTCTATGGCGGCAATCGCGCACATGAGTTCGAACTGCGCCTGAAGGGCGCAAGCTATGAGGAGATCGCACGCGCCGGCGGCGGCATCGTCTCGACGGTGGCTGCGACCCGCAAGGCCAGCGAAGCCGACCTCGTTGCAAGCGCGTTGCCACGGCTCGATGCGCTGATCGGCGAGGGCGCGACGACGGTCGAGATCAAGTCCGGTTATGGCCTCGATACCGAGACGGAGCTGCGGCAGCTCGCGGCCGCCCGCAGCCTCGGCCGCAAGCGGCCGGTTTCGATCCGCACCTCCTTCCTCGGTGCGCACGCGCTGCCGCCCGAGGCCGATGGCGACAAGGACCGCTACATCGATCTCGTCTGCAAGGAGATGCTGCCCGCCGTGGCGAAGGCGGGCCTTGCCGATGTCGTCGATGCCTTCATGGAGGGCATCGCATTTTCCGGCGAGCAGACGACGCGGGTGTTCGAGACCGCGAGGGCGCTGGGTTTGCCAGTCAAGCTTCACGCCGACCAGTTGTCAAACCTTGGCGGCGCGGCCCTCGCCGCAAAATTCTCGGCGCTGTCAGCGGATCATTTAGAGCACACGGATGAGGCTGGGGCGGTCGCGATGGCAAAAGCCGGAACGGTGGCCGTGCTGCTGCCCGGCGCCTTCTATTTCATCCGCGAGACGCAGAAGCCGCCGGTCGAGACGTTCCGCAAGCACGGCGTCAACATGGCGCTTGCGACCGATTGCAATCCCGGCAGCTCGCCGCTGACCTCGTTGCTGCTCGCCACGAATATGGGCGCGACGCTGTTCCGGATGACGGTCGCCGAATGCATCGCCGGCGTGACGCGTGAAGGCGCCCGCGCGCTCGGCGTGCTCCATGAAACGGGCACGCTCGAAGCCGGCAAATGGTGCGATCTCGCGATTTGGGACGTCGAGCGTCCCGCCGAGCTCGTTTATCGCATCGGTTTCAATCCGCTGCATCATCGGGTGTGGAGGGGACAGTGACGGACGCCGGCACGCCGATCATCGTCAAACCGGGTGCGGTCAGCCTCGACGAACTCGCGCGCGTGCTGACCGGGGCTCCCATCGTTCTTGATCCGGCATTCTGGCCGCGCGTAGAGGCGGCCGCTGCGATCGTCACGAAAGCCGCGCGCGCCGACGCGCCGGTCTACGGCATCAATACCGGCTTTGGTAAGCTCGCCTCAAAGCGCATTCCGCCCGACCAGACCGCGCTGCTCCAGCGCAACCTCATCGTCTCGCATTGCTGCGGCGTCGGGCCGGCGACGCCTGAGCCGATTGTGCGGCTGATGATGGCGCTGAAGATCGTCTCGCTCGGACGTGGCGCCTCCGGCGTGCGGCGCGAGGTGATCGAGCAGCTGCAGGGAATGCTGGCGCAGCGCGTCTATCCGCTGGTGCCGCAGCAGGGCTCGGTCGGCGCCTCCGGCGATCTTGCGCCACTCGCGCACATGACCGCCGTCATGATCGGTGAGGGGCAGGCGCTCGTCGAGGGCAAGATGGTGTCCGGCAGCGAGGCGCTCGCCGCGGCCGGCCTGACGCCGCTGACCCTTGGGCCGAAGGAGGGGCTCGCGCTGATCAACGGCACGCAGTTCTCGACCGCCTACGCCATTTCCGGCGTGCTCCGCGCGTTTCGTCTCGCTTGCGCCGCGCTCGTGACCGGCGCGCTGTCGGTCGATGCGGCGATGGCGTCAACGGCGCCGTTCCGCAGCGAAATCCAGGCGTTGCGCGGCCATGCCGGGCAGATCGCCGCGGCAGCGACACTGATGGCATTGCTCGACGGCAGCGATATCAGGCAGTCGCATCTCGAGGGCGACGAACGTGTGCAAGATCCCTATTGTCTGCGCTGCCAGCCACAGGTCACAGGCGCCGCCCTCGACCTGATCACGCAGGCCGCACGCACCTTGATCGTCGAGGCCAATGCCGTCACCGATAATCCACTGGTTCTCGTTGAAACCGGCGAGATCGTCTCGGGCGGCAATTTTCACGCCGAACCGGTGGCGTTTGCCGCGGACGCAATCGCGCTGGCGCTGTCGGAGATCGGCGCAATCAGCGAGCGACGCATCGCGACGCTGGTCGATCCGGCGCTGAATTTTGGGCTGCCGCCATTCCTGACGCCCGACCCCGGCATCAATTCCGGCTTCATGATCGCCGAGGTCACGGCCGCCGCGCTCTATGCCGAGAACAAGCAGCGCGCACTCGCCTGCTCGATCGATTCGACGCCAACCAGCGCCAATCAGGAAGACCACGTCTCGATGGCTGCGCATGCCGCCCGTCGTCTCTCCGACATGGCCGACAATCTCGCCGCCATCATCGGCATCGAGCTTCTGGTCGCCGCACAAGGCATCACGCTGCGCGCGCCGCACGCGACCAGCGCGCCGCTCGTTGCCGTGATCGCCACTTTGCGCGAACAGGTGCCCGCGCTCGGCGCCGATCGCTACATGGCGGACGATCTCGCCAGAGCGGCCACGCTCGTGGAAGCTGGCGCCCTGCCAGCGGCTGCGATCGCTGCGCTTCCGACCGATCCGTTTCCGGGACTTATCTGAATAAGATGCTTGAAGAGGCTTTCATGAACCGCCGACTGGACAATGACCGCACCATCCGCGCCCCGCGGGGCAGCGACATCAGCGCCAAGAGCTGGCTGACGGAAGCGCCGCTCCGCATGCTCATGAACAATCTCGATCCCGAAGTCGCCGAGCGCCCGAGCGAGCTCGTGGTCTATGGCGGCATCGGCCGCGCCGCGCGCGATTGGGAGAGTTTTGACCGGATCGTTGCGTCGCTGCGCAAGCTCGAAGGCGACCAGACGCTGCTGGTCCAGTCCGGCAAGCCGGTCGGCGTGTTTCGTACCCACGCGGACGCCCCGCGTGTGCTGATCGCGAACTCGAACCTGGTGCCGCACTGGGCGACGCTCGATCATTTCAACGAGCTCGATCGCAAGGGCCTGATGATGTACGGCCAGATGACGGCGGGCTCCTGGATCTATATCGGCAGCCAGGGCATCGTGCAGGGCACTTACGAGACCTTCGTCGAGGTCGGGCGCCGCCATTATGGCGGCAGCCTAGCCGGCAAATGGATCCTCACCGCCGGTCTCGGCGGCATGGGCGGTGCGCAGCCGCTGGCCGCGACCATGGCTGGTGCTTCGATGCTTGCGGTCGAATGCCAGCCGAGCCGCATCGAGATGCGCCTGCGCACCGGCTATCTCGACCGCCAGGCCGCGACGCTCGACGAAGCGCTGGCGATGATGGCGGAGACTGCGAAGACGCAAAAGCCGGTCTCGGTCGGCCTGCTCGGCAATGCCGCCGAGATCTTCCCGGAACTGGTGCGCCGCGGCGTCAGGCCCGACATGGTCACCGACCAGACCAGCGCGCATGATCCGATCAACGGCTATCTGCCGAAAGGGTGGACGCTCGCCGAATGGGAAGCCAAGCGTGCCGCAGATCCGAAAGCGGTCGAGCGCGCGTCGAAGACGTCCATGGTCGATCACGTCCAGGCGATGCTGGACTTCCATGCGCTGGGAATCCCGACGCTCGACTACGGCAACAACATCCGCCAGATGGCGAAGGACATGGGCCTGAAGAACGCCTTCGATTTCCCGGGATTCGTGCCGGCCTATATCCGTCCGCTGTTCTGCCGCGGTGTCGGACCGTTCCGCTGGGCCGCGCTGTCGGGTGATCCCGAGGACATCTTCAGGACCGACGCCAAGGTCAAGGAGCTGATGCCCGATGACAAGCATCTGCACAACTGGCTCGACATGGCCAAGGCTCGTATCAAGTTCCAGGGTCTGCCGGCGCGGATCTGCTGGGTCGGGCTCGGCGACCGGCACCGCCTGGGCCTCGCCTTCAACGAGATGGTCGCGCGCGGTGAGTTGAAAGCGCCGGTGGTGATCGGCCGCGATCATCTCGACAGCGGCTCGGTGGCAAGCCCGAACCGCGAGACCGAGGCGATGCGCGACGGTTCGGATGCGGTGTCCGATTGGCCCTTGCTCAACGCGCTGCTCAATTGCGCCAGCGGCGCGACATGGGTCTCGCTGCACCATGGCGGCGGCGTGGGCATCGGCTATTCGCAGCATGCCGGCATGGTCATCGTCGCCGACGGCACGCCGGACGCGGCGCGTCGGATCGAGCGCGTGCTGTGGAACGACCCCGCCAGCGGCGTCATGCGGCACGCAGATGCGGGCTATGACACAGCGATCGAATGCGCCCGCACAAGCGGGCTCGATCTGCCGAGCCTGGCGAAGTAGCAGCGGCCTTCCTTCCGACTCTGCAGGCCTTGCGAGGTCCTAGTTACGTAGACGGCGATGCCGTCGGTGCCGGCACAGTAGATGTTGCCGATGAGTCAAAGTGTTCTTGCCGTTTGAACGGACGCGACTGTCATGCAGCTCGACCGGCGGGCGAGTTATGTCGTGGCCGGCATTGAACGCGAGTCCGCCGCACCGGAAAGGCTCAGGCGAGAGCGGCCTGCCGTTCCCGCACCGGTTCGCGGGCCCGCTCCGGGTTCCGCGGTTCGGCGAGCCGGGCAAAGCTGCGCTGGCTCGATTGCGCGGGCGCTTCGACGATGACGCCCTCGCAGACGATCTGGCCGCCGAGCATCTTAAATTCCATCTTGTCGTAGCGCGGCATCGTCTCGCCGGCTGCAGGCGGTAGCAGCTGGATGCGCCCCTGGATGTTCAGCGTCGCATCGCCAGTGCCGTGGAGCCGCGGATTCCACATCCTGACGCCGGTTTCCGCCCAGCGTCGCCGGATCAGCGTGGCACGATCGACCGGTTCCGCGACTTTTCCGCGCGTCTTCGGTCTGCTGGTCTCCGGGGAGAGAGAAATAACAGCCGGAGCCGGATCGATGTTGGTGGGCTCTACGGTGACGATTGCCGCGACCTGAGGATGGTTTGCAGTGATCAGCTCGATCTCTAGCGCGATGCCCGAAGTTGGATCGCTCTTGGTGCTGACTTCGGAGGCATCAGCTGCGGCGTCGACCAAGGCGACACACGAGCCGTCTACGACGGTTGGGTCGATAATTGCGAGAACAGTGGGGGAGGGATCGGTGTCGATGACGACGTCAGGACCATCGATCGGAGTGCTCTCGACGTCGGCAGATGAAACTGAGACCTCGTCCGCGACAGGCTCGACTTCCGCGGGGAGCTCAGGAGAAGTATCGCTGCCAATGACGAGATCGGAAACTTCGATCGGCTCACTTTCGACGCCGGACGAGCCCAAGGTCTGCTCGACCGCGATCGGCTCACCTTCTGTGGGCGCCGTTCGAGATGAATCGTCGCTGACGTTGATGTCGCACGGCGCTGCCGGCGAGCTCTCCGCGATGACCGAGATAGCCTCGTCATGCTCCGCGATCAGAGCCGTGACCGCGCTGTCCGCGTCGTTGTGCAAAGGATCGATGCTGATGCCGAGAGCCGGAGCGGCCTGGGCGGTATCGACGATGATGGCAGAAGGTTCGTCCGCAGCGATCGGCGCCACATCGATGCTGCCGCTGTGCGGCAGAGGCCGAAGCCGGTTGAACGCCCATTTCACCGCGGGAATGCGGCGCAGCAACGATATCAGTCTCGATAGCACTGGGAGTTGTCCAAGAGGTACTCGGCGTGAGGCGATCGCTGATTCGCCAGCAATACAAAAAACTGCCCCGGCCGTCACACCGATGTCAATGTAGGTGGGACCAATTGCAGAACATCCACGCATCCATCGGGCGCGAGCGGCGCGGCATCCGTGCGATCCGGTGGCTACGGCCAAAGCCGAGGTAGCTCAAGACAACCTGAATGCGAAGATGACGTTCCTAGCTACGGCTCGGCAACATCGGGTCGCAAGGTGCATTGCACCGAACGTCGGGGTTCTCGCGTCATCCTCGTGAGGGTAGTCTGGAACGCTCGATATCTGAGGACGATGCATGAGAAGAATTGCCGCCATCGGAGCGATCCTGTTCTGGTCGACACTTGCGTTTGCGCAGGATCGCACGATCACCGTGGCCTCGACGACGTCGACGGAGCAGTCGGGCCTGTTCGGTTATCTGCTGCCCCTGCTCTCGAAGGCTGAGGGCATCAATGTGAAGGTCGTTGCCGTCGGCACCGGTCAGGCGCTCGACATCGGACGGCGGGGCGATGCCGACGTGGTGTTCGTCCATGACAAGGCTGCCGAAGACAAGTTCATGTCCGAAGGGCAGGGCGTGAAACGCTTCGACGTCATGTACAACGACTTCGTCATCGTCGGGCCGAAGAGCGATCCCGCGCACATCGCCGGTGGCAAGGACGTGACCGAGGCGCTGCGAAAAATCGCGGCGGCGAAGGCGCCATTCATCTCGCGCGGCGACAAGTCGGGCACGCATGCGGCTGAGCTGAGGTTGTGGCAGGAGGCGGGCGTCGACCTCGGTGCCGGCAAGGACGGCTGGTATCGCGAGATCGGCCAGGGCATGGGGCCGGCGCTGAACATGGCCTCGTCGTCGAATGCCTACGTTCTGTCGGACCGCGGCACCTGGCTGTCGTTCAAGAACCGTGGCGAGCTTGCGATCCTGACCGAGGGCGACAAGCGGCTCTTCAACCAGTACGGCGTCATGCTGGTGAATCCGGCAAAACACCCGAACGTGAAGGCGCAGGACGGGCAGGCCTTTATCGACTGGCTGATCTCGCCGAAGGGACAGGACGCGATCGCCAGCTACAAAGTCGGCCGCGAACAGCTATTTTTCCCCAACGCGTCCCACTAGCAGGAAGGCGACGGTCGACACTGCCACGCTGAGCGCCAGCAGGATCAGTCCGAGCCCGAGCGCAAGCGGCAGGTCGCCCTTGCTGGTCTCCAGCGCGATCGCGGTCGTCATCGTGCGGGTGAAGCCGCGAATGTTGCCGCCCACGACGATGATGGCGCCAACCTCCGCGATCGCGCGTCCGAAGGCTGCGAGGAACGCCGTCAGTAGTGACGGCCGGCCGAGCGCGAACAGCAGGCCGATGCTGCGCAGCACGGACAGTCCGTCGATCCGCGCCAGATCGCCGTACTCGGACCACAGCAAGCTCGCCGGCCTGTGCACCAGCGCCACCACGATGGGCGTGGCGAGCAGCGTCTGGGCGATCACCATGGCGGTCGGCGTGAACAGCAGACCCGCTGCCCCGAGCGGGCCGGACCGCGACAGCAGCAGATAGAGGCCAAGCCCGACCACGACTGGCGGAAGGCCGAGCAGCGCATTGGTCAGCACGATAATGACCTGCCGTCCGCGGAAACGGGCGATCGCAAGAAAGACGCCGAAAGGGGCACCAATCAGCAGCGCGAGGACGCTGGCGGTCAGGCTGACGCGCAACGACAATGCGACGATGCCGATGAGCTCCGGGTCCGCCGAGCCGATCAGCGAGAAGGCGGCAGTGATGGAGCGCCCGAAGTCGCTCATCCGCGCGCGAACTTCGCTGTCCGGCTAAGCGCCTCCGGATCGACGAGATCAAAGTTGCGGAGGCGCTTCACGAAATGTTCCTTGCAGATGCTATTGTTGGAGCAAAGCGGCGGCCGGTGGGTAATATGGTCGATGCCCTTGGTTCGCGCCAAGGGCCTTCGATAGCCGGGCTTATGGAGGATCCTTACCAGAACTTGCCAGAGTGGGCTTTGAGCCAACGTATCGCAGGATCAGAACGGCCATCAGGATCATCGCCGAGAAGAAATGGCTCCGCAACACGACCATGGGCCCAAGCTGCGGCCCCGTCGGATCAATTGCAAGGAGGGGTGTGTTCAGCAGAAATACGGGAATTGCAACGGCCAGGGACAGCAATCCGCCGACATTGGTCAGAATCATCACCGCGGGTATGACCGACAGGAAATAGTGCGTCCAAGCGATCGGACTGAAAACCGTGATGACAACGAGAGCCAATGCTGCCGATGCGCCTGCCCACTCGTTCCGTCTGGACATCCAGCCTGAAAAGGCCACGCCCGCGATCGAAGCAACCAGCGATGCGGCTTTCAGAGCGGGCGTGAGCGGGAGCATCCGCCAGTTGTCAAGTTCCGAGCTCATCGAGTCCGAGTAAGCAAGCCACGCCGCCAGAGATTGGTTGTTGTACGAGACCAGCAACACGTTCGACACGCGACGCATCGATTGAACATAGGCGAGCGTCAGGTCCGTTCCCACGGCAGCGACAGTCAAAGCAGCCAAAATGACCGAGCAAACCACGAACCACAGCGCGGCTCGATAACGTCCACCGGCCAGCCAGTAGACGACGAGCAGCCCGGGCGTGATCTTGACGGCGCACGCGAGCGCCAGCAGCGCCCCTGCGGGGACGGCTCGATCCCGTTGCGCCAAATGCAGGGCCAGGACCGCAAGCATCAAGAACAAGGCGTGGGTTTGCACGAGCGACATCGCGTACCGAAACGGCGTGCTCATCGCGATGGCTATCAGCAAAACCGCCAATGGCAGTGGCCGCAAGAAACTGCCGGCCCAGGCGCGAGCAACAACCTCGACTGCGACCGCCAAGGACAGGAGGGCGATGACCAGGAAAACGATGCTGAAACCGCCGAATGTCAGATTGGTGCAAAGAGGCAGTAGCACCCATGCCCATAGCGGGGTCTGGACGTAGGGATGCAAAAAGCCGGTGAAATGCGCGCTTGCCGCGGTGCTGATCCATGCCGCCGTATCGACGACGTGGAAAAGGGTCGGGTGGAAGTCGTAAAGATGGTCGCTGCTGCCATTCGCCAGCAGCCGGCAGCCGATATAGGACGAGGAAAGGTCATCGCCCGAAGCGTTTCGGAACCAGAACAGACTGCAAGCGATAAACGCAACGTAAAGTGCCAGTCGCTGGGCGCTACGCGCAGTGCTCCAAGCCTCGACGTCGCCCACTATGAATCAGCCAATCCGAACAGGGTCAAAGAATCGGACAGCAGAATACGACTGATCGACCAGGTGGCGCCAGCAAATCCCCTCAAAGCGAGCACGGCGGTAACATCCGCTCCCGCCAGCGGGGCTTTATTCCCGCCATGAATGCTTTAAGGAGGACGCAGGATCGGGTCGCAACCGGTAGCCGGCGGTGCTAGACCCGGATGCTGGACCGAAGGGGTCGGGCGGTTGCGCCCGCAGATGAGAAGGATGTGAAGCAATGATCCAGACCGTTGGCATCATCGGGGCAGGGACCATGGGGAACGGCATCGCGCAGATTTGCGCCGCGGCCGGTCTTTCGGTCGTGATGGTCGACATTTCCGATGCGGCGGTGGGCCGCGGTATCGCCACCGTCGGCGGCAGCCTCGAGCGGCTGGTCAAGAAGGAGAAGATGTCGGCGGCGGATCGCGAGGCGACGCTGAAGCGCATCACCGGTACGACCGATCGTGCCAAGCTTGCCGACTGCGACCTGGTGATCGAGGCCGCGACGGAGAACGAAGAGCTCAAGGTCAAGATCCTGAAAGACCTCTGCGCGACACTGTCGCCGAGCACGCTACTCGCGACCAACACCTCGTCGATCTCGATCACGAAGCTCGCCGCCGCGACCGATCGCCCCGATCGTTTCATCGGCATGCACTTCTTCAATCCGGTGCCGGTGATGGCGCTGCTGGAACTCATCCGCGGCTTGCAGACCTCCGACGACACCCACGCCAAGGCGCTCGATTTCGCCAAGCGTGTCGGCAAGGTCGCGATCACGGCGAAGAACAGCCCGGGTTTCGCCGTCAACCGCATCCTTTGCCCGATGATCAACGAGGCAATTTTTGCGCTTCAGGAGGGGATCGCGACCGCAGAAGAGATCGATGCGGGCATGAAGCTTGGGTGCAACCATCCGATCGGGCCGCTGGCGCTCGCCGATCTGGTTGGGCTCGACACCATGCTTTCGGTGATGGAGGTCTTTTATAAAGGCTTCAACGACCCCAAATATCGTCCGGCGCCTCTGCTGAAAGAGATGGTCGATGCCGGCCATCTCGGCCGCAAGACCGGGCAGGGCTTTTACACCTACGGCGCCTGATATTGGTGCGTGGCGGGGGTTCAGAGCATGGTCCGGAAAAGTGCGTAGCGGTTTTCCGACAAGATCATACTCAAGAAATAACGTCCGCCGCCCGGTCCCTCAAATTTGCGCAGCGACAAAGACGATGCGTGCGATTGACCCGACAATGTCGCACGGGTGGCCGTGGGAACAACGGAACGGATAGCAAAGGACATGTCGGATCGACTGAAGGCCGAGCGGGAGGCCGCGGCCGAGCGGCGGAACCTGCTGGTTCAGGACGCGATCGAGCGTACCGGGATCACCGAAGAGATGATTGGGGAACTCGTGTCTCGGTTCTACGGCCGCGTGCGCGAGGACGCGTTGCTGGGGCCGGTATTTGCCAAAGTGCAGGATTGGGACGAGCACCTCACCAAGCTCAGGGGCTTCTGGTCGTCGGTCGTGCTGATGACCGGCCGCTATCATGGTTCGCCAATGCGGGCGCATCTCCCGCTCACGCTGATCGGGGGTCATTTCGACCGCTGGCTCGACCTGTTCGAGCAGACCGCGCGCGAGGCTTGCCCGCCGGCGGCGGCCGCGCTGTTCATCGACAGGGCACGGCGCATCGCCGACAGTTTTGAAATGGCATCGGCGACCGTTGCCGGGCGCATCGCTTCACCACGCCACGTGCTCCGCTCCTAGAACACAGAATGCCTGACTGAGAAATGCGCAGCGGTATCGATGCTGCTGGGCATCGCGACGCGCGTTGGCGCATTGCACCAATACCGAGAATATCGGTCTGATCTGCAAAATCATCATGCCGGTCGCGTAGCCTGACGTTGCAATTCAAAATATGCGCGTAAATGCGCGCGTTTTGCTTTCAATCAAGACGAGCAAAGCCATATTGATGCACCGCGGCGAAAAATCTCCGCCTTTTTTTCGGCAGAGTTCCAGCGCCTGCTTGCACGCATGTCGAGTGCATCGTTCAACACAACCTCTTCATTCTCCGACAACACAGCGGAATCCGAAGCTGGCGCCTGTACGGAGCAAACGCGGCGGGCGCTTCTGATTGGTGCGCTCGTCACCACGACGTGCCTCGCCTGTTCCACGCAGGTTCGCGCTGGCGAGGATCCGCCGGGTTCCGACGAGCGGCCGCAGAAAGGCGACCTGCTCGTCTTCTCCGAAGGCGATCAGGAAGGAAAGGTCATCACCGCGGCCGATCTGTCGCCTGGCTCGCCGCCGGTCCATGCCTGGCCGAAGGATCCAAAAACATCGGTGGTGCGCAGCGCCTCGCGGCTCAACGAGATCCTGATCATCCGCCTCGATCCCGCCGAGCTCGACGAGCAGACGCGCGCGCGCGCCGTCGACGGCATCATCGCTTATTCGGCGATCTGTTCCCATGCCGGCTGTCCCGTCACCGCCTGGGTCAAAAGCGATGTCGGCGACAAGGAAGTGTTCAAATGCATGTGCCACAACTCCGAATACGATCCCCGCGCGGGCGCGCAGGTCGTGTTCGGGCCGGCACCGCGGCGGCTCGCGGCGCTGCCTCTGACGCTCACTGAGAGCTCGCTCAGCGTCGCCGGGAACTTCGTCGGAAAGGTAGGTGGCGCGCAGCCAGGATGATGGTCCGCGGGGTCGCGCCCGCACCACGACAGGCCGCATCCGCGCGCTGCGGGTGACGAGAACAACGACAAAGAATTCACAAACGAATTCATCAAAGGGGAAACGTCCATGACGAGCAAGCAATGGTTACTGTCCGGCTTCGTCGCCTTCACCTGCCTCGCCTCGACCGCCGCCGTTTCAGGGCCGATCGAGAATTACGCGCCGGTCACCGCGCAGCGCCTGGAAAATCCGGAGCCCAGCAACTGGATGCTCTATCGGCGCACCTATGACGGGCAGGGCTATAGCCCGCTCGACCAAATCAACACCTCGAACGTGAAGAATCTGACGCCGGTCTGGACCTTTGCCACCGGCGTGGTCGAAGGCCACGAGGCGCCGCCGATCGTCAATAACGGCGTAATGTTCGTGGCAACCCCGATGGGGCAGGTGATCGCGCTGAACGCGAAGACCGGCGACGAATACTGGCGCTACAAGCGGCAGCTTCCCGATGATCTGTTCCAGCTGCATCCGACCAGCCGCGGCGTCGGCCTCTGGGAGGACAAGCTCTACCTCGCCACCACGGACGACCATGTCGTGGCGCTCGACGCCAAGACCGGCAAGGTGGTGTGGGACACCAAGGTGCAGGACTACAAGAAGGGTCAGTACATGACCCTGATGCCGCTGATCGTCGACGGCAAGGTCATCGTCGGCGGCTCCGGCGGTGAGTTCGGCGTGCGCGGCTATGTCGCCGCCTATGATGCCAAGGACGGCAAGGAGCTGTGGCGGACCTTCACCATTCCCGGCGAGGGCGAGCCCGGTCACGACACCTGGCAGGGCGAGGACTGGAAGAACGGGGGCGGCTCGGCCTGGATGACCGGCAATTACGACAAGGAGACCAAGACGATCTATTGGGGCGTCGGCAACGCCGCGCCGTGGCCCGGCGAGACTCATCCCGGCGACAATCTCTACACTTCATCGGTGCTCGCGCTCGATCCTAACACCGGCAAGATCAAGACCCATCACCAATACCACCAGAACGATTCCTGGGACTGGGACGAGGTCGATGCGCCGATGCTGATCGACCTGCAGCGCGACGGTCGCAACATCAAGAGCCTGGTCCATCCGGGCCGCGACGCGATCTTCTGGATACTCGAGCGCACGCCGACCAAGATCAACTACGTCGCCGGCTGGCCGTTCGTCTCCACCGATGTCTGGAAAGGCATCGATGCCGAGACCGGCAAGCCGATCCTCGATCCCGCACACAAGCCGGTGATCGGCAAGCGCGTCGAGTTCTGCCCGTCGCTGTGGGGCGGCAAGGACTGGCCGTCGGCGGCCTACAGCCAGAACACCGGCCTCGTCTACGTGCCCGCCAACGATAATTTCTGCGGCGGCTTCACGGGCGAGAAAGTCGCGCTCAAGCCGGGCGAACTCTGGCTCGGCACCAAGCCGGAGGATATTGGCCTGAAGACGAAGCCGGGCGCCGATCATTTCGGCGAGCTCCAGGCCTGGGATCCCGTGACGGGCAAGAAGGTGTGGCAGCACAACTTCCCAAAATCGCAGCTGTTCGGATCGGTGACCGCGACCGCAGGCGATCTCATTTTCGCCGGTGGTACCAACGACCGCAACTTCCGCGCCTTCAACGCCAAGACCGGCGAGCTGTTGTGGGAGCAGAAGACCAACTCCGGCATCATGGGCATGCCGGTATCCTATGAGGTCGACGGCACGCAATACGTTGCGATCCAGTCGGGTTGGGGGGTGGACGCGCAGCGTATCCAGGATGCGCTCGTGACCAACAATATCGGCATCGAAGCCAATGTGCCGCAGGGCGGCGTCATCTGGGTGTTCGCGCTGAAGAAGTAGCTCCGCGGGGGGATCGAAGAAGCGGAGCGGCGCGGGGGCGAGCGAATGCGGCGGACGAAATGTCCGCCGCATTTTGCGTGCGCCTTGCTGTCTTCCCTTCTCCCCTCGCGGGAGAAGATGGCGCGCGCATTGCGCGCGCCGGATGAGGGGTTCTCTCCGCGGATAACAACGCGAGATGCTTGATCGCGGAGACAACCCCTCACCCAAGCGAGATTGTGGCAGGCAACATCGCTGCCCTCTCCCACAAGGGGAGAGGGCACATCGATGAGCACGGCGCGATAGACTTCTATCGCGCTCCTTCTTGTTTGAGCATGATCTCCGCGCAAACGCGTTCCACGTTTGTCGCGCGGGAAAACCGGTGCCCATTTTTCCGGATCATGCTCTATGCCTCCAATTGCTTGCCGATCGGGAGCGAGCGGATACGCTTGCCCGTCGCCGCGAAGATCGCATTGATCAGCGCCGGTGCGAACGGCGGCACGCCGGGCTCGCCGACGCCGCTCGGCGGCGTGTCCGGTCCGGGCGGCACGATGTAGACGTTGGTCACCAGCGGCGACTCGTCCATCCTGATGACTTGGAAGTCATCATAATTCTTCTGCTGGACCTTGCCGTCCTTGAAGGTGATCTCGCCATATTTGGCGAGGCTCAGCCCCATGATCGCCGCGCCCTCGATCTGCGAGGCGATGCGCTCGGGGTTGACATAGGTGCCGCAATCGATGGCGGTGTCGACCCGCGGCACCGTCAGCTTGCCCTTGTCGTCGATGGCCACCTCCACGATGGTCGCGATGTAGCTGACGAAGCTGCGGTGCACGGCGATGCCGAGGCCGTGGCCCTTCGGCACCTGCCGCCCCCACTCGCCCTTCTCGGCGACCAGCTCGACCACCTTGCGCAGCCGGGCGGTGTCGATCGGATAGCTGTCAAAGGGCTCACCGTAGTTCCAGAGGTCTTTCACCGCGGGCTTGACGATGCGGGGGCTGCCGATCAGCGCGAGCAGCGTCTCCTTCTGATCGCGGCCGGTCGCCTGCGCGATCTCCCCGACCATTGACTGCACTGCGAAGGCGCGCGGGATGTTCGAGACCGAGCGGAACCAGCCGATGCGGGTATGCGCCGCCGCTTCCGGGTTCTCGCAGCTAATGTTGGCGATCTCGAACGGCATGTCGACGAGACCCATGCCAATCTCGAACGGGGCTTGATGCACGGTTCCGGCGGCGAACGTCGAGGCGATGCTCGGCGCCACACTGCGGTGGCGCCACGCGATCACCTTGCCGCTCTTGTCCAGGCCGGCCTCGATCCGCTCGACCGAGACGGTGTGCAGGAAGCCGTTATGGAGATCGTCTTCCCGCGTCCATTGCACCTTCACGGGTGCCCCGAGCTCCTTCGACAGCAGTGCCGCCTCGAGCGCGAAATCGCATTTCGACTTGCGGCCAAATCCGCCGCCGAGCAGCGTGACGTTGACCGTGACGTTCTGCTCGGGAATGCCGAGCGTCTTGGCGACGTCTTCACGAGTGCCGCCGGGGCTCTGCACCGGCGCCCATATTTCGGCCTTGTCGCCCTTGACGTCGGCCACCGCGACCGGCGGCTCCATGCTGACATGGGCGAGATGGGGAATGTAGTACTCGCCGACGATCACCTTGTCGGCGCCCTTCAGGGCGGCGTCCGCATCGCCCTCCTTGCGCAGTACGAGGCCGGGCTTGCGCGAGGCCTCCTCGAGCTCCTTGCGGTAGGCGACGGAGTCGTATTTGCCGTTGGGACCGTCGTCCCAAACCAGCTTCAGGGCGTCGCGTCCCTTGATCGCCGCGCCGGTGTTGCGCGCGATCACGGCGACGCCGCCGAGCGGCTGGAATTTCGACGGCCACGGCCAGCCGCGCACTTCCATCACCTTCTCGACGCCGGAGACCTTCATCGCCTCGGCTGGATCGAATGACACGAGCTTGCCGCCGGTCACCGGCGGGCGCGCGATCACGGCGTATTTCATGCCGGGCAGGCGCACATCGGCGCCGTAACGCGCCTTGCCGGTGGTGATGTCGTGCAGATCGACGATGCCGACCTGGCCCTTGGTCAGATAGCGGAAGTCCTTGGGGTCCTTCAGCTTGAGGCCTTCGATGCTCGGCACCGATTCCTTGGCGGCGTCCGCAGCGAGCTCGCCGAAGCCGAGCTTGCGTCCGCTCGCGCTATGGACGACCTCGTGATTGACGGCCTTGACCTCGGTCGCCGGCACGCCCCAGCGCTTGGCCGCGGCCTGTTCCAGCATGGTGCGGGCGGAGGCGCCGATCTGGCGCATCGGGATCAGATAGTGCCGCGTGCTGCGCGAGCCGTCGGTGTCCTGGTTGCCGAACTTGACCTCGTCGCCATGGGCCTGCTGCACCTTCACCCTGGACCAGTCGGCTTCCATCTCCTCGGCCACGATCAGGGGCAGGCTGGTGCGCACGCCGGTGCCCATCTCCGAGCGATGGGCAAGGATGGTGACGATGCCGTCGGGGGCGACCGAAACGAAGACGCGGGGGTCGACCACGACGCCATGCGGCATCTTGCCGGCGCCGGTTTCATAGGCAAAAGCCTGGCGCGACATGACTGGTGCGGCGAGCACGAAGCCGCCGGTGATGCCGAGCCCCTTCAGGATGCTGCGGCGCGAGACCTTCTCGACCTTGATGCTCTTTTCGAAGCCACGGAGCTTGCCGGGATTGTCGACGAAATTCATGTCACACCCCCGTCGATGCGAGATGGACCGCGTTCTCGATGCGCTGATAGCAGCCGCAGCGGCAGATGTTGCCGGACATCGCCTCGCGAATCTGCTCGTGCGACGGCTTTGGATTATCCATCAGCAGCGCGGCGGCCTGCATGATCTGGCCGGCCTGACAGAAGCCGCATTGGGGAACGTCGACCTGGCGCCAAGCTTTTTGGACCGGGTGATCACCGTTCGGATGCAGCCCCTCGATCGTCGTGATCTCGCGCCCGGCGACGTCGTTGATCGACGTGATGCAAGCGCGCACGGCCTCCTTGTCGACGATGACCGTGCAGGCGCCGCAAAGGGCCTGACCACAACCGAATTTGGTGCCGGTCAGCCCGGCCTCATCGCGCAGGAACCAGAGTAGCGGGAGATCCGGGTCGCCGTCCCAGCTCTGCTCCTGGCCGTTGATCTTCACCTTGATCATGATCGTCCCTCGCTCTTCATAAGCATGTCGCTTCAAATTTCGTCGGCGCCGGTCGGCGCCATGGTCCGTGAGCCGCGTCGTCCCGTATCTCGCCACTCGTCCCGCGCAGGCAGATCCCGGCGGAAGTCGGTGATGCGAAATCGCAATGTCCGGATGTGCTCGATACCTCCCGTTTTGTTCTTAATTAATTGAACTTCGCGGCATCGTGATGCTCGCGACCGTATCAGGAGTCGGGACAGATCGGCATTCACAGCCGGGTGTCCTCGACGTGAACAGATTGCAGTCGTGATTTGTCAAAAGCAGGGCGCGGCAGGACGTCGCGTATGTGCGACCGCGAACGCAGCCCCGACGAAAAAAAGCTTCGTCCGCCAGGCAGACTGTGCGGACGAAGCAGGATGCCTCAGTCGAGGGAGGGAGAAACGCAGCGGCGCAAGCTTCAAGGAGGAAGTTGGCGGCACTGCGCAGTCATTCAGAGACCAGGACTGAGGGAGCCGATGATTCTCGCAAGCACATCAAAGGCGAGAGAGGCGTCGTCGTCGCGATCTTCCGGTAACCGCGCCCGTCCGGCTCGCTGGCGGTGGTCGGGACCAGCGAGCGGACGGGGTGTGGCGAACATCGGGCGGCCTTGGACAGGCAGCCTTGATGCTCAAGCGGCTTTTGCTTTCGCGACGTGGGTCGCGATTGCGTCCATCAGTGCCGGCGACAGGCAGTCATAGGGCTCCAGCCCAAGCTCCTTGAACCGAGACCGTATGCCCGCCATCTGCTCCGGCTTCACGCCCGATTCGATCACCGACGAGACGAAGGCGGCGAACTGAGGTGCCGCCGAGCCTGGCTCCTGGAACAGCTCGGCGTGGATGAAGTCGAGGCCGTAGAACGGATGGTCCTTGTTCTCGATGCGGCCATACATATGCGTGCCGCAGGCCTTGCAGGCGTGGCGCTGGATCACCGCGGAGGGATCGACGATCTGAAGCTTGTCGCCGTTCTCGAGCACCGTGACATTCTGGCGTGGCACCACGGCCACGACCGAGAAAATCGCGCCCTGCGGTTTCCAGCACTTGGTGCAGCCGCACGCGTGATTGTGGGCGACGTCGCCCTTAACGCCGACCTTGACCTGATGGTCCTTGCATTTGCAGACGAGCGTGCCGCCGGCAAAATTGCCGCTGCCCTGTTTGATGCCGTTATCGATCGAGGGATGGAGTGCAACAGTCATGGGTCGATCCTCCTTGGGTGTGATGCTTCTGAGCTAGAACACGACGACTGAACGGATGGATTTTCCCTCGTGCATCAGATCGAAGCCTTTGTTGATGTCTTCGAGCTTGAGCGTGTGGGTGATCATCGGATCGATCTGGATCTTTCCGTTCATATACCAGTCGACGATCTTCGGTACGTCGGTGCGACCGCGCGCGCCGCCGAAGGCAGTGCCGCGCCAGTTGCGTCCGGTGACGAGCTGGAACGGGCGGGTCGCGATCTCCTTGCCGGATTCCGCAACGCCGATGACGACGGAAGTGCCCCAGCCTCGATGGCAGGCTTCGAGCGCCTGGCGCATCACCGTGGTGTTGCCGGTACAGTCGAAAGTGTAGTCGGCGCCGCCGTCGGTGAGATTGACGAGATGCGGGACGATGTCGCCGGTGATCTTCTTGGGATTGACGAAATCGGTCATGCCGAATCTGCGCCCCCATTCCTCCTTGGAGTCGTTGATGTCGACGCCGATGATCTTATCGGCGCCGGCCATCTTGGCGCCCTGGATGACGTTGAGGCCGATGCCGCCGAGGCCGAACACGACGACGTTGGAGCCCGGCGTGACCTTGGCGGTGTTGACGACGGCGCCGACGCCCGTGGTGACGCCGCAGCCGATGTAGCAGCTCTTGTCGAAGGGAGCGTCCTCGCGGATCTTCGCCACCGCGATCTCCGGCAGCACCGTGAAGTTCGAGAAGGTGGAGCAGCCCATGTAGTGGTAGATCGGCTTGCCCTTGTAGGAGAAGCGGCTGGTGCCGTCGGGCATCACGCCTTTGCCTTGCGTCGCGCGGATCGCGGTGCAGAGATTGGTCTTCTGGCTGAGGCAGCTCTTGCACTGCCGGCATTCGGGCGTGTAGAGCGGGATGACGTGATCGCCCGGCTTCACCGAGGTCACGCCGGGGCCGATCTCGCGGATGATTCCGGCGCCCTCATGGCCCAGGATCGACGGGAAAATTCCCTCGCTGTCGAAGCCGTCGAGCGTGTAGGCGTCGGTATGGCAGATGCCCGTCGCCTTGATCTCGACCAGGACTTCGCCGGCCTTCGGTCCTTCCAGATCGACCTCGACGATCTCGAGCGGCTTCTTGGCTTCGAAAGCGACGGCGGCACGTGTCTTCATCGTAAGCTCCTCAAATTCTCATAGAACGCCAAGAAGTAGTCTTGGCAGTCCTCGTAACGTTCATTTGTTGCCCATACAGGCGTCTTCCGCCTTGGTGTAGGCCCCCGTCTTCTCGTCCTTCTTGGCTGGGCGCTGCCGGCCCCATGCTTCCGTGGAGCGGGCGCGTAGATAGACGTACAGATCGTCCATGTAGCAAGCGACATTCGGGTTGTCGCCGAAGGCCGGCATCACGTTCTCCTGCGCGGTCGAGATATTCTTGCGACCGGAGGCGACGACGCCGAGGAAGTCGCCATAGCTCATCGTCTTGACGGAGTCCTTCAGCGCCGGAGCGTAGGTGGACCCCATGCCGTCCGGGCCATGGCAGACGTGGCAGTCCGAGTGATAGCGCCGATATCCGGAATAGGTGAACCAGTCCACGGTGCTGTCGGCAGAAATCTTGTAGGTCGGGACTCCTTCCTTATCGAGCCACTTTCCGTCGTCTTCCTTCTTGACGGCGGCCGGGTCGCCTGGGCCGTCGTCCGCGACAGCAACGCCTCCGGACGCAACCAGGACCATCGCAGCAATGACAGAGCAGATTTTACGCAAGAGAATTTCCTCGGGGCCTTCGTTGGAGACGAGCCGGCGCGTAGATTTGATCCACGCGCCGGAGCGATACGGTGTTGAGGCTAGTTCGCCGGCAGCGAGAACACGGTCAGCGTACCGCCGAGCGCCGTGTAGTTGCTGAGGGCCGCGTAGCCACCGACTGCGCCGAGACCGGCGGTCGGATCGGTCAGGCCTGCCGCCAGACCGATGCCGGCCCAGCCGCCCACGCCGGAGAGCACTGCGACGTACTGCTTGCCGCCGTTCTCATAGGTCGTGACGTTGCCAATGATGCCGGAGGGAGTCTTGAACTTGTAGAGCTCCTTGCCGGTCTTGGCGTCGACTGCCTTCAGGTAGCCTTCGAGCGTGCCGTAGAACACCACGCCGCCGGCAGTTGCGAGCGCACCGGACCAGACCGAGAACTGCTCCTTGTTCGACCAGACGATCTTGCCGGTCTTGCCGTCCCAGGCGATGAAGTTGCCCATGTGGCTTTCACCCTGCGGCGGATACATCGAGAGCGTCGCACCCACATAGGGCTGGCCCGCGGTGTAGCTCACCTTGAACGGTTCGTAGTCCATGCAGACGTGGTTGGTCGGAACGTAGAACAGCTGCGTATCCGGCGAGTAGGCTGCCGGCTGCTCATCCTTGGTGCCGAGCGCGGCCGGGCAGATGCCCTTCACGTTGTGGTCTTCGCCCGCCTTGTCGGTCGAAGCTGCGTCGAGCACCTTCGGACGACCATAGGTCGGCGAGTTCTTGTCCATGTCGACGCCGGAGGTCCAGTTCACCTTCGGATCGTATTTCTCGGCGACGAGCAATTCGCCGTTGGTGCGATCGAGCGTATAGCCGAGACCGTTACGATCGAAATGCGTCAACAGCTTGCGCGGCTGGCCGTTGATCTGCTGGTCCGAGAGGATCATCTCGTTGACGCCGTCATAGTCCCATTCGTCATGGGGCGTCATCTGATAGACCCACTTGGCCACGCCGGTGTCCGGATTGCGCGCCCAGATCGTCATAGACCATTTGTTGTCGCCGGGACGCTGCTTCGGATTCCAGGTCGAGGGATTGCCCGATCCGTAGTAGACGAGGTTCAGTTCGGGATCGTAGGAGATCCAGCCCCAAGTGGCGCCGCCGCCGATCTTCCACTGATCGCCTTGCCAGGTCTTCAAGCTGGAATCCTTACCGATCGGCTTACCGAGCGCAGTGGTCTTGTCGTCGACCAGGAGCTGGTCATCCGGCCCTTCCGAATACCCGCGCCAGACCTGCTTGCCGGTCTTGATGTCGTAGGCGGTCATATGGGCTTGAACGCCGAACTCGCCGCCGGAAATGCCGATCAGCACCTTGTCCTTGACGACCAACGGCGCCGAGGTGCCGGTCTCGCCCTTGCCGGGATCGCCGTTCTTGGCGGTCCATGCAACCTGACCGGTCTTGGCATCGAGCGCGACCAGGGTCGTGTCGGCCTGATGCAGGAAGATCTTGCCGTCGCCGTAGGAAACGCCGCGATTCACGGTGTCGCAGCACATCACGGGGATGACGTTCGGATCCTGCTTCGGCTCGTATCTCCAGATGATTTTGTTCTCGTTGGAAAGGTCAAGAGCGTAGACCTTGTTCGGGAACGGCGTGTGGACGTACATCACGTTGCCGACGATCAGCGGGCCGCCTTCATGCCCGCGCAGCACGCCGGTCGAGAACGTCCAAGCCACCTGGAGCTTGCCGACGTTCTGTGCGTTGATCTGGTTCAGCTTGGAAAAGCGGGAATTGGCGTAGTCGCCCGCCGGCATCACCCAGTCTTTTGGGTTCTGCGACATCTTGTTCAGCTCATCATTGGCTGAGGCGCTGCCGACAGCGAGAGCCGCCGCGGAGCCAAGATAGGTCGCCAGTAGCACCTTGCGCATAGTCATTTCCTCCGTTGGTCGCGTTTATTGTTTCCGAAGCATTGCTTAATCACCGGGCTTTTCGTCCGGCGTCTGCTCGTGCAGGGCGGTCGCGATTGAGACCAGAAACGATGCTGTGCTGTTTCCTCCTCCTGATGAGAGCCACGGGTCCACGTGCAGGAGCGGCCCGTTCTTGGTGTTCCTGACGCAATCCCTAACGCCTTCACCGTCGGGAAACTTGCCCAAGAGAGAAGGCGATTTGCTCGACAGCGCACGGACGCCAAGTTTTTGATTTTGCAGGCGCGAATTCAGCTGCTTCCATATCGCACCGCGCCGCCATCGACAGTCAGGTTCCCCTTGACGACCGTGCAACTAAGGCGGAGGATTAAGCTTCAAGGGTGGCAATCGAACGATGGTTCTCGTTCCAAGAGACCGCCTGAATTTGAGGTAAACGTCACGCAATCATGGCTGAGGGCTTCGGCAGCGCTGGTCGCGATTCGCGTCGAATCTCCGGATCAATGCAGTGGCTGGATTAATGTCCGACACAATTCACACGCTCTCGACGACCGGAATGACGCCGAAGCGGCAGATCCAGAGCTGGATCGACGGGCTCACCAGCCTATGTGGTCATTTCGACGTCGATCCGCTGGAGGCGTCCTCGCTTGAAGGCCGCATCGACTACACCAGTGTTTCGCGCCTCAAGCTCTGCCAGATCGAGGTCAGCCAGCATCGCATCGCACACACGCTGGCGCGCGCCAAAGCCAACGAGCATCCCTACATCAAGATTCACTTCCAGACCTACGGCGTCTCCTATTTCGAGCAGGAGGGTCGCCACATCGAGATCAACCCGGGCGACATCATCGCCTATGACGTCTCCTGTCCGCATTCGATCATCAGCCCCGCCTTCACGCGCCACGACGTGGTGATCGTGCCGAAGGCGTTGCTGCGGGACCGCGGATTCCCGTCGCAGCGAATGCCCGCCTGCAAGCTGTCGTCGCGCACCGGGACGGGGCGGATCGCTCATGATTTCGTCCATGCCACGTTCGACGAAGCGGCAAAGCTGTCGGCGAACAGCGCGGTCGGCGTCGCTGATTCGTTGATCGATCTGCTGCTGTTGCCGCTGCGCGAAGCCGACACGATGCTGGACCGCGTCGGGCCGGAGGCGATGTATGTGCGCGCCCAGTTTTTCATCCGCGAGCACCTGCGCGATCCGGATCTGTGCATCGACCAGATCTCCACCGAACTCGGCTGCTCCAAGCGCTATCTGCACATGCTGTTCTCCGAGCGCGGCACCACGGTGAGCGATTACATCTGGCAGGCGCGCCTTCAGAACTGCCGCCAAGAGCTCGAGGCCCACGCCGGCAAGACCATCACCGACGTCGCGTTCTCCTGGGGCTTTTCCAGCTCATCGCATTTCAGCCGCGTGTTCCGGAAATATTTCGGCGTGGTGCCGTCCTCAATCCACAAGGGGCAGCAGGCCGCTGCCAGCGCGGACGGGCATTAGGCGAGCATCGCGCGGCGTTTCGCGATCTGGGGACGCGGCTGGTTCATGCGACGGAGGGATGACCAGCCCAACGCCGGGATACGGGCGATGCCGACGCGGCATTGATTCAGGCCGGCTCGAGGCCAAGAGACTGCGCGCTTTCGATCCAGATCGGCAGCTCACGTTGATACAGTGCATTGGTCTCCTTGAAGCCGATCGCCGGTTCGAGCACGAACGTGTTGAGAACTTCCCTCACCTTGGGATCGCTGTTGGCCGCCACGCAGAGTTCGGCGAGCCGGTCGACGACCGGTTGCGGCGTCGCCTTCGGCACGGCCCAGCCGGTGAAGCCGCTCACGGTGAAGAATTTTGACGTCCCGCCCTGCTCGGGCAGCGTCTTGATATCGGGAATCGCGCCGACCTTCTTCGAATGCACCGCGAACACGGCGCCACGGTCGCTCTGCAAGACGGATTGCGCCGCCGTATAGCTGCCCATCGCGGCGTCGAGCGTGCCTTCCAGCATCCCTGTCCACATCGGGGCTTCGCCCCGGTAGTGGATCGGCTCGATGGCAAGGCCATACTGCTTGTTGAGCTCGTTGATTGTCATGTGCGGGGCCGAGCCCGCGCTATAGGTGCCGAAGTTCACCTTGCCGCTCTTGCGCGCGAAGGCGACGAAGTCCTCCAGTGTCTTGATGCCGGTCTTCGGGTTCGCCACCAGCAACAGGCCGGCGCCCGGAATGACGCTGACGAGCGCCAAATCCTTGTCCATGTCGTAGCCGGGATTCTTCATCACCACCCGGTTCATGATGTAGGTGGTCGAGATCGAACACAGCACGGTTTGGCCGTCGGGCTCCGCGCGGGCGACCTCGGCCGTGCCGATCGCGCCGGAGGCGCCCGGCTTGTTTTCGATGACGACGGTCTTCCCCACCTGCTTCGAGATGAATTCGCCGAAGGCGCGCGCGAGCAGGTCGGTCTGGCCGCCGGCGGGGTAGCTACAGATCATGCGAATCTGCCGCGACGGCCACGCACCTTGCGCCGAGGCGCTTCGCAAGAGGAAAGGCATCGCAAGGGCGGTGGTGCCGGCGGCGATGATTTGGCGGCGATCGAGTTTGGCGGACATGATTCCCTCCTGATTTTTTCCGAGGGTACTGCATCAAACCGCCTCTGCCACAGGCGAGAGGCGAGACAGATTGGCGCATTCGCCACATCATTCCGGGATGCGTGCGCAGCATGCGGGCCCGGAATCCATCTGGCCGCAGACCGTGTTGTGTAATGGATTCCGGGTTCGCCCTGCGGGCGCGCCGGAATCATGAAGTCTCACCGTTGAATAATCTGCTTCCAGGCGTCGCCGAGGATCGCGGGTTCGCGCGGCGGCAGATAAGTCAGCCCTACCTGTTTGCCGAATTCGGCGATCTTGCCCTCGGCAGCAAGCCGGGTCAGTGCCTTGTTGACGGCGTCGATCAGGGCAGGCTCGCTCGCAAGCGCGACATAGCCGCGATTAGCGCCGATCGGGTAGTAGTAGCCGGAAGCGGTGATCGCGGCGTCGGGATGCGCGGCACGATGGGCGTCGAAGCGGGCGAGGTCGATCAACGTTGCGTCGTACTCGCCGCGCTCGAGCGCCCCGAGCAGGTCGCTGCGGCCGGGCACGAGATGCGTGATCCCATCGATCAGGCGCCCTTTGTCGAACGTCATCAAGATGGCATCGCCCAGCGATCCGCTCTCGATCGCGAGGCGAAGGCCGGCGAGATCGCCGATGTCGCCGATCTTGCGGCCGGCCGCCTTCGGCCCGAGCACGACCGTCATGGGCGAATATACGTAAGGCTGGCTCGGGCTGAGCACGCCGAGCGCGACGCGGCGGCGGCGGTCGTCGCGCGTGGCGCCGGCGAAATCCGGCAGCCGGGCCGTCTTCATGCCGGGGACCACCAGCGAATCCTGCGTCAGTGCGTAGCCGCCCACGAGCGCGCAACGCCCGTCGGAAAGCAGTGCGTTGGCCTCGAGCTGCGGGCTCGAATCCTCATCCAGCTTGCTCTCGAACCACTGAATGGCCAGCGGCCGTCCTAGCCGCTCCGCGATCGCCTGCGCCAGCAGCACGTCGAAACCGGAGTCCGGCTTGCTGCGGTGGTGCACCGAGAGCGGCGGCCGGTCCTCATCGAGACAAATCCTTAAGGGATCGTCGGCGGCATAAGCGAGCGTTGCCGTCGCCACGAGGATTGCGGCGACGCTCCATGCGGTGCGCCAGGCCGTCATGGCTTCCTCCGGCTCGAGATGAAGGCCCAGAGATCCCCGATCTCGTCGTCGCTGAGGATGTCGGCCCACGGCGGCATCTTATTGTTCTTGCCGTTCTTCACCGTGGTGACGAAGCGCGTCTTGTCGTCGGGGAAGGCGCGCAGGTCCGGCGTGATGGTGCCGGAGTTCATCATGTTGGGGCCGTGGCAGTGCGAGCATTTCGAGGCATAGGTCGACTTGCCGTGGTCGATCTGCGCCTGCACGGGATTGCCATTCGCTTCATCCGCGGCGCGAACGGTCGCCGCAAGCGCGACCGTCAGCACCGCGACGGCGGCGATCTTCGCCGCCGTCTGGTAAGTCACCTCTCTCAGCACGTCTTGCCTGTGGCTACTGCTTGACCGCAAAGACCCACAGCGAGCCGCCCGCCGGCACCGTGGCAAGCCGCTCGTCACCGGAGAAGATCGAGTAGACGCCGCCATACCCACTCGTAACGGCGACATACTGCACGCCGTCCTGCTGCCAGGTCACGGGCTGCCCCTCGATGCCCGAGCCGGTCTGGAATTGCCAGAGCTTCTTGCCGCTGTCGGCGTCGAAGGCCTCGAACTCGCCGGTCAGCGCGCCCGTGAACACGACGCCGCCCGCAGTCGACAGCACGCCCGAGAAGCGCGGAATGTCGCTTGGGGCTTCCCACTTGGCTTTGCCTGTCAGCGGATCAATCGCCTTGAGATGACCGCGGGGACCATTGGGCCAGTCCCAAAGGTCGGTCAGGTCCATGCCGAGATACCATTCGCCGGCCTTGTACGTCACCGGCTCCGTCTTGTAGTGCCCGCCGAATGCGAGAGTGTTGGCGTAGGCGAGCCCAGTTTGCGGGTTGAAGGACATCGGCTCCCAGTTCTTGCCGCCGAGCAGCGAGGGATAGACAACGACCTTCTTGCCCTCGCGCGCATCCTTGCTGACGTCGGTCTCGATCGGCCGTCCCGTCTTCATGTCGATTCCGGTCGCCCAGTTGACCTTCACGTAAGGATTGGCGGCGAGCAGTTTGCCGTTGGTGCGATCGAGCACGTAGAAGAAGCCGTTGCGGTTGGCATCCATCAGCACCTTGGTCGGCTTGCCCTCGACGTTCATGTCGGCGAGCACCATCTCGGCGACGGAGTCGTAGTCGAACGGATTGTTCGGCGAGAACTGGTAGTGCCACTTGATCTTGCCGGTCTTGGGATCCATCGCCAGCACGGAGCAGGTGTAGAGGTTGTCGCCCGGGCGCACCGCCGAATTGAACGGGCCGGGATTGCCGATGCCCCAATAGACCGTGTTCAGCTCGGGATCATAAGAACCCGTGATCCAGGTCGAGCCGCCGCCGAGCTTCCAGGTGTCGCCCTTCCAGGTGTCGCCGCCGGGCTCCTCCGGCGAGGGGATCGAATGGGTGCGCCACAGATGCTTGCCTGTTGCCGGATCCCAGCCGTCGATGAAGCCGCGGGTGCCGAACTCGGCGCCGGAAATGCCGGTGATGACGACGCCGTCGGCGACCAGCGGCGCCACCGTCATCGAGTAGCCTTCCTTGATGTCGGCCGCCTTCTGCCGCCACAGCTCCTTGCCGTCCTTGGCGTCGAGTGCAATCACGTTGGCGTCGAGCGTGGTGCGGAACACCTTGCCGTCGTAGAGCGCCGCGCCGCGATTGATGATGCCGCAGCAGACGATGCGCGGCGTCTCGGCGGGATATTCGATCTTGCTCTTCCAGATCTGCTTGCCGGATTTGGCGTCGACCGCCATGGTCGCGTTGTGCGACGTCACGTAGATCACGCCCTGGTATACCAGCGGCTGCGATTCCTCGCTGCGATCGTCGTTGAAGCTGTAATTCCAGACCGGGACGAGGTTCTTGACAGTGTCCTTGTTGATCTGGTTCAGCGTCGAAAAGCGCTGGAGGTTGTACCCCATCCCGTAGTTGAGAACGTTCGATGTATCGGTCGCGCCCTTGACCAGTTGCTCGGTGGTCTGGGCGCTTGCACACGTCGATGCAAGCATGACGAGGCTCGCGGCCATCGCAAAGCGTTTCATCCGTTCCTCCCAATATGCGCGCCTTTTGACGCTGCGGCAGCAACACTCCGCCTGAAAGCAAAAGCCGTCAATACGAAAGTCGTAAGCGTCATGCCGATATGTTGGACGCCAGATGCCGGTCACCTTACGGAAACCCTACGACGATATTTTCCCACTTGTGCGGAGGCGCTGGCGAAATTCCGTGACGCGAAGCAGCGCACGCATCGTGTGGCCGGGCTCCCTCGTTGTAGAGCGCGCCGATTGCAATTCCGGGGACTTGAACCGGGGGGCTCTTTTTGACTTACCTGTCTAGATCCCGCTCAAATCGGGAAGCTCCATCACGGGAGGTTTCGATGATGTCGCGTCGCTCCGCTGCGCTTGCATTGACGGTCGCGTTGCTATCCGGTCCGGCCTGGTCGGCATCCGCAAACGCCGTCAAGATGTTTGATACCGACAATGACGGCACGCTTGATCTTGCCGAAGTGAAGAAGGCAGCAGCGGCGCTGTTCGCAAAGCTCGATCCCGATCATGACGGCACGCTGGACACGCGCGAATTGCGCGGGCGGCTGACGGCGAAGGAACTCGCAGCCGCCGATCCAGATCGCGACGGGACGCTCACGCTGGACGAATATCTGGCGGTGGTGGAGCAGCGCTTCAACGCCGCCAATCCGGACAAGGACGGAACGCTGGATGCGCGGGAGCTGAACTCGCGCGCCGGCCGCGCGCTGCTGCGGCTGTTGCGATGAGCGTACGCTGTCCTGACGTGGCGTAATTCCGCAACGAAGTTCGGAACCTCGGGCTGTTCGGCCTGTTCTCTCGGCAATGTCCTGCTCGGCGCCGGGGCAGCGCGGCGGGACAAGAGGAGATGATGCAGATGAACACGAAACGATCTGTTCTCACTGCGTGCGCGATTCTGACGTTGAGCGCCAGTGTCGCCATCGCGGGCCCCTGCAACACCGGCAGCGCCAGCACCGACAAGGATGCCGGCTCCGGTCCGGTCACCGTCGGCTCGGCCCAGTCGCAGAGTTCGTCGAGCGAGGCAAGCCAGCATCCGCCGACCAGCACGATGAATCGCGCCAGCGGCGGAACGGCGGCATCGTCCGAAGATGCGCAGCGGCAGATGCAGAGCCAGCCGACTGCAGCGGATCAGGCGGAAGGTGCGAAATCCAGTCCGCAAGTGGCGGGCAAGGATTGTTAACGCCACGGCTACGCGTGAGTCGAAAATCTGCGGCGGTGCATCGCACAAGGTGCGTCTCTTGCCCGAGAGTGAACACCTCTTGTCCGAGAGAGAAGTGTCGGCGTGAGAATCGCGAGAGATGCATTCCCGCCTTCGATTCCAGACTTGCGCTGCACTTGACCCAGCCCTAGGTTTCGGTCGCGCGATGTCGCGCTCAATCCCTTGGGAGACCCCGAATGGCTTGGAAAGCTCCGAAGATTGTGGAAGTGCCGGTCGGCATGGAAATCAACATGTACGCCTGCGCTTCGCGCAAGTAAGACCACCCAGCGACCTGCCGCGGCTTCGATGGCAAACACCGTCGAAGCCGTGGCAGTGTTCGGACCGCTATCGCCCGACATCGTCTCGTGCTCTCGCTTGCGGTTATGCAAAGCCACGCCCGTTCGGGCGTACTCTCCGTGCAGAATCTCATCCGCGCTCCGTCCGTAGTATGTTACGCTGACGCCGGTCAGCGCTACTGCCGCATCAAGGCGGCGCGCGCCTTCGGGATACGGGATGCGCGTCGCAGCCTTGAGGTTTTGGACGGCGGTTGCGTGCTTCGTCGCGCTTGCCCCGGCGCGCGCCGGCGCGGAGGAGGGCTTTGATACCGAGCACATCTTCGGCTTCATGATCGGTACCGACGTCGGCACTCCCGGCGAGCGTGAACTCCAGAGCCAGACGACGGGGCGGTTCGGCAAGGGCAGCGGGACCTACCGCGCCCTGTCGCAGGAGATCGAGGTCGTGCCGCTGCCGAACTTCCGCATCGAGGTCGGCGGCACCGCCACGTTGCACGACATCACCGGCGTCCCCGACATCGACGACCGCCGCCAGCTCAACTTCCAGGGTGTCTCGCTCGACCTGCGCTATCGCCTGCTCGACCGCGAGCGCGCGCCGTTCGGACTGACCGTCGCCGCCGAGTTCCATGGCGACCGCATCGATGAGACCTCCGGCGCAAAGGGCCGAATGTACGGCACCGACCTCACGCTCGCCTTCGACCGCGAACTCATCCCGAACTTTGCCATCGGCGCGCTCAACCTGATCTATCAGCCGGAATGGGCGCGCTTCGAGATGGCCGGGCAGTCCGAGAAGAGCTCCATGATCGGCGTAGCTTTTGCCGGCATGGCCCGCCTGCGCCCCGACGTGCTGCTCGGCGGCGAAGTGCGCTACTTCCGCCAGTACGACGGTATCGGTCTTGGCGAATTCGCGGGCCAGGCGCTGTTCGTCGGTCCCACCGCCTATTTCCAGCTTTCCGAACGCTCGCGGCTCACCGTGAGCTGGAGCATGCAGGCCTGGGGCCGTCCCGCCGGATCCGCCGCCAATCTCGACCTCGTCAATTTCGAACGCCACCAGGCAAGGCTGGTGTTCGGGGTAAATTTCTAGGGTGCGCTCTTGACCTCGCCCGGCTTGCGGGGAGAGGTCGAATTCGAGCGTAGCTCGAATTCGGGTGAGGGGGACTCTTCGCGATTCGAACTGGTTCCGTCCCCGTGGATTGAAACTTCCCGCTCCCTCGGACGTAACCTTTGTTGCTAATCTTCATCGCCCCTGCGCGAGGATCCCGGCATGAATCCGATTGATCTGGTGGTGACCGTGTGTGCGGTGCTCTCGCCTGCAACCTGCGAGGAGCAGCATCTGGTGTTTTCCTATGCGGGGTCGCCGACGCAATGCGCCATGGCCGCACCGCCGTATATCGCGCAATGGATCGGCGACCACCCGAAGTGGCAGGCGGTGCGGTGGCGCTGCGAATATCCTCATCGGAACGACAAGGCCTGACGCGCCCACGCTACTTGGTGCAGTCCTTCAGATCCTTGTCGGCGACCGAGAACACCGCGTCGGCCCTGATCTCGATGTCGCGGACAATGCATTGCCGCGCATTGGGATAGCTGACCTTGGCGTCGTAGCGGCCGGGCTCGACGCCGGTGATGCGCAGCCGCTCGTCATGGTCGACCTCCTTGTCCTTGTCGTTCAGGGTCTGGTTGGGGCCCCAGTCGGTCTTCCCGGCCGGCGAGAGCTGGAATCCGGAAATGGTCTCCGTGGTTAAATTCCAGAGCCGGATGCCCTTGCCCTTGCTTTGCGCGGCGGCTTCGCCGGCAAACGCCAGCAACGCGATCAACACCAGACCCCAACGCATCAAATCGTCCTCCCAAGGCGACGCCGTTATTGCCTGATCAGGCGCTCGCGGTTCTTTGCCTTGTCGAAATTCCTGGCGCGGTCAAGGCCGATCGGTGCGATCAGCCTGGCGGAGGCGAGATCGGCGCCCTCGAAATCGGTGTCGATGACGGTCGCCCCGGTCAGGTCGGCGCCACCGAGCTGGGCGTTCCGGAGCGACGCACCGGTCAGGTCGGCTCCCCTGAGGGAGGCAAACTCGAGATCGACGCGCGACAGGTCGGCGTTGCGCGCGTTCAACCGTTCCAGATTGGCCGATCGCAACACGGCGCGCATCAACCCCATCGACTGGTTGCGCATGTCGGCGCCGAGATGCGCGTCCGCGATCGAGGCGCCGACCAGGCTCGCGCCGCTGAGATCGGCTGCGATGCGCGCGCCGGTCAGATCAGCGCCGTCGAGGTGAGCGCGCGCCATCTGCGTGGCGAACAGGTTGGCGCCCTTCAGGCTCGCGCCGGTGAGATCCGCGTCGAGAAGCCATGCCTGATCGAGGATCGCTCGATCAAGACGGGCGCCGCCGAGTTTTGTCTTGTTGAGCCGTGCCGCGCGAAGCACCGCCCTGGAAAGGTCGAGCCCCGAGAGATCGAGCCCCGACAAGCGCGTGCCGGTGAAGTCGGCGGGCGCGCCGGCGCTCGCTTTGGCCAGCACCGTCTCGACCTCCTGCCGGCTCATTTCAGCGGAAACCATGGCGGGTGAGGTGAGGTCGACGTCACGCATCATGTCCTGGGCGCTCGCCATGGTCGCGACGAGCGCGAAGCCAAGCGTCGTCAGAGCAACGGTTCGTCTCATCATCAGGCTCCGCTGCCGGCATGTTTAGCACATGCGCCGCGCGGCTGCCTATGAGACATCCCGCCCGGCGCGTTCGCCGCCCTGTTCATCCGGGGCTCGCCGCGCAAGCCCGGCCTTGATCGCGGCAATCGCGGCGTCGCCGCGTGCCTCGCGCGGGATGCCGATGGGGACCTCGGCCAGAATGCGCGCCGGGCGCGGCGACAGGAAGAATAGGCGGTCGCCGAGGCGCACCGCATCGTCCAGGCTGTGCGTCACGAGCAGCGTCGTGACGGGCCGGCTGGCGACCAACGTCGCGATCTCGTCGCGCAATCGGCCGGCCAGCGCGTCGTCGAGCGAGGCCAGGGGCTCGTCGAGCACCAGAATGTCCGGCTCGACCGCAAAGGCGCGGGCGAGTGCGACGCGGCGGGCCAGCCCCAGCGACAATTCGCCGGGGAAATGGCTGCGATGCGCTTCCAGCTCCAAAATCCTGAAGAGTTCGGCGAGTTTTGCGTCGCTCACGTCGGGTGCCGCCAGCCGCACATTCTGCTCGACCGAGCGCCACGGCAGCAGCCGAGGCTCCTGGAACACCATGCCGACCCGCGCCTCGGGCGGACGCGCGACGTGCCCTTGATAGTCGCGGTCGAGCCCGAGGATGATGCGAAGCATCGTACTCTTGCCGCAGCCGGACGGGCCGATCAGCACGCCGACCTCGCCGGATTGAAGCGCGAATCTGATCGGCGCCAGCACCTCGTGCGTCTCGCCCGCTGCGCTTTTGAACGTCTTGCCTGTGATACCGACCTCAAGCCGCACGGGGCCGCCACCTGCTTGCGTGGGCTTCGAACGGCTGCACCAATGCCGTCTCGATCACGAGCACGACGGCGGCAAAGGTCAGCGAATAGGCGAGCAGGCGCGGTGTGTCGAACAGCTGGAACGCGACGCCGATCTCGAAGCCGACGCCGTTCGGCCGCCCCAAGAGCTCGGCGACCAGCACGATCTTCCACACCAGCGACAGTCCGGAGCGCGCCGAGGCCGCGACATAGGGCGCAAGCTGCGGCAGCACGACGTGACGGAACGCGCGCCAGCGCGGCATCGCGAACACGCTCGCCATCTCGTCGAGCGAGCGATCGAGCGCGCGGGTGCCTTCGCGTAAGGTGACGACCGCGGTCGGCAGCTTGTTGATGGCGATCGCCGCGATCGCGGCCGCTTCGGTCAGGCCGGCCCAGATATAGGCGAGCACGATCACCACCAATGCAGGTAAGTTGAGCAGTAGGATCAGCCAGGGATCGCCGAGCCGGTCGGCGAGCTTCACCCGGCCCATCAGATAGCCGATGGCGCTGCCGAGCGACATCGCCAGCACGAAGGCGAGCGCGACCCGCGCGAGCGTGGCGCCGAGATGGAGGAACAGCGCACCGCTCGCGGCTTCCGCGATCATGACGTCGAGCACGGCGGGCGGGGAAGGCAGCTTTGCGCCGCCGACCAACAGCGCGGCGGTCCACCAGACGACGAGGAACAGGGCAAACGAGACCAGACGCAGCACCTCAATCTCCGGCGACAGCGTGATAGAACGTGCCGGGATCGAGTTCGGCCGCCGGCCCAACCAAATCACGTCCGCCGGTCTCGGCCAGCACGCGGTAGAGCACGCGCGCGTCGGCCTCCTCGTCAGCGATGCTCCGCCGCGGAATGCCGTCGCGATAGCGGTCGCGGTAGGTCTTGAGCACGACCGGATCGGTGGTCCCGGTGAGCGGCGCGATCTTGTCCCAGGCTGCATCTGACGAGACCAATAATTGCTTGGCCTTGCGGGTCATCGCAATGAAACGCGCCACCGCCTCGCGATGGCTGGCCGCCCAGCTCTCGTCGAAGACATAGCCGACCGCGGAGACCGCGCCTTTGGCGCCGAGCTTCGGCAAAATGTCCTCGATGCCGGCGAGGCGCCGGAAGCCCTTGGCCTCCAATTGCGCGCAGAAATTCCAGAAATTGAGGCTCGCATCCATCTCGCCGTCGAGCGCCTTCGCGGCGATCAGGGGCGGCGCGCCGTAGGCGATGGTTGCCTCCGACTTCAGGTCGATGCCGTCCTGCTTCATGCGCGCTTGAAGCAGCAGCCAACTTTTGTCGATCGGGCCGCCGCCGACGCCGAGCTTGCGTCCCTTCAGGTCGGCGAGGGTCTTGATCGGTGAGGCGGCCGCCACCATCACCGCACCGAGGGCGCTGGAATAGGGATAGAAGGTCAGCTTGGCGCCGAGCGCGCGCTCACGCGACACCCAGAGCCAGTCGGACAGCATGATGTCGGCATTGCCGGCGCGTAGCGCGATTTTGCCGGCCTCGGGACTTGCGAGCTCGGTGACCTCGAGCGAGAGGTCGGCCTCCTTGTCGAGCCCATTGGCGCGGATCGTGGCCAGCTCCCATGAGAATGTTCCGGTCTTCTGCACCGCAAGGCGGATCGCATCCGCAGCATGACTGGCTGCGACCTGTGTCAGCGCCAGCGTCATCGCGAGCGCAAAAGTTCGACCAAGAAGTCTCATCACCTTGTGAGCCGTTTCCTCGAAGGAATGCTTTTCAGGACAATACGCATAGCATAGCTTTGTTCGCAACCAGTGGGAGGACGCGCATGAATCTGGCGGGACGGCTACGACCGATTGTCGCCTCATTGGCGGCGCTGGCGGCAACCGCGTGCGTGGCGCGAGCCGACGAGGTCAATGATTATCCGACCTCGGCGCGTGCCGAATACGTCTATGGCTGCATGAAAGCCAATGGCGAGAGCCGGCAGTCGATCGAGCAATGTTCCTGCTCCATCGACGTGGTGGCCTCGATCGTCTCCTACGAGCGCTACGTCACCGCGGAAACCGCGCTCAGCATGTCCCAAGTGCGCGGCAATCTCGGCACGCAGTTTCGCACCTCGGAGCAGGCGAACTCCGCCGTGAACGATCTCAGGCGCGCGCAGGCCGAGGCCGAGGTGAGGTGCTTCTAACCCTTTTGCGGGGGCTTACCGCGGTCGTCATGGCCGGGGTTGTCCCGGGCATCCACGTCCTGGCGGCGCGTGACGGAGATCGTGGATGGCCGGGACGAGCCCGGCCAAGACGAAAGCAGCAAGTAGAGCTCACGTCCCCGGCTTCTCCACATCCCACTCATTCCGGAACACATGCCCGTCCGTATCCTTGGCTTCCGCGCGAAAACGCTTGGCGCCGTTGGAGACGTAGGTGAAACGCAGATTGGGATCTTCCGAGATCGAGATGCCGCCTTCCACGCCGAGCACGAGGCTGTCGTCCTGCGTCAGCTTCAGCTGGTTGACGAAGTAGGCGGGGATGTAGAGCTGCGTGACCTGGTCCATCTGGAGGCCGGAATTGTTGGGATGGCCGATCATGATCTGCGCTTCGCGGATGCGGCTGGCCGGCGCAGCCTCCCGCGCGAATTGCCGGTAGCGCATCTGGCCGAGCCGGCTCGTAGCTTCCTCAGCGTTCTTCCCCGCCGGAGCGGAGCATCCGCCAGATGCCTTCACATAGGTCTTGGAGACGTAGAGCTGGCTGTCGCTGAGCTCTGCCACGGCGTGGACGTCGGTGTAGTTGTTGACCCGTACGCGGGTGGAGATTTCCGTAACGTTGGCGTCCGGCCCGAGCTCGAACTTCGCCGCCATCGGCGCCGGGTTGCGATCGATCACCAGCGTGATCGCGCGGATGCGGCGGCTATCGCCGGGCGACAGCTTGCTGCGCAAAGTCACGGGCACGATGGCCGCGTCCTCGGCACGATACGGCATCTCGATACCGATGACGTCGGCGCCGTCCTGCATCGGGCGGTTGTTAAAGATGTCCTGCACCAGGCCCGGCCAGGGATCATAGGCCTCTTCGGCGCGCGCAGGGGCCGCGAATGCCAAGCCGAGCAGTGCGGCGATGAGGGGCAGGCGGATGTTGTGTCCAAGCATGGTCATGGTCCCGCGCGGACGAAGCAGTCAGCCTAGCTGCCTCCTGACGTCAAGCGTAGCGCGTTCGCTACTCCCATTCAATTTCCGAAAATGCTGCGGTTGCGTTGCGGGCGTTGTAGTCGTCGAACAGCTCCCAATGCGCCCGTTCCGACTCGGCTGCCTTCTCCGCGGCGGCCCGGATCGGCTCGCCCTTCTTGTTGAGCGCGCGGACGTCGGACAGCAGCGTCGAAAGATAGCGCCGTTCATCGGCCAACGCCGCGGGCCAGTCATTCACGGGGCCGTGACCGGGGACAACACGGACCGCCGGAATGGTCTCCAGTTCCTGCAACAGGGCAAGCCAGCCGCGAATGCTGCCGTCCATCACCGGAACGTGGCGGAGAAAGACGAGGTCGCCCGCGAAGAGCGTCTTTGTCGTCTCGTCGAGCACGGTGAGATCGCTGTCGCTGTGCGCGGCCGGCCACGCCCGGAAGCTCAGGCGGCGCGATCCGAGATCGAGCGTCAGCGTGTCCGCGACGAGCAGCGTCGGCGGCACGATCTTGACCGGAGAGATCAGTTCGTCGCCCATGATCCGTCTGAAATTGTCGAGATAATATGGGCCGCGCGTCGCCAGCGCCTGCGGCAGCTTGCTGTGGCCGACGAAGCTGGTTCCCTCGGCGACAAAGGCCGCATTGCCGAAGGCGTGGTCGGGATGGCCATGGGTGTTGATGACGTAGCGGATCGGCTTTTTGGTGCGGGCCCGCACCGCCCTGAGCAGTGCCTCGCCTTCACGGACGCTGCCGCCGGTATCGATCACGGCCACCGCGTCTTCGCCGATGATGAAGCCGACATTGGCGATGGTCCCCCCATTCTCGCGCGTCATCAGGGCAATGGTCCCGGAGTGTACGAATATTCCCGGCGCGACTTCGCTTACAGGCAATTCGGTCGGTTCGGCGCGTGCTAGCGTCGGGAGGCTCAGCAGGACCAAGGCTGCGATCATTGAAGCGATGTGGGACAATTTGCCGCCTCAGTTCAAAGGGTTTGCCGCATTGCACTGCAGCAAAGTCAAACCAACACAAAGTTGGCGAAACATGGTGCGTCCGTGCGTTGCATGGATAGCATTCGAACAAAATGAGGAGGAAGCGCGATGATGGAGGCCGGACGACATCGTCGCTGGTTATTTTCGCTGTGTGTGATGGCGGCGTCTTGCGCGATCGGCGACGTTGCCGTCGCGCAAACGAGCGACAGTGGCGACCTCTCGTTCGAGCTGGTCGATCCGAAAGTGCTGCGCGTCTGCTCCGATCCGCGCAACCTGCCGTTCTCGAACGAAAAGGGCGAAGGGTTCGAGAACAAGCTCGCCGAGCTGTTCGCCGACAAGCTCCAGAAGAAGCTCGATTACGTCTTCTTCCCGCAAGCCACGGGCTTCGTGAAGATGACGCTGGGCGCACATCGCTGCGACGTCATCATGGGTTATCCGCAAGGCGACGACCTCGTGCAGGGCACCAATCCCTATTATCGGACGTCGTACGCGCTGGTCGCCAAAGCGGGTAGCGGGCTCCAGGACGTCGATACGCTCGAAGACGCGCGGCTGAAGGGCAAGCATGTCGGCATCGTCGCTGGCACGCCGCCGGCGACCAACATGGCGATCGCCGGCCTGATGGGGGATGCAAAGCCTTATCCCTTGATGATCGACACCCGCTTCGACAATTCGGCGCAGGCGATGATCGACGATCTCGTCGCCGGCAAGATCGATGCCGGCGTGCTGTGGGGACCGATGGCGGGCTTTTACGCCAAGAAGGCTGGCTCGCTCCACGTCACGCCGCTGGTGAAGGAAACCACCGGACCAAAACTGGCCTATCGCATCGGCATGGGCGTGCGCGCTGCCGATCAGAACTGGAAGCGGCAGCTCAACAAGCTGATCCAGGAGAACCAGGGCGAGATCAACAAGATCCTGCTCGACTTCGGCGTGCCACTGCTGGACGAGAGCGACCGGCCGCTCGGCGCGGAGACGGCCAAGAAGGCGCCATGAGGCGGCACGTTGCTGCTGCGCTCGTCGCCGCCGTGCTGGCGGCACCGACGCTTGCGCAGCAACAGGAGCCGTTCGAGCCCGAGGGCTATCGCACCGACAATTACCGCGCGCCGGTGCCGGCGACGCTTGCAGGCGCGCGCGTGCTCACCACAGCCGAAGCCGAGGCGATCTGGCGGGGTAAAAGTGCTGCTTTCATCGATGTGATGCCGCGTCCGCCGAAGCCGAAGAACCTTCCCGAAGGTACCATCTGGCGCGAGGCGCCGCGCAAGAACATTCCCGGCAGCATTTGGCTTCCGGATACCGGTTACGGCGCATTGCCGCCTGCCATGGACGATTTTTTTCGCGGCGGCCTTGCACGAGCCGCGCGCGGCGACAAGGCGGCGCTGCTGGTGATCTATTGCCTGGCCGACTGCTGGATGTCCTGGAATGCCGCCAAGCGCGCGCTGGGCGAGGGCTATTCCAACGTCGCCTGGTATCCCGACGGCACCGACGGCTGGGAGCGCGCCAAGCTCCCGACCGAAGCGGCGCAGCCCGAGCCGCGGCCGGAGCAGTAGCTGTTGGAGGAGGCTGTGGCCGAGGCGCAGGCGCGCTCCCTCGCCCCGCTTGCGGGGAGAGGGTTGGGGTGAGGGGACTCTCCGCGCGGACGGTGAGAGTTGAAGTCGCAGAGACTCCCCCTCACCCGGATTGCATCTTCGATGCAATCCGACGCACGCGGGGAGAGGTGAAGAAAGGAACTACTGCTTCTGCAGCTTGGTCAGCGTCCCTGTGCCGTTGGTATCGGTCGCAGAGTAGTTCACCCTGTCGCCGGCATGGACGGTATCGAGCATCGCCGCGTCCTTGGCCTTGTACTCCTGGAGCGCGCCAGCGCCGCCGGCGCTGCCGCCGACTGTTCCCTTCTGCGTCTGCTGGATCGAGATCGTGCCGTTGAGCCGGTCGATCCTGGTGATCATCCCGGTCATGTCGTCAGCAAAAGCGCTGGATGCGAGCATGCCGATGGCTGCAGTGCCCGCGAAGATAAGTTTTACTGTTCCCATCAAGGCCTCCCGGCGTTGGAGATTCACTTCGACAAGACATCCTAGATCGATTTGGTTCCGCCAGATAGCACGGCAAGATTAGCGATCGCGGCTGCATCGCGGGAACTCTCTCGCTGTCAGCGAGACTGACGCTATTCCATCTCTTGCTGGATCACGCGGCCGAGCGCGAACAGGCGCTGGTCGATCGCCGTCGGAACCTCGCAGACGAATCGCACCACCTTGTGGCGGTCTTCGAAAATGCGGGTCTTCCAGATCAGATCGTTGCTGAGCGCCTCGACCTTGGCCTCGTCGCGCGGTGTCGCGCCCTGGAGCGCCTGGAGTTGAACCGCCTCCTCGCGGATCTTGTCGGCGGCTTCGCGCTGCTTGCGGCTGACGCGTTCGAGACCGTTCATCACCTGGGAGCGCTGGGCATTGAGCGTATCGAACAGGCCGGCGAACAGCAGTTTGGCATTCGCCGCCTTGTCGGCCGCGGAGCCCGCCAGAAATTCTTTCACCGACTTCTCTGCCTCGTCCAGCGGCGTCTTCCGGGCCGACAGCTTTGCGACCAGCGCAGCCACCTTCTCGTTGTCCTTCCACTTGTTCTGGACGTCGTCGAGCGGCGGCCCGGCCCACACGGCGGCGAGCGAGATCTCGGGAACCTTGGCTTGCGTGCAGGGCCAGTCGGGATAGCGCTGATCGGCCGCGCGCGCGGCGGTGCCCGCAACTGCGAGCGCCACGGCGGCTATGGTCACGATCCGGAACATCATCCTTCGCCTCCCGCAGGGCCGCGTCGCGCCAGCCCGCGCGAGGGATCATAGGCGAAAATCGCCCCGATCATGAAGACGATTGTGCAGGTCGCCACCACGGCCAGCGAGACCCAGTTGATCTGTCCATACAGCGCGAAGCGGATCAGCTCGACCGCATGGGTGAACGGATTGGCTTCGCAGACATAGTAGAGATAGGGGCTGCCCTCCTGCACCCGCCACAGCGGGTAGAGCGCGGAGGAGGCGAAGAACATCGGGAAGATCACGAAATTCATCACGCCGGCAAAATTCTCGAGCTGCTTGATGCCGGAGGAGATCAGCATGCCGAGCGAGCCCAGCATCAGCCCGGACAGGATCAGCGCCGGCAGCACGGTGAGATAGCCGATGGGAGGAGGGGTGATGTCCCAGAACCAGGCGATCAGGAGAAACGCGTAGACCTGGAGCAGCGACACCGCGGTGCCCGCGAGCAGCTTGCAGAACAGCAGGAACCCGCGCGGCAGCGGGCTCACCAGCAGCGTGCGCATATTGCCCATCTCGCGGTCATAGACCATCGACAGCGAGGACTGCATGCCGTTGAAGAGCTGGATCATCGCCATCAGCCCGGGGGCGATAAAGACCTCGTAGAGGATGTAGGTCTCGTAGGGCGGGATGATGGAGATGCCGAGCACCTGGCGGAAGCCCGCGGCGAAGATGAACAGCCACACCAGGGGGCGCACCAGCGCGGAGACGAAGCGCTCGCGCTGATGCAGGAAGCGCAGTCCTTCGCGCCAGACGATGCCGGTGAGGCAGGTCATGTACTCGGCGAACGAGAAACCGCGTGGCGTGTCGTGGGCGGTGACGCTGCTCATCCGCGAGCTTCCGGCATCACTTGCGCGCCGGTCAGGCGCATGAAGGCGGTGTTGACGTCCTGTGCGCCGGCATCCGCGATCACGCGGCCGACCGGGCCCTTTGCCAGCACCTTGCCCTGGTGCAGCACGACGAGATCGTCGCCAGCCGCGATCTCGTCGAACAGATGCGTCGCCCAGAGCACGCCGATGCCTTGCTCCGCGACGAGCTGGCGGACGTGGCTGATGATGTCGGCGCGCGCCTTGACGTCGAGGCCGACGGTCGGCTCGTCCAGCAGCAGCAGCCGCGGCCGGTGCAACAGCGCGCGCGCGATCTCCAGCCGACGCATCTGTCCGCCCGAGAGATCGCGCACCTTGCTGCCGGCGCGCTCGGCCAGGCCGATGCGATCGAGCAGTTCGGCGGCGCGCGCGGCGGCGTCGCGGCGGCCGATGCCGTGGAGGGCCGCGTGATAGAGCAGGTTCTGCGTCAGCGACAGATCGAGATCGAGCGTACGCGGCTGGAACACGACGCCGAGCAGCCGCAGCGCCTCGCCGGGCGTGCTGCCGACGTCATGACCGAAAATGCCGATGCGGCCGGACTGGATGCCGAACAGGCGCGTAATCAGCGAAAACAGCGTGCTCTTGCCGGCACCATTGAGGCCGAGCAGCGCGGTGAAGCTCGCAGGCTGAACGTTGAAGGAGACCTCGATCAGGGCGCGTCGCGGGCCATAGGCATGGCTGACGCCGTCGATCGACAGCGCCGGCACGGCAGCCGGATCAGGCTTTGGCGCAGCGTCGCGCGGTTCGGCGATGGGGGCGGGGCTGGTCATGGCGCGATCGTGATGCCCCAGGGCAGTTCGCCCACCTGAATGGTCTTGATCACTTTTTGCGCGGCGACGTCGATCACGGAGACGTCGTTGGATACGCCGTTGGTAGTGAGCAGGTATTTTTCGTCCGGCGTGAACGCCATGTGCCAGACACGCTGTCCGACCAGCAGGTATTTCGTCACCTTGCGTGTGGCGGTATCGACAACCGCGATGCGGTTGGCGGGGCCGAGTGCGATGAAGGCGGTCTTGTCGTCCCTGGTCATGCCGATGCCGACCGGCTGGATCGCCTCGCGGCGCAGGCCCGGGATCTCGAACGTGACCTTGCCGATCACCTCGTGCTTCCTGGGATCGATGACCGAGACGGTGCCGCCGATCTCGGAGGACACCCACAATTCCGAGCTGTCGTGCCTGAATTCGGCAAAGCGCGGCCGCGCATCGACCAGCACGTTGGCGACGATCTGGCGGGACGAAGTATCGATGAAATGCGCCATGTTGGTCGTTTCCGACGTGTTGATCAGCGTCTTGCCGTCGGGGCTGATGGTCATGCCCTCGGGCTCGACGCCGACCTGAATGTCGCCGAGGCGGGCGCGCTTCTCCAGATCGATCACGGTCACCGTGTTGTCGTTCTCGTTGGCGACGTAGAGGATCTTGCCGGCAGCATCCTGGGCGAACAGTTCCGGGTCGGGACCGGAGGGCAGGCTATCCACGACGCTCTGCGTCTTGGCGTCGATCACCTGAATGGTGTCGTCGTCGCCGACCGCGACCATCACGAACTTGCCGTCGCGGGTGAACTCGATGCCGCGCGGGCGCTGGCCGACCTTGATGGTTTTTGTCACAGTCCAGCTCTCGGTGTCGATGACCGAGACCGTATTGCCCTTCTCGTTCGAGACATAGGCGATGAACGCATGCGCCGGCGCCGCCGCAAGCGCGAGGCCAGACAGCAATCCAGCACGCAACATCCGCGTTCTCACTTCAGCTTGCATTTGCTCTCCGGGCGATCATAGCCGAGCGTATCGAGCTCGGAGACCTGGTGCAGGAAGCCTTCCTGCGGCGACACCGACACCACCATGCGGCCGTCGACCAGCAGGATCGGCTGGCGAAGCTGCAGGTTCCAGTCGCGCAAGGTCAGCTTTGTGCCCTTGAAGGCTGCGACGGAAAAATCCGGTCCCTTGATGAAATCGCTGACCTTCCTGACGTCGCCGGAATTGGTGCGCGAGGTGGCCTCTCCGATCATGCGCACCGCCGTCCAGGCCTGCATGTCGAGCGCGCTCATCCGCCGCGAATTCAGCTTCATGAAGCGGTTCTGCATCTGGATCGCGCCCCACTGGTCCTGCGCCGCATCCCAGCTGCGCGGCACGAGGCCGGCCGAGCCCGCAACGGGGCGGGGGTCCCAGGTGCGGTAGGGCAGATAGGCTGCGAACACCTCGCTCTCGTCGGCCGCCACCAGCACGTCATAGGCCGGCGCCTGTTGCGTGAACACCGGCATCTGGCGTTGGATCAACGTCACGCCAGAGTCGGTGCGGCGCGCGCCGCCGGTATCCTCGAAAACGCGCTCCTGCACGATCTTGGCGCCGAACCGCGTCGCGGCGCGGCGCAGTGCATCGGCAAACAGCTTGTCCTCGTCATGCGAGCCGACCACGAGCAGCCAGCGTTTCCACTGCTTCCACACCAGATACTGTCCGAGCGCATCCGCCAGCATCGCCCGCGTCGGCGCGGTGTGGATGACATTGGCGCGGCAATCGGCCTCGCGCAGCCGCTCGTCGATTGCGCCGGCGTTGAACAGCAGCGTGCCGCGGTCGCGCAGGCTATCTGCGACCTTCAGCAGCGCGTCGGCGGGCAGGTCGGCGATGATGAAGCCGTTGCGCGCGGCAAGGTCGGTCGCAGCCTGGACCGCATCCTCGCCTTCCCTCATGCGGCGTTCCTCCAGCGCAAATCGCTGATTGAGGAATTTTCCAGTGGTATTGTTGTCCTCAATCGCAAGGCGCGCGCCGGCGAGGCCGTCATTCTCGGCGGGCTGCTCGACCAATGACAGTGTCGATCTGGTGCCAGCGACGCCGAGATAGCCGACGCCGATCAGCGCCGGGTCCGCCGCGCGCGCTTGCGTCGCCGCCAGACTCAAGCCGATCAGGACGACCAGGCATCGGATCATGCTTCCTCCGCAGGTCTCCCCGGCTTGACCGCCGGTGGAGAATTGTCTCTGCTAAAGCATGACCGATTTGGCCCGGCTTGCAACCCCGCATTTCGTCCTCGCGCGCGCTGGAATCACGATCATGCGAGCGCTGATGGCCGTCGCAGCTTTAATTGCGACGGCGTCAGTCGCGTTTGCCGATCCGCCGAAGCTCGCGGTGTTCGATTTCGAGCTGATCGACACCAGCCTGCCCGGCGAGTTCTACGGCTCGAAGCCGGAGCTGGAGCGGCTCGATCGCATCAGCGAGCAGCTGCGCAAGGAGCTGGCAGGATCAGGCCGCTTCCAGCTGCTCGATATCGCCCCTGTCAGGGATGCCGCCCGTCACAGCAATCTGCAGGCCTGTGGCAACTGCGATCTCACCTTTGCCGGCCAATTGGGCGCTGAGCTCGAGATCACCGGCATGGTGCAGAAGGTCTCGAACCTGATCATCAACCTCAATATCTACCTGCGCGACGTGAAGACCGGCAACATGATCGCCGTCGCCAGCGCCGACATGCGCGGCAACACCGACGAATCCTGGTCCCGCACGATGAGCTATCTGATCCGCAACCGGCTGCTCGCGCCGAATTACGGGCGGCGGGAGTAAAGTCGCTGCAAATCTCGCGGCGATGACGGTGCACCCTCTCCCCTTGTGGGAGAGGGTGGCTTCGCGAAAGCGAAGCCGGGTGAGGGGTTCTCTCCGCGAGTCCGCTTCCACCTGAATTCGGGATAGGACCCCTCATCCGGCGCTTCGCGCCACCTTCTCCCACAAGTGGAGAAGGATGAAAGATCACCCCTTCAACCGATCCGCATGCCAGTGAAGATGGTCGCTCATGAAGGTCGAGATGAAATAATAGCTGTGGTCATAGCCCGCCTGGCGCCGCAGCGTCAGCGGGATGCCCGCCTTGGTGCAGGCGGCTTCCAGCAGTTCGGGCCGCAACTGCTCCTTCAGGAAATTGTCGGCCTCGCCGACATCGACGAGGAAGCCCGAAAACTTCGCGCCGTCCTCGATCAGCGCCACCGTGTCATGGGTGCGCCATGTCTCCTTGTTCGGCCCGAGATAGCCGGTCAGCGCCTTGATGCCCCAGGGCACCTGTGATGGCGCCACGATCGGCGCGAACGCGCTCGCGGCGCGAAAGTGGTGCGGATTGCGCAGCGCCACCGTCAGCGCACCGTGGCCGCCCATCGAATGTCCCATGACCGATTGGCGCTTGGCATCGACCGGAAAATTCTCCGCCATCAGCTTCGGCAGTTCGCCGGTGACGTAGCTCCACATGCGATAGTTGCGCGCGAACGGCTCTTGTGTCGCATCGACATAGAAGCCGGCCCCCAAGCCGAAATCATAGGCGTTGTTGGCATCGCCGGGCACGTCGGGCCCGCGCGGGCTGGTGTCGGGTGCGACGAAGATCAGGCCGAGCTCGGCGCAGGCGCGGCGGAATTCGCCCTTCTCGGTGACGTTGGCATGGGTGCAGGTGAGCCCGGAGAGATACCAGACCACCGGCAGCTTGGCGCCCTGCGCATGCGGCGGAACATAGACCGAGAACACCATGTCGGTTCCGGTCGCCTGGCTCGCATGGCGATACACGCCCTGCACGCCGCCATAGGATGTATTGGTCGAGACAGTCTGGATCGTCATGCCTTGGGCTCCATGGCATCTAACCACATCAACAATGCAACACTTGTGTGACCGAATTTGTGCGGACGCGCCAAGTCTGGTGCAAGGTCAGGCCACGCCGCTGTCGATCGCCAGCCGCACCAGCTCGACCGAGGTCTTGACCCCGAGCTTCTGACGCATGAGCGAGGAGGTGTTGGCGACCGTCTTGTAGGACGATTGCACCAGCCAGGCGATCTCGGACAGGCTCTTTCCGGCGCTGAGCAGCCGCAGGATCTCCATCTCGCGCGCGTTCAGCTTCGACAGCGGGTTTTGCGCCAGCGTCGGTCCGGCGAAGGCGATGCTGCGGGCGATCGCGCTCGGCAGATAAGTGCCGCCGCTGCCGACGGTGCGGATCGCCTCGACGAGATCATCGGGATCGCCGGTCTTGGAGACGTAACCCTTTGCCCCGCACTCGATCGCGCGCGCGGCGAAAGCAGGGTCGTCGTTCATGCTGAACATGATGATGCGGGCCTCGGGCGCGCGATCGAGGATGCGGCGCGCCAGCTCGAAGCCGGAGACGGTCGGCAGGTTGATGTCGATCACGCAGAGGTCGGGTCGCTCGACGATGAACACGCCTTCGCCGTCCTCGGCATCGGCGGCCTCCAGGATCTCGATCTCGCCTTCGTCGGCCAGCACGGCGCGGCAGCCGGAGGCGACGATCGGATGGTCGTCGACGATCAGAATGCGCATAGGCGTTCCCCGCGACAGCGTCCCGGCCTGTTTCGCGCCGCATGAGCCGGACAAGACCGATGCGCGGGCATCATGTCTCATGTCAGGCCATGCAACCCAGTCGCGATTGCTGTACGCTTTCGATTAGATATCGGGCGCTTCGGGTCTGTCAACGCCATCGCACAGCCACGAGCAATCCTTCGCGGGGCACGGGCAATACCAATGTGGCAAAATCTATCCTTGCGCGGTCGCATCAACCTGCTGCTGGCGCTGCTGCTGGCGCTCGGGCTCGCCGTCAATATCGGCCGCCAGGTCGCCGAGGCGGGACCGCGCGTGCAGGCCGAGGACCAGAGCGTGATCCGGCTCGCGCGCGAGTTCATCGAGATGATCGTTGCTGATCTCAACGAGGCACCCGATCCCGACGCCAGATTGAACCAGATCGCGCGCGATCTCAGCCGTCTGCGCCATGTCAGCATCGCGCTCAGGGACGCCAGCGGTAATCCGCTCACGCCGCCGCGGACCGAGGAGGATGACGCGGCCCGTGCGCCGCCGGCGTGGTTCGTCAGCCTGGTACATCCGGAGCAGACCGCGGTCAGCGTGCCTGTTTCGATCCACGGCAAGCCCGGCTCGCTCGTCATCACCTCGCATCCCAATGACGAGATCGCCGAGATCTGGGACGGCATCGTGACCCAGCTCGAGGTCGGTTCGGTGATCGCGCTCGCGCTGTTCCTGGTGATGATGACGGTGGTCGGCCGTGCGCTCGGGCCGCTTCAGTCTCTGGCGGAGGTGATGGCCGAGCTCGAAAGCGGGCGCTATCAGGCGCGGGTCGTGCCGGGCGGCGCACCCGAGCTTTCCGCGATCTGCACCAGGCTCAATCACCTCGCGGCCACGCTGGGGGAGGCGATCGAGGACAAGCGGCGCCTTGCCGAGCGTAACGTGTCGCTCCAGGACCTGGAGCGCAAGGAGATCGCCCGTGAGCTGCACGACGAGTTCGGGCCGTATCTGTTCTCGCTGCGCGCGCATGTCAGCGCGCTGGCGAAGCAGGCGGACGGGCGCGTCCCGAGTGCGGACGCCGTGCGAAAACACGGCAGCGCCATGCTGGAACAGATCAATGCGCTGCAGCAATTCAACCGCCGCGTGCTGGAGCGGCTGCGGCCGGTCGGCCTCGCCGAGCTCGGCCTGCGCCAGGCGCTGGAATCGCTGTCGCGGCTGTGGCGCGAGTCGCATCCCGATGTCGCGATCGAAACGACGATCTCGCCCGCGCTCGGGCCAACCGGGGAGACCGCCGATCTCACCATCTATCGCACCGTGCAGGAAGCGCTCACCAACGTGTTCCGCCATGCCGGCGCGACCTCGGTCAACGTCGTGATCGAGCCGGTCGAGCAGCCCGGGCGCGACGGCCGCGGCTGCGCCCGGGTGCGGGTCAGCGACAATGGCCGCGGCATGGACCCCGGCCAGACGCTCGGCTTCGGCCTCGTCGGCATGCGCGAGCGAATTCTGGCGCTGGGCGGCACGCTCAGCGTCGCCTCCAGCGAGGGCGGGCTGACCGTGGAAGCGCTGGTTCCGACGGCGCCGGCATGATCGCGCGAAAGGGAGGCGGGAAGAATTACCGATTTTGTCGGGAAAACGTTCGCCGGGATCGCCCGACCTTTTACGGCTGGCGCGTGCACGGTGGTCGACTACACTCGTCTCAAACAAACGGCGATTCAAAACAGCCGCAAGAAGCCAAAGAACGTGGTTGCGGATGGGACGGCAGGAATGGGCGTGCGAAGGCTGTTGATCGCCTCGGTATCGACGGGGCTGGCGTCTGGAATTGTGCTCGGGACAGAGGCGCGGGCCGCGCAGGACGAAGAGACCAACGTTCAAAACCTGCCGGCAATCGAAGTGGTGGCGCCACGGCAGGCCCCAAGGCGTGCGCCATCGCGGGCGCCGGTACGTTCTGCGAGTGCCGCGAAGCCCAACAACAGGCTGTACGTCTACCCGACATCGCCAGGCACCGGCAGAGGCCTCGAGGTCGACAAGGTTCCGTCAGCGATCAACGCCGTCGATGCCAACCAGATCAAGCGCACGGGATCGCTCAACGTCACCGACGCGCTGCGCGACAACATCGCCGGACTCAACATCAGCGAGGTCACCGGCAATCCGTTTCAGCCGGATGTCGAATTCCGCGGCTTTGTCGCCTCGCCCGTGACGGGCACGCCGCAGGGCCTTGCCGTCTACCAGAACGGCGTCCGCATCAACGAAGCCTTCTCCGACGCCGTCAATTGGGACCTGATCCCGACCGCCGCGATCAGGTCGGTCACGCTCGTGACCAACAACCCTGCCTTCGGCCTCAATGCGCTGGGCGGCGCGATCAACCTGCAAATGAAGGACGGCTTCACCTACCAGGGCGCCGAGATCGATATGATGGGCGGCTCGTTCGGCCGCATCCAGGGCTCGGCGCAGTGGGGCAAGCAAGTTGAGAAGAATTACGCCGTCTACGCCGCGCTTGAAGGGCTGCACGACAACGGCTTCCGCAATTTCTCGCAATCGGATGTGCGGCGCTTCTACGGCGATGTCGGCTACAAGGCCGGCGACAGCGAATTCCACGTGAATATGGGCGTTGCCAAGAACGATTTCGGCGCCAGCGCCACCGTTCCGGCCGAGCTGCTGGATAGATATTGGGGCGCAACCTATACGACACCGCAGATCACCAGCAATCGCGTCGGCTACCTCAATTTGACCGCCAAGGCGGAGGCGACGCCGACCTGGACGCTCGAGGGCACCGCGCATGTGCGCCGGTTCGAGCAGAAGATCGTCGACGGCAATCCGACCGACGTGCAGGAATGCGCGATCGCGGGGCTGCTGTGCTTCGGCGACGACGCCACGCCTGCGAATGGCGGCAACGGCGCGCAGCTTGCCAATCCCTTTGCGCCTGGAACGATCCTTGGCGAGATCGACCGGGGCTCGATACGGTCGACCAGCTTCGGCGTGTCGGGGCAGGCCACGAATGTCGATCAATTGTTCGGGCACGACAACCGCTTCGTGGTGGGGGCGACCTACGACGCCGGCGTCACGCGCTACAACGCAATCGCCGAAATCGGTTCGATTGCAGAAAACTACGTCGTCAGCGGCAGCGGCGTCTTGCTGGGGCCGTCGGGCACGACCACCACCGGCCTCACCGGTCCCGTCTCGCTGCGGACCGTCAATCAATATAACGGCCTGTACGCCATGGACACCTTCAACGTCACTGATGCCTTTGCGGTCACCGGCGGCGGCCGTTTCAACGTGGCGCGCATCTCGCTGGAGGATCAGCTCGGCACCGCGCTCAACGGCGATCACACCTTCACCCGTTTCAATCCGGTGATCGGCGGTACCTACAAGGTCACGCCCGAGCTGACGGCCTATGCCGGCTATTCCGAGGCCAACCGCGTACCGACGCCGCTGGAGCTCGGCTGCTCCGATCCGAACAATCCCTGCCTCATTGCGGCGTTCCTCGTCTCCGATCCGCCGCTCAAGCAGGTCGTGTCCAAGACCGTGGAGGCCGGCCTGCGCGGCACCAGGGAGTTGAACATCGGCACACTCGGATGGAAGCTCGGCGGCTTCCGCGCCACCAACTACGACGACATCCTCGCCATTCCCGTTCCCGGGCGAACCGGCTTTGGCTATTTCTCCAATGTCGGCAGGACACGGCGGCAGGGACTCGAGGCCGAGGTCAACATCAAGTCCCCGACACTCCAATTCCAGGCGAGCTACGCCTTCGTCGATGCCCGCTTCCTCGATGCATTGACCCTCGGCTCCAACAGCCCGTTCGCCGATGGCGACGGCAATATTCAGGTCGTGCCCGGCAACCAGATCCCCGCGATCCCGCGCCACCGCGTCAAGCTCGGCATCGACTATGCCGTGACCGACGTCTGGAAAGTCGGTGGCAACGCGATCTTCGTCTCCAGCCAGTATCTGGTCGGCGACGAGTCCAATCAATACGCGAAGCTGCCGTCGTCCACCGTCTTCAATCTTCACACCTCCTATCAGGTGACGAAGGACGTCCAGCTCTACGGCCGCGTCGATAACATCTTCGACAGGCGCTATGCGACCTATGGGCAGTTCTTCGACAAAGGCGCGTTGCCCAACTTCGCCAACGGCGGCGCCGACTTCAGCGACCCGCGCTCGCTGAGCCCGGCGCGGCCCCGCGCATTCTACGCGGGGATGCGGGTGACGTTCTAGGCAGATTCGAAGCGCGGGCGTCCTCGATTGCACTCACGACGCTATGGAGGACGCGCCTGGTTCGGCTCTAACCCCACACAAGCGGTCAGTAGTCCCAGAAGGCCGGTACCCAACGAAAGACGTCGCCATCGATCGCCACCCGTCCGACGGACGGGAACGGCATATGAGTGGCGACCAGCAGCTCGCTGGTCTCCGCCAGCTCCCGCAGGAGCCGGACCCGAACGCGTGCCGCCTCCTCGGGATCGTGTTCGAAGCCGTTGTGCCAGTCGGGGTGGTCGAACCCGACCGTGAATACAGCGTCGCCGGCGAACATCAGCCGCTCGCCGCCGGAGGCCACGCGGACCACGCTGTGCCCGGGGGTGTGCCCGCCGGTACGAGAGACCACCACCCCCGGCGCCACCTCATATTCCTCATCGAACTGTCGCAGCTGGTTGTGATACTCTTTGGTGAACCGCTTGGCGGCCGACCGAAGCGCGTCCGGGAATCCCGGCGGCATGGAGGTGTGGGAGAAATCGGGCGCCTCCCAGAATTTGACCTCGGCGGCCGCCACGTGGATCCGCAGGTCCGGACGCAGCCGGTCTTTCACTCCGTCGACGAGCAATCCACCAACGTGGTCCATGTGCATGTGGGTGAGCACCACGTCGGTCACGGACGCGAGATCGATGCCGGCGGCCTCCAGTCGCTTGATCAACTGCCCGGCCCGCGGCAAGTGCAAGTCCGGGTCAGACCCTAGCCCGGCGTCGATGAGTATGATCTTGCCGCCGCTGCGCACCACGACCACGTTCAGCGCCCAGTCGAAAGCGTCCGGCGGCAGGAACATGTCTTTCAGCCAGCCCGCCCGCGCGGCCGGGTCCGCGTTGTGTCCTAACATTTTGGTTGGCAGCGGTAGCACGCCATCGCTGACCACCAGCACGTCAATGTCGCCGACCCGCAGCGCGTAGCGCGACGGAACCAATTCGTCGGGCGCCCGTCTGGCGGGGTGGGAGGTGTTGTCTAGGCTCAAGTTTGTCAGGCTCATGTTTGTCTCCTGCTTCATTGTAAAAGTCGCTGGCTGGTCCCGGTTGAGCAGGCCGCGCAGCCAGCAGCGAGCGCGACCAGCATCGCCTGGGCGTCTAGAGGTCAGTCACGCGTTCCGGATCGGCCGACGCGAGCGCAGCGGCCCGCTCGGCTTTCGGCGGATAGATCCAGACGGTGTTGATCTCCTGCTTCGTCTTCTTGGCGATGTCGCCGACCATCTCGACCTTGCGTTCCCAGCCGCGCGTGAACAGCGCGCCGGCTTCGCCGAGGTCGAGGCAGGTGACATAGGCCTTCTGGTGGTAGGGCTTGGTCGGAACGCCCAGCAGTTCGGCGGCGGCGTTGTTGCCGGCAAAGGCGCCCATCCGCGTGGCGTGCTGGCACGACATCAGCGCGTAGTTGCCCTCGTCGTCGCAGGCGGCACGGGCTGCATCGCCGGTGGCGAAGACGCCCTGGACGCCCGGCACGCGCAGATCGCGGTCCACCAGGAGCCGGCCGAAATTGTCGCGCTCGGCGGGAATCTGCGCGGTCAACGGCGCGGCGCGGATGCCGGCCGCCCAGACCACCGTCTCGGTTTCGATGTGTTCGCCGGTCGACAGGGTGACGCCGGATTTGTCGAGCGAGGCGACGCCGGCCCCGAGCCGGATCTCGACGCCGAGCTTGCGCAGCGCGTCCTCGATGAGCGGACGGGGGCCTTCGCCCATGTCGGGAGCGATCGCGCTGTTGCGCTCGACGATGATCACGCGCGTCCTGGATTCCTTGCCGAAGATGCCGCGCAGGCGCGCAGGCAGCTCGGTTGCGGCCTCGATACCGGTGAAGCCGCCGCCGGCGACCACGACCGTATCGCGTCCATTGACGGCCGGCCGGTCGGCGAGGCCGTGCAGATGCTTGTCGAGCGCGATTGCGTCGTCGAGCGAGTCGACGCTGAAGCCGTGCTCGGCAAGGCCCGGAATGTTGGGACGGAACAGGCGGCTGCCGGTGGCGACTACCAGACGGTCGTAGGATAGTGTCTTGCGCGTGCCCTTGGGAGTCGTGATCTGCACCGTCTGCGCCTTGATGTCGATCGTCTCGGCGCTGCCCTGGATGTAGTCGACGTCGATCGCCTTGAGGACATCGAGCAGCGGCGCCGTCAGGGTTTCCGGCTTCGGCTCATAAAGCCGCGGGCGCACCACCAGCGTCGGCTTCGGTGCGATCAGTGCGATTTCGAGATTGTCGGGCGAAACGCCCTGAATCTCGCGCAGGCGGGCGGAGGAGAGGGCGGCGTACATGCCGGCGAAGCCGGCGCCAATGATGAGAAGTCGCATGTGGTTTACTCCTGGGTTTGGTGGCTCGGGACGTGCGCGCGTCGTCGCCGCCGCTCAATGCGGCAGAGCTGTTGCGATCGACGATGACGCGAAGAGGGTGAAACGGAGACCGCCGGATCCTTACGGCGCGGAGCAGTTCGGCAGTGAGGACAGCAGCGAAGGGCCTTCACATGCGGCCTGGCAGCTTCTCGGGCCCGATGGCCAGCCGCGCAGAGCTACCGGCACCATAGGTTTCCTCGGCCAACCCTGATTGATCAGGATCGCCGTTGCGGGATTGGCGCTTTGCGCAGTTGGTACCGGCGCTTCTTCGGCCGTTGGCGAGGTGAAACGCACGGTCAGTGAGAGTCCGTACAGGAGTGCCGTCGCGATGGCTTTCCGTCGCGGTGCAATTGCAAGGTGTTTCCAGTGCATCGTTTGTCTCCGTCCGCGTGGTGCGATGCTGAGATGTTTAGCGAACCAGATATTCGACTGCCCCAGAGCGATTGCCGTCTCTGTCGAGAGATTGCTGCTAACGCATGCGCCTGCGCCAATCGCTCGGCGTTTCTCCCATCAGCTTCTTGAATGCTGCGGCGAAGGCGGTCTGCGAGGAATAGCCAAGCGCCGCGGCGATCGAGACGACCGATTCGTCGGTCTCCCGCAGCATGTTCATGGCCTGCTCGAGCCGGTGCTGCCGCAGCCAGGCATGCGGCGAAAGCCCGGTGCTTTCCTTGAAGGCACGGCAGAAGTGAAAGCGCGATAGACCGGCATCGGAAGCCAGCGCATCGAGCGAGACGTCCGCATCGCTGTCCGAGCGCAACCGTTCGATCGCACGGAGCAGGACCTTCGGCGACAGCCCACCCATGGTCGGTTGCAACGTGGTTGGCGAACCTGTGTGGGCAACCAGCAGGCGCGTGGCAAGAAGATCTGTCAGCTGATGGCGGAACAATGTATCCAGGGCTCCGTTGCCCTCCAGCGCATCCGCTGCGCTCAAGAGCAGTCTGGACGTAATGGGATCAGGATGTGCCGTTCGCTCCAGCAGGTCGGCCGGTTTGGCGGTCCCGGCTTCGTCAGCAACGCGCTTCAGTGTTGCATTCGGAAGATAGAGCTGGACCACATCAACAGGCTTCGGAATATCCCATCGGGAGCTCGATCCTTCCGGAATGATGATCATGACTCCGGGACGAAACGTACCGATCGCAACCGATTTTCCCGACCGCCGCTCCATGCGCTGCATCACGCCGTTGTACGCCATGATCACATGGTGGCTCATCGGCTCGACCACGTCGTGCAATGGATCATGTTTCCAGTGCGCGATCCCGGCACCGGAGGAGTCCAACGCCATGCGAAGCGGTTCGGTCCCGAGAACGCGCGCCATCTCCGCATCCGCGGCGCGACGCTCGGACGCCGAGCTATCGTCCGGCCTTGCACCCCCGGCGGGTGGCAAACCTTTGTGCGTGGAATTGTGCATGGGTGCGGTGCTCGCGGTCATGGCGTGCCTCCTGCTGACTACCTGAAGCTTCCGATGAATTGCCGTATTTGTACGGGTCGGCGCGTGTTCTATGCGCTGCAAAGCCTCAGCGTATTTCCTGAACCGGCTATGTTTTGTCCGATCCTGCTCCAAGCCGGTGCGCGCTTTCACAAACGCACGATGGGCGGGCGATGCGTTGTCGAGGGATTGAGCCGGGGTCGCGCGAGAGGCATCACAATCCGTTGAATCGCTTGTGAAAAACGTTTTGTGACAATAGGTGCGGCAGGCCGTCACAGGGCTATCGTTCCAAGGCGGGAGTCTGGACCGTTGCTTGCCGATGTCGGATAATTGGCCGTGGCTTGGCGGCAGCGTCCCACGCCCCAGTCGCGCCTCACAAAACGAGATCTACTCCCATGACACAGGCGAGCGCTTTCGGCCGGAGTCTCCGGCAGTTCTTGCACCTGAGGGATGCGCCGCCCTCGCTGATCACGCGTTCACTGCGCGGCGTGGAGCTCGCGGTCACCGAAACCCGGGATGACAATCCCGTGCCGGGTCTCTCCGGTTCGTTTGCCCCTGAGGATGCCTTTGTCGTCAGCCTGAAGCTTCACGACTACCCGGACTGCGAACTCTGGGAAAACGGCAAGTGCGTGATGAAGGCGGATGTCCCGGCGGGCGCAACATATCTGTACGATCTCAAGCGTGATCCGCGCTATGTGATCGACAAGCCGTTCCACTCCCTGTTTTTCTATTTGCCGCGCTCGGCGCTCGATGGCCTCACCGAGCAGTCCCGCGTGCCGCGCGTCCGTCAGCTTGCCTGTGAACTCGGCGTCGGCCATGACGACACGGTCATCCGTCATATCGGCGCGTCGCTGCAAGAAGGGCTGCGTCGGCCGGACGAGACCAACCAGCTTTTCATCGATCACATGATGCTCGCGCTCACCGCACACGTCGCCCAGGCCTATGGCGGGCTGCAGAGCGTCACCGAATCAATCCGCGGCGGCCTTGCGCCATGGCAGGTCAAGCGCGCCTGCGAAAGACTGGAGTCCGACCTCCGCGGAAAGCTTTCGCTGGCAAAGATCGCAGCCGAGTTCGATCTCTCCGTCAGTCATTTTTCGCGGGCATTTCGCGTCTCCACCGGCTTGCCGCCACACCAGTGGCTGCTTCGCCAGCGCGTGAATACGGCCAAGCAATTGATGGGGGTGCGCGGGCTGTCACTCGCGGAGGTTGCCATAGCTGCAGGGTTCGCCAATCAAAGCCACTTCACGCGGGTGTTTTCCTCGATGGTCGGCGTCAGCCCGGGAATGTGGCGCCGCGACGGGCAGGACGCGCCGGAAAACGAAACATGATCCGGGCAAGACGCGCTTTCGCTCAGCGGCGCCGTCTCTGTGAGATGGCATAGCCGGCGCGCCGCGCCGCAAACATCTCGTCCGGCGGATGGCCGATGCCTTCGGCAAGATGCGCCGGATTGAACCCAAGTTCGTCGCACACCTCGTTTGGCTCGGTGCCCGTTATCACGATCGTTCCGAGGCGTACTGCTTCGCGCCTGTCCTCGTCGGGCCAGCGGATGGTCACGTCCATGACGGGGTCGCCGGGACGGTCCAGCAGCGCCATCACGCTGAACCTGGCATCGCGTGCTGCGATCCGGGATTCGAGGTCGTCGTGCAGCAAGTCGGAGCACTTTGCCGTGGCCACGTCTTCGGTCGACCTGACTTCCTCGCCGACAGGCGCGAGTTTGAACTTGATGAACCGTGTCTCGCCCATTGCATTCGTTGCGGGAAAGGCGTGCACGCCCCAATAGATCGTGCAAGCAGGGCTTGCGGGGAGCGGATGCGCAGCCAGGTAGCTTGCCTGACGCAAGGTTTCAGGATTGGCGGCAGAGAATGCCTCGACTTGCGCCATGTCCGGCTTGCCGTCCGCGCCCGGCATGCGCGCCTGCAGGAAAGCCAGCATCTGGTCGAGCGTTCTGGCAAAATGAACGGGAGCACTCTGGGTCAAAATCTCCGAGCGTTCGCCGTCGCTGCCGAGCCGGAAGCTGAAGCCGCGCAGCAGGCTCTTCTCGGTGCCCACCGCGTTCGGGTTGCACTCGTCCGCCGAGAACCGCGCAAGCACCCGGGATGGCTTGGTGAAGCTCCGGGATTTGGTGATTTCCTTTGCCTGATCCGAAGGGGCATAGGTGCCGCGAACGCATTGGCCACCGGCGAAGCTCGCGCGTGCCTTTGGTGGAAGACCGCCAAGCGCCTTCAGTGCGTCGACGATCGATGCTGGCGTGGCAGCGCGGCTCGGGGACAGAGGCAGGACGGGATCCTGGGTTCGAACGATCGGGTTCGTTTGTGGCGCACCGCAGCTCAAGCTTCTTTCCCAAAGCGGACATGCCTTGTCCGATTCTGCGGCAATCTCGCAATCCCTCGACCGGACAGCCCTCTCGCGGGATGAATCCGCCGTCAAGCTCGGCATCGACTATGCCGTGACCGACGTCTGGAAGGTCGGCGGCAACGCGATCTTTGTCTCCAGCCAGTATCTGGTTGGCGACGAGTCCAACCAGTATGCGAAGCTGCCGTCGTACACCGTCTTCAATCTGCACACTTCCTATCAGGTGACGAAGAACGTCCAGCTCTATGGCCGCGTCGACAACATCTTCGACAGGCGCTATGCGACCTATGGGCAGTTCTTCGACAAAGGCGCGTTGCCCAATTTCGTCAACGGCGGCGCCGATTTCAGCGACCCGCGCTCGCTGAGCCCGGCGCGGCCGAGGGCGTTTTATGCGGGGATGCGGGTGACGTTCTAGGCACGGCGGGCCTAATCATCCTCTACCGTCCTTCCGCTAGGCCCGCGAGCGCCATCGCTGCTCTGAGTTCATGCACCGTCGCTGTTCCCCCGCCGGCAGCCTGGAACGCCAGAGGGGCCGGATTCAACGGAAGCCGGGTCACGTTGGCCGGGCCGCGTGGCGGCTCGAATATCATCGCCTGGCTTGCGCCGAATGGAATCCGATCGAGCTGCCGAATGGCGCTGCGCATCTCGCGCAGTCCGGCATTCAGAGGCATGGCAAGGGGCCGCTGATCGGACCAGACGCCGAGCGCGCGGGCTGCATCCGGCAACCCGGCCCCGGTCTGCCATGGATGGCCGATGGGCTGCGCCGTCTCCTTCAGAATTTGGAACAGCCGTTCGACCCGGTGGGCATCCTTGGCGATGAAGCTGCCCTTGAAGTCGGCGTGGTCGGCAAGGATCAAGGCTGCAAGCGCGGCAACGTGAGCAGCTGCGAGCGAGGTGCCGTCGCAGACGGCATAACCGTCCGGCGACTGGCAGGCAATGACTGCAACACCGGGCGCGCACAGGTCGAGTTCGGACCCGCGGCAGGAAAACGGCGGTACGAACAACCCGCCTGCCGCCGCAGTGGCGGCTGCGGCCTGCGCCGCCTGCGGACTGTCTTCCGCGAAGCTTCCCATCCGTCCGACCGCACCGACCGCCAAGACATGCGGAGAACAGGCCGGAAACAGTATGCGTTCTCCAGAGTTGCCGGCGGCAGCGACGATGCTGACGCCTTGCTGCTTGGCCATGGCAATGTGCTGCTCAACCAGCACGGAGCCGTGCTCGCAACCGACTCCGACGCACGCCACGTCGATGCCGTTTTGCAGGCAATCATCGAGCGCCGCGATCAGGTCGCTGCAATGGGCATCTTGGGGAAGCTTGCAAACATGCAGCTCGCTGTCCGGGGCGTAGCCGCGGATGCCGTGATCTGCCTGCGCAGCCGCATTGATGATGCTTGCGCAAGGCGTGCCGTGGCCAGTGACGTCCTTCGACCATGAGCGATCTTCGCCACGTCGGGCATCGATACCGTGCTCGATGTCAGCCAATAGCTTGTGGCTGGTCGCCACGCCGCTGTCGATGAGCGCGATCTTGACGTCAGCTCCACGGCAATGGTCGGGAATCTGATCGAAGCGCATCGCTTCGCCGCCCCAATCCAGCCCGCCAGGCAGCTGCAACGGTTTCAGGGTGAAGGTGTTCACCGCATCGGCCTCGATATTGGGCCGCTGTTGCCACAAGCCCCAATGGCCGGAGCGTGCGCTGACGAAAATGGCGGCAATTGTTTCCGGCACTTCGTCCCGCAGCGTCAGATCGACGTTGCCATCACGGTCCGTCCGTCCTTGAGCTGACGCCTGCTCGCCGACGAGCTGCACAGTTGCCTGCTCCACAGGCCCACCTGCTTCGCTGAGGACCCGGATCGTCACCTTGAAGTCCGGCCCGAGTGCGGTCATCGTTGTGGCCGCCGGGATGAAAGAGGAGGCCGGGCCGGCAAAGGATGCAGCTCGCAGATGGCTGTCCGGCTCGATGATCAAGCTGCCGGCCGTGGAGCGGCGCAAGGCGGCGGCGGCTTCGTCGGGCATGCGCACGACCGCAATTGGCGGGCCACTGACGCCGCGCTGGTCGTGGGTCCACAGGATGTTGCCGAACTGGTTCAGTTGTTCGGCCAGCGTTTGAGCGCTGATGCCGGCGCCCGCTGGCGCGATCATGTATTGAGTGCTGCGCACTGGTTTGCGTCGATTGTCGCTCGAGGTCGGTCGCGCATCATCTGGACTCGTTGCCATGGCGTCGCCTCCTTTGATTTCAGTGGATAGAAGATTGCGTGCGATCGATCGACGCCTGTCTCAGCAACGGAAGGCGGGGATCGGCTGCGCGGGCCGCTTCGATCGCGCGATACGCGAAATAGATCAGGTTGAAGGCCTGCGCATAATCCCGCTCGGTAAACTTGTTGGCTGCTTGGGTGACGATCGAGACGCAGTTTTCCAGGCCCGCATGCTGTACAGCGTTGGCCTCGAGGTAGGCAGAGAGCGAGCGCAGCGATTCTGCGATCATGTCTCCGATCATGTTTTCCGCAGCCTGATGATCGAGTACCGGGTTCGGTATCGGGAAGGTGCCGGGCATGGTCCGGAACGGCTGCTCGAATCCTTGGGACTGCAGGCGCAAGAGCAGCGGCATCAGATTGCCAAGCAGGCCCACGAGCTGCTGAATGTCTGACGAGTGCCGCTGTGACGCGGTTGCGGCAGAGGGATTGGAATCCGACATGAGGGTTCTCCTTCGGGGGAAGCGTGCGCAACGGCAGGCGAGACCGCCGCTTTTTGGCGGCGGTCGCGCCTTACCGCACGGTCAGATCATCCGCTGCTGGCCGTAGGCCTGAAGGTTACCGATGACCTGGGGAATGACGCCGATCAGCTGGCGGGTGATGTCGGCGACATCTTGCTGCGTTAGTTGTCGCTGCTGGCCAAAGCCCGTCTGACCGCCGAATGCCGCCTGGAACTGCGGCGCACCGAACTGTGTACCCCACATCTGCGCTGGCTGAGTCTGCGTGGGATAGCCGAGACCGAATTGACCAGGGCCTCCGAATTGCCCCTGACCGAGACCGCCGTGCATGGCCGAATGCTGCATTTGGGGCTGGCTCTGCAGCATTCCCACGATCTGCGGCACGATGGGCAGGATCTGCCGCACGACCTCGCTCACGTCTTGCGGACTTAGCTGCCGCGGCGCCTGGCCGTAAGCCGCATAGCCCATTCCTGCGAACGGAGTCTGGGCTTGCGCGAGAATTTGAGGCAGCGCCGGTACCAATTGCCGCACGACCTCATTCACGTCCTGTGGCGAAAGCTGGCGCTGCTGGCCGCCCCAGGGCTGCTGACTCCCGCCCATTTGCCCGCCCCAGCCGGGGCCATATCCAAACGCGCCAAAGGTCGGCTGACCGCCGAATTGCCCGTATTGCTGCCCATAGGCAGCTTGGCCCAATCCAAGACCGCCTCCTCCAAACTGTTGGCCGCCTTGCGAACCGAAAGCTCCCGATCCCCATTGTTGCGGACCGAACTGTTGTTGCGGACCGAACTGTCCAAATGGCGAACCATGCGCGAGGTTCTGTTGCAGGGTGTCATAGTAGGTCATCGCTTGGTCTCCTTGCGATGGTTGGTGCCCTCAGCCCAAGATCCTGCCAAGGCCGGTCGCATGCGCGACCCCTTCGCTGGAAATGGCGGTCCGTCACGCCGGTGCGTCGGCGTTGGACCTTCAAATTCAAATGCTTGGCGCGGAAATCTCAGCCGCAAGCAACGTGGCCCACCTGGGAGGCGCGAGTTGCGTCCCTCAAGGTGACAAGCCGACGGTAAGGTGTTTTAGAGCGGCAAAATGATAGCCGTCGAGAGATGTGGGAGCGGATTTTCCTCGCTGGCACGGTGGCCAGCCATTTATCATTTACGACCTACGTCCGCTCAAGCGCTCGGCAACTACGCTGGTTTCTCCCAGTTCTGCTATGAGTAGAGACGCGGAAAACGAATTCACATCAAAATAGTTTCGCGAAAGCGCGGCGATATTTTGGTGGAAATCAACTTTCGCAAAAATTTAAGAATTTGAAGCCGCGCGGATTTTCGTCAGCACTCTTTGCCTGGTCAGCGAGCCTTCCGATGTGCATCGGTGTCAACTTCAGCCAATGCTAATAAGCGAGGTTGAGCAATGTGCCGACGCGCTCGGAGGTGGCGGGATGGCTGCGAAGCAAGCGCATCGGATCATGCACGAATGCGGACGTGCGGCTTGGTGCAGAGCCGGCGTGATGGCGCTCCAGCTTGTCAAGTGCGGCGATGAGCGCTCGCGAGTTGCCGGTCAGTTCGAGCGCCGTTGCATCTGCATCCAGTTCGCGAACGCGCGACAGAGCAAGTCCGAGGAGCTGGCCGAGCGTGGGTGCTGCGCTCAGCAGCATCGCCAATGGCCGGCTTGATGTCATGCCGCCGTGCTGATGGCTGGTTCGCAGCAGCGCGAGACCGGCGAGCGAGGTCCAATCGATCGCGCGTCGCAACGCTGTCGCCCAGCCCATCGTCCAGGCGTCATTGTTGCGGATATGAGCGACTTCATGGGCCAATATCCCGGCAATTTCGTCGCGCGTCATGCCGCGTAGCAGGCCTTCGGTCAACACGATGGCGCTCCGTTCCGGTCCGCCGAGTGCATAGGCATTCATATCGCGCGGAGCCGGCAGACAATAGAGATCCGGAAATCGCACCAGCCCGGCGCGGCTGCAAACTTTTGACAGAATGGCGAAGAGGTCCGGCACCTCGGCAGGGGACAGCAGGCGGGCGCCGAACCAGCGATACACGTTCTCGCGTGAGATGACCGTTTCGTCGGGACGGGGCGTGCTTCCCAACAGCGCCCGCTGCATGCCCTCGGCTCCACCGACGCTCCAGCCGCAGACGGCGAGCAGCAATGTCATGGCAAGGATCGCCAATTGAGATGATTGATGGTTCGCAGCCTGATGGGCGTGCCGCCGATGCCGCAACCGCCCCCCCGAGTCTCTCGAGCTCAGTTCGATATGGCATCGCAGGAAGAGGCCTGCCTCTCCCGACGGCCAGTGGATCTCTACGGTGACGGTAGGGCCGCACCGTAAAACGCGCAGCATCTCTCGCGGCGCATGTCGCACCAGAGCGAACGAAACGCTCGGCGTAAGGCCGGCAACGACATCTTGGCCGTGCCGATCACCACGCAACGCCATCGGGCTTACGCCAGCGTGAATCACCCCTGTCCCCTCGTGCGCTTTCAAAGCGAAGAGTTACGGATCTCCCGGTGTCTTGTCATGCGAGTTTCATGCCTTGGACACAGAAAAGTCCCGCTATCCACACGGGCGGCGTCCGATCCGCTTCGGTGTAAGCCGTCGGGATGAGACCTCAGGAACCGGGTTCTATTCAAGCTAAACGATGGTTTGGTCCGATAATGCTTTGGCGGCGCTCCACGGTCAGATCCTGAAGGGTGGGAAGCCGGCCGATCTGCCGGTGATGCAATCCAAGGCACTTCAACTCATTGTCAACCTCAAGACGGCCAACACGCTCGGCGCAAGCGTGCCGACGGCGCTGCTCGCGCGCGCCAATGAAGTCATCGAATAGAGCACCTATGGCCTGGGGTGTGGGTTTGCGCAGTGCAGCCACGTCCGGATGCGGAGCGAGACGGGAATTCATAGGCTCAGGCAGCCATCGACGCGGTCACCCGCGTCAGAACTTTTGCAACCAAGGCCGCTGCTGGGACGCTATCCGGGAATGTGGTATTCCTGCAAAGCAGCAGGCTTTTGCTCTCCGACCGGCAGCGGATATGTCCTCGTCCGATGGTACAGGTGCAACCAGTGACGCAGCCCGCCGACAGCGGAGAGGGAGCAACACCTTACTGCTGATCCTGGCTGGCAGTTGGATTCCTCATCTTTGGTGCCGCCGCGGGCGCACTGTATTACGCATTGCAGCCGGTCACTCTCCGGATTGCGGTCGGACCGCCGGGAAGCGACGATCACAAAGTTATTCAGGCGGCGGCCGAGGCCTTCGCCAGCGAAAGCAGGACACTCAGGCTCTCTCTGATCACGACCGACGGCGCGGTCGAAGCTCTCGCCCAGCTTGGTGCCGGGAAAGCCCACCTAGCGGTCGGTCGTGGCGATCTCGAAATGCCGACCGACGCGCAGACCGTCGCCGTCGTGCGCAAGAACTTCGTTGTGCTGTGGTCGCCCTCCGGACTTGCGGGCAAGAACTCCAAAAGAAGGCCGGGAGCGAAAATCAAGGAGATCGCCGATCTTGCAGGGCACAGGGTCGGCGTGATAGGCCGGACGCCGGCGAACGCCGCGTTGCTACGGGTCATCCTGAGCGCCTGCGGAGTGGAGGCGGACAAAGTCGCCGTTACGCAATTTGGCGCGGACCAGGTCGAGCAGCTGGCGCGCGACCCGACCCTTAATGCATTCATGGCGGTCGGTCCGCTCGACAGCAAGATCACCTCCGACGCTATCGCAGCAATTGCCCGGGCGCGAGGCGATCCCAAGTTTCTCGCGATCGACGCGTCAGAAGCGATCGCGCTGAAAGACCCGCGTTATGAATCCGAAGAAATTCCGCCCAGCGTATTCAATACGAATCCAGCTTGGCGCTCGACCTGTTCAACCACGCCATCATCGAGAGGCGCGCGACATTGCAAGCGGACGCGCCCGAACCGGTCCGCGGCGCAGCAGCAGGCCGCGGCCTCGCGTCTCCACGATGACGTAAGGATGTGAAACACGACCCGCGATCGCGCCGACCTTCGGCTCGAACAGCCCGTTTGCCGATGGCAACGGCAATATCCAGGTCTCTCCCGGCAACCAGATCCCCGCGATCCCGCGCCACCGGGTCAAGCTTTGCATCGACTACGCCGTGACGACGTCTGGAAGGTCGGCGGCAACGCGATCTTCGTCTCCAGCCAATATCTGGTCGGCGACGAGTCCAATCAATACGCGAAGCTGCCGTTCCTACACGGTGTTCAATCTCCACACCTCCTATCGCCGCGTCGACAACATCTTCGACAGGCGCTATGCGACTTATGGGCAGTTCTTCGACAGCAGCGCGTTGCCCAATTTCGTCAACGGCGGCGCCGATTTAGTGATCTGCGCTCGCTGAGCCCCGCAAGGCCGCGCACGTTCTATGCGGGGATGCGGGTGACGTTCTGAGGCACGTGACCCTGGCTGTGGGAAAACGCCGCTAGCTGGTGAGGCGCTTCGTTGAGCAAGCCGATCGCGAGCGGTCGACGTGTGGCCACTTCGCCATTGAGTTCGTCCATAGCTGATGCGAAAAGCTCTACTGCCAAGTTGAGACTCTGTCGTCGATGTCCTTGCCCCACGCATTGTTGACCGCATTGATTGAACGGCCCTGTTCCGGATCCGAGCTGGCCGAACGCTTCGACCGTTCCATCGGCTATTTTTGGCAGGCGACTCATCAGCAGATATACCGGGAGCTCGCCCGTCTCGAAGCCGCCGGCTTCGTTCTAGGCTCCCTCGTCGACGGTGCGCGAGGCGGCAAGAAGACTTATGTTGTGCTGCCCGCCGGACTCAAGGAACTGCGACGCTGGCTTACGGGGAGGCAGGCCCCGTCTCCGATTCGCGATGAGCTGATGGTTAGACTTCGGGCGGAAGCCGTCATCGGTCCCACACGCATCATCGAAGAGCTGGAGAGACTTGCCGGACAACACCGCGAAAAGCTCAAGGTCTACCGTGAAATCGAGGCCAGGGATTTCTCGCAAAAGAAAATAACACGGGATGAAAAGCTTCGTCGTCTTGTGCTCATGGCCGGAATCGACTTCGAGACCCAGCGTATCGCCTTTTGCGAGCAGGCAATTTCAATCCTGAAAGCATCCTGAGCCCTCGACCGGCCCGAATACCCGCTAACGAGCACGGTCGCGCTTCGGCGTAAGCACATCGCCGAAATCTCCAAGCTCGGGAAATTTGAGGGTGGGTTGGCGGTCGAGGTCACGCAGACAGACTCGCAGATCCTGCAGCTGTGCCTGCCTCTCGTGGTCGGTAATATATGGAACATGATAGGCGACAAAGGGCTGGTGCACGGTCAGTCCGACATAGCCCAACGTCCCCTGAAAGAAATGACGCATCATCCCAGTCTCGAGCTCTCCGTGGAGGGCGCCTGGCCCGAACATATTTCGGCGCCCGCCGAGAGCCATTGCCGTACATGTTCTCTTACCCCTGAGACCACCGAGATCGTAAAACCCGCGGTTGCCGCTATGCATCGGGCCGCACAGCAAGACACGGTCGATCCAGCCTTTAAGAATTGCCGGAACGCTGAACCAGAATATTGGAAAGGTGAAGACGATGAGGTCTGCCGCCAGCACATTCTCCGCTTCGCGGGCGACATCGGAGGCCAGCGTCGAAGTCGTGTAGCCGTGGCGTTGTTCGAGCGTGTATACTAGGTAATCGGGGCGGCTTCTCGAAGTGAAATCGTTCCCGGAGAGAACAGGGTTGAAACCGTTGTGATAGAGATCGCAAACGGTGACAACCACACCCGCGGCCTTCAGTTCGTCGATGACAACATCACGCATCGCGCTCACAAAGGAGTTCGGCTCGGGGTGCGCATGGACCAGATGAACACGCATCTCATCTCACCTCACTTGAAGCAGGGAGCGCGCGCGAGAGACGCTTCGCCATTTCCGCGGCAAGCGCCTGTGCGCCACTAAGCGGCCGCATCATCACTTCGAGCTCGACGATCTTGCCGTCGTCGTCAAAGCGAATGAAGTCGATTCCCTTGGCCATCTTGCCGCCAACCTTGGCGCTGAACTCGAGAACGACATTCCTGCCATCGGCGGTGGCGGCCTGACGATGGTAGCTGAAGTCCTCGAAAATCTGAACCACGTTGCTCATGGTGAGAACCAAAGCTTCGATGCCGTGGTAGGGATTGAATGCAGTCGGCAAGCGGAAGACCACTTCCGGATGAGCGATCGAGGGAAGGTCGCCAAGATCTTTCCTCGCTATCATGGCGTGCCACTTCTCCAGAGATGCTGCGGCGGCCGGATGAAGATGGAGCAGTCCAGTCATTGTGGTTTCCTCGCCTTTGGAATTCCGGATTGCGTGCTCACAGGAACGCGGCAAAGCCGTGTTCCCTGATGGATGGCGCGCTCGGCGTCCAGTTTGACCGCTAACCACGCTTCGCCTTGTCCTTCTCGTTCTGAGCCACGATGGCGTCGCGCGCTTCGGCCCAATCTGAATCCTTCCAGTCGCGCACTTCGTAGAAGTTGCCGCCCATCGCCAGCGCCTGGGCACCGTCCATCACGATGGTCTCGCCATTGATCCAGTCGCACCCGCCGGAGATCAGAAACGTCGCGAGATTTTGCAGTTCGCTCATTTGCCCAAGGCGGCCCATCGGATTCGCAGCGACGGTCCTCGCACCGGCCTCGTCGCCGGGCTTGATACGCTTGCTCATGCCCTCGGTCGGAATTTCTCCCGGCGCGATGGTGTTGAGGCGGATGCCGTAGCGACCCCATTCCGTGGCCAGCGACATGGTCATGGCGTGGATTGCGGATTTGCTCATGGCGGACGGCACCACATACGGGCCGCCATTGCGTACCCATGTCACAGTAATGGAGACGACGTTGCCGCGATGTCTGCCTGCGATCCAGCGTTTGCCGACAGCCTGGGTCACGTAGAACGTACCGTGCATCACGATATTGGCGATGGCATCGAACCCGCGCGGCGAGAGATCCTGCGTGCGGGCAATGAAATTACCAGCCGCGTTGTTGATGAGATCGGTGAGAGGACGGTCCTTGAAAGCGGATTCGACCATGGCGTCGACCGCCGCGGAGTCGCGAATGTCTACGCCGTGGGCGGTGACCTTGCCGCCATGAAGCTTCATCAACTCGGCGGCGGTCTCCTCGCAAACGCCTTTGCGGCGTCCGCAAATGTGAATGTCTGCGCCGAGGCTGAGAAATTTCGCTGCCATGGCCTTGCCGAGCCCGGTGCCGCCGCCGGTCACCAGGATATTGCGGCCCGTGAGAAGCCCGTTGCTGAACATGATGCAATCCTCCGCCGCGCCGATTTTGTCGCGTTGTTGGTTGACGTCTGAACTCGGCTTCGGCCCGGCGAAGCCGGTTCGAGCGGCCAACAATTCGGGATAGCCAAACTGCGCCCAGTTATGCAACCAGTTGCAAAAGGGTAGCGCGGAAATTTGCGTTTTGCAATCAGTTGCACAAGTTTATTAAAATTATTGCGGGCTGATCGCACCCAATGCGCTCGCTGCGAGGGCGGTAGGTTGAACGGAAGGGCTGGTGCCGATGCTGGCCGCGCGCTCCTGAAATCGTTCTTGAATTCGGGTGGCGGTATTAAGCATCATCACGCCTCAATGGCGGCCGTGCGATCGCAGATCTAGTGTTTCATTGGCTCTACGGCCGTACAACGTATCCTGCGACGTGCGCGGGGGCCCGAAAGAGGAGTCTGTTCGATATCGATATCTTCGGGTTACGTTTTCGCCAGATAGATCAACTCGCCATTTCACAAGCCGCTCATGATCATTTTCCCGACCGCCAACAGGCTCGGGAAATAGCCGCTGTATTTGGGCAAGCTGCCGGGCATGTCCAGCACGCGACGGTGATAGAATATATCCATGCGAACCGGCGGAAGCCGGGCCTCGGGCTCGAAAGTGCTGACTGGGACGAACATCACCTTGAACGGCCAGACGCCCGCAACTTCCACAACGGGCTTGCCGCAGGTCCGGCAGACCCCGCGATTGAAGTTCGGCGGCGGACGGTATTTCCTGAATGAAATATTGCCGGCGTTTTTCAGCACGACGTCCTTGGCACGAACGGCGACCACATCCGCGAACGGTTTGCCGTTGAACGCCTGACAGATCAGACAGTGGCACCGGAACCTGGCTTTCGGCGACGTATGCACCTTGAAGGAGCAAGCGCCGCATTCGCAGGAGCCGCTTAGCGGCAACGATGATGTGTCGGTGGTCATGTGCTGATGCTCCTCGGTTTCATTGCGAAATGGAGTTCCGATCACCGAAGCATCATGTTGAGGATGGCATCGATCGGTTGTCTGAACGGCGCGTGGAGCAGGTTGGCGAGATTCCAACGCCCTTGCTCATAGATGCCCTTGGCATGGCTGAAGGTTCGGAAGCCTTCGATGCCATGGTAAGCGCCCATGCCGCTGGGCCCGACGCCGCCGAAGGGCAAGTCATCCTGAGCGATGTGCATGATCGTCCCGTTGATGGTGACGTTGCCTGAGGTTGTTCGGCTCAGCACGCTGCGTCGGTCGTCATCATCGGCACCGAAATAGTAGAGCGCGAGCGGCCGGGGCCGGGCGTTCACATAGGCAATCGCATCGCCGATGTCGCGGTAGGGAAAGATCGGCAGGATCGGGCCAAAAATCTCTTCATGAGCGATGCGCATGGTATCTGTGACGCCAAGCACCACGGTTGGCGCAAGCGTGTTGGGGCGTCGGGACGCTTCGCCGGGCCGATTGCCGACCTCGATGATCCGCGCTCCCTTGGCATTCGCGTCCGCGATCAGGCCCTGGAGCCGGGCGTGGTGCCGTTCGTTGATGATGGACGTATAGTGTTCACTTGTCGGCCCGTCCGCATAGAAGGACGCCACTTTCCGGTCATACGCCGCCACGAACGAGTCGACGTCGTTTTCGTGGACGAGTGCGTAATCGGGGGCAATGCAGGTCTGGCCGGCGTTGAGCAGCTTACCGAAAGCGATGGAGGCTGCCGCTTGGTCGAGGGCGTGGCCCTTGGCAACGATGCTCGGTGACTTGCCCCCGAGTTCAAGGGTAACCGGAACGAGGTTGTCGCTGGCTGCCTTCATCACGGAGCGCCCCACCGGAGTACTGCCGGTAAAGACGAGGTGATCGAACGGCAGGGCCGAGAACGCCGTCCCTACGGCCGCATCGCCAGTCACGATCGCGAACTGATCCTCGGGGAAAACCTCGCCCAGCATCTTGGCGAGTAGTGAATTGGTGACGGGTGTGAACTCCGAGGGCTTCAGCATAACCCGGTTTCCGGCGGCGATGGCCGTGACAACCGGCATCAGCGATAGGTTTACCGGGTAGTTCCACGGCGACATGACGCCGACGACGCCAAGCGGTTGGTATTCGAGGCGGGCGTTGCCCATCCGCATGTGCAGCGCGACGTGGCGACGGGTCGGCGCCATGAATTTGCGAAGGTTGCGGATCAGATACTTCGTACCTTCGGCGACCCCTCCAACCTCCATGATTGCCGTCTCATACTTCGAGCGATGGCCGAAATCCGCGCTGATGGCATCTTCGATCGCTCTGCGCTGCGCGATTATCATGGTCCTGAACTTGGACAGATCAGCGCGTCGCTGCGCCAGCGCAGGGGCTCCGTCACGCAGGAAAGCAGCACGCTGGCGGGCGAGAAGACTGCCCAGTCGATCAGCGTCGGCGACTTTTGCGGTAGCGTTCATGGTTCACTCCGATGTAGACAGGAGAAACTTATCCGCCTGACATAGGCCCTTAAGTAGTCACTGTCAACAATGTATACGGAAGAAACTTTGAGGTACCATGCAGGACGCACCCAACCGCCCCTATCACCACGGTGATCTCCGTCGGACGGTTATCGAGACGGCGTTGGATATGCTTCGGGAGGAGAAGGGCTGGCAGTTCACGCTGCGGGAAGTCGCCCGTCGCGCTGGCGTAAGCCACGCGGCACCCTACAAGCACTTTCCGGACAAAGCCGCGCTGCTTGCAGAACTCGCCATGATCGGATTCGACCGGCTCCGGGAATCTCTATCGGCTGCGAAGCCCACAGCGTCCAATTCTTTGCGCGAGGAAATTACGACGATAGCTCGTGCCTACGTCGCGTTCGGAACGGAAAATCCGGCTCTCTACCGCCTGATGTATAGCGCGGAGGAGGGTCAAGCGGTGGGAATACATCTCAACGAGCGGGCGCTGGCGGTATTTGACGTTCTCCTCGAAGTCCTCCGGCGCGGCCAGGCTGCCGGGAGCATTCGCAAGCGGCCGATAGAGGGACAGGCGGCAGCCGGCTGGGGGCTCGTTCACGGCATGACCATGCTTGCGATCGATGGGCTCTTGGTGCCCGAGAAAGTGGGATCGGCCCCGCTGGATGCCGCCTTGAGCACGCTGGTGGAGGGGCTGGGGAGCCCAGAAACACTGCGCGCGCCTGCAATAAGGTCCGCTCGTGGCCCAGGCCGTGTGAAAACGTTCTGTTTCCGGTGATTCGCGCGATAGGATTCCCTGCACTTGCGGGGACGTCCAATGAAGCGCTTTGTTGAAGGGGTGGATCGCGGGCAGAGCATGCTGTTTCCGGCATCGCTCGATGACTATGTGACCGTGGATAATCCAGTGCGAGCGG
>NZ_JAACFT010000109.1 GCF_029051685.1 Bradyrhizobium sp. CSA207 | reverse complement strand
TGGGCCATAGGCAGACATTAGCGGAACTTCCCGAAAACGGACGCATTGGCTTTGCCAAAGGGACATAGCGCCCGGCAGTTGGTGTCACGGTTGCGCAGACGCATTCAATCTTGCCGGAAAGAGGATAGCGGGATGACCGAACGAATTTCGTTGGAGGGAAAGGTCGCGGTTGTGACTGGCGCAGGTCGCGGGCTTGGGCGAGCATACGTCGAACTTCTCGCCGAACGCGGCGCCCGGGTCGTTGTGAACGACCTGGGGACCGACGTATCGGGGTTCGGGAAGGATTCCACGATCGCGGAACATGTGGCCGACTTCATTCGATCCCGTGGAGGCGAGGCAATCGCGAATGACAGCAATGTTTCCACCCCTGAAGGTGGCAGTGACCTGATCGCGACGACCATCGAGCATTTCGGGAGAATAGACCTCCTCGTGAACAACGCTGGTATCTGCGGAAGCCAGCTATTCGAGGACGCCACACTTGGCGATTTCGATCACTATTGGCGGGTGCACCTCGGCGGGCCGGTTAACACGGTGAAGGCTGCCTGGCCGTATATGGTCGCACAGCGTTACGGAAAGATCATCCTCACGACGTCAGTCAGCGGCCTGTTTGGGATACGTGGCCAAGCCACCTACGCTGCGGCCAAGTGCGCAGTAGTTGGATTGATGCGCATTCTTGCAATTGAAGGTGCTGAGCATGGGATTCTCGTGAACACCATTTCGCCAGCCGGGTACACGAGGATGCACCCAGCGGCGGTTGCGAATCCGGCTTGGCTGAAGCACAGCGAAGCCACAATGCCGGTTGAGGCTGTTGCGCCAGCGATCGTCTGGCTGGCAAGCGATAGTTGTTCGGAAACGAACAAGATCTACAACGTGGAAGCCGGAATAGTCCAACGTATCGCTATCGTCATGGGGCCTGGCTTCCACGATCCACATCTGACACCCGAGAGCATCGCCGAGAACTACGCAAAGGTCGGATCGATCGAGGACTTCTTCGAGCCGGGTCCGTTCGAGCTCGGTCAGATACCCGCAACGGCGAAGTCTTGAGGAATGAGGTTACGTCATGCGACGTTCGACTCTGGCAGACAGCGTT
>NZ_JAACFT010000108.1 GCF_029051685.1 Bradyrhizobium sp. CSA207 | reverse complement strand
GCAGGGCTATCGCATGTTCAGAAGCATGTCGACGAGGAAGCTGTCGTCCCAAGCGGCCCGTTTGAGCTTGCCCCGCAAAGAGGTTTTTGTGTCGGGATGAGCGCGAGCAATATTGAGGGCAAGTCGGCGCATAACGGCGAGGTTGGCAGGAGCATGGTCTTTTCGGCTTCGCGCCTGATCCTCGTCGAGAACGACGTCGAGCGTCCAGTGCAGGACGTTTTCGATGCCCCAATGTTCTCGAACGATGCGGAGCAGCTCTGCGGGCTTGTAGCACTGGGTCAAAAGGAAGTAGCGCTCTACGGTCTTGTCGCTTCCACGTTTGCTGGTGATCCGCGCGACGGCCTTGAGACCCGGAAAGTCGTGTTTTTCGGCCATCTCTTTGACGGAAGTAACGATCGCGGTTCGGGCTTCCTTGCGGCCGTGATCGGCGTCCTTGGTGGTGACTTGTTTGGCCTTCTTGCGCTCTGCCGCAGCGATCGCGGCCTTGGCATCGCGCAGCAATCCCGGCTGGTTGTTCTTCACCGCCAAGACGTAATCTCCGCCGCGCTCCACGATGGCTTTCGCCATCCCGCGATGACAATGCAGCGCATCCGCCGTGACGACGCAGCCCTTCAACTGAAGAAGCTCTACGAGTTGCAAAGCGCCGGCGGCTTCGTTGTTTCCAGGTGCCTGCACATTGGCAAGCGCCATACGGGTCGTTGCGCTCCACGCCGTCACCATCACCGGCGGCATGTGGCTGCGGCCGCTTTCGTAGGCTCTTCTCAGCGCCTTGCCGTCGATAGCGACCACGCCCTTGATCTTGGCCGTCGCGGCAAACGCCTTTGTAAAGCTCCGAAAGACCTTTTCGAGACTGTCTGGATCCAGGATTCGAAACACGCGGCTGAAGGTGTCGTGGCTCGGGATGCCGTGTTCCAGCACCAAAATCGTGCGCAACATCGCTTCCTTCGCCTGCCCAAACAGCGCAATGTCGCAACAGCTCGTGGCACCGCTCAGCGTGGCAAGCAGCGAAATGAACAGCATCTCTGTCAAATCGTGCTGTGCTTGGTTCTTCCGAGGATCGACCAACGACGAAAAGCATTCCGTGAAGCGCTCCAAAATAGTCCCCTCTCGAGTCAGGAGACACTGTCAGAATCAAATTT
>NZ_JAACFT010000107.1 GCF_029051685.1 Bradyrhizobium sp. CSA207 | reverse complement strand
GTTGCCCACATACCCACAGCAGACGCAAAAGCAGCAGCAGGAAGCTGCTTGATGTGAACGACAAGGCAGGCCGGATCACACCTTAACTTCGCCGATCCATGGTCCCAGCTCCGGGGTCCACTTCAGTCTGACCGTAGCGCAATCACCGGATCCCTCGAAGCGCCGATAGCACCACCGAAAGCGTCGCCAGCTCCACGCCGGCTCGACCCGGATGCGCGCCCCGTTCACCTCGATCTCGACCACTCCACAGACCTTGGCCGGCGGCGTGGCAATCTCCAAGGACTTCATCTGTACCGACGAAATACACTCGGACTCGCCAGCCATCCCGCCATCGCTCTCGGCGCCAATTTGGATAGGCACGAAGTTCCGGGCTTTGCCGGCCACTGCCGCCGCTACCTGGCGTCGCCACACCGTGAGCAGTCCGCGGGAAACGCCATTGCGCCGCGCCACCTCGGAGATGTTCGCCCCCTCCTCAAAGCTCTCCGCCGCGATCCGGGCCTTCTCCTCGCTCGTCCACCGTCGCCGCCGGCGCTCCCCGGTGATCACCTCAACGCGGCGATAAGAGTCACCTTCCTGCCCTGGCATCAAGCATGGCATTTGCCATCGCTTCACCTCCACCCATCAGCTCATCCCAGCCTGTATCGCAAGCGACCGCGCCATGACGAGGTGGAGGCCTCATGCCGGTTACGCTTGTTCGCATGAGCCACAACTGCTGCGAAGCGCGGAACACTAACCGGATGGATAACCGCGATGGCTCAAGAGTCACTTGTATCGATCTCGCTATCTTCGGGTACAGAGCTGGTCCGGGTTGTCTGAACAGAGTTTCCGCGCGATAGGTGGAGCCCCTGCCGGGCCTAGTCATTACAGTTGTTTTTTTGATTTGAAGTGGGCGCGTTGAGCGGCAGCCTGGTGAGCTCTGCGCCAGCAAGACCATGCGATGATGTGTGCGGGTCGAATCCGCTTTCGAGCAAGTCTGATAGCGATGCGGCGGATTTCCTGGATTGACCAGCGGATCAGCGGGGCCGTGGTTATGCTTTGGCTTTTGCCGGGGGGCGCCGTTTCGTTTTTTTGGGCGGTGGCGGGTTAGCGCGATGTCGGATCGCGGCCATCATGGCGAAGGCGAGCATCACCAGGGACACGTGACGGTGCCAGCCATGCCAGGATCTGCTCTCGTTGTGATCGAGCCCGA
>NZ_JAACFT010000106.1 GCF_029051685.1 Bradyrhizobium sp. CSA207 | reverse complement strand
GTTTTTTTGGGCGGTGGCGGGTTAGCGCGATGTCGGATCGCGGCCATCATGGCGAAGGCGAGCATCACCAGGGACACGTGACGGTGCCAGCCATGCCAGGATCTGCTCTCGTTGTGATCGAGCCCGAACTCGTTTTTCGCGGTTTCAAAGCTGTCCTCGATCGCCCATCGATGGCCTTCGACCGCGACCAGCGTTTCAATGGCTGTTCCCGCTGGGCACCAGGTGGTGAAGAAGGCGAGGTCTCCATCGGCGATGCGACGACGGATCAGGAGACCGCGCGTCCACAAACCATCATTTGCACCGTTGAATGGCTCGGCCTCGAGCTCGGCCAATTCGAGATAACACCAATCGTGCAACCGCGGTCCTTTGGTTCCGGCTCCCGCCGACAGGCGCTTCCAGTCGGATGAGCGCCGCGTCCGGGCGATGTCTGCGGCCGTACCGGCGACCGGCGGTCGCTTGCCCCAGGATCGAAACACATGAGCGCTGCTGACCCCAAGCACGTAGCCTTTGCCGGCCCGACGTAATTGCTGTTCGATGGCGCCAACGCCGTAGACGGTATCACCGGCAACCCACCTGAACGGTACAGACGCGGCTATCGCGTGTGCGATCATTTTCGTCGCAAGCTTTGGTTTGGTCGCAAAGCTCGCATCGGCAGGCACATAGGCGGCTTCCAGACGATCCGATCGTCGGTCCATTCCTTCGGAAGATACAGCGCGCGGTCGATGAACGCATGACCATGACGCGAAACGTAGGTAGCGAAGACGCCGATCTGGCAATTCGTAATCTTGCCTGCCAAACCAGTGTATTGCCGCGCCACCCCGCATGACGCTTTGCCCTGTTTGAGAAAGCCGGTCTCGTCGATCACGAGGACCCGCATCGTCATCCGCCAGATGCTCGATGACATAGTCGCGCACGATATCGCGCAGGGCATCAGCGTCCCAATCCCCACGGCCCAGAATTGCCTGCTGCCGCCATGGGCCGGGATCGCCAGCCGCCTCCGCCCGCATCCAACCGGTCTTGCGCTGCTCATCTCCGAGCAGACCTTCCAGGAACAGGCCTGCATTCGTCGCCACACGCTCTTGCGTGAACAACGGACGTATCCGTTTCTTGATCTCTCGAAGCGACGCCGCCCACAACGCAAGCGTCTCCTCGATCGACGCTGCTGGCGTCCACGACCTCCGAATCATGGTTACCCATGGATTCAGA
>NZ_JAACFT010000105.1 GCF_029051685.1 Bradyrhizobium sp. CSA207 | reverse complement strand
TGCTTTGCGGATTTCGGTCACGACGTCACCTGCGTCGACAAGGACGAGAAGAAGATTGCGGCGCTCCATCGCGGCGAGATCCCGATCTACGAGCCCGGCCTCGACGAGCTGGTCGCGACCAATGTCAAGGCCAAGCGGCTCGACTTCACCACGGATCTGTCGAAGCCGGTGGCGGACGCCGACGCCGTGTTCATCGCGGTCGGCACGCCGTCGCGCCGCGGCGATGGTCACGCGGATCTGTCCTACGTCTACGCCGCCGCGCGCGAGATCGCGCAGTCGCTGTCCGGCTTCACCGTCGTGGTGACGAAGTCGACCGTTCCGGTCGGCACCGGCGACGAGGTCGAGCGCATCATCCGCGAGACCAACCCGTTAGCCGACGTCGTCGTCGCCTCCAATCCCGAGTTCCTGCGCGAGGGTGCGGCGATCCGCGACTTCAAATTCCCCGACCGCGTCGTGGTCGGCACCTCCGACGAGCGCGGCCGCAAGGTGATGGGCGACATCTACCGCCCGCTGTCGCTGAACCAGGCGCCACTGATGTTCACCGAACGCCGCACCGCCGAGATGATCAAATACGCCGCCAACGCGTTCCTCGCCACCAAGATCACCTTCATCAACGAGATCGCCGATCTTTCCGAAAAAGTCGGCGCCAACGTGCAGGAGGTCGCGCGCGGCATTGGCCTGGACAACCGCATCGGCACCAAATTCCTGCATGCCGGCCCGGGTTTCGGCGGCTCGTGCTTTCCGAAGGACACCAAGGCACTGATCAAGATCGCGCAGGACTATGACGTGTCCTTGCGCATCGTCGAATCCGTGCTCGCCGTCAACGAGAACCGCAAGCGCGCGATGGCGCGCAAAGTGAGCCAGGCGCTCGGCGGCTCGCTGCGCGGCAAGACCATCGCGGTGCTCGGCCTCACCTTCAAGCCCGACACCGACGACATGCGCGATGCGCCATCGATTCCGCTGGTCACGGGCCTGCTCGACATGGGCGCGAGGGTCAAGGCCTTCGACCCCGTCGGCATGGAGCAGGCCAAAGGCGAGCTGCCCAGCATCACCTATTGCGAAGACGCCTATGCCTGCGCGCAAGGCGCCGACGCGATTGTCATCGTCACCGAATGGGTGCAGTTCCGTGCGCTCGATCTCGACCGGCTGAAGGCGACCATGACGCAGCCGGTCGTCGTCGATCTCCGCAACATCTACCGCCCCGAGGACATGCAAGCCGCCGGCTTCGTCTATGAGAGCATCGGG
>NZ_JAACFT010000104.1 GCF_029051685.1 Bradyrhizobium sp. CSA207 | reverse complement strand
AAGCAAGGGATTCATGGGGAGCCCCGGAGCGGACTGTTCGCATTCCATTTGCTCGGCCCGAAGAACTTCTGTCAAGCAAGGGTTCTTGTTCAGAGGTCGCGTTGCGGATGTCCGTTGTGGGTCAAAAGCGGCGGTAGACGCCATGCTGGATCGGCGTCCGGTTTGCCTCTGGCAGCCGACATGACACGTCTTCAAGCGACCTTCGCCTTCGGGCCAAAATCAGAAGTCGAGCTTCTCTGGATTTGCGGTGTCGCAGAAGTTATCTTGTGCAACTCACTAGGAATATTCCCTGCCTGCCGGTGAAGACGAAGGATGACCGACGACGACATTGAAATACGTCGCCTCGCACGGGAGGACGCTGTCCTCTATCGAGACATTCGACTGGAGGCTCTCCAAGCCAACCCGGAAGCGTTCGGTAGCACCTTCGAGGTTGAAGATGCTCAGCCGCTGAGTTTGTTCTCGGATCGGCTCGGCAGCTCTACAGTGCTCGGCGCGTTCCGCGACACAGAGCTCGTCGGCATTGTCGGCTTTGCTGTCCAACAGGGCCAGAAAGAAGCTCACAAAGGCGCGCTTTGGGGAATGTACGTTCGACCCGCCGCAAGGAATGCCAAGGTCGGTCGACGGTTGGTCGAAGCGGTATGCAATCACGCCCGTCAGCAGGTTGAACTGATCCAGCTCAGCGTGGTGGTGGACAACGAACAGGCGCGGAGTCTTTACGCGAGATTGGGCTTCCTGGAGTACGGCGTGGAGAAGAACGCTCTGAAGCAAGCTGGCCGCTGCTACGACTTGGTTCTTATGGCAAAGGATCTCTCGCGGCACTGAATTATTTTGCGACGCAGACATCGACTGCTCACCAGCAGGCACGATTTCCGCAATGGGTCAATAGCAGCGGTAGACGCCGAGCTGGATCGGCATCCGGTTTGCCTCTGACTGCCGACATGACACGTCTTCAAGCGACCTTCGCCTTCGGGCCAGAAGCGGCCATTGAACCGGATTTGAGGCTCGCGCGCGATCAAGCCGCGCTTTCGTCGGTTACGATCCACGTAGTCCAGCACGCCGCTGCAGTCCTGAGCGTTACCTCAACGCGCGCTGAAGGTGAGGCCGGCGCGCTCCTTTAGACGCTTACGCAACGCCAGCCCCATCAGCGCGCCTGGCGTCCAGGTGCCGCCCTCGCCCTGCACGTCGCACACGAGGCAGAGAGCGCTTTCGGCGATCATCTTGCTGGTCGAGCCATAGCCCGGATCGCGGTCGCCCGTGACTACCGCCTCGACCCGTCGGCCATCCGGCAGTTCGCCCAGGAAGAGGATGTCGTAGAA
>NZ_JAACFT010000103.1 GCF_029051685.1 Bradyrhizobium sp. CSA207 | reverse complement strand
ATCAGCTGGATGATGTTATCGTTGGACACGGCATATCGCTCCTTCGGTGGAGAAGTGGAGGCGTCAAGCACCCCCACGATATGCCGCCTTTCCGATTCCCTCCGTCACCAACTTTCGGCGATAGCTCAACTCAGGCTCGCCGCGAGAGTTGCCTGACAAGCATCTTCTCCTCTGTTCGCTGTGCCGCTCATGTAGAGTTTAGCTCTCTTTATGTCGGAATACCTCCAGACGTGTTATTGGCAGAACGTCACGGCTTTCGTACCCGCCAGGAGGACCAACTTCATGCGGCGGACATGATGCTCGCGCTACTCCTCGAATGCGCCAAAGAGTCTCGAACCGATCGACTATCATCTGGACTTGGCAAGAGCGATTTCAGCTTCGGAAATCACTTGTCCCGGACCTGAATGCCGCCGGGCCTGCTCGCGTGCCCATTGAAGAAAACGATCGTTCCAGCGCAGGATGATCTCGTCGGGTCAGGAGCTATACGGGCTGCACAGAACAGCTTCTTTGGTGCTCGAGATTACGCGATGCGAGGATCTCGAGTGCTGCAAAATTGGATTGCATCGGTGCCGGGATCGACTTCGCCGCTATGGCAGAACGTTCGCGTGATATTCGGCCATGAGGCGGGGCTCGCAGCCTCCGACTGCGGTGCGGATCGCGCTGCAATGGCGTACACGCTGATCCAGACGCCAAGCTCAACGACGTCGACCCGCAGTTTGGCTCATCGATGTCGTCGCGCGTCGCATCAGCAACAATCCAGGAGCACATCTGCCACATGCAGCTGCGCTGTCCCTGCCAAGAAAAGCTGTTTCCTCTAAAATGAGCGGCTTGAGGTTCGGTTTTCGCGATTGGCACGATCTTTGCCAGCAGTCAGCCGATAAGAGGAGGCCCAAAACATGAAAGTCGGTCGTCACTTGCCGTCCGCCCACACTCGGGCGCGATCGCCGCGAATTTTGACGGAGCGCTCGATGTGTCCGCATCTGGCGTTCACCCATTCGCGCTGCAGCTGAATAGTTTGATCTGGCGAAGAAACCAAAATTTCTGGAGAATACCACGATGAGTGAAACGACTCTGATCGACAATGTCATTCCGCGTGCCGACGTCATCAAACGCACAGCGCGAATCGGCGCCGAAATTGCGAACATTAAGCTGTCGGGCGATTTGCCCGACCAGACGATTGCCGGAATCAAGGCCGCGCTGCTTGAGCACAAGGTCATCTTCTTCCGCGATCAGGGTCATCTCGACGACGCCGAGCAGGAGCGTTTTGCCCTCCGTTTTGGAAACCTTGTGCCGCATCCAACGATCGGTGCTAGCAAGGGAACGGCTTCGATCATCGACGTTGATTCCGTCCGCCCCGCT
>NZ_JAACFT010000102.1 GCF_029051685.1 Bradyrhizobium sp. CSA207 | reverse complement strand
TTACGCTTCGCTAACCCACCCTGTACCCTTCTGGCGTTCGTGGCGGCCGTTCGGTGTAGACTGGCCGTGCGGGCCGATCTGCCGGGAGCAGCCTTGCCCACCTGTGCCTTGAGCACCTTCGTAGGAACCGCGCCCCGGCGGAGCGGCCGTGATTTAGATCCAGTAGGAGGTCGCGCCCGAGAGCGCCGGTACAGGGATTGATCAGGATCGCGGTGGCCCGCCTGGAGAGCGAGGAGGTCCCAACAATGATCGAAGATGTACACTGGTTCGCCGGGATCGACTGGGCAACGCAGAGCCATAGCGTTGGCCTGCTGGATGCCGAAGGAAGACAGGTTGCCCGGCGCGAGTTCGCCCATGGCGGCGCTGGGCTGACGGAGTTGTGTGACTGGTTGCTTGAGAAGACCAAGGCCGCGCCGGGACAGATCGCCGTGGCGATCGAGATGCCGCACGGCCCGGTGGTGGAGATGTTGCTCGAGCACGGGTTTGCGGTGTTTGCCATCAATCCCAAGCAGCTCGACCGCTTCCGTGATCGCTTCACGGTAGCTGGTGCCAAGGACGACCGCCGCGATGCCCATGTGCTCGCAGACTCGCTGCGCACGGACCGCGCGGCCTTCCGCCGGCTTGTGGTCGACGATCCGACGATGATCGAACTGCGCGAGTGGTCGCGCATGGCCGACGAACTGCAGCAGGAGCGCACTCGTCTCGCCAACCGCCTTCGTCAGCAGTTGTGGCGCTATTATCCCCAAGCCACCAAGTTGACCGACGATGTCGCCGACGAATGGTTCCTGGCGCTTTGGCAGAAGGTGCCGACCCCGGACAGGGCGGCCAAGGCCAGCGAGAAGGCCATCGCGCGCGTCCTGAGTGTATATCGTATCCGCCGTTTCGATGCGGCGGCGGCGCTCAAGATCTTGCGTGAGACCCCGCTGTTCGTGGCGCCGGGCACGACGGAGGCCGCCTGCGCACACATCCGCAGCCTTGCGGCGCGTCTGCATCTGGTCAATCGGCAGATCAAGGAGGCCCATCAGAGTCTGGACCGTCTATGTGCCGAACTCGAAGCAGAGGAGAAGTCCTCGGGGCAGAGCTGCGGGCAGTGTGACGTGACGATCCTTCGCTCCTGGCCAGGAATCGGCAGAATCAACCTCGCCACACTGCTCGCCGAGGCCACAGAGCCCCTGCGCAGACGAGATTATCATGCTCTGCGCGCTTTGGCAGGGGCTGCCCCAGTGACGCGGCAAAGCGGCAAGCAGCGCTTCGTCGTCCGCCGCCTCGCCTGTAACAGGCGGCTGCAGAGCGCGCTCCACCACTGGTCGCGTGTCGCCATCCAACGCGATGCTGCCAGCCGGCGACGATATGATGCTTTGCGAGGGCGAGGACACGGCCACGCGCGTGCTCTGCGCAGCGTGGCAGATCGCTTGCTTTTTGCCTTATGCGCGACGCTCAAGCGAAAGACCCCTTACGACGCGGACCATAACAGCACGAAGAACTCTGCAAACGCGTGAGCCTATTCCTTTGTTCGGCCAGGCGGCCATTCCTTCGT
>NZ_JAACFT010000101.1 GCF_029051685.1 Bradyrhizobium sp. CSA207 | reverse complement strand
AGCTGCAGGGCATCAGCATCGACGGCCGCACCGTCTATGACCTCAAGCTCGGCGACGTCACGCTGACCAGCTATCACGACAGCAACACCGGCCACGACATGCTGGCCTTCAGCTATCAGCAGGTCAGGCTCACCACCACGCCGCAGTCGCCCAACGGCGCCATCGGCACGCCCGTCACCTTCAGCTGGGACGTCGCCACCAGCACTGAAGACGTCAATATTCCCGATCCCGTCGTGCCGGACGGCAGCCCCACCGGCGGCGGCAGCGCCGCGGCTTACTTCCTCACCATCGACGGCGTCATCGGCGATTCCACCCGCCTTCACCATGAGGGCGCCTTCAACGTCATCGACTACAGTTTTGACGTCAGCGCACTGATCAGCGCCACCAGCGGCGGCGGCACGTCCAAGCCGACCTTCTCGCCGCTCACCGTCGATCTCGATCTCAATTCGGGCCTGACCGCGCTGCTCAAGGACGTCGCCACCGGCAAGCACATTCCCGCGATCGAGCTGCAGGGCATCAGCATCGACGGCCGCACCGTCTACGACCTCAAGCTCGGCGACGTCACGCTGACCAGCTATCACGACAGCAACACCGGCCACGACATGCTGGCCTTCAGCTATCAGCAGGTCAGGCTCACCACCACGCCGCAGTCGCCCAACGGCGCCATCGGCACGCCCGTCACCTTCAGCTGGGACGTCGCCACCAGCACCGAAGACGTCAATATTCCCGATCCCGTCGTGCCGGACGGCAGCCCCACCGGCGGCGGCAGCGCCGCGGCTTACTTCCTCACCATCGACGGCGTTATTGGCAATTCCACCGCTCTTCACCATGAGGGCGCCTTCAACATCATCGACTACAGCTTTGACGTCAGCGCACTGATCAGCGCCACCAGCGGCGGCGGCACGTCCAAGCCGACCTTCTCGCCGCTCACCGTCGATCTCGATCTCAATTCGGGCCTGACCGCGCTGCTCAAGGACGTCGCCACCGGCAAGCACATTCCCGCGATCGAGCTGCAGGGCATCAGCATCGACGGCCGCACCGTCTATGACCTCAAGCTCGGCGACGTCACGCTGACCAGCTATCACGACAGCAACACCGGCCACGACATGCTGGCCTTCAGCTATCAGCAGGTCAGGCTCACCACCACGCCGCAGTCGCCCAACGGCGCCATCGGCACGCCCGTCACCTTCAGCTGGGACGTCGCCACCAGCACCGAAGACGTCAATATTCCCGATCCCGTCGTGCCGGACGGCAGCCCCACCGGCGGCGGCAGCGCCGCGGCTTACTTCCTCACCATCGACGGCGTTATTGGCAATTCCACCGCTCTTCACCATGAGGGCGCCTTCAACATCATCGACTACAGCTTTGACGTCAGCGCACTGATCAGCGCCACCAGCGGCGGCGGCACGTCCAAGCCGACCTTCTCGCCGCTCACCGTCGATCTCGATCTCAATTCGGGCCTGACCGCGCTGCTCAAGGACGTCGCCGCCGGCAAGCACATTCCCGCGATCGAGCTGCAGGGCATCAGCATCGACGGCCGCACCGTCTATGACCTCAAGCTCGGCGACGTCACGCTGACCAGCTATCACGACAGCAACACCGGCCACGACATGCTG
>NZ_JAACFT010000100.1 GCF_029051685.1 Bradyrhizobium sp. CSA207 | reverse complement strand
GAGACTGGGCAAGAATTTCATCTTCATTTGAGCAAACGAGGGTACGATTCGGCATGGCGAATCGCACTTTCAAGACCGGCATCAGCCGGGATCAGCCAAGCTTCCTTCCGCCACGTGTGGACGATTATGTGGCGATCGACAATCCGGTTCGAGCGATTGAGGCTTTCGTCGCTGCGCTGGATCTGGGGAAGCTTGGCTTCTCTCATGCCGGATCGGGTGGCGGCGCTGGGCAGCCGCCGTACGATCCGGCGGACCTGCTGAAGCTCTATCTTTATGGCTACATCAACCGGGTGCGGTCGTCGCGTAGCCTCGAGCGCGAGGCGGGACGCAATCTCGAACTGATCTGGCTGATGAAGCGCCTGGTGCCGGGCTATCGCACCATCGCCAAGTTCCGCCAGGAGAACTGGAAGGCGCTCAAGGCGGTGCACCGGGAGTTCGTGCTCGTGCTGCGCCATCTCGATCTGGTGGGTGGGGAGATTGTGGCGATCGACGGCGCATTTTTCGACGGCAACGCCAGCAAGGCCAGCATCAAGACGCAGCGCAAGCTCGCCAAGCGGCTGGCGGAGATCGAGCAGGAGATTGAAGCCTATGGCGCCGCGCTGGAAGCCAACGACAGCGCGGAGGCGGACCGTCCGGCCGTAGGCCGGGATGGCGAGGGCGACGGCGGTGGTAACGTCGCGCAAAAGATGACTGCATTGATGGCCAGGCGCGCAAGCTTGCAAGCCGATCTGGCACAGCTGGAGGAGAGCGGCCAGACACAGTTGTCGCGAACCGACCCCGATGCCCGGTTGCTCTCGAAGAACGGTCAAGTCGTGGCGGGTTACAATGTCCAGATCGCCGTTGACGGCAAACACAAGCTTCTTGTGGAGGACGAAGTCGTCAACGACGGCAACGATACCGGCCAGCTTCACAACATGGCCAAGGCCGCGAAGGCCGAGCTTGGGGTCGAGACGCTGACTGTCCTGGCCGATACCGGCTATTACAACGGCAACGCGCTCAAGGCCTGCGAAGAGGATGGGATCGTGGCCTATGTCCCGCAAGCCAGGCGGAACGCCAGGCTCGAAGCGGAAGGCCGCATCAGCCATGAAGCGTTCGTCTACGACGCAGAAGCCAATGTCTATCGTTGTCCCGCCGGCAAGCTCCTGACGCCGACAGACGGTCGCAAGAACAATGGCGGCCGGATCGAGATCAGGTATGTCAGCCGCAAGGCCGATTGCGATGCCTGCACGCTGCGCTCGCGCTGTCTCTCCGCCAAGACGCCGACGCGCACCGTCCAGCGCTGGGAGCATGAAGACGTCCTCGACCGGCATCGCGCACGGATGAAGGGCGCCAACGCTTTGATGTCCCGCAGGGCCCAGCTAGCCGAACATCCCTTCGGCACCCTCAAATGCCGAGCCGGCTACCGCCACTTCCTCGTCCGCGGCTTCGACAAGGTGCGCGGCGAATGGAGCCTGATGGCACTCTGCTACAACTTCTCCCGCGTGCTGAGCATCCTCGGCTTCGACAGCTTCATGGCCTATCTGGCCAAAAGCCGGCCTTATCCCGCGCTTCTGCTGCTCAACATCGCTTCAGCGATAATAGCCGGGCTCCAGACCCTGATGTTCCGACCAAAAGCTGGTTTCTGCCTGGAATTCGGTTCGCCCGCTTAGTGGGGTACGCAAAACAAATTCCTGCCCAGTCTC